>CABJAW010000011.1 GCA_902363665.1 Lachnospiraceae bacterium | reverse complement strand
TAAATTTTATATCTAATTTGCGATTATCCGCATAAACACTATACTTTCAAGCACTTTGAAGCATAGAAAATTATTTAATTTACCACGAATTTACCACAATTGAATGAGCCTTGATATGACAATAAAATAGCACTAAAAAGACACCCTTTACACCTGAGTGGTGTCTTTTGTTAAAAAGCAGTCAATCCTAAGACTAACTGCTTTGTGTGTATGGATATAAAGTTGTCAAACTGGGATTGTATGTTGGAAATTATTCTACATCAATCACATCATCTTCACCTATTTCTATGAAAGTGGTGCTACTATCTGTTGAAACGTTTTTAGATACTGACATATTAAATATTATCAAGAGGATATTCAATAGCACAATTACTAGGAATATAACCCCAGCAATTTTCCAAATTTTTTTGCTACGCCTATTCTTAATTGCCATCTGTTCACTGATTTTTGCAAGTTGTTCTGCGATGACATCATTATCATCTTCATCAGGTATTGTTCCTCCAAGCAATACAAATTAACATTATAGTTGCATTACTCTTATATTGATGTAAAACTTAATATTCTATTGTTCCCAATATCACATAGAACCGAATTTACTACCACTATCTTATTTAAAAATGAAAATATCTTCTATCGGTGCATTGAGAACCCGTGAAATATCAATCGCCAGTTTTAGAGATGGATTGTATTGTGCTTTTTCCAACCTCATAATTGTTTCTCTACGAACCCCGACTTTTTCTGCCAGTTGTTCTTGTGTTAAACCTTGTGCTACACGATATACCTTTAAGTTGCACATGAAATCTTCTACCATGACTTATTCTCCTTTTTCGTAGCGGTATAATAAATAGTTGCTAAGAAAAATGACTAAAGCATAGATAAGTGAAACAGAAATGAGCATAAAAATTGCACACCATTCCACATTACGAGAAAACATTCCTATTGCCATAAGCCAAATGACTATAAAGAGAAGTTTAAATCCTACTTTATAGGCGTTTATTTCTGCTTTTCTTTTATTTTCTAAAAAAAGTTCATCTTCTAAAGTGTGAGAAAGTTTTCCTTCAAAGAAAAAGCCGAAAAAGCCAAAAAATATAAAGAATACAAAAGGATATATTTTCCCATATTCAAAATAAGTCCAAAAACCGCTAAAACCTAGAAATCCAAATATTCCACACAGTCCCCAATATGAAGATACTGTTCTTGAATAGTTTTTGTCTTTAAAATTTTTAGAAAAGGCGTTTTTAAAGAAGATAACTGTTACATATAAGACATAAATAGCTATCAAAGCACCGACTATCAACATTGGTATATCCTTTATGGAAAATACATAATTAGACATATCCATGTTTTTAACCCAGCGTGCGTCGTTAAATAATAAAGAGTAAATTATCCCTGCAATCAGTAATATTACACACCCTACTCCCATAAAGATAACTTGTTTCATTTGTTTTTTTGTCATAATCATCCCTCTTTTCAATGTGATGTTTTTGTATCTTTATAAGACAAATATATCACTTAATATAAATGGTGTCAACAAGAAAATGATACAAATACATCTCATATCGTTTTTATATAATTTACTACAAATCAGATTTTGTCCCTTTCTTCCTCTTGTCTGCCACAAACAGTAAAGGAAAAGCCCTGTCAAGAGCCTTGCCACCATTGGTGGTGCTTTGCACTCTTTACTGGGCTTTTTGTTTGCTGTATCTTCTACAAAGAGGAAAAGGGTTACTCGTCCTCATCATCAAAATCGTTATTTTTCAATACTTCCCGTAATAATTCCATATCTTCTTTTGAATTGGGGTTTATCATTTTTACGACTTGATAAGGTGTCCTATATTTATGTCCCTCTATGCTTTCACCGAACATATCCATGCTGTATAAATCATCATAGTGGTCTAACAGTTTTTGAAACTTCAAATGCTGGATAAATTCTTTGATTGGATAAAGGTCGGACGCTACAATGCTTTTTCCGTTGATGTAGTCGGTAATATATTCCCGTAACTTTTTCAACTCATATTCCAGCCATTCTTCTTCGCTGTCAAAGAAGTTGTCATAATGCCCATGTTTTAATTCTGCATTTAGTCGTTCTTCAATTCTTAAAAACTGGCAGACTTCCTTTTCGGCTTGATTAACATACTTCCATTCTCCCGACAGTAATTCATTTGGGGTTACACCCAGCACGTCCATTATCTTTTCTAATGTATCAAAGGTAGGATAATTTACACCCCGTTCAATCTTGGAAAGGCTCTGCATATTGATACCGATTTTGTCCGCAAGTTCCTGTTGTTTCATTCCTCTGTGCTTTCTTATGGTCTGTATATTTTCTCCTAAGAAACTGATTTTCTTTTCGTAATGCTCCATAACTCAGTATAAACACTCCTTTCATTGCTTTTATTGGTATTTATAAGCATATCATACTTAATATATATCAAAAAGTCAACAAAAACTTCTTGACAAGTAATTCTGATAGCGTTATTATCGTATCAGATAGAGTGATTAAGCACGCTAGGGTCAATCACACGCTTGAGTAAGCATAGAAAAGATGTATTTTCATTTTGATAGAATGAATAAACGTGGACTATCAGACAGAAAATAGTGGTTTCCAAAAGGGGCTGGCTGGACGGGGCACGTCCCCCAGACGTGTTTCGGACAGACAGTTCCTTTTGGAAAGGGAACGCCTTTAGGCGTTCATAAAGGGCGTATATGTAACACCGCCCTGCGCATACATGTCATAGTACCTAGAAACTGTGATAAATAAAGGAAAAAACACGATTTTTACCCCGCAAAAAAACGGGAAGTACGAAAGGAGTAATGCACTATAACTACACACAAAAATTTATCCGTTAAGATTGATTACATCAGTATTGTATTCGATACTGCAACCGCCGAAGATGTCATCATGCACATTTTAGGTTTACCGACTGACATTTTCAATGTTTATCCGGCAAGCGTTAAATACAAAACCTATCAAGCACGCTGGCAGATTGGAGATATTTATGTATCGGGGGACGCAAGAAAGACAGAGGATAACCCACAAGGGTTAGGCTGTTATCTTGTTATGACCGGCAGAGGTTGTGATGATATTTTTCGTATTCTCGACAGTAGGAATTATACCTTTGGGGATATGTTCCGACATTGTGAGCGAAGATACGGACTGGATAACTTCCACTTTACAAGACTTGATATTGCCATTGATGATAAGAACGAAAAGCCATTCTTTACCATAGAGCAGATAAAGAAGAAATGCGAAAAAGAGGAATTTATCTCGAATAGTGAGGGCTACCACTTTGACGAAAGCAAGTTTGATGATTTCGACACCGCAAAGACTGTTTATATCGGTGCTGGGAAATCGGGATTGTCCTACCGCTTTTATGATAAGGATAAGGAAGTCTGTTCAAAACATAATAAGACACTTGGGGAAGTCGGCAGTTGGAAACGGACAGAAATGCAACTGCGTGATGATAAGGCTCATGCTTTTGCCATGACATTCAAGGACAGACCGCTGGAACTGGGAGAACTGGCTTTCGGGCTATTGGCAAACAATCTACGCTTTGTCGTGCCAAACAGAAACGAAAGTAATAAGAGCAGGTGGAAAACTTGTCGGTTTTGGGAACGCTTTTTAGGGGCTGTGGAAGTCTTGAAACTGCAAGTACCAAAACAGCAAAATTCCCTTGAAGAAACACAGCAATGGCTCACAGAGGGTGGCGTGATTTCCGCTGTCAAAAGTTTTTATTTCTTGGAAGAACATGACGCATTAGGTGGACTGGAAAAAGTGGGAACAATGCTTGATAAGGCAAGATACAGCAATTCCCTTTCCAGTAAACTAACCGCACATTTACAGAGGATAAACCGCACCGACCTTATCCCTTATATCCAATATGACACAAAACATGGGAAAGGGGGTATCTGATGAATAACAACGATATTCCCGTATGGGAAAAATACACCCTTACCATTGAAGAAGCGTCTAAGTATTTCCGTATCGGAGAAAACAAGTTAAGACGATTGGCAGAGGAAAACAAGGACGCTGGCTGGCTCATTATGAATGGCAACCGCATACAGATTAAACGCCGACAGTTTGAAAAGGTCATTGATAAATTGGACGCAATCTAATGCAAATGAGCCTTGTATGTGTTATGATGAACACAAGTCATATCAAGGCTCTTTCCAACAAGGAAAGGAGCAGACACCATGAAAGAAAAAAGACGGGATAGCAAAGGACGTATCCTGCATACTGGAGAGAGCCAACGAACAGACGGGAAATACTTATATAAATATGTGGACGCATTTGGAAACACAAAATATGTTTATGCTTGGAGATTGACACCCACAGACCCGACACCAAAGGGAAAACGGGAAAAAACCTCACTTCGTGAACTGGAACAGCAGATAAGACGGGATATTGAGGACGGTATCGACAGCACAGGCAAGAAAATGACGCTTTGTCAACTCTATGCCAAACAGAACGCACAGAGGGCAAATGTGAAGAAAAGCACAATAAAACAACGGGAACAACTCATGCGGTTATTGAAAGAGGACAAGTTGGGTGCTAGGAGCATTGATACAATCAAACCCTCTGACGCTAAGGAATGGGCGTTACGCATGAAAGAGAAAGGCTTTTCCTACAATACCATTAACAACCATAAACGTTCGTTAAAAGCGTCATTCTATATCGCCATACAAGACGATTGTGTAAGGAAAAACCCTTTTGATTTCAAGTTGAGTGAAGTCCTAGAAAATGATACCAAAGAGAAAGTCGCATTGACAGAGGAACAGGAACAAGCCCTACTGTCATTTATTAAGACGGACAACGTGTATCACAAGTATTATGATGATGTGCTGATACTGTTAAAGACAGGACTTCGTATCTCGGAACTGTGCGGACTGACAGTAGCCGATATTGATTTCAAGAATGAAGTTGTGATTATCGACCACCAGTTACTAAAGAGCAAGGAACAGGGCTATTATATTGAAACGCCTAAAACAAAAAGCGGAATAAGGCAAGTGCCATTAAGCAGAGAAACAATACAGGCGTTTCAACAGGTTATGAAGAAACGCCCAAAGGCAGAACCATTTGTGATAGACGGACGGAGCAACTTTCTATTTGTCAATCATAAGGGCAAGCCGAAAGTTGCGATTGATTACAACGCCTTATTTGTCCGTATGATAAAGAAATACAACAAGCACCACAAAGACAATCCCTTGCCACATATCATACCGCATACGCTACGCCATACGTTCTGCACAAGACTGGCAAGCAAGAACATGAACCCAAAAGATTTACAGTATATCATGGGACATTCAAATATCAGTATCACAATGAACTGGTACGCTCATGCGTCCATAGATACCGCAAAATCAGAGGTTCAGCGTCTAATCGCATAAGAAGTATTTACCACGATTTTAACCACGCTTGATAGCGAAAACATAAGAAGATAGACCTAGATATGTGAGGTTTACCACAAAAGCAAAATGCCCGTAGAGCCGATAAAATAAGGCTTTGCGGACATTTAAGAAGATATAAAAAGATAGTCAAAAAGTAAACGGTAAAAAGCAGGTACCTTTCTGCCCTCTCTAATCCATGCCATAATAAATTCCAACAAAACTACCCGAGTCAAAAAAGTTAAGTACTCAACTTTTTTGACCGGCTATAATCAGGAGGAGTCAAAATGGCATCACAAACCAGCATAGTAGCAAAGCAGGTCCGCCTCATGGAGTGGGCAGAGCAGATACGGGACTGTCAGAACCGTCCAAAGGAAATGGACGTGGCGGCCTGGTGCGCCCAGCATGGTATTACAAAAGCAAACTATTACTACCGTCTCAAACGTGTCCGGAAAGCATGCTTGGACCTGCTTCCAAATACCGGAGCCCCTGCTTTTATCGAGCTCCCTGTCCCACGCAGGAAGAGTTCTGAAGCTGTAACGCTTCTTACGAATCCCGGACATAACACAGCAGCACCGGTGGCCTGTATCCGGAATGCAGATGGGCTTTCTGTAGAAATCTTTTCGGATATTGCCCCGGAGATGGTCCATTGCCTTGTGGAGGCTCTCGGCCATGCTGAATGATGCCCGTGTTTCACAGTTCAAAAAAGTATATCTGGCACCGGGATTTACAGACCTGCGCCGCGGGATCGATGGACTCACAGCGATTGTGCGCTTCCAGTTTTCCCTGGATCCGTATGATAAAAATACGCTGTTTCTTTTCTGCGGCAGGCGGAGCGACCGGATCAAAGCGCTGCTGTGGGAAGGTGACGGTTTCCTGCTGCTGTACAAACGCCTGGATAATGGTGCCTTCCGATGGCCGCGTTCGGCAAAAGAAGCACTCGAACTGACGGAAGAACAGTACCGGATGCTGATGCAGGGGTTGGAGATTACGGCCAGACACCCGATTGCAGAAGTCAGGCAGCCGCCGAATCTCCTGTAGTTTGTGCAGGATGCTGAAAATAAAAAAGTGTAAAAGCCATCAGAAAACCGCAGAAGCTTCACGGCTGTGGACTTATCCACACGCATACGGCCCTCCCCGCACAGCGTGGCGCTATACAGACCGGTACATGTGGATGGTACATCCAGCCAGCGGCTGAAAGTACCGCTTTTCGGATGTGTTATCCACAGTCAGAATGCCGAAACGGCCAAATGGCCTGATTAGCGCTGATACAGAAAACATGCTATAATCAGAACCAGTAAAAAGACAGGGAGTTCCGGCTATGGCATTCAAATACACAGAAGAACAACTGAATAAACTGGACAAAGAGCTGCTGGTACAGCTCTTCCTGGGGCTTCAGGACCAGATGGAGGGGCTGACAAGGCAGACGCAGGCCTTAAATGATAAAATGCAGCTGATGATGGAACAGCTGGTTCTTTCCAAAAAGAGCCGGTTTGGCAGGTCCAGTGAAAAAATGGCAGGGCCTGGCCAGATCCGTTTTATGGAAGTGGACGGGGAGATTGTGTTTTTTAATGAGGCAGAGGCAGTCTGCGACCTGGATGTCCCGGAGCCGGACAGCCTGGAGCCGCAGCAGCCGAAAAAGAAAAAGCAGGCCGGTAAAAGGGAAGCAGACCTGGCGGGGCTTCCAGTCCGCCGTATTGACCATTACCTTAGCGAAAAGGAACTGGCTGCGGAATTCGGGGAAAAGGGCTGGAAGCAGCTCCCGGATGCCATTTCAAGGTGTTACCGTTTTGTCCCGGCAAAAGTGGAGGTGGAGGAACACCATGTCGGGGTTTATTCCAGTAAAACAGACGACCGCATGGTAAAAGCGCCACATCCGAAAAAACTGCTTTCTGGAAGCCTTGTTTCCCCATCCCTGGCAGCTGCAGTCCTGAACGGCAAGTATGTCAATGCAGTCCCGCTGTACCGGCTGGAAAAAGAATTCGAACGGTATGGCCTTGCCATTACCAGACAGAACATGGCAAACTGGGTCATCCGGCTTGGGGAAAGCTGTTTCGGGCCGCTGTATGATTACCTGCATACGCTGCTGTACCGGTATCCGGTCATACAGGCAGATGAAACACCGGTCCTGGTGAATAAAGACGGCCGGCCCGCAGGCAGCAAAAGCTGGATGTGGGTCTACCGGTCCGGATGCCTGTACCAGAAAGAACAGGTTATCCTATACGAATACCAGAAAACACGGAACGCATCCCACCCGCGGAAGTTTTTGAAGGATTATAACGGCATCTGTGTGACAGACGGCTATCAGGTCTACCATACACTGGAAAAAGAAAAGGAAGACCTGAAGATCGCAGGCTGCTGGGTGCACTGCAGAAGGAAGTTTGAGGAAGCACTGGAGGTCATTCCGAAAGAACTGCGGAAACAGTCGATTTTGGATCTGCTCATGAACCAGATCCGTGCCATCTACCGCGAGGAAGGGAAGCTGTCTGGGTTTTCTGCGGATGAGCGGGTTGAAAAACGTCAGCTGGTGGTGAAACCACTGGTGGATGCTTTCTTTGCGTACGTGAAACAGAATTCCGGCAGGGTGCCCAAAAGTGGGAAAGCCAGGGAAGCGTTCACCTACGCGCTGAACCAGGAGCCGTATCTGAGAGTTTTTCTGGAAAACGGGAATGTGCCGATGGATAACAACGCGAGCGAACGGGCAATCCGCGGTTTCTGTATCGGGAAGAAAAACTGGGAGATGATCGACACGGTGCATGGTGCATCCGCCTCTGCAATCATCTACAGCATTTCAGAAACAGCAAAAGCAAATGGTCTGAAGCCGTATGAATATTTCGAATATCTGCTGACCGAGATTCCAAAACACCAGGATGAAAGCAGTACAGATTTTTTAGCTGATCTCCTGCCCTGGTCAGAAAAGCTGCCGGAATACATCAGAAAGCCAAAGAAAGCCAGTGAAAAATGACACGGCCGCCAGGAGCGGCCGGATATTTATCAAGGTACTTGTGGTTTGGCGTTTACAAGACATCTACTTTTATGATGGTAATATCCTTTTCATATTTGCTGAGCATTTGCTGTGTTACTCCTATCTCTACTGCTAGAAGCTCCTGTATCAAGCCCCTTTTTTCCCGAAGCATTTTAATCCGGCTTTCCATAATCGTTTACTCCTTAAATATACGTGATACTACCATGCTACCCTTTTCACATTTTCTTGATACAAATAATAGGAGTATTTAATTACGCAATACTAAAAAATAGTAAGACAAACAAGGACATTCCATTGATTATCTTACTATTTTTATTAATCATGCAACCATACAAATTGAGTAGACTCTGAATAAATATTCGAATAAATTATATCTGCAAGTTCATCTTCGGAAGCATTTCCATTTTCTTCTCCTATATATCTCCCCACTTCATTATTATGTAAATCCATTTCTTTATGAGCTATTTTAGGGAAGCCATCGGATTCATCTCCAGAAACATCTTTATCTTCATGTGCAGTAGCAAATAACTCTGCTTTTTTACTACCGAGCAAAATACTCATTTCCGCATTCCAAATACCATGTCT
The DNA here is from genome assembly GCA_902363665.1 of Lachnospiraceae bacterium. GTDB lineage: Bacteria > Bacillota > Clostridia > Lachnospirales > Lachnospiraceae > Choladousia. Next base: position 138,868 of record CABJAW010000011.1, on the reverse strand, counting down.
AAAAGCATCACTTCTATCTCCTAATCCACTATATCCAAACTTTCTCTCCGTCTGTTCAGTTGCAATTTTTCTTGCAGTATTAACCTTAAGTGCATCAAATGGATAACGAATACACAACCTTTTTTCTGATTCAGTAAGAGAGTTCCAAATATCTGTAATTCCTCTTATATCTCTCTTATCTCCGAACTCCTGTTCATCCATAATTTTCAACACTTCATCTTCTGTAAGTTCTGGATTTTCAGATTTTATCGATAAAATCTCTGCAATCATTTTTTCAAAGTCTGTTTCTTGCATCATCACCAAATCATCTCCATTTATATCTTGCGCATAAACAGAGAAAGGTGTAGCAGTGCATAGCACAAGCGTCAATCCTAAAATTAAAAAGCTATTTTTTTTCATTTTTTCTTGTCCTCCTTACAATTTTTATTATACTCTTAAAATATTATTAATAAAAAACATGTAATAAAATCGACCGACTGAGTAATTTTTTCTTATATTTTCAATATTATTGTTTAATTTTGTTCTTTCCACATCTTTGCATACATACCCTCAGTTTCAATTAAATCTTTGTGCATTCCTTGTTCCACTATCTCCCCTTGTTCTATTAAATATATGTAATCTGCATCTTTTATAGTAGAAAGGCGATGAGTTACAATAATTTGTGTTATATTATTATTTTTTAGTTCTTTATAAATCTCTTTTTCAGTTATTGCATCTAACTGGCCGGTTCCTTCATCAAAAATAATAATATCCGGATTCTTCACTAATGCTCTAGCTATAGAAAGCCGTTGTCTTTGTCCACCTGATAAATTTTTTCCATTTTCTCCTATTCTAGTTTCATATCCTTTTTCCATACAACTTATATCCTGATCCAGTCTTGCCATCTGAGCAGCTTTTTGTATTTGCATTTTTTCACATTTTTTTGAAATATCAATATTTTTTTCAATTGTATCATCAAAAAAATAAGCCTCCTGCATAGTAATACCGATATGTTTCCTATAATCATTAACATCCAACTCTGTAATTTTATTTCCATCAATCATAAGTTGTCCTTCCGTTGGCTTATATAATCCTAAAATTAGTTTAATCAATGTGCTTTTCCCACAGCCTGTTTTTCCTACTATCGCTATTTTTTCTCCTCTTTTAATAGAAATATTAATACGCTTCAAAATATTTTCTCCTGACTTAAAATATTTAAAGCTCACATTTGTAAGTTGAATTCTTTGAATTTCTTTTTCAATTCCCTTCTTATTTATATTCTCTTCTTTCTCCGCATAATATATTTCCATAAGTCTCTCTAAAACAGAACGTAAATACACTATATCTTGCATATCATTTGCAAGTGCTGAAACAGGATTAATAAACATACTTCCAATAGATACTAACGCCATTAGACCACCCAATGATAATCTTTCTGCTGCAATTTCATAGCTTCCAAGAGCAAGCAATAAAATTGACGGAGTAAGTTTTAATACCATTAGTATACATTGAAACAAATTTGAAAATTTTTCTTTGTGCGAACTAGTTGTCATCTGTTGCGAAAAAATTTCCCTCCACTGATTAATAGAATCAATACTAGAATCTGAGCTTTTAATAAATAATATATTTTTTAAAACTTCTAATAAATATGTATATGTAACCTCTTGCCTCTCCAAATTTTCATGCATAAGCCGTCGTGTATGTTTCATGCAAAAATAAAAAAATACAGCCTGAAAAATAGCAATACCATAAATTACTAAAGATAATCTAATTGACATGCACATCATAGCTATTCCAAAAACTAAAATAGATAAACAGTTAATTATTAAAGAATTACCTATTCTTGCCATAGTGTCTTTAATCAAATTTATGTTGTTAATTCTATTTGAAATATCTCCTGATGAGCGGATATCAAAATAACTAATCGGTAAGTGAAATAATTTTTTGATAATATCCTCTGAAAAATTTTTCCAAAAGTCATATGACATACTTAAAATTATATTACTCTTCAAATAACTTAATACGCCATAAAGCAAAACTGCTCCTATTCCAAGTAAAAATACAAGTAATATAATATCATAATTTCCCCTTCCAATAGCTACATCTATGATAATTTGAGTACATATAGGCAATATAAGACTACATACTTCAATTGCAAATGAAAGAATTATACTACCCCACAATTTTTTTAATGAACCCATATTCTGCTTTATAGCCAATGTAACATTATTAATATAGTGTTTTTTTTCTACAAATTCTGATGTTTTCTTTAAAATAACAATGGCTTCAAAGTAATCTTGTAAATTTTCATTCACAGATATTTTCCGTTTGCCAATTTCTGGATCTACTATTACAATATGTCTTTTATTTATTTCCTCTAGCACTACATAATGTCCCTTCTTATTTAATAAGATAGCTGGCAAATATTCTTTAAAATTTTTTATTCCATAGTCATCGAATAATTTATACGCCCTACTCTCTAATCCATAAGACATACTAATTTCTATAATTCCCTTTAATGTCAATCCATTTCTAGAAAAAGAACATTTTCTACTCACTTCAAAAAGCGGAACTCTATTGTTGTAATAATGCAATATCATAGTCAAACAAGCAGCTCCACAGTCTAATTCCGACATTTGTTGAATGAAAGGAACTTTCTTATATAACATCCTTTTCCTCCTTTATTCAATGTGCTCATAAAGCTATCTTTATGAGCACCAATGCAATTCATTCTATTTATCCACACTAAGTGACAATACTGATGGCAATGAACTATCATAAATTTTTAAAAACTCATATCCAATTCCTGCTAATCCAATCATTAAACTAGGTGTATTATTTTGACCAGGAAGTCCACATTTATACCTTCCTAATTTAAATTTGGAAATGTTAGCATCTAAGTATGAGTACACCACATTATTGATTTTTTCTTTATCAGAGTAATTCGATGCTTGCAATAGAATATCAATATTCCCTAAATCTCCATGGCATAAACAATGGCTCTTTCCAAAGCCTTTAAAAATTGTCGTTTCAAGCGATACCTCTATTTCCTTTTTTATTTTCTTAATCGCTTTTTCTTCTTTTATATATTCTAACATAATTATCCTACTCATAAGTATTCCCGGAGCTCCATGACACCAAGTAGCAGGAATAATTCCTTGACTATAATTTGTAACACCACCAAGTGCTCTTATATCTGCCCAGTTTTTCTCTTTCTCCACATATAAACTTCTCTCATAATTTAAGGCTTTTTCTGCTGCAATAAAATACTCTATCTTACCTAATATTTCTCCTGCTTTTATAAGTGCTAAAGCAATACCTGCAGCACCATGCGAGTAACCCGCTAAAGCATTTGATGCTATTTGAGGTTTCCACATCATCATATCATCTTTTTTTGTTGCTTTTACAATTAAATAATCAGCGCATTTAGATATTAATTCTATGGATTTTTTTTCTAATCCTTTTCTACCAACTACATTATATGTTTGCAGAATGCAACCAGCCGCACCCGCAACGACATCAAAATTTTCATCTTTGTCTACAACATTTATAGTGTTAGACAAAATCTTAGAACATAATTCTGTATAATCTTCACCTATAATGTCCCCTATTACAATTAACGGAAATAAATTAGAAGTTTCACCTGTATATGCGCCAATTACAGTTTCTTTCTCCATTTCATTTTTAATACTCAAACATTTTTCTAGAGTTTTTATAATGCCATTCATGCCTCGCTTCGTTATTTCTAAATACTTTTCTTCTCTCGTAATTTTATACAAAGCTGCCATAAAAAGTAAAATACCAGGTGTGCCATTGTATAAATCTATTCCTGACGGCTCAACACTCCAATTAGTTTCTTCTACCCCTGTTACATTTGTAATAATCCATCCTATATCCTCTGCACTATTTCCAGATATTGCTGTACGAGCTAATTCTTCACCAATTTCTTTTGCCTTCTTATAGCACTCTATTTCAAGCAATCTCTTTTCATCTTTATCATGTCTCCTTACTAAAACCGGGTTTACCGTATACTTTTCTTCATCCATCAGTGACATTCTTATAAAGTTTAATTGTATTTCACAGTTTTCTTCTGACATATTTTCTAATTGCCCTTTTACTAAATCAATTCCTCTTTCTTCATACACCCCTTCAATTTTCCCTCTAGAATGCAATAATTTAGTTTCATCAGGATAATTTACGAAAAACGGAATATCATTATCTAATAAATCCTTAATTTCATACGGTGCAACTAGATTATATTTTTTTTCAAATTTTCCTTCTTTATATAACGTTGTAAACAACATCTCACGATCCAATCCACTTCTTAAATAATCTGGGTGAGTACCTATATTTAATAATGTGGAGTACTGCTGTGTAGATCTGATTATCTGCCTTACTTTCACTGTCTTAAATATCTCTACTAACTGTTTAAAAGTATTCATGCTTTCTTTAATCGTGCTATATGCTTCTAAAAAACCACCTTCTATTGATAATCTATAATTATATATATTTATTTTTTTATCATCAGAAATCGGTCTATTATTTGAGCTATGAAGCCTTCCTTTATCATATTCTATTCTTATTTCATCTGATAAATAATCTTTAATTACTGGCATCTCCATAGGTACAATCTGATTAGAATCACCACCCAATGCACTTATATCTACTCCACCATGATTTTTACTATGCCATGTTAAATTTGGAAGAATACCAACATTTCTTACAGATCCTTCAATTATTCCTGTTATCTTACCAGGTGCCGTATTTTGTTCTAAAATATGAAATCTATTATGGAAAAGAGCTTCTAAATCAATCAACACTGGATTAGCCGAAAAAGCTATAATATTTTCGTAATGAATATCTGTAGTTCTTAACAAATACAATAAACCTAACATCACACCTATTTTATAATAATACTCTTCAAGCTCACTTTCTTTTTGACATTTTTTGTTTTCAATAAATTCCATCCAACCATATGTCTCCCTATCAATAATCTTAGGTTGATAAATAGGATATTTGACACATTGTGAATTATACCATTCCAATACTTCATTAAAGTATCTATCCAATTTTAAACTTCGTGGCTTATAAACAATGGTTTTATTATTACTAAGCGTCAACTTGAAAACTGTTTTACCACCATTATGTGCATCCGACATATCACCATCTAACTTTATTATAGAAAACGAGCGTGAATTGTCACGAAAGATAGAACACAAATAATTTTGATCAGCAGAAAATCTAGTTAAAAGATCGCACATATTGTTTATCCAGTTATTTACTCCTTTAGAAATAAGTCTGTACATTACAGGATACTCAACTAATAATCCTTCCCAATATTGTTCGTCTTTCAAAATTACATTTGAATAAAACTCCATTCTTTCAGTTGCATTTTCCCCTTGTAGCTGATTCTCCTCTCTACATACATTCAACTCCAATATTAAAACACGGATACATAATTTATATAAATGTCCAATCAATATTTTTACCATATCTTTCTGTAAATTGTCATTTACTAAATACCTTGTTCCACATTTGTTTATCTGTTCATCCAATCTTCCTTTTGCATACTTTATAAAAGGAATAAAAAAATTAATAAATGGCGTGTCATCTTCTGCTTTTTGAGTTGTTGGATTGATCCATTTAAATTTAGGTAAATCAACACTACCGTATTTCTTATTTCTTATTGCCTGATCCATTGCTTCCCATTCTTTAAGGTCATCGTTTTCTTTAGCTTCAAATCCTTTCTCACCTAACAACATGTTTAATTCCGATTGATTTATTTGAGAAAAATATGGAAGATTAATAAGGTTTTCTATATGAACTAATTTTTCCCAAAATGCTTTTCTCTTATGAATTATTGCAATTTCATCTTTCGAAAAAACAATATTTTTGCCAAGTTGACGCTCAAAAGAGTATGTTCCTTTTAAAAATTTTTCTAACATTTACTACCTCCTACTACAATATATTTCACATATCATACATCTATTAAAAATATTAAGTATTTCTATTTATTGTGCTTTTATAATATAATTCAATTCTAAACTGTTCTTAAATAAAATAAGGATGCCTTAGGTTTTAAGGCATCCCTATTACTTTAGCAGCAAATGATTGTCATAATCGGGCATTCTGCCGTACCAGTGCAAAGTCTACCGCAAGATGCATCTTCCGAATAGCAGTTACAATGCGTATTTGCTGTTCCAGCTCCTGTATAATCTTCTAATTCCATTTCTTTTAATTCCTGAAAGGAATTACCTGCTGGATTTGAACTTTCTACCTCGTTCATTTCATATACAGGAAGTTTCCAGTTTTTTACGTTCCTACTCATATTGCTTTCTCCTTTCTCAGTATGTATTTAGTCAGCTCTGTAACTGACTATGTTCTTATTATACATCAAATTTCTTAGTTTTTATTTTTATGGAATTTTATCGACTCTACATGTCATTTTTTCTAAAAAATGTTATCTTCTTAGTTATTACTTAATTTTTGATAAACGAACTTTCCAAAATGGAAATTGGCACTAATAATAACCTCGAAAGTATTTTACACATGACTATATAATCTTAATTTTAATGGATAGATAGTAAAATCAAGATTGTCATCACTTGTGATGTCTATACACTTCTTATAGCACTAATATAAAAAGAGGACACAAAGGTAAGAGTACCATGTGCCCATTCTCATTACGGATCGAATTTCATATACACTTGTAATGCAGTTTTATAAATAAAATACTACTCCAATAGCTCTACTATTTATTTTCCCCTATATCATCTCCTTATCTCTTAATATTCTTTTTTTCTCCTAATCCTTTCAGAATGATGAGCGATATGCACCCACAAATTAGCAACATTACAGTACTTTCTATTATCTGTAAAGTCGTTGCTTCATAATAGCCGGAAACTATAAACACCGCCGTTATAGGATAAAAAACTCTTAACCCATTTGACATACTTGTAAACAACCCTGCAAAAGAATAAATCTCAGCAAATATCAACGCAAGCCAGTATCCCTTTTTTATGCGCGCTACCAATGCAATCACTGGAGAAAGGGCAAAAAAAGTTCCTAAACCATCCAGCACATAAATTTTCAAAAATCTCAAGAGCATTTCCACAGATAGCTCTTGAAAATGAAATGCAGCCTCCACACAGAATGTAATAAGAAATAACAACAAATAGAGTAGCAAACTTAATAGTAAAGTTACTACCATTTTTGCACTCATCATTTTAGATTCATTTATTGGAATCAAGTGCAAAGATTTCATCGTATCTTCCTGTTCTTCCCGGCAGATTAAATAACTACCCAATAATGCAATTACTGCAGGGAGCAGAAAAAATGTAGCTAAAGATTGTGCTGCAGTCATAAACCATCCGACACCTTCTATATATCGTTTCTCTCCAAATGAAAACTGTCCTTGTGCAAAGACAATAACTGCTACCATAACTATTGCAAATACAGCAATCCAAACTATTTTTGAACGACGAAGTTTCCTATGTTCCGCCCAAATCAATGCTTTCATACTATTTACTTACCTCACTTTCTCCGAGCTAATGCCAGATTCGCAAATACAGAAGAAGCAATAGCCCACAAACCAATACATAAAAAAGCTGCTGGCAGATTCAATTCCTGATTAAAAACAACTCCCGGAATATCACGCATAACAATTACATTCATGCTAGATAGCGGATGCAGATACATATTTATCATTAACAAAATAAAACCCAGAAAAGTATACACTAATGTCACACAAACTGGCAGTATATAGCCTTTTGAGGAAGCAGCAACTGCCAAAATTGGCAAAATAGCAAAGGCTGTTAATCCACCAATCTCAATACACTTTTTTAATAGATACAAAGTACTGTCCCATTCAAAAACAATATATCCAGTCAATACACCAGCTGCTATCGAAGCCAGAACAGTAATCAGCATAAATAAGATGGAGTAACTAAGCACGATTACAAATTTGCCAAAAAAATATTCCATACGACTAACCGGCACAATCCAAAGCTGTTTGAGCATATCATGCTGGTTTTCATCGTACATAAGCATGGTGCAAAGAATTCCCAAGACCACTGGTAATATGATCCATGGCGTATAACTAAATGCTGTCCATTTATAAAACTGTACTGGCACTATTCCTATTTTACCTATATGTTGAAAATAGAATAGTGCCAAAAATGGCATAAAAAATGCTGAAAGTAACATTAACCAAACAAACTTCCTACGGTGTAATTTCAAAAATTCCGTCTGAATCAGTTTAAGCAATTCCCTCTCCTCCCGTGATTTTCTTGAAATAATCCTCCAGTGTGTCATTACAAACCTGAGAACTGATAACAGCTATGTCTTGTACTATAAGAGCTTTATTGATTTCCGCCATATCCAAACAGGTATCATAAATCCGAAGTGTCTGATCATCATGCACAGAATAATCTACCAGGTGGAACTGATGTTCCAAAATCAACGCCGCTTTTGAAACGTCAGACACTTGTAGAAGAATATATTTTCTATTTTTCTTTTTCAATTCTTTCATGCTGTTTTCTTCCAATAGAAGTCCATGATCTATAATACCAATATCATCTGCCAAAAGTGCAATTTCAGATAAGATATGACTGGAAATGAGAATAGTTTTTCCACGCTCCACGCTCAGCTCTTTAATAAAATTTCTCATCTCTGCAATGCCAATGGGATCAAGTCCGTTGGTCGGCTCGTCCAAAATCAACAATTCTGGATCGTGAAGAATCGCATTGGCGATACCAAGACGCTGCTTCATGCCAAGAGAATATTTGCTAAATAACTTTTTGTCCTTATAGGGCAATCCCACTACTTCCAATGCTTTTTTTACTGCATTGGGACCCACGGTCCCTCGCAGTTTTGCAAAAATTTCCAAATTTTCCGTGCCGGTCAAGTTTGGATAAAACCCAGGTGTTTCTATAATTGCACCAATACGCGGAAAGACTTGTTTTTCCCGACCTTTGATATCTTGGCCAAATACATCTACCTTACCAGAAGTAATGGGAGTCAATCCCAAAATCATTTTCATAATAGTGGTTTTCCCTGCTCCATTACGCCCTAATAGACCATAAATGCGTCCCTTTTTCACATGGATGTTTACCGCTTTTACAACGTCCTGCTCTCCATAAACCTTTGTCAGCTGCTTCGTTTCAATCACAAAATTATTCATAATAATACCTCTCTCTTAAAAAATTACTATTTATAAAATTCTTCTGTTTCTAATAGGAACGTTTACGTAAAACAATTATCGATAGAATAGTAAACACGATTCCTACCGTAAATATAGATATCAGACACAATGATGGAGAGAGTGTTACTGTTACCCCTTGTGTCCAACTTCGCACCATATCTGCAGATACCGGTGATAAACTCGAATAAATTCCCATAACACTTGCCAACGGATGCGCCCCCATCAAATATGCTGGTGCGATTACCACTGGAACAAGATAAAGAAACGTTGCTCCGATAGGAATTCCATATCCTTTTGAAGAAGTTGCCATAAATACAATCGGCAACATAGCAATAGGAACAAGCCCCCCGCCCAATAAGTATAGTACAAAAGATTGTAATACGGTGCTGGTATTAAAATCTGGGAAATCTCCCGCAATAAAACCTCCGCCAACGCAGATAGCAAACGTGAACACACATAGTATTAATGACATTAAAATAATGACTGCCACTTTAGAAAAATAAAGCTGAGATTTTGAAATAGGAATAATCCACAGTTCTTTAAGCGTGTCGTTCTTCTGTTCATCGAAGAATAGCGTAGTAGCAAACATTCCTAACGCAATAGGTAGGAATAAACTAGTGAGGTTTTTGAATGCCAAGGTATATAAATCGCTAAACTGATCCATTAAAGGACTGCTCCTAGAAATACTACAAGCACGGTTAACCGCAAATATTCCTAAAAGAAAAGTAAGTGCAAAAATACTCCAGACTGTTTTGTTCCGTTTCCATTTTTGAAGTTCTACTACAATCATTGTCACTTCATTTTCCCCCTTTCATGTTTATAACTACTATTATAAAACACCAACCTTGCCATAACCTTGCCGAAATCTTGTTTTTATCTTGCTTTTAATATAGATATCTATATGCAACTACAAAATTTTAGGCAATAAGATTGTAAATACTGTTCCCCTTTCAAGAGTACTACTAACTGAAATTTTCCCTTTGTGAGCACTAACAAGTTCTTTTACGATAGAAAGGCCAAATCCATTTCCCTTAGCGGAACGTGATTGGTCACATTGGTACATCCTTTCAAAAATGTATGGCAAATCACCGGACGAAATTCCTCTACCATTATCCATAACTAAAATCTTAACTTGTTGTGTATCTTCAAAAATTCTAAAAGACACATAATCTGCTCCACTATGGGTAATAATATTTTCTAGTAGATTATTTAATATTCGCATATAGCTATTAGAATCAATCCGTAGAAAGCATTCCCGTTCTGGTATCTCAACTTCATACTCAATCCCCGCATTTTCTAAAATTGGCACCCATTCTGCAATAATATTTCTAGATAATTCATTAATATCCAATATTTCAAAATGAAAAACTTGCTCTCTAGCATCCAATTTGACCCATTCAAACAAAATAGTAACAAAATCTTTCAACCGATTAGCTTTATCTAACGCTACATGGATATACTCATCTCGTTCTGTTCCAGTAACTATCCCCTTTTCAATTGCTTCCAAATAGCCCACTAAGGAGGTCAACGGCGTTTTTACATCATGAGAAAGACTCGTCATAAGGCGCTTATATGCTTGTTCTGCTTGTCTTTGCTGTATAATCCTTAATTGACTATCAATTACGATACTATTAATATCATAACAAATCTGTTTTGTCATATCATTTTCTCTTGTCACAATACGTCTATTTAAATTTCCATCTTTTATATCATGCAAAGCATCCTTAATAAAAGAAAGCTGCTGTCGTACTCGTCTCATCCGCCAAATTAAGTATAAGATTATTAATATCGAAAACCCGAGCCCCACAATAAGATACACATTTACATTTATAGCCATATTTATACCTCACTATTAAATCGATATCCCACACCTCGAACTGTTTGAATATAAAAAGGATGTTCTGGATCAGGTTCAATTTTTTTACGTAGTTTACTAACAAAAGACATAATATTGCTATCATCAAAAGCATACTCATCTGACCATACCTGTAAATAAATCTGCCTTTTTGTATACACTTTTCCTTTATTCATTGCCAAAAACAATAGCAAGTCAAACTCTTTCCCAGTAAGTTCTATTTGATTGTTTTGTACTATAACCTCCCGATTACTCTTATTAATGCTCATTCCCTTCAATACTATTTTATCTTGATTGTGACTCTCTTGTTGATTCAAAGTAGTATAACGACGTACAAGCGAGTTAACACGAGCCATCAGTTCACTAATACTAAATGGCTTTGTTAGATAATCGTCTGCCCCCAATCTTAAACCAAAAACTTTGTCTCCTTCATCACCCTTTGCTGTTAACATTAAAACTGGCACATTACTAGATTCTCTAATTTTCTGCAACACTTGAAAACCATCTATACCAGGCATCATCACATCAAGAATAATCAAAACACAACCTTCTCTATATTCATCTAAGAATTTCAGTCCTTCAAGACCATTATGTGCGACCATAGCAAACCATCCTTCCTTCTCTACACATTTTTTCATCAAGGTACACAATTCTTTATCATCATCTATAATCAAAATGTGTTCCATCTTTATTCACCCTCCATCTATTGTCCAGTTTTATACTTACTATTTCTTAATTATAGTTTTGAGATTAAAGCAATGCAATAATCTTTTCTAAAAATATATTTAAGCTTGTTGGCATTGAAGAGCAAGTTTCGCAATGTAGCACAATAACCCCTTTCCGGGTTCTTGGCGACTTGCAACTTGATGGGGATTTCGTTTCCCCATACCCTCGACCACAATCACAGATATGTATATTGGTTTCCATTTACATGGTCACAGTGCGATAATTTTTCATCACTTACTTTCCCTGCAGGCCGCAAAATTTGGATTTTCTTATGAAACCACTACCACGAAGAAAGGAAGTTATCAATGACAAGACCTAAGAAAGAGGAAACTCTTGCAAAAACTAAAGATGTGCATTTACGCATGAATGAAACTGAATATGATCTTCTTGCAGAAAGAGCCAAGGCTAACAGCATGACGGTTTCTGATTTTATCCGAAATGCCTTGGTCAACCAGAAAGTCATCATCAAATACGAAATTACCGCAGATCTTCCCGAAATAAAAAAACTTATTAGCGAGTTTGGTAAAATTGGCAGCAACCTAAATCAGATTGCCCGATATTTTAATCAGGGTGGAATCCTCTCTTCTGAAATGAGAAATGAAATCCGAAAGTCTCTCCGGGATATTTATGAAATGAAATATGAAGTGATGAAAATGGCAGGTGATTTTCGTGGCAGTAATTAAACATATCGCAAACAAAAACTCTGACTATGGAGAATCGGAACGGTATCTTATCTTCCAGCACAACGAGTATACGCAAAAACCGATTCTTGATGAAGAAGGGCATATGATACTGAGAGAAGAATATTATCTGGACGGTCTGAACTGTGATCCATTCTCTTTTGCATCTGAATGTCAGGAACTGAACAGCTACTATCACAAGAACAAAAACTTCAATGAAATAAAATCCCATCACTATATCATCAGCTTCGACCCAAAAGACAGGGATGAATGTGGATTGACCGGTGAACGTGCCCAGCAACTCGGATTGACTTTTGCAAAGAAAAACTTTCCCGGTCATCAGGCTTTAGTCTGTACTCATACCGACGGTCATAACAAAAGTGGAAACATCCATGTGCATATCGTAATTAACAGTCTCCGTAAATATGATATACCACAAGAACCCTATATGGAATTTGACTGTGAAGCAAAAGCCGGTTATAAGCATCATCTAAGTGCTGCCTATCTTGCCCATCTAAAACAGGAAGTCATGGATATGTGCAAAAAAGAAGGGTTGCACCAAGTTGATCTGCTCACTCCTGCTGAAAGAAAAATCACCGAAAAAGAATACTGGGCACAACGCCGGGGACAGGAAAAATTAGATAAGCTGAATCTGAAAATGAAAGAAGATGGAATCACACCGAAAGAAACTCGTTACCAGACAGAAAAACAATTTCTCCGTGACGCTATTGATGATGCTGCAAGTATTGCCCGATCACCAGAAGAATTTTCAAAAATCCTTGACGAAAAATATCACATCATCCTCAAGATCAGTCGAAACCGGTACAGCTATCTTCACCCTGGCAGAAAAAAATTTATCACTGAAAGAACTCTTGGGACCAGATACACAGAAGATTTTCTCTTGAAAGCATTTGAAGAAAACACGAAATCCCGTAGAGAACTGAAAGAAGAAATTCTGGAACAGCAGGCTCCGAATACTTCCACAGATTTACCACCTGTTCCTTTCTCTGATACTTCTGCTATCCCTGCACCATTCATTTTCATAAAATCAAACCTCCGGCTTGTAATAGATCTGCAAACCTGTATTAAAGCCCAGCAGAGCAAAGCCTATGCTCAAAAAGTAAAGCTCACCAATTTGAAGCAGATGGCTCAGACTGTTGCCTACATACAAGAGCATGGATATGATTCTCTTGATGATTTCCATGCAGCACTCAATCAGGCATCAGACCAGACCAGTGCTTCCAGAAAATCTTTAAAAGATACTGAACAACAGCTCAAAGAAGTGAATGAACAGATTCATTTTACCGGACAATATCTGGCATACAAAAATGTGTATGCTGATTATCGTACAAGCCGAAACAAGAAAAAATTTTATGAAGAACATCGAGCAGAACTTTCCCTGTATGACACAGCTCTACGAACACTCAAAGAAAAATCTGGCGGGAATAAATTGCCTTCCATGAAAGCTCTCTATGCTGAAAAGGACCGGCTTGTTGAATTGAGGGATAGACAGCGTGAAGATTTTTCTAATCACCAGGATTATGAACGGGAGCTTCGCACTGTATCTGCGAATATTGATATGATTCTTGGGAAGAATCGTGGGCAGGAGCAACAGATTGAAAAAGAGCAGAATTTATAAACCTTTTCATCTCCAAGCACCCAAATATCATTTTCAAATCTATGCTAATGAATAAATTCCTGTTTGCATCTTTCCTAAAAAGATGTATGATATAGAAAAACACAGGAGACATCATTAAAATGAAGGCACATAAATATTGGTCACTCGGTGCATTGGCATCCATGATCGGAACTTTTTACTGCTTCTCAAGATATGAAATCTGCTCATAAATATTTTGCTTACAGCTCTCTTCTCTGTATGATTATGGCTATCTATTCTGGTCATAAAATGATTTCTGGAAAGTCCTTAAAAAAGAAAGACTCTGTTTCTGAAGAATCTGCTGAATAATCAAAGAAGGAGTTTCTCCATGTGTGGCGAAATAGAAAAATGCTATTAAAAAGTTCACATAAAATACATTGCTTATGTAAATGTACCGGTATTCTCAAACAGTTATAACGAAAATACCTATTGAAAAAGAACTCACAACCATAGTTCATTTCATAAATCAATACAAAAACATTGATGTTTTTCTTATTTACAGTATGATATAATTAAAAAGAAGATGCAGTATTAAAGGGAGAACTGCCCAGACAGCCTGGCCTCAGAAATATGCACCTTCCTCTATAAATATATTATGTGGTATCAACACCTTTTATACATAAATAAAAAGATACAGTAAACAAAATGGTACTACCCAGGTAGCCCGTTTCTTGCTCATGTATCTCAATCTATCTTAATCTTAGTCGATAAATTTTAATTTGTCAAGATAAATTTCAAATAAAAGAAAGGAAAAAAGGTCTCACTTATGTTAGAAAAGAACAAAGCAGATAGCAGAAAATATTTTATTTTCAAAATACGAGATTTGGTACATAATTCTTTCCACACACTTGAAGAAAAGCGAACAGAAAGTTTATTGCAATATATGGGTATCTGTATCAGCACCTATGATGAACTTAGGGCATTCCTTGACCCAACCAAACTAAAACGCTCATACGAAGGATTGTTAGAAGGACTGGATTACCAGATGCAAATACATCCTTTTCATAAGCTTGATTTATACCAAAATGATTTTTCTCACTTACATCAGCTCATAAATCTTGCAAATGAAGCTCGCGATAAAGAACTTCATAACATTCACCGTAGCATTGTAGCTTTAAAAAAGAAATTGGAAGCTGAAAATCTCATAAATTGTTATATTCAATGCTTACTCACAGAAACCACATTCAAAGGCATGGATTATTTAATGGAGGCTCTTATTAGTGATTTATTATATGCAGGACATTCTATGTCTCATATTTTAGATTTTTTCAAAAGACAGCAGCAAGAATTTCTAGAACATAATGATGCTGAAAAAACTATACAGAATCTTAACGAATTTGACAGAAAACCTATACCTTTTTCTATTCATATCTGTTTTAAAATTTCAAGCCAGACGCAGAAGGAACTGGCACTTAATCTTATAAAACAGCAATTTGAAATCCATACTAACCAAGAATTAGGGATACCTCATATAAATAACGATACCTTAATTGCCAGTAAAGAGTATCTAGCTTTAGATGAATTCAAAGCAATCGACTTAGCTCAAAAAGAATTCCAATCCGTTACAGAACTGTTTGATATGTGGCAAAGCACAACCAATTGTATTCGCGATGATTTATGGTATTATTGGAAAGAAGACACGGTTTTTCATAAAATCAGCTTAAACAGCATTGATCCCATAAAAATGCTTAACCATATTGACGCAAACTATAAAAAACAGTTGGAACGTTTTTTACAGTTGCGAAATGATCTTGGCAGCAACAATATTAGAACTTTGGAACGAATACTTTATACTCTTAATTCTGCCAAATCGCTGACTACTCAAAACCGTTTTCTTAACTTTTGGTCATCCCTTGAATATATTTTATATTCATTTCCACGCTTTACAATCATAGAAAAAGCACGCGTTGTTGTTCCAGAAGTTTTTGGATTGTTCTATCTAAAAAATAAACTTAATATATTTTGGGCACGACTTACTTATTGTATGTCTAACAAAAAGGATTATGCTGAGAAATATCCTACTTTACAAAATTTTATAATGAATTGTCAGGTCACTGAAAAAGATTATTCTACCCCAAAAGTAATTGCTTATCTAAGTGATGTAAATAAATATAGTGCTATTTTATCTGAGCTTTCTTTCCATATTGTCCTTGAGCGAGAATGTCGTGAAATAATTATGCTTTTAACTGAGCCAGAAAAAACAAGCAAGGCAATTCAAGAATATTTTGACGGTATTAAGCATGATTTAAATTATATTTATCGTCTCCGAAATCAACTAATTCATTCTACAAAGGATATTGACGATTCCCTGGAGTATATCAGCTTTCGATTGTATCGCTATGTTAACTCTGTACTTTCCACGATATTATACTATCAGGAAAAAAACAATTTATATAGCATTACAGATATATTAATTTCTGTAGATGCCACCTACCAAGACTATAATAAAAAATTATCGCCAGATATCAAAAAGAAAAAGAAGAAATCTTCTTCCGAGATTGCTTCAGAAACCCTTTCTCCTGAAGACATCTATCGCATTGTACGACCAAAATATTTATTCATTGAATAGTATTTTAATATTAAGATTCATCTTTAAAATACATTATCTAAAAAGTGGATGCTACTTTAACTAAAAGTTACAGTAACATCCACTTCTTAAAAACTATTTCTTCTTCCTCTCCATTTCTTCTTCGATTTCCTTCTGTGGCTGTCCTTTTCTCTGACTGGCTATCTTCTTCTGATGATTACGGAGTCGTTTCAGTACCGATCTTCGTGGAGCATTTTTATCTTTTTTCCTTGGAATGTTGTTCATCAGTCCATCAATCATATTGTAGTTGGCTTCTTCTGCCATCTCTGCACTGCGAAGATATTCTCCATTATCCATGACCTTCTGCCAGTTTGCCAGCTCTGGTTTCTTCTTTTGTGTTTCTCCAGATTGTTGCTGTCTGATCTGGGATTGTGCCTGCATTTCCTGTTGTTTTTGCTGTGCCTGCTCTGCCTGTTGCTGCATGAAGTTCTGGATGTTCCGTCTGGCTTCTTCATCAAAGCCATTGTAACAGTCATTCATGACTACGGCACCTTCCTCACTGAGAATCACATAGGCTGCTCTTGTTCCATACTCCTCATGCTCCATCAGAAACCATTTCTTCTCGTTCATCAGGATGTAATCCTGTGCAAGCCATGTTCCTTTCTTTCCTTCGATTTCGTACCCGGTTGTATCAATGGAAAGTCTGGTATCGGAAGAACTTTTGATTGTGAGAAATTCTGGAATGATGATAAAACCATCTTTGTTGACATAGTAAGCTGTGGTTTTTCCATCGTCGGTGATGACGATCACATCACTGCAACCAATGGAATGACCTTTGAAGTTCTTCGGTCGCTGCTTCTGTAAACGGAGTTTAATATCAGCCGGAGTTTCCCCCGGCTGGATTCTTCCAATATACACCTGCTGATAGTTTTCTACCTGGACTGTTCTTCCTTCGCTTTTCAGTTTCTCGTAAGAACGGAAACGGACATCCCGGTACTCTGGGGTATCTTTTACCTGATATACTGCACACTGACTTGTATTCATTCTTCATCCTCCTCTTCCAGTTCCATTTTATATTCTTCCAGATCCATAAGAAAAACCTCATATCCTTCATCGCTCATGCAGAACAGTTTTCTTATGGTATTGCAGACAAGCCCGATCATATCTGCATCGCCTTTCAGAAAAGGAATGATATGATCGATTGCCTCCATCGTGTCATTTCTGTTTCCTTTATCAAACATTGCTGTTACTAAACATTCATCCGCATCAAAGTTCATCGCCAGATCCATCATAATTCCACTTCTCCCTTCTTATGTGTCTTGGATTTCTCCGTTGTCTTATTCTGCTCCTGTGCTTTTGCCCTTGCCTGAAAATCTTTTAAAGACTGCAGCACAGATTTCTTCACTTCACCTTTTGCTCTGCTTGCAGGTTCTGCCTTTTGTGGCTGGCTCCGATTTACAGATACCGGTTCCTGCTCTGCCCTTCTGTCTGCCGCAATCGCAGAAGGTTTCTGTCCACTTCCTATTACTGTTTCTGTCGTATGTTCCGTTTCCTTTACCCTTCCATGCTTTTCATCCAGATACTTTTCCATGTCTGCGATTGCTTTCTGCACCAGAGGGCTTTCTTTATAGTGTGGAATCATATCTATCAGATCACGCCGTATCCGGTCTGCACTCATCAACTCATATTCTCCGGAATAATTTTCATCACCATCTTGCAGATCAAATCCGATTCCTTTAATCCCATGCAGTCTCTCTGCTGGGATACTCTCATATATTTTAATGGCTTCTTCTAAAGTGAGGTTGTTATGGTACTCTCCCATGACCGGAAACTCCATGCACTCTGCGACATAAAAACTGATCGTGGCTTCTGGCTGTTCCTGCTCCGGCTGTTTGTCAAAAATAGAAAATCGCTCTGTATCTTCCAGACGGGAAAGTAAAGAACGGGCAGTTATAACATCGCTGTCTATATCGGATTCCTCGGATACCTCAAGCAGCCAGTCCTTGATAGTTTCTGTTTTCTTATTCAAAATATTCTCCGTGAGTTTTTCCACCTGTTCTTCTCTATTTTCAACTGTATCGTTATACTCATAGGTATCAACGTCATAGCTAAAATTATCCAGGTCCACAGCGAGCTTTTTAATCTCCTGCTGGTCAAGATATTTTTCGGATTCTTTTATATACTCTGCCAGAGTGATTCGCTCCTCTGCAATCGGGTTAATATCCACCTTAATTCCTGCCATCGCTATACCAGATTCATTTAAGGCATTGAAAAAGCTATCTTCTCGAATATCACCTTTATAGGAAAGAACCACATCAAGGTCAGAATCTTCCCGGTAAAGGTCTTGTCTGCTTCTGGAACCATACACTCTTGCAGCAAGCAGCTCTACCTCCTGTTCCATTCCCATATCTTCTAATACTGCCTGTGCATGATACAAGACACCTCTTTCAACATCTGCCCTGCTCAGACTGTTTAATGCCAGTTCATTTCTTCCAATCTCAGAAGTCGCACGAAGTTCCCCCTCCTGCAATAAATCTTTAGAGTGCTGGATCGTCATTTCTTCAAATTCTTTATAATCCACTTTGACACATTCCACATCATCCATTCTTTCACTTTTAAGGATTTCATAAGCAGCTTCCTGAATGGATGCGTCTGGATTATCATAATCACCACCCTGGATTTCATGCAGATCAGAGTCATAAAAAATAAACGAATATCCTTCTTCTGTTGCCTGTATGGTCAGATACCCTTTACTCCTGGTAAACTGCATTGCGATTCCTTCATAGGTTTGCATTGCTTCTTCCCTGCGAAATCCTTCAAAAATACTTGCCGGGCAGTTCTTTTCTAATTGTATCCGCTGCATCTGTTCTTCCTGAACTTCTTCCACATCTGCCATCAGATCTTCGTAATCCACTACTTTTGCATCTTCCAGTGAGTACCCTTTATCTTCTAAAATATCACTGGCAGCTTCATCTACATAGATTGTCGGATTGTCATAGATTCCTCCATCATCCTCCTGATAATCTTCATTATAAAATGTATAGTCATAACCATCTTCTGCGGTCTGGATTGTAAAGTATTGTTTTCCAATCTGATATGCAATCTGTACCTCATTCCAGTCCAGCATGTTTTCCATTTTATTTACCACTTCATATATTTCTGGATTCAGCCACCCTCCGATCTGTTTATACGCATGGGTCAGCCGATCTATCCCGTTTTCACATCGGATAAAATCCATGCTTTCCTGCATCGTTTCCGTATTCTGGATACCAAGCACTTTTTTCTGATGATTTGGCAGACGTAAATATTCCTGCATCGCTTCATCCAGTGATTCATACCGGTTTACTTTTACTACACCCTCTGCATTTACATCTTCCATCACATAAAAATTATCAACGTAATGAATCTCTGGCATTTTTAACTTTATGCCTTCCGGCAGCTGCACCTCACTGACTGCATGAAAATTAAACCGGACATCCGTTCCAGATTCATTTTTTCCTGCCATCGTTTCTTCCCAGGTATCTTTCTGTACTGCCTGTATTTCTTCGATTGTAAGTGTCTGTCCACTCCGCAGGGTTACAACAGAATCTTTCGGGAATTCCGTCAAGTCATAAAGTGTTGTTCCATTTTCCTGCAAATATTCTGAAACTGCTTCCAATGCTCCTGCGTCAAACCCGTTCCATAAGTCCTCCGCTACAAGCTGTCCATTTTCTGCTACGATAATGCCTGCCACATCGGAGCCAAATTCATCCTGTTCCATTAAGAAAAACTTCTCCCCGGCATATTCCTTTTCATCAACCGTATGCCATGTTCCGTTATGTCCTTCTGCTTCATACCCTCTTGTCTCTGCCGTAATCGTCACTTCGTTTTCTCCTATCGCCTGTTCTATCCTCTGCATCCGGATCTCAGCTCTTGCCATGTCGATAAACCCATCTAAAACTGCCGGGTGGCTTTCGATCACATAATCCAGGTTCAGATTTCTGCCCCGGCTGATATTTTCCGGGACTTCGATATGCTCCGCCCAGTCTTTGTTCTGTCTGGAGAATCTTCCATCATGGGAAAGTTCCTGGATGGTATTTGCCATAACAAAATTCATACGTTCTTCCCCAAAGCGTTCCACGACTTCTTTTGCTGCATTCTGCTTTAAGTGCAGCCCGTCAAAATTCTCCCGGATAGCTTCTTCGATTGCTTTCTTGCAGTCCATGTTTAACTTTCTCGAATCCAGATAAGCATCCACATCCCGTTCTCCCATTGCCTGTTCCAATGTTCCTTTATAAACTGGCGGATATGCCCTGACGGAATTATGTTCCAGTATGTTCATTCTCTGCTGGACAAACTCCGGAAGTTCCTGAAATCCAAAAGAATCTACATAATAGGCTGTAATCTCTGCACCCCTGTTTATCACGATCACATCACTTACCGATAAAGAATGACCACGGAAATCTTCCGGTCGGTCAATGTTAAAGCGTTCAAATATATTTTCTAACGTGATTGTTGGCATCCATGGTGCTGCATAAACCATCCGGTAATCCTTTCCGTCAATGGTATATCCCAGACTCTTTGCGGATTCCATTCCCATAAACTGATAAGTATGCTCATCCCCACTATCCATCTGATAAATGGCAAACCTTCCGCTTTCTCCATGCAGAAGAAGTGTCTCATCAATCTTTTCTGCACTCTGCTGTTCCAGTGCTTCCTGTTTTGTAGCAGATATTTCTCTTTCTTTCTGCACTTCCCATTCTGTTTCTGTGATTCCAAAGATACCGTCATATCCAAGAATTGCATCTTCTGTGTCTACAAGTGTTGATTCTGCCAGCTGTGGATTCTCTTGATTTCCATGTAACACATAAATTTCTGCCCCTCCACGGTACAATTCATATGCACGGTCTTTCGTAAGCGGAAGCATATGGTCTAACTGGATTCCTGCCTCGTGCATTTCTGTAAAACCAACCATGCCATCCGGGAAATTGTCAATCTGTGCCTGTATTTCATTCATAAGGCTTCTCGTATATTCACTTCCCGGTCTGCGGATTGCAGTCATCATACGGTTCACCAGTCCAAGCACTTCGTCTTTATCATCCATCTTATATGCAAAATTCACAATAAGATTTCTCTGGGAATCTGTGAAATCTCCCGTATTGGCAGCTTCTGCTGTTTCAATCAGACGGTGGGCATACTGCATGGCTGTTTCTTCTGCAATTTCCGGCTCTTTCGCTGGGAAGTTCGCCCTTGCTGCCTGGATCACTTCATACACCAGCTTTGAACCGGCTTCATCGTAAGATTCCCTCATATCCCATACCAGGTCATTCAGTCTTTCCACCTGTCCAGGGAAGGTTTCTGCATATTCATTTACAAATGCCTTTTCATTTTCCGAAAAAATATTTCTTGGAAACTCTGCTTTTTGCACCAGCATCTCTGCCTGATCTTTCGGAGAAAGGTCAGAAAAATAAGTAACGCCTGTGTCAGCATCATATTCCACATCATAAAAATCAATCGGATAGTTCTCTCCGTGCCCACTGCTGTCATAGAGTGGTGTGACGGCAGCACCTTTTTCTTCCAGAAAACTTTCCAGTGGTTTCTCATTTTCCTCTATCTCACCACTTTCCAGAAGGCGGACGTATTCCCCCACATTCTGCTCTAACTGTTCCCTGCTCATGTTTTCGATCAGATCATAAGTAAACTCGGAACCCATACTGCCTGAAAGATGCAGAATTAAATCTTCCTTATGAAAAGTATCCCGAACTGGTCTTTCCATTTCCAGCTCGTGCATCTGTGTCTCGATATTCTCAATGACTTCCGCAGACGTTTTCCGGATGGTATCCATAGATGCCCGGAGTGCTTTCATATCCTTGCTTTCACACCAGCTGGCAATATAGGTAAAAGAGTATTCGGAAGTATCCAGACCAAAGTGGTTGCAGACAATATAGGCAATACTTTCTGCTTCCACTTCTTTGGTTATCCGGTCTTTTAAAATCCCTTCCGCATCCATTACCTCCCGGTCATGCAGCAATGCATGGCTTACTTCGTGTACTCCGGTTTTCATGGTCTGGAGATTACTCATATCTTCCTGAATTGCGATATACTTTTCTGTCTGATGATAATACCCCTTTGCTTCCCCTTCTATTTCCATCATGCGGATTGGCACAGGGGAAATGTTCTGCAATGCTTCCATAAACGTGTCATAAAACTGTACACTCCCGGTAAGTTCCGGTACTTCCAACTCTACAATCGGCTCTCCCTCTGTCTGGCTGACATCAAATACCGTTGTCACACGAAACCTTGGAATGACCATCTCCACGATCTCTGTTTCCGGCTGACCGTCATCCCCGATCACCGGCTCTTTTGTTACAGGGTCAATCTTTTCAATCTCCTGTTTCTCACGGATGGGTGCCGGTGCGATGATCTGGATTCCTTTTTCCCCTCTCTTTACATGGCGGTTAAATTTCTTCTGCCACGCCTGATACCCTGCCACCAGAGTAGCCTCCGGTTTCTGCATGGTGATCAGAAGGGTGTTATTAAAACTGTAATTATGGAACTTGGACATGGTATTCAAATATTCCGTATATCGTTCCGAAGTAAAAATCTCCTTTACGCCCTGTTCCAGCCGTTCCGATATTTCCTTTAACTGTTTCTCTATATTATTTGCCATAAACAAACCCTCCATTTTATGTCCCCGCCAGAGAAAACTCTGACGGGAAATCTTTTATAACTCCTGTTCGTGTTTTTTCTTTGCAGTTTTCTGTACAGGTGGCTGTTCCGCTGTATTCTGCTGTGCCTTCTCCTGCTTTAAGCGTTCCAGAATAGACGGCTTATGGATTCTGTCTGCTGTTTCCGGAAGTTCTTTTTCTTCTACAGCATCCCTGCTATCTGTGCTACTTCCTTCTCTGCCAATATCCTCATCTGCCATAATCGTCTCATTGCCCTTTTCATCCATGTTCAGCAACGCATTTAACTCGGATAACCGTTCCATCTTTTCATTCAGCTCTGCTTCTTTCGGGAATGGTTTCTTTACCTCTTCCTGTGCAGTCGCAAGCTGCTGTTGTACGGTTTCCAATTTCTGCTCACTTTCCGTCAGCTTCCTGTCAATGGAAAAAAGGGTGTTATGGATACGCTGCATATTTCCTACCGGGTCTTTTCCGATCTCCAGCTTATAAGAACATTTCCCTTTGACCGTCAGTTCAAATGCATTGGAGAACATATTGTAGGAAGCAGATAACGTAAACCCATGATATTCCCCGACCTTTCCACCGGTGCTAACGGTTTTTAGTCCTGCACAGGCAGCGATCAATGCCTCGCCTGCTTCTTTCTTATCTTCATAAAGGACATTTCCTACTGTCATGGCAAACGTGTCATTATCCTGTAAATCCACGCTTTTTACTACCTGGGAATCTATCTGCATCCCGGCAATCCGCTCTTTCAATGCACTGATCTGTACCGGGAAATTCTTTGCAATATCGGATTCCAGACGGTAAATCTGACTGGTATGGTTTGCCTTTAAGAGTTTCAGTTTACTCACCTGCACATCCAGATCCATTTTTTCCTTAATGTACGGATTGCCTGTAGCAAGTGCCTTGATCTCTGCATAGGACAGTGCCGTATCATCCACATCTTCACAGGCCCTGACCGGGGATTTACTGGTCATGATCTGACTGATGAACTTCTGCTTATTCTCCAAAATCTGCCACATATACGCATCAAAAGTGTTCTCCGTCACATACCGGAATATCTTTACTTTGTCATTCTGGTTTCCCTGTCTTAAAATACGTCCTTCCTGCTGTTCCAGATCAGACGGCTTCCACGGACAGTCAAGGTGATGGAGGGCAATGAGCCTGTCCTGTACGTTTGTACCAGCACCGAGTTTTGGAGTGGAACCCATAAGGATTCTCACCTGCCCGGCCCGTACCTTTGCAAACAAATCTGCTTTCTTTGTCTCCGTGTTGTATTCATGGATAAACGCAATCTCTTCTTTCGGGATTCCCCTGGCAACCAGTTTGTTTCGGACATCATCATATACATTGAAAGTCCCATCCCCTTTTGGAGTAGACAAGTCACAGAAGATCAGCTGTGTTGTCCGATCTGCTTTTCCCTCGTCCCATACCTGAAAAGCATTTTCCACACAGGTATTGACCTTGCTTTTTTCTGCATCCGGAAGGAGTTCATTTAATAGCCTCTGATCCAATGCACATTTTCTTCCGTCATTGGTAATCTTGAGCATGTTGTCCACCGTTGGATTCACAAGACCGGCTCTTACTTCTTCCGCACGTTCCGAAAAGGCACTGACCATTTCCTGCTGTTCTTCACTTGGTTTTAAGACTTCATTGATAAACTCTGCTTCCGGTACAGGAAGATTCAGCATATCCGATGTCTGAATATCCGCAGCTTCCTTAAAAATGGAGATCAGCTCTGGAAGATTAAAAAAACGGGCAAACCGTGTTTTCGCACGATAGCCCGTTCCTTCCGGTGATAATTCGATTGCGGTTACTGTCTCCCCAAACGTTGCCGCCCAGGAATCAAAGTGTCCCATACCCATACGCATGAGTGTGTCATACTGGAGATAACGCATGATAGTGTAAAGCTCGGTCATACTATTTGATACAGGAGTACCTGTAGCAAAGGTGATTCCTCTGCCGCCTGTCAGTTCATCCATATACCGGCATTTCATAAACATATCCGAACTTTTCTGTGCATCCGTCTGTGAGATACCCGCCACATTCCGCATTTTTGTATACAAAAAAAGGTTCTTAAAACTATGGCTCTCATCCACAAACAGCCGGTCTACACCCAACTGCTCAAAAGTTACCACATCATCCTTTCTGGTCTGGTCATTGAGTTTCTTCATCCTCGCCTGCAGACTCTTCTTTGTTTTTTCCAACTGCTTGATGGTATAATTCTGCCCTGCCTGATGTGCCGCTTCTTCAATGGAAAACGTAAGATCTGCGATCTGATCTTCCAGCATGGCAATCTGCCGTTCTCTTGAAAGAGGGATTTTCTCAAACTGCGTATGGCCGATGATCACGGCATCATAATCCCCTGTCGCAATACGGGAACAGAACCGTTTTCGGTTTGCCGGCTCAAAGTCTTTCTTCGTTGCCACCAGGATATTTGCTCCCGGATAGAGACGTAGGAAATCACTGCCCCACTGCTCGGTCAGATGGTTTGGCACAACATAAAGATTCTTTTGTGAGAGTCCCAGCCGTTTTGATTCCATACCGGCTGCGATCATCTGGAACGTCTTTCCTGCTCCTACGCAATGAGCCAGTAACGTATTATTTCCATACAGCACATGAGCCACTGCGTTTTTCTGATGCGGCATCAAGGTGATCTCCGGGTTCATGCCGACAAACTGAATATGGCTTCCATCATATTCCCGTGGACGGATGCTGTTAAATCGTTCATTATAAATTTTACAGAGATCTTCCCGTCGGTGCAGGTCTTTAAATATCCACTCCTTAAATTCCTCTTTGATCAGCTCCTGCTTCTGCTGTGCCAGCATCGTTTCCTTCCGATTTAATTCCCGGTGTTCCCCATCGGCATCCTGTACCGTGTCATAAATCTTGGTATCTCTAAGGTTTAAGGCATCTTCCAAAAGGCGGTAGGCATTGGCTCTCTGTGTTCCATATGTGGAAGTAACAAGGGCATTTCCGTAGCTGTCCACATTTTTTCCCATAACATTCCACTGTCCGGTCACTTCGGCATACTGGACTTTGACCTTGCTCCCTACATAATATCTTGGTGTATGGAATGTTTCTGCCATGAACCGTGTAATGTAATCCTCGGAGATCCAGGTTGCCCCAAGTCTTGCTTCAATCTCTGATGCATCCAGATCTTTTGGCTGTACCTGCTCCAAATACTGCACATTCACCTGATATTCCGGGTGATCTTCTGCAAACTGTTTTGCGATCTGCAGTTTCTCCCTCACATTTCCAGAAAGATATTCATCCGACGGCTCCCATTTTTCACCGATCGGATTCTTAAAGATCACCCCTGCCAGTTCTTCTGTAAGCTCCTCTTCTGTTTTCCCTGAAAGCTGTGCCATATAGGAAAGGTCAACGCCTGCCCTCTCACCAATGCAAACCGCAAGTGCTTCACTGGCAGTATCCACGGAAGTTACCGTTTCTGCCCTGCGGATCGTCCTTTTGGTAAAAATATCCGCTTTCCGTTTCAGTTCTCCCTTATCATCCAGAAATTCCAGAGAAGTCAAAAGACAATAGCTGCTGTCCTGACTAAATGCCCTCTTATTGGCATTGCTGCTGATAAGACCATATTTTGCTGTAAAGATATCATATTCTTCATTGAGTTTTTCCTGCAGCTTTGTGATCTGCTCATCGCTTCCCTCTTCCATCTGACACCGGATCAGTTCATTCGTAACATCACGGATCTTCACCATCCCTTTGACACGTTCCGCTGTCATTGCCGGAAGCTCCATGCAGTTCATCACAGAATTTTCCCGGTAATAGACTTCCTCATTCACTACGGTAAAACTGAAATTCTTTACCTCCGGGTCTGCCGGTATAAAGACAACATCCTCCTCCAGCTCTGTATCCGAAAGTTCCAGTTCCGTGATCGTGCCATGGATATTCTGGACAGCTTCTTTTAATTGTTCTTCTAAGGTAATTCCTTCTTTTGGTTTTACGGTCACTTCCTGCTTTCCATACTGGGTACTTTCTGTAGTAAACTCACCAAGCACCATTTCCGGATGCTCTGCAAAATAAGCATTGACTGAATAGCCTTCTGGTGTTTCCTTTAAATTTAACCATTCCAGTTCCTCAATGGATGCCCTGTCCCTTTTCTGGAAAAACAGAATATCAGAAACAACGCTGGTATTGGCATTTCTCTGGAACGCATTATTCGGTAATCGGATGGCTCCAAGCAGTTCTGCCCGGTTTGCGATATACTGTCTCACTGCCGGGTTCTGCTTATCCATCGTTCCACTGGAAGTTACCACTGCAACTACACCGCCCGGACGGACCAGATCAAGGGATTTTGCAATAAAATAATCATGGATCATAAAATGATGCCGGTCATATCTGCGGTCACTGACCTGATACGCCCCAAATGGAACATTGCCTATCACACAGTCAAAAAAGCTGTCCGGATAACTGGTTTCCTCAAATCCCTGTACTGCAATCTTGTTTTTCTGGTAAAGCTGTTTTGCGATTCTTCCCGAAACCGGGTCGAGTTCCACACCGTACATATTGGCTTTGCCCATACTCTCCGGGATCAGTCCCATAAAGTTACCGACACCACAGGACGGCTCCAGAATATTTCCCTGTTTCAGTCCCATATTTTCCAGTACTTCATACATACTTCGGATCACGGTCGGGGACGTATAAAAAGCATTTAAGGTCGATGCCCTTGCTGCACTGTATTCTTCCGGCGATAAAGTATTCTTTAATTCCAGATACTCATTCGCCCAGCTGCTGTTACTCTCCTCAAATGCCTGTGGGATACCACCCCAGCCAACATAACGGGATAAGATTTCCTGTTCTTCGGGTGTTGCCAGACGTTCTTCTTTCTCCAAAGTCTGTAACAAATGGATGGCTTCCATATTTGCTTTATACTTTGCTTTCGGACCGCCTGCTCCAAGGTCATTATCCTGAATCCGAAAGTTATGCGGTTCTGTTACAATCTTTTCTGCTTCCGGTTTCAAATATGGCTGGAATTCTCCTTCATATCCAAACAGTTCATTTTCTCCGGGAATATAATTGCGTCCGGTTTCCAGGCACCGGAACACATCGGCAGTTGGTGCATTGCTGACTGCATAAAACTCATCATACGAATATTTAGGGAAATCTTCTGTATGATAGGTCGACAGATGAAGTTCTGTATTGGAACGGGTCTGTGCAACCAGATCTTTTCCCTCTAGTCCTTCCGGCAATACCCCTACTGCTTCAAAGTGATACCCCTGATACTCAAAAACACCCTCATCCCAGGACTCTGCCAGTTCTTCTGCGGTTTTAGCTGTTGTCTCTTCTTCTGGTTCAGTTGGTTCCTGTCCCTCAGAATCTTTCGTTGTTTCCTGTTCCTGACTTTCCAGAATAGATTCTTCGGCAGTAACCTCTTCCTCTTCTATTTCCTCCACATCTGACATATCGACTACGGTCGGTTCTGCCACTGCCTTCGTATCCAAGAAATCAAACATGGTCATCTGGTGCCCTGACGGTTCTGTAAAGAATGGTTCTGCTTCTGGTGTCGGGAATATCGTATAGGTTCCTTCTGCATACTGATGAAGTTCCGAAAGAAGTTCTGTTTTTTGCTGATAGTTTGTCCCATACGCTTCAAAATCCAATGGAAGAGCTGCCAATGCTGCATCCATATTCTGTAACAGTTCTTCTGTCTGCTCTGGATTCTCTAAAACTGCCATCATTTCTTTTCTTGGTTTTTCCCAGAAGAAGTCCTCCGTAAATGGTCTGTCCATCTCTTCCGGAAGACGGTCATAAAAACGGAGTACCTTATTTGCCATCTGCTCCCGTTCATATTCCGGCATACGAGCATAATCTTCTGCCTGCAAGAACTGGTCATTCTTTATCAGATAAGCTACTCTATTTGCAACTTTATTCCAGGATAATAAAATTGACGTATATGGATTCCCATAAGCACCTCTTGCAAGAAATAATCCTTTTCCATCATAGTTTGCGTGTGAATCATCGGCACCAGACAGTGCATGACTGCTTCCACCGATCCCATACTGTTCCTTGATAAAACCTGTCCTCGATCTTTCATCTTCATGCAGCAGATAAAAGGAATACGTCCTAAGCCTGCCCTGCGAATACGCTCCACCTCCTGCAAGATAAGCATCAATCTCATCCTGTGTAATGAACATCGGATGTTCTTTCCAGGCAAAGCCATCCCTAGCCTGATAAGGAATCACCTCATCCGCAAACTTCTGAAACTGCTTTGAGATATTTATAGGATTATAATGATGGAAACGCATAATAGAATGATTTTCTTCATAGGCTTCTGCCAGTGCATCCAGTCTTTCATTCAGTTCCGAAAGCCACTGTGGATCTTCCAGCTTTTCTTCCAGATAATCCGTGATCTCCGGATAGATACTGTGAAGATGTGGTAAATCCTCCTCATCAAAAACAATCTCGGCTACCCCTTCTGCCATATCCCCTTTCATATAGGCAAGAGCCTGTGCATGTTCTTTTACTGCATTGTTTCTTGCTGCATCCAATACAGACTGCGGTGCATATTCACCCTGGTCTAAAAGCTGATGGATACGTCCGCTGACATCTTCCCATGATAAAAATGCCTTATCTAAAATCTGGTCTGTGACCGTATGCCCCACTACGATCTGCATCCCGGTTTCATCAAACCAGACCGAATATTCACTTCCATCAATCTGAAAGCCTTTTCCACCTTTGCGGTATTCACGCTTCACAAACTCCGTATATTCCTCCGGGGCCTGTTCGCTCATAAAATTATAGATGATACGAAGTTGACTGCCCGCCCGGTTTCCTCCTGTCCGTAAAATATCATCGATAACGCTTTCTGGAATCGGGATTTCTCCGGCATAAAGGGCTGCTGCCCTTTCCTCGATCTGCCGTCTTTGTTCATTTGCAGTTGGATATTCGGGCAAAGATAAAGCAGAGGCAATTTCTTCCTCTGCTTTACTCAGTCCATCTTCTCTTGTATCTTCAACTAGCTGTATACCAATTCCGTCAAGATGCTCTCTTCCGCTGTTGCCATCAGTGCGTTCATATGTGCTGTCCAGGCCATCGGGTCTGCTTCCTTGTCCGGTGCCGGATGGTTCTTCAGCAATTTCTCCATCTGGCTGTCCATCCTCTCCTGTGCTGCCTTCTCGATTTCTGCCAGATGGCTGTTCAGCTTTCCTGTCAGGAACAGGCTCTGATACAGGCTGTTCTTGTGTTCCTTCAGGAATCTCCTCCGAAGCATCCCGTATTTCCCTATCGTCACTTCTTCCTCCTCTACGGTCAGGTTCGGAAACAGGTAATCCCCCTTGCGATGATATGTCAGTTCCATAGTCGGTTCCTCCTTCATTCTCGATATTTTCTTCTTTGTTGTTTTCTACGTCCTGATTTTTATTTTCACGCATTAACGTGTTAAAGTTATTATAATTCCTTTCATTGGAAATTTCAACCTCTTTTCTGGCTTCTTCCAGAGAAATTTTATGTACCGTCCTTCCAATGTCGATCAGAACACTCTCACTGATCTGGCTTGCTGCATTTCCAAGAAAGGTCAGTACAGACAGCCGGTTATAATCGGTGATGTGCATAAAATCCTCTTCTTCCAGAAGCTCCATCGGTTCCAGACCACACCGTCTGCAAAGCATGTAATATACGCTGTCCGTTGCAAGCTGGCGGAAATCACTGCGGATCGTAACTTCATCCAGATCTTCCAGATACGTTCCTTCCGCTGCATACTCCAAGCCGTCCAGATATTCTTCCAGACTGTCTGCGACCATTTCCCTTGCAACCGCCATCAACGCATCCGATAAACTCCCGGTATCTTTTTCTTCCAGACCATACGCTTCTACCAGATGGGTAAGGATCTCTTCCTGCTGATGTTCCTGCATCTGCCACAGGTAAGGGCTTCTTCCGCCTGCCACCATGTGCGTATCTGAAATATCAAACACATACCGGAGTCTGGCATTGTGACCATTCTCGTCAAGCAGGGCGATTCCTCTTGCTCCCCGGTTTACCCAGCGGAACATCTTCTCATTCCACAGTTCCAGGGACGCACAGGCGGTTGCCTGTGGATGCTGTGCGTGGATCAGTAACTGGTCTGTAAAAGGATACCGGTACAGTCTCGCTGCGGTATCCATGTAACCCATCCAGTCCCTTGGTGAACTGCTCACCGATGTCGCATGTTCCTGTGCCAATTCCCGGATGTCCTGTAATTTCGACATACTGCCTACCTCCTTGCCTTATTTCTTTTTCTTCTTTGGAAATTCCAGATGGAACCTTGGCTTTCCATCCTCCAGTGTCAGCAAAAGGTCTGCGTCAAACTTTATATCTTTTTTTCTGGAATACAGCCCTTTTACATGGGTGCAGGCTTTATCAAGAAGCTCCACTGCCATCTTTTTATCCAAAGTTTTCTCCATGCTCCCTAAGAAACGGTTTTCTTTCCAGAGGGCAAAATCACACTGCCTGTTGGAACAGTAAAAATTCTGTTTCCCTTCAAAAACATCCGAACCGCAGACCGGACACTTACCGATCACTTCCCTTGCCTTCTGGAATCTTCTCCTTTCTTCTTCCGGTATCTCCCTGCATACAGAAAGGATCTTACCAACTAAAGAAGTGATCTCACCCATAAACTGTGTATCTGTGATCTGCCCTTTTTCCATCATTAAAAGCTGATTCTCCCATTCGGCAGTCATTGCGGCAGATTTCAGATAAGCCGGCATAACATTTACCAGTTCCCTGCCCTCTGTGCTTGGCACGATCTGCTTTCCTTTTCTTACCGCATAGCCGGAAGAAACCAGTTTTTCAATGATACCTGCCCTGGTTGCCGGAGTCCCCAGTCCTTTCTTCTCTGTCTCCGAATCGAAGTCTTTATTCCCTGCGGTTTCCATGGCGGCAAGGAGGGTGTCTTCATTGAATGGTTTGGGCGGGGAAGTAAAATGCACTGTCTTTTCTGCCTTTACCGGAGAAAGCGTCATTCTTTCTTCATACCCATATGGAATGGAAGTCTCTTTTTCCGTTTCTTCTTCCGGCTTGGCTTTCACATACTGGTTCTTAAAGGCATTCCCCGCCTCTTTAAATCCCATCTGCACCGGCACTTTTCCTCTGGCGGTAAAATCATGTTCCTGACATTTGACCGTAATATCCGTCTGCTCATACTGATACTCTTCCCCGGTTGCCTGCACCAGCTGCTGGCAGACCAGCATCATCAGGTTCTTTTTGTCCGCTGGCAGATCAGAGATTCCTTTTTCTACGGCTTCTTTGGTTGGAAGAATCGCATGATGGTCGGATACTTTTGCATTGTTAATTACCCTGGTGATGTTATGCCCCAGCTGTCCATAATCCAGGAACGGAAGTAAGACTGGCATTTTCCCTACCAGTTCCTCTACGGTATCCCTCATATCCTCCGTCACGAACTGGCTGTCCGTTCTTGGATAAGTGACCAGCTTTTCTTCATATAATTCCTGCAGCATATCCAGTGTTTTCTTTGCCGTATAGCCAAAGTAACGGTTTGCTTCCCTTTGCAGGCTGGTCAGATCATAAAGTTTGGGAGGAAATGCTTTCTTTCGTTCCCTCTTTACCTGTGTAATCACTGCTTCCGAACCCATACATAAGGAAGCAAGGAGATCGGCAGCTTCCTCATTTGCAATATTTTCAGAAACTACCGTAAGCCTTCCGTCTGTCAGTGCCACTTTATAAAAGGCTTCTTTCTGAAAATGCTCAATCTTATCCTGACGTTCCGCAAGCATGGCAAGCGTCGGCGTCTGCACCCTGCCCACAACCAGACGTTTAAAATAACAAGTCGTATATGCCCTGGTTCCATTCATGCCGATCAGCCAGTCTGCCTGTGCCCTGCATACCGCAGCCATGCAGAGATTCCGGTATTCCTCTGCTCCTTTCATTGTCTGAAACCCTGTCCGGATTGCCGTATCTTCCATGGAACTGATCCATAAACGCTTCACCGGTTTCCTGCATCCGGCAAGGTCATACACTCTCTGGAAGATCAGTTCCCCTTCCCTTCCTGCATCACATCCATTTACCAGATAGTCCACATCTGTCCGGTTCATCAGGCTTTTTAACACATCAAACTGTTTCTTCTTATCTCTGGAAACTTTCAACTTCCAGACCTGCGGGAGAATCGGAAGATCTTCAAACTGCCACTTCTCATATTTGGAATCGTATTCCTCCGGCTGTGCATACTCTGCCAGATGCCCAAGGCACCAGCTGACAATACAGCTCTCCCCTTCTAAATATCCGTCCTCTTTCTTATAAGCTGACAGGTTTTTGGCATAACTCTGTGCCACACTTGGTTTCTCTGCGATCACTAAAAATTTTGACATACGCTTTTTTGTCCTTTCTGAAAAAAGGGCAGCCAAACTGCTCTGGCTGCCCCTGTCCTTATTTTGGTTGCTTCTTTGGAGATGGAAGTTTATTCTTCTTCCTCATCCTCTTCTTCATTTACATACGGTCCGTCAGAGAACTCCAGCTGTTCGCTTACATAGTCCTCCTCTTTGCCACGTCCATGCTTTTTATAAACGGCAATCCCTGCCACTCCAAGAATCACTGCAAGTACGATTGCTCCAAGTCCTTTTACATTCATTCCCGTCTTTTCTTCTTTCTTCACTTCGGTTTCCTCCTCTACTGCCGGGGTAGTTTCCGGTGTGGTTTCCGGAATCACTACGGTTGATTCTTCGGTTTCTTTGCTCTTTTCTGTCTCATCCAGAAATTCTGCCAGGTCATTCTCATCGACCAGGGACATCATGTACACGTTTTCTGTATTGCTGGAACGGTCAATGACCATATAAAATGTATTTCCCTTCTTGGTCTGGATGGTAAGGAACTGTTTCGTATCATCATTTTCCTTATCATCCACCAGCTGGGCATTTCCCGGAGTAGAAAAAGCCGAATTATCCCCTTCCCCGGTGACCCTTCCGGTATCCTCTTTCTTCTCCGTATCTTCTGTTGATTCTGTTGCCGTTTCTTCTACTACCTGTGTCGTTGTCTCCTCCGCCGGTGGGTTTGCGTTTGCATAAACCGTAGCAATGGATGTCCCGGAGATCATGGTGACTGCCATGGCAATCATAAGCAGTTTCTTTACCACTTTATTCCTCATCGTCTAAAACCTCTCTTTCTGTCATCTGACCAACAGGTGGTCTGTGAACTTCTTCGTTGTTTTCCTTTTTCTGCGGAGCTTTTGCATCCTCCACCGTGATACCGCCGTCCTCATCCATCTGAATCGTAACGGTTCCTTTCTGAATCCCGTCAAGCAGGACAAGCAGGCTGCGGCTGTCCAGCTTCATGGAACGGAACGACTTAACGATCTCTATATCTTCCATCTGCTGTCTCAATGTATTCTGCCGCTTCAGGTGTTCCTGTAATTCAGCGATCTTATCCTCTGTTTTCTGAATATCATTCAGAAGTTTTTTTAATTTCATGTTCATCTGCCCTGTCACCTCCTCTAATGCAGACGACCAAACGCCATAAAATGTTCCTGCCAGTAAGCACTTGCAATGCTGGTATACTGGACAGGCTTGCCACAGTGAATCATCATGTTATTGCCGACATAGATTCCCACATGGCTTGCTCCCGGTGTGTCATAGGTTCCCTGGAAGAAGATCAGATCTCCCGGTTTTGCCTCCGATGGTGATACCTGCGAACAGTGTGACCGCAGCTCATCGGCAGTACATCTTCCGACATTCCATCCATTTCCACAGTTATTGATAACCCAGCTTACAAAGCCGGAACAGTCAAAACCACTTGGGGAATAACCGCCCCATACATATGGAACACCCAGATATTTTTCTGCTTCCTGTATCATTTTTGCAAACTGTGGATCAGATAAAGCATCTGCCGGTATGTCGTAACCAAATCCACTGCTTCCGGTGGGTATGCTGTTTAGATCAAACAGATAATCACGGTTGCCATAATATTTGTTATACGCATCGTAGCGTTCCTGTTCTTCCTCTGTCATACGGCTCCTTAACACGGCATCCAGGCTGT
This sequence comes from Lachnospiraceae bacterium, assembly GCA_902363665.1. GTDB lineage: Bacteria > Bacillota > Clostridia > Lachnospirales > Lachnospiraceae > Choladousia. Next base: position 103,595 of record CABJAW010000011.1, on the reverse strand, counting down.
GGTTTGTCATCGTCACATCCAGACGGTTCACCTCTTTTGTAGTCGTGACCTGCACTTCCTGGTTTCCATTGCTGTCTGCTATGTAGGCTTCCCATGTCTGGTGTCCATGTGCGGATGCCGCCGCATGATTGTCATAGTAAACATCGAACTGTACCCCATATCTTGCGAACGCTCCGGTATCTTCTACTACATATTCCACACCGTTCATGACTACATGGGTTCCGATCGGCACAAATGGATTCGCCGCATCCACGGCAATCGTATGGTTTGCTGTCGGCATTGCCCCACTGGCTGTCGGTCCGCCACTCCACTGGCCACAGCAGATCGGGCAGTTACAGTACCCACTTGTCACAACCAGTCCCAAGGACTCCCCTACCCGGACAGTCTTGGTTTCTGTAACTGTTTCTCTGGTAGAGTCTGTGGTGATTCCATACTGCTGTCGGAAGATCTCCTTAATCTCCTCTGCCACTTCATCGTAAGTGAAGCCGCCGTATTTTACCGTAAGATAAGAGATCAACTGATATGGGTTATGACCGATCTCATCAATCTGGTACCGGTATTCGTCATAATCCGGATGGGTGGATTCCATCTGATTGATCTGTGTATTCAGTGCTTCTTCCAAGGCACGGTACGCATTTTCAGCGGCATAAATATCTTCATCCGTACTGGAATAGCTGGTAGAGATGATTGCTGAAGAAGCTCCCTGCAAAGATGCCGTACAGCTGGTAAAACTGGCTGCGATCAGCACAAAGATCAGAGCAAAAACAGCTACCGTGGCAAAAATCCCCCGGTTCTGTGCCGCCACCATCTTGACGGCATCTTTCGCTTTTTCCGTAAACTTCTGTGCGGAAGTGATCGCTGCATCCTTTACTTTTTTACTCTGTCTGGCTGCCTGATACTGCTTCTGGTAACGCTTCTTCTGAAAGAGTTTCTGCAGGGCAGATTTCTTTTTCTTCTCTGCTTCTCTTTTCACTGCGTCCTTCGCTTCATTTCCATAGGCAGTCTCAAATATCAGCCTGCTCCTTTCTGCTTCATCCAGGACGCTTTCTTTTAATCTCCGAGATTCTTCCCTTCGCCCTTTCAGCCGTTCCCGCATGTAGATGGATTTCCTTGCAAGGCTTTCCCCGACAAGCTCTGCCCGGTGTGCCCCTTCCACTGCCGCATTTTCATCCTCTTCTTCGTGCGTTTTCCAGTGTGCTGCTGTGACTGCCGCATTTTTGACTGCCGATGCCGGATTCCGGATACCGATCCCGGCACCATGTACCATGCCGTCACCCTCATCACCAAAAGACAGACGGGAAACTTTTTTCCGCTGTTCCTTCAGCACCCGTTCCCTTTTGGACTTGCCTTTGATCTCCTCGTGGAACTTATCCAGGGAATCTTCCATCACTTCGGAAGTTTCCCGGTAACGGGCAGATTCTCTTTTGGCTGCTTTTTCTTCTCTGGAAGTCTCCTTTTCCTTCCTTCTTTCCTTTGCAGCATAATCCCTGACCATCTTTTTCTTCCGAAGATCCCGGCTGTCTGCAACTGTCTCCAGATATGCCCGTTCCTCTCTTGGCTGTCCACGGATACTCTCTGTGCGAAAGGCAGATTTGGGATTTTCTCCATTTTCAACGGAAATATCTCCCTCTATTTCTACCTCTTCACCCATATCTGAGTTTATATCCTGGTCGGATACATGTTCCCTGCTATATCTGGGTTTTCTGGAACTCTGCTCCGGCTGCTCCATCTCCCGTTCTTCTTTAAGCCGTTCATGTCTGCGTTTACTAAAATCCAGTTCCTCTTTCTTCTCACTGCGGGAAATCTCGGTATCCGTATCCCGTCCGGTGATCCTTTTTTCTTCCTTGTTCCGGAGGTTTTCTTCCCGCAGACCATCCCGGCTCATCTTCTGGACGGTTTTATCTCTCGCCTTATACTCATGCTCCTGCAACTTTGACCATCCCCTTTACTGTTTTGTACCGGTTATTCTGTCTTATCCTGATAGTCCTCCCATTTTTCCAACACTTCATCTGCCATCCCTGCAATGGAATCCGTCAGCTTGTCTGTCATTCGCTCACTTAAAGTCCCCCTTACAGCCAGACAAGATACAATTCCCGTAAAGTCAATCAGTTCTGCCAGATAGATAAGGTCATCCACCATCTCATCAGCCATTACTTTTTCCTTTCTGTCCTTTTCCATTTTCAAAATCTCCTTTTCATTGTCTGCACAGATTCTTTCTGCAAATACGCAGCAAGGCTCACCGCTGCATCTCTCCATGTTTCTGTAATCTTCCATCTTGTAATCCTCCATGATTTCCGGGCAGAAAAATTGCCGGAAGTATCTCCCGGCTCATCCTCTACTCTGTTTTATTTTGTTTCGTTTATTTCTTTAATCGTTCCGTTCTCCAATACCAAGTTTCTTCCGTTTCTCCACCTCGTCCGGCTTGGAAGTCATCAGGGCATACAACATCAGGGAATTATCAAACTTATCCTTGAACGGGATAATGGTACTGCCATAAAAGACCAGTCCCTCACCTTCCCCGCTGTTCGTTACATAAGAAAGCTGGTGTGGGGAAATGTTGAGCTGCTTTGCAAGGATCTGTCTGTCACCGGATGCCTGATTGAGCATCAGTATAAAGTCAGAGTTTTCAAAGATGTTCTCAATCTCCCGGCTGGCTAACAGGTCTTTTACGTTCTGTGTGATACCCGTCGGGATACCACCCCATTTACGGAATCGCTTCCAGATCTCCACGCTGTATGCTGCTGTCTGCTCCTCTTTTAAGAGCAGATGGAACTCATCAATGTAATATCTGGTACTCTTATTCGCAGAACGGTTGATCGTTACCCTGTTCCACACCTGGTCCTGTACGATCAACATCCCCAGTTTTTTCAGCTGTTTTCCCAGATCCTTAATGTCAAAACATACGATACGGTTACTCAGTTCCACGTTGGTTCTATGGTTAAACACTTTTAAGGAACCATTGACGTAAATCTCAAGTGCCGTTGCCAGACGCTGTGCTTCCTGCTCTTTCTGATTACGGAGAAGATTATATAGATCCTCTAAGATCGGCATTTTTTCCGGTACCGGGTCAGAAAGGAAATCCTGATAGACCAGCCTTACGCATCGGTCAATGACGGTCTTTTCAACCGGCTCCAGTCCGTTCTTTCCGCCTACTACCAGCTCACAAAGAGACAGGATGAAGTCCGATTTTAAGGAAAGTGGGTCATCATCGTCAGCGTAATCCAGGTTAATATCCATCGGATTGATATAATCGTGGCTGGTCGGGGAAATACGGATCACCTGTCCATGAAATGCCCGGACTAACGGATAATATTCACCTTCCGGATCACAGACGATAATGTCATCTTTCGTCACGATAAATGCGTTTGCAATCTCTCGTTTTGCCGCAAACGACTTACCGGAACCCGGTGTACCAAGAATCAGTCCGTTCGGGTTTTTCAGCTTCTTCCTGTCTGCCATGATAAGGTTATTGGACAGGGCATTTAATCCATAATAAATAGATTCCCCAGCCATAAATAATTCCTGTGTGGTAAACGGAACAAAAATTGCTGTGGATGTCGTTGTCAGTGCCCGTTTGATTGGCACAAAATTCATCGCAAGCGGCAGGCAGCTCATCAGTCCCGGCTCCTGCTGGTAATCCAGCCGTTTCAATGCACAATTATATTTCTGTGCGATGCCGGCAGTCTGGAACACCACATTTTCCAATTCCTGTTTGGTCGGTGCGGTATTTAAAAACAACGCTGTCACAAGGAACATTCGCTCATTTCTGGACTGCAGATCTTCCAGAAGCCTTTTTGCTTCCCCACCGTATGTATTTAAGTCCGAAGGGATAATGTCCATGTCATAACCTGCCCGGACCGCTTTTTTCTGTTCCTCGATCTTCATACGGTTAATATCCGTCACCTTGCTTTTCACCAGTTTGATCGCCTTCATCTGGTCGATGGACTGGATATGGAAATTTACCATCAGGTTACTGTCCATCTCCAGAAACTCTGCCAGCATCTTGTCGGTAAGTTCCGGTGCAAGGATCTGTAAATAGGAAACAGCTCCCATCGTGCCGCCTATCTCAAAATCTTTTCCATTCTTAAATACAAAACTGGTCGGTGCGACATAATCCTTGGTACTAAGCCCTGTCCGAAGTACATCGTCATAAGAGAAATGGAACGGAACTTTGCTGTCCTGGTTAAAGGTTTCATACATGATCTGTAACCGTTCCTCTCCGTTCAGCGGATAGGCAGATACCCCAAGGATCTTAAAGTTATTCAGAATATCCGACTCGATACGTTCCAGTTTTGGCCGTGCTTCCCGGATATTCTCCGCTTCAATCCCAAATGTGATATATTTGGTACGCATCAGCCCGTTATTTCCTTTTGCCAGCTGGTTATTGAGCATCTGGGCAAACTCCATACGCAGGTCATCAAATGCATCCTCCTGCGGATTGATATGGATGACCTTCTCATACTCTGCCATGTTGCTGTGCTGGTTGATAAAAGACAGCTGAAAATGAATTGTGCTGTCAAAGTAATTCAGGAAATCACACCAGTTTTCAAAGATGGCGTTCTTATCTTCATTCTGTGCCAGCTGATAGTTGATGTCATAAAAACGGATCGTCTTGGAATAAAACTTGTCCTGCACCCGGCAGATACCGTCCCTTCCCATCTCATGGTATGGAATCGACTGCTGTGCAGTGATCCTCTTATCTCTGGCACTATCCGGTGTTTTCTTTCCTGTCCCACTGCCTTTCGTTCCGGAAACCACTTTTCCTGCCGGACGCTGCCCCGACGGTGCTGCGACAGGTCTGCTCTTTTTCTTTTTTGCGTTTTTCTTTGCGTCACGCACTGCCTGCTTTTCTGCTCTGGCTGCCAGCTTTGCTTCCCTTTTTGCATTTTTCTTATCCGCTTTTTCATGTTCCTTATGCAGTTTTTCTTCATATTTCTGTGCCCTTTTGAGGGCTTTCTTTTCCCTGCGTGTCAGTTTCCGGTTCGGTCTGCGGACACCTCTTTGCCGTTCCAGTGCTTCATACCCTGTCACCATCGGCTCATCATGCAGTCTGCCGCTTACTGGTCTTCTTTTCATTGCGGGGTCTGGAAGTTCTTCTTCTCCATCCTCCTCATCCAGCCAGTAATCATCCGGATATAATTCGTCTAAACTCTGTGGCGGCTGTCTATCGTTTTTTCTTTTTAACACTCTTCGTTCCCCCTTTCTTCTTTCTGACCACGGTATATTTTTTCTCGTACATATTTTCCATCTGGTACTTGCGTACCGGAGGACGGATAAATTTTACGGTGATCATATTTTTTAAGACCTTTTCTAACGGAAGCCCATCCTTCTCATACATGGCAAACAAAAATGCCGGAAGCATCAGAAGGCACATCCCGGTCGCTGCGTTACTGGAACCAATAATTCCCCTGCTTAAGAAATAAAACGGAAGCCCTACCGCCGCCGCAATTCCAAAGCAGATCAGCTGCCGTTTCGTCAGATTGAAAATGATCTTATTCTTGACCTTGGTTAAGTCTTTAGGCACAGATACAAATGCCATTGCCAATTCCTCCTTTCTTAATGGGCGTTAAAGATACTGCGGGCGAAGTTTCCTGTTTTCATCAGACTGAAACACAGGATCACCGTGTATGCCATCACGCCGAACAATGCAGAATGTATGTTATCTGACATTTGGATGTTTGCGACCAGGACCGCATAGATTCCCACGCAGACCATCATAAAAAATCCCTGGAATGCCAGTGCAAACAATCCACGAAGATAGTTGTTCCCGATCTGCCCCCATTCCCGGTTGGACATGGTTGCGAACGGGATCGCTCCAACGGACGAATAGAGATAAATCTCAATCATACGTCCATACAAAATCACTGTAATAAAGACTGAGATAATCTTCATACACAGGCTTACAAGCATCGTTTCCAGTGCCAGTATGACAAGTTCACCAATCTCCATAGATTCCATCGCCGTTTCCATTGTAGAGATCATCGTATCTATATTGATCGCTGTATCAGAACTGATAACTCCAGCTGCCCGGCTGACTACGGACTGCCCGACATCAAATACCGCCATCGTGATCGTAAAGGTATGGCTGACGATCCAGACTGCCACCCACATCTTGAAAAAGTATTTAAAGAACATCCAGGTGTCGATGTCGTGCATATTGTTCTTTTCTGTTAACATGGAAATCAGCTCATAACAAAGCACAAAGGTAATAATCATACCGGCAATCGGTACAATGACCGAATCGGAAAGATTTTGTATCATGCTGAAAATGTTCCCATTCCAGCCCTGCGGTGTCTGCCCAACCTGAGCAGCAATCTGACCGGTCTTTTCATTGACATCGGTATACATTGTTGTCAGGTTGGAACTTACCATGCCTGTCAGAAGATTCCTCATCCATTCTTCAATCGCTTCAAATATCCGATCCATGAGTCATCTCCCTCCTAAGTTTCTCAGCTAAACAAACCGGAAAGTAACGGTACAAGCTGGGTGCCGATCAAAACAACACCACCTCCCGCCATCAGCTGTTTTATCCCCAAATAGGTGTAGGAAAACGGCTCGATGGCGGGCGGCGGCGTGTCAAGAAATATCTATGGAGTTTTTAAGAACCGCCCCGGCGGGGGCAGGTCAGGCCGTGACCTGCTCCACCTCCGGGATGGGTTTGAGATTGAAATGAATTTCGATAGAAATGTGTCTTGTCTTATCGCTGTCTATGCTCTCATGGACAACGATTTCTTTAATCAGGCGGTTTAGGGTGGCGGCGTCCAGTTCCGTGATGTCGGCGTATTCCTGAATGGCTTCCACCCACTGGCGGGCGTCACACGCAAGCCGGATTTCATCGGCCAGCTTCTTCCGGCCTTCCGTGACCTTTGCTTTCAACTCGGCCTGTTCCGCCTGCGTCTTTTCCATCAGCAGATTGAAGTTCGCTTCGCTGATACGCCCGGCAACCATGTCCTCATACAGCCGCAGCACCATCTTTTCCAGAACGTCAATCCTTTCCTCGTCTTTGGTTAGGGAACGCTCCAACGCTTCCCGCTGGCCTTTCTGCTCGGCTTCGCAGGTGTCTGTCAGCTTCCCGGCAACGGCTTCCCCGTCCATCAGGGCGGCTCTGGCGCACTCCCGGATTTTGTTCAGCACAAGGCTGTAAAGAGTGTCGTACTCAACCCGGTGCTGGGTACAGTGCTGCTTGCCGTAGGCGTTGTAGGTTTTACAGGAATAAATCTGCTTCGGGTGCTTGTCGTTGGTGTAGCGGATCGTCAGCGACTTCCCGCACTCGCCGCACTTGATAAGCCCCGCAAACAGGCTGATTTCCCCGGTCTGGCGGGGGCGCTGCCGGGATTTCAGCTTGCGCTGCACGATGTCAAAGGTCTTGCGGTCAACAATCGGCTCATGCTGGTTCTCCACCACAATCCAGTCCTCCGGCTTTTTCTCCCCGATGGTGCCGATTTTGAAGCGGTATTCCTTCTTCTGGGAAGCGATAGCGCCGGTGTAGACGGGGTTCATCAGGATGTCCTTAATCACGGAGAAGTCCCACATATACCGCCCGTTGACCGGGTCTTTCTTTTCCCACTTGGTTGACACGTTCCGAAAGCCCCGCACCCGGTTCCAGTAGGTCGGGCATGGGATTTTTTCTTCTTCCAACCTGCGCCGGATGTAGTTGGGGCCGTGTCCTTCCAGCGCCCACGCAAACAGACGCCGGACAATGGGGGCCGTTTCCTCATCAATCAGCAGATGGTTTTTGTCCTCCGGGTCTTTCCGATACCCAAAGGGGGCAAGGCAGCCGGTAAACTGGCCTTTCTGCGCTTTCAGCAGATAAGAGGAATGAACCTTCTTGGAAATGTCCTTGCTGTACATCTCGTTGAGGATGTTCTTGAACGGCGCAATGTCGTTGTTGTCCCGCATGGTGTCGATACCGTCATTCATGGCGATATACCGCACGCCGTTGCGGGGAAAGAAATCTTCAATCAGGAAGCCGGTCTGCAAGTAATTCCTACCCAGTCTGGACAGGTCTTTCGTGACCACAAGGTTTATCTGCCTGCGCTCGATGGCTTTCAACATTCGTTTCAGGTCGGGGCGCTCCATGTTCAGCCCCGTGTAGCCATCGTCCTGATAGACTGCAACAACCTCCCATCCCTGCTTCTCGCAGTAGGTTTCCAGCATAGCCCGCTGGTTTGCGATACTGGCACTCTCCCCGTCAAGGTCATCGTCCTTGGAAAGCCTGCAATAGATAGCCGCCCGGAAGCTGCCTGCCAGTATTGCGTCTACGCCTGTATATTCAAATCCGTTCATCATAACCGTTACCCGCACAATCCAGACGGAACACGGTCACTCTGAACCTTGTCTTTATTATATCCTAAATCTTGCTTTTTCGCAAGATATTCTTTATCATTTCTCTGGCTGTATTTCTGTGCAATCAGGCTCACGAAAACGTCCGTAGCGTCCAGTTCGCCGTCAAATACCGTTGTGACATGGATTTCAGTTTTGCTTTTTGCCATAGGCAGTTACCTCCATAAATGAAATAAGCCAGACAGGAGAGGGTCGGCAACGAAGTCCGGCAACGGGCTTCAAAAAACCTCGAAAACAATCTCTGTCTGGCGGTTGGGTTATTTATTACTTTTTCTTTTATTTTTCTGTTGCTTTGGTTGTTATAGGGGAGAAAAGCCCGCAGTTACGGGCTTTTTCCCGGCAACCGGCTCGGCAACGGGATAGCAACGGGGTCGGCAACCGGCTGTGGTTTTCCCGGATTTTTCAGAAGGGAAGTTCCATCTGCTCCGTGACCTCCACAAATCCGTCCGGCGTTTTTTCACGCCCGTTGTCAGCGCCCGTTGCCGGGGCTTCCCGTTCCCAGCCCTTTTGCCTGCCGTATCCTTCAAATATCCGGGGATTGGAGAAATACTTCCATTCCGTGATACAGTGGTTCATGATGTCGTTGACTTCCCGGATTTCCCATTGCTTCGGCTCGTCAAAGGGGTGGTTCAGGGCTTCTTTGAAAAGCTGCTTGGAGCATACGGCGCTGCCGGTGTAGCGGTCAAGGTATGCCTGTATCATCCCGGCCTTGGTGTCCTCCGGCATGAAATCCCGCTGGTGTTCTTTGAGGTACTGTATCATTTCGGGGGTAAAAGACAGCTTAAAATCGCCGCTTTTGTAGGTTGTCATGGCTTCCGCCCATACCTGTTCGATATAGGCTCTGGAAGCGGCTTCATCGTCCAAAATGTGTACCTCGGCCCGTTCAGGGTAGACCATGACCGGCAGGAAGCGCCGGTTCCCGGAACGGTCAAGGGGCAGGAAGTCCAGCGCATTGGAAGTCCCGCCGAACACGCACTGCCGCAGCCTGTCCTCCGGGTGGGTTTCGTAGGGGATTTTATAGACCTCCTTCTGGCGGCTGAGGAAAGACTTGATTTCCTCAATGCTCTTGGCGTTGGCGGTGGCAATCATCTCCGACATTTCAATAATCCAGTGGCCTTGTAGCTTACGGTACACGTTATCATCGTCCAGCTTCCGCAAATCATCGGAAAACCACTCGTCTTTTACGGCCAGCAGCCGGAAGAAGGTGGATTTCCCGGCTCCCTGGCCGCCAACCAGACAGAGCATGACCTCAAATTTACAGCCGGGGCAGAAAGCCCGGTGGATGGCTCCCAGCAGGAACAGCCGCAGCGATTGGAAGGTGTAGTTGTCCGTGTCGGCTCCCAGAAAGTGCCGCAGGCAGTAGCGGATACGCTCTTTCCCGTCCCAGACAAGGCCGTTCAGGTAGTCCCGGATGGGGTGGTAGCTGTTGGCGTCTGCCGCAAGGTCGGCGGCGTCCGCTATCTTTTTCTCGCTGGTCAGGCCGTAGGTCTTTTCCAGATACAGCCGGATATATTTCATGTCCGTGTCGGTCATGGCCTTGCTGCCGGTTCTGCGTTTCCTGCCGATGGGCTTTAGAAGGTCAATGCGCTCGGTCAGGAGATTTTTCGCAACCGCCCCGGAAAGAATGGGGTCATACTGGAATACCGTCAGGCAGTTTTGGATACTGTTCCGCACGCCGCCTTTCTCGGTGCTTTCCAGCATGGCTTTGACTTCCTCAACGCTCCGGGGCGGGGGTGCGGCTTCGATGGTGTCCGTCACGGCCTGCCGCAGTTCGGGCGGCAAGGTCTGCCATTCTCCGCTCAAGGTTCCTCACTTCCTTTCCGTAGCTGGCAATCAGGGCAGCCCGTTCCCCCATATCGGAGAACAGCAGCACATCCAGCAGATATTCCACATGGGATTGCTTCTGCAAGGCTTCCACGAAAAGCGGGTGCCATTCCTCGTCCGGTGTCTTTGGGGCATAGTCCCGCTTCCAGCGGCGCAGCAGATTGTGATAGTCGGACAGTACCCGGAAACAGTATCTCTCCATGCGCCGGAATTGCTGCTCCGGGCTTTCCTGCCTTTGTCTTGGCTTCGGGCGGCGGTTCCTGCTTGGCGGCTCCCTGTCCTCATAGGGGATGGAAAAGTCCTGTGCCAGCATGAGGGCGGCTTCCTTGGGGCTGACGTTTTCCAGACGGGAAACAAAGTCAATCACATCCCCGTCTGCCTGACAGCCGAAACAATGGAAGCGCCGGTCAACCTTCATGCTGGGGTTTTTATCGTCATGGAAAGGGCAGACGCACATCCCGGTTCTTCCCACCCGGACGCCGTAATGCTCGGCGGCCTGCCGGGTGGTAACAGACTGCTTCACGGCTTCAAATACGTTCAATAGGCAAATCCTCCTGATACAAGAAAAGCGCCTGTCATTCTCACGGGGAAAATGGCAAGCGCCTGATGGGTTAAAGTTCCATATCCTGTTTTTGCTGGCGGTGGGGCTGCTGGCGTTTCTGTTCTTCCCGCTGTTTTACGCCCTCAATCTTCCAGCTTAATTGTTCGTTGATGGACGGCTTCTTTCCCGGCTCCGGCACAACCCGGCGCTGGTCGGGCGGCAGCACATGGTTTATCCAGTTCCGCACATCCCGCAGCAACTTCATATCCTCCTGAACCGCCTGCAATCCCTCATTCTTTTCGGACAGTTCCCCGGAAAGCTGCTCCCGTTCCTTCTTTAATTCTTTTGTATCAAAGGGCAGTTCCTCCTGATGGGCTTTAAAAAAACGCTTGGCGGCAAGGTAGGCGTCCAGTTCTTCCCGGTGTTCGGCGGCAAATTTCTCCTTCCGGGTTTTCCAGCCGATGGAAGCGTACTTTTTGTAAACCTCTTTGTAGGCTCCGTGGTTGGCGATATGGGAAAGGGTGGTATCGATGGCCTTTATCCGGCGTTCCGATTTTCGGATGTCGGTCTTGGCGGAAAGTATCTCCCCGCTGACCTTATCCAGATAGGCGTCAAGGCTCTCCACGGTGGAGATCTCTTTCTGCCGCAGGAAGTCAAGGGCTTCCATGACCTTGTTAAAATCGCCGACAGTTCCTTTCAGCTTCCCCTTGGAAGTCCAGCCGGTGCGTTCCTCGCTCCGCATATCCAGATACCGGGAAAGCAGTTCGGGGATGGTCGGCTCCTTGGCCTGTTCCAGCGCTTCCAGCAGTGCCGCCTTTTTCTCTTTCAGGCCGGACAGCCAGCCCTTTAAGCTGCGTACCATCTGCCGGATAGACTGCATGAGGGAATTGGCGGCTTTGATGTCCCGGTTCAGGTTGCCGATGTTGGTCTGTATGCCTTTCCGTTCCAGATAGCTGACCGCTGGCCCCATGTGGACGGTGGGGATTTTATCTATTCCCTGACGCTCATAGGATTTCAGGTTCAGCCGTTCCGGGCTGCCGATGGCCTCCAGATAGCGGTTCGCCGTGTCCTGCCACGCCTGCCGCCATATCTCCCCGTACTTCTGGTCGTTCCAGTCCACGGTATCCTCTTTGTGGCTTTTCCAGTTCCCGGACGGGAGCCGGATACGCTCGCCGTTCTCGTCAAGGTCGTACACCTTCCGGCTCTTGGGGAGCCACCTGCCCTGTTCGTCCATCCCCCGCATGGTAAAGAGGATATGGGCGTGGGGATTGCCGTCCCCCTTGTCATGGATGGCAAAGTCGGCAATCATGCCTTTGGAAACGAAAAACTCCCGGCAGTAGTCCCGGATAAGGTCGGCTTGCTGCGCCGGGGGAATATCCCTCGGTATGGCAAGCACCAGTCTCCGGGCAAGCTGGGAGTTCCATTGTTTCTCGATGGCTTCGGCGGCGTTCCACAAGGTATTGCGGTCTGCGTACTCCGGCGGGGCATGGGGCGGCAGCATGATTTCGGTGTGGACGACTTCGCTTTTATGGGAATAGTATTTCTGCTTCTGGTCGTATTCGGAAAACAGCCGTTCCCCGCTCTGGTAGGCGGCGGCAGCGACAGCAGACTGGCGCTTGCTGCGCTGGACGATTTTCAGGTCAAAGTGCGGGCATGGTGGCATGACGGATTGTGACCTCCTTTCTCCCGGCGTCCGGGCAAAGAAAAAGCAGGAAACCGTTCCATGATTTCCTGCTCGGTGGTGCCGCCGATGGGCGGCTGGTATTCAGTTTTGAAAGTTCGGGTCAGGGTGGCCCGATGATGGGATATTTTGCAACTCAAAATTCCTATCTCAAATCAAAAAGAACGCTTTCATAGTCCTTTACGAAATACTTTATATTAGTACGTCCTTTCTGGATAATTGTGTGGCCTTCTGCTTCCAGCCTTTCCTTTTGTGCTTCTATACCGCCGGGATATTTTGCGTTCAATTCTCCGTTTGCCTTTAAGGTTCGCCAATACGGGGTTTCATCTTCGGAACGCTGGTAACTCGCCCATGCTGCAATAGATACAAAAATTCCTACTGTGATAGGCTCTGTGAAATCCGCTCCATTCAGTTCAGCAAAATATTCACGGATTTTTCCGACAGTGATTACTTTGCCATAAGGAATTAGTTTCATCACCTTATCATAGTCGATTGGTGGGGCAAAGTACATTCTGCTTCCGCCATATTTCTCAATGCTTTTCTGGTCGGTAATGGTCTGAAATTTAGGCATATCCTTGCTATCGTGCAACATGGCATTAAAATCTTTTTTATCCTCATTCGCCATCTCTCAACACCTCCTATCGTAATTATAGTGGAGCAGACTATTCCATGCAATGAGACGGTTTGAAAATAATCTTGAAAATGTAATTGTGATTGGCTTTGGATAAACTTGTTGGCCGGGAACAGCTTGCAGCGCAAGGTGTTTCCGGTCAGCAAGTCCACAAAGGGGTAGCTGGCGGCAGCCAGCGCAGGGGAAGTGTAGCTTCCCCTGTGATGATTGGAACAGATTAAAAATCTGCGGAAATCATCTGCTCCCTGCAAGGGGCTTCCGGCAGGACGCAACGCACCGGCTCGACCGGTGTATAGTTGCGCCCTCTTTCAGAGGGGCAGCCCACGGGCTGCGGCTCTGGAAGCGATTATGACCGTTCCTGGTCTGGCTCTTTTCTCTTGGGATGTGGTTTTTCCGTCCTCGCCTGTGCCTTGGCTTCGGCAAGCCTGCGCCGGATGGAATTGTCCCGCTTCTGGATAAAACGCTGCTTTGTGTCAGCGATAAAGCGGCGGCACTCCGGCTCCGGGATGGCGTCCAGCTTTCGGATGGTACTCTCCACAATCTCCCTCGTCTGCCGGTCACGGATAACCGGCACGATTTCTTTCAGCCCCGCAAGGGTTTCTTCCTTCGTACCGGCGGCGTACTGATAGACCATAGCCAACTCGTCTTTTGAAAAATTCATCTTCATTCTGCGCCCTCCTTCTCTGTGCCGTTTCCGGCAAATACTTTTTCCATAAGCTGCCGGGTGCTGTCCTGACGGAACAGCAGCTTCAAAAACAGACTGACCTGTTCATCCGTGATGGCTTCCGGGTGGGGAAGGTAGCTTTCCAGCATGGCGGCTCTGGTGCAAAGCCGGTGTGTCCGTTCCTTCCGTGTCAACGTCTTTATCTGGTGTTCCAATATCTTTTCTTCATGCTGCGCCCTCCGCAGCTTCTTTTCCGTTTTCTCTATCTCCTGATTGAGTTTTTCCAGCTTTTCATTCATAGGCGGCTGTCCTCCTTCTTGGGAATGAGTACATATATCTTGTTGGGTTCCCCGAAGCCCTGACGCACTCGCAGTATCAGTCCGGCGTCCTCCAATTCATTCAGGGAACGCTTCACGGTCATGGTGCTGCGGGCAAGTGCCGCCGCCAGTTCCACGATGGGGAAATGGATAAATAAAATCCCGTTGGCGTCCTCTATGCCGGACAGGAAAACAATATCCAACATCCGGGCGTACATGACCTTGGCGGTGCTGCTGATCGGGAGCCGCAGCATGGCTCTCGGCAGCGGCATACAGGGCGGCAGGGTGGTGTCTGCGGTCATAAATTCAACTTCCATTCAATCGGTGTCCTCCTTTATTTTTCGTTTTGAGCGTTTGGAAAGATAATGGGGGCAGTCCACAATGACCGCCCGGAAACTCTGCTTACAAGTGCGCTGGCATTTCCGGCAAAGGGCGTTGTACGTTACCCGCCCCCGTTCATTGAGGAAGAAGGACAGTTCCAGCTTCCTCTTTTTCGGCATTCTCGGCATGGTGCCTCCTTAAACAAAAATCCGCCCATTTCAGCCGTAACAGCCGCAATAGACGGATAGCAGATTTTAGTGTCATGTTTCGGGGCGATTTTCAGGGAAAAAGCGGCCATAGAACCGCCCGGAAATCCCCCGTAGTATTACGGATAGGGTAGACTATGCCCTATCGGATTGTTGTGTTTCAGTATCAATTCGGTGTTCATTTTCGCCGGTTCTCCCTGATGTCGTTCCTGCCCCTGGCTCTCACAACGGCGTTTCGCTCCCTTTGGTACGCTCGTTGCGGTCAGGGTTCCTCCATTTCCCTTCCGCAAGTCGTTGCGCTACATCGCCGGGGAGCATATCCCATACAGGCCGGTCATTCGATTGGAATAATCCATCGATGAACTACCTGTATCATAGACCATTTTTGTTCCCTGTGCCGTATATCCACAAAGTAGGATTTCGGGGCGAAAAACGGAAAATTCCACGATTATGGAAAGTATGGTATAATCCAGTTAGCGGCAGGAAAACAGCCGCCGGAAAGGAGTGAGCGCCCTATGCTGAGGGCAACTACCATACAGGAACGCCTTTGGGAGTTACGCAAAGATAAGGGCTTAAATCTGGAAGAACTGGCGCAGCAAACCGGCATTTCAAAGTCAGCCCTCGCCAGCTATGAAGCCAACGACAATAAGGAAATCAACCACGGCAATCTTATCACGCTGGCCGACTTCTATGAGGTATCTCTTGATTACCTGTTCTGCCGGACAGAAAACCGGGAGCAGATAAACACGCCCCTGATGGAACTGCACCTGAATGATGAAATGGTGGCGCTGCTAAAGAGTGGCCGTATCAATAACCGGCTCCTGTGTGAGATTGCTACCAATGATAAATTTGAGCAGCTTATGACCGACACGGAGATATACATAGACGGCCATGCAACCTCCACCTTTCGCACCCTTTATGAGTCTTTGGAAGAACAGCGGCAGACCATCATCCAGAAATACAAGCAGGCGGAAGATGATTTCTATTCAAAGACTATCCTTGCCGCAGAGGTAAAGGAAGAAGATTTCTTCTGTCATGTGACGCACAAAACATGGGACGCCATTCTCCACGACATACGGAAAGCCCATGAGCATGACATTGACAGTACGCCGGATTACTCTGCCGCAAAGAAAGTGGCGATGGATATTCGGAAAGCCATTCAATCCTCCGGGGATTATCTCGGAAAGGTGTGGGCGGTCATTTTCAATATGCTCGGCGTTGATTTCTACAAGCTGCCGCCGGATGAACAGAAGATATTGAAAAAGATATTGTCAAAAGCGCCGAACATTAAAAACAGCCCCTTCAACTTCCGGCGCAAGAGAAAATGAAAACTGCCGTTGTGGGAATGGGTGTTCCTGCAACGGCAGCTTTGGCTTTCTTTATTCAGTTTTTCAGCTTATCGGTCAAACTTATTATTTCACATAGATTTCTGAAATGGTATCTTCCACACCATTGATCTGCAATCTTACATGGATTTTCCCGTTTTCAAATTCACTCAAAGAATACTCTAAGGGGTCGGAAAGATTTGTGACATCAAAGGATTTTGATACATCACCCTGCACCAGCCACAAAGTAAGTGATGCTCCATCAGGCACCGTTTCGCAAGAAATATCAGCGTGAAGCATTTGAGTTTCTGCGTCATCTACCATCATGTTTTGTTCTTTCACAAATCCATCACTGGCACTTCTAAAATCCAACTTCCAAACACCATTCAGATAAGTGTCATAATTCATGCTGATTGTTCCCAAATTCCAAACTCGGTCGTTCGATGTAACATCCGTATTTACACCATTTCCGGTAGCAGCACTGACAATAAACCCTGTCAGGCAGACCAACATAAGCACCATACTGATAATACCGGCAACAATAAATTTTAAGTGGTGGGTTTCCTGTTTAACCATAACGCCATTATTCTCCTTGTTTTCAATATGCGTTCCGCATTCTTCACAATATTTTGCTTTCAATGAAATTCGATGCCCGCAGGCAGGACACGTTGCTTTTATCTCTGAACGGCGCAGAAAATAAATCAGCAAGCCAATAAAAGGAGTTGCGATAAAAACTACAATCGCCCACAATACCGGGTCGTCGCCCCGCTTTTTACAATCCTGATATACCCATGCTGCAAAGAAGCCACAAGTACATAGGGCGAAAAGAATAAAGCAAAGAAGCAGAATGGGAAGCAGCATGGAAAGGCCGCTAAAGCCATCGCTTTTCAGAAAATATAGTCCAAACCGCAGGAAAATTAACAGTAGAATAACTGGAATGCCGATATAAAGCGGAAGTTTGTTCTTTTTTGTATGATTCACGCTAATGCACCTCTTTTCTCAACACGGATTGTTATATCCTCTTTCATATTTGTCCTTTTAACACCAACGATGGTAAGCAAAACGCCTGCCAGTCCAATGTAGAAACAGATACCAGCAGCAAAGTAAGATAAATAAGTGTTGCTGATTACTATTAGTGCTACACCTGCCAGCATAATAAATGTAACTAAGTTCAAAATCATCGGCAAATACCAAAGAGAAAAACCGCGTGTGGCGGGTTGCTTTCGCATTGCCGTTTCCTTTTGATACAATGTCGCTTTCAGTTTGTTGTTCAACTCCGGGTCTGGTTCGTCAGCCAGTTTCATAGAAGCCCGGATGATTTCATCAATTTCTGTATTGAAAAGGTCATTTTTCATATCCCGCTTCCTCCAATCTTTTCTTAATCAGACTTCTTCCCTTAAACAATCGGCTTTTTACCGTTCCAGGCGGTTTCTTAATGATTGTTGATATTTGCTCTACGGAACAATTAGAAAGATAAAACAGTGTCAGCGGTATTCGGATTTTTTCTGGTAGGGTTTCAATAATCCGATTAACTTCTGAAATCAATTCTTTCTGCAAGTAGCTTTCTTCAATACTTTCGTCGGAATGTAAGACTGCTTCTGCTTCATCATCCAAATTACTACATGGAGCAATCATATTTCGGCGGGCCTGCTTTCGTCTATCGCTTTTCCAAAGATTGTGCGTCAAGGAAAAAAACAGTGCTTTGGGATTTTGCCCCCAGTCAAGTGTCCATTCCATTTCTAACGCTTTTAGAAAAGTCTGTTGATACAAGTCCTCTGCTTCTGATTTGTCCATACAGAGTTTCAGGCAAAATCTATATATATCTGTACCGAACTCATCAATACATTTCTCGATTTCTCTTGCGTCCAATGTTTCACCTCCATTGCCCGTTCACCCTATATTCGCCATGACTTTGTATGCGGTTCACTTTTTTCAAAAATTTTTTTTTACAGGTAAAATGCCGGGGCGAAGTAGGTAGTTTCACTCCCGGCATTAAAAGAAAACTTTTCTTATGGTGTTTTGTGAAAGATAGCAATAGCTATTATTCATCGTCCTTCTCTAATTCGATTACATCTAAGATACCACAATTCAGGGCTTCGCAGATACGAACCAGCGTTTCCATGCTGATGTTTTTGCCTTTACCCATATTGGCTATCATATTTGTGGTAAGACCTGCGGCAATCCGCAAGTCCTCTTTCCTCATATTGCGCTCAACCAACGTATGCCAGAGGGGTTTATAGCTTATGTGCATTTATCCTCCTGCCTTCCTCCCGGTTCCGGGGTTCCTGTTCCCATTATAACAAAGTTCTTGCTATTCCACAAACATTTCTTGACACAATCGCCGGTTCCGTCTGGATTGTGCTTTTCCTTTCTTTTCTTGATTACATCTACTTAGCCATAAGCTGCTTAATCCCCTGGGATTTTGCACCCGGATTGTCGTTTCCGTAACCTTCCAGCAGGTTGATAACACCCCATACTGCAAGACCAGCTCCGATCGCTACTACAAGAGTCTGTAAAATATTAATTGCCTGATTAAAAAACGCCATAGTCGTTGTCTCCTTTCAAATCATTGCTTTTTCTCGGTTTCTATCTATGTTTTAAGAAGTCTCTTCCGGCTCTGCCCTTATGGGCGGCCTTTCATGATCTCTCAAATCCATCACCTCCCTATAAGGGCAAAGAAAAAGAGCTATGTGTCCGAATCTTTCACATGCTCTGCTTCCTTGTTTTCTGTATTTAATTCTTCTGCCAGACTTTCCTCTGAAAAGGCATACAGGTCAAATTCCTGTGTCCTTGTCAGCTTCACTTCCATCCGATGCCGCATATACGCTTCCACATCAAATTCCTTTTTCTTATCATAGTCCGACAATTCCTTGTATCGTTTATGCTTGGTAATATCAAACTTGTCACTGAAAAATGGTCTGACACCTCTCAGCTGAAGGATACATTTACTGCCATCCATGACCGCAAGCTCGTCCCGGCTCATCAATTCCTTTCCTGTTTTCTGGTAATTCATCCCATAAGAACGGCTCTGTCCACGGGTATCAGAAGTGTTGTATAAATCAATCGTTTCCTTTCCCAGTGTCTCGGAAATCTCCTTTAATGTGGAACTTTCCTTTCCGCCAAGGAACAACATCGTATCGCAGTTACCTAAAATGGTTTCAGCAGCATCTTTATAGATGGTCTTGAGCTGTGACTGCGACTGGAGGATAATGGATGCTGAAATCTCACGGCTACGAATAGTTGCGATCAGCTTATCAAATTTCGGAATCTGTCCGATATTCGCAAATTCATCAGCTAATATTCTGACATGATAAGGCAATCGTCCATGGTGTACATCGTCTGCTCTGTCACATAACAGGTTAAATAACTGGCTGTACATCATTGCCACAACAAAGTTAAACGTATCATCGGTATCTGAAATAATGATAAACAATGCTGTCCTCTGATCCCCTACCATATCCAGTTCCATTTCATCATAACTCATGATCTCACGAAGCTCCGCAATATCAAATGGTGCCAGCCTTGCTCCACAGCTGATCAAAATCGACTTTGCCGTTTTGCCAGAGACAAATTGTCAAGGACTTTTTAATCGCTTTCACAAAGAAGTTACATTTTGCGGACTTCCTCACGGAGCATACGCTTGATTTTGTCCTCCATCGTCTCCTTGGCGGTCTCGCTGAAATGGACATGGACGATATAGGTGGTCTTGCCGATTTTTCTTCTGACTGTCGGGCAGTCCTTGGGGTTTGGTGTGTTTGCGGTATTAGTCATTCAAAATCCTCCTGTAAATGAAAAATGCCCGGTGTCTGTTCATCATCGGGCGGTGTCGATATAAGGGAAGAAGGCAAGGCGGCAGCTTTCAGGTATCTATAAAAACCTTGCCGTCTTTGCCGCGCTTGCCTTCTTCCTGTGCTACTCCCGGAGATAGCAAGTCCATGAAGTTCCGTTTTTCTCGGTTACAAGCCTGTCTCCAATGCGGGTTTTGGCTGTCCTCATCGTGCGTGAGGATATGCCCTTGTCATTGACCGCCTTTTCCAGCTCTGCACTCGGCATTTTTCTTCCGTCTGCCAGCAGTTCCAGTATCAGGGCTTCTGCCTGTGCGGTCTTGCTCTCGGTCTTGGCAGTGTCCGTCCCGGCAAGCAGCTCATCGGCGGTAATGTCATAAGCCCCTATCCATGAAAAGCCGTTCTCGTCTCCCAGAGAAAAAGCAAGGGACTGTCCCGGTGGGGCAAGGGAGCTTTTCTCGTGGATCAGCACCCTTGTTGTGGGGCTGTCTTTCAGCTTGCCGATAAAGAGCAGGCTGCGGACTGCCGCTGTGATGTCAATGGAGCCTAACCCCCTGTAAGTGCTTTGTGTCCCGGCTGCTTTGTTCAGGTGCCCAATCAGCACGATTGCACAGCCTGTGTCCTGTGCAATCTCTCCCAGACTGCGGAAGATGGGGCGGACTTCATTTGCCCGGTTCATGTCCACATCAGCCCCCAGAAACGCCTGTACCGGGTCGATAATAACCAGCCTTGCACGGTTTTCCCGGATTGCCTTTTCAATCCTTTCATCGGCAAGGGTCAGCGGCGTGTCCCTGTCATCAATCACCAGCACTTTTTCAAGGTCTGCGTCTGCTTCCATCAGCCGGGGCTTGACGGTATCGCCCAGACCGTCCTCGGCGGTCTGGTAGATGATAGGGAACGGTTCAAGGGTCTCCATACCGGGCAATGGCTTTCGGTTGGTGCAAGCCGCCGCCAGACGCATGGCAAAGTAGGTCTTGCCCTCGCCGGGGTTGCCCTGAATAATCGTCAGCTTTCCAAATGGGATATAGGGAAACCATAGCCATTCCACGCTTGTCAGCTCCACATCTGCCATACGGAGCATGGGGACAGGCTGAACAACCGGCAGTTCTTTCAGCGTGATTGTCTCAGCGATAAATTTTCTGCTTGGAATGTCCGCTTGCTGCCTTAACACATCGTTCCAGTCTTTCCTTGCCGGGACAAGGCGGACAACGGAAATCCCATCGGGAATGTTCTGTGCCAGTCGAAGGCTGGCTTCACTCCCGGCGGTGTCGCTGTCCAGACAGAGGAACACCTGGCGTATGTCCTTGCGTTCAGAAAGAAAACGGTCAAGGGCTTTGCCGGAAACGCCGCCCAAAGCAAGGCAGCTCCTTGTCTGCCAGTCTTTCGGATAAAGGCAGATGAACGATAACAGGTCAATCGGGGCTTCAAAAACAAAGAGCTGGCTGCCATTGCCCTCATAGCGGAACGGATAGGATTTGTCTGCCCCGGCAATGTCCTGTCTGAACGGCTCGGCAGTCCCTCTTACATGGGCATATCTCGGTATGCTGTTTTGGTCTCTGCCCACGAACACAACATTGTGCCGCTTTGCGTCCTCGTAAATATCCCCGGAAAAGAGAAAAGCCTCAACAAGCGTTTTGTTGAGACCCCGGCTTTCTGTGAGATATTGGATTGCTCTGTCGGCTGTTTTGCTGTGCAAAGGCAAGTGAAACTCTGTGGGCAGTGCGGCAGTGACAGCTTCGGTCTGTCCCTCGCCATTTTCGCCTGTCAACATCTGGACAGCTTCGGGAAAGGACTTGCCGTAAAACTCCATAATAAAATCGACCGGATAGCCGCCCTTGCTCTGGCTGTGGCGAAACCATTTGTTTCCCCGGACGGTTAGGCTGTCATGCTCTTTCCAGCGGTATTCTCTGCCGCTTTTTATCAGGGTCTCTCCCTGTGAACGGAGAAAATCTTCCAGACTGACAGCGTTCGCCCGGTCAATCTGTGCTTGTGTGTACTGCATGAGCGTCCTCCTTTACTTCTTGAAAACCGGACAGTCTCTGCAAATACCATGCTCACGCTCGTCCAGTGTGTAGGGGCAGTCCCCGCATTCTTCGGCATACTGCCTTGTGGTAACGGGCAGATACCCTAAATCTTGCAGCATTTCAATCTGCCGGTCGGTAAGGGCAGCTTCAAATTCAAGGCATTTCCGGCTGTGTCCGTCCAGCTCAATGAGGTCGGAAAGGGGGCTTCCGTCTTTCAGGGGGTCGCCGCTTAAAATCCGTTTCGCTGTCCTGCGAATGGGGTTGTATTCCTTTTTCCAGTCATATTTTTTCATAAAGATATATCCTCCTTTTTGTGTCGTGTTTGGGGTTGGTTTTGGAGCGTTTGTTCCTTTGTACGCCCCATAGAACGGGCGGCGGTATCTACGCATGACTTTACTTTCCAGAGCCGTTGTAAGTCCTCCCGGACGCTCTTAAACTGCTCATAGGTGGCTGTATGCGTCTGTTCCAGCGTGCCATATTCTTCCGACAGCTTTTTCATATCCACTTTTCCGTCCGGGAACTCTGCGGACAGCTTGCGTCTGGCAAGATAAAACTGTTTCAGCTCGGTGTCATGCTCCGCCTTGTACTTTGCCCGGTTCTTCTCAAACTTGATTTTCTGCAAGCCGCTGTATATGGACTTCAAACGGTGAAAGGTATCGTTGCAGTCAAAGAGACTGCGGATTTCTTTCATACGGGCGTTCTCGGCGTCCAGCGTTGTTTTCAGGCGGTCGGTCTCGGCGCGGTGGCGCTCCACCCGGCTTTCCAAATCTTCAAGGGTGTAAATGCCATGCTCCCGCAGATAATGGAAAGTCTCGTTCATCTCCTTTAGGTTGCTGATTTTGCCTTTCTGGGAGTAAGCCCCGGCGCTCCGCTTGGAGTAATAGGCGCTCAGAAGGGAAGCAAGGTCTGGGGTCTTTGGTTTGGCAAGCTCGGTTTTCATCTCCTTAATCCAGTCAGACAGGAGAGCGATTTTCTTTCTGATGTCCCGGATAACGGCATTGGTGGCTTTAATCCAACGGTTGAACTCGCCCTTTTCGGTGTGTATGCCTTTCTTTTCCATTGCCCGTACAGTTGCACCCTCATGGACGGTGGGAAGCAAGTCCACGCCCTGACGCAGATAGCTGCGGTGGTCGATACGGACAGCAAGCCCTTTTTCCTCAAACTTGGCGTTGCACACATCAGCCCACGCCTTGCGCCAGTGTTCCAGCGTTTCGGGACTGCCCCAGTCGGTCGTGGGAACAGCGTCAAAGAGGAACTTGCCATTCTGGTCTCGGATACGGTTCCCGTCCTCGTCCAGCCGGTATACTCGCCGCTGCTTAAAGCCCCATGTCCCGTCCGGGTTCATGGGGCGCATAGGGCAGAGGAAATGAAAATGGGGATTGGGTATACCGCCTTTCTCGGTCTCTTTCTCGTGGAACGCCACATCAACGGTCATGCCCCGGCTCACAAAGTTGTCCAACAAAAACTGCCTTGCCAGAGCGATATTTTCCTCCATGGTAAACTCGTTCTGCAAGGCAATTTCAAAGCTGTATGCAAGCTGGGCTTTCTTTCCCCGTTCTGCCTGTTCAACGGCATTCCACAAGGTCTGACGGTCTGCAAGCTCCGGGGGAGCGTGGGGCGGCAAGAGAATGTCGGAGCAGATCACGCC
The DNA here is from genome assembly GCA_902363665.1 of Lachnospiraceae bacterium. Lineage (GTDB taxonomy): Bacteria > Bacillota > Clostridia > Lachnospirales > Lachnospiraceae > Choladousia. Next base: position 80,285 of record CABJAW010000011.1, on the reverse strand, counting down.
GCCCTTTCTGGTGTAGTCGCTGTACTCGCCGTAATACTCGCTGTACAGCCTTTCGCCGGAACGGTAAGCGGCAGAAGCGATAGCGGACTGTCCCTCACTGCGTTTCATCTGGTCTACGGTGAAGTGGAACAACGCCATTGTCCGTTTCCTCCTCTCTGTGAAGATTTCCCTCATGGGCTGCCGCCGCTTTTCTGAGCGCCTGTTCCACCTCCGGCAGAGCGAAGATGTGTTCCATCAGCTCGGTCATTTCCGTGCGTGACAGGTCTTTGAACACGGGGGCAAGGCTCTCCACCATGCCGCCCAGATTGCAAAGGCGGTGGGTGCGCTTTTTTCGCTCGCCCTGTTCCAGAAACTTCTTTCGGTTCTCAAGGCGGCGGAGCTTGTGCTGCTCCTGTGCAAGCCTTGTTTCGGCTCGCTCTTTTTCAGCTCGGAGCTGTTCAAGGGTTGTCGGTTTTTCCATTTTGCTTGACCTCCTTTTTTGAAAATGGGTATAAAAAAAGACCGCCGACTTTTTCACATGACGATGTGTGTCAACGGCCTATTTTTCCGTATTTAGTTGTTAATCTCGGTACGACAAACTGGTATTTATTTTATTACTTGTTTTCTATAAATCCTATAATTGAAAAAATCAATCCTACAATCCCAATTCCGATAGCAAGTAGCCCCATTCCTGATGAACAAAGAGAGATTATGATAGCAAAAAGTAGTATCGCAATACCTAAACCGATTTTTTTCATTGAAAACCCTCCTTCGCAAAAATTCGATTTGTTGATAGCAAACTTGCTGGCGGCAGACGGTTCTCAAAACCGTCTGCGGACGGCAAGGCCACAGGGGATAGCCGCATAAGCGGCGCAAGGGGGTGTAGCCACCTTGACGGAACGAAGTGACGAAACATTCTCGGTCAGGCAGCCTTTTTCTGCTGACAGAGAATGAAGCTCCGCAGGACGCACGATACTCCCGGCTGGAGAGTATAGAAGTGCGCCCTTTAGTTCCTAAAGGGATTTTTGCTCTTGGTCAACTCCCTGATAAATGGGAAGTTATTCACACAATTCCTTACGGAGACTTTCACAGTCCTGTGCCATTTCTTGCATATCCTCGTCTGAAACCATTTCATGTAGGTCATAAGTCAGTGGTTCTTTCACAAAGTCAGCAAGCGCTTTGTTCATAGCATTTTTTTCTTCTTCTGTATAAGTTATGCAAATATTATCTCCAGCCTCATCATCTAACAATTTTCTCAAGGACACACTGCCATTTAAAGAACACTCCAACATCAACGCTGCCAAGTCGGTTATCAGGTCAATGGCATAATAAAATTCATGCTCCATACCTTCAGCATCAGTATACTCCAAGTTGTGAGAGATGTGGAAATCCCAATTCAGTTTATCCAAACCTGTATCTGCAAATATTTCCTTGAGAGTGACCTCTTTTTTCTGTTTGCCAATTAAATAATCTAACAGGGTTAAGCTATCATCTGTTCCCCCAATATAATTCCCCCAATATTTTTCAATGTACATTTTATTTCCTCCTATCAATTCCGATTTACGGTTCACTTTGCTTGGATAAATTATACCACAAAGTCTATGAACAATTCTACCACAACTTTTGTGAGAGACGGGAAAAGTCCGAACAGTTTTCTGCCCGGACTTTCTCGCTCAATCGTAAATCAACTCCGCTTTCACAACTTCCTCTGCCTGTGCCTTGCAAGCGTTCATCTGCCGCACCCACTCCATCTGATTTTCAGCTTTCAGTTCCTCGGTAACGCTGTACTGCTTCATCAGCCCCGACATGATAATATCAATCCGGCTTCTGGCGGTTTCCTCAATTTCAAGGCAGTGCTCAAAGAGCGTATCTGAAAGAACCAGTTCATTAAAGAGGATTGGGCGGAAGTTCTGCAAGTAGGTTTTGCGAAGTCTGCCGTAGTGCCCTAACGCCTTTCTTGACTGGCGTATCGTAATATCGGGAATGAGATAATCGCCTTGTTTGGTGTAGGTCAGTTTCATGCGGTCTTAGCTCCTTTCTGCGGCTCTCTCTGCGCTAAACTGCTCACCGGGATAAACACACCCTTTGCAATATCCTCCGTGCGGATAGCGGCTTTTCTTGCTTCGATTTCAGCCTTTTTCCTGGCTTTGGTACGTTCCTCGTATTCTCTCTGTTTGCCGTTGGCTTTTCGCTTCAAATAGTTCTGGTGAAGCCTGTCCTTGCGTTCCTCTTTCCTGCGGATTTCCTCTAATTCCTCCGGGGTCAGCTCTACTTCTCCAAACGCCGGGGGAACAAACCGCCCAACAAAATTGAAGTAAATTTCAACCTCTTGTGTGGTGTCCCGGCTGCCTTTTCGCTCTCGCTCATGGACAAGGATTTTCTCGACAAGCTCATTGAGCATGGTAACGGTCAGCGTGTCAAAATCCTCATATTTATCAATCAGAGCGATAAAACGGTCAGCGTTCTTCTCATGCTTTTCATAGCCCCTGACTGCCTTTTCCAGAGCAGAGATTTCAGCAGTCAGCTCACTTTGCTCCTTTGCATATTGAGCGTCCAGTATTTCATATCGGCTGTCCGGCAGCTTCCCCAGAGCGTTGTCCTCATAAATCTTACAGAGCAGAACTTCCAGCTCGGAAACTCTCTGCTTGGCGGCGGCAAGGCGTGTCCGCTGTTTTCTGACCTCTGCGGTCTGCTGGCTGGACTGTGCTTCCTGTACCACCCGGACAAACTCGGCTCGGTCATGCTTTGCATATTCGGCAATGGCTTTGAGCATATCGGAGATAAGGGAGAGTACCACATCTTCATTGATACGGTGCTGTGTGGTGCAGAGCTTTCCAACCGGGACTTTGCTGTATTGGGAACAGGTATATTGAGAAATACGCTTGCCGTTGTTGGTGCGGTGGACATACATCTTGCCGCCGCAGTCGGCACAATAAAGCAAGCCAGTGAGGGGAGCAGCTTCGCCCCAGCCGTTTGGGTAGCGTCTGACATTCCCCCGTATTTTCTGCACAAGGTCAAAGGTGGGCTGGTCGATGATGGGTTCATGGGTATGTTCAAAAATCGTCCATTCATCCTCCGGCACATAATGGCTTTTCTTGTCCTTGAAATGCTTTCGGGTCTTGAAGTTGACTGTATGCCCCAGATACTCATGCTTTTTGAGGATTTCCACAATAGAAGAAGATCCCCAACCGTACACATCTTTGAAGATCTTGTTCTTGTTCACGCCCTCGCCAAACTGTGCAAGGTAAGCGGACGGAATAAGGATTTTTTCCTCTGACAGCTTTTTAGCAATCTGATATGGTCCGAAACCGTCAATCGTCATGGCAAAGATACGCTTTACCACCCTGGCTGCTTCCGGGTCAACGAACCACTGGGTTCTGTTTTCATTCCAGAGGTAGCCGTAAATGACTGTCCCTGTGAGGTGTTTGCCGGACTTGCCTTTGGACTGGAAAGTGGAACGGATTTTACGGCTGGTGTCTCTGGCGAAAAATTCGTTCATGATGTTGCGGAACGGGGTAAAATCATCGTCCCCTCTGGCGCTGTCCACACCGTCATTGATGGCAATTAAGCGGACACCACTCTGACGCAGTATCTCCATAATCTGACCGACTTTCAGATAGTCACGCCCCAGTCGGCTCATGTCCTTGATACAAAGGTATTCCACATTCCCGGCTTCCACTTCTTTCATCATTGCCAGAAATCCGGGGCGGTCGAAACAAGTCCCACTGATACCGTCATCAGTAAAATGGACTGTGTTAGAAAAGCCCTGACGGTCAGCATATTCTTCAAGCAGCTTCTTCTGGTTCGATATGCTGTTGCTCTCGCCTTGCAGGTCATCGTCTCGGCTCAATCTCTCATAAAGAGCAGTGATTTTTTCGTTTCTTCTCATGGCTTACGCTCCTTTCTGCGTTTTTAGGCTGTGTGTTCTGAGAGACTTCCAAACCGCTTGATTAAGAAGTCTCTTAGAGCATATAACACCGGCGGCTAATTTATATTTTTTATACTGACGTACTGCAAAGTGTTCCGGTTCTTCTTTCTCCAGTTCCTCAAACAGCATATCTACTGCATTTTTAAATGTCTCATCATCTTCCCTTGTTTCCGATGCATTGATAAATTCAAGCAGTGTCGCAAAGTTCTGTTCCTCCTCCGGTGCTTCATACCAGATATAGCCAATCAATGCACAGTACAGAAGCCTTTCTGCCTTCGTCCAGAAATCCTCACTGGACTTCTCCCCTTCTCCTTTGGTGTTTACCATGATAGTATTCACCAGTTTCAGAATATCTTTTTCTGAATGGATATAGTGGAACGGGTTATAATGCATACTCTTGGAAAAATTGATCGTATTCAATACTTTCACTTTATATCCATGGCGTACCAGCATCTTTCCGCACTCAATGATGATCGTTCCCTTGGGGTCCGTGACCACATAGCTGATATATTTTCCCATCTGCATTAGATTTGGTTTTACATAAAACCGGGTCTTTCCGGAACCAGATCCGCCAATTACAATCACGTTCTTGTTCCTTGCAAATTTCGGATTCTTTGGTCTGCCATTCATGGTCAGCCGTTCCGTCATGGTCAGCAGGATATTGTTTTCAAATACCGGGTCGATAAAGGGTGCAATGTCTTTTGCCGTCCCCCATCTTGCCGAACCATACTCCACTCCCTGCCGGAACTTTTTGGCATTTTTTCCTTTCATGTAGACCATGAGCTTCACTGCCACGGCTCCAGTAATCCCAACCAGCAATTCATTTTTATGCATACTTGGGAGAATCCTGCTAAATGCCATCTGGAAATTTAAGATCAGTACCATCAGTCTTTCTATCATGGAATCACCTACACAGTATTGATATAACCATGCCAGCTTATTTCCCACATAAAAGATCACGATATATGTAAGATTCATCAGAACAATCCGAAGCAGCTTATGTACATCCACCGGCGGTAATCTCTCCAGGTATCCTTTTCCTACACCAAGCAACTTCTGTAATCTGCTCATAATGACGGCTCCTTCTCCTTTCCTTTTGTTTTCTCCAGTTCCCTGTGCTTTGCAAGCGATTTGGTGATTGCCTGCTGTAACTTCTTCCTCACAGATGGTTTTTTGTCCTTATTCAGAGACTTGCCCGTGTATTCCTTAAAAGCGGCAGTCATCACATCAGCATCCCTTGCCTTAAAGAACACATAGTATCTTGGCGGGTCCGCAGTCACATCTTTTTTCAGGCTGAAATCAATGCTGTACTTCTTTGCTACCCGTTCAAAAGACTTGATGTTTCCATCTGTGATCTCAATGTTGGACAGCTGTACATTCTGCTTCATCAGCTTATCAAGGCTCTGTTTTCCCTTGTAGGTCTTATCCTCCTTTTCCTTCTGGGGCTGCTTCTGGTTTGTTTTCTGTCCCTGCTGTTTTTTCTCCTGCTCCATCTTTGCAAGAGCCTTTACCATGGCAGCTTTCAGCAAGTTGGCAGTGACCTTGCCACAGCGGATACAAAGTGAGACTGTTTTCTCATTCACTTCATCCTGCAATCACACCACGCCCTTTCTTCTCTCACTGCTGTCTTATCCTCATTTATCACATTGCTGCTCCTTTCCTCTCTTTTCTGCCAGTTTCATATATTCTTTTTCTGATTCCGCCCCCACTTTGATACAGCACCAAAGGACAAATCCATATACCAGAAATACTGCAGCCGCAGCAACGATCAATACTGTTTTTGTCATCTTCTTTTCTCCCTTCACATCTCTTGAAATTTTTCAAAAGGGCATCTATGAATCCTGTGTCCATAAATGCCCTCATCCATTACTGAAAAATCCTATGATCTCTTATTTTTTCTTTTGCGAAGAATCACTGTGCCACCAAGACCAGCCATTCCAGCCCCTGCAAGCAGAATCCAGAACAGAATCGGAGTATTATCTCCTGTCTTTGGTGAAGTCGATTTCTTTGTTTCTTCTGTGGTTTTCGTCTCCGGCGTTGGTGTGGTTTCTGGTGTTTCCGTCGGTGTCTCTGTTGGAGTTTCCTCCGGTTTCGCCTCATCCTTCATCACAACCTTCTGGATTTCTCCAGTATCTTTGACCGTAAACTTTACATCCTCTGCAACCAGATAACCGTCCGGTGCAGTTTCTTCACGAAGGGTATATTCCCCGATTGGAAGCATCTCAATATAGTGTGGTTTTTCTTCAGATGTCCAGCTTTCTACGGTCTTTCCATCTTTGTCAAGGATTGTCAGTTTCGCTCCTGGCAGCTCCTTACCAGAAATATCGGTCTTGGAAATCTGCACTTTTGTCACATCATCCTTCATTTCCACTTTCTGTACTTCACTGGTATCTTCCACCGTAAAAGTGATGCTCTCTGCTGTCACATAACCGTCCGCAGGAAGTGTTTCTGTCATGGTGTACTTCTTGCCAGCGGTCAGTTCTTTGATGATATGTGCTTCTTTACCGGAAGTCCATTCATCCACAGTGTTTCCACTCTCATCTGTGACTTTTAGTTTTGCTCCCTCAATCTCCTTTCCGTCTGTCAGGGATGTTTTGGTAAACTCTACGGTTGTCGGCTCATCTTCAAAAGTGAACGCATAAGACAGTGTTTCCTTATCTGCCCCACCATATTCAAAAGTAAATTCCTGTACCTGGTCTGTTGTCGCAAATCCCGGTGCCGGGGAAGTTTCTTTCACATAGTAGGTATAGCCAAGTGGCAGATCTGCCGTAAAGGTCAGTTTTCCTTCCTTATCCGTAGCCTGCTCCTCAATAACCGTATTTGCTTTCAGGATCACATCGCCTTTTGCATTGACAATATCTTCTTTATTGCACAGGGCAAATACAGCCCCTTCCAGTACACGGTCGGAATCTTTTTCTTTCTTTAGCACGTTCACTTCTGCCTTCTGACGTTTGTTCTGCCAGTCAGCGGAATAAGTAACAACTGCGGTATTCTGGTCACGGTAAGTCAAATCTACTTCACGAGTTTCTCCATCCAAGACATATCCACTTGCTGTCTCTTTCTCTTTGACATAGTATTTGCCAAGAGGAAGGTCTGTCAGTTTTGCCACGCCTGTTTCATCCGTCGTGATCGTTGCTACCAGTGCATCTTTCTTGTAGTAATCTTCACTCTCGCCATCCGCTGCTTTTATATCTTCTAAGGCATAAACCTCAAAAGTAACCTCTTTCAGGGAACCGGAAAGATATTCAAACAGATGCTTCATCCATCCGCCAATGGAATCCAGTGCAGATACTTTCTCCAGGAACTCACCTTTTTTATTGATGATAAGTGTTCCGGTTGGCACTGCATCTTTCATCTCTACCTTCTGGATCTCGGCAGTATCGTCCACAGTAAAAGAAACTTCTTCCGCCATCAGATAGCCATAAGGAGCCATTTCTTCACGAAGGGTATACGTCTCCCCGGCTGTGAGTCTTTCAATCAGATGTTCCTCACCCTTTACAGACTTCCATGTATCTACCACATTTCCATCCTTATCAAGCACCGTAAGCGTTGCCCCGGAAAGTTCCACGCCTGTCGTAATATCGGACTTCGTAAAGGTTACTTTTGTCAGCTGGTTCTTAAATACAGATTCCAGCTCTACCACTTTCACATCCTGTCCCTGATATTTGGCAGTCACTTCCAAAGTCTCAAAAGAAGAGACATACCCTGCCGGAGCTGCAAGTTCTTTGATATAGTAAGTACCAAATGGAAGGTCAACGTCAAATACTGCCCTTCCATCTTCCCCACTGACTGCTTTTCCAAGTAAGGTATCTGCCTTCACAATCACTTCTTCATGTGTCAGAATATCTTCTTTTGCATAGATGCCAAACTCTGCACCTGCCACAACCGTTTCTGTCTCTGCATCCTGTTTTACTACGGACACTTCCACTTTCTGACGGTCATTCTCAAAAGTTGCTGTCTGCTCGATGACTGGTGTTTTCTGGTCTTTGTATTCAAATGTTACTGTCTGTGCTTCTTCGTTTAACACAAAGCCCTCTGGTGCTGTCTTTTCAACAATCTTATAGGTTCCAAGTGGAAGGTCGGTGATCTGTGCCTTTCCATCCTTATCCGTGGTAACAGTTCCTACCAGTTCCCCGGAAGCATACTCCAGGATACGGTTTCCGTTATCATCTTTCTGGAAGTCTGCTGTATAAATATCTTCTGCAGCATACATCTCAAAGACTGCTCCCTCCAGAGTTTCTTTCTGATAAGTAAAGTCATCTTTATAACCATTTAAGACCTTACCCTGTTTTACGATGTTCAGTTCTCCCTTAACCGGATGATTCTCGTATACAATCTCGATGATCACATCGCCGGAAGTTCCGTCCATCTGATATGCTGTATTGGAATCTACATTCACCTCATAGTAATTCTCATTGAGCGTATATCCATAAGGTGCGTTCACTTCCTCAATACGGTAATGTCCAATTTTCAGATTCTGTGGAAGGATTAAGTATCCCTGCTCATCTGTAAAATAAGATTTGTGTTTTACCGTCGTCGGATAGGTTGTTACCTGTTCCACATACTTTTCTGTATCCAGGTTAAAAATCTTAAACTCTGTATTCTTCTGAAGCACTGCTTTCTTTGTCTCATCGTCCTGTTTGATGATCTTCAGCTTTGCTTCAAACTCTTTGTCAAGCAGCACTCTCCATACCTGCGGTGTAGTCGGATGATTTTCCGTAATCTGCACGATGAAATCATTGACCGGAGTGTAATTATGTGGCGTGGTTGTTTCACGGACGATGTAAGTTCCATAAGGAAGTGCAATACTGCGGGCATACCCTTTCTCATCCGTAAAGATCTCTGTTGCACCATTTTCCCCTATCACTACCGGCTTGACAGAATCAAAGTCATAGCTGCCATCTTCTTTTACTGTCAGGGATGATACCAGATAAGCGGTAAATCCTGCACCTTTCAGTAAATCGGCATCTGTCTTTCCGTTGTTCGCTGCCTTGATAATCTCAAATGGCTGCTTCATCACCTGTTCCAGAGACAGACAGTCACGCTTCACTTCCGCTACAAGATCACCATCGTAGTTGCAGACCAGATCATGTTCTTCTTCATCTGCCAGGTAACCCGTTGGCGGAGTAATCTCTTTTACATAGTAATTACCAAGGTATAATCCATCTACGGAAGCCTGTCCATTCTTATCTGTTGTGAGAGTGGCAACCTGCTCGCCTGCTTTGTAGATCACACCAGTTGCTCCATCCGGATGGACAATATCCTCACGGGCATACAGTCCATAGACTGCCTTTTCTAAAGTAGCATCTCCCTGTGGAACAGCCTTCTTTGTTTCTTTATCCTGCTTCTGTAAGGAAATCTTTGCTATCACACGCTCGTTTCTGAAGGTATGCTTAAATGTCAGTTTCGCTTCCTTATCGTTTGTATAAGAAAAAGTAAACGTATAGACATCATCCGCATTTCTCAGATAGCCTTCCGGAGCCTGTACTTCCTTTACATCATAGGAAAATCCCAGCGGCAGGTCTGCGGTAAACTTCGCCATTCCATCATTTCCAGTTGTCACTTTCTCAATCAGAGTGCCTTTCTTTACAACAACCGTTCCATCTGCATTTTTAATGTCACTGGCTGCATAAAGTCCAAAAATTCCTCCATCCAGAGGATTTTCTGTATCCTTATCCTGCTTTGTCACAATCACTTCTGCTTTCTGTCTGTCATTCGTAAAGGTTGTCTCAGAAAAAACAACATCTACATTCTGTCCTGCATAAGAAAGAGTGACAGACTTTTCTTCCCCGGCATTATAAAATCCGGTCGGAGCCTGTTTTTCTTTGACGATATATGTACCAAGATGCAGGTTTTTCAGAATGACTGCCCCATTCGAGTCTGTTGTCAGATTCTCTTTGACCAGATCACCCTTGCTGTAAACCTTGGCACCATAAGCAGTTTTAATATCTGCCCCGGCATACACATCATAAATCGCACCTTTCTGTCTGCGTTTCTCATACTTAAATGTTGTTCCATTCTCGGTGACATCTGCACCTGTCAGAACCTGACCTTCTTTATAAACAGTCAGCTGGCCCATCTGTTCTTCATCCGGAACAGTCACAGTTGCTGTTTTGCTGACTTCCAGTTTTACGTTGTAGGCAGTTGCATTGATACGGTATCCTGTCGGAGCTGTAATCTCTTTCAGATATACGGTATTCTGTGTCTTAATGATCTGTACGGACGCTTCCCCATTCGCATCAGTTGCCGGTAACTTTGTGATCAAATTTGTACAGTTTGCATCACTGTATAAACCAAACACGGCACCTGCCAGCTTTGCGTCTGCTTTTGCATCTCTTTTAATCACCTTAACACTTGCGTACTGTACCCATGTTACTTTGAAGTCCACATATTTTTCATCATCAACACCTTCACCAAATACCAGTGCCAGGTCCTGTGAACCAGATCCGGTACTGATCTTATACGCAGAATAATCTTTTGTTACACTGCCTTTCATCGTTGCAGACCAGTTTCCTGCGACATCCTGTACCTGTGTAAGAGGTGCAGATAAGTAAAACTTGGTTCCACCACTGATTTCCACTGCTTCGCCAGCTTTGCTTGTCTTTCCGGTTGTCACGTTATGGAGTTTCACACCACTTGGGAGTTTCATTGTGATACTCTGCAGTTCATCTGCTTTAAAAGTGATTTCCTTTGTTCTCTGGCTGTTGCCATCTACATAAGCTGTCACATCTGCATCTGAAAAAGACATTGCCACATCCGGAATATCTGGCTGAGAAATACAATAATTATAAAGTTTTTTCGCAAGATTCTGTGCAGTAGTGTTTGCACCAGAAAAAGCATCGGAACTGCCATTCGCATATGACGCAGCAAGATGTACCAGAATAAATCTGGCTCCTGCACTCAGGTTTCCATAGCCATTTTCTTCTGTAAAAAATCCATCATCGCCAGAGGCTTTTGTGCCATAGTAGCATACTTTAGCCAGTGCTTTGCCATCCCCAACCTTATTGATTGTATATGTTCCCGTACCAGGTCCCGGTTTGGACGGCTGTACACAATAAGCTGTGGCGGACACATTACCGAATTTTACGGTATACTGATACGTCAGATAAGTTCCATAACCATAATCCGCATATCGGTATTCGGCACCTCTTGTCACTGAAACCTGTTGTGAACTTCTTGCATTTCCTGCTGCCGCCATAAATGTCACTGTTTCACCCGGCTCCATCTCATACAAGTCAATTCCTTCATTTTCTGCCTGATCCATTACTTCTGAAACAGTCAGACCAGATTCTTCATCTGTTGTTACTTCCTGTCCATCTGTAAGATCAGTCACAATCTCTTTTGCCCTGTCCGAATCAGCATCTTCCTCCGCATTACCGGAATCTTCTGTTTCACCGGCATTTCCTTCACCAACTGTATTTTCAGAAGAACTCTTTGTCTGTTCTTCTGTTTCTGGCTCTTTTACCGTAATGTTTCTGCTTACTCTGTAAGCTGGGTGACCGCTGACTGGCTCTACTGCATAGACAGCTTTGTAGGTATCCGGTGTATGTGCGTCAAAATCTGTACCGGCTTCACTCTTTGCTTCATGGAATAAAACTTTCACCTTTTTTTCATTCACGCCCTCTATACCGGACAGATCGACTTCCACCTCAAATTCTTCTCCATAGGGAATCTCAATATCCTTTGCTTCCACAATTTCATCTTTATCAAGAGTATCCTGCACATCCTGCAGTTCCGGATATTGCTGTTCAAATGAAGTTGGCTCTGGTTCTAATTCAGAAGCAGAAACCGTGACTGGTTGAACGATAACAGACGCCAAAGTTGCAACTGCCATAAATCCTGACAAGAATCTTTTAAATCGCATTTTCATTTTGACTGAGTCCTCTCTTTCTTCGATAATTTACTCCACTTTCGTTCAGGCTTACACCTGCATGAATCAATCATAGGAACCACCTCCCTTATGTCTTGGATTGACTTTTAAATAAAAACAGGATTGAGCTATTTAAGCCGCAAGAGGTAATTCGTAATCATTCCTGCCAAGGGTGCCTCTCATCCATTGCCCTTCACGTTGTCACCGAATGCCCGCCGCCAGATGCGTAGCTGGGAAATTCAGGTATCCTCTTGCTGCTGATATGAAATTGTCAAGGTTCACTTTTAGGGGGGAATTTATTGTTTTGAATTAAAATAGACATTTGCCCCTCCACTAACCGCATGTGTGAAAGGGCAAAAATTAACCTGTTTGAAATTTTTTTATAAAATTTTTTTGAAACAGCAAAAACTTACAAAGTTTCCAGCCTGTCTTTTAGTTTCTGCAATACTTTGTTTTTCCTGTTTCTGATTGTCTTTGTACAACACCCGAAATACTGTGCTGTTTTTTTAACTGTGTACTCTTCAAAAAATAATAATCTTATCAATTCCATTTCTTCTTCAGACAAATATTTCAGTGCTTCCTGCAGCTCTTGTATTTCTGACACCCTGATGACTATTTCTTCTGGTGATAATATATGCAAATAACTGTTGTAACTCGTTTCCCCTACTTTTTCTATTCCGCACACACCATTTTTCTGCATTTTTTCAAGCTGGTATCTTTCTTTTCTTCTTGACTGGTACCATGCCAGATATACGTCTCTGGTAACTTCTATGAGAGTTTCATTTACACGCAGCACATACCGTTGTCTTTCCTTTGGTTTTTTACCACGCATCTTTTATTCTCCCTTCTGAAGCACTCCGATCAGTCTGCCTGCATTTCTTCTCATTTTCTGCTTTGCCTGTGAAATACATTTTGATACTGCCGGTTCTGTAATTCCAAACACCCGTGACACTTCTCTTTGTGTACGCTGCTGAAAATAAATTTGATGGATTACCTGTCTCTGCCGGTCAGTCAGCAGATCCATGAATTCTCCAATAGCTTCTTCTATGATCAGTTTTTCAAGTACATTCTGCCTTTTATCCACCAATTCACACCAGCCTTCTGAAATATGGCTGTATGAAATGCAATTATTATGTTCTCGTACCTCCCTGTTCCTGCACAGCCGATCTTCACCTTCTAATATCAACCGCACATACCAGGGCTGATTATCAAAAAAATCTTCCTTAACAACTGTTATTTTTCTTCCTGCTTCATATACATAATCTCGACAGGTAAATAAAGGAAAAACCGTTCCATAATCACCCACGCAATAGAAAACATATCCTGTCTGATACGCAATAATTTCCGCACCATCTATCAGTCTCTGCTTTACAACTGCCACATCGTTTTCTCTTAAATACCTGGCGGACGGAACCTTTCTTCTTTCTTCCCTGTTACCTACAACCTGTTTCAATTCCTGCAATGTCAGCATGATTACCACCCTTCTGCCTGCTGGCAACAGGTGCCCATCAGCAGAAAGGATAGGATTATTGCTGATCTACTGGCAAAAGGGCAGTAAAAAACAGCTTCCGGCACACCCGTTTTTTTTAACGAGAGCCTGAAACTTCCTTACTGCCCTTTCTGCTAATTTACAGCATCCTCTATTTTATTTTCCGTCTGATGTCCCGGTCAGACTTCTTTGCATTTCTTTCCGTTTTTATGTTCTTTTCATTTTCCATTAAAACAGAATAGTCTCCCATTGCATCATAGGGACACTGCTTCCGATAGATTAAATTTTCTTGTCTGGTCATCAATCCTATCTCCCTTCCTTGTTTCTGTCTCTTTCTCTCTGTTTGCTATTTTAACAGCACAAAAAACTATTATCCTTAGCATATATGGGGAGTTTTTTTGTTTTACACCCCATATATGGTGAAATTTCACCTGTACTCATTAAAACTTTCTATCAGTGAATCTATTGTCTGCATGATAATTTTCTGCTCTTTCCATTCCATCTTCTGAATACGATAAAATACTTCCTCAAACTGCTTTCTTTTTTCTGCATCGTCCCCCTCTTTTCCCATCAGGATATTGGCATCTGTTTCCAGGATCTCAATCATCTTCCTGAAAATCTCAACAGACATTGCCGTTTGCCCTCCTTCTATCCTGCTGACCGTATTGACACTGATACCTGCTTTTTCCGCAAAAGATTCCTGTGACAACTTCATTTCCTGCCTGCGTTTTCTGATCCGTTCTCCCAATTCAATAAGTTCTGTGGAAATTGCACGATTGCTCAATACGGTGTCTCCTTTCCTGCAATTTATCCCAGCTTTACGACATTGTGTCGCAAAGTTTCCAGAAAAAAAGCAGCTAATTTTGTCTTAGCTGCTTTTCAAAAGATCTATTTCATTTTATTCTCGGTATTTTATGTATTCCTGTAATAACTGTGAGCAGGAAAACACTAAGATAAATGATTGCCTGTCCAACCATTGCCAGAAGAACGACACTTCCTATCAATCCTCCGATCAGAAAATTCATTGTCCATACTGCCAGTGTTCCTCCAAGGTCAAACCCTCTTGGAACCATCCAGACACACATTTTTCCAATTCCGAATGGTATCCCCATCAGTAGCAACAGCAATAAATAATTGCACTTCCCATCCTGGATACAAAGCGGTCTCAACACTGCAAACAATACAACAATCACCAGTGCTGGAACAATAACTTTTTTTATCATATTTCTCATGTTCCTTTATCCTCCATACATATCGTGATTAACCTCTGCCTGATAATAGCTGTTTATCGTTGCCGGGGCATTATACAGGGCAGTCAAAAGATATGCTTTAATGTTTCCAACCTTGGTCGTATTTCGATTCAGACAAAACAGCACATATTCGATATGTGAATAATTCAGCTTCATAAACCTGCTTTTCACCAAAGCAACTGGCTTTTCTGTCCCTGCAATCCGAATCATACTGTCCTCCGGCATCATCATAACTTCAATCATCAGTTCTACCAGTTCATCCACATCTTCTCTGGCATGATATTGATAATCTATATTTTCATGAATCACTTCCCGATATGTCCGCATCTCCTCCATCACATCCCTTTTCTTTTTCAGATTACCTGATATGATTGGATAGGATTGATTTATCTCAGTTTCACTAATATCAGTCTTGTTAATATCAGTATTATTAGATTGTGATTTCGGATATTCTGGTTTTGTGATTTCCACTATTCTTGAATGATGATTTTCACCATTTTGGAATTGTGATTCTGAAAATTCTTGATTTGTGGTTTTCATCATTCCTGAATTGTGATTTTCACCATTCTGTAATTGTGATTCCACACAATCCTGAATTGTGGATTTCACTACTCCTGAATGATGATTTTCACAATTCAGAAAAGTACCTGTTTTTTCCCTATTCTCAGCTTCTGATTGCAGATTTGCACATTCTTCATGGTTTCCCTGCTCAGATTGCAGATCTGCACATTTTCTATGATTTTTCTGCTCTGATTGCAAATCTGCACAGCTATCCATCGGCTTTTGGTCTGGCACTTCTCTGAGCATAAAATTTTTCACATAAATAACATTAGGCTTTCCCAGTCCCAGACGTTTCTTTTCAATCAGTCCAATCCCATTATTACTGTCCAGCTCTTTTACCAGCTTCACTGCCTTTTGGGTTCCACAGTTCATCAGCTCTGCAATTTCTTCCACCGTGAAAATAATATATACTCTGTCCTCTGAATCCAGCCAGCGGTTTTTAATACTCAGGCTCATACGGTCCAGCATCAGGCCGTATAATACCTTTGCTTCACAAGAAAGAGCTTTAAAGCATGATTCTGTAAACAGCACTTTCGGGACACGATAAAAGCTGTATTGTTCCGCTTCCATTCCCGTAAAATAATCAAACTGTATCTTCTGCATCTGCTACTCCTTCTCTGTTTTCTTTCCACTTATCCAAAAGCATAAAAATAACTTCTTCTATCTGTTCTTTAGAATATGTCTCTGGAAAATAATTGCCGATTTTTTTTGCCGGAATTGTTACATTGATTTTACTGTTTTCTTTTTTCAATAAAACGGCATAGATATAACCCTGAGTTAATTTTCCATTTGCACTGCATTCCTTTAATTGTTCTGCCTGTTGTTTTGTCGGAAAGATATTACTGTTGACAATTCCTTCCAGAAGCCATTCCTGTTCCTGTGGTTTCAGATAAGACAATTTTTCACCCACAATCATAGGGATTTTATTATCGTCCACATATTCCAATAATCCATCTGATAATGAAGCCAGACGAATATATCTCTGCACGGTTCTTCCACTGTCCCCGGCTGTTTCACCAACCATATCTGCCGTATATTTTTCACCTTTACTTCCTTGGTGTTTCATAGCGTCATATTTCATCTTATAGGCATGAGCCTTTTCACTTGGCAGAATATTTTCACGCTGAATGTTGGAATCGACCATAATTATGACAGCTTCATCATCTGTATAGTTTCGGACAAGGACCGGCATAGTTGTTTTGCCACACAGTTCACAGCCTCTTTTTCTCCTGTGACCTGAAATCAGTTCATATCCACCTTCTGATCGGGGTCTTACCAGAGCAGGATTTAAAACACCGTAGTTTTTAATACTCTCTACTGTCTCATCCATTTTTTCATCATCGCTCACACGAAATGGATGATTTTTAAAAGGATAGAGCTTTTCCAGTTCTATTTCCACAATCTGGTTCATACTCTTTTCCGGTGATTCTTCTAATCCCAGTAACTCATCATAAGAGGTAAGCTGAATCTCTTTTTTCGGTCTACGCATGTTTCAACACCTCCTGAACCAGTTCTCTGTAACTGTCTGCCCCTTTGCTTTTTCCATCATAAGCAAATATACTTACACCTTCAGATGCTGTTTCTGCAAGACTTTCCGTTCTCGGAATCGTCTGCTCAAAAATCTTAATGTCATTTCCATATGTAGTTTTAATTGCCTGTTTGTTTCTCTTTGCATTATTGTAACGGCAATTATCCATTGTGAACAAAATACCTTCTATCTGCAATTCCGAATTAAACCTCTGATGGATTCCTTTTACCACTTTCAGTAATTCCATAAGTCCATCTGCCGCATAATATTGTGGCTGTACCGGAATCAATACACTGTCCGCTGCACTCAACGCATTGATTGTCAGCATTCCCAATGATGGCATACAGTCAATCAGAATATAATCATATTCATCTTTCAACAGTTCCAGATACTCTTTCAGTACTTTTTCCCTATCCTCAACTGTAAATAAGGACATATCCATTCCGGCAAGCAATTTATTGGACGGAATCAGATCCATCCCTTCTTCATGGTGCAAGACTGCTTCCTTTGGATCAAACTCCAGTCCCATGATGATATTTTCCATCATACTCTTTAAAGTCACTTTGAGATTTTTGGGAAATCCCATTCCCATTGTCAGATGTCCCTGCGGATCTGCATCTACCAGCACTACTTTTTTCCCATTCTTTGTCAGTCCGGCTCCCAGATTGATGGTTGTCGTTGTTTTGGCTACTCCGCCCTTCTGATTTGCAATAGCAATTACTTTACACATATACCTTCCTCCGATTTACTGTTTTTCTTCTACTTCTACATAAACACGAAAATATTTACTTGTTCCTTTATTTGCATAAGCATCAGATACTTCCAGGACATCCAATTCCTTATGATTTTCCAAAATACGGCAAAACCATTGAATGTCCCTCAAAGTACCCTGTAATCTAATTTTCAGCATACATATCCTCCCAGTCTTTGTAAAAACAATACTCTGGATAACGGATTTTAATGGCTTCCCAAAAATACCGGGCATATCCGCAGCAAAACAGATCTTCTACGGTATAATACTGACACTCTTTTAACTGATCTTCCTCTGCCTCATAATCTCCGACACTTGGTGTTCCATTACAGTAAAGGTTAAATGCCATACGGACAATCCGTAAACTTCCACTAGTCTGCCATCCTTCCAGCAGGCATTCCGTTTTTACACATCCAGTTTTAAAATTATAGATTTTATTCACATTATTTCTTGTGTCTCTGTCGATACCCAGGCAATAAACCAAAGCCCGATGGTAGACATCCTGATATCTGCATTTTTTCAGATATTCCTCATAAAATTTTTCGTGTTCCCTGCTCTTGAAAGTAATTGTGCGAGAATTGCTATTCTCTGCTCTTAACGCTGTGTTTGTCATTTTCATTTTCCTCCTGAATTTTTAATATTTAGGTATAAAAAGACACTCCATTTCTGGAATGCCCCATAAAAAATAGGGACACCCGCTTTTAACAAGTATCCCTATAATCTATCAAATATCTGATAGTCCACTATTCACTTTCATATTCAGGATTTTTTGTGTTCCCCGTACCGAGGTCTAAGGCAACCACAACGGTGACTCTCTGCACAAGCAACTTTTCCTTGTGATTTTCACCGATTTTGTTGAAACTGAAAAACTCTACAAAGTGCGTAAATTCAAGGATTTCTAGATATCTTTCCTTTGTAGTCCCACCACAGTCTCCACATGCATTGTCCCGCCTAACTTATCCACAGATATCTATTCCGGGCGGCTTCTTATCCACACAAACGGAGGATTATCCAAATGGATAGTAAAGCGGACATTCACAAATAAGTGTAAAAAAAGCTGCGGCATATCTTCTTTTGATATGCCGCAGCTTTTTTCCAGTTACGCAAATCCTCTGCTGTACTTTTCATTCATTTCTGTTTTTCATTCATTTTTACTTTTCATTCATTTCTGTTTTTCATCATTTCTATTTTTCATTTATTTCTATTTTTCATCATTTCTTCCAGCCATCGTCCTCTGACACCAGTCGTTCCTGCTTCTTCATAATCATCATATAATCAATCATAATATAAGTCGTCGCAGCTACCCACGCGGTCTGGTCAGTAAAGCAGGCTGCCAGATAACCGAAAGCAGGAATTGTAAGCAGTGACATCGACGTCCGCGCCACCATCTCCAGAAGTCCCGCAAGCATTGCAGAAGCGCTGTGTCCAAGTCCCTGAACGGCACTTCGCGTCGTAATTAAAAAGGCAAGCAGCCAGAAGAAATATCCCATACAGCGCAGATACTGCACCGCATATCCGATCACTTCCGTCTCTCCCTCATCGACAAAAATCCGGATCATCGGCTCACCGAGGAAGATCAGCGCAAAACTCGCCACAATGCCGTAGGCAAACGCAATTCCAAGCATCTGACGCATTCCTTTCCGTATCCGATCCAGCCGATGTGCACCAAGATTCTGTCCGCAGAATGTCGCACTTGTGTTGCCGATCGCATCAAAGAAAGCCATCGTAAACTGCTTGACCTTCATGCCTGCGGTAAAGGCTGCCACAATCGAGGAGCCAAGTGAATTGACCGCACTTTGCAGCATAACGCTGCCGATTGCCGTAATGGAAAACTGAAGCCCCATCGGAACGCCCATCGCAAGAAGTTTTTTCATCTTATTCCCATCCGGGCGACGCTCCTCCCTGGAGGCCGCAAGAATCCGGAAACGCTTTTTCATATAGACCAGGCAGCAGATTCCGGAGATCGCCTGTGCCGTGATCGTCGCCACCGCTGCTCCGGCCACGCCCATATGAAGCACGAGAATGCAGAGCAGATCGCCAAATATATTGATGACCGTCGATATGGCAAGAAAAATGAATGGGCTTTTGCTGTCCCCGAGTGCACGCAGGATTCCGGCCGCCAGGTTGTAGAGCACGGTAAACGGAATGCCAATAAAAATAATGACAAGATACTGATATGCGCCGTCCAGAATATTTTCCGGTGTGCGGATCAAAATCAGGATCTGGCGGCAGAAAACCGATGTGATCAAAGCAAAACCAAGCGATACTCCCGCCGCAAGGATCGTGCTGTTCATCACGTAACCGCGCATCGCTGAATAATGCTTTGCGCCGAAGGTCTGTGCAACCGGAATCGCAAATCCGCTGCACAAACCCATACAAAATCCCAGAATCAAAAAGTTCAAAGAAGAGCTGGCGCCCACCGACGCCAGCGCATTGATGCCAAGTGTCTTTCCCACGATCACCGTATCTGCCAGATTGTAAAGCTGCTGAAACAGATTTCCGAGCAGCAGCGGAAATGCAAACCAAATGATCTGTTTGAAGGAATTTCCTTCTGTCAGGCTTTTTTCCATATACCCCCACACTTTCTCTTTTTACATGCTGTCCAGACTTTCCCGATTAAAATGATGCCTGTTTGATTTTGGTAAGTCTCCCCAGATATTTACGGAGCTCCAACACATCCTCTGATGTATCGGAACTCCGGGCTTTTTGCATCTTTTCAGAAAATCATGCCATTTTCTATATTTATAGCAATCCGCTTTGCTGCTTACTCATAACTCGCAGAGTGCTTCGCAGCTTATCAGTGAGCTCACACGCCCCCGAGATGCAGCCCCAGAAGCAGCAGCTCTGCGAGGCCATAGTACGTCACAACCGCCACCAGGTCATTGACCGTCGTGATCAGCGGGCCGGAAGCAACCGCCGGATCCACCTTGATCTTATGGAAGAACATAGGAATCAGTGTGCCTACCAGGCTCGAAATAATCATTGCAAGGAACAGTGCAAGGCCAACGCACAGAGCAACCGAGAATCCATAGCTGTATGTCATTCCCTTTCCGAAATGCAGGTAAATGCCAACACAGACAAACGTTAAAGACCCGAGCAGCAGACCATTTGCACCGCCCACTCTCATTTCCTTAAGCACAAAGCGAAACTTTTCGCCACCGGAAATATTTTCATCCATCAGGACACGGATCGTAACAGCCAGGGACTGTGTACCGACGTTTCCGGCCATATCAAGAATCAGCGACTGGAAGCACATCACGATCGCGATCTGCGAAACCACCGTTTCAAACATGCCGACCACGCTCGACACCACAAGGCCAAGTCCAAGCAGCAGCACCAGCCACGGCATACGTTTGCGCATGCTTTCTTTCAGAGATTCCTGCAGATCCTCCTCTGCAGTAAGACCTGCCAGCTTTGCGTAATCTTCACTCATCTCGTCATCGACTGCTTCGATGATATCGTCCGCCGTGATGACACCGATGATCTCCTCGTCATCATTCAGGACCGGGATGGAATCCTCCGCGTAATCCTTCAGGTCTTCGATTACATCCGAGATCTTTGCCTTTGCGCGCACGCTCGGATAGCTCTTGCTGACGATATCATCAAGCGGCACATAATCTCTCGCAATGATCAGATCCTTCAGTTCAAATGCACCGGCGTATTTACCGTCCTGGTCTACTACATAAATGGTATTGATATTATCGCTGTGATGCGCCTGCCTGACCACAGACCGCATGGCTTCCTTGATCGTAAAGCGTTCCGGGATCGTCACATAGTTCGTGGTCATCATGCTACCAATCTCGTCCTCCTCGAAGGACTGGATCAGCCTGATATCCTCGGTGGAATCCTCATCCATCATAGAGATCAGCTTCTGCTTCTGCTCCTCGTCATCGAGATCCTCCAGAGCATCGACCGCATCATCGGCGTCCATGTTTTCGAGGACGTCTGCCGCCTGCTCAAGCGGCAGCTCTTCCAGGTATTCGGATACATCATCGATATACGTAAAAATTTCAGATACACGCTCCACGCCGAGAATCCGGTACAGCTTCTTTCTGCCTTCCGTATCCAGCTCCTGCAGTGCTTCCGCTATGTCGTTTTCATGGTAATCATCCAGCGCATCGCGGATCTCCTCGTCCGTCTTTCCGCTTTGGATAATCTGCAGAATCTCTTCCGCACGTGTCAATGTGTTCATTTCATTTGGTTCCATGGGTTTTTACCTCCTTTTTCTGTTTTTTCAGAAAACCAGACGATGATATGTTCTGACAAATCACCAGGTTTTCGCGCACAGAAAAGCATTCCGAGCATTCTCGTCTGCTTTCTGTCTTTTCTTACAGCGATTCTTTCATTCTCAGTTTCAGCAAAAACAGCTCCTTATAACCTGCTTCACTGCTTAACCTGATTTGATCGAAGCGCTGTCCGTCCAGAGGTATCCCTTGCCCTTTTCGGGCAAAAAAATACCATCGCCCGGCATACGGCGATGGCAGAAATTTCCACACAAAACACAGTTTTTTCCGTCAGGAAAGAAAGCTACTGCCCTTTCGGAGTGTAACTATGTGATACGCATCATTTTCTGCTTCGCCGCCAAATAATCGGCCATGACTGTCTGAACTGTCCATAGTGCCACTCCCTTTCCTGCAATATAATTATGCAATTCTTGATAGTGCCGCAAAAACGGCAGGATCACCTGCCACTTCCCGGACTCCCTTTCTATTTATACTACTCGAAAAAGTAAAAGTCAAACATAAAATCACTGCATGTGAAGTCCTTATGAACTTTATGAATCAGGACATTTTCCGCCGGAATGCCAGGGGGATTATCTAAAGGATTTTAACAGCGTCTGCCATTCCCAGGACAGCATAAAAATATAAGAATCTTGCAAATGTACGTCCTTTTAAATTTTTTTTATTTTTTGAAAGTGGCACCAGCACAAAAAACAGCCGCACAACATCCTCTGTCATGCGGCTGTCCTCTCATTTTTGTAATTCAGTAAATCTTGGCTGATTTCTTCTCAGCACAGGTCCTTCAGCATCAGATGCTCGCCGATTCCTTCTGTCAACGCATTCGGAATCATTCCGACCTCATAGTAGCCGTTTGCTTTGTAGAATTCAAACGCTCTTACATTGAAATCGCTGACGGTCAGGGATGCTTTCCGCCTGCCATCCTCGCGACCCAGCTGCTCAAACTGCTGCAACAGCCACGCGCCTACGCCCTGGCTGCGGAACTCTTTCTTCACGCACAGAAGCGCCAGATAGTGGTACTCGTTTGTGAAGCCGTTGCGGCTGATGACCATCAGTCCGGCCTTCTCGCCGTGTGCCGTCTCTGCAAAATACAGGCGGCCTCTTCCATCGTCCGGAAAATACGCGCGGATGTAATCCTCCGTCCGGTAGCCGTGTGCAAAGTAGCGCTCGTACAGTACGGAGTCCCTTGCGATTTCCTCACAGGCGCGGATATCTTTATAATAGCCCTGCTTCAGATGTAAATTCATAGTTTTTCCTCTGTCTTTACTGCTCTGCCCAGTTTGCCGGATATACCGTGTAGATATAACGGCACTTGTCCTTTGTCTGGAAGTGGATGTGGCTTCCCTTCGGGATGTAGATGATGTCTCCAGGACCTCCGGAAACGATTCTGCCGTCGATCTCGATCTCAAGGGTTCCCTCAAGAACGATATCGTACTCGTCATAGGTCAGGGTCCACTCGAAGCTTGTATGATCCAGTTCCATCACACCGCAGCCCATACGCGGAGCTTCTTCCAGTGTTACAACATCCTTTAATGCCACACCATCCTGCTCGAACGGCTCGCATTTTACGGTAGATGTTTTGATTCCGATGATTCCGCTCGGATCAACGTGCTTTTCAAATCCGCAGTCACAGGTTTTCTTCTCAGCAGTTGCTTCCTGTACTACCTTTGTGATAATCTCACGAATCAGCTCTTCACTAATATTCATAATGTTCAGCTTCCTTTCCGATTTTGATTTCGTTTTTGATTTTTATGACTTTTCTCTGTCTTTTGTATTACAGCCTGCCGTTTCGGCGCCTAAGCACTTTCCCGGCAGACTGCATCTGTTTCGTAACTGTTCAGAACCAGAAGAAATGCACCGCTTTACGGCTGGCTCTGGAATAGCTGCTTTTTTTATTTTGTTGCTGATTTGATCTTGCTAAGAAGCTTCGGAGCAAGCAGATTTGCTACGATCAGAGCTGTGATACCAGCTACCAGCTTACCGATAATAACCGGAGTAACCATCTCCTGATTTACACCGGCAGTGAATCCAAGGTGATCGCCGAATACGAATGCTGCAGATACTGCGAATGCTACGTTGAGGAGCTTACCCTTCGGATCCATCTCGCCCATGATATTGAACATAGCGATGTTGTTTGCAAGGTTAGCTACCATACCGGCAGATGCCTGCTCGTTGATTCCAAGAGCTCCGCCGAGTTTTTTCAGCACACCACCGAAGGTACGTGTAATCCACTCAACCATCGGGAATGCACCGATCAGAACGATACCGATCTGTCCGCAGGTCAGAAGACCGCTGTCCAGAGGTGAAAGTCCTGTTACTTCGTCCTTAATTGCCATTACGTCGAACAGCGGGAACATGATTCCTGTGATCTGCTCGAATACTGCGATTGCTGTGAAAGCTGTGATAACGATTGTTACACCTGTACCAAATACGTTGAAGCCGTTGATCATCTTTGCCGGAGCAAACCACAGACCGATAACGATCAGTGCTGCGATGATGATAACCGGGATCAGGTTCTGAAGAATTGTGCCGATGCCGAGCTTATACTCAGTCATTGTGCTCATAGCCAGACCACCAACGATACATCCGATCGGAACGGTGATAAGACCTGCCAGAACACCGGCTCCCAGATAAGAACGGTCATCCTTGGAGATGATACCGAGTGCTACCGGGATCGTGAATACGATTGTCGGTCCCATCATGGTTCCGAGAATCAGTCCTGCAAAGTTTCCGATTGCCACATTGTCACCTGCGAGCTCCATAGCCAGCGGATAACCACCCATATCGCATGCAAGAAGTGTTGTTGCGAACATGGAAGAATCTGCGCCGAAGAAATTGTAGATCGGCTTAATAACCGGTCCTAAAATGGTTGCAAGCACCGGTGCTGCTGCTACTACTCCGGCCATGGAGATAGCAAGCGGTCCAATCGCGTTGAAGCCTTCCTCAAACTTCTCGCCATAACCCTTTTTGTTTCCCATAATCTTGTCGATTGCTCCTACCAGCATGAAGATCATCATGATCATCATGATAACGGAGTTGATCGAAATGTTGTGTACCCAGGATGAAATACTCTCTGTAAATACGCTCATTTTTGCTCCTTTCCCTGAAACCCCACACTTATGTCCCTCAAATTGCAGGATTACTCAGTTCCAAATATAAAGTTTTTAAAGCAGCGATGTAAACAGCTTTTTCGCCGGACGCGGGATAACTGAGGTGCCTACCAGCAGTTCGCTGCTGCGGGAAGCTGCCTCTACGGCCGCCTTCACCGCTCCCACATCTCCTGTCAGGGTCACATAACCCTTTCCTCCGATGGCATAGCCAATATGTACTTCCATCAGCGTGACGTTTGCCGCTTTCGCCGCTACGTCTGCTGCCGTGATGGCTGATGCTACGGAGTAAAACTCCAGCACACCCACTGCGCCGTATTCAGGCACCTGTGTGGTTCCCGTCATGGCCGGGATCAGAGACGGATGAACATTCGGCAGTGTCAGGGTATCTACCACACATTCCCCACCGCGAATGATTCCCTCCTTCATGGATGCACGTACATCTCCGGTCTCTCCTCCGATCAGGATCAGAAACTTTCCGGGACATACGGAAGATGCGCGGAGTAATTCAATCTGCGCTGCCTTGACCATGTAATCACAAGTCTCAATACCTCTGGCGATGCTGTTCAGCTCCACCATACCAATTGCCAGCCTCATGTGCTCACTCCTTTCTGCATCTTATGCGTGCACCCTTGTCTGTGATCTCTTCAATCACTCCGTTTACGCTGGAATGAATATTAGCGGAAAGCGCACCTTCTGCCGCTGCTGCCAGCAGCTCTCCTTTTGCCACCGTATCCCCGGCCTGCTTTACTGCTGCTGCCGGTTTGCCGATGTGCTGAGAGAACGGGATAAACACGGTATCCACGCTCAGCTCCTCGCAGGAGGATGGATGCTTTCCATAGTACTCACTCAGGCCAAGTCTTGCCACCAGACGGTTTGTCGGGGTCTTCCGCTCCTGTACGAATTCTCTTGCGTGCGCTTCCGGATTCTTCGGCACCTGAATGCCTCTCTTTCGGAACTCACCTTTGAGATACTCGTTGACTTTGCGCGGGGAAAGACCCATGGGACAGGCGAACATCTCGCACACACCGCAGCTGCAGCAGTTTGCCGCATCTCCGAACATGCGCAGATACTCTTCATTGTCCGTAATGGATGGCTCACGCCACAGCCCTCTCATCATCAGATTCGGCCTGATCTGATGTCCGATCAGATATCTCGGGCACAGGTCGGTACACATCTTACACTGAAGGCAGGCGCTCTTTGTCTGCTTGCGGACGGTCTCCATCGGAAGTGCCGTCTTTTTAAACAGATAATGGTCTTTCGGAAGCACCATAATATTTCCGGTTGTCTTTGTAACAACGGCCTGTTCGATCTCTGCCTGGCTGGTCAGCCGTTTTCCCATCATCGGGCCGCCCATGATGAGTGCAAATTCTGAGATCGTCGGCTTTGCCGCACGTACGCATTCGAGCACCGACGTACCGATCGGTACGTGAAGCTGCATCGTATGCGTTACCTCTCCTACTACGGAAAGATATTTTTCTGTGACGGCTTTTCCTTCCAGCGCATCAGCGATATTCAGTACCGTACCCACGTTGTCAACCACACAGCCGACATCGGACGGAAGTCCGCGCTCCGGTACGCACCGGCCAGTCACCTGCTGGATCAGGGTCTGCTCATCACCCGCCGGATAAAAATATCCCATTTCGAAAATTTCCACATCGCTGTCGCTGTTTTTGATCGCTTCCCGAAGCGCTGCGATTTCTTTCTCGTATGCGCCCTTTAATGCGATCACTTTTCTGGAAGCACCGAGCGACTCAGCGATAACCGGGATCGTCTTTACGATCCGGTCCGCAAATGTCCGGCAAAGATACTTATCGGTCTCGATCAGCGGCTCACACTCGGCCGCATTCACGATAAAATATTCTACTTTTGTATTCAGCTTTACATGGGTCGGGAAGCCGGCGCCTCCGGCGCCCACAACTCCTGCAGCTTTTACCATCTCTATCAGGTTCATTGCAAACCCTCCCGTTTAAAGAACAGAGCGATCGATCTCCAGATCATCCACAATCCCGACTACTGTTGCATCCACCGGAATGGACACATCTCCGGCCGCATTCCGCGCGGAACTTCCTCCTACTACGATTACGGTCTCTCCGACACCTGCGCCGATCGTATCGGCAGCAACAAGCGGGGTTTTATCCGCCGTCTCATCCAGTACATCGACTGGTTTTACGAGAAGAAGCTTCAATCCTGAAAGCTTGTCATCTTTTCTTGTAGCCCAGATGTTTCCGATCACTTTTGCAACCTGCATATTATCTCTCCTCTGCTCTTACTATCACTCGCTAATTATCATGTTTCGACTTTCGCGAGTGATATAAGCCGTTTTCGCTGTCTGTTACTCGCGAATCAGTTGGATATTTCTTGCTGACGCTGCATCTTTTGCAAGAGCAGTCAGAATATTTCTCTCACTGATACGGATCACCTTCACGCCCTCGCGGTTCGCTTCGATGATATCCCGTTCTGAAATTACTTTTTTGGTAAATGTGATCTCCTTTGGAGCTTCCTCCTTCGGTGCCGGCTCGCATGCTTTTTCGCATGGTTTTTCTGCTTCCGGCTTCGGATCACATGATGTTTCTCCCGCGTTTTCCTCACATGGCGCTGCTGCCTTCACTACTGCCTCTGATACGGCATCTGCTGTGACCTCTGCCTCTTTTCCAAGAAGCACATCCTCCAGCTCTGCCATCGGGCAGATCTTCAGTCCAAATGCAACCAGCTTCGTCAGCTTCGCCTGCATCATGCACTGATAGGAGCCGAGTCCTCCGGTCGGATAGCGGTAAAGCTCCACTTCTTCCCGCGGTACATACAGCTTTTTGCCCATCAGAAGTGCCTGAGCAGCGAGCTTCGTGTACGGTGTGTCTGTGATACCGGATGCAAGCTTGCACATTGCATCGGTCGTCAGATTAAACAGCACAACTGCCTCGATGCCATCCATGCTGACCTGGTTTTCCTGAAGCAGCGCACAGCTGGTATTGTATTTTTCTCTGATTTTCGGATTTTCCAGCAGCTCATGGCATTTTTCGCCATGCTCCTGCGTCAGAACCAGAAGACCCGGAAGCGGTTCTTTCGTCCCTGCGACAATACTCTGCACGATATTCTGCAGGTCGTCTGCTCCTGTTACGGTCTCTCCTGCCTGCGCCAGCTTCTCCATTACACGGGAAAGAATCTGTATTACCATCTCATTTCTTTCCAATGTTTCTCCTTTCTTCTGAAATTACCTTTCAGAAAGGATACAATTTTTCGCAATTCCCGCCGGTGTTACCAGAAACGGGTTCGCCGGTTTGATCGTCCTGATTCCGGTGACCTTCTCAAAGATTCCCTCGATTCCAGTCAGGCACGTCGTACCTCCGCACAGATAGATCGTATCGATCTCTGCCGGGTTGACGTACTTTTTGACGATCGTCGCCATCTTCTCGATGACCGGTCTTACGACCGGAAGAATCTCTTTGTGTCTGGCATAATCCTGCTTAATTGCTTCTGCCTCTGCAAAGGTTACATGATAGTTGCCTGCCAGTACCAGCGACAGATGCGTACCTCCGGTCGGCTCGTCCTCGATCTGTACGACCTTTCCGTCATGGAAGATCGCAAGACCGGTGGTGCCGCCGCCGATGTCCACGACTACTCCGTCTGAAATCTGGTAAATGGCATTTGCAGCGGTCGGCTCATCCAGTATATTTGTGACTTCAAAGCCCGCTGACTCTGCCACATACTGATGCGTACGCACGCTGGACTCGGTTCCGGCCGGCATCGCAATCGCGCAGTCGATCAGCTCTTCTCCAAGACGCTGCTCCAGCTTTTCTTTCAGCTCGCGCACGATCCGGCATGCTCCGCTGTAATCTACGACGACTCCGTCACGCAGCACGCTCGCCGCCTGCTTTTCACAGGCTACCGGCTGGTCATTCTCATCCAGCACGACAAGAACAATAAACGCAGTACCAAGGTCGAGCCCTGTTTTCAGCCTTTTCCCATGAGGAAGTACTTTTTTCTCGGACTCTTCCACCTGGCTCATATACTCATTGACACGCTGCAAATCCATCATATATCCTTAACTCCTTTAACCTTTATTATCGGCTTCTTCCCACACCTTCGGTATCGATCTTCCGAATAATCCGTCCGAGTGTAAATCCGCTTACGGATGCGGCATTTGCTTCGTCAAAGTCGATGTGCATCCGGCATGCAAAATTTTTGCTCACACGGATAATAACATCGTTGAAGATGACCGGACGGTCGCTGTATACCTCCACTGCAACCCGGTCTTTATCCTTCAGGTTCATTTTGATCGAATCCTCTTCCGTCACATGAATGTGATTGTGGGCAATGATCACGCCTTCCTTTACTTCCAGAGATCCGCACGGACCCTGTATCGTGATCGAGCCTGAGCCGGCAATGTCTCCCGACTCTCTGATCGGTGCGTCCACTCCAAGTGCCACGCAGTCGCTCTTTGAGAGTTCCACCTGTGTGGCGCTGCGAACCGGTCCAAGTACTGCAACTCTTTCCATGCTCCTCTTCGGTCCGATCAGCGTAACACGCTGGTTGGAAAGGAACTGGCCTGGCTGAGATAACGGACGCTTCGGTTCCAGCTTCGCACCTTTTCCAAACAGTATCTCCACATCTTCCTGCGTAAGATGTACATGCTTGGCAGATACCTCAATTTCCACAAATCCGGCCATATGGATCGCATCCACTACGGCCGCTGTCAGATCTCTCATTCATTTCCTCCGTTATCAGCTTCACTGTACCATCCTGCCAGATGACGGCACATCATGATGTGCAGTGCACTGGAAAGACGATTCAGCTCTTCTATGATATCCTTCCGGATATACGTTTTTCCGCTGTGGAATGCCTGGCATGCAGCCACTTCCGTTTCGCGGATCGCCGTGCGCAGCTTATTCAGCCATGCATACTCGGTTCCCATCGTATAATCCGGCAAAACCATCTGTTTGATGTTATAATATTTCATCGGGTTATGAGACTGCGCCCGAAGCTCTTCATGGGTAAGACCGATCACTGTCGTCTCAGCCATTTCCTCATCAAGCACCTCGCACTTCATCATTTCCCGCAGATCCTTTAAGATATCCGCAAGATCTTTGATCAGTGACTGGCTGCCCTGTGCTGCCTGGATCATTGCCTGTGCCAGTACCACGTCTGCCTGAAGTGCATCAAGCTTGCCGCGGAACAGGATACGCGGATGATCCTTACACACCAGCTTGTTTCCGAACAGCTGGGTCATATGCTCCGGCTTCTCATAATAATATGCATTTGTCTCATAATCCACATATTTGGGTTTCGGCACAGTTATCTGCACCGGGATTTCCACTTCCTCCGGCTGCGGAACCTCTGTTGCCACAACATGCGGTCGGTTCTTCGGCTCCGTTTTCTTCGGTTCCGGCTGTTTTTGTGCCTCTTTTTCTTCCGGCTCTTCAGTCTTTTGCACCGGGGTTTTCAGCTGATGTGTATACGTATAGCCGCCTTCTTTTTCAATGCGGATCTTGCGCTGCTGAAGGTATTCCCGTGCTGCCGGTGTGAGGATCTTCCCCTGCGGAATCACATACACCTCCGGCTGACTGCTTCGAAGTTCATAGCGAAGGAAATCTTCCGTGATTGCTCTCACGTGTTATCCCTCCTCCCGTAGGTCATTGACAAGTCAGAACGATTATTTATTGATAGACGGAAGGATGAATTCTACCTCTTCATGCGGTCTCGGGATTACATGTACGGAGATCAGCTCGCCTACACGCTCTGCTGCTGCTGCTCCTGCATCTGTTGCAGCCTTTACTGCTCCTACATCGCCGCGTACCATAACAGTTACCAGTCCGCCGCCTACATGCTCTTTACCGATCAGCGTTACGTTTGCTGCCTTTACCATTGCATCGGCTGCCTCGATTGATGCAACCAGTCCCTTTGTCTCAATCATTCCAAGTGCCTGTGTGATAGCCATATTTAAACCTCTTTCCGGCGCCCCGCCTGGCGGGACGCCTCTCTCTATTTCTTATTCTTATTCGTTTGTGATTACCGCTCAGAGCCAATCATTTTGGAGGCTGACCCCGAACGATATCAGTTTCTGGATTACTCCGCTTTTTTAATGGACGGAAGGATGAATTCTACTTCCTCATGCGGTCTCGGGATTACGTGTACGGAGATCAGCTCGCCTACGCGCTCTGCTGCTGCTGCTCCTGCGTCTGTTGCAGCCTTTACTGCTCCTACATCGCCACGTACCATAACAGTTACCAGTCCGCCGCCTACATGCTCTTTACCGATCAGCGTTACATTTGCTGCCTTTACCATTGCATCGGCTGCCTCGATTGATGCAACCAGTCCTTTTGTCTCAATCATTCCAAGTGCCTGTGTGATAGCCATAATATTCTCCCTTCTGATTAATCCTGCATTCAAAGCCGTCTGCCAGAATACGTTTTGTTCTGCCCTGCCCTGAATCATTAATCCTTTATTTTATTAATTAATAGTTGCGAAGTCTCGCAATTACATTCTTTACGATCTCGTCTACGTCGATCTCGTCCAGATTTACAGATGGCTTGCAAATATCCTCTGAGCAATCCGGAATACTTGCCCGGATGTCCTCCAGCTCTCTCTTACCGTAAGCTACGTAACGGTAATTCAGCAGCTGAAGCGGACCTACGTTTTCAGAAGTAGCACTTCCGCCGACTGCACCACAGCCAAGAGTCAGTGCAGGCTGCAGGTTTGTGGTAGCTCCGATTCCGCCAAGCGCACTCGGAGTATTTACCATGATACGGGATGCCGGTACACGCTTTGCAAAGTAGTCTACCATCTTGTCATCCTTCGTGTGCATGGAGAAGGTATGTCCTGCTCCCTCGTAGTAAAGGATTGTGCAGACTTTCTCGCATACGTCCACGTAATCGGTACCGGTGTAGAAGCCCATGATCGGTCCAAGCTTCTCGTTGGAGTATGGATGACCGCGGCCTACGCCGGTCTCCTTTGCAACGAGCACTCTTGCATCCTCCGGAACGCGGTCCAGATGTGCCAGAGATGCGATCGTCTTAACGCTCTTACCTACGATCTCCGGATTCATCGTGCCGTTTGCACGGAGAATAAAGCGGCCGAGCTGCTCTCTCTCCTGCTCGTCAAGGAAGTAAGCGCCCTGGCGCTCCATTTCCTTCTGAACTGCCTCTGCCATGTCCTCATCACAGATGATGGACTGCTCAGAAGCACAGATGGTTCCGTTGTCGAATGTCTCGGAATCCATGATACGTTTTACTGCCAGCGGAAGATCACATGTCTTCTCAAGATAAGCCGGACCGTTTCCAGGTCCAACGCCGATTGCCGGTGTTCCGGAAGAATATGCTGCCTTCACCATTGCGGAACCACCGGTTGCAAGGATCAGGGCAATATCTCTGTGATGCATCAGTGTGCTGGTTGCTTCCATCGTCGGAATGCTGATGCAGGATACGAGATTCTCGTTTGCGCCTGCCTCGGCGATTGCCTGACGGATTACCTTCACGGTCTCCATAATCGCACGAAGTGCGGTCGGATGCGGTGAAAATACGATCGCATTTCCTGATTTGATTGCGATCTCTGCTTTATAAAATGCGGTGGATGTCGGGTTGGTGGATGGAATCAGTCCTGCAATCACTCCAACCGGAACTGCAATCTTGCGAAGTCCCTTCTCGTCATCTCTCTCAATTTCGCCGATCGTTTTCATATCTTTGATATGCTCATAAACGCCCCGGCTTGCAAATACATTCTTTACGACCTTATCGCTTACGACACCAAATCCGGTGTCTTCCTGAGCCATCTGTGCAAGACGCTTTGCGTTACGCACACCAGCATCTGCGATTGACTTGACGATTCGATCGACCTGTGCCTGGTCCATACGCGCAAGTTCCCTCTGAGCTTCTTTGGCGGATTCCACCAGCTCACGAACCTCCTGCATGGACATAAGATCTTTGTCTATCAATTTCATAATGGCCTAACTCCTGTTCTGTTGCTGTCTTACAGCCAACACGGCTCTTCACAATCTGCTTCGCCGTTTCTCATTTCGGATAGCCGATCCATGGCATCCGGTTAAACTGTCATTCCTGTGTCTGTCACTGTCGCGTCTGAAAATCCAGAATCTTCTCGATAAGCTCCTGCTTTTTTGCAAAGCGGATATCCGCTTTTGTCATATTGTCGATCTCCAGCTTCCGTGCAAGCTCCCGAAGCTTTGCCACGGACTTGGAAGAAAGAAAACCAGGTGTATATTTCTTCTTTTCCAAAACGCCTGTTTCCGGCTGACCGTCCATTTCCGGTCCGGCCGCCTGATCCGTCTCTTCGGATTCTTCCGTTTCAGACTCTTCCGGCTGTGCCGTTTCCTGCGTTTCCACTGTTTCTGATTCGGTCTGCGCTTTTTCCGGCTCCTCCGTCTGTTCCATTTCCGGTTCTCCGCTTACTTCCGGCTCTTCCTCCGTCACGGATGCTTCCGGTTCTTTCAAATCCTCTTCAACCGGTGCTGCTTCCTTCGGGTTTGTCGGCGGATCTTCTTTTACAGGGCCTTCGGGGGCTTTCGGAGCAGCGTCATCCGGATCACCGAGAATTTCTTCCAGTTCCTCATGCGGTCTTGGGATCACATGAACGCTGATCAGCTCTCCAACCCGTTCCGCAGCCGCCGCTCCTGCATCTGTAGCTGCCTTGACGGCACCTACATCTCCGCGAACCATGACTGTCACCAGGCCTCCGCCAACCCGCTCTTTGCAGGCCAGCGTCACATTTGCTGCCTTAACCATGGCATCTGCCGCCTCAATGGCGGCTACCAGGCCACGTGTTTCAATCATGCCTAATGCTTTCATTCTAAGCCTCCGTTATGCCTTCGGAATTTTACTCGATCGGACGGTCAGCAACTGCCTCTACTGCATATGCGAACGCATCGCAGGCAGCCTTGCATGCACTCTGGCTTCCGGTCAGCAGTGCGCCGCCGAAGTTTGTCTCTGAAGGCGGAGCATACAGTACACAGCATTTTACGTCTGCAGCCTTCAGTGCTGCATCGACGCCGAACATTGCCTCAAGCGGCGGTGCGATCAGGTATGCGATTGCCTCGCCCTCTTTGATTCCGCAGCCTTCAGACAGGTAAGAACCTGTTCTGGAGATGCAGTGTGCATAATAGCAGATGCTGTCATCTTCATTTGCGGATACGAAATGGCAAACATTCTCGATCATATCTACTGCTGCTTCCAGACCAGCCTTTGCTTCAGCCGGGTTCGGTGCAGCCAGGATTCCGATGATCTCACCTGCAAGCTTTGTATTCGCATTTGCAGCTCCACCGTAAAAGCTCTTTGCGTATACAACTTCGCAGTCAGCTTTCTTGGTAGCCTCATCGAGTGCGGTATAAGTAACATCATCGCAGTCAGCTGTGATCAGTGCCAGGGATTTATGCTCCGGCTTTAAGTTCAGCTGCTTTGCCATATCTGCAGATACATTCGGGATCAGACGAGTCGCAAGGACATGTGCCGGTAATGGATCTCTTTTCATGATAAAAACCTCCTTTTAATTAAAGCTTCAGTTCAGTTCCGCTGACTTTGCGCTCAAGCATGATCTTGATGATTTCAGCGATATGTGCACCAGCCTCTGCCGGAACAGTACCAGCGCTGTGGATGTTGGAAAGTACAGTACGTCTTGCCTCTGGCATTCCAACGGTTGCCTTGTAAGCAATATATGCGGACATGGATGTTGCAGTGATAAGGCCCGGTCTCTCACCGATCAGGGTGCAGACTACGTCTGCGCCTGTGATCTCGCTGATCTCGTCCTCTACTGCCACACGGCCGTATTTTACGAAGAACGGTGTTCCATAATCAATATTGTAGCTCTCAAGTCCCTGCAGGATAGCCGGGAGAAGGTCTCCGATATTTGCTGCTACTGCTGCGGAGGAAAGTCCGTCTGCAACGTAGATCTGTACGGTCGGGTTCTTCTTGCATTTTTCTTTGATTGTCTCAACTGCCTCCGGAGAGAGCTTACGTCCAAGATCCGGACGGGTCAGGTACGTATCCTTGCTGTCGCACTGTGTCTGTACGATGAAAAGTCCCTGGTTCTTTACAAACTCCTCGTCAACATCGTTGAAAACTGCATCCTGTGCTGCGGAGTGTGCTGCACGGAACTCAAGCTGCGGAAGTGTCTTATATCTTGCGCCTGCTTTGCCGATACCAAGACGGCACGGAGCAAGGTACTTCTGCTCTGCATATGCTTCTTTGTTTACCGGGTTCTCTACCAGATACTGGGTACGGATATCGATTTCTGTGATATCCGGAAGGCAGCCGTCCTCAATAACAGAAGGCTCCAGTTTAACGCCTTTTTTCGGAATCTCCAGACTGATTCCATCCTTGCACTCTGCTGCCGGTGCCGGTGCTGCTGTAGCTTCCGGGGCTGCTTTTTCATCTGAGGAAACGTTCATTTCCTGTAATACCTGCTCAATAATCGCTTTTAAATCCTTTGCTTCCATGGAACTGTCCCCTCCTTCCTTATCTCATAAATACAGACGCATCGCCTGCAAGTTTCGTCAGTTTACCATTCTCTGAGAAGCCCATCTTCTCCAGCCACTGATCAAATTCCTTGATCGGGCGAAGTCCAAATACTTCACGGAGTGCTGCTGCCTCATGATATCCGGTACACTGATACATCAACATACAGTCATCGCCTTCCGGTACACCCATGATGTAGTTGCAGCCTGCAGCTACCAGCAGGGTTGCCAGGTTCTCAATATCATTCTGGTCTGCCTTCATGTGGTTCGTGTAGCATGCGTCACATCCCATCGGAACACCGGTCAGCTTGCCCATGAAGTGGTCCTCAAGACCTGCACGGGTAACCTGCTTGGAATCGTACAGATACTCCGGTCCGATGAATCCTACTACTGTATTTACAAGGAACGGCTGGAAACGCTTAGCAAAGCCATAGCATCTTGCCTCCATGGTAACCTGATCCCATCCGTTATGTGCTTCAGATGAAAGCTCAGATCCCTGGCCGGTCTCGAAGTACATAACGTTCGGACCGGTAGCGGTGGAATTGGTCAGCATTGTCTGACGGCCTTCCTCCAGCATTGCTGCGGTAAGTCCGAATGCTTCGTTACCCTTCTGGGAACCTGCGATAGACTGGAACATAAGGTCAAGCGGAGCGCCGAAACGCTGAGCTGCCTCAGTCTGTGTGGTAACATGTGCCAGTACACAGATCTGTGTCGGCACTTCCCACTTATTCTTGAACT
This sequence comes from Lachnospiraceae bacterium, assembly GCA_902363665.1. Lineage (GTDB taxonomy): Bacteria > Bacillota > Clostridia > Lachnospirales > Lachnospiraceae > Choladousia. The sequence continues at coordinate 44,390 of CABJAW010000011.1, read as the reverse complement.
CGTCAAACATCTTCAGGATACGTGCAACGCTCTCTACAGAGTCATCTACCGGGTTCAGACCGATAACTGCGTCGCCGCAGCCCAGGGAAAGACCTTCCATAACAGAAGCGATGATACCCTTCGGATCGTCAGTTGTGTGGTTCGGCTGCAGACGGGAAGAGAATGTTCCCGGAAGACCGATCGTGGTATTACAATGTGCGGATACACGCATCTTCTTTGCTGCGTAGATCAGGTCCAGGTTGCTCATCAGCTTGCAGACACCTGCAACGATCTCAGATGTAATACCCTTGGATGCTCTGCGGATCATCTCCGGTGTTGTGGAGACATCCAGCAGCCACTCACGGAACTCTGCTACCGTCCAGTTCTTCATGGTATTGAAGATCTGCTCATTTACATCATCCTGAATGATTCTGGTTACCTCATCCTCTTCATATGGAACCGCCGGATTATTTCTCAGGTCATTCAGCGTCAGATTTGAAAGAACGAATTTTGCTGCAACTCTTTCCTCTGCAGTTTCTGCGGCGATACCTGCCAGTTTGTCGCCGGATTTTTCCTCGTTTGCTTTAGCCATAACTTCTCTTACAGATTTGAATTCATAAACATGGCCAAACAGCTTTGTCTTTAAAATCATTCAATATCACCTCTTTCTAAGTATTAAACACCAACGTTTTGTTGACGACCGGAAGCACCTGTCCTCCGACAAGCGGCTCTCCGATGTCGAGATAGTCACCGCTCGATGTGTGGATACGGTCAATACAGATAATCGGCTTCTCATGATGCAGCTTTACATTCAGCGCATTTCCGAGTACTTTTCCGATGTCGTGCTCCACCACAACGATCAGCGGATACGGACTCTCAATCACCTCCCTGGCTCCTTTTATGATAACGTCTGCCAGCTCCTGGATTTCCTTAAAGCTGGTACGCTTCTTTCCAAGAAAAGCAATCGCCACATGTTCCAGCTTTCCTTCGGAACGGAACATCGGAATCTGATTTCTGATCGCCTCTTCAAATGTATTAAGATCTTCCTCGTCCTCAGCTGAGACCTTAAGAACCGGAATATTCTTAATCGGTAAGTAAGATTTGTCGTAGCGGATCGTACTTCCGCTGACATCTGTCGCATGTGTACCCGCGCCGACTACCGTCGCACGGATCGTTTCCTTTGACCTGTAAAGTGTCAGTCCGGAAAGCTCCTTCTGCGCCAGGATTGCCCGTCCGAGCAGCACTCCGATGTCTCCGTATCGGAACGGATCACCGTCCTTTGCATCGTAGATGCAGTCAGCCACACCGCCGGAATACGTAACGGCGAGCAGTTTAGGCTCTTGCGGGAGCATGGCTCCGTCATTCGTATACAGTGCTTTGTGCGCATCATCTGCCGGAAGCAGATGAAGCGATTTTGCAAGCTCATCTGCCATCAGTGTACAGATCTTATACAGCTTGTCCTCGTCAGCGCGCTCACCGACAGAAATGTGGATTCCATGATCCTCCGCAAGCTTCTTCGTCTTGTGGAAAATATAGGAAATTTTCCCATCTGTAACCTTGATCAGACGTCCGCCGATATCCAGACAGCACACGCCGCGAAGCGTTCCCTTCTGATATACCGCGATATTCGTCGTGCCGCCGCCGACATCAAGATTGGCTACTACGCTGCGGTGCTCCTCCGAAAGGACATCCGTTCCCGCGCCCCGCGCTGCAAGCACTGACTCCAGATCCGGTCCTGCCGTTGCTACGACGAAGTCTCCTGCGAAATCAGAAAGTGCTGCAAGCACTTCATTGGCATTCTGCTTTCTTGCAGTCTCACCGGTGATGATTACCGCTCCGGTGGACAGATCCTCCGGCTTCATACCTGCCGCCTTATACTCCTGACTTACAATCTTCTGCACCGCTTCCGCATCAATTTCCGTTGCGGAGCGAAGCGGTGTGAAATAAATTTTGCTTCGATAAATTACTTCTTTTTCAACAATCGATACTCGCGGCACATTGTAGCTGCCTGCCACATTTTCCACAACGATACGGCTGAATACCAGCTGTGTCGTCGAGGTACCGATGTCGATACCAATACTTTTGATTTCCTGTCTCATTCCAGCCTCCTGGTTATTTCCGTACAGCAATTGCTGGCTGTTTTCACACGGGGCTGTCTGCTTCCGCACAGCAGGCCTGCCTTGCATCCTCCGCACTGCGAAGCATGCATTTCTCTGATTACAGGATGTGCAGATCCTCGACCAGCTTATTTACTCCGTCTCCTGTCACCGCACTGGTCACATAGAGTTCGCCGGCTCCGGCATCCTTCAGATACTGCTTTGCTCTTTCGATCTGCTCTTCACTGGCCAGATCTGCCTTTGTCACAATGCCGACACACGGTTTTCCCGAAAACATGCTGCAAAACAGCGGCGGGAACATCGTTCCTCCCTCCGTTGCATCCTGCACCATCAGGATAATATCCGCATCTGCGGAGGTAACGACCAGCGCTCCCCGAAATCCCCGGCGTTCCAGGTATTCCCCCGGCGTATCAATCATATTCTGATTGATAACCTGTACGGTCTGTGTCTTGTAATAACGGAGTTCTTCGTTATTGATCCGCTGGCATAAGGTAGTCTTCCCGGCAGTTGACCGGCCGATCAGAATGATCCTCTTTTTTCTTTCTTCGTGCTTTGTCTGAGTGCTCATGTCTTTGTCACCGGAGCCCTTGCAAATCCCATCCGATCACAGAGCACTCCCATCACATCCCGGATCGCCACCTCTACGGCTGCGACATCACCCGTAATAACAAGTGAGCCATTGAAACGATCTACAAAGCCGACCCGGATATCTGCGGATTTGCTTGCGATATCTGCCGCGATCATAGCTCCCTCACTCGGTGTGATCGTCATAATTCCTATCGCACCCTCTGCATCAATCAATCCGAGCTTTCCATACAGATTCTTATCCGGACTGGCAATAACATGTGCCAAAGTCACCTGCTTACCAGGAACAAATTCCTGTATAATCCGCTCTTTTCCTTCAAATTCTGACATTTAGTTCCTCCGTCTGCAACGGCTTCCTGCCAGCTCCCATCCAATACCGATCACGGAATCTTGCCCATAAAAGCCTTGCGGTAAATTTCCTTGATATCCTCCACCGTAACCGGTCTTGGATTCGTCGCGGTGCAGCGATCCGCAAGCGCTGCTGCTGCCATTTCGTCAAGCTCTGCCTCGAACTGCTCCTTTGTCACACCTGCTGCTTCGATCGTGCACGGCATATTCATCTTCTTGATAAAGGTACGTGCCGTACGGATCATGTTCAGTGCGCTCTGGCGAACACTGCTCGTATCCAGACGAAGCAGTCTGGAAATCTGTGCATACCGCTTTGCGGTCGGTGTCAGCTGATCGACACAGCCTGCATTGAAGCTCATGACGTACGGAAGCAGAATACCGTTTGCTCTTCCGTGCGGAATATGGAATTTTGCTCCCATCGCATGTGCCATACCGTGATTCAGTCCAAGACCTGCATTGGAAAATGCAACTCCTGCCAGGCAGGATGCGTTATGCATACCCTGACGTGCCTTTGCGTCATTCGGGTTTTTATAAGCCGCCATCAGATAATGATTGACCAGTTTGATTGCCTTCTCCGCACATGCATCGGAAAAATCATTTCTTCCTGTGGAAACGAATGCCTCTACCGCATGTGTGAATACATCAATTCCTGTATCTGCAGTCACAGAAGGCGGTGCACTCATTACAAGCTGTGCATCAAGCACTGCCACATCCGGAAGCAGGCTGTCATCTATGAGCGGATACTTGATTCCGTTCGTCTTGTCTGTAATAACCGCGAAACGGCTGACCTCTGAACCGGTACCGCTCGTCGTCGGAATCGCGATAAACTCAACGTGATTTTCCACAGCGCCTGTCTTTCTTGCAATAAATACGATGGCCTTTGCTGCATCAATGGCAGCTCCGCCGCCGAGACAGATCACTGTATCCGGCTTAAACTCCGTAATTTTTTCTGTACCTGCAGTCACCATACCGATATCCGGTTCACCGGCAATATCGGAAAATACCTGCCATTCCACACCTGCCCTGTTCAGCTTGTCCGTCACGTAAGACACCTTTCCGCTCTGTGCCATAAAGCTGTCCGTAACGACAAATGCTTTTTTCATACCGGCAGTAAGGGAATCCAGACCATCGCCCATAATAATCCTGGTCTTTAATCCAAACTGTTCCATAAGTGCTCCTTTCCTGATTTTTTGTTACCATCCAAAGACCGGCAGCCTTGAATCACTGCGCCTCCCTGTGAAGCGTTTATCCGACCTGCCGATCTGAACAGTTATAATTCTGATGCCAGGTTCACAAACAGTCTCCTGTCCTTCGCCCCAGGCATCAGTTGTGCAGAAATGAGGCAATTGCAACGGTGTATGCCGGCAGGCCTCTTTTCTGCCACAAAAGCGGCATTCCGAGCAGCTCATCTGAGATTCTTCCAAGATCAAAGCCAAGCCCGGAATAGGAATACCGCATCTTTTCCGGGTATCGGCACGGTTCTCCCTTCGCCCTTGCACACGTCCGGCACAAGGTACAGCCTCCTGCCATGATCGTCGTTGAACCCGGAAACTCCCGTTCAAGTGCAAGCAGTGCCTGCAGCATTTTTTTCTTGGCTGCTTCGTACGTCTCCTGTCTCAGCTCTTCCGTCCTCTGCGGTGAATGCTCCGCCTCCCTGAGCACCTGTTCATCGTATTTTACCTTCAGCCCGATCACCTGCACATACCGATAACCTCCGGCAAGCGCCGCCGCCGTTGTCATTCCCGGCGGACAGGACCAGTTCTTTCCGTACTGCGGACATTCCCTGCATAAAGGAACAAATTTTTCCGGCTGGCAATATTTTTCAAGCCACTCCGGAACGGTCAGCGTCTTTACCTGCACCTCGACCTGATACATCTTCTCACCTGCCTGTAAAATCAACACAGATATTTATAAGGTCTGCTTACAGCCAAATAGCTGCTTCGCAGTCTGATTTAGTCCTGTCTTCTTCTCTTTCTGTCTCTTCAACGTCCTGAGCACGCCATGCTCATTCGGTTCTGAAAAAACAGAGCAAACAAAAAAGCACCTGACTTGTTCGATCAGGTGCTCCCGAGGGGGCGAACGCACACAGATTGAACTGGCAGGTCCTGCTTGTGCGTTCCGCAAAAAAGAGGTGATATAACGGATTGCCGTCTTGTTCGCACACATAATATCGGAGTCTCTTCGCTGAGCATCTCCGGCAGGCTGCGCTTCGTCGCTGCTTTTGCACACTCCCGGTTCCGGGGAGTCTTACGTGCGTTATATACAGGCAGGTCTTCTGACTCTGGCATCAAACACGGCTGTTTCTCTTCTCAGGACACACCCTAATGAGATATAAACAGCCGCTACTCCAACACAGCAACGGCCTTGTACGGGATTTACACCCGTTTCCCTTTTCACCTGAGCATTCTCTCAGACACCTGTATACCAATTCGGTTTTCTAGGGGTAGGATACCATTTCTGAGCACGGAAGTCAAGTGAATATACCCAATAATCTGTGCCATTTTTTTCTTTTTTTGCAACATATTAACAATGTGCTCAGTCGGTTTTTCGTGCTCAGCGTTCTGTTTCTTATTTTTTCGTCAGTTTTCTGCTCTTTTTCTGTGTTTTTTGCCTTTGGCTGTCTTTGGGAAATTTACTTTTGTCACCTGCTCACGGTCACCCGCCCGCGTTCAGCTTTTCCTGCCATCATCTGGCTTCTTTTCTTTATCGAAGCCGATATCCGCAACTGAAGCAGGAACCTTGACTGACCCGGTTAAAAAAATCTTAACTATTCTTTCCCCATTCCGGCGTTTTCTTTCCTTGCTTTTACGTCATTCTTTTCCTATAATAAATATATAGGTAACTGTTCAGAGCCAACCTCCAAAATGCTACGCATTTCGTCGGTGTGGCGTATCCGCCAAATAAAATTTCAAAAACAGGAATCAAGCAGATATTCGCAATCCGCTTTCGCTACTTGCATTTTCCGCCTGTTTTATGAAATTTTGCCTGGCTCTGAACAGTTGCATATATAGTAAATAAAGCACAGATTTTATGCTTTGACGTAAGGAGGATAGGAAATGTCACCTTTTCTTAAAGACAAAAGAAAACGCTGCCGCACAGGCGCACTTCTATTGCTCGCCGGTTCTGTTCTGGCCGGCGCAGTCCCGAACACCGGTGAACTTCCAAAAATTCCGGTCGGCGGCCTGACTGTATCCGCGCAGGAGCTTGATATCGAATCCATCGAGGCGATGCAGGGCGGCGGCGCCACAGGAGCCGGACAGAACGCTGAAACCGTCGATGGGCAGGGCACTTCTGCCAACAGCGACACGCTGGCGGGATACGGTAAGCCATCCGATAACGGACAGAGTGCGGATGGTACGCTTGCAGGTGACGGACAGAACCCGGATGATACGCTTGCAGGCGATGGGCAGAATGCAGATACCTCCGCGCAGTCTGAATCTTCATTTACGGACGAAAAACTCACTTCCGTGCTCGCGCAGATCCAGGCTTCGCTTCCAGCTTCAAACGGCGACTGGGCAGTATATGTATGCGATCTCAAAACCGGGTCAGAGGGAAGCATCAACGACCACCGGATGCAGGCAGCCAGCCTGATCAAGCTCTATATCATGGGGGCGGTTTATGAAAATTATGATGCACTCATTGCACAGTACGGGCAGGATACGATCGATGCCAGCCTCTACTCCATGATCACGGTAAGCGATAATGATGCCGCGAACGCACTGACCACGTATCTTGGCTCCGGCGATTCTTCCGCCGGGATGCAGATTGTCAACAATTACTGCCTCGCGCACGGCTATACGACCAGCAGTATGGGGCGGCTGCTTTTGCACAGCAATGAATTTGGTGACAATTATACGTCAGTGGAAAATTGCGGAAAGCTTTTGAAGATGGTGTACTGGGACGGATATCTGCAAAAAATACCGGAAAACAGGGACACAGACGAGAAGACCACGGAATCTGACCTGCAAAGTGAACAGGTGACAGAGAATATCGCTTCCACCGAAGACGATACTGACGAAATCACCACCGAAAATACTACTGCCCTGACTCCGCATGCCTCCGACATGTTCGCCCTGCTCTGTGCTCAGACAAGACGGCACAAAATTCCGGCACAGCTCCCGGATGGCGTGCGCACAGCAAGCAAGACCGGCGAGCTGGACGATGTGGAAAATGACGCGGCGATCCTCTACGACACAGAGAACGACCTGATCATCGTCTTTATGTCGGAACACCTGAGCGACTGCGGTGCTGCTCAGAGCACAATTGCTTCGCTGAGCAGGCAGATTTATGATGCTTATCACTAAGTAGCGCAGACCTGAGCACTTTTTTATCTCTGCATCGCTATAAGTAACTGCCAACTGTTAAAAAAGTTTCCGGCAAATGACCGGAACGAAAGGGGGATTTTACATGAAAACAAAAAAAATGACCTGGCTGGCTCTGCTTGCGCTTATCCTGACGCTTGCATTTCCATCCGCAGCACTCTCCGGCAAGGCAGCCGGAACCACCTATCGCGTCACGGTGAGCAGCGGTTATCTGGCTCTGCGCAATGATACGGCTTACGATGCTTCCAATGAGATCGGCAAGCTTTACACCGGTGACACCGTCGAGCTCTGCGATATGACAACCTCGGCTTACTGGTTTGTCTATTCATCGAAGCTTGACAAGTACGGCTATGTCAACAAAGACTATTTAACCGCCGTATCTTCCACTCCGATCGTTTCTTCCGGCGATTACACGGTAAGCGTCTCAAGCGGCTACCTCGCGCTTCGAAATGCGAAAGCCTTTGACGCTTCCAACGAGATCGGCAAGCTTTACAGCGGCGATACCGTACAGGTGCAGGATACCAGCGATTCCACCTACTGGTATGTATACTCTCCGAAACTCGGAGCATACGGCTATGTGAACAAAAATTATCTTTACGCCTCAAGTGCTCCGATCCCTACGGCCTACACCTGGACCGTAAACGTCAGCAGCGGTTATCTGGCTCTTCGCAGTGCAAAGGCCTTCGATGCCTCCAACGAGATCGGCCGGCTTTACAGCGGCGATACCGTCGAGGTCAGCGATTCCAGTGATTCGACTTACTGGTATGTGTACTCTGCGAAGCTTGGAAAATATGGCTATGTCAACAAAAACTACCTCTACAACGGTACCAGCGGAGTCAAAGAGACGCGCATCGTCAGTGTAACCTCCGGCTACCTGGCGCTGAGAAACCAGAAAGCATTTGATGCCTCCAATGAGATCGGCAAGCTCTACACCGGTGATACGGTGCAGCTTCTTGACACCAGCGATTCCACCTACTGGTACGTATACTCCCCGAAGTATGACAAGAACGGTTACGTAAACCGCAACTATCTTGTCACGGATACTTCCTCTCCGGCTCCGGTCGTGACCAAAACGGTTCGTGTAACCTCCGGCTATCTGGCGCTGCGAAACGATACGGCGTACGATGCTTCCAATGAAATCGGAAAGCTTTATACCGGAGATACGGTAACTGTCATCGATTCCAGCGGCTCCACTTACTGGTATGTATATTCTCCGAAGCTTGACCGCAACGGGTATGTAAATAAAAATTATCTCTACTAATCTCATAACCAGGCAAATTTACCTGACAACCAAAAGGCCGCCCGGCCGCTGTAAAAATCAGCGGCCGGGCGGCCTTTTCTAACCAGGAATGCTTATCTCCAGCAGTAAACCGGCATTTGCAATCCGCTTAATAATAATTTCTCCGTGTTCTCTCCTGCGGTCTTTGTACCGGCACTTTTACTCTCACCGGTTCCAGGATCAGTCCCGGAATCAGACGATTCAGGAAATCTCTCAGTTTCTCAGGCATATTTAAACAAATGTGATAATAAAGTTCTCTCATTATGATTCCTCCATTTCTACAGGAACCTCAGTCCGGCATCTGCTGCCGCTTCGGTTATAATCAGTGCTAACTTTGGAAGTTGTTCTGATTATAACCGATTATTTTCTTCCGTCAATAGGCTACACGAAAGCTTCATTATCTTTTCATAATTGTTTCACAGAGTTTTTATTTTTTCACAGTTCTACACAATCTGCATCCGGACTGAACCGTCAGAAAGCTCAGACCTCCTGCCCAGACAGGAGGTGCGCCTCCACCGCAAAACCGATCGCTCCGGCAATCAGGATCAGCACAATCCACATACCATCCGGAATATTTCCGAGCATGCTCACAGCCGACGTGCCAACTTTTCCTATCTCAGAATCTGGCATCCCGGAAACAGTCTCTGCCATCCACGGGAAGCCAAGACAACCGATCATCCAGATTGCCCAGATAATCCAGCCGGCTCTCTTTCCAAAACGCAGGATCAGTGCGCCGCACATACTGCTCACGGCCGGAAGTGAAAACGCCGCAGGAATCCCCCATTTCAAAACCACCGGTGTCACATCCAGAATATCCTTCGTACCATAAATTCTGCTATAGGCCGCCTGACTTACCGCCGCTGCGGCTGCCACAAAAAACACCAGTACCAGTGAACTTACAGCTCCCACAATATAACTGGAAACAAGAAAATCCTTTCTTGTACTCCCCATGCCAACCTGAAGCTTAAAATTTATCAGTAGTGAAAACCCCATATACAAAGCGATATAAATTCCTGCACCCAGCGCTCCGAACACCGACGTAAACATTGCCATCTCTGCCGGTTCGACCGGACCGGCCACCCGCATCATCTGGGTGAAAATCAGGCCGAACACCACGCATCCGGCGGTGAACCCAAGTCCGATCCCACAGTCACCAAGCGACAACCTTATCTGTTTTTTGATACTCTGTATCATAACAACGCCCTCTTTTCTTTCTCTTAATCCATTCTCTGACCGTCTCTATTTTCACTGTTCCCCGAAATTCTTTTACTTTTATCCGTTTTTCTCATTTTCACAGCTCTTATTATTCTGTTTTCGGAGCCTTCTCGCTGCCAGTCCTCTGTTTTCTCTGTCTCTTATCATGCGGCATATTACAGCTTCGCTTCAATCTTCCGCGTCATCCTCACCGCAAGAATTCCGGAAACAAGGTATGTCGCCACTCCAACCACTGCAAAAATCACATTCACATTCATCGAAACGTCTACTGATACCCAGGTCTGCATGGCATTGACATCGCCCTTTACCAGATCGATGGCTGCCACACTCGTTCCTCCAAAAATCGCACCCAACAGCATACCAACCAGTATGCCAAGCTTATTTCCGAACCGCACCACCAGAATGCCCATAAAAATGCTGAACCCTCCAAGCAGAAGTTCGATCCCGGCAAGCAGTCCAAAGTTTTCCCCAAAAAGCATATGGTACGAAAATATTTTCGGAGCACCGACCAGCAGCATCCAGCCCGCCAGAAGAATCAGTGCCATGCTCACCGCATTTACGCCAAGCTGCTGCCAAAGTGCGGACCGTCTGGTTTGTCCCATCGAGAGCAGCACCGGTGTGTACATACGAAACATACTGATCGTCAGAATACAGTGCACAAACAGCGCAGAAAACAAAAAGTACGACGGCATCACTGCCAGTATCGATGCCAGGGCTGAGCCGTTCCAGCTCATTCCTCCAAACATAACTCCAAGTACGCAATAGATTGCCGTCACCAAAAGGGCAATACCAAGCTCTCCCAGCACATATTCTCCCCAGAACTTTATGTATTTTTTCACACTATCTCCTCCTTCCCATGCAATCCATCAAAAGCCTCTGCGCTTTTAAGCGCTTCCTTTTCCGAATTGCGTACCCTGTCATGCCTCGTCATCCTTTTCACACAGCGCCACAAAAAGCTTCTGCAGGTTCAGCTTCTGGACTTTCACTTCATGTCCCGGCATAATCTGCTGACCGTCTTCCAGCACCACCGTCACGCCCTTGCTCCGGCCAATGGTTTCCTCATGGTAAACCGTAAGACCCTCACAGGCCGCATCCACTTCCTCTGCCAGGCCGCTCACATGAAAGCTTCGCTCCAGCAGTTCCTGTGTATTCTCATTGCGCAGGATTTTTCCCTCATCAAGGATGATAACGTCCTCAAAAATATCTTCTGCTTCCTCAATAATGTGTGTCGAGATCACAAAGGTACGGTTTGTTTCCGTGTATTCCTCCATCAGAAGCTGATAAAACTTTTCCCGCGCAATGACATCCAGCCCGGAAGTCGGCTCATCAAGAAATGTGATATCCGCCTTGCTCGCAAGCCCCACGATGATCGTCAGCATGGAAACCATTCCTTTTGAAAGCTTACCGATCCGCTTCTTCACATCCAGATGGAACTGGCCCGTCAGCCGATCGGCCATCTCCTGATCCCAGTGCGGGCAGAACGTCCTCGCAATCTTCAGATAGTCCTTTGCCTTGACTGCCGCAATTCCGTTTCCCGCCATCTGGCTGATCTCACGTGCAAAGCACAGATGTGAAAGTACTTTCTTATTTTCCCAGACTGTCTGACCGTCAAGTGTGACACTGCCCGACGTCAATGGGCTCTGCGCCGTCAATACTGAAAGCAGTGTCGTCTTTCCTGCTCCATTTCTTCCGATCAGACCGTAAATTTTATGTTCTTCCAGTGTGAGATCGATGCCGCAAAGCACCTCTTTTTTTCCATAACTTTTCCTGATTTCTTTTCCTGTCAGCTCCATATTTTCCTCCGACTTCCTGCTTTAGAGCGTATCTGAAGAACGCTCCGGTGCATACACCCGCATATCCGTTACCTTCCGCGAAACTTCTCTGTTTCTTATCTGTTGTAAAAATTATTCATTCTCCGGTGTCTTTTATTTTCCCCGGCACCTCATTCTCCGTCGTCCTTCGACTCCCGGATCATCTCGATCAGTTCTTCCTTCGTGATCCCAAGGCTGACCGCCTCCGCCATCAGGCTCTTTACGTAATCATCATAAAAATGCTTCCGGCGCTTCGCCGTAATCTGGCTCTTTGCTCCCTGTACCACAAACATACCAATTCCTCTTTTCTTATATAAAATACCTTCATCTACCAGAAGATTGACCCCCTTCGCCGCTGTCGCCGGATTGATTGCGTAAAGCTTTGCCAGTTCATTCGTACTTGGCACGCGCTCCTCCTCCAGCAGAATGTCGCGCAAAATGTCATTCTCGATCATCTCTTTGATCTGAATATAAATGGATTTCTCCTGCGTTAAAATCTCATTCACGTAACTTCACTTCCTTTATTTACTGATTTTTTCAGTCATTTTCTTTTTGCAGACTACTTCCTCCAATGCTTCGTCTCCTCTGCCGTTTCACTTTCTTCTTCCAACCTTTTCATTCGGTTGACTTACCATTTAGTTATTCGGTTCGTTACTTGTGTAATTAACCATAGCACCGTCAATTGTATTTGTCAAGTACATTTATTGTCATTTACAAAAAAGTGGGATATACTGAATCTTGCACGTTATTCACATACGTTACGAATATTCGTTTTTACTTTCATTCTATTTCCGACCTCCCGGCAATCTCTGCCGGGCCGGTCAGACAGGAGGCTTTTTTTGAAACTGCACGATCACGAATATACGCCTGACTACCCGATCACGGTCCGGCCGATGGGCGAAATTTCCGGTTTTCCGGTCCGCCCCGGCATGTTCGACGTAAATGGCGCTCTGCCGCTTCCCTGCGGCGTTAATTTTACCATTCATACACACGGCGGCACTTCCTGCGAACTGCTGCTGTTTCATCGCGGCGAAGAAGAACCGTACGCCGTCCTCCCGTTTCCGGAATCCTATAAAATCGGAGACGTCTATTCCATGATTGTTTACGGCCTGAACATCCGTGAATTTGAATACGCCTATCGCGTCGATGGTCCATACGATCCCGCCAGGGGACTTCTTTTTAATAAAAATACAATCCTGCTCGATCCATACGCAAGAGCTGTCACCGGTCAGAATATCTGGGGCGTTAAAAAGCCGCAGCATTACCATGCGCGAGTCGTAAAAGATGTATTTGACTGGGGCGATACCAAGCAATCCACACGGGAAATGAGCGAGCTCGTCATCTATGAGCTGCATGTACGGGGCTTTACACGCCACCCCTCCTCCGGTGTCGAGCACAAAGGCACTTATGCAGGGCTGAAAGAAAAGATTCCCTACCTCAAGGAGCTCGGAATCAACGCTGTTGAGCTCATGCCGATCTTCGAATTTGATGAGTGCATGGATGTCCGCGAAGTAAACGGAAAACGTCTTCTGGAATACTGGGGATACAATACTGTCAGCTTTTTTGCGCCAAATACAAGCTATGCAGCCTCCGTTGAATTCAACCGCGAGGGTACTGAACTTCGTGAACTCATTAAAGCGCTTCACGACAACGATATCGAAGTCATTCTGGATGTCGTGTTTAATCACACGGCAGAAGGAAATGAAAAGGGTCCGAGCTTCAGTTTCAAAGGCTTTGACAACAATATCTATTACATGCTGACGCCGGACGGCAATTATTATAATTTCAGTGGCTGCGGCAATACCTTAAACTGCAATCACCCGGTCGTGCAGCAGATGATTCTGGAATGTCTGCGCTACTGGGCAATCAGTTATCGCATCGATGGTTTTCGATTTGACCTTGCGACCATTCTCGGCCGCAATGAGGACGGTTCGCCGATGAACAATCCGCCGCTTTTGAAAACACTTGCCTGTGATCCCATCCTTAGCAACGTCAAGCTTATTGCCGAGGCATGGGATGCCGGCGGACTGTATCAGGTCGGCAGCTTTCCTGCCAACCACCGCTGGGCCGAATGGAATGGGCGCTACCGTGATGCGCTTCGCGGCTTTTTGAAGGGCGACTGCTGGCAGTCCTGGGATGCAGCCTGGAGCATTTCCGGCTCCGGCGACCTTTACGGCGGCTACTATTCTGCCACAAACGACAATTATGCAGGGTATAATTCCTGTGTCAACTTCCTGACCTGTCACGATGGTTTTACCTTATACGATCTGTATTCTTATAACGAAAAGCATAATGAAGCAAACGGCTGGAATAACACCGACGGTGCGAACGACAACCGAAGCTGGAACTGCGGCGAGGAAGGCGAAACCTCCAATCCGGATGTACTCTCTTTGCGTTACCGCATGATCCGCAATGCCTGTGCCGTACTTCTGTGCAGCCGCGGCACGCCGATGTTTCTCTCCGGTGATGAATTTGGCAGCACAAAATTTGGCAACAACAACAGCTACTGCCAGGACAATGAAATCTCCTGGCTTAACTGGGATCTGCTGTCAAAAAATCATGATCTGTTTGAATTCTTCCGCTTTATGATCGCATTTCGCTTCAAACATCCGATCATCCGCCAGAAGCTGCCGGACGCCGTCTGCGGTATGGACGCGATCCACACGCACAACATAAATGCGGCCGACGTCACCATCCCGCGCGACGCCCGCACCTTAAGCGTCAGCTTCGCCGGGTACGATTCAGAAAAAGGAGAGGATGATATCATTTATCTCTCCGTCAACACCTACTGGGAGGACGTCGAGATCTCTCTCCCGGCCCTGACACACGGCGGTGCGTGGTATCTCTGCGTCAACACATTCGGAGACCAGTATGGCCGTTACTGCTACCCGGAGGGGCAGGAGGTGCGGATCGATGGAAAATTTATTATGAGGCCACGGTCGGTAGCAGTGTTTACGGTGAAAAAGTTCTGATGCTTTTATAGTTCTTTTCACTTGGTTTTTCTGTACTCATCATTCTGACAGTGCTATATTTAAAACAGTGCTATATTTAAAGGAGTAGCGAAGCGGATTGCGAATATCCGCTTTGCGCGAAGAAGGGACCCCGTTTCATGTTACTAAAATGTCAGACCGGATACACGCTCCGGCAAATAAAAAATACCTTTTATCTGCTCCCATATGGGCAGCAGATTGCAGATCAGAAAAAGGGGACTGTGATGAATGAAACCAGTGTTTTTCTGTGGAACGCGCTGCAGCACGCAGGAAACGCTTCTTTAGAAGACCTGACATCTCATCTGATCGCTCATTATAATCTTGGTGAAGCGGAGTTTTCTTCGGTTCTTGAGGATGTAAAGGGATGGGCTATGCAGCTTCTCCAGTATGGAATGCTGGCCGAATCCCTGTGTCCGGTCCGGGAGAAACCTTCTTGCCGTCTTTCCATTGCCGGTCTCTCCCTGCATCTGTACGATCCGGCTGATCTCACGGCTGCCGCTTTTGATGCCTTTCGCGCAGACTCTTCCGCAATGGCTGCGGACCAGCGCATCGATCTTCTGACCGTACCTCCGGACAGCCGTTCCTATGGACAGGTGCTGCTGCAAAACAAAGAGATAACCATTTTTCAAAATTCTGACCGCTATGTGGTTCTTTTTCCGACGATGCCGGACATTTATGAAGCGCATATGACTTTGGATGGCGGCTATGTACGTATTTACTGCAAGCCGGTGCATACCCGCGAAGTATCTGACGATCTGTTTCACGCGATCCGGCTGTTCTTTCTGTATCTTGCGCAGAAAAACGGCCGATTTGCCCTTCATTCGGCGTCCATTTTGTACCGCGAAAAAGCATGGCTCTTTTCCGGCCACTCCGGCATGGGGAAAACCACACACACGGCTCTGTGGCACAAACTGTTTCAGACACCATATCTGAACGGAGATCTGAATCTGATTGGTATTGAAAATGGACAGCTTTTTGTCTATGGCATTCCGTGGTGTGGAACCTCCGGTATTTTTACCACAAAACAGTATCCGCTTGGCGGCATCGTGCTTCTCGGCCGCAGCCAGGAACGAGAACAGACCGAGGAACTTCCCGCATCCGATAAAATCCTGCGTGTCATGCAGCGTATGATCTCACCTGCCTGGACGGAGGAACTGCTAAGCCGAAATCTGTCTTTCGCATCCGAAATCGCGGATAAAGTTCCTGTATTTCATCTTTCCTGCACCATGCATCCTTCTGCGGCACAGGCCGCCAAAGACGAGATCGACCGTCAGGAGGCGCTTCGATGAAAGAAAAGATTCTGCTGATCAAAAAACACCTGAAACAGGGCACCTTCAAAAAAATGTGGACGCAGACCGTATGGATCTATCAGTATGGACACCGCTACTGGAAAGCAATGGTGCTGTATACCCTGCTTGGGCTCATGGGCACCGGTGTCTCCCTGATTTCCAGCCTGATTTCCAAAGATCTGGTGGATATCATCACCGGCCACCAGACCGGGCAGCTTCTTAGTACCTTTGCCGCCATGATCGGTTTTTCCATTGCCAATATCCTGGTTTCCCAGGCTTCCAGCTATGCCTCTACTTTTATCAGCCTGAAGGTGGATACGGAGATCAAAAATGAAATTTTTGCGAAAATGCTGGTGACGGACTGGGAATCTTTAACTGATTATCATACCGGTGACTTGGTCACCCGCTGGAGCTCCGATGCTTCCAATATTTCAAGCGGTATTCTGAACTGGATCCCGAACCTGATTATTTACACGTTCCGCTTTATCAGCGCACTGGCAATCGTGCTGTATTACGATCCAACCTTTGCCCTGTTCGCACTCCTTGGCATGCCGTTCAGTGCACTTCTTTCCCGCCCTCTATTGCGGAGAATGACAAAAAACAATGAGCGCAGCGCAGCCATGAATGCCAGGCTGTATGGATTCAACCAGGAAGCGTTTTCCAATATCCAGACGATCAAGGCGTTTGACCTGATCCATTTTTATACCGTCAAGCTGAAAAGTCTCCAGGATGATTACATTCATATGCAGCTCGACTTTCAGAAAATGTCCATGGTGACGGCTGTTCTGATGTCCATCATCAGCTTCATCGTATCCTACAGCTGTTATGGATGGGGCATCTACCGTGTGTGGAGCAATGCGATCAGTTACGGAACCATGACCATGTTCCTCTCGCTGTCCGGCACACTGACCAGCGCGGTAAACTCTCTGGTCAGCCTCGTCCCATCCGCTATTTCCCTGATGATTTCCGCAGGACGTCTGATGGACATTGTGGAAATGCCACAGGAAGATTACAGTCAGGATTCTGCGGTGCAGCAATTTGAAAAGCAGTACCGGGGAGAAGGAATCGGGCTGAACCTGAAGGACCTGAGTTATTCCTACCATAATGGCACTGCCGTTTTCGAGGGTGCCTCTCTGGAAGCTTATCCTCATGAGATCGTCGCGCTGGTGGGCCCGTCCGGTGAAGGAAAAACGACCATGCTCCGCCTGATCCTTTCTCTTCTGACACCACAGGCAGGAGCTTTTCATGTCTGCGCCGGAGCGCAGCAGGAACACAATCTGGAGCTTTCCCCTTCCACCAGAAAATTATTCTCTTATGTACCGCAGGGAAATACCATGTTTTCCGGCACGATCGCCGACAATATGCGAAATGTAAAGCCGGATGCCACCGATGAGGAAATCATCGAAGTCATGAAGCAGTCCTGCGCCTGGGACTTTGTGGAAAAGCTGCCGGACGGCATCTACAGTGAGATCAAGGAACGCGGCGGCGGTTTTTCCGAAGGACAGGCGCAGCGCCTCTCCATTGCCCGGGCACTGCTCCGCAAATCCCCGATCCTGCTGCTGGATGAAGCCACCTCTGCTCTGGATGTGGCAACCGAGCGAAAGGTTCTGCGCAATATCATGCAGGACACCTATCCGCGGACGTGCATTGTGACCACCCACCGGCCTACCGTATTAAACATCTGCACGAGGGTCTATGCGATACGAGATAAGAAGTGTGAGGTGCTGAGTGAAGAAGAAATCCGGAAAATGATGAATGAATTCTGATCTATACTCAGCAATCCGTTTCGCCTGCTTATTGCTCTTCGCAGGCGAAGCAGAGACCTGCCTGATCCGGTTCATTGCATTACAACTATTTATCGCATATGTATTGACGTTTCTTTTCAACGCGTTATAATCAAAATAGATGAAAGGGGGATACTACATGAACACCTATAAAAAGCCATTGATTACAATTGATTCCGATCTGGCAGAGGGTATTTATCTGGCAAGCGGAAGCAATGGCCTGAAATGTGACAGCCGCTACATGAAAGGAAACTGGCAGGCACCGGATTATTCAAGCTGGAACGGCGGTACAAGAGGCTATAAACAGCAGTTTGCCTGTCTTGGCTGCCCGGCTAATACGGCTAACGGCTGTGGACTTCTGACGCACTATGAAGATTCCGGACACGCCGGAAGCTACGATGTCGACAATGGCAACCGTAAACCAAGCTGGGAAAAGAAAGGATACGGTCCTGACGATCCTGTCACTGACTGGAATATGTAAAAAAAAGACACAGAGGTCAATTCTCTGTGTCTTTTTTTGCAACGCTCACGTCATTCTTATTTTACAGAATAGCTGTATCCTGTCAGCCGCAAATTATCAATGCTGGTTCCGTGATTCAGATGGATACCGATCGTCAGCGGATTACTTGCGGTGCTTGCAAAAGTCAGCGTCGCAGTATTGCCGGAGCATGACGTCTGTACGGATGCATCATCTGTCTCGATCTGATCTACTGTATCATTAAAATTAATGGTAAGGGCAATAGTTCCATTAATGCCCGACCAGTTTGCCATCGCAAGTCCTTTTCCTCCGTTTGTTCCCCATCTGTCCCATACACCATAATAGGTTACATTCAAAGTGCCCTGTGCTGCTCCGCTGGCTGCGTAGATTCCCTCTGCCAGTCCTGCGTCTACTGTAACTACCGGTTTTTTATATTCTCTCATAATAAGATCTCCTCGTTTCTGTGCTCGCAAAGCGAGTATCCATGATCCGCTTTGACAATCGGAATTTCTGTAATTTCCTTTTTCGCTTTTAAAATCTGAATTTTTGTAATTTTTCTTTTTTAATATATCCATCAGGCCTCAAAAAGTCAAGTGATTCAAATGCAAAATTTCTTTTCGAATCCTGTTTTTTCTTGTTCTTTTTCCTGTACAATGTTATAATACCTCTGCTCTACATGAGGCACTTAAGTCCTTTGCATCCGGCAAAAACAGTGAAGAAAGACCTGCCCGTATCCACTTTGACCGCCGGAGGGATTTTGAATATCATTTCACCACCATTACTTTTCAGAGGGAGCTTTATCTATGGAAAACACTTCTCATTTATCCCACACCAGCCAGCCTGATTCTTCCGGCAGCCAGATCGATCTCGAACAGCTCTTAAAAGACGGCAATATCATCCGTATCCACCCGCAGGGCTACAGTATGTACCCACTGTTTCTGCCGGGGCGCGATGAAGCATTGATCGAATCCGTCTGCGCAGACGCCTGCAAAAAAAACGATGTGGTTCTGTATCGCCGGGATTCCGGTATTTTAGTGCTTCACCGGATCTGCCGCATTACAGACAATGGTTTTTATCTGGTGGGCGACAACCAGCGGGAAGTGGAGGGACCGCTGCGTCCGTCTCAGGTCATCGGAAGGCTGGTGGCTTTTGTCCGCGACGGAAAAGAAATCTCCGTCCGCCAGCCGTTTTACCGTTTTCTTTCTTCCCTGTGGCTCTTTCTTCTGCCGGTGCGCCCGCTTTGTTTCCACCTGTCGGCTTTTTTTCGCACCATTCTGCGTTCATGAAATGTCCGTTTTACAATGCTTTCTTATAGCAGAATCCCTTTCTCCTGCAGTGTCTTCACCACCTCTGCCACATCCTCATATACGACCGACGCTTCCACTCCGTATTCTTTTCCGACCAGCTGTGCAAGCTGCGCGATATTCTCTGCCTGATCTGCCTTCTCATAAATAAAGCCTGCAGTCTCACTCAGGGTAATTACCTCATTTACCTCTTCTGTCCTTTTTCCATAAGGGAGAATAACGTATTCATCCTCCAGTTTTTTTATCACATAGCCATCCGCTTTTTTCATCCGTTTTGCCTCTTTCCATGTTGCTGCTCAAATCCAGTGCAAAGCGGATGTTTGCAATTCGCTTCGCTGTCTGCTTACCTGATCTTTCCTTTTCTGCCCTTCCATGTTATACTTACCCATATTTCCTGAACACAGCTGCCCTGCGGCCTGTCAATGGAAACTTTCCGTAACCTTTTTGCAAAGCAATTGACTATCCACCTATAACCGGGAGTTTTTATGGAATCTGTTTACACTACTTATTTATCTGTTATCCGTCAGGCCTGCTGTTCTTCAGCCGATGCCGATGCCAATATTGACACCGCCATCACCATTCGTCCGGAGGAGGTACATGCCCTCGCAGTGCTTTCACAGGAGCACCGCACGGCACCTTTTCTGCTTCCCTTTTTTCACGGGACAGACTGCTATGCTTCCCTCAGGCAGCAGACGAAAAACATGATGCTCAATTATTACCAGATCGAGCATTTTACGCACACTACCGTCTCTTTGCTGGAAAAAGAGCATATTTCCTGCTATCTGCTGAAGGGACTGAGCCTTGCCGACTGCTATCCGGTTCCGGAATACCGCAAACTGGGCGATCTCGATCTCTATATCAGTGACAAAGAGGACTTTGACAGGGCAAAGTGTATTCTGGCATCCCATGGTTATCTGGAAGAGGAAGAGCTCAGCGATCACCACATCACCTATCAGTACCGTTTTTCCAAAACCGGCCGGAGCTTCCTTCTGGAACTCCACTACCGCGTGATCGGACTGTACCAGTACTCCCGCGCGAACGAGATCGTAGATGAAGTTTTTTCTGCCAACCGCCCCGGTCACTGCCATCAGACCATCTGCGGCTATTCCTACACCGTTCTCCCGCCCACAGAATATGCATTTTATCAGATCCACCATATGCTGAAGCACTATCTGTACAGTGGCTTCGGCATCCGGCTGCTCTGTGATTTTACCCTGTATCTGAACCGCCATGCCGGAGAAATAGATTTTGACCGGATCCATACCTGGTGCCGGGAATCCAGGATCCTTCACCTTTATGAGATCATTCTGGAGAGCTGCCGCATCTATCTGGGACTGTCTGACACGATTGATCCCGAAATCCATTACAGCCACGCTGACTGCGAACAGTTTGTGCAGCAGATCCTGAAAGACGGTGATATGGGCACTGACACCTCGTCTTCCCTGGTCGGCAGCAGCTCCTATCAGAAAGTGAATTTCGCCTCCTGCCTGAAGGAAGGACATACCCAGATGAAGGTCCGTTTTCCAAAAGCCTGCCATTATCCCGTTTTATGGCCGTTTCTCTGGGGCGTTACCTTTTTCTGTTTTCTGAAAAACACCTATACCGTAAGGAATACCACGTTTCTTCAGACGCTGCGTGACTTTAAAAAGAGCAACCAGAAAACCCACCTGATAAAAATATTTGAGAACAGTGAGCGTTAGGCTTCACTGTTCTTCTTTTATTCCGGTATCAGAAAAGCGCTCATCGATTTTTGACTCGATCAAAAATCTGATTCCCACAGCCAACGCCATATACCACCGTCTTGCCATCCCAAAAGAAAAGACGCGAATGGCAGCACGCCAGGCCATCTGCTGTATCGGAAGTGCATGTTTCCTGTCTGAAAGCTTTTTGAATGCTTCCCTGCCAAGCTCATCCCGGTGATATCTTTTCAGGATTTTTCTTATGGAAAAAACAGATTTCCTGCGCTGTACGTATTCCATTTTGCTGTCAAAAAATACAGCAAAAAAGACCGTATACCAGATCATGTTCTCATATTCCAGACTCTGTTTTTCCTCCAGCCGCTCCGACAGTAAATGCGCCATCTTCAGCCAGTTTTCCGTTGCATCTTCATGATACTGCCAGGAAATGGAGTCCTTATTTCTCCGGTAGATATATCCGACATCTTCCAGAAACAGATATCTCGCTTTACAGATATAGCACTCCATATTGAACAGCTTGTCCTCCGCATACGTCAGATCTGCAAACGTGATCTGATTCTGTGCAAGAAACGATCTGCGGTAAAGTCTGCCCCACACATAAGACAGTGTTCCCGTTCCAAAAAATCCCTGAAAACGAAATTCTTCGGAGGAAGGGCTGTACACAGAAAATGTGCTGTGCTTCACGGCCGGAAGTACCCGTTCTTCCCACAGTCTTGCGTAGTTGCTGATCACCACATCCACGCCTGTCTGCTCTGCTGCTTTCACATATTTTTCCAGAATCCCGGTATCCGGAAGATAATCATCCGCATCCACAAACAGGATATATTCCCCGGCCGCCTGCTCCAGGCCCGTATTTCTTGCAGCTCCTGCACCGCGGTCAGCACAGCTTATCAGCCTTATTTCGTCGTATTTTTCTTTATATTCCCGGAGAATCTCTGTGCTTTGATCCTCACAGCCATTTTCCACCAGAAGGATTTCCCGGTTCCGGAAGCTTTGCGCCAGCACACTGTCCAGCGTTTTCCGTATATATTTTTCTGCATTATAAACGGGAATGATCACCGAAACTTTTTTTGTCTGAGCTTCCATCTTCCGTCACCCCTTATTTCCCGTCAGCACTTTTCCTGCGATTCTTTTCAGCAGTGCCATCAGTCTCTGGCATTTTCCCGTCTTCCGGTAAACGATCCACAGCAGCAGGTTCGGCACCAGCAGGCAGATCACCATTCTCTGCGCCATCAGCAGAAACGGTCCGCCGGATACCAGGCAGCAGATTCCTTCCGTTACGACCCACACAGATGCCATGACTGCCAGATACCCCGCATACATTTTGAAAAACCCGGATACCGGCTTCTGTAAGCGGTATTTGTAGATCACATACGGCTCCACCCACACTGAGGTCAGAACTGTGCTTGCAAATGTGCCGGCAAATACACCTGCCACGCCAAAGCTGGTAACCAGCAGAATCGAAATCACCAGATTCAGTACCGCTTCCGCCACTGCTTTATAGCGGTCATACCAGAACAGCCCCATCGATTCTTTGAAAATCAGCACTGCCCTGCGCATTCCATTAATAAAGAAGTTCACACAGAGGATCAGCACAATCTCCTTTTGGAACAGGTATTTTTTTCCAAAGGCCAGCTCCACAAAAGGATTCAGCAGTTCTAAAAGGCAGATGCCCGCAAATCCGAACATCCAGTATCCGATGAAAAACAGCTGGTCAAAAACCTGTCCGATCCTCTCCTTTTCTTCGGTTGCCCCCAGATTGCCCACGCTGGCGGCCACTCCAAGCATTGCCTGATCGAAGACCTGCCTTACGGATCCGATGATCAGAAAATAATTGGAATAGATTCCTGCTGTTACCACACCTACGAAGCTGGAAATCAGCAGATTGTCCGTATTGTTTACGACTACATTTCCCAGCTTATGCATCAGCATGGCTTTTACATTTTTCACGATATCCTGACGCTCTTCCTGCGGCAGGTGTTCCCTGCACGGCTCTTTCAGATACGGAAACATTTTGTCTGCCTGTCTGGACATGCAGATATTTCCTGTGATGGTGCAGATCACTGCTGCCAGCAGAAACAGGATAAAATTGCCGGTGATCAGCAAAATCGCGATCTGCAGCAGATCCTGTATGACCAGAAACCCGTTATGATACAGTACCGTAACGTAATTCATCTGATGTGCGTCAATCAGTGTTTTCTTGTAGATCAGCAAATAAGACACGACCGAATTCAGCAGATACAGCAGATAAATCCAGATCAGATGATCCACATCCGGGCGATCCTTCATCAGGACATCCAGAAACGGGATCAGGCACAGACCGGCCGTCAGCACAAAACCGGCTGTGATCCGGTAAAAGGTGCGGAACATCCGCATCAGGATCTGCTGCTTCTGAATGTCTCCTCTCGCAATCGGAGTATACAGCGCATACGTAATGGCAGTTCCCACGCCCAGCTCAGACAGGGAAAGTATATTTAAAATATCCGTAAACAATCCGTTGATTCCCACATATCCTTCGCTTAACGTATGGGTAAATACCACCCTGGTAAAAAATCCCATCAGTATGGCTGCCGTCTGTGCCGCAAATGCCACTGTTGTATTTCTGACAGAATATTCTGTCCTGGATTTCTGTTTCACTCTTCACAAATCCTTTCTTTTTCGTTATCATACATTATAGTGAATTCGCTTTTGTATGTATAGATACTTTTTTAGGAGCATTTATTTATGGAAAAAAAATCATCGTTTCTTCTGCACATTGTATTCTTTCTTTTTTGTATTGTGCTCTCCGTTCTGGTTCTTTCTCATTTTATCTCAGGACGAAACCTGCATATCAGCTATGCCTCCAATCCCGCACCTGAATCGGCTCAGATCCTGGATAATCCATACTGCGGGTTCTATCAGATGAACGGCTACACTTTGTCGGATGAACAAACCGCTTCCGACGCGGCAAAGTGGTACAAAAAGAACTGCGCATCCAATCCCTACCCTCTGCTGCTTCTGGAGATCAATCTGAAAAACTATGCCGAGACCCGTATCAGTTCTGCCGCTCTGAAACAGCTGCGTACTCTCTTAGAGGCATGTAGCAGCGGCAAAAAACAGGTCATTCTTCGCTTTCTGTATGACTGGGAGGGACAGGCCCTGACTTCAGAGCCGACTGCATTCTATCGAATCAAAAATCATATTCAGCAGGTTGCCTCTGTGGTCAATGACTATTC
Organism: Lachnospiraceae bacterium; assembly: GCA_902363665.1. Classification (GTDB taxonomy): domain Bacteria; phylum Bacillota; class Clostridia; order Lachnospirales; family Lachnospiraceae; genus Choladousia. The sequence continues at coordinate 19,977 of CABJAW010000011.1, read as the reverse complement.
TGACTGTGTCTACATTTTGCAGGGAACACTCACCGGTAACAACGGTGAAATGAACAACTCAAATTATAATGACATTAATCAGATCCGACAGATTGCAGAAACACTGGATAAATGTATTTCTCCTGATATTTTTCTGGCTGTGCGTACTCCCGGTCAGTTACGCGGCATTCTGCGCACCAAAAAACCACTGTCCAGTTCCAACGCATATGACGGATCTCTTGAATCCAGACTCGGCCTTTTCAATGACGGCATGCTGGGTTCCGTCTATGATCTGGGTACCTATGGAGATAAGCCACTGAAATCCAGCAATGCACTTGATGCCAAAGGAACCCGCAGCGAGGAGCTCCTCTATCAGTATAAGCTATGCCAGTATGTGCCTAACGGCGGTGAAGTTACTGTAGATAATGTCTACAATGATCTTGAAAATGCCATTGAAGACCTTGCTCAGATGCATGTATCTTACCTCAATTCTGAGCATGATGCTGCTGTGCTCAACAAATGGAAGAACTCCACCTGTTCCGGTGACGATGTATTTTCCGGCAGCACCGGATATGACTATATCAGTGCCCACCTGGGATACCGTTATGTCATGAAAGAATCCAGTCTGGATTTCCATTCCTTTGCTGATGACGCAGCTATTCTTTATATTAATATTGAAAACACTGGATTTTCTTCTTCTTACCGTAAGTTTGATACCAAACTGATCATCACTGATCTTGACTCTGGTGAAGAAACGGAACTGGAAACGGATATCGATAACCGCAAGATTGCCAGCAATGACTTCTCTTCCTTTCAGATCCGTCTTGATATCCGTTCCTGGGAAAAAGGCACCTATTCTATTGCGCTGTGTATGGAAGATCCCTACACAGGAAATTCCATCCATTTTGCCAACAGTGGATCAGAAGAGGAAGACACTGTTCCTGTTGCTGACCTGACAATTGAATAACGTCACCTGTCTCTCATCTGCAGACTGCCAAGCAAAAGGCGGTCTGCTTTTTTTCCATTTGCGAACCGGATGGGCCGCCCATCCTTTTTTCTTCGCAGTTTCAGGAACAGGTGCCCCTTCATTCGATTGACGCGGCCTGTCCGAAAACACTGCACAATTTTTTTTCTTTCCCCCGGAGCACATTGCCTGACATCAAACTCAACCGGAAATTCCCACGTGCCATCTTCTCCCTCCAATACAAGAAATAATTCCATCTCCTGAAAGGGCGCAGCAAATCCCGTATTTTCGATCTCCAGTTCCATCTCCCATTTTCCACACAGACACGCTTTCATTTCCACACTTCGCACGATCAGGCGGTATCCGAGATGACTTCCGACATAATCATACAGACTGTGTTCCTTCCACACCCCTTCTGTGCTCCAGCTTATCTGCTTCCAGTCATCCAGCACCTTCCTGTCATGTGCGCAGTTCAGATAAGTCAGATGCATGGTCTTCAGTTCACTTACCACAAATCCGGTACTTTCCTGCCGTCCGTCCATCCCAAGTACTGCCTCGCCGCCGCAGGGTGTATTTTTTGTAATACGTCTTAGAAACTCCAGCTCCTCTTTTCTTGTCCATGCCTGTTCCCAGCCTGCCGCGTCTCTTGTCATCGTTCCAAACGTTCCAAGATGCGTCATGGAACCCAGGATCCCATCATCAAACACAGCTGTCTTCTCAAAGCTGCCCTGCCCAAACTGCACCTCATCCGTCAGGGTTCTCCAGATCGCCGGGGTGCGCACTGCCAGATAAATTTCACGGTCAAGGCAGGGTTTTATCGTATCGTACAGCTTCCGCAAATGCTCCGGTGTCAGATACCTGGAATCATGCATCTCTCCCCAGCTGCCAACCAGCATTCCCTGAAAGATACAGACGCTGTGCTCTGTCTGCTGCAGCACCTCTCCGATCTGCCCGGCATGCATCAGCACAGTATCAAACGCTTCCGGCTCCCGCTCGCGTCCTTTCCCCTCTGTATCATACACCGGGCGAAGTATGACATCCTTCTCGTACTGCATAAAAAAACTGAGAATGCTTCTGATATTTTCCAGTGCCTCATGCCCCAGCGCCCGGTCCCGGTATGCCCCCAGATCGATCAATACCAGCGCCAGAGTCTCACCTTCCCTCAGACTCCATCTCAGTTCCTGTGGATGGATGCCGTCCTCTGCCCGGAACGTATAGATTTCATACCATCCCCTTGCCGGATTTTCCAGTTCTTCTGTGCTTTCCTGCAGTTCTTCCGGCATCCATTCCCACTTTTGATTAATTTTCATATTTATCCAGCTCATTTACGCTTTCCACATCTAGTTTCAGTATTCTTTCCCTGATCCACACCGCAATAATCGAGAATGTCATCCGAAACATATACAGGATCGGCTTCAGCCCGGAATGCATACTCACACCGTTTGTCCTTGCATGCATCACTGCCGGGATCTCCTCCACCCGAAATCCGAGAAGCAGCATCTGCATGATCATATTTGCATCCGGATATTTATCATCATAATGATTATACATGGAATAAAACAGAAAAGTTCTCCAGTTCAACCCCTGCAGTCCTGTGGTCGGGTCCGTGATATGTGCTCCCGTTCCCAGGCGGATGATGGTGCGGAACCATGTGAATGCGATCTTTTTTGCCGCAGATACAGGAAAGCTGCTGCTTCCCTCCAGAAATCTGGAGCCAAGTACGATATCCGGATAATTTCCGTCGCTGTCCTTTGTTTTCAGCGCCTCATAAATCTTCGGAATATTGCAGACATCATGCTGCCCGTCCGCATCCATCTGAATCACATACTGGTAACCTTTCCGAACCGCATATTTATATCCAAGCTGCAGCCCGCTTCCATAACCAAGATTAAATACATGGGTCACTACCTCATGATGCCGCTTCTTCGCGATATAATTCGTTGCATCCAGGGACGCATCATTCATAATCAGGACGTCTGCCATCTGTGCGATCTCCGGCTGTTCCAGCTGTTCCAGTAATGGCACGATCGTTTTTTCTTCATTGTACGCAGGAATAATGATCAAAATTTCTTTCTGCTTTTTCATCCGTCTCACTCTTTCCCTCATTTATTTCGAAAAGTTCCAAACCTTTTTCTTCTTCCTGATCCATTTTTTTCGTTGCATTTCTTCCATATTTCTCACAGAGCTCTTTGTTATGCAAAAGCTCCTTTATCTTTTCACTGATATCCCCTGCATCCAGCTGGCACAGTGCCCCATCTATGCCGTCTCTTACCTGCTCCCGGTTGCCGCTGCAGTCCGATACCAAAACGGTACAGCCGAGAATCTGAGCCTCCTGTACCGCAATGCTCTTCCCCTCAAACCTTGTGGCATGCACATACAGATCACACTGCCGGTAATACGGGTACGGATTTTCCTCTGCCCCGAGCAGCAGGAAATCCTCCTGAAGTCCCAGCTCCTCTATTCTTTGCCGGAGTTTTCTGTGAAGTTCCCCTTCCCCCAGCACGTACCATCGCACCTGTTCCCCCTCATCTTTCAGGAGCTTCATGGCATCTATCGCCGTCTCATATGCCTTCTGTGCAGTCAGCCTGCCTACCGTCAGGATCCTCTTTCCTTCATATCCATCCGAAAAGCCGCCCGGCAGTTCTGCCTTTCTCTTTATTTCTTCTCTGTCCAGCAGATTGTGAAATACTGCCGTTTTCCCCGCACATTCCGGGTAGACCTGCAAAAAACTCTCTTTCACCTCATCAGATACCGTAAAGATACGGTCAAAATCCGGATAACAAGCCTGATCCAGTGCTCTTGTGTAGCCCGCATAGCTGTAATCCACGTGCAGGAACGTGAATTTCTGATCCGCATCGACATGGTCGTGCACAAAATAAGTCGCTCCGCCTTCCAGATAGGCAATCGCCATATCGTAGTGCTTTTTCAGGACCATCCCACTGTCAGACATGATCCTCCACAGCAGCTTGTCCGTATGTATCTGTTTCTTTTTCATCATGGCGCCCAGATTCCTGAGCAGATAAATGAAATTCTTTGCAAGTGCCATATGCAGCCAGAGACGATGCCAGACCGTTTTTCCAAGCTTTTTTTTGCCCTCCGCAGACAGAACCGATTCTGCAAAATACTCCCCGTTCACCAGATTCACATATTCCGGCACCTCATGGATCAGCTCTCCCTGATCCAGAAGTACATACAAATCAATTTCATACTGCTGCGGCGAAAACCGTTTTAAAAGTTCCAGCAATGCCCGCTCCGCGCCTGCACCACCCAGTGTATTGATGACAAACAGTACCTTTTTCATTGCTCTTTCCTCAGTTCTTCCAGTTCCTTCAGTATCTTCTCGCAGTCCTGGTTCAGCAAAGAAATCTGCATGGCAAGCTCCTGATTTCTTCGCTTCAAAATGGATACCTGCGAGCTGATAAACCACAGGTCCCAGAGCAGGCCGGAGATAACAAGAATCACCAGAATCAGACCTCTGAAGCTGATGAAATTATCCAGCTGAACCGGATTTAACAGGATTCCGGCCAGCACCATCAGCGCAGCCAGGAACGCCCATGCCAGACAAAACGGCTCCGTCATCTTCCTCTTTGCCAGAGACAAAATCGCTTTCAGAAACATGTATACCCCTGCAACAATTACAAATACCCTTAATATGTCTCCCATGATATCTTCTGTCCTTCCTTATCTTTCGTATCGGTCGAATACTTTCGGAGACGGACAGTCTCCTTTTTTCTTTTTCAATAAATGCCCATTACAGAATATATGAATATCCAGATGTTTTTCCATCCAGCGAAGCCGGCTGTATGCCATGGTCCATCCGGCAAAGCTTCCTGCCACCACACCGGCTCCATACCAGATTTCCGATCCCTCTGAGGCAATCAGCGATCCGGCCATCGTCACCAGGCAGAATACCAGGGCAGTCAGCACGCACCCCTTCATATCATTGAAGTAATACAAAAAGATGATCTCCGCATACATCAGGAACAAAATGAAGTAACCTGCTGCCAGGCAGGGATAGATTCTCATGGTCATTCCCCCGAATCCGATCTGCGGAAGTAAGATCATGCAAAACAGAAAAATCACAAGCGTGATAATAAACTGCACTCTCACAAGACTCATCAGCTCTTCAGAAAGCGTACGGAACATCCTCTTTTTCGTGATTGCAATATCCGAACCTCTGCCTCCGATGACTGCCTCCGAATATGCCTTGTATCTGTCATGGAAATACATCTCTACCCTGCTGATAAAGATAACACTTGCAGAAATATTTGTAAACATCGCAAGACACGTTGCCATATCATAAGTGGTGACACATACAAAGGATTTTACGACGATCATGTGAAGATCCGTTGTCCAGAAAACGAAATTGTGTATATATAATCCTAATGTATACAAAAAATTCGTGAGCACAAGCGGCCAGTATTCCTTAAAATATGCCAGGACCGGCCGATACCTGCCGCTGTTTTCCTTAAAGTAACTTCTTACCAGCCCCATTTCCAGACAGGCGATCAGCCAGAATCCGACCGTCAGGGAAAACAGCATGCCATAGGTGATGCTCCAGTGAAGCCGCTTTACCAGAAGAAAGGACAGCAGGACCGTCACCGTCATTCCAACTGCAAAGAAAAACGAAATCTTTTTATAATCTTTGCAGATGGAAAGATACAGCATCGAATAAAACACCAGCACCAGTGCCATATAGCCACTGTACCCGGTAAAAACATACAAAATATCTACTCTTCCAACCAGGTATTCGTGGGCACAAAAGGGGATCCCGACCAGTGCGCTCAGCAGAATATTCAGGATCATCCCCACATAATAGCACGGCAGGATATCCTCATATCGCTCCTCATAAATGATATCCGACATGTATTTGGACAGTACTGAGTTGAACGGGGAAGCCGTCAGCAGTGAAAAAATGAAAATGTACAGTACGGTACAGGAAAACAGTTCTCTGGTAAGATAATCCACCGAAGAAAAATCCAGACAGTATTCCATGATAACGAGTGCACCGATCACGACGAGCATCGGGGCAATGGTCACCGCCATGCTGTATCCCATTCCTATGATATCTGTCGTCAGCGTATTTTTCTTATAAATATTGGTAAGTTTTACACCTATTCCAGCCATCTTTTTTCCTCCATCCAGCATTTCCCATCTTATCTGTCAGCAGAGCCGAAACGGTTCCTCTGTCCATGGAATCTTATGCTTCTCCGCAAACCCCTGATAGATTTCCTGATATACCGCCTTCATCTGCTCAATCCGGTAAAACGCATTGACTCTCCGGTATCCCGCTTCGCCCATGTGTTCTCTGTCATTTTCATAGACTGCCATTCTCACCATCGCATTTGCAATTTCTTCGATATTCATGATGTGGGTCAGAATTCCGGCCTCACCAAAATCATCCTTGCTTCCGTAGATCAGCTCCTGGCAGTTTCCTACATCGGTCGCAATGACCGGTTTGTGTGCCGCATAGCTCTCCAGGATCGTCAGCGGCTGACCTTCACTGATGCTCGTAAGCAGCGTAAAATCCATCTTTCCCAGATAATCTTTGATATTGACTCTCCCTGTAAATACCACATCCTTTACGCCCAGGGTTTCCACCAGGTCAAAGCATTCTTTTGCGTATTTTTCATCCTCATCGGTCGGTCCCATAATCCAGAGCTTCAGATTTTTCACCTGCTTCTTGGCGAAATCAAACGCCTGTATCATGGTTTTGACATCCTTGATCGGAGTCACACGCAGGACGGCTCCGGCATTGATATACTGTTTTTCTTCCTCACTCTTTCCCGGAAGATTCGCAAGCGATTCGGTCGAAATGCCGTTTGGTGTCACACGGATCTTTTCCTCCGGGCATCCCAGTTCAATCTGAAGTTCCTTTGCATGATCAAACAGGCAGGTCACCACATCCGCTGTATTGTACGCAAGCAACGACATCTTCCTGAACTGCTCGATCCAGATGTTCTTATAAATTCCCTTTACCCAGTCTGCTTTGATCAGTTCCTCCTCACGCTCTCTCGTATAAATGCCATGCTCAGAGATCAGCAGCGAGCTTCCATGAAAATGCTTTGCCATACTTCCCAGAATTCCGGCATATCCGGTTGCCACACAGTGATACAGATCTGCTTTTGGCACATCCATCCGCAGCGTCCAGAACATCGGCAGATAAATCGAGCGAAGCGTCCACAGAAAATCGGAAAAATTAATATTCGGGTAATTCCGGTTATAACACTCTCTTGCAATTTCAAAAAAATCCGGTCCCATCAGAAGCTCGTCCACGGAAAGATTCTTTTTATGGAACAGGTCAAAGATTACTCCCCAGTTCGTTTCGCGGTTCAGCACCATATTCAGCAGTTCATCCCGTTCTTTATGCGAAAGATGCACTTTTTTCCCTGACTTTTTTCCTCCGCCTTCCCATTCACAGTCATCCAGATAGACTTCATAAACCTGAGTCAGATTCTCCGGCAGTTCATACACAAACTTTCCCCGCAGAGACCTGTTTGCCACGATGGCAAGCAGGATAAATTCTACATTAGGAAAGGATTTGATCATGCTGTTGATCCATCCGGAAACGCCTCCGACCACATAGGGATAACAGCCCTCTGCCACAATACAAACCTTCATGCTCTACCTCTCTTATTTGCTGTAATGAAGCCCTGCCGTCTTCACCTGAATTTTCACTGTCGTATCCTCTGCACAGATCAGGTATGCCCCTTCTTCAATCTTCGTCTGTGTACCGCCTTCTATGTCTGCGATCTCTTCGCCATGCGTTCTGAGAACAAACCAGCTCCCCGCACGCGAGGTCTGCAGAGTGATCTCATCCTCGCTCCGGCTCTGGGAAAAATCCAGATTGAGGAATGTTCTCGTTCTTACATTACTTTCTGAAAGCGTCGTACTGTCAAAGACTGTAAAATTTTTCCAGTAAGTGAGCAGATTGCTGGAAAAGTGTTTCTGCATGATCTGCCATCTGTCAGTATCACGCTCCGGCCAGAAAATATCCTGCATGTTCAGCATGACATTCGTATAGCCTAAGGCACTCTGAATGCTCCGCATTCGGATATCGTCACTGTAGTGATAGTTCATTCCGTCACTTGTCACAGTCTGCAGTGTCACCTCATCTGTATAATAAGACACAACCGGTTCCGCTTCGGTATATTCACATACCAGTGTACTTACATCCTTCAACATTTCTGTATTCAGCTCTTCCTGTACGGTATTCAAATTCTGTTCTTCCACAAACGCCGCTCCGTATCGGTAGCTGCTGCCGGATTTCCGGAAAAATTCTGCATCCTGAGCCAGCTTATTATTCAGTGATTCTGCGTTTTTATACTGCAGAGAGAGCCCTGCCTCTGCATTCTGCTCTTTCATCTGTTTCAGGTAAAAGACCAGATCTTTGTTGTCCGGTACCGCTCCATCCCCATAATCTGCCTGCGGCTGCATAAAACAGGTCATTTTCATTTTACCCTTTTCCACAATCGAAACCAAGGATGGCCACATAATATCTCTGCCAATTCCCGTAACCTGCTGGCCATAAAGCTCTGCCATTGTTTCACTGTTCTCGTCTGCAAATGCAGGAAAATTCACCATGGACAGATTCTGTGCATTCACTACCGGGTATAAATAATATTCGGATGCCTCCGTTACCATACCATCCAGCAGGCCAAGCGCGGTACTGTCCTTCATATAGTCCCCCACTACCGCAAATACGCTTCCGCCTGCAATTCCATTTCGCCAGATAATGGTTGGAAGATCTTCGTTATTAACGCTCACATTCAGCCCTGTCTGATCCAGAAGCCCTACCATATATGTTTTGGTGCCGCTTCCCACCTGATACCATGGCACTTCCAGTGCAAGATCCTGCCGTTCTTTTTCCTCCTCTGGTGTTTCATATACCACCTCTCCGCCAAGCAGAAGCCCTTTAAAAAGTTTTACCCCTGTCAGTTCTGTGCTCTCGTTTACCACCTTGTAGATTCCAAGAAAATCCTGTAATTCTTCATTATTTTCTATATTTTCAGGATCTTCCAGACAGCCAAATACAATAATTACACCTTTTCGAACCAGCTTTTCCAGCGTTTCCAGATTATTCCCCCGTGCATGCTTCTCTGATTCCAAGATCAGCATACCCGGCAGTTTTTCCAGATTTTTCGGCAATTCCTCCATTGAAGCGTACACAGCCAGATCCCATTTTGCATAATCACACCATCTGTCCACAGACTGCGCCATCTCTCCCGCTGCATTCCCTATAAAAAGGACATAGTTTCTATCCGTTTGTATTTTCGAAGTCAGATCGATCTTCTGCTTCTCCCATGCATTCTCTCCATCTGCCTCCCTTGCCGTCAGATTCGAATTCACATTATAGGCATTCTGGCGATCCCGGAGAACCATAGAGAACTGAAATAGAAACAATAACACAAACATCATGATCGCAATACTGAAAAAATTTCTTTTTGAAACCATTCTTTTACTTTTTATCCTCCTGTGCCTGGACCTGGTTATATCCATAATCTATTGCAAAATTGTACTGATGGTACATATTCTGAGGCATCACATAACAGATAAAATCTTCCGACTCATAATAAACTTTCATATCATTGGGATATTTGGCCATAAAAGCCTGTGCCCAGTAATACATTCTGGACATCAGAATCCATCTTCCCTCTCCCTGGTACATGCTGATACCTCCGGAATTCGGCAACGACTGGCTGGCACCTTTTTTCGAAATGGACTGACCGCTTCCTGCATACGTCACAGAATAATCCAGCGGGATTTTTTCTATAAAGAAATAAACATTTTTGGTCGGAATAATAATCTCGGTATCCTTCTTCAGGTTCTCCTGTTTTCTCAGAAAAGTAATCGTCTCATAATGCCATCCATGATCCAGTCCCATCTGAGTCTCGTCATTCGCAGACACGATCGTCCACGTTTTATCCTCGTTCTCTTTGATAATATTAGCAAGACAGGTCAATGCGCCGTTGGATACATATCCAGATGAAAAATCGGATACCTTCATCCATCCCTGGCTTATACACCCCACAACAAGCCCCACTGTTATCATAAACGAGATTGGATCCAGACAAATCTTTAACACTCCCTGCATAAACAACAGAGAAATTATTCCATCAGCCAATACGGTCAGGGCTGCTGCCAGCAGGTATGTGTAATAAATACTGCACCTCGCCGGATCCATCAGCACCGGCAGTCCCAGATTTCCCGCGCAAAGCAGCAGGGTAAGAATTCCCATACACAGGCCGACTGACAACAGCATTTTACCATAACCGGCATTTCGTATCACACAAAATACGATTCCAAGAACAATAAGGCATGCTATTCCGGCCAGTATTGCATAAGAAGGCCATTTCGTCGGAGTGTTTATGACAAAATCCCAGATACGCTGTGCCATCATCTTCCAGGTATTTTTTATTTTTTCCGGTATCCGTGCTATTTTTTCAAGTACAGATTTCATCTTTTCTGTCATCGACGGCTTTGGTGCTTCTGTTGTATTTTGTACCACTTCTTCTCCCGAGCCGCCATCCTGATTTGCACTGTTTTCCTGAAGCTGCGCCGCAATTTCTTCCAGACTTCTGTTTTGTACCGACAGATTTCCCGTTTTAACCTGGTCTGCTGTGTCTGTCTTTTTTCCACCACTGATTACACTAAGACCCCACCCAAGAGATCCCTGCATCGGTGTGCCTCCTGCAAATGCAATTGCCATCGGTAATACTGCCAGAAACACACTGATGATACCGGTAAGCATAATCCGTCTGAAATATTCCTTGTTCAGAAAATGTGTGCAAAACCCTATCGCAATACCGATGCAGCAAAGTCCCGCTATCATCGTTCCATAAAAATGGATTGCCAGTGTTAATGAAAATGCCAGTGCAAAATTGCCAAGAATAATTTTTGTTTCTTTTGTTTTCAGCTGTTCTTTTTCGATCTGAAAAAACCGGATCAGAAAATACACCGATGGAATCACAAAAATCATTCCAAATTCCTGAGGAAGAGACGAATAAAATCTGGAATACGTCTGTCTTGCCCAGAAGCTTCCCAGTATATAAATCAGAGTTCCCGCATACGGCAGATATTTCGATTTGCACAACATTTTCAGCATTGCAAGGAATACCATATGAATAAAGAATACCTGGACAAGATAAAACAGGCACAGGATCATATACGTATCTATCCTGAAAACCGTATGCAGATAATAAATCATACAATGAAACCCAAATGGGTACACACCGCTTACAAAAAGATTCCCGCGGCTCATCTGATTGATCCAGTTCAGATGCACCGGTATATCGGATGCCCGGTATCCGTAAGTAAGAACCAGCTGTCTTCCGTACACCCAGAAAAGTGCGAGCAGCACTGCTCCTGTCAAAATCCACTGCAGTACATCACATACTACTTCTCTGTAAAAAATTCCCCCTGTTTTTCTACCGGACACCGTCAATTTTCTTCCGATTCTGAAGATTGCTTCTTTTACTCCCATGGTTCCCTGGAGCAGTTTTCGGAAGACTTCCCCATTTTTTTTAATCAATGCTTTCGGGGAAATACGATTCACACGACACCCGATCAGTACGCTTAACAACGCAGTCACCAGACACAGCGTAAACACATTGGAGATGTGCATCAGCTGAAGGGTAAATACAATATTAATAATATAAAAATTTCCAAACGTATAGCACATCAGGAACTTCTCTGACAATCTTCTGCCTTTTAAAATCCTGCGGAACATAACCGCCGGAAGAAACACTGTGATCCCTGTATATGCAGCAAATATTTTTATAAACTGTAGTATCATCAATGTTGTCATTGACATGTCTGCTCATTCCTTTGCTCTACATAAATGTTCGAATCAGTTCCAACGTTTCATTATCGATCGTAATATCAAGCTCCCTCAGTTCTTTCATAACCCGAAAAAATTTTTCCTTCTCACCACATGAAAAATACAGCTTCAGTTTGCAGGTATAGCTGGACAACACTCTTGGATACTGTTCCATCGCCCGGTCGCACCATACCTCACAGGCTGCATAATCTTTTGTCTCCAGCAGACGTAAGCAGATTTCTTCGTATACGGTACTGCTGATCTTTCCTTTATCCAGCTGCCAGGCTGTTTCCAGTACATCCTTCATTTTTTCTGCCATCGAATGCTGTTCCAGATCCGTGAGAATCTTCTGTTCCAGGATTGGATTCATATACTCTGCCAGCCGGATGCAGTTCTCCGTCTGCTGTTCATTTTCTTCCTGGCACAGCAGATATTTTTCCTGCACGCCGCTTCGGAAATCATTCAGCACATCCTGCAGGATGGACGCTGCATAGTGCGATGTCTCCGAGTCCTCACTGTTCAATGCCAGTGTAATCGAAGCCAGGGATTTCCGGTAGTCTCCCCGGATCACATTCATCATTAAGGTACGGAGACTTTTCCTGTCCGAAACCTCCAACGCCTCTTCCAGCGAAACCATATTTTTTTCCACATCCTCGTCCGGATGCAGAAATTTCTCTGTATGATCCTTGCTGAACACAACATCGGACAGATCCACTCCTCCGAAGGAAAAAAGTTTATAGAAAAAGAACGCAAGCAAAATAAACGTCGGGCCGATGACCGGACACAGCAGCATCATCACTGCTTTCATCCAGACACTCCCCAGCTTTTCTTTTCTTCTTATGTGATTCCAGATCAGATAGATCAGGACCGTACAAAGATTTATGATCAGTATCAGAATAAACAGTCTCATTCTTTGTGACATACCGCCATCTTCTCCACATTTTCTGTTTGATAACCAAGCTTTTCAAATCGTTCCTGCACAACATCCGCATTTTCTTTCGTGGTATTGGTCAGGAGTAAATACATCCTTCCATCCGACATCAGTCCCAGATAGTCGCTGTCTCGCATATGCGAAGCCATCTGCTCCGCGCACTCCAGATAATTCTCCTGTGCAGCATTTACCTTCAGCAGCACACATTCCACCAGGTTCTTTCTTTCCGCATCCATATACGCCTGAACCAGAGATTCAAAAGCATCTGTCTCAAGAAGCCTTGACCCCTGCGTATAACGCTTTTCTTCCAGTGCCTGCATATATCTCTGGGAACGCAGCACCGCATTTTGGATCAGATAGCTGACAACGGTAAGGAAGTTGGCCTGTCCCAGTGTCATTTTCTCCCAGCTAAGCCCCCAGAGCATGATCATCATCTGGATCTGACCGCCTTCGTAGACTGCCCGGACCATCAGCGGATAGCGCTCATCCATTGTTTTATTGATATACACCTTCTGCTCTGACAGGTCTTCATAGATTTCCGTCATCTCTTTATAACGGATCGAATTGCCAAGGCTTCTGGCTTTCCCGGAACTTGCCGAAAAAATACGGGCATAATCTTTGTTGACCACGTTGTAGATTGCCACATCCTGTGTCTGCATCAGCTTTTCCAGCATCTCTACCGCATAGAATATAACTTCATCCGGCATCCTCTGCTCCAGCCCTGCGGTAATACTGTAGATTTTACCGATGCTGTCTCTGTGATCCACAAGCTGCTGTTCCATGACAGTTTTCACCCGGACATTACTCTGATTGATATCCCGGATATCTGCGATCTGGCGGCTTAAGTGTTCCTCCAGTTCTGCCTGTTCCAGCTTCATCGTCCGGATCTGATCCCTCATATATCCGACTACCAGCCCCAGAATAAACAGCTGGGCAATCCATACATAGGTATTGTAATCGATCAGCACCTCAAAACCACTTCTGGTATACATCTGCCGGAACATATAGCCGGCCACAGCCAGAATAGCAGAAAAGGTGGCCTGCTGCTGCCCATAGATAATGGCAAACAGCAGCACGTACAGCAAAAAAGGATCCAGATTGGCAAAATACTGGCTTCCTACTGTCCGGTTATTCATCATAAAAAACGGAATGAAACAAACCATGTTTTCAAAAAACGGGAATAATGCTGTAATCAGCCACTTCCATTTGTCCAGCATTCTCTCCCACCACGGTGCTTTCCGCTCGTCTTCATTCAGAAACACCGCCTGATGCTTCTTCATATAGTCAGTCATGCGCTTTACATTCTTCTGGATATCTCCAAAAGCATGCACGCCAAATTCTTCTTCAAACCGTCGTCCCGACAGCACGCAGCGCCCGCTGCCACCCGGTACCTCCACCAGGTTTGACTCTCCTCCGATTTCTTTCTGTACCATAGCGGCCAGCTGCATTTCACTGACGATATCATTTGAGGACAGATGGTATTTTGCATATTTGTGATGCCCCGTCTTCACGATCTGATAGATATATTCTACTGCATCTTTCTCGTCAAGCACGGAAAAGGTATGATCCAGTTCCGCCTTGATATGTCCGTCCTTCATACATTCCAGGCACATCCGCGACACAATGTTATCGACATTCTTTTTTTCTTTTGGAATGCCGTACAGATGATCCAGCCGCAGTACCACAATGTCCATATTCCGGTTCAGTCTGAAATTTTCGCACATCTCTTCTGCCTGAGACAGCGTATCTGCTTTCTGCCCCGATCCGGAAAAAGCTTCGTCCTCCTCTATATCATTTGCATAGTTTCCGCTGTATATTTCGTCAGAGGAAAGAAAGATCACCCTTCCTTTTCCTGCTACGGATGACGCCACCAGAATATTGACCAAGTGAGACATAAAGTGAACCGTCTCCCGTTCTTCCCCATTCCAGTTATAATTCGTATCAAATGCGCCTGTAAGGATCGTCACATCTGCATTGACACTGTTCAGAATATCATCCAGATTTTCGCAGTCATAGGAAAAATCATATCTTTCAAATACTTTTTGATATTTATTATGGCGGTATTTGTCTCCCGTCAGAAGAAATACTCTGTGTCCTTCCTTCCTCAGCTTCAGGATCATGCTGTCCATCAGTCTGCCGGAACCGCCAATAAGCAGAATATTCATCTTTTTTCCTTTCTGCGGCAAAGCGGACAGCCGCAAGCTGCTTCACTACTTTCGCTCAAACGACGATCTCTCTGGAAAGATCTGTTCCAGGGCAGCGTTCACTTCGTGCTTTACCTTTTCAAAATCAATTTCATGATTGCTGTCATTGATGCAGACGATCTTCTTTTCCTGTCTGCTGATCGCTTTTACCAGCTTTTTATTATACACTTCTATATCATAATATCCACACCATTTTCGCACGTTTTCCGGCACAAACTCCCCGCTCAGCTTCTGATATTCCCGCAGAACATACTGATTTACATCATCTTTATGGCGAAATGGATGGGAGCATACCCGGTCAAGCAGTTCCGGTTCCATGTCCCACAGTTTCCGATAAGTATCTTTTAACAGAGGCGATGGGCCATGCACCGTATAAAATCCGGTAAACCTCGGAAATGCCAGTTCCAGCATATTGTAAAAGAAATACATCGGCGGATATCCGATATGAAAGTATGCTCCCGGCTGCTTTTTGATATTGCTGTATTTATCAAAATATTTTGCCAGCACCATGGTATTGTTCAGATAGATATATGGCATGACCGGATTATCGATATTTGCCACATCAGGCTGCAATGCCAGCATATCTACTGGCTCTCCATTCTTAAAAAAATCTTCCTCATAAACCTGATTCGTCAGAAACATATCATCGTTAAAATAGACAAACTGTTCTGCCAGATCCGGAATCCGATGCAGATTCCATTCGATTGTATGCGAATTAAAGGTCGGCCGATACTCCCGCGGAATAAAGTCCTCATGATTTACGACACGAAGCTTTGGATGATCCGTATTCAGCCACTTTGGCAGATGCCCCCAGGTCACAAAGTGGATCTTTCTCACCCACGGGGCATACTTTTCCACGCCGCGGAACCAGTACTGCAGATTGTCCCAGTCCCGATATCTTTCTTTTCTGTCGTCTACATCTGCCACGATGCCAAGGTGCTTCCTTGTTTCCTGTTTTTCTTTCTGCCACCTGTCATCACTTCCATCCACCCAGGTGATGACAAAATCAATTTCCTGTTTTCCTTTTTCTGTCGTACTCATTTTTATTCCCTTATCCAAGTATCTGTCTGCCTAATATAAGGACTCTTACCACAAGGTTTTCTTCTCTTTTTCATCTGTTACATAATACCTCACCGGCAGCCTTTTTTCCAAAACATCACGATCTTTAGTATAGCATATATTATTTTTATGTGAAACGCCTATCACAGAAAATTAACAGAAGGCTATATTACCGAATGATAGCAGGACGCCCGCATGGAAATTCCTGCGTCCACCTAGTCCTTCTGACAGATGTGCGCTCCATACGGATTTCATCCGTCTGGAATCGTACATCTGTCGCGGACATGTGGACACTGGAACTTCCATGCGGGCTGTGCTGTAAAAACGACTATTCAGGTAGGCACGTAATGAAACACATATCAACTTTATCTCCATGAATCAGTACTATGTGTTACAATCGTATTCCGATTCACAATGTCTCACATCTTCATTTTTATACAATCATGTGAGAATACCCCAGGCGGTCAAAAACGTAGCCGTCACGGCCTTCCTCGGAGGTGTAGTCTTCTCCCTCGGCATCCTGATACCTCATATTTCCATTGCCATCCAATCCGGCCGGATAAATCTCAATCAGCCTTCCATCTTTATTGATCCGCAGTGTTGTATCTCCTCTGCTGCCTCCTCCTGCCATTCCGACCACCAGTAAAACTCCTATCAATAAAATCCATCCAACTGCGCCAAGTGCACCAATAAAAGTACCAAGCACAAACCGCAGCGGTCCAATCCAGATTCCCCGCAATCCGCATTGAAACAGAGAAATCACAATGACCAATATCATAATGATCGTGTAGGCAGCATACCACGGCTCTTCGTCTTTCAGCTGAATCATTTCGTTATCATACAGCGTGAGTACAAAGCTTGGTACTGCTACCATCAAAAAACAGGGAATTGATACTATTTTTCCCCTTTTTTTCTTTTTCATTTCCCCCACACCTCAGCTTTCTCCCTCTCAGGCAATCTCAGTTCATCGCCGCTCCGGCTTTCGAAGCGGCAGCGTCTCAATGACATGTAAATCATACTGCTTTACCATTTCCTGTGCCATCGCAAGTGCTGCCGGATTCCACACGCGTTCCGGCTGATGGGCATCGCTGCCAAAGATCACATCACAGCCGACCTCCCCCGCCATGCGGAAGAAGTCCGGGTTCGGGTAATGTCTGTGATCCCAGAGTCCCAGGAAGTTCAGTTCGAGCGGAATGGAAAGCTCTTTCGCCTTCTCACAGATCGCATACATCTTTTTCTCGTAGACCTGCGGATCGCCGACATAGTGAATCACATCCGGATGTGCCACATAGGAAAAACATCCGGTCTCCATCGCCTCGATCACCTGGTCACAGTAGCGCTGCAGCGTCTCATCCGAGGAAAACGGCGCAAATACCATCACATCACCAATCTCATTTCCAAGGTTGTGCTGTCCCAGAATATAGTATTCGATCGGATACTGCGCAGTCAGCGCCAGCAGTTTATCAAAATAGGCCGGATAATACTCTACTTCCAGACCCAGATGGATTTCGATGTCCTTTTCGTATTCCTTTTTGAGTGCCAGTATGACGTTTACGTAATCCTCCAGCTGATCCGGCAGCATTTTTGTATGATTGACATAGCCGTCCGGGTAAATCTGCGGCGTATGATCCGAAAATCCCAGAATTTTCAGTCCTCCGCGAATCGCTGCCTCCACGTATTCCCGCTCTGTTCCGCTTGCATGGTGACACCGCCACGTGTGTGTATGATAATTTGCGATCATTTTTTCATCCTCCTCTTGTAAAATCAACTGTAAAAATTATAATCCAATCTGCCAAAAATCACAACATGGGTGAAAAAGGAATAAAAAATTCCCCTTAAGCAGATCACTTTGTCTGTCTAAGGGGAATCCTGTCATGACACCATGAGGGTCATTATTGATTATTTGTAAGCGAAGCGGATTGCGAATATCCGTTTTAATACAGATTCGTCCGCTTCAGCTGGCTACGAATATCCGCTTTAATACAGATTTGCCCGCTTCAGCTGGCTTCTGATCTGCGGTCCGATCAGCATCGCAAGCACCATCTTGATCAGGTCACCCGCAATAAACGGGATCACGCCGGCCATCAGTGCAGCCTGAAAGCCCATGTTTGCCTGATATGCAAGCCATGCAGTACCGAACAGATAGCAGACTGCGGTTCCTGCGATCATGCCAAGCAGACATACGATGCGCTTATTGATGTAACGGTCAATCACAAGGCCTGCGATGATCGCCATCGGAATAAAGCCGATCAGATAACCGCCGGTCGGTCCAAACAGCTTTCCAGGGCCGCTTGTAAAGCCGGAAAATACCGGAAGTCCGACAAGACCGAGCAGCAGATAAACCAGATAGCTGATCGTTCCCTTCATCGTTCCAAGGGTGTACAGGGAAAAATAGATTACCAGATTCGTCAGTGAGATCGGCACCGGTCCAATCGGAAGGGACAGCGGTGCAAGCACGCATGTAGCCGCCGTCATCACGCCGATCACAGCGATCTGCGAGACGGTAAGGCCGCTTTTTGCATTTGATTTTGCTGTAATATCGCTCATTTTTTCTCTCCTCGTTTTCTTTCAGGACACACCGATACAGGCGACCTGAATAGTTTCCGAGTTGTATTATACTTTCCTTTCGCTTAATTGTCAACTCATTCCGTTTTCAAGTTGACAATTAATTTTTTCTCTATTATTTTGTATCTCCTGTCTGCCAAACCAATTACATAGTGAAGTCCTCACATGACTGAAGTCACGTGCTTCCAGACGCTTTAAGCGTCAGACTAAATATCGGCGGATACGCCTGTAACTTAGGATGTGCGCAGTTATGCGCTTTTTCCTGCCAGATATGGCAGGTCCCCACACCACAGGTAGTCCGCTGTATATCTGCCTGCAGTTATGCTGCTTTTAAAACTTCCATCTGTAAACGGAGTTCCCTTAAGTCTGCATAAGCGCATGAGGTTCTACGCTTTACCGAAGGGACTTTTGCCTCCAGCAAAGACCTTTCCGTTGCCGGAAGGGGTTTTAAAAGTTCTCTTATAAAATATCTTGCACCGATATTATAAGCTGCTGATAAGTCACAATTGTATCTTTTTCCTGTCTGAAACGTACAAAGGCTATGGTTTTTCGGGCCACGGTGCACCTGGCCAGAACCATCATACGCCAGTCTGCTGGTATTCCACGCACAGACTCTTGAAACCCTTATTCCTTTTCTGTGTGCCTGGTGTCCACATCTTTTCTGGATCTCCCGCTTTCTCCACAGGTGCAGCTTCTGTTTGTTCTTTCCGGATATCTTCCCCTGCATTTCCAGATATTCGAATACAATAACGTCAGCATGGTTTTCTTCTGCATATGCTGCAACTGCCCCTGCGATTTTTCTGCCAAGTTCTGTGTTCAGGCGTTTCGTATATGCCCACCTTCCCCCTGCCTGTGCAGGGCCGTGTTCCCGCTGGAATTTTCGGATCCGTCCCAGTGTACGGTACATCCGGTCTTTTTCACTGGGGAAATTGATGAATTTTCTTCCCAGGACAGTTCCGTCTGGCCGCATAATAGTACAGACCGCATCGGTATTGATCCCCAGATCCACGCTGCAGACTACCTGATTTTTTACCGGTGTTTTTGTAAGTGTTACTTCCTTCGTATAAGAAAAACGCAGGAAATATTTACGGTGCTTTTTCTCCAATGTTGGGGCAGATGCCTTTTCCCCATACCAGTTCTTCCGGAGATATTCCATATCTGTATGCAAAAGCCGCACCGGAAACCATTTCCAGTCATGGCCGTCATACAGTTTCAGATATGCCTCATCTTTTCCCACTTCCCCTTCCCGGTACATCACTCCGCGGTAAAAAAACTGGCATGGCATGGTTTTCATACACAAGCGGAATTCTTTTTTGTCGTATGCACCAGATGCTCTGCAACATTAAACCGCCTTTTTGCATCCGGAATTACAGACAGCTCTTCCCACGCTTTCCCATATACTTCGGTCAGATAACAGACAGCGGAACGGTAAATCCCCAGCGTCTGGCGAAGCGGG
>CABJAW010000010.1 GCA_902363665.1 Lachnospiraceae bacterium | reverse complement strand
CATTCAATTGTGGTAAATTCGTGGTAAATTAAATAATTTTCTATGCTTCAAAGTGCTTGAAAGTATAGTGTTTATGCGGATAATCGCAAATTAGATATAAAATTTATTCCGAAATATAGGAAAAAAGTTTTGTATGGAAGGTTACGAAATGATGTGCGGGAGATAATATCGACGTTATGTAAGTATCAAAATGTTGAAATAGTAGCAGGTGCTGTATGCGTAGATCATGTACATATTAGCGTAGCAATATCGCCGAAGATAAGTATTTCAAAATTTATGGGATACTTAAAAGGAAAAAGTACTCTTATGATATACGATAGACATCCAGAATTGCAAAGTAAGTGGGATAAAGCATTTTGGGCGAGAGGATATTATGTAGAGACAGTTGGTAATATTACAGATGAAGCAGTGCAGAAATATATAAGAGAGCAGGCTGAGGAATCAAGAAAAGAAGATTCCAAGAGTACCGCTTTATAGCGGACCAGTGACAAAGCTTGCGATACCGCCCTTTTGGGCGAGCAGTAATATAGCCCTTATGAGGGCTAACACAAACCACCACTTGAAGTGGTGGTTGTGAATTAGAAAATATTGTATAATTCAACCAATAAAAGAGAAAAAAAGACGATAAAAACAAGAAAAACGCACAAAAAGAAGAACGGAATAATACAAATAAACGGCGGAGAGCATCTATCCTGCTGTGCAAAGAGACAGCCTGGCAGGATACGTTGTTTCGATTGGTAGTGGCATCGGCTGCGGAACGGATTTGACGGAGTGAAGCGGGTCGCTGCTTTGACATTTGCTTATAAACACGATTGCTCCGTGACTGCGTTCAAAAAGTGCAGAAAATTTCCCAAAATGTCAATATATGTCCAGATCACTTTATATAATGCAGGTAGAAAGATGCAGAAGAGCAGATTGCTGTCCGGTGTAATGGACGCATCAAGCAGATGCAGGGATCACCGAGAATCGATAAAACAGGCAGTCGGGTAGTTTGCGGAAGACAGAAAAGAAATCTGGCAGTGCATCCGTGTATCAAACCTGGAGGCATGTTGAAATTGATTAGAACAGTGACAGCAGCATTTTCATATCAGGAAAGGAAGGGAGCATGAATGTGCCGACCGGGCAGGTTCATAGGGGCATACATGGATGAGATGATTCGAAAACTATACATGCAGATGCAGATGGAAAAGGAGTATGACGATCCGATTGAACAGAGGGTGAGAGAAGAGTTGAGAAACTTGTTAAAGTGCACGAAAGAACCTGATAAGGAAGAAATGCTGCAAAGTGCAGTGAAAAAGGAAGTGACCGGAGCAGAAACAGGAGAAAAATGCGAGGCAGAAATAAAGAAGCGGTTCAGAACATCAGAGAATGGGCAGACGAATGAAAGAGGAAGCAGTGAGACAGAAAAGTCTGCACGGGCGAATGAAGCAATAAGCGACGAAACAGAAAAATCTGCCGCAGCACATCCGAACGATTTCTCAGAGATCGACCAATTGTGCGCTGCGGCAGAAGTTGGAGAAGAAGCCGGATTTGTGCGCGGCTTCCGCTATGGGTTTCGTCTCTGCATGGAATGCATGCAGGAGGAAACCATCTTGTGACTGTTGGATCTGAACCGTTACAGTGTTTTGAAAAATTCGACAAGAGCCAGCTGCTGCGTTTCCGTAAGTCTGGAAGCTTCGTCAAGCAGTGACTTTTGCACCGGCGTCAGCGTGACCGTTTTTTCATCAAAAGCAAAAAACTGGGAGAGCGTGATGCCAAAGGCTGTACACAGCTTTTCAAGCGACGGGATTGTCGGAAGGATATTTTTACGGTACCAGGAAGAGATAGTCGACTGAGTCAGTCCTGAGACTTCCGCCATCTGATATTCCGTCCAGCCTTTCTGCAGCCGGTAATACGTGATACGTTCCAGTACAGGAACCATAGAAAATCACCACCCTGTTGTTATTGATGTCAGAGCTAATGGGCAGAGTGCCTTGTATTTTATTATCGCGGAGTATCCGCCAGATGAAATTTGAACGCAGATAAGCATTCCCCCACTTCAAGTGCGCGAAGTACTAAGCGGTGGGTAAAGGGAATGCTTATGTCAGTGGGAGTTGAAAGCTCCCACTGACAGGTCGCGAAGCGACTGCGTTCATGAGCAAGTAGCGAAGCGGATTGCGAATGTCCGTTTGAACGCATCCTTAAAAATGCAGGATTTTTATCCCGGCAATACAAAAATCCATTAGACTCTGAATGGTAATACATCGTTAATATTATTTGTAAAATCGTTGCAGAATAATATTTATTGACGTATAATTTTAACGATGAAAGAAAGCTATAGCGCGTTTGAAAAATGATTTCTGCAATTCAAACACGCTCTAAAGAGGGTGGAAACGAAAGGAAAGAAAAATGGGGGAAACAGAAAACAAAGCGGAGCGGATTTTATCGCTCTACACAAGACTGCAGGCAGGAGAAACCATTGATAAACAAAAAGAAAGCGATGCGTTTCAGGTCAGCACCCGCACGATTCAGAGAGATTTAAACGATATCCAGTGCTTTCTGGAAAATCAGCAGACGTACGGGGCAGCAGTACGGCAGGTGATCTACGACCGCGCATCCGGCGGCTACCGGATGATCGCCGGAGAGCAGGACCGCCTTGAGGCAAAAGAGATTCTGGCGATCTGCAAAGTACTGCTTGAAAGCCGCTGCCTGATGCACGAAGAACTTTTTCCGATGCTCGGCAAACTGATCCGCTGCGGAAATCCAGATGCCCAGCGTCAGCTGCACAATTTTATCGAAAATGAGCGCTACCATTACACCGACCTGCACCATGGCAAACGTCTCCTCGATACGCTCTGGAAGCTGGAGCAGGCCGTGTGGAACCAGAATTATCTTGAGATCCGTTACCACAAAGCGAGCTGCCAGGAACTGGTGGCGCGCAGGGTACGGCCGGTCGGGATTTTGTTTTCGGAGTTTTATTTTTATCTGCTGGCGTATATTGAGCCGGAGAAGAAAACGGAAAACAAAGAAGTGCCGGAAAAAGAACGGGCAGACAGTGATTCAGTAAATGGCTCTGCACAGATCAGGGAGCACATTTTGAATGAGAAAAAACAGCCGCCTGATAAGTCATCTGTATCTGGTGAAGAAAAGCTGACGCAGAGTTTGAATGCTGATTTTAAAGAAAGAAATCAGGCGTTTTGCAAAGAATCCTGTGGAGCGGCTCAGCCGGATGAAGAGAATTCATACGAACCCTATCAGATAGTTTACGGCAGCCCGCGCGAGCAGTCACCGACCATCTACCGCGTCGACCGCCTGGAGCGCCTGAAAGTTCTGGACGACCACTTTCCGGTCGAGTACGCCTCCCGCTTTGAGGAAGGCGAGTTGCGCAAGCGCATCCAGTTCATGTACGGAGGCAAGCTGAAAAAAGTTCGTTTCCGCTATCACGGCACCTGCCCGGACTACATCCTGGACCGCCTGCCGACCGCGAAGATCATCAAGAGGGATGAGGATGGAATGCTGATCGAGGCGGAGGTGTTTGGAGATGGGATACATTTCTGGATGAAGGGACAGGGAGAAGTGGAAGAGGTGTGAGAGGAAAAGAATTATTCAGCCCGTATATATGTGACAGAAATAAAAGAAATCTGGAGGTGATGAAAAGTGAATCCCATTGTATTGGAAGCATCTCAAATGCTTGGTCGACATCCAATCCTGGATGAAGAAGATACGTATAAGATTAAATATCTAAATGTATTGGAATATTTTGTGCGGACGTATTCTGCAAGTGACATCTGGGCGAATGAGACACTGGCATTTTATGTAAAAAAAATGTTGAAAGATGCAGGGCAATATCGTTACAAGAATTTTAATTTACAGACAGATATAAGGCCTGTATTGATACCACGAGTTCATCCGTTTAAGATTTTTACATATAGTTACTGTTTGATTATCGACTGCATTTTTATTTGTGCATTTGGCGATAAAGAAAAGGGAAAGGAGATTTATACAGAGTTATCATCGGTTTATCCGATTTTTTATCAGGAAAAATTACGCCGTGTATTTGAAGCAATGTATGATTCTTCTGTTTCTACGGATGGAATAAGTCAGATTGAATATTTGAAAAAATGCTGGGATCGAAATTGTGAGTTCTTTAAAGAAGAGCCTGTGAAAGTTATTGTTACTGCCAACATGAGCGCCGGGAAATCAACGCTCTTAAATGCCTTTGTAGGAAAAAGGGTGAATAAAACGCAGAACGATGCCTGTACAGCTAAGATACATAAAATTGTGAATAAGCCGTATGAAGACGGATTCTGTTATGAGTGGGATTATCTGCTGGATTTGGATGCTGATTATGAGACGTTAATGGATGATAATTCAGATAATCCAAGTCCGAAAATTACAGTAGGTGCCTTTTTCAGAACTATTGGACAGAGACCGAAGCGAGTCTGGCTTATTGATACGCCGGGAGTAAATTCTTCCCAGAATACAGACCACAAATTACTGACTGAGGAGACAATTCGTAATACGGAAGCGGATCTGCTCATTTATTTAATGAATGGTGAGAATATTGGAACAGATGATGATAGAAAACACCTGTTGTTTATACAGGAAAACTATGAGGGGAAAATTCTTTTTGTGGTGAATAAGGTAGATCGCTTTAGAAGAGGAGAGGATTCTATCGAAGAAACACTAAAAAAAGTTGTGTTTGATCTAACGAATCTTGGATTTGAAAATCCGGAAGTTGTTCCAGTATCATCTTATGCGGCGTATCTCGCAAAAATGAGCATATTTTCGGAATCATTGGATGAGGATGATCAGGATGAATATGAGCGCTTATCCAGAAAAATGAAGAAAGCGGAATATCAGCTTGGAAGATATTATCCGGAGGAAGTGAGAGAGAATATTGATATTGGGCGGAAAGATCAGAACCGTTTGCTTTTGTTACACTCTGGTTTATTGCATCTGGAAAAAATGATTTATAATTATAATATGAGGTGAAAAGAACTATGAGAGAAATATTTATTGAGTACAATCCATATCGCTTGGAAACATCAATTACAATTGACGGAGCTGCGCCAAAACAGAACAGTCGTTTAAATTTTGGGGAGCGTCGTCTTCAGGAATGGATCGAGGAATTACCGGAAATTCTTTTTGAAGAATGCTGTAGCCGTGATTTTAGAATTACATTTCATGGTACAATTCTTGACTATGAAGATGTGGAAGCCATGGCGAAGGAAGCAAAGAAAAGTGGCTTAAATATCGAACTGAAACACATACCTGCGAAAGAAGTGGGGGATAAAGAAAGTGCGATTGATGAAATCTTTGATGAGATTCAGGCGGGTCCATTTGAAGAACTGAAACAACCAAATCTGATACGGGCATTTAATCTGGCGAAAGGCAAGGAATTTGAAGTCAATGTCGTTGCGACAATGAGTGCAGGTAAATCGACGCTGATTAATGCACTTCTTGGTCAAAAACTGATGCCGGCAAAACAGGAAGCCTGCACTGCGACAATTACAAAGATAAAAGATAATGATTCGGATCATTTTATGGCAAAAGTGTACGATGCGAATGATAATCTTATCAAGGTACAGCCGGAGCTTTCGCTTGAAACTATGAATGATTTGAACAGCAATCCGCAGGTTTCGCGGATTGAAGTGGAAGGGAATATTCCATTTGTTACAGCGGATGATGTAGCACTTGTACTCGTAGATACTCCAGGTCCGAACAATTCAAGAGATCCGGAACATAGAGCAGCGACTGTCCGGATGCTGAAAGAATCTTCAAAAGCAGTCGTACTTTATATCTTAAATGCGACTCAGCTTGCAGTAAATGATGATTATAGTTTGCTGAATTATGTGGCTGAGAGTATGAGGGTCGGTGGTAAGCAGTCACGGGATCGTTTCATATTTGTTGTAAATAAATTGGATGAGTTTAAGAAGAAGGAGGATAATATTGAGGCGGCATTGAAAAAAGTCCGAGATTATCTGCATGATAATGGAATTGAGAATCCGAATATTTATCCGGCTTCTGCGCTTACGGCACTTAATATCAGGACAATTCTTGCAGAAAGTGATGATGATGACGATGACGATGTATACGAGGCAAAAGGCAAAGTAAAGAAGTTTAACAAGAATGAAGAAATGTATTTTGAAAAAATGGCACCGCTTACCCCATCCATACGGGGAGAAATTGAAAGCCAGCTCATTAAGATGAGAAACAGCGGCGATATTAAAGGAGAAGCTTTGATTCACTGTGGCATTGTTCCAATTGAAATGGCGATAAGGACGTATGTTCAAAAATACGCAAAGACAGCGAAAATCAAAAATATTGTGGATACTTTTTCAAAGTGTCTTGAAAGCGCGAAATCGTTTGAAAGCACAAAGCAGGAAATTGCAGAAAATCAAGAAAAGAAACAGGAGATTCTTGCTAAAATTGAGATTATAAACAAAAAACTTGCAAGTGGAGAAGAAGCAAAAAAATTTAAAGTTAAGATTATAAAAAATGAAGATTATAAGAGTATAATTAGGAAAAAAGTAAAAAAGATTAAACTTCTTCTTCAAGAAAAAATAACAGCAAAAATAGGGTTAAGCGAAAATGATAAAATGAGTAAACGGGAGGCAGAAGAAGCTTACAAAGGGTTTGAGGAGTATGCGGCTAAACTTCAGGCCGAAATTAAAGTTGAAATGGAAAGCCTGATTAAAAGTTGCGTATATGATGCTGCGAAAAAATCGCTTAAAGAATATAAGGAAAAAATATCTGAATTAGCGCAAGAGTTGAATGTCGGAGAAATAAGGATTGATCCGCTTAAAATGATGGAGGGAGACATTAATAGGTTAAACAATATTGAAGCTGAATTGAGTGAATCAGAGAAAACAGAAAAGGAATGGGAGGTGGTTGGCAATCACAAGAAATACAAAGAAGTGATTGGTTTTAGACGGTGGATGAATGATACTTTTGGAACGAATTTTGATGTGGATTATGATATCATTGATGATTATGGATGGGTTGAACATACATATATTAATGGAGCAGAACTTTCAGAGCGTTTTTTCTCGCGCGTGGAAGAGAACCTTCGTGCGAATGTTGATCAGGCAGCAATCAAGGCAGAGGAGCAGGCAGAAAATATTAAAGAGCAGTTTATGAAGGAGTTTGAAGAACTTGATAAAATATTAGAAAAGAAATTACGAGAACTTAAAGCTTGTGCAGAAGATAATGAAAATGTCGAGCAAAGACTTTATGCCTCTAAGGCTAAATTAAACTGGCTGGAAGATATTCAAAACCGAATAAGAAGTATTCTTGATATTTGATGAGGTAGTTTATGAAAGAAATGATATCGCAGGAATTTAAGAAAGCGGTCGAGGAGAGAGACTTACTCCGTGTAAGAATTATGCTTAAAGATTCATTGATAATAGATCCTTCATTTGGAAAATTTGAAAAAATGCTTAGATGTGCAAATGCTGAGTTTCGTGATATCTATGTCAATTATGATGGCGGACAGCTTGAAAGAAACCCGGAAAAATGGAATCAACAAACATTGAATCATGAATTAGTAGAGTTAGTTGATAATTTTTCAAAGGAGCGGATTGATCATTTAAAAAAAGTTATTGATAAGTTATTAAGTACTAATATGAGAAAAGAAAGAAATAGCAATGCAGTAAAAAAAACTATAGAAGGTGAGCAAAAGAAAAAAAGATCGAAGAGTTTTAATAACTGTGAAGACGCTAAGGTTACTGCAACGAAGCGAATAAAGGATGATGCAGAAAAAATTAAGAGATTACTAGACACGACAAAAGTAAAAGATACGAATTTTGATGAAATAAAGAAGCTAGCAACTGATATATCAGAACTTGTAAAGAAAGTTTTGCTTAAGTAGGGAGGTACATAATGGCAATAACAAATGAATTTAAAGAAGTAGTACAGTCTGGAAAAGTACTTCGTATCCGAATTATGCTGAAAGACAGTCTTTTGATAGACCCAACCTCGAAACTGTTTGATGAGATGTTGCAGTATGCTTCAGAAAAGTTGGGAGATATCTATGCAGAACATGATGGAGAGAAACTTAATTATGATAAAGCATCATGGAATGAGGATTATCTTAATCTGCAGATGGTTACGCTTGTCGATAATTTCTCAAAAGAACGAGTCGATCTTTTAAAAGCAATGGTTCGTTATCTGTATAGAGACAAAGCAGAGAAGATTGAGGCAGAAAGAGCGAACAAAGCAGAGCGCGGATCAAAAGAACAAAGCAATGGCCTTACGCGCAAACAAATTGGCGCAGGAGTGACGGCAGCAGGTGGAGTCGCGGCGGTAGCTGGCATTTGTACGTCACAGGTTGCTTTGACTGTCGGCGGTCTGGCAGTCGCAGCGGTTGGTGTTGCACTGATTGTCAGTGACAAGGGGGATATTTGATGGAGGAAGTGATACGAAGAGATAGGGCAGATTCTGCGGTTTCGGTTCCTGATTATACAAATATTGCTGATGGATATCAGTCTGCATTAAAGGTTGTAGATGATGTAATTTTGAAAAATTACATTTCAGAATTGTCAAAAATGGAAATCGTACCGCTAAGCAGGAATATGATACGTTCAAATATTCGGGACAATGTGCGTTTTTTCAAGATCACAGAAATGGTATATGAAAAAAACGAATTGGCAACTTATAAATTCGCCAGCGTTTTTAATGCGTTGTCTATTACAGACAGCGCGGTCTTTATTATTATAGACAGTGATGGGGTAAAGACTGATTTTTATATGGGAGTACGTTCGCAGGATGAATACAGAACGATCAGCTCACTGAAAAACACTGTGGAAAATGCCATGAAAGGACAATTTCCTGGTATTAAAACCTCTGATGATTATAGATTATACGATTGAAGATATGGAGCAAATTCTCGACCGGATAAAGGCGAAAAGTATTTCGGCAGTTTCCTGTGTCGCTAATGATAAAGCGCATGAAGATTCTTCCAATCAGTCTTTCGTACAGGGGTTGGAAAAACTGGTCCTTTCCATGCAGGGAGAAAAATACACTGGGATTATCATTGCAAACGGGACATCACAGGCACAGTTGCGGGAGCTTAGAAAAGGATATGAAAATGTATATACACAGTTATCTGCTTTTGCAAGTACTCAGGTGAATTACGCAAGTAATCATTCATTTAATTATTCTGTTGCGGAAACGAATGGCAATAGTAAGGCAAGAACTCATACGGATAATCATTCGGAGACAAGAAGTGAAACTAGGACAACTGGTTCGTCGACTTCGCATTCGGAGTCAAGAGAAAGTGTTGCGGGAAAGACCATTAAAGGTGTAGCAAGTGCTGCGTCTTTACTTGGGGCGGCACTTGCTCCATTGACCGGAAATATCAGCTTGTCTGTAGGGGGAGTTATTTCCGGAAGTCTTGGTTTGCTTGGATCGGCAATCACAAAAAATGTATCAGATTCGACATCAAGGAATGAATCAGTTTCCAGCGGCTTTTCTACGGTTGAAGGTTCAAGTGATGGAACGACAGATACGGTTAATTATGGAATATCCAGAACTGAAGGCTATACGAAGGGCATTTCAGAGGGAATGACGCTGACGCTTCATGATAAATCGATTGAAGATACCCTAGAGCGGATCAACAAGCAATTAAAGCGGATCGATGAATTTGAAAGCCTTGGAATGTATGAATGTGCAGCCTATTTCCTTTCCGATGATCAGTATGCGGCTGAGGTTGCTGCATCGACCTATAAAGCGTTGATGCGTGGGGAAAATTCTGGCGTGGAAATTGCAGCAATCAATTCCTGGGGACAGTTTCAGCGGGAAAAAACAGAGATGATCAGTCAGTATGTTAAAAATTTTATTCATCCTGTTTTTCGATATAATGGACCGGCAGGAAATATTGAAGTGACGCCGTGTTCGCTGGTCAGTGGAAATGAACTGGCTATACATATGGGATTGCCGAGAAGATCCGTGTGTGGTCTTCCCGTTATTGAACATGCGGATTTCGGAAAAGAAATCGTTACTTATGACGGAGCAAAACAGGGAACAGGAATTAATCTCGGGAAAATTTTTAATATGGGAAGTGCTGGAAACAGTAAGGCTTTTCTGAATGTAAACAGCCTGGCGATGCATACGTTTATAACTGGTTCTACTGGCTCTGGAAAGAGCAATACCATTTATGAAATGATACGTCAGCTAGATAACTTTGGTGTAAAATATCTGATTATTGAACCGGTAAAAGGCGAGTACAAAAATATATTTGGTGCACAGTCGGATGTGCATGTGTACGGAACAAATCCGCAATATACCAGTCTCCTGAGAATTAATCCGTTCCGTTTCCCAAAGGGAGTTCATATTCTGGAGCATATTGACCGCTTGGTCGAGGTGTTTAATGTATGCTGGCCAATGTACGCCGCAATGCCTGCAGTTCTCAAAGAAGCTGTTTTGCAGGCATATGAATCATGCGGCTGGGATCTTGCAGAATCTAAGAACCGATATAGTGATCAGCTGTTTCCTGCTTTTTCGGACTTGCTGAATGAGCTAGTTGCAGTTATTCAAAATTCTGCTTATTCGGAGGAAGTAAAGAGTAATTATACGGGCTCCCTGGTCACAAGAATCCGATCTCTTACAAATGGCTTAAACGGGCAGATTTTTTCGGTAAATGAAATTAAGGATCAGGAACTTTTCGATGAGAAAGTAATTGTTGATATTAGTCGTATCGGGTCTTCAGAGACAAAATCACTGATCATGGGCATTTTGATCATGCGGTTGAGTGAGTATAGAATGTCGACCGCCGGAGAAATGAATGTTTCGTTGCATCATGTGACGGTTTTGGAAGAGGCACATAATATTTTGAAAAGAACCTCAACGGAGCAGAATTTGGATGATTCGAATGTTGTCGGAAAGTCAGTAGAAATGATTTCAAATGCGATTGCGGAAATGCGGACTTATGGAGAAGGCTTTATTATTGCGGATCAGTCACCGAGTGCGGTGGATATGTCGGCAATTAGGAATACGAATACAAAGATTATTATGCGTCTTCCAGATGAACAGGACAGGCATCTGGCAGGAAAATCAGCCGGGTTGAAAAACGATCAGTTGGATGAAATCGCAAAACTTCCCAAGGGGGTTGGCGTAGTATATCAGAATGACTGGCTGGAACCGGTGCTCTGCAAAATAGAAAAGTTCAAGGGAGAAGAGAGAGCGTATAGAAAACCAGAAACAAACAGTATTACCTTACTGGGAGAGAAGCGGAGTCTGATTCAAAATCTTTTGAATAAAAGTTCTGGGGAAAGAATGGATATGACAATCGGTGAATTGACTGAAATGATGGCAGGGATGGATATCCCAACGAAGGTGAAGATTAAAGCACTGAGGGCACTGCGAAAGAATGGTGCGTGTGTGAAAAATGACATTAGTTCGGTGATCTATGATCTGGTTTGTGATTCTTTTACGGAACAAGAGGCAGAAAAGGCTGATTCCATCGAGGAATGGAAAAATGTATTCATTTATGCACAGGATTCACTCCTGGAAGGGCTTGCTGTTGAAAAACAAAATAAAGCAATTGAGTGCATTTTGCAAGAACAGATCGAGCGCTATCGTAAGCCGATGGAATACCTCGATACCTGGAAGGAATTTGTCAAGGGTGAGGTGATAGGATGAATCCATTTGGGATAAACGAAGTTCAGGAACTTTCTGAGAAAACAGATGAAACGGAAAAAACAACAAAAGCCTTTGAAAATGCAGAAAATGAAGTCAAAACGCCGAGGCATATTCCGACAATTAATGAAAGCCTGGAAGGACAAACCTATCCGGGAACGAGTGTGGAATACAAAAAGCATGTTTTTGTGCTTGATGGTGAAAAGGTAGAGGGCGTTTTCCCGAAATTTGACAGTAAATTTGAGACAGTGCTCCCAAAAGAATTGAGAACTGCTTCTGACACGGAACAGTTTAAATACTGTACGGAAAAACTGGTAAAGCAGATAGAAAAGGATCCTGAACTGGCAAAACAGTTTGCGCCGCGTCAGCTGGAACAGATTAAAAATGGCGAACCACGCATTTCAGGTTTGACCTGGCATCATAATGAGATCCCCGGTAAAATGCAGCTTGTAGATGCCAGAGAGCATAATGCTTGCCGACACACAGGAGGACGCAGTGTCTGGGGTGGCGGTGCTGACTGCAGATAGGAGGATAAAATGGAACTCACATGGAAATATAAGATCGATATATCCGATCCAGCAGTGTTTGATGAGATTGAAAAAGAGAGACAGATATTATTTCCGGATGAATTAAAAGAATTTATATTGAAAACAAATGCTTCAACCCCCTCAAGATATAATTTCATGCTTGGAAATAACGAGAGAGTCTTCGGTGCAGTGCTTTGTTTTAATGAGAATGAGCCAGAAGTAGATTCGGTATTTGACGCTTTAGAAGTAATTGAGGACAAAGATTTAATCCCATTCGGAATTGATCCATTTGGAAATTATATATGTTATTCTCTGAAAGAAAAAAAGATTGTATTTTGGAATCATGAAACGGGAAGGACTGAATCAACAGAAAAATCACTTGAAGATTTTGTGGAATCGTTGTATTAGTGAAGAAAATCACTGGTGATATTTTGCTTTGAAATATTGCCAGTGATTTTTATGAATTCATTCTTACGCTTCGAATTACGTATCTTTACGAAGAATATCAAGATATTCTGTATACGAGTAAATCTTTGCTTTTCCTGATTTGTCGGTCTGCTGCAGAATATTTTTTTCAGTCAGTAAAGCAACGATTTTAGCAACTGTATTGTAGGATAGATCTAACGCAGCCGCAGTTTTTTGAATATCAATAATAGGATTGGTTTCAAGGTAATGAAAAACTTTAAGCACATTGGTTTTCTGACGCTTTGAGAGATCATCAAATAAAGAAATATTTTTGATGTGAAGATCAGTCAGTTTATCAATGGTCTGAATCGCATCATCGGAAGAATCAGATAGTGCCTGGAGAAAGAATAAAATCCATTGTTCATAGTCGCCTGTTTTGCGTATTTGTGTCATTCTATCATAGTATTCGATCCGGTTTATTTTTAAGAAGTAAGAAATATAAAGAACAGGGGAAGAAAGGATTCCTTTTTCCATCAAAAATAAGGTGATGAGCAAACGTCCGACACGTCCATTTCCATCAAGAAACGGATGTGTGGTTTCAAACTGATAATGAATTAAAGCGGCCTGAATAAGGGGGACAAGCGCATCATCACTGTTTATATATTGTTCCAGATCTGACATGGCATTTTGCATATCCTCTGGATTTGGCGGAATGTAACGGGCATTTTTAATTGTACTGCCCTGGCCGCCAATCCAGTTTTGGGAATAACGAAACTCGCCTGGACTTTTTTCCTGACCTCGAACTCCCTGCATTAAAACTGCATGTGTTTCTTTTATGAGTCTGTTGCATAATGGAAATGAGTGCAATCTTTTAAGCGCAAATTCTGTAGCTTTGATATAGTTGACAACATCGGAAACATTCAGGTTTGTATTTTCCTCGATCAGAGGATCTAAGATATCGTCAAGTGTACATTGCGTACCTTCGATTTGTGAAGAAAGTAAGGCCTCTTTTCGAACATACATAGATACAAATAAATTCATATTGGGAATACGTACAGATAAACCGTTAAGGGTTGCCAGCTTCTTGTTTGTATCGATCAATTTAGTGACCAGTTCAGGTGTAAATGCAATTGGTGGAACAGGAGGCAGGGGCGAGGGATGAAATGATTGGTATGTCATGTCTCAAGAGAGATTATTAATGATAGTGCCAGTTCTATTATTCATAGTTGTGTCAGTTCCTTTCTTTGGGTCAGAGCGGATATTCGCAATTGAAGCATGGGACTTACTTGATTCGGTTAAAAAAATGAGATTTCTAATGCGATTATACCGCAGAAAACTCAACAGAATGGGTTTTAATGAAAAAAGGCTATTATAGAAAACTCAATAAAACCAGTTTTGATGAAAATTTGACGCTAAAACAGGAAAAGAAATTTCAAGTTTCAGGACTCCACTCTTTGGATTTGTCCATATCATGGAAAGTAGCAATATTTGGGTAACCATAAAGCTCACCTGTGCCCCCTCCGAAACTCCCTCGGTGTCATCCCCACCTGCTCACGAAAATATCCGGAAAATGCCGAGCCATCACGGAAGCCGCAGGAGAGGGCGATTTCCGTAATGGAGTAGTCGGTGGTACAGAGCATTTCTGTGGCTGTGCGGAGACGGTGCCGCATCAGATATTCTTTGGGCGAGAGATGCTCATGCTCCATAAAGATCCGATAGAGGTAGGTGCGGTCGATGCCGGTGTAGCGGGCGGTGTCAGAAATGCGGACCGGATAGGCATAATTATTTTTCAGGTATTCTTTTGCTTTTGTAAGATATTGCAGCGAGGCCTCGGAATAAGATTCCGGGGCTGCTTTTTGCATGAAAGAAAAAAGAAGCAGAAGATGTCCGGCGGAAGTAAGCAGATCGGATGGATTCTCAGAAAAGGCTTCCAGCAGGCGCAGCATCTGTCCGGTAAAGGCGGAAATACGTTCCGGATCGGTGTTCCGAAAGATTACCGAATCGGAAAAGACAGTGTGGGAGAGCAGTTGGGGAACTTCAGTTCCGTCAAATCCGACCCAGGCATAGCTCCAGGGATCGGTTTCGTCTGCCTGATAGTAGGTGATCTCTATTGGCGTAATGAGAAAAGCATCGCCTTGGGAGAGTGTGTAGGTTATGCCCCTGTGCTGATAAATTCCGCGGCCGCGCAGTATGACATGGAGAAGATAATGCGGTCGCACTGCCGGGCCGTAAAAGTGGCGGGGCTGGCAGTTTTCGCTGTCGCAGAAATAGATAGTGAGTGGGGACTGAGGATGCGGTGTATGTCCGGACATTTTGGTGACTCCTTGTTTATATAATGAAATAATGAAGCATATATGGGCGGCGAGAAGCGCTAAGCAGTTGGTAAGAACCTGCCAGTATCAGGCGCAGTTTGAACGCAGATAAGCATTCCCCCGCTTCAAGTGCGCGGAGCACTAAGCGGTGGATAAGGGGGATGCTTATGTCAGTGGGAGTTGAAAGCACCCACTGACAGGTCGCGAAGCGACTGCGTTCATGAAATATCATAAGGGGGACCCGCTTGCGGGAGGATTCCTTATGATCCTGCAAGTAGCGAAGCGGATTGCGAATGTCCGCTTTACTTACTCCAGGCAGAGAGAAGATACAACATTTCCACAAGTTTCTGACACAAAGTGAATAGTCGTTTTACAAAGAAGATTATACAATAAAACTATCCAAAAATCACTCGGAAAATAAGGAGGGATACGAATGAAAATTACATTTATGGGAGCTGGAAGCACGGTCTTTGCGAGAAATGTGCTTGGAGACTGTATGTGCACACCGGCACTTCAGAACTGCGAAATTGCGCTGTATGATATTGATGCGAAGCGGCTTGAGGATTCACGGATTATTCTTTCTGCAATCAACAAGAACGTAAACGAGGGAAGATCTGTCATCAAAACTTATCTTGGCGTGGAGCAGAGAAAGGATGCACTTCGTGATGCAACATTTGTCGTAAATGCGATCCAGGTGGGCGGTTATGAGCCGTGCACGGTGATTGATTTTGAAATTCCGAAAAAATATGGCCTGCAGCAGACGATTGCGGATACGCTTGGAATCGGCGGAATCATGCGGGGACTGAGAACAATTCCGGTGCTGGAGGGCTTTGCACGGGATATGGAAGAGGTTTGCCCGGATGCACTTTTTCTGAATTATTCCAATCCAATGGCGATTCTCACCGGCTACATGCAGCGTTTTACGAAGATTAAGACGGTTGGCCTCTGTCATAGTGTGCAGGTGTGCTCGGAGCGTCTTTTAAAGGATCTTGGGATGGAAGACCGGCTGGAGGGAAGAACAGAGCTGATCGCCGGGATTAATCATATGGCATGGCTTCTGGAGCTTCACGATAAAAACGGGGTGGATTTGTATCCGGAGATTCGCAGAAGAGCGGAAGAAAAGAATACGTGCGGGGAAAAACATAATGATATGGTAAGGTATGAGTATATCCGTCACCTCGGTTACTACTGTACCGAATCGAGTGAGCACAATGCGGAGTACAATCCGTGGTTCATCAAATCACGCTATCCGGAGATGATTGACGAATTCAACATTCCGCTGGATGAGTATCCGAGGCGATGTATCAAACAGATCGAAGGTTGGGAAAAGGAGCGCGCGGACATTCTGCGGGACGGGAAGATCACGCACGAGCGCAGCAAAGAGTATGCGTCCTATATTATGGAAGCGGTCATGACGGATCAGCCGTATAAGATCGGGGGAAATGTCCGAAATGATGGATATATTGAAAATCTTCCGGGAGATGCCTGCGTGGAAGTGCCGTGCTATATTGACGGGACGGGCGTTCATCCGACGAAGGTCGGAAAACTTCCGGCGCATCTGGCAGCGATGAATGCGTCAAATATCGGCGTACAGCTGATGACAATTGAGGCAGCAGTGACAAAGGACCGAAAAAAGATTTATCAGGCGGCAATGCTGGATCCGCACACAGCGGCGGAACTGAATATCGGTGATATCATAAAAATGTGTGATGAGCTGATCGAGGCACACGGGGAATATATGAAAGACTATCGGTGAAATAGTTACTGCTAAATGTCAGGCAAAATTTTATGAAATAGCTGCAAAATGAGGGGGAACCGTTCAGGATCTGGAAAAAAACTGAGCCTGAACGATTCTCTCATTTTTTTCTTGCAACAGGCACAAAATACCGTTATGATAAAAAATCGAGGTAAGAAACAGCTGGCAGAAAACTGCCTGTATTATAAGTGAAACAGATTCATTTATGATAATGCCTGTGAGCAGGCATCGAAGCGCACCTGGAATATCCGCTTTGATATGAATCAGACAGGTAACAAATAGAATCAGGACGGAAAGGACATCAACCAATGAAACAACCGGAAGAATACTACTACCAGAAAATGGATCGGGCAAAACAGGCGGCGTACCGGGTGATGCTGCGCGGGCTTTTGGATCTGGCGGATGAAATACAGATTCCGCAGATACCGGAACCGGACGGAGCGTGGCTATATGATGTGTTTTTTCAGCTTCGGCTGGATCATCCGGAGATTTTCTGGGCAACGGGATTTAAGTACCGCTATTTTCTGGACTCGACGAATCTGATCTTTGTGCCGGAATATATGTTTGAGAAGAACAAAATCCGCGAGCATCAGAAGGCACTCGCTGCGCGGGTGGAGAAGCTGGTGCGTCCGGCAGCGAAGCTTTCAGAATTGGAAAAAGAGCAGTATGTGCATGATTTTATCTGTGAAAATGTGCACTATGATAAGCTGAAAAAGCCGTATTCTCATGAGATCATCGGACCGCTGGGACACGGTGTCGGGGTCTGCGAGGGGATTGCAAAGTCGGTGAAGGTATTGTGCGATGCACTTGGTGTGTGGTGTATGATCGTGATCTGCGGAAACAATCCGGAAAAAGGAATCAAATACCGCCATACGTGGAATATCGTTCGAATTGGTGGGCAGTATTATCATCTGGATGTGACCTTTGATAATTCGCTTGGTGAGCGGGATGGTGATGCGGTGCGGATCCGCTATGATTATTTTAATCTGGACGATAAAAATGTGTTTCGTGATCATGAGCCACTGATCGCACCGGCTCCGAAGTGTGATGACGGAGCGCACTTCTATTATAAGGAAAAGAAGCTTTCGTTTACGAAGACGGACGAAGTCTACAAGCGGGCGCTTCAGGCGGCAAAAAAGGGGAAGATGCTGACGTTTCACTGGAGAGGCGGCTATCTGACGCGTGAGGTGCTCGGAGAACTTTTGGATGAGATACGAAAGGCAGGAGCAGAAAAAGGAAAACAGGCAGTAGTGAGTCTGAACTGGCCGCAGGCGGTGATTCGGCTCCATTATACGGAAAATGCGGAGTCAGTCGTGATGCAGGAGGCGAACGAAGGGGAGCAGACGGAATGATGGAAAAGGATAGCGAAGCATACGCGGTCGGTGAAGAGCGCGTCTGTATTTTTTGAGAAAGAAACAGTGGGCAAATCCAGGGAAGAATGGTATAATAGACACGCTTTACAAAAGGAAAAGCAACAGACAGAAAGAGGATACAGTATGGCATTTGAATTTGAGAGCAGGGTAAGATACAGTGAAACGGGGCCGGATCAGAAGCTGACACTCGTATCGCTGGTGGACTATTTTCAGGATTCTTCCACGTTTCAGTCTGAGGACTGCGGAGCTGGGATGAATTATCTGTACGAGCATGACGCTGCGTGGATGATCCTTTCGTGGCAGATCGATATCCTGCGAAGACCGGTGCTTGGTGAGAAAATTTATGCACAGACGTGGCCGTACGGATTTAAGATGTTTTATGGATACCGGAATTATGCGCTTCTCGATGCAAACCGGAATTATCTTGCGAAAGCAAACAGTATCTGGGTGCTGATGAATACGAAGACGGGAAAACCGATGAAGGTTCCGCCGGAACATGCAAACAGCTATGGCCTGGAAGAAAAACTGGATATGGAGTACGGTTCACGGAAGATGAAGATTCCGGAAGAGAGTGTGAAAATGGAGCCATTTCCGGTATGTCATTACCATCTTGATACGAATCATCACGTGAACAACGGACAGTATATCCGTATGGCGGAAGAATATCTTCCGGCCGGATTTGAGGCATCCCGCTTGGTGGTGGAGTATCGCCAGCAGGCACATCTGCACGATATGATCGTACCGTATGTGCATCAGGAGGAGAACCGTGTGGCAGTGAGTCTCTGTGATGAAGAAGGAAAACCATATGCACTGCTGAATCTCATAAGGAGGGACTCTCATAAGGAGGGACCGCTTGCGGGAGATCCCTTATGAGCTGCCCACGTCAGTGGGAGGATCCCTTATGAGCAATCTCACAAGGAGGGACCCACGTTAGTGGGAGGATTCCTTGTGGGCGGTGCGTCCGGTATGAAAGATATCAGGGTGCCA
This sequence comes from Lachnospiraceae bacterium, assembly GCA_902363665.1. Classification (GTDB taxonomy): domain Bacteria; phylum Bacillota; class Clostridia; order Lachnospirales; family Lachnospiraceae; genus Choladousia. The sequence continues at coordinate 151,876 of CABJAW010000010.1, read as the reverse complement.
AGATCAGTGCAAAATGTGAAAAGACAGAAAATATTTACAGACGAAAGACGAATAAAAATAAAAATTCAAAGGGAGGAACTATGCTGCAGGCAGGAGAAAAAAGAGAACTGACCGTCGTAAAAGAAACAAATTTCGGAGTGTATCTGGCGGAGGAGGAGCACAGCAAGGATAAGGTGCTTCTTCCGAAAAAAGAGGCGGAAACCATAAAATGCGGGGATAAGGTGAGCGTGTTTTTATATCTGGATTCCAGTGACCGCCTGATCGCGACACGCCGTGAACCGGTGCTGACGATTGGGAATACGGCGGTACTAAAAGTGAAGGATGTGACAAAGATCGGCGCATTTCTGGACTGGGGTCTGGAAAAGGATCTGCTGCTTCCGTTCCGTGAGCAGACGGGAAAGGTTTATCCGGGCGAGGAATGCCTGGTGGCCTTGTATCAGGACAAGAGCAGCCGGTTGTGTGCGACGATGCGCGTATATCCGTATCTGAAAAAGAATTCACCGTATCACTTGAATGATGAGGTGAGCGGAAGAGTCTATGAACTGAGCGAGAACTTCGGCGCATTTGTGGCTGTGGATGACTGCTATTCCGGACTGATTCCGAAGCGTGAGGGTACATCCGGCATCAAGGTCGGCGACCGTGTGCATGCCCGTGTTTCCGGTGTGAAAGAAGACGGAAAACTGGATTTGAGTATCCGCGATAAGGCGTACCTCCAGATGGATGAGGATGCGGAATTTGTGATGCAGGTTATCGAGGAATTTGACGGCGTGCTGCCGTTTTCGGATAAAGCAAGCCCGGAAGTGATCCAGAGAGAGTTTGGACTGAGCAAAGCAGCGTTCAAACGTGCGGTCGGAAGGCTGCTCAAGCAGGGAAGAATTGAGATCACGGAGAACCGGATCCGGAAGCTGAAATAGAAGGAACAACCATATTTTTCACCGGTGTCTTGTTTGATGGGTTTTATAAAACGCAGCGAAAAAAACAGAATGCTGGTGGACAGTGCACTTACAAAGAAATGAGAATTTCCGGCTTATTTCTGTGCTTCCTCACCATTGACAGGCACTGGAAGGATGCGGTAAAATAAACAGGTTAAAAAATATAAGACAACAATGACAGACACTTCAGGAGGGTTTTGATTATGAAGACAGTAATCAGCACCGATAAAGCACCGGCAGCGATCGGACCGTATTCTCAGGCGATCGAGGTAAACGGCATGGTATTTACTTCAGGTGTAATTCCGGTAAATCCGGCGACAGGCGAGATCCCGTCAGGTGTGGAGGCACAGGCAGAGCAGGCATTTTCCAATCTTTCCAATCTTTTGGAGGCAGCCGGTACTTCGACAGAAAAGGTAGTAAAAACGACGGTATTTATCAAAGAAATGAATGATTTTGCGACGATCAATGCAATTTATGCAAAATATTTTACCGCGCCGTATCCGTCAAGATCCTGTGTGGAAGTGGCAAGACTTCCCAAGGATGTATTGCTTGAGGTGGAAGCGGTTGCGACAAAATAAGCAGGCAGATACAAAGAGCGGAGTATGAGTGTCCGCTTTATCAGGCAAAAAGCTGTTATGATATGACAGAATATAGCCTGGCAAATAAAAAAAGAAAAGGAGTAAACAGACATGAAAGTACAGAACATCAAAAACATTGACAAATTTTTCAAGGTAGTAGATCAGTGCAAGGGAAGAGTAGAACTGGTTACCGGTGAGGGCGACAGACTGAACCTCAAATCAAAGCTGAGCCAGTACGTTTCCATGGCAAACATTTTCTCAAACGGTGAGATCCCGGAGCTTGAGATCGTTGCATATGAGAGAGAGGACATCGACCGCCTCATCAACTTCATGATGAATGATTAATCCCATAAGGAAGGACCCACCGCAGGTGGGAGGATCCCTTATGGGCGCGCGTCCGGTAAGAAAGAGTTTATTCTACCAAAATCAGCGCAAAATCTCATAAGGAGGGAATCTCATAAGGAGGGACCCACCGCAGGTGGGAGGATCCCTTATGAGCGCGCGTCCGGTAAGAAAGAGTTTATTCTACCAAAATCAGCGCAAAATCTCATAAGGAGGGAATCTCATAAGGAGGGACCCACCGCAGGTGGGAGGATCCCTTATGAGCGCGCGTCCGGTAAGAAAGAGTTTATTCTACCAAAATCAGCGCAAAATCTCATAAGGAGGGACCCACCGCAGGTGGGAGGATCCCTTATGAGCGCGCGTCCGGTAAGAAAGAGTTTATTCTACCAAAATCAGCGCAAAATCTCATAAGGAGGGACCCACCGCAGGTGGGAGGATCCCTTATGGGCGCGCGTTCGGTAAGAAAGAGTTTATTCTACCAAAATCAGCGCAAAATCCCATAAGGAAGGACCCACCGCAGGTGGGAGGATCCCTTATGAGTGCGCGTCCGGTAAGAAAGAGTCCATTATGCCTGGATCAGCGCAAAATCTCATAAGGAGGGAATCTCATAAGGAGGGACCCCGCTTGCGGGAGGATGCCTTATGAGTTGCCCACCGCAGGTGGGAGGATCCCTTATGAGATAGGATGCCTTCCTTACAAGCTGAAAATAGAATAGAAAATGAGAGGCTGCTGCAGATTTTGCAGCGGCTTTTTCATTTTACAATGTTACGCGCGGAGTCTTTCCTGCACTTGCTTTTGTGACCGATTTTATGCCAGTCGTACATAAATTTCATCGATGTACACTACATACCGTGTACGCCTCAGAAATTTGTGTATACCTGACAAAAATTTTCTCACAAAATCAAGTACAGAAGGATTCCTGGAGTACATTACAGAAAGGAGAACGATTGGAATTTACACATCTGCACGTCCATACAGAGTACAGTCTGTTGGACGGCTCAAACAAAATAAAAGAATATGTGGCGCGTGTCAAGGAACTTGGTATGGACAGCGCCGCGATCACGGATCATGGAGTCATGTACGGTGTGATTGATTTTTACCGGGAAGCAAAGGCGGCAGGCATCAATCCGATTCTTGGCTGTGAAGTGTATGTGGCACCGAATTCCAGACTGGACCGGGAGATTGGGAGCGATGAAGACCGCTATTATCACATGGTGCTGCTTGCGGAAAATAATCAGGGGTACGCAAATCTGATGAAAATTGTCTCAGTTGGATTTGTGGAGGGCTTTTATTATCGGCCGCGCGTAGACAGAGAAACGCTGGAAAAATATCATGAGGGCATCATTGCACTGAGTGCCTGCCTTGCTGGTGAGGTGCCGCGTTATCTGATGCGGGGTCTGTATGAGGAGGCACGGGAGACCGCTCGTTATTACCAGAATCTGTTTGGAAAGGACAATTACTTTCTGGAGCTTCAGGATCACGGAATTCCGGATCAGAAGCTGGTAAACCAGCAGCTTCTGCGCATGAGTCAGGAGCTGGATATCCCGCTCGTGGCGACAAACGATGTACATTATACGTATGAAGATGACGTAGCGGCACATGATATCCTGCTTTGCCTGCAGACCGGAAAAAAGCTGGCAGACGAGGATCGGATGCGCTATGAAGGCGGCCAGTATTTCGTGAAGTCACCGGAACAGATGGCACAGCTTTTTCCGTATGCGCCGCAGGCAATTGAAAATACACATAAAATAGCACAGCGGTGCCATGTGGACATTGAGTTTGGCGTTACAAAGCTGCCCCGTTTCGATGTGCCATCGCCGTATACATCGTGGGAATATCTGAACAAGCTGTGTTACGAAGGACTTTTGGAGCGTTACGGTGAGAACGCAGAGGAGCTGAAGCCCCGTCTGGAGTATGAGCTTACGACGATTCAAAAAATGGGATACGTTGATTATTTTCTGATCGTGTGGGATTTTATCCGCTATGCGCGCGACAATGGCATTCCGGTCGGACCGGGGCGTGGTTCGGCGGCGGGAAGTATCGTCGCTTATACGCTTGGCATCACACAGCTCGACCCGATCCGTTATAATCTGCTCTTTGAGCGTTTCTTAAACCCGGAACGAGTCTCCATGCCTGATATCGACGTGGATTTCTGCTTTGAGCGGCGGCAGGAGGTCATTGATTACGTCGTAAGAAAATACGGAAAAGACTGTGTGGCTCAGATCGTCACATTCGGTACGCTGGCAGCGCGCGGCGTCATCCGGGATGTCGGGCGTGTCATGGATCTTCCGTATGCTTTATGTGATTCCATTGCGAAAATGATTCCGCAGGAGTTAAATATCACGATTGATAAAGCGCTTCAGATGAATCAGGAGCTGCGTACGTTATACGAGACCGATGAGCAGATTAAAGAACTGATCAATATGTCAAAACGCCTTGAGGGGCTGCCGCGCCATACGTCGATGCATGCAGCCGGTGTTGTGATCAGTCAGAAGGCGGTCGATGAGTACGTGCCGCTTTCAAGGGCGGCAGACGGGACGATCGTGACGCAGTTTACAATGACAACGCTGGAGGAACTTGGACTTCTGAAGATGGATTTTCTGGGGCTTCGGACCTTAACGGTGATCAATGATGCGGTGCAGCTGGTGGAACGCAGCACCGGTGTGCATCTTGACATGCTGAAAATCGATTACAATGACAAAAAGGTTCTCGATTCGCTTGGAACAGGCAAAACGGAAGGCGTCTTCCAGCTGGAGAGCGGCGGTATGAAAAATTTCATGAAGGAGTTAAAGCCGCAAAGCCTGGAGGATGTCATCGCCGGCATTTCGCTGTACCGGCCGGGACCGATGGATTTTATTCCGCAGTATATACGCGGAAAAAACAATCCGGAGACTGTGGAGTATGACTGCCCGCAGCTAAAGCCAATCCTGGAACCGACGTACGGGTGTATCGTTTACCAGGAGCAAGTCATGCAGATCGTGCGGGATCTTGGCGGATATACACTTGGACGGAGTGATCTTGTGCGCCGGGCGATGTCAAAGAAGAAAGCGGCTGTCATGGCAAAGGAACGCCAGAATTTCGTTTACGGAAATAAAGACGAGGGCGTGCCTGGCTGTATTTCGAACGGGATTGACGAGCAGACAGCGAATAAGATCTATGACGAGATGACGGATTTCGCGAAGTATGCGTTCAACAAATCGCACGCTGCGGCGTATGCGCTGGTGGCGTATCAGACAGCATACCTGAAATTTTATTACCCGGTGGAATTTATGGCAGCGCTGATGACATCCGTGATCGACAATCCACCGAAGGTGGCAGAGTATATTCTGACCTGCCGCCAGATGGGCATTGCGATTCTGCCTCCGGATATCAACGTCGGTGAGGCGCGGTTTACGGTAGATGGAGGCAACATCCGCTACGGACTTTCTGCAATCAAGAGCATCGGCCGGCCTGTGATCGATGCGATCGTGCAGGAGCGTACGCTTGGCGGTCCTTATCGCAGCCTGAAGGATTTCATCGAGCGTCTGACCGGAAAAGAGACAAACAAACGCACAATCGAGAATTTTATCAAATCGGGAGCTTTTGACAGTCTTGGAGGGACGAGAAAGCAGTTCATGCAGGTGTATGCGGGGCTGGCGGATCATGTGGCGCAGGAAAAAAAGAGCGCAATGACGGGTCAGATGTCGCTGTTTGACCTGATGAACGAGGAGGACAAAAAAGAGTATGAGGTGCAGCTGCCAAATGTCGGGGAGTACGATAAGGAACAGCTGCTTGCATTCGAAAAGGAGGTGCTTGGAATCTACGTCAGCGGCCATCCGCTTGAAAAATACGAGGATCTGTGGCGCGGTGTGATCACGAACGTGACTGTAGATTTTGCACTGGATGAGGAGACTGGCCATTCGAAGGTGGTTGACGGAAGCAAGGCGGTCATCGGCGGTATGATCACGGCGAAGACGATTAAGTACACGAAGACGAATAAGACGATGGCATTTCTGACAGTCGAGGATCTGGTCGGTACGGTGGAGGTCGTTGTTTTTCCGAAGGATTATGAGAAGAACCAGCAGTGGATGAACGAGGATGAAAAGGTCTTTATCCGTGGCCGGGTAAACAATGAGGATGACCGGCCAAGCAAGCTGATCTGTGAAAAAATCTGGCGCTTTGAGGAGGTGCCGATGGAGCTTTGGATTCAGTTTTCGGATATGGAGACGTATCGCACCAGAGAGCAGGAGCTGTTCGGCGTGCTGCGCGATTCCGGGGATGGAAGCGACTATGTGGCGATCTACGTGAGAAATCCGCGCAGTGTCCGCAAACTGGGAGAAAACTGGACGGTCCGTGCGGATGAAGCGATGATGGCAAAACTTGCTGCGATGTTTGGAAAAGAAAATGTCAGACTGACGCGGAAAAAAGAGTAGCTTTTCTTTACAAATTCAGGAAAATAGATTAGAATGAAACAGGCAGAGTACTTCTGGAAAAAGAGAATAACCGTTGATTTTCCGGGACAGAAGGAAACGGCTGCACAGTAACATCATTTCTGAAAATAACTGTAGATCTTGCATGGCATGACAATTATTTGCAGAATAGTAACTGTTCAGAGCCAAGCGGATTTTCATGCAAAAGCGTGAGTCATGCTTGCATGACCGAACACTTTTGTGTGAAAATCCATTTGGCGGATACGCCACACCGACGAAATGCGTAGCATTTTGGAGGTTGGCTCTGAACAGTTACGCAGAATAATGGAATAGAAGAATAACGGCTTCAGCAGGAGGTACGATATGGCAAAAGAAGTAAAGACAATCGGTGTGCTGACGAGCGGCGGTGATGCGCCGGGAATGAATGCGGCGATTCGTGCCGTAGTTCGCAAGGCGCTGTCGCAGGGACTGAAAGTAAAAGGAATTAATCAGGGCTATAAAGGGCTTCTGAACGAGGAGATCGTGGACATGGATGCGAGATCCGTTTCTGACACGATATCAAAGGGCGGTACGATTCTGTATACAGCCCGCTGTTCCGAATTCCGTACGCCGGAGGGGCAGGATCTCGGCGCAGAGATCTGTCAGAAACACGGCATTGACGGGCTGGTAGTGATCGGCGGCGACGGTTCTTTTGCAGGTGCGCAGCAGCTGGCGGCACGCGGCATCAATACGATTGGTGTGCCGGGTACGATCGACCTGGATATTGCATGTACGGATTACACGATCGGTTTTGACACCGCAGTCAATACGGCGATGGAGGCAATCGATAAGGTGCGTGATACCTCAACTTCTCATGAACGCTGCAGTATCATCGAGGTAATGGGCAGAAATGCCGGTTACATTGCACTGTGGTGCGGTATCGCGAACGGGGCGGAGGATATTCTGCTTCCGGAGCGCTACAATTACGACGAGCAGGAGCTAATCAATAATATCATCAATAACCGTAAGCGCGGCAAAAAGCACCACATCGTCATCAATGCAGAGGGTATCGGCCATTCAACAAGTATGGCACGCCGGATCGAGGCAGCAACCGGAGTTGAGACCCGTGCGACGATCCTTGGCCATATGCAGCGAGGCGGAAGCCCGACCTGCCGTGACCGTGTGTATGCATCTGTGATGGGCGCTTATGCGGCGGATCTTCTTGCAGAGGGCAAGACAAACCGTGTCGTTGCATTCCGTGACGGAGAATACAAGGATTTTGACATCGACGAGGCACTGAGCATGCAGAAGGATATTTCAGAGTACATGGTGCGCGTGGCGAAGGCGATGACGATCTGACTGAATCAGGCAAGCAGCGAAGCGGATCTGGAATGTTCGCTTTGCGCCAAATCAGAAAAAGTAACTGCCCGGACAGTAAAAAGGCTGCCTGGGCAGTTTTTGTATGCCAGAGCACTGAGCATGCTCAGGCGGGAAAAAGAAAAGTGAGGAAGAGAATATGACAATCCCCATCATCAGCAGTACGTCAAACGCGCAGGTGAAGCAGCTCATTCAGCTGCAGAAAAAGGCAAAGCTGCGCGCGGAGCAGGACGTATTTATCGTAGAAGGCATTAAGATGTATCAGGAGGTGCCGCAAAAGCGGCTCGTCCATACGTATGCATCGGAGAGCTTCTATAATAAGAAGAGAGAGCTTTTTGACGGAAAAGAAAAAAATCTGACGATCTTTACCGATCGGGTATTTGAGAGCGTTTCTGATACAAAATCACCGCAGGGGATTCTGTGTCTGGTGCGGCAGTATCATTATTCCTGGCGGGATCTCCTGGGAGGACAGGGGGAAAACGCACTGATCATGGCGCTGGAAAACATTCAGGATCCGGGCAACCTTGGCACGATCCTGCGGACAGCAGAGGGAGCCGGGGTAACCGGTATCCTGATGACAGAAGGCTGTGTGGATCTTTATAATCCGAAGGTGATCCGTTCCACGATGGGATCGGTCTATCGGATGCCGTTTTGCTACGTCTCAGATTTTGGCGCTGCGATTCGTGAACTGAAAAAAGAAGGGGTAAAATGGTACGCTGCGCATCTGCGCGGAAGCGGAGGGCACGATACAATGGATTACACCGGACCGAGCGGCTTTCTGATCGGAAATGAGAGTAAAGGCTTAAGTGATAAAACGGCGGATCTGGCCGATGCATATGTGCGCATTCCGATGTGCGGACAGGTGGAGTCTTTAAATGCGGCGGTTGCTTCGGCGATCCTGATGTATGAGGCAAACAGACAGAGAAGAGCAAAATAAGGATAAAAAAGAGCCTGCCAGCCTCTTGCAATTTCAAGGTGAGTGTGCTATACTCTCACCCGTTGCAGTGCCCATAAAAACAAGGTCGTATAGGGGCTGCAAGGCGTTCACCGCCTATAAATGTGCCGAGTGTTCGTGACCTTCCACTCGTAAAACAAAACTAAAGGAGAAAACAGAATATGGAAAGAAAAAACGTAACCTTTTTGACCCACGCGGCAATGATCGCGGCGATTTATGTGGTGCTCACGGTGGTATTTCAGCCGTTTAGTTTCGGCGAAGTGCAGGTTCGTATTTCAGAGATGCTTACGCTCCTTCCGATTTTTACACCGGCGGCGATTCCGGGGCTGTTTGTCGGCTGCCTGATCGGAAATGTCCTTGGCGGAGCTGTGATCGCGGATATCATCTGCGGAAGCATCGCAACGCTGATCGGAGCAGTATTTACGTGGAAGCTGCGCAGCTGCAGGCATTTTATTGCGGCACTTCCACCGATCATCGCGAATATCTGCATCGTGCCGTTTGTGCTCCGCTATGCATACGGCGTGGCACTTCCGATCCCGATTATGATGGTGACGGTAGGAGTCGGAGAGGTGATTTCCTGTGAGGTACTTGGCTGCATTCTTGCGTCGGTACTGGACAAATATAAGCTTCAGATCTGGAAGACAGCCGCATAGCAGACAGCGAATGTAAAGCGGACGTTCGCAATCTGCTTCGCGACCTGTGTTCAGAAAAAGAGTCAGGCAGAGTGAAAATTTTTCTGTCAGCTTCAGGCTCCGGGATGTGCCGAAAAACGGACATTCCGGAGCTTTTTCTGTGCCGGAAATCGGGTTTTCTGTGGCCAGACCTGGAAAATTTTGTGAATTTTGCCCATAACAAATGAACGTTAAAATAGACAATAAAGCTTGACAAATCCTATATTACATATTACAATGAATCCGTAATATAACTTAATAATTGTGTAATATTTTTAAAGGAAATGTCAAACGCGTTCCGAGGAGGAAAGATAGAAATGAAAAAGAGAAATCAACGCGCCCTGTTGTGTCTGCTTTCAGCAATGGGATTTTCCATTTTGGCTGGCGGTTCTGTAATGGCTGCTGAGGATGGCGAGATTCGGGACAAGATTACGATACCATATGAACAGGAAAATGCGTGGGATAAAGTAGCAATGATCAATGACGATGCCGTTGATACTGGTGTCAATATCCGTGCGACGGCAGATAAGGATGGCGAAGTAGTCGGTTATCTGTATTACGGCATGGCTGCATGGGTGATCGACAAAGGCGATGAGTGGACAGAGATCACTTCCGGCGATATCACAGGCTTCGTAAAGAATGACTATCTGCTGTATGGACGTGATGTGATCGGTCTTGCAGATCATTATGGATACGAAGGTGTTGCAACGACCTGGGATGATGTTAAGCTGTTTTCAGCAGAGAATGCAGATTCAGATGTCATGGATGTGCTGGAGACGGGTGCTTACTTCATTCTGCTTCAGGATGAGGGACACTGGCTGACCGTACAGGTTGGTACCGATGGTCTTGGCTATGTTTCCTCTGAGGATGTATCCAAGGTACTGATCCTGGATACTGCAGTAGATAAAGATGAGTTATATGAAGGCAATGATCTCGTTCCGATGAACCGAGAGACAGAGGCCGAGACAGAAGAGACAGAAGAGACAGATCCGGCTGAGACAGAGACACCGGAGACAACGGCTCCTGAGACGAGTACACCGGAGACAGACTGGCAGCAGCCTGAGACAAGCGCACCGGAGACAAATCCGCCGCAGACTGAGACGAGCGCACCGGAGACAAATCCGCCGCAGACCGAGACAAGCGCACCGGAGACAAATCCGCCGCAGACCGAGACGAGCGCACCAGAGACGAATCCGCCGCAGACCGAGACGAGCGCACCAGAGACGAATCCGCCGCAGACCGAGACAAGTGATCCGGGCAGTGGAGATAATGGCGGCTGGTATGATGCAGATACCGACACGTATTATGATGCAAACGGAAATGTAATCGGAAAGAAAAACAATTCTCCTGCACCGGAGACACCGGAAACAAATGGGGAGACCACACCGGAGACTTCTGCACCGGATGATGGTACAGACGAAAGCGGAGAAGATGGATGGTATGACGCAGACAGCGATACCTATTATGATGCAGACGGCAATGTGATCGACAATGATTATGAGGCAGCTTCTTATGCTGAGAACAGTGAAGCAGGCGAAGTGACCTCTGATGATATCGGACTTCTTGCAGCACTGATTTATTGCGAAGCTGGCAGTGATGACTATGACAGCATGCTGGCGATGGGACAAATGGTTATGGACTGTGTATACAGTACAGAGTACCCGGATACGGTCAGTGAAGTGATTTATCAGTCCGGATTATTCGCATCACCATCAAACGGAGCACTTTCTGATGCACTCGTAGGCGGCGTCCCCAGCGCATGCTACGAGGCGGCAGCAGCAGTGATGGCATAAAGGAAATTTGCAGGAAGCGCCCTCAGCTTCTGCAAAGAGCGTTTTGGAATGGCGAGAAGATGACCCGTTTTCCAGGACTTCATCAAAACAGAAGATAAAAAACAGCCACGGGATTTCCTGTGGCTGTTTTTTTATGTCTGTGTTCACAGACAGTGAAGCGGATCGCAAATGTCCGTTTTACGAAATAAGGCAGGGGCAGTGACTTATAAAAGTTCCTTCATGACAAATTCATAGATTTCCTGACACTTTCTCCGCCAGTTGTTGCAGACGGTTTTTGCCTGTGCTTCATCTGGAACGGTGATCGTGAGATCGATCGGATTCGCATATTTCTCTTTTACGATGCAGTGAACCGAAAATTCGTCCGCTGTGTTGCGGTAATAATCGGAGATGATCGAGACTTCATCGCGAAGCTGGATCTTATTTTCAAGCATGTACTGGTCGATGTCCTCGCGAATAGTCGGAGAGATACGGTTCTGGAAGTAATGAAGCGTTTCTTCTCCAGGTGCGGTGATCGTGTAATAAGAAGTATTGCGGATTGGTTCCATACGGACCAGATCGGATTCTGCCAGTTCAGACAGGACGGACTGCAGCGTGAAATAGGTCGTGTAGCCGCGGTCCAGAATGAAGGAAGAGATCTGTGAAGTGGTCAGCGGAAAATCAACTTTCTGCAGCATATAAAGGACGATCAGTTTGTAGAGTGTAAATGGTTCCGGCATAAGTTTCCTCCTGGTTTTCCGCCTTCAGTGGGTGGAAGATAGTATTTGCCCTGCCAGGTACCGCGCCGTCTGAATTCTGCGTGGATCTGGTTCAGTACAGTTCGTTTGCGTGTGCTCCAAAGTGGTGCAATAAGCAGATCTTTTGGACCGTCACCGGTGAGCCTGTGGATGACAAGCTGCGGCGGGAGCTGTTCAATGCAGCGGATCAGCAGCGAGATATATTCCTCCATGGTCATAACCGGGAATGGCTTTGCTTCGTAAAGCAGACCCAGATCGGTACGCTTCAGTACGTGGAGCAGCTGCAGCTTGATGCCCTGGATATCAAGCGTATTAAGGTAACGGCAGGTCTCCAGCATTTGTTCCTGCGATTCTCCGGGCAGACCGAGGATGACATGAGTGATAACCTCGATGCCGATGGAGCGAAGCGCCGGGACAGCCTGTTCGAAACAGGAGAGCGGATAACCGCGGCGGATAAAACGTGCGGATGATTCGTGCATGGTCTGAAGGCCAAGCTCCACCCAGACAGGCTTGATATGATTCAGCTCATCAAGCAGCTGCAGTACGTCATCCCCCAGACAGTCCGGCCTGGTAGCGATGGAGAGTGCGACGACTTCCGGGTCGCGGATCGCCTCCAAAAACAGAGGACGAAGGTAATCGACCGGTGCGTAAGTATTGGTATAGGCCTGAAAATAGGCGATAAACCGCTCAACCGGCCGCTTTTTTCGGATCATCTCTTTTTGCGAGGAAAGCTGTCTGGAAATAGAGAGGGCAGGCGATGCTGCAAAATCACCGGATCCTCCGGCGCTGCAGAAAATACAGCCGCGCATGCCACATTTTCCGTCGCGGTTTGGACAGGTCATGCCGCCATTTAGAGACAGGCGGTAAACTTTTTCACCGAAACGGTGTTTCATTTCATAGTCAAGTGAATGGTAGGGTTTGTCATCCCATTTCATGTCATCACCTCGGAATATCTGCCTGCAAAAAATCAGCAGGCAGTAAGTAAAATGGATATTCCCGATCAATCGAATAATTAATATCGGTAAAAGTATATCATTTTGGGAAGGGTTCGTAAAGAGAAAGGTTCGGGAGAGCGTTCAGAGCCAAAATCTTAAGAAAAAATGCAAGGTTGGTCTGATTGACAAAAGATAGGAAATCAACTATGCTTAACCATAGGCAAAAAAGAACAGATGAGCAGATGGATCATGAATGTGGCAGGATCTGTTTTGCTTCGGGGGGACATGGGATGGCAGAACGAAGACGGGGGACACAGGGCCGCCCGATGATATACGGAAAGTCTCCGGAAAGCCGGAGATACTGGAATATTACGCCGGAAGACCAGAAAACACTTCCAAATAGTAAGGCAAGTGTGAATGATACAGCGACAGAAAAGGATTCGGCTGCAGAACAAAAGCGCAGAGTTTCAGAGAAACTTGAAAATGAAAAAAATGCAGGGGAAAGAATCCACCTTCATCGGAAAACAAACACGAAAGTCAAAAAGAAAGCAGCGGACGGGCTGACGGAGACGAAACGGCCAAAGGCAGAAAAACAGGTATCCGCTAAGCGGAGCCGGAGGGCACGCAGTTACGGCGAGCGGACGAAGCTGCGGGTGCTATGGGCTGCATTTGGAGTCCTGTGTGTGCTTCTGGTCGCAGCGATCATCTATGAGATCGTGCTTGGCAACGGGACAAAGCTTCCGGGATCGGAGCGGATTACACTGCCAACGAGGCAGGAACAAAACCGCGTGACGACAGGGATCACACTGCAAAAGAAGCAGACGGAAGCGGTACAGGCGGAAACGGCAGCGCAGAGTGAGACAACACCACAGAGTGAGACGGCAGCACAGACAGAAACAGCAGTGCAGAATGAGACGGCGGCGCAGACCGGGGAGCTGTCAGGAAGTATACAGGCAGACAGTGCTGGCACCGCCTGAAAAAGACAGGGGCTTACATGTGATGCCTCGCGGCAAAGAAGCAGAATAAAAATAAAGAAAGATGAAAAAATAAAACTGTGAGAAGCATCAGCTGAACGAAAGTGCGGGAAAACAGACAGAGTAATAAAGAAAAATAATAAGAATCAGATAAGAAACCAAAATAGCAGAGTAAACGAAAGAAGAAAACGGAGAGAGAAAACTATGGACATGAATGAGCGGGAAAAGCGCCTGCGTCAAAAACAGGCGCAGAGAAGAAAAAATGTGTTGATTATGAAGTGCATTATTTCACTGTTGATTTTGATTGTTGTATTTCTGGCAGTTGTGCTGATTAAGGATGCGGTGATCCCGGGTGTAAAAAAGCAGGAGGAAAACACGAAAAAACAACAGCAGGAAGCACAGGCAGATGCGGGCGGAAGCGTCACGGCAGACCAGACAGAGAGCACGGAAGGAAGCGGCAGTACAGAGGATCAGCTGCTGGCGGCGGCGGATGTGATGGCAGCCCAGTACGATTATGACGGGGCGATCCAGTCGCTGCAGGCCTCTTCTCTGTATACGAACAGCCAGAAAATGCAGGATGCAGTGACGGGGTATCAGCAGGTGAAAGCGACATGCACGGCATATCCGCTGGAACAGATCACACACGTCTTTTTCCACACAATGATCAAGGATCCGTCTAAGGCATTCGACGGTGATGCAAAAGAAGCCGGTTACAATCAGGTTATGACAACAATGAGTGAATTTACCGGGATCATGGAGAGCATGTATGAAAAGGGCTATGTGATGGTAAGCCTGCACGATATGTGTACGGTAAATGCAGATGGCACGGTTTCCAGCGGGGAGATCCTGCTTCCGCCTGGAAAGATTCCGTTCGTTTTGTCGCAGGATGACGTGAGCTACTACCATTATATGGATGGCGATGGATTTGCACAGAAGCTGATTGTGGATGAGAACGGCGATGTGAAGAACACTTATGTTGAGGATGACGGAAGCATTTCGGTTGGAGATTATGACATGGTTCCGTGGATTGATACGTTCGTAAAGGAACATCCTGATTTTTCGTATCACGGACACAAGGGGATCATTGCACTGACCGGATATGAGGGCGTGCTTGGCTATCGTACGGACGAGGTTTACCGGACGAAAGAGGCGTCCCGCGTCACAGAGTATCAGCAGAAATTTTTTGACGAGCATCCGGATTTTGATGAGGCGGCATGGCAGAAGGAAGTCGATGATGCCACAAACGTTGCAAATACGATGAAGGCGGAAGGCTGGGAATTTGCAAGCCATACGTGGGGACATATCGCTCCGCAGACAGTCGGCCTGGAGGCAATGCAGAAGGATACACAGCGCTGGCTTGATAATGTGGCACCGGTGGTCGGCGATACCGACGTGATCATTTTCGCGTTTGGAGCGGATATCGGAGACTGGCAGCCTTATACTGACGCCAACCCGTTTTTTACGTATTTGAAAGGGAAGGGCTTTAATATTTTCTGCAACGTGGATTCCACACAGTACTGGGTACAGTTTGGAAGCAATTATATGCGACAGGGAAGAAGAAATCTTGACGGCTATCGGATGTACTACAATCCGGATATGCTGAGCGATCTGTTTGATGTTTCTTCTGTATGGGATAAGAGCAGGCCGACGCCGGTTCCGCAGATGTAATAAGTGCACACTTTACTTTCCAGAGATGAAATGATATACTGAGGGATAGCCTTAGAGACAAAGGAGAAAAAGTGTGAAAAAAGAATCTTCCATTCCGGCAGAGATCATAAAAAGCCGGAAAATGATCTATAAACTGGCAAAAAATGATTTTAAAACGAAATATGCAGGTTCTTATCTCGGAATTATCTGGGCATTTATTCAGCCGGTGATCACCGTGCTTGTGTACTGGTTTGTATTTGAGGTAGGATTTCGCGGGGGATCGGATTCACTTCCGGTCCCATTTGTGCTGTATCTGGTAGCCGGCATTATCCCATGGTTCTTCTTTCAGGACGGACTGACCGGCGGGACAAATTCCCTGCTTGAGTACAGCTATCTGGTAAAAAAAGTCGTATTCAATATCAGTGTACTTCCGGTTGTGAAAATTTTGTCGGCAGTTTTTGTACATCTGTTTTTTATCGTGTTTATTACATTTTTGTACTGCTGCTATGGACACTTTCCGGATCTGTATTATCTGCAGCTGCTGTACTATCTGGCGGGACTGCTTCTGCTTATCCTTGGGCTTTCGTATCTGACGAGCGCTGTGGTAGTTTTTTTCCGGGATCTGTCGCAGATGATCAGCATTGCGCTTCAGATCGGGATCTGGCTGACACCAATCATGTGGGTAGCGGAAGATAAGCTGATTCATTATCCGCTTTTGTATAAGATCCTGAAACTGAACCCGGTTTATTATATCGTGATGGGATACCGGGATGTATTTATCTATAAGCACTGGTTCTGGGAACGTCCGCTTTGGACCGCATATTTCTGGTGCTTCGTGATCGGAGTGCTGTGGCTTGGAACACGCGTATTTAAAAAACTGCGCGTGCATTTCGCGGATGTAATATAATCTCATAAGGAGGGACCCACGTCAGTGGGAGGATGCCTTATGAGCGTGCGTCCGGTAAGAAAGAGGTCATGCCGGCCAAAGACAGCGCAAAATCTCATAAGGAGCAGCCTGCGTCAGTAAAACAAAAGTGAGGAAACATACAGTATGGAAGATGCAATTCGTGTAGAACATCTGAGCAAGATGTATAAATTATATGACAAACCGTCGGATCGCTTAAAGGAGAGCCTTGGGCTTTCGAAAAAGAAGCGGTATCGCGAGCATTATGCGCTGCGGGATGTCAGCTTTGACATAAGGAAAGGTGAGACGGTGGGGATTATCGGCACGAATGGTGCCGGGAAATCCACAATCCTGAAGATCATTACCGGCGTACTCAGTCCAACGGAGGGTGAGGTGTCGGTGGACGGCAGAATCTCGGCGCTGCTGGAGCTTGGTGCCGGATTCAATATGGAATATACGGGAATTGAAAATATTTATCTGAACGGAACTATGATCGGTTTTTCGGAGAAGGAGATAGACGCCAGGCTGGATGACATCCTGGCTTTTGCTGATATAGGAGAGTTTGTCAATCAGCCGGTCAAATCATATTCGAGCGGTATGTTTGTGCGTCTGGCCTTTGCGGTGGCAATCAATATCGATCCGGAAATTCTGATCGTGGACGAGGCGCTTTCTGTCGGGGATGTCTTTTTCCAGGCAAAATGTTACCGGAAATTTGAGGAATTCAAGCAGGAGGGGAAAACAATCCTGTTTGTAAGCCATGACCTTGGAAGTATCAGCAAATACTGTGACCGTGTGATCCTGCTGGATCATGGAAAAGCAGTCGGAACCGGTTCACCGAAGGAAATGGTGGATCTGTATAAGCGCCTCCTCGTCAATCAGGCTCCGGATGCGGAGGAGAAGAAACTTCCCAAAAGTGCAGAAAAACGGAAAAAGACCGGATGGACCACACCGTTTGAGATGAATCCGGGCGCACTGGAGTATGGAGACAAGCGTGCGGAGATGCTTGGCTTTCTCGTTGAGGATGCAAACGGACTGCAGACCAATACGATCGAGAAGGGCGCGGAATTTACGTTAAAAGTACGCGTGCAGTTCCATACGAAGATTGAGGATCCGATTTTTGCATTTACGGTCAAGGATATGCGCGGTACGGAGATCACCGGCACGAATACGATGTTTGAGCGGATCACGACACCGACCGGGGAAGACGGGGATATTTATGTCGTCTCTTACACACAGCGGGCTGATCTGCAGGGCGGAGAATATCTGGTCTCCTTTGGACTGACCGGCTACAGCGGTGGAGACTTTGTGGTGTATCACCGGCTGTATGATGCGTGCAGCCTTGTAGTGGTGTCTTCAAAGAACACGGTGGGATTTTATGATATGAACTCGGAGATTGCGATACAGAAAGAGGAATGAATTCAGGATAACTGAAAATGATGGATCTGTGCACAAAATGCCGGGAAATCTATGAATACCAGAAATAAAACGAAAAGAGAAAAAGAAATATAAAATAAGGACAGTAAGCACGAAAATGTAAGAAAAAATTTGAACAGAACAAGAAGAGGAGGAAGGCGATGGAACGAGAACAGATCGGAAAAGCGGTGCTGGATTACCACTTTTATACCGGAGAAGATAAATATACGGACGGTGCCATTGAGGATGAAATGCTGGAGATCGCAAAAAACTGCGCACCAGAAGAATATGACCGTGTGATCACAGAAAAAAAGAGCTGGCCGATCCTCTATCATTTTTCCGCACTGCGGGAAAATATCATCAGCTGGTTTCCGCTTAAAAAAACAGACCGCGTGCTGGAGATCGGTGGAGGACCGGGTGCGATCACAGGAGCGCTCTGCCGCAGTGCTGCCGAAGTGACCTGCATCGATCTGTCGCGAAAACGCTGTCTGATCAATGCGTACCGTCATCGGGACTGCGAAAATCTGACGTTTCTCGTCGGGAATTTTCAGGATATCGAGCCGAAACTGGAGCAGAAGTACGATCTGATCACACTGATCGGCGTGCTGGAATATGCGCAGTTTTCAATTCAGGGAGAGAATCCGTTTACGGAGTATCTTTCCCGGATCCGGACACATCTGGCGCCGGGCGGACGTCTGGTGATCGCGATTGAGAACCGCCTCGGCCTGAAGTACTGGGCAGGTGCGACGGAGGATCACACAGGGCTTTATTTCGAGGGACTTGAGGGATATCCGACGACTGATTACGTTCGGACCTTTTCGAAGCCGGAGCTGGAAGCGCTGCTTAGGCAATCTGGTTATGGAAAACTGGATTTTTATTATCCCTATCCGGACTATAAATTTCCGGAGCAGATCTATTCAAAAAACCGTCTGCCGAAAAAAGGCGAATTAAACCGCAACCGCCAGAATCTGGACCGTGAGCGGATGCAGCTGTTTTCAGAGGAGCGGGTGTATGACTCCCTGCTTGAAAGCGGGCTGTTTGAGCAGTTTTCCAATTCCTTTTTTGTGATTGCAGAGGATAAGGCAGGATTGGCAGTGGATAACTCAGAAAAAACGGCATACCACTGTGGATATGTCAAATATTCGAATGAACGCAGTCGGAAATTCTGTATTCGGACCCAGATCGAGACGGCGGAAAACGGGTGCCGCCGCGTGCGAAAGTTTGCCGCTTATCCGCAGGCAGAGGGACATGTGAAGGGATTGTATGAGAAATATTGTGGACTGGAGCGGGATCTTTCCGGCACAAAGCTGCGGGTCAATCCATGTACAATCGAAGGAGAGACTGCTGTTTTTCCGTTTCTGGCCGGGCGTACACTGGAGGAAGAGCTGGATGAACTGCTGGAAAAAAAGCAGTTTGAGGCGCTTCTTGGAAAAATCCAGAGCTATTTTGCATTCTTTTCAGAGTCGGAGGAGACATTCCAGATGACCGCTGGCTTCCGCAGGGTGTTCGGAGAAGTATTTTTTGAACGTCCGCAGCCCTGCAGAAAGATTTCGGATGTGGATATGATTTTTTCCAATGCGGTTGCCGTGGGAGATGGCTATGAACTGATCGATTATGAGTGGACGTTTGATTTTCCGGTGCCGCTGCGTTTTCTGCAGTACCGCTGTCTGTATTATTATATTCTCGGAAATTCCAAACGGGATGAGCTGGTGCATCAGAATCTCTATGAGCTTTTCGGTATTACAGAGACGGAGCGGGAGACGTTCGCGCAGATGGAGCACAGATTTCAGGCCTATATTTTAGGGACGTATACACCGGTGTGGAAGCTGTATGACGATATTTCGGAGGGTGTGCTTCCGGTGCTGCCGCTGGTCGAAAAGGAACGGAAGTATGCACATGCGATGCGCCGGGTAGAAGTCTATTTTGATGACGGACGTGGATTTGGCACGTGGAGCTGGAAAAAATATCAGGTGCCGGGCGAGGGTGAGGTGTCGCTGCGCATTGAACTGCCGGAGGGAACAAAGGCGCTGCGCATCGACCCGTGCGAGGCAAAATGCGTGGTGCGCGTGAAACATCTCAGCCTCAAAGGCTATGCGCTTGCGCTGCAGGCAAACGGAGAGCAGGCGCCGAACGGAGATTATGTGTTTGACACAGAAGATCCACAGCTTGTGATTCACAAACTGCCATATCAGGATGGCATTGTGGAGCTGACATTCCTGGCACAGCCGTTGACCGGCCTGGTGCGCGAGACGGTGCTTGCGCAAAACGGACGGATTCGCTGGATGGAGCAGACGAAGGCATGGAAGCTCTATCAGAAGATAAAGCCGGAGGGCAGAAGATGAAAAATTTTCTGAAAAGAAATACAGGTCTTGCGGCAAATGTAGACCGGATCGAGAGCCGGTACGGAAATGTGATGGTGCGCGGCTGGGCACTTGACCGAAAATCAGATGCGGCGACGATCCTTAAAGTGCAGGATGCAGGCGGAAAAGAAATCCCGGTGTATGTGGAACGCCTAGTACGCAGCGATGTCAACGAACTGTTTGGAAAGCCGGAAGATTACGCGGGCGGTTTTCATATCCTGATCGACCGGGCAGTTCTGGATGCGGCGACGGTATGGATCGTGGTGCGTGCAGAAAAAAATGTGGATGGAAATTTAAAAAGAAATCCGGGAGAGAGCATTTCACAGGAAGTTTCAGAAAAGGATATCAAAGGAGAAATCGCGGGAAACGGAAGAAAAAACAGCCGGGAAGAACTGAAAATCCGCGTTCAGATCCGCGCGTCCAGCTGGCTGGAACGCAGGATACGGCTGCACAAAGAGAAAAAGGAAGGCCTTGAGCCGGATTACGATCTGTGGATCCGAAGCCGGATGGTACACGGAAAGGAAGCGCATGCCCAGCAAAAAGCTGCGGAAAATTTTGCAGACAGGCCGCTTTTCAGTGTGGTGATCCCGCTTTATAACACGCCGAAGCCTTTTTTGAAAGAGATCGTGGATTCGGTGCTGCAGCAGACGTATCCAGATGTGGAGCTGTGCCTTGCGGATGGAAGCAGCGATCCGTCGGTGAGGGAATTTCTGAAAAAGCATTACGCAGCAGATAAACGGCTGCGTTACCGGAAACTGAAAGAGAACCGCGGCATTTCGGAAAACACAAATGAGGCACTTCGAATGGCAAAGGGCGATTTTATTGTGTTTGCCGATCACGATGATGTACTGGAACGAAGTGCGTTTTTTGAGATGGCAAAAGCGGTGAATCAGGATCCGAAGATCGATGTGATCTATACCGACGAAGATAAGGTAAACCGGTCCGGCACGGCATATTTCGGTCCGCATTTTAAACCGGATTACAACCGGGAGTTGCTTTGCTGCAATAATTATATCTGCCATCTGTTTGCGCTGCGGCGTGATCTTCTGAAAAAGGTTGGCCTTTTAAACCGGGAGTATGACGGTGCGCAGGATTATGATTTTGTGCTTCGCTGCTGCGAACAGGCAGAAAGAATTCACCACATTCCCAGGGTTTTGTATCACTGGCGGACCCATCCGATGTCGACAGCCGGCAATCCTGCAAGCAAGGCATATGCATTTGAGGCAGGACGCAGGGCGCTGGAAGCACATTATAAAAGAGTCGGGATTCAGGCACAGGTGGAAAATACAGAGATGCTCGGAAGGTATCGGACGCGCTTTGCACTTCTGGAGCAGCCGCTTGTATCGATCCTGATTCCGAATAAGGACCATATCGCGGATCTTATGACCTGCCTTACCTCGATTGTGGAGAAGACGACGTATGCGTCGTATGAGATCGTGATTATTGAGAACAACAGTGAGCAGCAGGAGACGGAAGCATTTTATCGGGATCTGGAATCCGGGAAAATTCCAGAGTATGCAGATCTTGTACGATCGGAAAGACTGCGCATCGTGCGCTATCCCGGAAGCTTTAATTATTCTGCAATCCACAATTTTGCACTTCCGTATACAAAGGGCGAGTATCTGCTTCTTTTGAACAACGACACAGAAGTACGGTCAGGCGGATGGATCGAAGAGCTGCTTGGTCTCTGCCAGCAAAAGGATATCGGAGTGGTCGGTGCAAAGCTGTATTACCCGGATGGGACGATCCAGCATGCGGGTGTCGTGATCGGGCTGTGCGGCGTGGCGAGCCATCTCTTTATCGGGGCATCGGGGGATGCGGACGGCTATGCGGGAAGGCTGAAGTCCGTGCAGGACGTCAGTGCTGTGACAGCAGCATGTATGATGACGAAGCGCACGGTCTATGAGGCCGTCGGCGGCCTGACGGAGGAACTGGCAGTCGCTTACAATGATATCGATTACTGCATGAAGGTACGGAGGGCCGGATACCTGGTTGCGTTCACCCCGTACGCAGAGCTGACCCATTATGAGTCGAAGTCGCGTGGCCTGGAGGATTCAAAGGAGAAAAAAGACCGCCTGAGCAGGGAAGCCGGAATTTTCTGCAGACGCTGGGAAAAAGAGCTGGAGCAGGGGGATCCGTACTACAGCCCGGACCTTTCTCTTACGAAGACGGACTGCTCACTCAGAAAACCGGGAGAGCATGTCGTGTATCCGGACAGTCAGTGAGGAAAACACGGCGGCAGTGCCTGACAGAGAAAAATGATATCCTGACTTCCGGGAAATAAATGAGTATGAAAGCAGATTCAGCAGGTCAGAGTTTGTGGAGAAGCAGCCAGACAAAAACAGCTGGCGGAAAGCAGGAGAGGACGGGAAACACATGAAAACAAAATTTAACCGGGAACGCGTTCGCTTTGACATAAAGCAGCCGGATACGCTGGTGATCCAGGGCTGGTTTGAGGAGGAGCAGCCGGAGCAGGCGGTATTTGAAGCATTTCTGGATGGAAAAGAGACGGAACTGACGGTGCAGACACAAAGCGGTGTGGAGGTCACAAAAAAATATCTTCGCTACAAGACAAATGTGGAACAGGAATATTTTCTGCGCATTCCGCTTGGAAACAGCGCTGGAAATCTGAAGGTTTTCTGGAAAAATGGAGAAACGCGTGTTCCTGTTTATCATGCCTCATCCGCATCACTGGCACGGCTGAAGCAGCATCTGGAATCCTGGATGGAGCAGCTGCGTGTGCTTCCGGATGGGCGGTATCAGCTGCGCGGCTGGTATATGGGCTGTGAGCATGCCCAGATCGCTGTGCTGGATGGAAGCGGCACACCGCTTGGTGCCGCATGTACAGAACAGAAGAGAATGGATATTCTCGGTGAATTTCCGGAGGCCGTGCCTGATGAGACACACGGCTTTGAACTGACCTTTGAAGCTCCCAAAGAGAATTATCTGCGCCTGGCGTTAAAGGGCGGCGGAAAAAAGGTGCTGTATCTTGTCAACTGTAAAAAAATGCTCTCCGGGAAGGAAGATCTGGCAACGATCTGCAAGAAGAGTATGCTCTATCTGAAGCGGAAAGGCCTGAGGCAGTTTACAAGACGCGTCTCTGATGTCCTGCTTGGCAGTGATTCGATCAGCTACGAGCGGTGGAGAAGGAAGTACGGTACAAAACCATCAGAGCTTGTGCGCCAGCGCGAAGTGAAGTTTGCGTATGCGCCGAAGATCAGTATTGTGATCCCACTCTATCGTACACCGGAGCATTTTCTGCGCGAGGTGATTCGTTCAGTGGAGGAGCAGACATACCCAAACTGGGAGCTGGTACTGTCAGATGGCAGCGGGGAGCACTCTCCGCTTGACGGATTTCTGGATGAACTTGAGCATGCTTACGCGAAAAAGGCAGAGAAACTGAAAATCGTGAGGAATAAGAAACAGCTTCGCATTGCAGAAAATACAAACGCAGCTCTTGCGGAAGCAACCGGAGATTTCATCGCCTTTGGCGATCATGATGATCTGTTTGCACCGGATGCGCTGTATGAGTGTGTGAAAATTTTGCAGGAAAAACCGGAGACGGCTTTGCTCTATACAGACGAGGACAAGGTCGACGGAAAAGGAAAGAAGTATTTTCAGCCGCATTTTAAATCGGATTACAACCCGGATCTTCTGTGCAGCATGAACTATTTTTGCCACCTCGTCGTGGTAAAGCGGGAACTGCTTGATGCGGCGGGAACTTTGGATCCGGCGTACGACGGCGCACAGGATTATGATTTTGTGCTGCGCTGCACCGAGCACACGAAGCCGGAGCAGATCGTGCACATTCCGAAGATTCTGTATCACTGGCGGACCCATCAGGATTCGACAGCGGAAAATCCGGAGAGTAAGCGGTATGCGTTTACGGCGGGTTGCCGGGCGGTTCAGGCACACTATGACCGGCTGGGGATCCGGGCAACTGTGCACGAAGGCGCGTATCCGGGACTTTACGAGACAGATTATGAGATCATTGGAGAGCCGCTGATCTCGATTCTGATTCCGAATAAAGATCATCTGGCGGATCTGACGAAGTGTATTGACTCGATCGAACGTCTGTCGGATTACAAAAATTATGAGTATATCATTATTGAAAACAACAGCACCGAGCCGGAGACTTTTGAGGGCTATAAAAAGCTTGAGGCAGAAAATGCGAAGATCCATGTGGTTTATTACAAGGGGGACTTCAATTATTCTGCGATTAACAATTTCGGTGCAGCCCACGCAAAGGGCGACTATTTCCTGCTGCTCAACAACGATACAGAACTGATCCGGGAAGATGATCTGCGCCAGCTGCTCGGTGTCTGCCAGCGAAAGGATGTCGGTATCGTCGGTGCGCGGCTGTATTATGAGGATGACACGATCCAGCATGCGGGCGTGGTGCTCGGCTTTGGCGGGATCGCAGGCCATGCGTTTATCGGACAGAGCAGAAGTGACAACGGTTATTTCTCCCAGATCATCTGCATGCGCGATTACAGTGCGGTGACAGCGGCCTGCATGATGGTAAAGGCGGCGGTATACCGTGAGGTCGGCGGGCTTTCTGAGCATCTGAAGGTAGCATTTAATGACATTGATTTCTGCATGAAAGTGCGGGAAAAAGGATACCTCGTTGTCTATAATCCGCGCGCAGAGCTGTACCATTATGAGTCAAAGTCGCGCGGACTGGAAAACACACAGGAAAAGATCGAGCGGTTCAACGGGGAGGTCGCGCAGTTCCTTTCCAGATGGGGCGATCAGGTGAAGGCGGGCGATCCATATTACAACCCGAACCTGTCGCTGGATAAGGCGGACTTCTCGCTGAAGCTGTAAAGAGGATGGTTTATGAAAAAAGTGACGGCTGCATGGCAGCAGATCAATCGGAAAATTGACGGGCTGTGGGAAAGATCACCGGATCACCCGGCGGACCTGTTCTTTGTCCTTCTCATGGGCGTATTTTTGTTTTACCTTGCCTGGATCCTTCCATTCAACGAGGCACCGGATGAAAAGATGCGATATCTTGTGCCCACCTACATCTACCGGCACGGCACACTGCCGGCGGGATGGGATGAGGAAGTACTGAATAAGATGTGGGGGATTTCCTATGCGTTTCATCCGATCCTGCCTTATATCCTTGGCGGATATCTGATGCGGATCGTGGGAATTTTTAACAGCTCAGAGCATGCACTTTTGATGGCAGCGCGCTGCATCAATGTCTTTTTCGGCATGGGATTTTACTGGTATGTGCTGAAGATTTCGCGCAGGCTGTTTCAAAATCAGGTGTTCCGCATTTATTTTGTAGCGCTCCTTGCAATGCTTCCGCAGCTTTTGTACCTGTTCGTCTATGTGAATACGGACGGAACGGCGGTCTTCTCCTCTGCAATGCTGATTTATGGCTGGATTTTTGGAATGGAGCAAAAATGGGACCGGAAAAGCTGTACGCATCTGGCGGTCGGCGTTGCCGTCTGTGCGATGTCGTATTTCAATGCATATGGATTTGCACTGTTTTCTGTTGTGATGTTCGTCGGTTCGCTGATCGTGTTTTACCGGAAAAAGGGAGCAAAAATCTGCACGGGCATCATTTTGAAACGCGGATTGTACATTACTGCTGTCGTGTTTCTGCTGTGTGGCTGGTGGTTTATCCGCTGTGCCATTTTGTATGATGGGGATTTCCTCGGACTGCATGCGCCGGAAAAATACGGGGAACTGTACGCGCAGGAGGAATTTAAGCCGTCGGTGAAAAAGTCCCTGGAGGAACAGGGTACGCCGATTGACGAAATGTTAAGAAGCGAGGATACGGGCGGAATGGACTGGATCCGGACGACATACCGAAGTACGATCGGTTATTTCGGATATCTGAAGTATCCGCTGGGACTTGATATTTATGAAATACCAAAAAGGCTTGTGCTGCTTGGCATGGTTGGCTGTGTGCTCTGCCTGCTGCTGGCAGCCGTGAAGCTGGCGTGGAATCTGGCCGTCCGGTGGACGAAAAAAGAAAAAGTACCGGTATCTTTTACCATTCCCGGAATGAAATTGCACACGGCAAACTTCTTTCTGTTGCAGATTTCGTTTGGTTGCTGTATCATAATACCGATATTGCTGTCACTTGTGTATTCTTATACCGATGATTTTCAGCCGCAGGGGCGTTATATCATGCCTCTGATCGTGCCGCTTGCGTACTTTGTGGCAGCTGGCACACAGCGTATAATGACGCTGTTTTTCAAAAAATGGGTGGGGTATCTTCTGATGTTCCCGCTTCTGTATGCGGTGCTTCATGTATTTCTGGCGGCGTTTATCTCCGTCTATATCCCGACGTTTGTTCCATCCATGGGATGGTTGGCAGACGTGCGGTTTCCGTGGTTTTCCAATCAGGGATGGATCGTGACGTTTCTGCATCTGTTTATTCCGGGCTAGCCATCGTTTCGTGGAGGAATGTGTTTCCAATACCCCTGAAAAAAGTGGAAAGAAAGGAAAACAAACAGTGGCTTTTATTCACAGTCTGTGCCGGAGCGGACGGAGCATCAGACAGAGAGTACAGAATCTTCCAAGAAGGAGTGAAAAATTATGATAGATTTTAACAGAGCCCCGTACGTGGGCAAAGAAGTAGAGTATATGCAGCAGGCGATCGCAGGTGCAAAGCTGTGCGGTGACGGTCCGTTCACAAAAAAATGCTCTGCGTTTATGAAAGAGCATTTTCATTCAAAAAATGTACTGTTGACCACCTCATGCACACATGCACTTGAAATGGCAGCGTTTCTGTGTGATCTGCAGCCGGGCGATGAGGTGATCATGCCTGCCTACACCTTTGTATCGACGGCGGACGCGTTTGTATTGCAGGGCGCAAAGATCGTGTTTGTCGACGTGCATCCGGAGACGATGAACATTGATGAGACAAAGATCGAGGCGGCGATCACGGAGCACACAAAGGTGATCGTGCCGGTGCACTATGCCGGTGTGGCCTGTGAGATGGACACGATCATGGATATCGCAAGGCGCCACAACCTGAAAGTGGTGGAGGATGCAGCACAGGGCGTGAACGCATGGTATAAGGGGAGAGCGCTCGGAACGATCGGTGATTTTGGCTGCTACAGCTTCCATGAGACAAAGAATTATACGATGGGAGAGGGCGGGGCACTCCTGTTCCAGGACGATTCGTATCTGGAACGCGCTGAGATTTTAAGAGAAAAAGGAACGAACCGCAGCAAATTTTTCCGTGGTCAGATCGATAAGTACACCTGGGTAAATTATGGTTCCTCCTATCTGCCAAGCGATCTGAATGCAGCGTATCTGTATGCACAGCTTGAAAAGATGGACGAGATCAATGAAAAGCGCCGTGCGATCTTTGATTATTATCATGAACACCTTGCACCGCTGGAGAAAAAGGGACTGATCGAGCGTCCGTATCTGCCGGAGGGCACGGAGCACAACGGACATATGTATTACATAAAGGTAAAAGACCTTGAGACGAGAACGAAACTGATCCGCTGGATGAAAGAGGAAAAGGGCGTGCTGTGCGTCTTCCATTACATCCCGCTTCACACGGCTCCGGCCGGCCTCAAATTCGGAAGATTTTCCGGTGAGGATGTCTATACCACGAAGGAAAGTGAGCGGCTGATGCGTCTGCCGATGTATTACAGCCTGAGCATGGAAGATGTAAAATACATCACAGACTGTCTGCTTGAGTATCAGGATTATTAAATATGTCAAATAAAGTAACTGGTTTTGTAAAAAAGCTGACGCCGTACAACATTCAAAAAGGCATTCGTTATCTGAAACACTTTGGTGTAAAGGAATTTCTGGTGCGTCTAAGTGATCGCCTGGAGCCGGAGGAAGTGCCGTACGGACCGTGGTTTGAAGCGCACCGTACAGGACAGGAGCAGCTGGAGCGTCAGCGGAAGAAAAACTGGGAACGTCCGGTAAAGATCAGCATTGCGGTGCCGGTCTACCATACACCGGAGCCGTTCCTGCGCGCGATGATTGAGTCTGTGAAGCGCCAGACGTATCCGTACTGGGAACTCTGCCTGGCGGACGGAAGCCCGGAGGACGAAGGACTGCGGCAGATGCTTTTGCAGTATGCAAAGGAAGATGACCGCATTGTGGTGCGGATCCTGGAGAAAAACCTTGGAATCGCAGGCAATACAAATGCGGCGCTTGAGATGGCGACCGGAGAGTACATCGGTCTGTTGGATCACGATGATTTCCTGGAGCCGGATGCCCTTTTCTGGATTGCTTCAGAGATGGAGAGCCTGGACTGGCCGGATCTTCTCTATACGGATGAGGACAAGACGTCACAGGACGGAAGCGAGTATTTTCAGCCGAATTTCAAGCCGGATTACAACCCGGATCTTCTGCGCAGCAACAATTACATCTGCCATTTTCTGGTGGCAGAGCGTGATCTTGTCGCGCATGCGGGAGGTTTTGACAGCAAGTATGACGGTGCACAGGATTATGATTTTATTCTGCGCTGCACAGAAAAAGCCAGAAAGATCGTTCATATCCCGCGGGTGCTGTATCATTGGCGGACACATCCGCAGTCAACTGCGGACAATCCGATCAGCAAACAGTATGCATATGATGCCGGAAAACGTGCGATTGAAGCGCATCTTGCGCGTGTCGGGGAGACGGGCAGCACGGTGGAGCGGAAGAAAGATTTTGGATTTTACCGCGTGCATTATCCGGTGAAAAGTACGCCGCTTGTCTCAATCATCATTCCGAACAAGGATGAAAAGGAGACGCTGGAAAAATGCCTTGCCTCGATCCGGGAAAAAACAACATATGAAAATTATGAGATCATCGTCGTGGAAAACAACAGCAAAACAGGGGAAATTTTCTCTTATTATAAAGAAATAGATGGACGAAACGGCGTTCATGTTGTATATTGGGACAGAGAATTCAATTATTCCGCGATCAACAATTTCGGTGTGGGCAAGGCTTCAGGAGAGTATCTCGTGTTTTTAAACAATGATGTGGAGATCATCAGTGAAAACTGGCTGGAAGAGCTGCTTGGCCATTGTCAGAGAGAAAAGACGGGCATTGTTGGAGCAAGACTTTACTATCCGGACGATACGATCCAGCATGCTGGGATCGTGATCGGAATCGGAGGAGTGGCGGGCAGCGTGTTCGTCGGACAGAAGCGCTCCCATACAGGGTATATGCACCGGGAAGCGCTGCAGCAGGATTTGAGCGCAGTGACGGCGGCATGCATGATGATCACACGGACGGTATTTGAGGCGGCGGGCGGCTTTGAAGAGAAGCTGGCGGTCGCGTTTAATGATGTTGATCTGTGCCTGAAGGTGCGGGAGCTTGGATATCTCGTCGTATATGATCCGTATGCCGAGCTGTACCATTATGAATCGAAAACGCGCGGAGCGGAAGACACACCGGAAAAGGTGCGCCGATTCCAGAGTGAGATCGAATATATGAGGAGCCGGTGGACTGGAATCCTGAAAAACGGGGATCCTTATTACAACCGAAATCTCTCCCTGAAAAAATGGAATTATTCTCTGAAAGGCTGAGGAAAGATGCAGATAGCGACGATCGTGATTCCAAATCTGAATGGAAAAAAATATCTGGCGGACTGTTTTGACTCGCTTCGGGCGCAGAGCAGGCAGGATTTCTCTGTGATCCTGATTGACAACGGTTCTGTGGACGGCAGCGCAGAGTTTGTAAAGGAAGAGTATCCGGAAGTGACCGTGAAGTGCTTTGCAAAGAATCAGGGGTTCTGCGGAGCGGTCAATGAGGGAATCCGAATGACGGGGACGAAGTATGTGATTCTTCTGAACAATGATACGATCTGCGATCCGGCCTTTGTGGAGAAGCTTGTATCTGCGATGGAGCAGGAGAGCGGCTGCTTTGCCGGAAGTTCGCGGATGGTTCAGATGCAGGACCCCTCCAGGATGGACAACTGCGGTGATTTTTACTGTGCATTGGGCTGGGCTTTTACCCCTGCCAGGGGAAAACGTGCCATCTTATATGAGCGTCCGCGGGAGGTATTTTCTGCCTGTGCGGGAGCAGCGATCTATGAGCGCCGCATTTTTGACGAGATTGGTGATTTTGATGAGGCGCATTTCGCATATCTGGAAGATGTCGATGTGTGCTGGCGGGCCCGGATTGCAGGATACCGCAGCATTTACGTGCCGAATGCAGTCGTGCGCCATGTCGGCAGTGCGACGAGCGGATCCATTTACAATGAGTTCAAAGTACGGCATTCCTCAAGAAACAGCATTTACCTGATCTACAAAAACATGCCATTTTTACAGATCGTGTTGAATCTGCCTTTTCTGATCGTCGGATTTCTGGTAAAATTTCTGTTTTTTGTGAAAAAGGGACTGGGTGGCACGTACGCAAAGGGGCTGATTGCCGGAGTCCGAATGTGCCGCAGAGAAAAAAAGGTAAGATTTCAGTGGAAAAATCTTCGAAATTACGGAAAAATACAGCTGGAGCTGTGGGTGAATCTGATCCGGAGGGTGAAAGATTTTTAACGTAGTGGGACTGCAAAGAGACCGCAGCGAGAGGTGAACAGATTGATAAAAGATAACCAGAAACATTTTAACAGGCTGCAGGTGGCACTTGACGGTCTGGTGACGATCGTGGCCTATCTGATTTCCTGGTATGCGATGCTGCGAAGCGTCGAGGGCAAGGCAATCGGTGTTCTGCCGCCGGAATTTTATATGATGGTACTCGTCATTCTGGTACCATTTTTTTTGCTGCTCAATTATGCGTGCGGACTGTATACGCCAAAGCGTGTGCAGGGACGCAGGCTTGAGGGCAGCAACATTGTAAAAGCCAATGTCATCGGCGGCCTCGGCATGATGGCAGCGTACTTTATGCTTCGTCTGCCGGACGTGTCACGTCTGCAGATTGGCCTGTTCCTGGTGCTGAATGTGGTGCTGACCTTTGTGGAGCGGAATATTGTCCGCATGACACTGATGAACATGCGCCGGATAGGACTGAACCTGAAGCATATTCTGCTGGTCGGCTACAGCCGTGCGGCAGAGGAGTATATTGACCGTATCACGCAGAATCCGCAGTGGGGCTACAATGTGATGGGAATCCTCGACGACAGCATGCCGAAGGGGACTACGTATAAAAATATTGAAGTGATCGGAAGAACCGATGCCTTAAATGAACTGCTGGAAGATAATCACCCGGATGAGATCGCGATCACGCTTGGCCTGCCGGAGTACTACAAGCTGGAACGGATCGTGGCAATGTGTGAAAAGGAAGGGGTCCACACAAAATTTATACCGGATTACAGTAAAATTATTCCGACAAAACCGTACACAGAGGATCTGCTCGGTCTGGCGGTCATTAATATCCGCCACGTACCGCTTTCCAATACGTTTAACATGATGGTAAAGCGGGCGATGGACCTTGTCGGTTCAATCATCTGTATCATTTTATTTTCACCGGTAATGCTTGTGACAGCGCTGCTCATAAAGGGAACGTCGAAGGGGCCGCTGATCTTTACGCAGGAGCGTGTGGGACTACACAATAAGCCGTTTCAGATGTACAAATTCCGTTCGATGGAAGTGCAGGCAAAATCAGAGGAAAAGAAGGGCTGGACAATCAAAAACGATCCGCGTGTCACCCCGGTGGGCCGTTTTATCCGAAAGACGAGCATCGAC
Source organism: Lachnospiraceae bacterium (assembly GCA_902363665.1). Classification (GTDB taxonomy): domain Bacteria; phylum Bacillota; class Clostridia; order Lachnospirales; family Lachnospiraceae; genus Choladousia. The sequence continues at coordinate 120,252 of CABJAW010000010.1, read as the reverse complement.
GAACTGCCGCAGCTTTTTAATGTCTTAAAAGGAGATATGAGCCTGGTCGGACCGCGGCCGGAACGTCCGCAGTTTGTGGAAAAATTCCGGGAGGAGATTCCGCGCTACATGGTGAAGCATCAGGTGCGGCCGGGCATGACCGGCTGGGCGCAGATCAACGGGTATCGGGGCAATACCTCGATCCGCAAGAGGATCGAGTACGACCTTTACTATATTGAAAACTGGACGGTCGGTCTGGACATCAAAATATTGTTTCTGACTGTATTTAAGGGATTTGTAAACAAAAATGCATATTAACCGGGTCAGGATCTGATCTGGCTGACAGCCGCGGCGGCGGAAGAAAGGGGAAGCGAGGATGGCAGAAAACAGGGAAGAAAACTGCGGAAGAAATGGGAAGCGTTTGAATCAGCAGGGAATGCAGCGGAGAGTGTGCACACCGGAAGAAGAACAGGCATACTATCAGAATCGCCAGGGCAGTGAGTATAACGGCCAGGGTGGCTATTATCAGGGAAATCCAAATGGCCGGCAGGGCGGCTATTATCAGGGAAATCCAAATGGTCAGCAGGGCGGCTATTATCAGGGAAACCCAAATGGCCAGCAGGGCGGTTATTATCAGGGAAACCCAAATGGTCAGCAGGGCGGTTATTATCAGGGAAACCCAAATGGCCAGCAGGGCGGCTATTATCAGGGAAATCCAAATGGCCGACAGGGCGGTTATTATCAGGAAGCTCAGAATGGACCCGGAAATGGTTACTGTCAGGGTGGCCCAAATGGTTATTATCAGCAGGGATATTATGAGGAGCCGGATGGCGGCAAAAAGGGCCGCAAAGGAAAAAAGAAGAAAAAACACAGAAAACTGATTTTTACGATTGAGATCATTGTGCTTCTTGTGCTGGCACTCGGATTATTTGGTGCAGCGCAGCTTGGACGGATGGGAAGGATCCATCTGAAAGACATCGTAGTCAACAGCGGCCTGACAAGCAAAAAGGGATACCGGAATCTGGCTCTGTTCGGCGTCGATTCCCGTGACGGCGAGCTGGATGGAGGTACGAATAGTGATACGATCATGGTATGCAGCATCAACCAGAAGACAGGGGAAATAAGACTTGTCTCTGTTTACCGTGACACGTATCTGGATGTAAATGAAGGTTCCTATTCAAAGGCAAACTCTGCATATGCAGGCGGCGGCCCGGAGCGGGCGATCAATATGCTGAATAAAAACCTGGATCTGGATATCACAGATTTTGCAACGGTTGATTTCAGCGCAGTTATCGAGGCGGTTGATCTGCTTGGCGGTATTGATATTGAATTAACCGATGAGGAAGTAAAATGGCTGAACGCTTATCTGGTTGAAACCTCTCAGGTTACCGGAGTTTCTTATGAAAATGTACAGTCATCCGGTATGCAGCATCTTAGCGGTATTCAGGCGATGGCTTATTGCCGGATCCGTTATACGGAAGGCTGGGATTATAAGCGTACCGAGCGGCAGAGACTGGTCCTGGAAAAAATCTTTGAGGGGGCAAAGAGCCAGGGTGTGACAACACTTGCGAGCATGATCGGTACAATGATGCCGTACATCAAGACAAGTTTGAGCAACACAGAGATCATTGCACTTGCGGCAGATATTGGAAAATACACGATCGCAGACACTCAGGGATTTCCGTATGACCAGGTTGCTGCGGATGTGGATGCAGGTGACTGCGTTGTACCGGTCAATCTGGCAGCGAATGTAAAACAGCTGCATGAGTACCTGTTCGGCGATACAGACTACACGGTCTCTGATACGGTACAGCAGATCAGCAATCAGATCATAAACAATACCGGAATTCAGTAAACGAACTGCACAGATTTTGGAGAGATGCGGATGAACATGCAGAAAACTGTGCCGGAGATTGACATTGTCATTCCGGTCTATCGTCCGGATGAGCGGCTGCACCGCCTGCTTCTGCTTTTGCAGCAGCAGACGGTAAAGCCCTCACGGATCCTCCTTGTCAATACGGAGGAAGCGCTGTATGACCCGGCACTGACAGACGGGATCGGAGGCGTGGAAGTAATACACATCAGAAAAAGTGAATTTGATCATGGCGGAACGCGGCACATGGCAGCTGGCAGGCTGCAGGGCGCGTTTTTGCTGTTTCTTACGCAGGATGCGGTTCCTGCAGATACGCACCTGATTGAGGAGCTGTATCGGATGATCGAGACGCCTCTGCCGGAAAAACTGGCTGAGCGCCTGCGCAGGAGGGCGGAGGAAGCGCGGACAGGCACCAAGGAAAGCGAAAAGGGGATACAAAAGTGTTTGCATACCGAAAAAAAAGGATCAGAGGAGCGCATGGAAAAAAGCAGTGAGCCATCAGAAGGCAGGGAGAGCGTTTTCCGGGATGCCGGTAAAATCTGTGTTGCTTACGCGTGCCAGCTCCCGGCGGCTGACTGCGGAGAACTGGAACGATTTACAAGAAGCTTCAACTATGGAAGCAAGGAACGCATCAAGACCGTGGAGGATCTTCCAAAGCTTGGAATCAAGACCTTTTTCTGCTCAGATGTCTGTGCGTTGTACCGCAGAAGCAGCTATGAGCAGCTTGGCGGTTTTGTGCGCCATGCGATCTTCAATGAGGATATGATCTTTGCATCCAAAGTGATCCGAAATTTCGGAGCAGTCGGCTACTGCGCACGGGCGAAGGTGATCCACTCGCACAATTACAGTGGAAGACAGCAGTTTCATCGCAATTTCGATCTCGGCGTTTCCCAGGCAGAGCACCCGGAAGTCTTTGCGTCTGTGCGCTCTGAGAACGAGGGCATTAAAATGGTAAAGCAGAGCGCAGCGTATTTCTGGAAGCAGGGAAAGGGCTATCTGATCCCGAAACTGATCTGGCAAAGCGGCTGTAAATATCTGGGATATCGACTTGGAAAGAAGTATCAAAAGCTGCCGATGTGGCTGGTGAAACGGTGTACGATGAGTCCGGGCTACTGGGAGCATGAGGAATAAACAGCATCAGATCTGGAAACTGCGTGTTTCTGTGGAAAGATCGCAGGAAATCAGCACCTGCTGTGGATAACAGAAACCCGGCAGGCAGAGCTTCAGAAAGACAGAGGAAAACAGAATGGAAGAAACAAAGGACAGAACAGACGAAACAATCGAGACGACAGATACAACGGAAAAAACAGAAAATGAGAAAAAGGCAGTTTCGCAGGAAAATGATGGACAGAAAAACAGCAGCCCGAAAAAGGTCGAGCACTACTGTGCGATGTGCCGACGTCCGGAGAGTACTGCCGGAAAAATGGTGGAAATGCCAAATCATATGTATGTGTGTCCGGACTGCATGCAGCGGATGTTTGATCTGATGCACTCCTCCGGCTTCCCGTATCAGAATATGATGAATGTGACGAACATGGAAGATCTGATGAATCTTTTAAGCCAGATGGGGATTCCGGGAATCACGCTGGAGGTAACGCCGGAGCAGGTGGCTCCACCGAAAAAAGAATCCGGAAAAAAACAGGAAAAAACGACAGAAAAAACAGAGAGAAAATCGGATGAGGCAGCCAATGCGGCAGCATCGCAGGACGCGGAGACCGTCGAAGACCCGGAGGTCATCGATGAAAAGAGCAGCAGCACAAAGCGGAACGGATTTCGGATGCCGAACATCGGCATGATCAACCTCGGAGACATTTTTGGCATGATGCCGAATCAGCAGCGACTGAAAAAGAAAAAGCCGAAGGAAGAAGCCGAGCCGAAAAAAGAGTTTGATATCCGCTCGATCCCGGCACCGCACAAGATCAAGGCAAGCCTCGACGACTATGTGATCGGGCAGGAGCACGCAAAAAAGGTCATTTCTGTGGCAGTCTACAATCATTATAAACGGATTTGGGCGGATGACAGTGACGGAGTAGAGATCGAGAAGTCGAACATGCTGATGATCGGACCGACCGGAAGCGGAAAGACGTACCTGGTCAAGACACTGGCGAAGCTGCTCGATGTGCCGCTTGCGATCGCGGATGCGACATCCCTGACAGAGGCGGGCTACATCGGAGATGACATTGAGAGTGTGATTTCAAGACTGCTTGCGGCGGCGGACAATGACGTAGACCGGGCAGAGCAGGGAATTGTGTTTATTGATGAAATCGACAAGATCGCGAAGAAAAAAAATGCGACACAGCGCGACGTCAGCGGAGAATCGGTTCAGCAGGGGATGCTGAAGCTCCTTGAGGGCGCAGAGGTCGAAGTACCGGTCGGAGCGACCAACAAAAACGCGATGGTTCCGATGACAACGGTGAACACGAAAAATATTCTCTTTATCTGCGGCGGAGCTTTTCCAGGACTGGAGGATATCATCAAGGAACGCCTGAACCGTCAGGCATCGATCGGTTTCCTCTCTGACCTGAAGGATAAATACGACAATGATCCGGATCTGCTTGCGAAGGTAACAGTCGACGACATCCGCAGCTACGGTATGATCCCGGAGTTTATCGGAAGGCTTCCAATCATCTTTACCTTGCAGGGACTGACAAAAGAGTCGCTGGTGCGGATCTTAAAGGAGCCGAAAAATGCGATCATCCGTCAGTATCAGAAGCTGCTTGCAGTTGACGAGGTCTCGCTTACATTTGATGACGGAGCGCTGGAAGCGATCGCGGAGCGGGCACTGGAGAAAAAGACCGGTGCGCGTGCGCTGCGGGCGATCATCGAGGAATTCATGCTGGATATCATGTATGAGATCCCGAAGGATGACAACATCGGAAGTGTGGAGATCACACGGGCTTACATCGAAAAGACCGGCGGACCGGTGATCTCGATGCGGATGGCTGGCCATCTTCCGGAACAGAACGCAAAAAAAGAGAAAAAACATGCAGAAAATGCAGCTGGAAGTGAAAACCATCCGGCAAATGATTGACAGGTATCGACAAAAATGTTATGTTAGAGTGTAATGATAAAAATGAGGAGAGAGTGCATTCATGAATGAAGTACAGGAGCAGTTTTTAAAGACTCTGGAAAGTCTGAAAGCGTCGGCCAAGGCAAAAAAGAACACATTGGAATACGATGAGATTCTGAATGCGTTTAACGGCATTGAACTGACGGAAGACAAAATGGACATGATTCTGGAGTATCTGGAGAAGAATCATATCGATATTCTTCAGGGAAAATCTCCCGAGGATGTACCGGATGATGACTTATTGCTGGAGTCAGAAGAAGATATTCTGCTGTCAGACAATGAGGAGATCGGGCTGATCAGTGATGTGGACATCCTGGAAGGTGTCAGTACCGAGGATCCGGTAAGAATGTACCTGAAAGAGATCGGCAATGTACCGCTGCTGTCCGGTGAGGAAGAGGTTGAGCTGGCCAAAAGAGTAGAGCAGGGCGATGAAGAAGCCAAAAAGAAACTGACCGAAGCGAACCTCAGACTGGTAGTAAGTATTGCCAAGAAGTACGTAGGAAGAGGCATGCCGTTCCTGGATCTGATCCAGGAGGGAAACATGGGTCTGATGAAGGCCGTAGACAAGTTTGATTATACAAAAGGTTATAAGTTCAGTACGTATGCGACATGGTGGATCCGTCAGGCGATCACCCGCGGCATTGCCGATACGGGTCGGACAATCCGTGTGCCGGTGCACATGGTGGAGACGATCAACAAGACGCTGCGTATGACGCGTACTCTGCTTCAGGAGCTTGGCCGTGAGCCGACCCCGGAGGAAGTGGCAGCACGGCTGAATGTGCCGGTTGCAAGAGTGCGTGAGGTACTGAAGATTTCCAGAGATCCGGTATCTCTGGATACGCCGATCGGTGAGGAGGATGATTCTCATCTTGGTGATTTCATCGAGGACGACACTGCACTTTCGCCTTCCGATTCCGCGGCATTTTCGATGCTGCGTGAGGAGCTGAAGTCTGCGCTTGAGTCGCTGACCGACCGTGAGCGCCAGGTTATCGAGCTTCGTTTCGGATTGCTTGACGGCAGGGCACGTACCCTTGAGGAAGTCGGCAAAGAGTTCAATGTTACGCGTGAGCGTATTCGCCAGATCGAGGCGAAGGCACTGCGCAAGCTGCGCCATCCGTCGAGAAGTAAGCGTCTGAAGGATTTCCTGACGTGATAAGCAGCACTGTGTCAGAGCGGTTTTTTCAAAACAGAGATTTATACGAAACAGGGTAGAAAAAGGAGCAGTGTCAGCCGACACTGCTCCTTTTATGCAGGTACACCTGTAAATACATGCCGCTAATCAAAAAACTCTGAAAGCCCTGGGCTTATACGTGATAGAGCAGCCGCTTGTCAAACGTATTGCGGTACTCACTTGGGGTAAGGCCGGTCACGCGCTTATAGGCGCGGGAAAAATTGTGGCTGTCGGAGAAGCCGAGGGCACGGGCGATGTCACCGATCGACTGGTTGGAGTCAGTGAGCATGAAGCTTGCGGTATCCATTTTCTGGTTCAGAATGAACTGCTTTAAGGAAATGCCGGTAAATTCGGCGAACAGATGGGAGAGGTATTTCGCGTTGTAGCCAAAATGCGCCGCAATGTCTGTCACCTTGATGTTTTCTGAAATGTGCAGCTTGACGTAATCCAGAATGTCGGAATAAATCTGCTTGCCGGAGCGGAAGGACGTATTTTCCGGGCTGTGCAGGTAAAGCTGGCTGTATAATTCCGTAAGTACGCAGGTGGCCATTGCATTGAGTGCAAGCTTCGGATAATTATTTTTTACAGAATCCTGCAGCTGTTTCATCAGAATGACCATTTTTTCCGGTTTTGGGATCTTTCCCTGCTGTGGAATCGAGAAGACCGATTCCTGGCAGGCACCCGGAAAAGCAGGAAGCGACGGCAGAGATGAGGCCTGAGCTTTATCGGAGGGCTCGTATGAGAAATGCAGCCAGTAAAATTCACAGTAGGCCGGCTGGAAGCCCTGCCGCCATGCGTTAGCCTTTGGCGGGAGCAGCAGGTATTCGCCGTTGCTAACCTGAAAATTTTCCTCTGCGTAGGAAATATACAGCGTTCCTTCTGTCATAACAAACAATTCAAAGTCTGTCAGGTCGAAGCGGGCATGCTGCCATGTATCAGACGGGGCCATAAATTTTCCGGTCAGATTGTAGGTCATGATCTTTCCGGAGGGGAAAAAACAGGATTTCATAGCTTCTCCTTTCTTTTGCATCATAGTTCCGCTTATAGTTTCTCTTATTTTTTGCTTAGGTTGCTGTCTGCAAAATAGCTTATCCCTATCATATCTCAAAAGAAGAAAAAATCCTATAGTGAAAATAAAAAACGGTAGTTTGAAATCTCTAGAAAAAGTGTCAAAAAGGCAGTACGTGTGTATGCGAAAACACACGTAGTGACTTTTTGACACTTTATAAAGCAATTTGATATTTACGTTCCGAAGAGAAAATGGTATGGTGTTACCACAGTAAAAACGCACAAAACAATCGTGAAATAAAGGGAAACAGCTGACGAAATGACAGCGGAGATTGTTTTTTGCACACAAAATGGCAGTTGAAATTCATAAAATACCGGAGATGAGAACGAGCGGCCGCGATAAAACTGACAGGTATTTTTGACACCTGATTGCCCAAAAGGAGGAAAAAAGAAGATGAAAAAGAAAAGCGTATCCATCTTACTTTCAGCTGTGATGGCAGCATCACTTTTATCAGGTATCGGCGTATCCGCTGAATCCAGTGAACCAGTAAAACTCAAGGCACTTGCGATCCTGCATCCTTTGACCAAGGATATTCCGGATATGCAGTGGGTTCAGGAAATGGAAGAGGAAGCGAACGTTGAAATTGAGTGGGAAATGATCCGTGCAGACTGGGAGACTGTTAAGTCTACAAGATTTGCATCAGGAGATATTCCGGATATTCTGTTTAATGCAACCGTTGATTCTGACTATACCAAGTACAACGGACTGTTCCTGGATTTAAATGACTATCTTTCTGAGGATCTGACACCGAACATCATGACGATGTTTGAAGAGGAGCCGGATACAAAGGTTCTTGCAACGACGATGGAAGGAAAGATCTACGGTACACCGAAGTTCCAGGGAAAATGGCCGTCTACCAATACGGTAATGTTCATCAATCAGACCTGGCTGGATAACCTTGGGCTGGAGATGCCGACAACGTACACCGAGTTCAAGGAAGTACTGACTGCCTTCAAGGAGCAGGATGCAAACGGAAACGGAGACCCGAATGATGAGATTCCGCTTGACTATAACGCATATGGCGGAAACAATGCATGGTTCAACAGTGCTTATTCCCTGACGAATCTGCTTGGTTCTCTTGGAATTCAGCTGACGGACTGGGGCACCGATGCTTATTTTGCTGAGGACGGACAGGTAAAATGCTATGCAGTGGACGAACGGTACAAGCTTTTCATGGAGTACATCGCAGATCTGTATGCAAACGGACTGATCAATACGAATGCATTAACGAATGATTACTCTGCGTACCAGTCCCTTTCCAGAGGAAATGAAGCAGGTGAAGCAGTTGTAGGCTGCGTATTTGGATGGGAAGAAACGGACAAGTTCGGACCGACACTTTACAGCCAGTACAAACCGGTACCGGCGCTTGCATATGATATTGACTGTGAGCCGGATACCTATGATACAAGATGGAGAAATGATTATACGGGAATGAACCTGTCTGCAAACCGTGCGTGCCTGAGCGCAAACTGCGCTGATCCGGAAGCAGCACTTCGTTTCATCGACCGTTTCTATGATCAGACACACAGCGTAGAGTCTCTGTTTGGCGGTATCTCAGACGGATGCATCGAGAAGACCGGCGACAACAGCTACAAGGTACTTCCTCCGCTCGATGAGAGTACGGATCCGGGTACATGGAAATGGACAAGCACCTTCGCAGACAATGGCCCGATGTATATCAGAAGATCCTCTGAGATCGAGATGGCACAGGATATGACCTATGCTCTGGAGGAAAGAAAGGTATATGATGAGGTAATCGCAAAGGCGGGAGCTTCTGATACTTATCCGCAGATGTTCATGAAGTATACGGAAGAAGATCAGAATACAATGGCTCTGACACAGGCAAACATCAACAATATTATTGACAATCAGTGGTCGCTTTGGATGACCGGCGAGCTCGATATCGAGTCTACCTGGGATTCCTACGTACAGAATGTAAACGATGCAGGGCTTCAGCAGATCCTGGAGATCCGTCAGGCAGCGTTTGACGAGTATCAGGCAGCCCTTTCTGAGTAAGAAAAAATGTAAAAGGCGGGGAGGTGCGGTGCATCTTTCCGCCTTTTGAACGCAGGTCGCAAAGAGACTGCGTTCATGAAATATCATAAGGGGGGCCCGCTTGCAGGAGGATTCCTTATGATCTTGCAAGTAGCGAAGCGGATTGTGAATGTCCGCTTTACCGCAGAAGAAAGAGGAGTAATCGTATGGTTGAGAAGAAAAGAGCAGGTTTTGGCGTGAGAACAAAGCGTTACTGGGCGCGTAGCTGGCAGCTGTGGGCGATGCTGTTTCCTGCAATGCTTTACATATTTGTATTTTGCTATGTACCGATGTACGGAGTACAGCTCGCATTTCGTGAGTACAGCTTTACAGCCGGGTTTACCGGCGGAAAATGGGTAGGTCTGAAGTATTTCAGGCAGTATTTTGAAAGTCCGATGTTTTTCACAACTTTAAAAAATACGTTTGTGATCGCATTTACGAGTATTCTGGTTGGATTTCCGGCACCAATCATTCTTGCTATGATCATCAATCAGATCAGAAACAAAACCTGGAAACGCGTTGTGCAGACAACGGTCTACATTCCGTACTTTATTTCGGTGGTCGTTATGGTTTCACTGATCAATATCATGTTTGCGAATGATACAGGAGTGATTGCAAACCTGCTCAAAGCGCTGCATCTGGTGGCGAAGGATACGAATATTCTTGGGAAAGAATCGGCATTTGTACCGCTCTACGTACTGACCGGGGTATGGCAGACCATGGGCTGGAACAGTATCATCTTTATTGCAGCCCTGTCTTCCGTAGATCCGCAGCTGTACGATTCCTGCAAGATCGACGGGGCAAACCGCTGGCAGACAATGTGGAACATTGATTTCCCGGCGATTCTTCCGACGATCATGATCCTGCTGATCATGAATATGGGAAATATCTTAAACGTGGCGTTCGATAAGGTATTCCTGATGCAGAACAGCCTGAACCTCGGTGCGTCCCAGGTTATTTCTACCTATGTATATACGGTCGGCATCAAGTCATCTCAGTTCTCCTTTGGTGCCGCAGTCGGTCTGTTTAATACAGTGATAAATTTTGTATTTCTTCTGATCACCAACCATGTATCGAAGAAAGCAACCGGTACCGGTCTGATGTAAAGGAGGAGCAGAAATGGCAAAAAACAGCAATAAAATCAAAAGTAAAAGCACGGCAGACCGGATTTTTGGTGCGGCGGTCATTATCCTGAGTATTGTGGTTTTCATTGCGATCGCATACCCTCTCTGGTTTATCGTGATTGCCTCGATCAGTAATTCCAATCTGGTCAATCTTGGAAAAGTCACGATCTGGCCGAAAGACATCCGTTTTTACGGCTATAAGCAGATCATGGATGATGCGCGTATCTGGAGAGGTTATGCCAATACGATTCTTTATGTAGTGGCAGGTACGGCTCTGAACATCGCGGTCACGATGCCGGCGGCCTATGCACTGTCTCGCAGAGACTTCAAGGCGCGTAACAAGGTCATGCTGTATTTCGTATTTACGATGTTTTTCTCCGGCGGACTCGTGCCGCTGTATATGACGATCAGCTCTCTGCATCTGATCTCCACTAAGACGATCCTCATCATCTTCGTGGCAGTCAATACGTATAATCTGATCATTGCACGTACTTTTATCCAGAATTCAATTCCGGAGGAGCTTTACGAAGCAGCGACACTGGATGGATGTTCTCATTTTGCGTATTTTATGAAGGTTGTCATGCCGCTTTCCAAGGCAGTCGTATCCGTGCTGATTCTGTATTATGCGGTATTTCACTGGAATGATTATTTTAATGCGCTGATCTTCAACAGTAAGGCAGAAAATCAGCCGCTGCAGATCGTTCTGCGCGAAATTTTGCTTTTAAACCAGGCATTTGCAAGTGGAAACGGCGGTGTGCAGGGAGGCTACGGTCAGTCCTCTGCAGATCAGGTAAAATATGCGGTTATCATTGTTTCGACCCTTCCGATCTTGTGTGTGTATCCGTTTATTCAGAAATATTTCGAAAAGGGTGTTATGATCGGAGCAGTAAAGGGTTGACAAAAACCTTGCATCCGTATTATAAAGCAACAAAGAAACAATGGTATGATAGTTGCATTATTGCAAAAGGAGACACAAAATGAATTATTTCAGTGAAGAAAACGGAAGCCTCATCTTCCGCGAAAATGGAGAGACCGTAATGGTGACGCCGTGGGGGACAAATTCCCTGCGTGTGCGCTCCGCGATTCTTGGAGAGATCAAAGAGACGGAAGCGGCGCTGCTGCCAAAAGAAGAGATTTCAGGCGGTGTGATTCATCTGGAAGAGGACGGAATGTCGGCGGTCATCACAAATGGAGCGATCGCAGCAAAGCTGATTGTACAGCCATGGGGCAGGGCGCTCCAGATCACCTTTACGGATGCGGATGGAAAAGTGCTGCTGCAGGAGATCGAAAACGGAGGTGCCCTGCAGCTAAAGGCACGTCAGTTTAAAACGCTTCCGGGCGGAAGCTTTCGTTTAAAGGCAAGCTTCATCTCAGATCCGAAAGAAAAAATCTACGGAATGGGACAGTATCAGCAGGAGCGTATGAATCTGAAGGGCTGCAGTCTGGAATTGGCACACCGTAATTCTCAGGCGAGCATTCCGTTTTATGTGTCCAGTCTTGGCTATGGTTTTTTGTGGAACAATCCGGCCATCGGCGAGGTGCATTTCGGGCTGAACACGACGCAGTGGGTGGCAGAGAGTACGAGACAGCTGGATTACTGGATCACGGCTGGAGATACGCCGGCAAAGATCATGGAAGCGTACGCGGATGCGACCGGAAAAGCTCCGATGATGCCGGAGTACGGTCTTGGATTCTGGCAGTGCAAGCTGCGCTATTACAATCAGGAACAGGTACTGGATATTGCGAAGGAATATAAAAAGCGTGATATTCCGCTGGACGTACTCGTGATCGATTATTATCACTGGAAGCGGTGCGGTGACTGGCGGTTTGACGAGGAATACTTCCCGGCACCGGAGAAAATGGTACAGAAATTAAAGGAGCTTGGGATCGAGACGATGGTATCCATCTGGCCGCAGGTCGACTGGCGCAGTGAAAATTATGAGGAAATGAAACAGCAGGGCTTGCTCGTAAAGATCAATGCGGGCATCGACGTGCAGATGGATTTCCATGGAAATAATGTGTTTATGGATGCGACCAATCCGCGTACAAGAAAATACGTCTGGGAGAAATGTCGCAAAAACTATGGCTCACTGGGCATTCAGACGTTCTGGCTGGATGAGGCGGAGCCGGAGTTTACAACGTATGATTTTGAAAACTACCGGTATTTTGCAGGGCCGGTCGCAGAGGTTGGAAATATCTATCCGCGTGAGTATGCAAGATTGTTTTATGAGGGACAAAAGCTGGATGGACAGGAGGAGATCGTCAATCTGATCCGCTGTGCATGGGCAGGAAGCCAGCGTTACGGTGCGCTTGTGTGGTCCGGTGATATCATGTCGACGTATGAGGACTTCCGCAAGCAGATCTGTGCCGGTATTCACATGGGACTGAGTGGAATTCCGTGGTGGACGACCGACATCGGAGGCTTCCATGGAGGCGTGACGGAGGATGAGGAATTCCGGAAGCTTCTGGTACGCTGGTTCCAGTTCGGTACCTTCTGTCCGGTCATGCGGATTCATGGCTGCCGTCAGCCGGTAGAGCAGATCGTTGATGCGTCCGGCGAGGTACGAGAGGGAACCGGAGCGGACAACGAGATCTGGAGCTACGGTAAGGAAGCGTATTCGATCCTGGTGAAGCATATCCGGATTCGTGAGAGGATGCGTGATTACACCAGATCCCTGATGAAAGAGGCACATGAGACGGGAGCACCGGTGATCCGCGCGATGTTTTATGAGTTCCCGGAGGATGCGTCCTGTTATGATATCACAGATGCGTATATGTTCGGAAGCGATGTGCTTGTTGCGCCGATCTGCCATGAAAATGCCTACAGCCGCACCGTTTATCTGCCTAAGGGAGCGAAATGGCTGCACGCCGGTACCGGTATATGGTATGAGGGCGGCCGTACGATCGTTGCAGATGCACCGCTTGAACGGATGCCGCTGTTTTTGCGGGAAGGACGTCAGGCGTACCTGGATGAGATGCTGCGATAAAGGATGGGGAAAGCGCTGGACAGATCCGGATCTTTTTGCTACAATCAGAAACGAAGATGTGATAAAGGAGTGACGTCAGATGGCGCCACTCTTTTTGTTTGTAACCGGAAGCGCTGGGTTGGCTGTATTGGAAGCAGAATGCCCGGTGTAACGGGCGTGAAGGAGGTACTTATGAAAAAAGCATTGGGACTTGGAATTCTGGGATCATTTTTCTTTGCATTTACCTTTATCCTGAACCGGAGCATGAATTTATCCGGCGGCTTCTGGATGTGGAGCGCAGTACTGCGGTATGTGTACACGCTGCCGATTCTTGCGGTGATTCTGTGGAAAAATCATCAGATGCGGGAAATACTCGAAGAAATCCGGAAAAGGCCGGGCTTCTGGATTTTATGGAGCACGGTCGGCTTCGGGCTTTTTTATGCACCGCTGTCACTTGCCTCTACGTATGGGGAATCGTGGCTGATTGCATCGACCTGGCAGATTACGATCGTAGCGGGGGTTCTTTTAACCGAGTCAAGCAAGTCCCCTGCTTCAATTGCGCGGAGCAATAAGCAGTGGGTAGGGACTTGCTTGTATCAGGAGTGGTACAAGCCACTCCTGATAAGCTGCGAAGCAGCTACTCGGTTATGAGCAAGTAGCGAAGCGGATTGCGAATATCCGCTTGACCACCCTTGTCGGGCAAACGAATCCCATTTAAAAACCTTGCCATGTCCTGCCTGATTCTGAGCGGGATCTTTCTGATGCAAAGTGCGCATTTCAGGGAAAACAGCACGGAGAATCTTGCGGCGGTATTGATTCCGATCGTGATCGCAGCCTTTTCGTATCCGCTTGGAAATCGCATGACGATGGACGGATGCCCGAAGCATCTGACTTCCATGCAGCGAATCTTCGGCATGACGCTGTGCAGTATGCCATTCTGGGCGGTGTGTGCCGTCTGGGCAGGGACGCAGTCCGGAGAAGTGGTTTTTACCCTGCTTGGAGGGATTCTCCTGCTTGGCGATGCAATGCCTTCCGCGGCGGGATTTGCAGGAATTGCACGGATTTTGATCGGAATGACGGCGAACAGCCTGGCAGCAGGCGGCAGGTGATAATTTCGAAAGTTTCGAAAATTTTCCGGCAGATGATAATTTCGATTGAAGTTTTGTCGCAGAAAGGGTATAATGAAAGATCGAAAGAAGATTAGGGGGAATTTCCCCGGAATGGAGTATCATGAATTACAAAGAAGCAAGAGTATATCTGGAGCAGGTATCCAGATACGGAAGTGTACTTGGCTTGGATAATATGAGAGAGCTGCTGGGCAGGCTTGGCAATCCTCAGAACGACTTGAAATTTATCCATATTTCCGGTACAAATGGAAAGGGGTCTGTTCTGGCATATCTCTCGACCATACTGTCGGGTGCAGGATATCGGACCGGAAGGTATCTGTCCCCGACGCTGTTTTCTTACAGGGAAAAAATACAGGTTGATGGTGAAAAAATTAACAAAGAATCTCTGGCGGCACACGTGACAGCCATAGCGGAGGCCACCCGGGATATGCAGGAGAAGAATGCAGGGACTCCGACAATTTTTGAAGTGGAGACGGTCCTTGCCTTTTTGTATTTTAAAGAAAAAAAGTGCGATATCGTGGTGCTGGAGACCGGTATGGGCGGACTGCTCGATGCCACGAATATCATTGAAACGACTGTGCTTGAGGTGCTGGCCTCGATCAGTATGGATCACATGGAGTTTTTAGGGGATACGCTTGGAAAAATTGCGGAGCAGAAAGCAGGCATCATCAAGCCGCATACGAGCGTGGTATCGGCGAAGCAGGAGCCGGAGGCGGAAGCAGTGATCAAAAATGCCTGTCTGAAGCGGGACTGTAGCCTGCAGTTTGTCGATCCGGCGCAGATTACCGATGTGCAGTACGGGATTGCGCGTCAGTCCTTCTCCTATAAGGGATGGAAGCAGATGGAGATTTCGCTTGCAGGCAGCTATCAGATTATCAATGCGGCGCTTGCCCTGGAGGGTGTCATGGCGCTGCGGGCACTTGGATGGCAGCTGACGGATGAGCAGGTGCGAAGCGGACTGCTGGCAACGAAATGGAGAGGGCGCTTTACGGTGATCGGAGAACATCCGACCGTGATCATGGACGGAGCGCACAATCCTGCGGCGGCACAGACGCTGAAGGATTCTCTGGAGCACTATTTTCCAGATCAGAAGCTGCATTTTATTTTTGGAATGTTTAAGGATAAAGATTATCATGAGGTCATCAGGCTGACCGCGCCGCTTGCGGAAGATATTGTGACGGTGGAAACACCTGGCAATCCACGTGCCCTTCCGGCTCAGGAGCTGGCCGAGGCTGTGTATCCGGTGAACCCTCACGTGAGAGCGGCGAAAACGGTGGAAGAAGCAGTCAGCGAAGTATTAGATGAAGCAAAAGAAGACGACGCGGTGATTATTTTTGGTTCACTTTCATATCTTGGCGAAGCGGAACGCGCAATGAAGAACAGGGGGAAAAACTGATGGATAAGGAAAAAATCATGGAAGGCGTAAAACTGATCCTGGAAGGAATCGGAGAGGATCCGACAAGAGAGGGACTGCTGGAGACTCCGGACCGAATTGCGCGGATGTATGAGGAGCTGGCAGGCGGCTATACAGACAGCGCGGCAGATCATCTGAGAAAGCGTTTTCATGTAGACAATAATGATATGGTCATTGAAAAGGATATTCATTTTTATTCCTTCTGTGAGCACCATATGCTGCCGTTTTACGGCACAGCAGCCATCGCCTATATTCCGAACGGCGAGGTGGTCGGACTGAGCAAGATCGCACGGACCGTGGAAGTGTTTGCGAAGCGCCTGCAGCTGCAGGAGCGTCTGACGGCACAGATCGCGGATGTTTTTATGGAAGAATTAAAGCCGCAGGGTGTGATGGTACTCATTGAGGCTGAGCATATGTGCATGACGATGCGCGGGATCAAGAAGCCGGGAACAAAGACGGTTACGGTTGTGACACGCGGTGTGTTTGATGAGAACGATCAGCTGCAGAACAAGTTTTTCCGGATGCTGGAGCACCATTGATGGAAGCAATGGGAGACAGAGAAGAGAAGCAGAGCACAGCAAAATCGTTGAAACAGGAATCTGGAATCAATCAGATGGAGATGGCGCACGCAGATGCGATTGCCGCACATCCGCTCTGGCGAAAAAGCGTGGTTTGCATCACACAGCTTGAGGCATCGCGGGAATTCTGCCGCCATGATGTGACACATTTTCTCGACGTGGCACGGCTTGCGTGGATCGAAAATCTGGAGCGGGGACTTGGCGTTTCCAAAGAGGAAATTTATGCGGCTGCGCTCCTGCATGATATCGGCCGTCATCTGCAGTATGAAAAAGGCATCCCGCATGACGAGGCAAGTGTGCAGCTTGGCGGGCAGATTCTTTCGGACTGCGGATTTTCTGCGGATGCGAAAAAACGGATTTTAGAGGCGATCGGCGGACACCGGAATAAAGATACGAAGACGCGCGATGACCTGTGCGGACTGATTTACCGGGCGGACAAGGGATCAAGGATGTGTCTTCTGTGTCAGGCAGAAAAAGCGTGCAACTGGAGTGAGGAGAAGAAGAACCGGCATATCCGCTGACTGTTACAGAAGCGGGAAGCTGTATCAAAGCCGCATGCAAAACATCACAGGACAGGAGCAGAAACGCAGATAAGGCTGCCCGTGTTTCAGGTGCGGCGAATCGCTGCAGGATAACATTATAAATGGAAGAAATCCGGTACGGTGCCGGAGAAAGGATTTGAGGTATGAGAATCGGAAATCGTGAATTTGATACAGCACATGACTGTTATATTATGGGCATTTTGAATGTGACACCGGATTCTTTTTCGGATGGCGGAAGATGGAATGATCTGGAAAAGGCAAAAAAACATACGGCAGACATGATCGCGGAGGGTGCGTCCATTATTGACATCGGTGGAGAGTCCACGAGACCGGGTCACGTACAGATCAGCAATCAGGAAGAAATCGAGCGCGTGGTGCCGATGATCGAGATGGTAAAGAAAGAGTTTGATATCCCGGTATCGATCGACAGCTACAAGAGTGAAGTGGTAGAGGCGGCGTTAAAAGCGGGAGCAGACCTTGTAAACGATATCTGGGGTCTGAAATACGACCGCCATGTGGCTGATCTGATCGCGCAGTATCAGGTGCCGTGCTGTCTGATGCACAACCGTGAAAAGGCAGAATATCAGAACTTCCTTGATGAAATGTGCGCGGATTTAAGAGAATCCGTGGCGATCGCAAAGGCGGCAGGAGTGAAGGATGAACAGATTATTCTTGATCCGGGCGTAGGTTTTGGAAAGACGTATGAAAATAATCTGACTGTGATCCATCACCTGGAGCGTCTGGTAGAGACGGGATATCCGGTACTGCTGGCAACCTCAAGAAAGTCTGTGATCGGGCTTACCCTGGGTCTTCCGACAGAGGAACGCGTGGAAGGCACACTGGTTACCACGGTACTTGGCGTACAGAAGCATGCATCATTTGTCCGTGTACACGATGTAAAAGAAAACATACGCACGATCCGCATGACGCAGGCGATTATGGCGGAGTGCAAACCGGAATTTTAAACGAGTCAAGCAAGTCCCCTGCTTCAATTGCGTGGAGCAATAAGCAGTGGGTAGGGACTTGCTTGTATCAGGAGTGGTACAAGCCACTCCTGATAAGCTGCGAAGCAGCTACTCGGTTATGAAATATCATAAGGAAGGACCCGCTTGCGGGAGGATCCCTTATGATCCTGCAAGTAGCGAAGCGGATTGCGAATATCCGCTTGACCAGAATCAGGCAAGTCATCTGTTTCAGCTGCGCAGACCGGCTTTGGCTTTTGTACCGGCAGGAAACAGGAAGGAATCGGGAGGACCGGATCAGCTGCCAGCTTTGCAGCTTTCAGCCTGAGCAAGTAAAAATAGAAAGGAAGAGAAAAGTACGTGATGAACATCGAAAAATATGATGAAATCCATATTGAAAATCTCGTCTGCTTTGCAAGACATGGCGTTTATCCGGAGGAGACGGCACTTGGCCAGAAATTTGTGGTGTCTCTGACGATGTATACCAAAACGCGCCGTGCCGGAATGTCGGACGAGCTGGAAGCATCGACGAATTACGGAGAGGTAAGCCAGTTTATCACGGAGTGGATGAAGGAGCACACGCGTAAACTGATCGAGGCGGCAGCGGAGGGGCTTGCCGCAGCGATTCTGCAGCAGTACCCGCTCATCGAGGGTGTTGCACTGGAACTGAAAAAGCCGTGGGCGCCGGTTGGACTGCCGCTCGATACGGTATCCGTAAAAATTACGCGATTCTGGCATACGGCGTACATTGCCCTCGGTTCGAATATCGGGGACAGCAAGGCTTATTTGGACGGGGCAGTGCTGGCACTGGATGCGCTTCCGGGATGCAAGGTGGAAAAGGTTTCTTCCTATCTGATTACAAAGCCGTACGGCGGTGTGGAGCAGCCGGATTTCCTGAATGCATGTCTGCGCCTGCGCACGCTGCTGGAACCGCAGGAGCTGCTCGACCAGATGCATGTGATCGAGCAGGCAGCGCACAGAGAGCGATTGATCCACTGGGGACCGCGCACACTGGATCTTGATCTTCTGCTCTATGACCAGGAGGTCTTTGAGACCGAGACTCTGATCGTGCCGCATGTGGAAATGCATTTGCGGGATTTCGTATTGCAGCCGATGGCTGAGATCGCACCGAATCTGCGTCATCCGATCCTGAAAAAAACGATGACACAGCTGCTTGCGGAGCTGACGGATAAAGCCAGGTAAGGAACAGGCAGCACTTCGGAGACTTTTTTCCTCTGACTCCAAAAACATAGTAGACAAGGCGACGTGAATTCAGTATAATAAAAGCGGTATAATGTTTGAAATGAAAAGTCCGCCACTTACCGGCAGATACGCAACAAAAGAATGATGTCGCAGGTGATCGTGCTCAGTGCAGGAATGTGTCTTCGACACATTCCTTTTTACGTTCAAAGAATACGGCAGGCCGCAGACGAATCTGACCGTATAGAAAAGGACGGAAGAATGAAAGATTATAAAATGACAGGGCAGCAGGCAGAGGAACGGATGCTGCAGTATGAAAATGTGTTTTCTGTGGTGCGGCTGCTGGATGCGGAAACGATCCTGAATGCGGCAAAAGGAAAGAATCAGAATATTTCCGCAGAGCCGTGCCGGTGTTTTGATTTCTGGGAGACCGGAAAGCGGTGCAGCAACTGTGTTTCCCTGAAAGCACTTGAAGAGAAAAATAAAAAAACGAAGTTGGAATTTTGGGAAAATAATGTTTATCAGGTGACGGCTCATTACGTTGAAGTAGACGGAAAGCCGAAGGTTATGGAGCTGATCCAGTATCTGGATGAAGCGGATATAGTCGATATCGACGGAAGTGAACGGTTGTTTACAAAACTGAACGGGTTTCAGGACGAGCTTTACCGGGATGTGCTTACCGGCATCTACAATCGCCGCTATTATGAAGATCAGCTGCGCAAACAGATTCTGCCGGCTGGAATTGCGATGATCGATCTGGATGACTTTAAGCTTTATAATGACACCTGCGGGCATAATGCAGGCGATCTGGCGCTGACGACGGTTGCCGGTGTGATCCGGGGAATGATCCGGCGGACGACTGATATTCTGATCCGCTATGGCGGGGATGAGTTTCTTCTGGTAATGCCGGGAGTGAAGGAAGAAGATTTCACACAGAAGCTTCGGCAGATCCAGAACGAAGTCCACTCCAAAGAAGTCCCAGGGTTTTCAAGGTTGCAGCTGTCCGTGAGCATCGGCGGAGTGCTTTCTGAAGAACACAAGATTGAAAATGCAGTGGAGATGGCGGACAAGCTGATGTACCGCGCAAAGAACCACAAAAATGCGGTGGTGACAGCGGTCAACAGTCAGATGGCAGGCCCGAACGGAGTCTTTCAGGAGGACAGTGAAAAGATCCGTCAGCAGATTCTGATCGTAGACGATTCCGAGCTGAACAGGGAGATTCTCTCGGAGATGCTTCATACGGATTTCAGGATTCTGGAAGCAGAGGATGGTGCACAGGCGCTTGAGATGCTGCAGCAGCAGGGCACCGGGATTTCTCTTGTACTGCTGGATATTATCATGCCGGTGCTGGATGGGTTCGGCGTACTCAGCTATATGGCAAGGGAGCATATCATTGAGGACATCCCTGTTATTATGATTTCCAGTGATGATTCCGAAAAAAATATCAGGCGTGCGTATGAGCTTGGTGTCTCTGATTATATCAGTCGGCCGTTTGATGCAAAGGTTGTTTATCAGCGTGTCTTCAACACGATCAAGCTGTATGCGAAGCAGCGAAGGCTGATCACGCTGGTGACGGATCAGATTTATGAAAAAGAGAAAAGCAGCCGTATGATGGTCAGCATTTTAAGCCAGATTGTCGAGTTTCGAAACGGAGAGAGCGGACTGCACGTACGGCATATCAATATTTTGACGGAAATGCTGCTTGACCGCCTGATGCAGAAGACCGGGCGTTACCATTTAAACTGGAATGAGCAGTATCTGATTACGCTCGTTTCTTCACTCCACGATATCGGAAAGATCGGCATTGATGAAAAAATCCTCAACAAACCAGGACGTCTGACGGCGGAAGAGTTTGAGGAGATGAAGAAACATACGGTGATCGGAGAAGAAATTCTGTGCAGCCTTGAGCTCTATCAGAATGAACTGCTTGTAAAGGTGGCGCGTGAAATCTGCAGATGGCATCATGAGCGCTACGACGGAAGAGGCTATCCGGATGGCCTGAAGGGGGAAGAAATTCCGATTTCAGCCCGGGTAGTATCTCTGGCAGATGTGTATGATGCGCTGGTCAGTGACCGCGTTTACAAAAAGGCATACTCCCATGAAAAAGCGATCCGGATGATTTTGAACGGTGAGTGCGGCGTCTTCAATCCGCTGCTGCTGGAATGCCTGTTGGATATCGAAGATAAGATCAGAATCCGCATTCTGGGCGGAGATGTTTCAACGGAGATCAGCGAGCGGGGAAAGAAAGAACAGGCCGCCGTACTTTCCGAAGATTCTATGGAGTCATCGGGGGGGGGCAGAAGCTTCAGCAAATTTATGACCGGATTATCCTATCATTAGTTGACGGAGACGAAGGTTCCAGGGATGCATGCCAGAAATGAGAAGATCCTCCTGAAAAAACGGATCGGGTCAGGTACAGCCGGCGGGCATGGACGAAAAATGAAATTTGTACAGTTTATTCTGCAAATATAGGTGATAAAGAAGCAAAACAGAAGGGAGTAATTATGACAGTAAGGGAAAGCTATGAAAAAATTGGCTCAAATTTTGATGAGGTTCTGCGAAGGCTTGGAAGCGAGGCACTGGTAAAGCGGTTTGCATTAAAGTTTCTGAACGACACAAGCTTTCAGGATCTGAAGGATGCGCTGGTAAAGAAGGACGGGGAGACGGCATTCCGTGCGGCGCATACCTTAAAAGGTGTCTGCCTGAATCTTGGTTTTGACCGTCTTTACGAGGTGAGCGCGGAACTGACGGAAAAGCTCAGGGGACGCGATACGAGCGGTACGGAGGAAATGTTCAAAAAGGTGGAAACGCAGTACCGGATTTTGACGGATGCAATCCGCGAAATGGAGCAGTAAGAATCCGTAAGGCATCTTTTGACCTTAAATTATCATATCATAAGGAAGACTCCGCTTACGAAAGGATTCTTTATGAGATGGCAGGTAACGAAGCGGATTGTAAATATCCGCCTGATGAGGGAGAAAACGATATGGAGACAGTAAGACTTGGAAAAACAGAAATTGTCACGAATAAGAATGGATTCGGTGCGCTTCCGGTACAGCGTGTCAGTGATGAAGAGGCAGTGAGGATCCTGCGCCGGGCGTATGAGGGCGGCATTACCTATTTTGACAGTGCGCGTTACTATACAGACAGTGAGCATAAGCTTGGGCTTGCATTTGAAGGGATGCGTGATAAGATCTACATTGCGACAAAGACCGGAGCAGTGACGCCGGAGGGCTTCTGGAAAGAGCTGGAAACATCCCTTACCAATCTGAAGACGGATTACATTGATGTTTACCAGTTTCATAATCCGGCATTTTGTCCAAGACCAGGTGATGAGAGCGGTATTTACGATTGTATGCTCGAAGCAAAGAAGCAGGGAAAAATCCGCCACATCGGTATTACGAATCATCGCCTGAAGGTTGCACAGGAAGCGATTGAGTCCGGGCTTTATGAGACATTACAGTTTCCGTTCTGTTATCTTGCGACAGAGGAAGATAAAAAGCTGGTAGAGATGTGCAAGGAAGCGGATATGGGCTTTATCGCGATGAAGGCACTCTCCGGCGGACTGATCACAAACTCTGCGGCAGCGTATGCGTTTGAAGCACAGTACGACAATGTGCTGCCAATCTGGGGTGTGCAGCGTATGAGTGAACTGGAAGAATTCCTCTCCTACATCGTCTGTCCCCCGAAGATGACGGAGAAGATTCAGGCGCTGATCGAGAAGGACCGAAAGGAGCTGATGGGTGATTTCTGCCGTGGCTGCGGCTACTGTATGCCGTGTCCGGCCGGAATCGAGATCAATAACTGTGCCCGCATGTCTTTGATGATCCGACGCGCACCGTCTGCTGCGCAGCTGACACCGGAAATGCAGAAAAAGATGATGAAGATTGAGGACTGCCTGCACTGCGGCTCCTGCATGAAGAAGTGCCCGTATCATCTGAACACGCCGGAGCTGCTGCAGAAGAATCTGAAGGATTATAAAGAAATCCTCGCCGGGAAGAAAATAGGATAATGTCGATCATGAGGAAGTAGCGAAGCGGATTGCGAATGTCCGCTTTACAAGATGCCCTGTGAATATAGAGATCAAAAATACAGGTCAAGTATCATAAAGAGCGCTCACTTGTGGGAGAATTGCTTATCATCAGCAAAAAGACAGAATCCATATCGTAAAGAGAATTTCTTATCAGTAATTATAAAGCAATATGTAACTGTTCAGAGCCAGGCAAAATTTCATAAAACAGGCGTAAAATGCTCGCATTTTTAAGCCTGTTTTTGAAAGTTTATTTGGCGGATACGCCACACCGACGAAATGCGTAGCATTTTGGAGGTTGGCTCTGAACAGTTACAGCAATATAATATAATATAATATAATAGGTAGAAACACCGACAAAAATGCTGCGCCGTTTATTTCTGGCGCAGCATTTTTTCAAGTTCCCGTGCAGCGATACTGGCAGGCTGGGATGGATTTTTGACGAGGCAGATGGAGCGTGCCGGAAGCTCGCAGTCAAGCCGAATCTGAAAGACCTCTTTTTTGAGCAATGTTTCCATGGCGATCTGTTCCGGCAGAAAACCGATGCCAAGATCGTATTTGATCAGGGAAAGAATCTGCTCGGTTGTGGCAACTTCGATATCCGGGCGCAGAGAAACTCCATGCTCAAGGAAGAAGCGAGTGTGGTAATTGTGCGCATTAGTCTGGTTGTTGAGCAGGATAAATGGATATTTTGCAGCCTGCTCAAGTGAGATCGGATCTCCGGAGAGGTGCGCAAAGCGTGGACCGCCGATCAGGATCTCAGGAAGCGGCGCGAGGATGGTCTCATGGAGCGGCCTTGCGATACCGGTCGGTGAGGTGACGATCGCGAGATCAACAAGGCCATTCTTTAAGGAAGAGATGGCCTGCGGAGTAGTCACGCTGGAAATGTGGATCTTGATATCCGGGAATTTCTGATGAAATGCACGGATCTTTGGAAGCATCATCAGCTGCAGCGCTGTCTCACTTACTCCAAGGGAGATCGTACCGCTTGTCAGGCTTTTGGCATCGGCGAGCTCAGATTCGGCGGAAAGCAGCTGATGGTGGGCTGCGGCTACGCGGGTATAGAGCTTCTGGCCCTCTGGGGTCAGGGTGACACCGCGATTGGAACGGATGAAGAGTGTACAGCCAAGCGCGTGCTCCAGATTTTTGATCGCGCGCGAAATGTTTGGTTCGTTGTTCATCAGAATTGCAGCGGCGCGCGTGAAGCTCTGATGCTTGGCGACGAAGTAGAAGATACGGTAGTAATCATACGAAATATTCATAATGCACCTCTATTATAGCGATTGACCCGAGTCAGGCAAGTCCCCTGCGTGGTTGCGCGGAGCAATAAGCAGTGGGCTGGGATCCCTTATGATCCTACAAGCAGCGAAGCGGATTGCGGATGTCCGTTTAAATATCTGGAAATATGTTTCTGATATATCATACAGACATGGCAGAGCGTATGTAAAATACTTCTGATATATCATTTTGATATAGTAGCCATTTCAATAATACATTTTACGAACGGACGTGTTCTGAGTATAATACAAAATCGGATAGAAAGCAAGAACGGCTGAAAAGCAGAAAGGAAGAGGTGCTATGGAGAATCTGGCAAGCAGCCTGCTCGAAGAGCTGAATTGTGAAACCGTATTTACAATTCCGTTTCTGGGCGGGATCGAGATTGCCGAATCAACCGTCATCACCTGGGTGATCATGGCTGTGCTGACACTTTTGGCATGGCTCCTGACGAGAAATCTGAAGGTCAATCACATCAGCCGGAGACAGGCGGCCGTAGAAAGCGCGGTGACGTGGCTGAACGGGTTTGTCGAAGGGATGATCGGTGAAAAAGGAAAACGATATGTGCCATATCTGGTGACAGTGCTCGTTTATATTGGCTTTTCCAATGTAATCGGACTGTTCGGGCTGAAGCCGCCGACCAAAGATATGAACGTAACGGCAGCTCTGGCGCTGATGAGTATTATACTGATCGAGGCGTCCGGCATACGGGAAAAAGGAGTAAAGAACTGGCTGAAGGGATTTGCACAGCCGGTAGCGGTGATTACGCCGATCAATATTCTGGAGGTATTTATCCGTCCGCTGTCGCTTTGCATGCGATTGTTCGGAAACGTGCTTGGTGCCTTCGTTATCATGGAGCTGATCAAGCAGCTGATTCCGGTAGGAGTACCGCTGGTATTCAGTTTCTACTTTGATATTTTTGACGGTCTGATCCAGGCATACGTATTTGTATTCCTGACTTCCCTGTTTATAAAAGAAGCGATCGAGGACTGAGTGCTTCACTTGGAAACAGGCGGTGAATCAGGCAGGTGGATGAGAAGTCCACTCTGGCAGCAACAAAAAAGAGCCGGGAACACCGGCACACAGTAAGAAAAGGAGAAAAGAAAGATGAGTACATTAATCGCAATTGGAGCAGGTATCGCAGTATTGACAGGTATCGGAGCTGGTATCGGTATCGGAATCGCAACCGCAAAGGCAGCAGATGCAGTCGCAAGACAGCCGGAAGCAGACGGAAAGATCAGCAAGATCCTGCTGCTTGGATGTGCGCTGGCAGAGGCAACCGCTATTTACGGTTTCGTAATCGCTCTTCTGATCATTCTGTTCCTGAAGTAATCACCGGACATGCAGTGAAGCGGAATGTGAAGTTCCGTTAAGATTTTTGTGTGCAGGGTTTGAAAGCGGATCTGGAATATCTGCTTTTACCCTACACGAGACAGGAAAAGAAATTCAGAGGAGAAAGGCAGGTGGAATCAGGTGCTCCGGTTAGACTGGAATTTATTATTCAACATTATCAACCTGATTATTTTATATGCACTGATGAAGCGTTTTCTGTTTAAGCCGGTAAACGCAATTCTGGAAAAACGTCAGCAGGAAGCAGACGCCAGATTTGTACAGGCCGATGCGCAGGAGGCAGCAGCACAGGAAAAAGCACAGAAATACGATTCTCTGCTTGAGGATGCGCAGAATGAAAAGGAGCGCATCGTTACACAGGCAAGAGAGGAAGCTTCCACAGAGTATGGCCGTATCGTAGCAGATGCGAAGGATAAGGCAGACGGAATCGTGGAAAAAGCAAAGACAGATGCGCAGGCAGAGAAAGCTGCAGTGATGCAGCAGGCAGATGCTGAGGTACGCGATATGGTCGTGACAGCGGCAGCGCGCATGGTGGCAGAGAAAAACGGCACAAGCAGTGACCGTGCACTTTACGACAAGTTCTTAAGCGAGGCAGAGTAGTATGATACAGGAAGTAGAAAAATATGCAAAAATGGTGGGAAACCTGGAGATCCCGAAGAGCGTGCTTGAACAGGCACTTGGTATCTTTCAGGCTGTTCCGGAAATCATGCAGGATTTCTCGAACCCGGCGAATGACCTGGCAGCCAAGCACAACGTGATCGATCGGGTTTTTCCGACACAGATCCGCAGCTTCTTAAAGCTGCTTTGTGACAACGACGCTGTCTCGCTGTTCCCTGAAATCTGTGAGGCATACCGGAATCTCACACCGGAGAAAAAAGGATCCGTTCGCGCAGTACTGCGCTATGTGACCGCTCCGGATGATGCGCAGCGCGGGCGGATCCTGGAATTTATCCGCAAAAAAAGCGGCGCACAGGACATCGATTTTCAGGAAAAGGAGGATGCATCCCTTGGCGGCGGCTTCATCCTGAATATTGACGGAAAAGAATATGACTGGTCTGACAGAGGAAGAGTGGATCAGGTCAGGGCACGCCTGGAGCAGACAGAAGTGCCGCAGGGACAGAGCCTGCAGGGCATCATTTCTATTTTAAAGAGTGAGATCGAGAATTTCGATCTGGAGGCAAAAGAGCAGGAAGTCGGTACCGTAAGCTACGTCGGAGACGGTATTGCAAATATTGACGGACTGGATCATGCGATGTACGGCGAGATCGTCATTTTTGACAACGGCGTGCGCGGTATGGTACAGGATGTCCGCCGCGATGAGGTCTGCTGTATCCTGTTCGGACGTGACACCGGAATCCGCGAGGGTACACGCGTGATGCGTACGTGCAAGCGTGCAGGTATCCCGGTTGGGGAAGGTTTCCTTGGAAGAGTTGTAGATCCGCTGGGCGGAGCAATCGACGGAAAAGAAAAGATCGTTGCATCCGGCTACCGTCCGATCGAGCAGGAGGCGCCGAGCATTGTGGCACGTAAATCAGTCGGCGTACCGCTTGAGACCGGTATCCTTTCGATCGATTCCATGTTCCCGATCGGCCGCGGACAGCGTGAGCTGATCATCGGAGACCGTCAGACCGGAAAGACCTCAATCGCAGTCGATACGATCCTGAACCAGAAGGGCAAGGACGTGATCTGTATTTATGTGGCAATCGGTCAGAAAGCATCTACGATCGCAAAGCTGGTCAATACATTAAAGAAAAATGAGGCACTGGACTATACGATTGTTGTTGCAGCTACGGCATCCGATCCGGCTCCGCTTCAGTATATCGCACCGTATTCCGGTACGGCGCTGGCAGAGTATTTCATGTATCAGGGAAAAGACGTACTGATCGTTTACGACGATCTTTCCAAGCACGCGGTTGCATACCGTGCCCTTTCCCTGCTGCTTGAGCGTTCCCCGGGACGTGAGGCATATCCGGGCGATGTGTTCTATCTCCATTCAAGACTGCTGGAGCGTTCCAGCCGCTTAAATGAAGAAAACGGCGGTGGTTCCATCACAGCGCTGCCGATCATTGAGACGCAGGCAGGAGACGTATCGGCTTACATTCCGACAAACGTTATTTCCATCACAGACGGACAGATTTTCCTGGAGAGCGATCTGTTCTTCTCCGGTATGCGTCCGGCGGTAAACGTCGGTCTGTCTGTATCGCGTGTCGGTGGTGCGGCGCAGACGAAGGCGATGAAGAAGGCGGCAGGAAGCATCCGTATCGACCTCGCACAGTACCGCGAGATGGAAGTCTTCACGCAGTTCAGTTCCGATCTGGATGCAGCGACGAAAGAGCAGCTGCAGTATGGCCGCTGTCTGATGGAACTTTTAAAGCAGCCTTTGTGCCATCCGCTTTCAATGGCGGAGCAGGTCATCACCTTATGTGCGGCGACCGGAAAGACCATGATGGAAGTACCGGTTGCACAGGTAAAGGCGTACCAGGGCGAGATGCTCACCTGGTTTGAACAGTCACATCCGGAACTTGGACGTGAGCTTGAGACGACCGGTCAGCTGCCGGATGAGCTCAAAGAGCGCATCACAGCAGCAGCAAAAGAATTTTATGCATCCTGGGCAAAACGCCAGAATGCCGCAAAATAAAGAAAGAAACAGAAGGGTGGTGATGAGATGGCGAATGCACGTGAGATTCAGGAAAGAATGAAGAGCATTCAGGATACGATGAAGATTACGAATGCCATGTACATGATTTCCTCCACGAAGCTGCGCAAGGCGAAGAAGGAACTGGCGGAGACAGAACCATATTTCTTTACGCTGCAGGGAATGCTGGCGCGTATAATCCGTCATCTTCCAGAAGTACAGCATCGGTTTCTTTCGGATGAAAAAGAAGCGTCCGGTGAAAAAAAGAAGGCGTTTCTGGTAGTGACTGCGGATAAAGGGCTGGCAGGCGCTTACAATCATAATGTACTGAAGATTGCAGAGGAAGAACTGGAAAAATGCAGCCAGAGCCATCTTCTCGTTGTAGGAGAAGTGGGACGGCAGTATTTCCATTCCAGAAAAATTCCGGTAGATGAGCATTTCCTCTATACTGCGCAGAATCCGACGATGCACCGTGCCAGAGTCATCACGGGCAAGGTGCTCAGCCTTTATGAATCCGGTAAGGTGGACGAGGTCCATATGATCTACACCTCTATGAAGAACGGCCTGCAGACGGAGACGAATGAGATCCAGCTGCTTCCGATCAAAAAGAGCATTTTCCAGACGGAAAAGATTCCGATGGATATGCTTCAGGAGGAATTTTTCTATCGGCCATCGCTGGAAGCGGTACTGAACAGTGTAATCCCGAATTACATTGGCGGATACATTTACGGTGCGCTTGTGGAATCATACTGCAGTGAACACAATGCGAGAATGGTGGCAATGCAGGCGGCAAACGACAGTGCGCAGGCGATGATCCATGCTCTCTCAGTGGAGTACAATCGGGTGCGCCAGGCAGCGATCACACAGGAGATCACCGAAGTAATTGCCGGAGCGAAAGCGCAGAAGCGGAAGAAACAGAAAAAACTGGAGAAACGAAAACAGGAAACATTCCAGAAGGAGTTTGAGATATGTTGAAAGGAAAGATCGTTCAGGTATCCGGACCGGTTGTCGACGTAGAATTTGAAGGCGGCAGCCTGCCCTATATCAAGGACGCGCTTGAGGTAACGAGCGGAGGAAAGCGCTGTGTCATGGAAGTGGCGCAGCATATCGGTGAGAATACCGTGCGCTGTATCATGCTTGCATCAAGTGACGGACTTCATAAGGATATGGAAGTAACGGCTACAGGAAGCGGCATCAAGGTGCCAGTCGGCGAGAAAACGCTGGGCAGGCTGTTCAACGTGCTCGGCGAGACGATCGACGGCGGAGAAAACCTCGATCAGGAGGAGCATTGGTGTATCCACCGCGAAGCACCTGGCTTTTCTGAGCAGAGCCCGGTTGTCGAGATGCTCGAGACCGGTATCAAGGTCATTGATCTGCTTGCACCGTATGCAAAAGGCGGAAAGATCGGTTTGTTCGGCGGTGCCGGCGTAGGAAAAACAGTCCTGATTCAGGAGCTGATCCGCAACATTGCGACAGAGCATGGCGGATATTCGATTTTTACCGGTGTAGGAGAGCGGTCCAGAGAGGGAAACGACCTCTGGACTGAAATGAAGGAATCAGGCGTGCTCGATAAGACAGCTTTGGTATTCGGACAGATGAATGAGCCGCCTGGATCCCGAATGAGAGTAGCGGAGACCGGACTTACGATGGCAGAGTATTTCCGTGATGTGGAGCATCAGAACGTGCTTCTGTTCATCGATAACATTTTCCGTTTTGTTCAGGCAGGGTCTGAGGTATCAGCACTGCTTGGACGTATGCCGTCTGCAGTAGGTTACCAGCCGACGCTGGCAACCGAGCTTGGTGAGCTGCAGGAGCGAATCGCTTCCACGACAAACGGATCCGTTACATCGGTACAGGCAGTTTACGTGCCGGCCGATGACCTGACAGACCCGGCTCCGGCTACGACATTTGCACATCTGGATGCGACGACTGTACTTTCCAGAAAGATCGTGGAGCAGGGTATTTATCCGGCCGTTGACCCGCTGGAGTCCAGTTCCCGAATCCTCGAGGAGGACGTCGTAGGAAAAGAGCATTATGAGACCGCACGCCGTGTGCAGGAGATCCTTCAGAAGTACAAGGAGCTGCAGGATATTATCGCGATCCTCGGTATGGAAGAGCTTTCCGAGGAGGATAAGGTCACGGTATACCGTGCAAGAAAGATCCAGAGATTCTTATCCCAGCCGTTCCATGTGGCAGAGAACTTTACCGGTGTTCCGGGCAAGTACGTGCCGGTAAAAGAGACCGTGCGCGGCTTTAAGATGATCATCGACGGCGAAATGGATGATTATCCGGAGGCAGCCTTCTTCAACGTCGGTACAATCGACGATGTGATCGCGAACGCAAAAAAGATGCAGGCGTAAGAAAAATCGGATAAAAGAAATTGATGCGAAAAAAGAAAGAAGCAGCAGAAAGAAAAGCCGGAGAAAAGAAGCCGGAGGTAAAATTGCGCAGGCAGAAGGCAGAGAAAACTGTTGCTGTGGATAAAAAGGAGGACGGAGGATGGCAGAGTTCAGTCTGAGGATCGTGGCGAGCGATAAGGTCTTTTACGGAGGTCCCTCCGAGATCGTGATCGTTCCGGCACTGGACGGAGAATATGGCTTTATGGCACACCACGATGACATGGTTGTGGCGATGAAGCCGGGCGAACTCCGTTTCAAAAAGCCGGACGGTACGTGGGAATATGCAGTTGTGGGCGGAGGTGTCGCACAGTCTGCGAACAACCGTGTCACGATACTGGTTGATTCCGCGGAGCGTCCGGAGGATATCGACGAAGTGAGAGCCCGCGAGGCAATGGAGCGTGCGCAGGAGCAGCTGCGCCAGAAGCAGTCGATCTACGAGTACCGGATGTCGAAGGCATCCCTCGCCCGTGCGGTGTCACGATTAAAAGAAAAAAAGAGAATGGATATCAATCTGTAAAAGCAGAGGAGCTGCGGAAAAATCTGTGGCATCTGCGTCTGCAGGAGAAAGAAAAACTCCCATGTCTGTACCAGAGAGGTGCGGGCATGGGAGTTTTTCGTGTATTTCAGGTAAAAACGGGTAGACGTTATACTTTCTTCTATTATATAATAGAACGGAATAAAGCTTTAGCGGCTGAAGAAATCCGACGATTCGCCTGAGCCGGACAAGCACAGGTACGGCAATCGGAGAAACGGTGGGGCTTCTGGCGACGGTGAAGGGCAAGGGCAAGAGTTCAAAGGTGACATGGAAATCGAGCAATTCCAGCATTGCGTCGGTCAGCAAAACAGGCATCGTCACAGGTCTGAGCATGCTCATGACAGGCGCATGTCACCGGCAGAAAAATTTTTAAAGAGATAGTTGTTACAGCAAAGGCTGCCGCCTTAAAGACCATAGATCAAAAATGGATCAAAAAGCGGCAGCTTTTTGCTGTCTGAATTGCATTGACGATTTTGCCCGAACCGTGTATGATGATACACAAGGTTTAAAATGTACTCACAAAATCAAGCAGAAAAAGATTTCGGGAGTACATTGGAAGAAAACGGAGGAGAAAATTTATGGAACATAAGTGGAAGCGGCTTGTCGGCTATTACCGGCCGTACCGGGTGCTTTTTTTCGCGGATCTGCTGTTTGCGGTCCTCGGCGCTGGCGTATCGCTTGGCATCCCGCTGATCGTGCGGTATATTACGACGAATGTCATTATTCTGCCGGGAAATGAGGCACTGCAGATCATCGCAAAGCTGGGCGCGGTGATGCTTGCTATGGTGGCGCTGGAATGCTACTGCAATTTCTTTATTGCGTATTACGGTCATATCATGGGTGCGAAGATCGAGCATGACATGCGAAATGAGATCTTTGAGCATTATCAGAAGCTTTCGTTTACCTTTTTTGACAATCAGAAGGTCGGACAGCTGCTTTCCAGAGTGACGACCGACCTGTTTGACATCAGCGAGCTTCTGCATCATGGACCGGAGGATGTTGTGATCTCGGTGATCAAATTTGTGGGTTCGTTTGTGATCCTGTCGCAGATCAACCTGACGCTGACGCTCATCACCTTTGCGTTCGTTCCCGTGATCGCCATTTACGCGTTTGTGCTCAACAAAAAGATGAAGGTGGCATTTAAGACGAACCGCGCAAGAATTGCGGACATCAACAGCCAGATCGAGGACAGCTTATCCGGTGTGCGTGCGGTCAAATCATTTGGAAATGAAACGATCGAGATGGAGAAGTTCCGAAGCGGAAATGAGCGTTTTGTCGAGTCGAAGCGCCGCAGCTACTGGTACATGGGCTGGTATAATTCCGGTCTGGGCGCACTGACAACGCTTGTCTCCATCGTTGTGCTGGTCGCAGGTACGGCGCTGATCACGACGCAGAGGATGGCGGTTGCCGATCTTGTGACGTTCCTTTTATACATCAACAACTTTACCGAGCCGGTGAAGAAGCTGATCAACTTTACCGAGCAGTTCCAGAACGGCTATACGGGCTATGAGCGTTTCCTGGAGATCATGGATGTGGAGCCGGATATCACGGATGCCGAGGATGCCGTTTCGGTCGATACCGTAAAAGGCGAGATTGAGTTTGACGACGTATCCTTTAAATATGAAGCGAAGCAGGACAGCGTATTATCCCACATCAATCTAAAGGTAGATGCCGGGGAGTATGTGGCAATTGTCGGTTCGTCGGGCGGAGGCAAGACGACGCTTTGCAGTCTGATCCCGCGGTTTTATGATGTCGATGCAGGTAAAATACTGCTGGACGGGCAGGACATCCGAAAGATCAAACTGAAAGATCTGAGAAGACAGATTGGAATCGTGCAGCAGGATGTTTATCTGTTTGCCGAGAATATCATGGAAAATATCCGTTACGGAAGACCGGATGCGACGGATGAGGAGGTCATCCGTGCGGCGAAGCTTGCAAATGCGGACACCTTTATTTCGCAGCTGCCGGACGGCTATCTGACGGACATCGGCCAGCGCGGTGTGAAGCTCTCCGGCGGACAGAAACAGCGCCTCTCGATCGCGCGTGTATTCCTGAAAAACCCGGCAATCCTGATCTTTGATGAGGCGACCTCCGCGCTCGACAACGAAAGTGAGAAGATCGTGCAGGATTCAATGGAACAGCTGGCAAAAGGAAGAACCACCTTTGTCATCGCGCACCGCCTCTCCACCATCCGCAATGCAGGCCGCATCCTGGTGCTGACCGCGAATGGAATTGAGGAGGAGGGCACACATGAGGAGCTGCTGGCGAAGGGCGGAGCGTATGCGAAGCTGTACCACAGCAGGTAACCCCTTATGGCCTGTTCATTTGCGGAAGTCGAAAGTCGTCTGTTTCAAAATAATGTTCAGGGGTCTGGTTGCAAAAATCGCATTACCGGGAAAAAATAAAAAGTAAAAATTAGAGTGTGTTTGAAAAATATTTTCTGCAGGATATGCGGGAATGCTGTTTCAAGTATGCTCTGGGAAAACGAAGGAGTGACAAAATTATGAGAGAATGGGAAAAGAATATCCGAAAGGTGACGCCGTATGTACCAGGCGAACAGCCGAAACAGAAAAATGTGATCAAATTAAATACGAACGAGAATCCGTATCCGCCATCCCCAAAGGTAACGGCAGCACTTCAGGCACTGGAAACGGATCCCTTACGGAAATATCCGGATCCGGCAGCGCAGCAGCTGACCGACGCGATCGCAGATTTCTATGGATTGAAGCCGGAGCAGGTATTTGTCGGTGTCGGTTCAGATGACGTGCTTGCAATGTGTTTTCTGACCTTTTTTAATTCCCAAAAGCCGATTCTTTTCCCGGACATCACCTATTCTTTTTATGATGTGTGGGCGGATCTGTTTCGGATTCCGTACGAGTGCCAGCCGTTAAATGACCGGTTTGAGATTGTAAAAGAGGATTATTACAGGGAAAACGGAGGCGTGATTTTCCCAAATCCGAATGCGCCGACCGGAGAGCTGCTTTCTCTTGAGGCGATCGAGGATATCCTGAAGCACAATCAGGACGTGGTTGTGATTGTTGATGAGGCGTACATTGATTTTGGAGGGGGATCGGCGCTTCCGTTACTTGAGCGATATGAAAACCTTCTGGTGGTTCAGACGTTTTCCAAATCACGTTCGATGGCAGGCATGCGCATCGGCTATGCGCTTGGCAGTGCGGATCTGATCCGGGCGCTTTCTGATGTGAAATATTCGTTCAATTCCTACACGATGAACGCGACAGCGATCGCACTTGGCACGGCGGCAATTCAGGACAGAGCGTATTTTGAGGAGACGAGAGCAAAGATCATCGCGACGCGGGAGCGCACAAAACAGCGGATGAGAGAGCTGGGGTTTACCTTTGGGGATTCGAAGGCGAACTTCCTGTTTGTGACACATCCGTCACTGGATGCGGAAAAACTGTTCCAGGCACTCAAAGAGGCAGGCATCTACGTCCGCTACTTCAAAAAACCGCGGATCGATCAGTACCTGCGCATCACGATCGGAACCGATGCGGAGATGGATGCGCTGCTTGCGTTTTTAGAGCACTTAATCTCCTAAGGAGGGACCCACGTTAGTGGGAGGATCCCTTAGGGGCTTGCGTACGGTATCGAAAATCTTTGCATGATAAAATCAGCGAAAAATCTCCTAAGGAGGGACCCACGTTAGTGGGAGGATCCCTTAGGGGCTTGCGTACGGTATCGAAAATCTTCGCATGATAAAATCAGCGAAAAATCTCCTAAGGAGGGACCCACGTTAGTGGGAGGATTCCTTAGGGGCTTGCGTACGGTATCGAAAATCTTCGCATGATAAAATCAGCGAAAAATCTCCTAAGGAGGGAATTATGGCAACCTACGAAAGTTTTGCAAGAGTCTATGACCTGTTCATGGACAATATTCCATATGAAGAATGGAGCGTATACCTCCACGAACTGCTTCAACGGGGCGGCGTAGAGGACGGCCTGGTGCTGGAGCTTGGCTGCGGCACAGGGACGATGACTGAGCTGCTGTCCGGGATGGGCTACGATATGATCGGAGTGGATGCAGCGCCGGATATGCTGGAGATCGCGCTGGAGAAGAAAGAAAAGTCGGGTGCGGATATTTTGTATCTGCAGCAGGATATGCGGGAGTTTGAACTTTACGGTACGGTGCGTGCCGTGGTGAGCGTCTGCGATTCCATGAATTATATCACGGAAGAGGAAGATCTTCTGCAGGTATTCCGGCTGGTCAATAATTACCTTGACCCGGGCGGAGTGTTCATTTTCGACCTCAATACGATTTATAAATATGAACAGCTCGGCGAGTCGGTGATCGCGGAAAACCGCGAGGCGAGCAGCTTCATCTGGGAAAACTGGTATGATGAGGAAGAGCAGATCAACGAGTACGATCTGACTTTGTTCATTGAAAACAAAGAGGGTCTCTACGAAAAATACGAGGAGACCCATTACCAGCGCGCGTACGAACTGGATACAATCTGTGATTTGTTAAAGCAGGCAGGACTGAAACTGGAAGCAGTCTATGATGCATTTACGTTTGAGGCACCGAAAGCGGACAGCGAGCGGGTATATTTTGTGGCCCGGGAGACTGGAAAATAAACGGGTGGATGAAAAACTGAAAAATCCCTGCCCGGCAGCCTCACGTTCCGCTGCGCGGCGTCTCAAACGTTTCATTATAATTAAGCTCTTCGGAGTAAATATCGACGATCTCGCTGTCACTCCATTCGAAAACGAGATAGCGGTAGATCACATCGTGCTTCCGCAGAAAATCCGGGGAGCTGAGCAGGTCGTGGATCTGGTCTGACTGGATAGCCTGCTCTTTGCAGAACGCCTCCGGGTCGACAGGCTTTCCGTCGATGAAAAGCGTGGCGATCATTGTGGAAATCTCTTCATCGTAGGGAATCTGGTCAGGAGACATCACCATAAAATTGGACTCTGCATCGTTCCATGCGACCTGCAGCGTATAATCACGGTAGGAAGCCTTGAATTCTTCCGGTCCGTCGCCCGGACAGACCCCGGCGGCAGTGGCCTCACCGTCCATCTCAAAAAGTGAAGCAGGAGCGAGCAGCTCCTGTTTTTTTTCACATCCTGACAAAATCAGGACTGCAAAAAGGAAAATATATAGTAACTTTTTCATAATGTCAGGAATCCCTTCTTTTTTTTCTACATATAAATTATCACATTCCGGAAAAAGAATCCAGAGAATATTAGGCTAAATTCCGTAGAAAATAGACACATATTTGTGAGGGGAAAGTAAAAAAAACCTTAAATTTCACGGAAGCCGGTTGACTTTTTACAGGATTTAGATTAATCTGTCAACTGTCTTTAGAAGACTTTACGTAAATTTACATAACAGGTAAATGGACCGCGCAGATGGGGTAATATAATGGGTGAGGATAATATGTTTAGAAATAAGAAAAATTCAGAAAAATCAGAAAGAAAAAAAGCGGTAAGAGCGCAGGCAAGACAGGCGGCAGATGAGAAGCTGCAGGAGCTGAAAGTCAAGGCGGAACAGTCACCGGAAAGTCAGGCGGTGCTCCGTTTTATGAACCGTTATTCGATTCTGTTCCACGTACTGTTATCCTGCGGGGTGTGCTTCGTGATCGAGTGGGTATCGCGGCATTCGTTCCTCGAAGCGTGCAGCTTTGTGGTAGACAGGAATCTGGTCTTCCTTTATAATTCGCTGATCGTGTTTGCATCGCTGCTTCTGGTGTACACCGTGCGCAGAAGAGCACTGCTCCGTACAGTGATTTCCGTATTCTGGCTGTTCCTTGGAATTATCAACGGCTGCATTCTGGCGAAGCGTGTATCGCCGTTCAGCTTTACGGATCTGAAAATGGTCGGCGATCTGTTTACGATGCAGAGCAATTATTTTACCGCCGGGGAAGCAATTCTTGTAATCGTCGGCGTGAGCCTTGTGCTTCTTTTTCTTGTGGTGCTGTGGTTTAAGGGACCGAAGTTTCAGGGAAAGACGCATCGGGTATTTGGTCTTGTGATGACGGCAGCCGTTGTGATGATGATTCCGACTGTGACAGATGCGGCAGTCAGCAACAATATCCTGACCAATTATTTTGAGAATCTGGCACAGGGATACAAGGATTATGGATTTGTTTACAGCTTTTCGTCCAGTGTCCTGGACCGCGGAATGAGCACCCCGAGTGATTATTCTGAGGAAGCGGTAGATGCGGTACTTGCGAAGATCGGTGTGGAAGATACGGATACAAAGCTTGCGCAGGCATCGGCAGAGACAGAAGAAAATAAAGCTTCGTCTGATCAGGGACAGACAGAAGAAAGAAAAACAGGAACGGAAGCATCGAAAACGGATGCTTCCGGTTTGTTGATTAAAGGGGAAATGCAGGCGGCGTTTGTACCTGAGGAAAGCGTGAAGACGGCAGCAGCCCGGGAAGACGGTCAGGCGGACGGACAGACGGAAGCTTCCGTTGGAGATACCGGAAAAACGCAGACCGGCGTCACCGCCGGGCACCCCAACATCATCTGCATTCTGCTTGAGTCCTTCATTGACCCGGAACTCGTCAATTTCCTTGAATTGAGTGATGAGGTTGTTCCGAATTTCCATAAGCTCTATCAGAATTATACGTCCGGTTATCTGGAGGTTCCGGTTGTCGGAGCCGGTACGGCGAATACAGAGTTTGAGATACTCACCGGCATGGGAATGCAGTTCTTTGGGCTGGGAGAGTATCCGTACAAGACGATTCTCAAACAGACAAACTGCGAGAGCATTGCATCGGATCTGAGCGAGATCGGCTACGGTACGCACGTTGTCCACAACAACGGAGGAAATTTTTACAGCAGACGGAATGCGTTCTCAATGATGGGATTCGATACCTTTACGAGTAAGGAAATGATGGATATCCGCGAGTACACACCGCTTGGTACCTGGCCGAAGGATGAGATCCTGATCGGCGAGGTGGAAAAGGCGCTGGATTATACACCGGATCAGCCGGATTTTGTTTACACGATCACTGTTGGTTCGCACGGAGATTATCCGCAGGAAAAGGTGCTGGATGACCCGGAGATCCAGGTGTCCGGCGTAGAAGACGAGGGAATGCATTACGCCTGGGAATATTATGTGAATATGGTTCATGAGACAGACAAGTTTATCGGTGATCTGATCGAAATGCTGAGTGAGCGTGACGAGCCGACGATCGTTGTCATGTTCGGCGATCATCTGCCGACGATGGGACTGGAAGAATCGGATATGAAGACCGGCACCCTGTTTAAGACGCAGTATGCGACGTGGAACAATTTCGGGCTTGCCAAGTCAGACAAGAGCATGACCGCCTATCAGCTGATGGCAGATACCCTGGACAGCCTTGACATCCATAACGGCACGATGTTCCGTTTTCAGCAGAACCGCTACAAATATGCGACGGAAGACGAGTACCAGAATGCGATGGAGCTTTTGCAGTACGACATTCTCTATGGCGATCATTACGTGTATGGCGGAGGAAATCCGTACCCGGCTTCGAACCTGATCATGGGCACGCAGGATGTGGTGATCAGTCAGATCATGGAGACGGACCGCTATTATTATATTATCGGTGAGAATTTCACGAACTGGAGCCGCGTCTTTGTAAATGACACAAAAGTGAGCACGAAATACCTTTCTTCCAGGCTGCTCCGCATTAAGAAAGAAGATATTCCGTCGGGAGATAATGAGGTTGTGGTCAATCAGATGGGATCATCGGATACGCTGTTCCGCTCGTCCAACCAGATGATGCTGACGAAAGCAGAGGAGACAGAGAGCGAGAGCATTGCAGCTGAGTAAAAATGAAAGATACAGTCCTGAAAATGAGGGCTGTATTTTTTTTACCTTTTTCCGTAAAATTTTGCATATTCCAGAAGTGAGAAACATGGTAAAATCTTCTTATAAAATCAGGGCATGTATCAGACATGCGCTGGAAAGCAGGGAGAAGAACAATGCTGAAAGTTTTTTTGGTAGAAGACGAGACAATTATACGGGAAGGACTGCGCGATATCATTCCGTGGCAGCAGTATGGATATATTCTGGTTGGTGACGCGGGGGACGGGGAGCAGGCGCTTCCGATGATCCGCGAGACGAGGCCGGATGTGCTGATCACCGATATTAAAATGCCATTTATGGACGGACTGGCGCTTTCCAGCCTTGTGAACAAGGAACTGCCGGGCACGAAGATCATCATTATCAGTGGATATGATGATTTTGAATATGCAAGACAGGCGATCCGAATCGGAGTGGAGCAGTATCTGCTCAAGCCGATCACAAAAGCGACGCTGACAGCGACTTTAAGTGAGGTGCGGGAGAAAATTGAGAATGAGCGGCAGGCAGAAGATTATCTGGAAAAATTCCGTAGTGAGGTACAGGAGTATGAGCAGTTTTCAAGGCGGCGTTTTTTTGAACAGGTTGTGACAGGGCAGCTTTCGGTCGGTGAGATTTATGAAAAGGCAGGTACGCTCGGCATTGCGATCGAAGCGCAGTGTTACAATCTGATCCTGTACAGCGTGCAGGGACGCAGTGACCTTTCTGGTTTTTCCGGGGAAAATGCAGATCCGGCGGTACAGATCCGCGATGCGCTGACGCGCTTTTTTTCCGGTGCGCCGGAATATCTGATGTTCCGCTGGAATCTCATGACGTATGCGGTGCTGCTCAAGGGAGAACGGGAAAAAATGGATACACTCCTGCAGCACTGCATTGATACGATCCGGGCACAGGCCCAGCCGTATGAGGGGCAGGTAGAGTGGTATGTGGCGGTCGGAGAGAAGACAGAGCGCCTTTCGGGCCTTGCGGAGTGCTTTGAAATGCTCAGTCACACGTATTCCTGCCGTCATCTGATGCGGGAGCATGTGCTTACGCGGCAGAATACGGAAGAATTTACGGGGGGTGAGGACGAGAGCCGTCTGAAGAATCTGGATATGGCAAAGATCGATCCGGCGGTCGTGCGCGGTTTTCTTCAAAATGGTACGAAGGAGGAATTGGCGGATTTTGTGCAGGAGTATGTCGGCGGATTGTATGAGGCGGCGGCATCCAAGATGTTCTGCCAGTATCTGATGCTGAACGTGCGGTTTACTGCGATCGCCTATCTGGAATCGCTTGGACTGAAGCAGGAAGCATTTGCTGAAGAGCTTCCGGCTGTGTCCCCATCCGGTATGCAGATAAAACGGGAGGAGCTTGGCACTTATATCCGCACGGTACTTGACCGGGCACTTGAACTGCGTGACCGCCGGTCGAGCAGCCAGGGAAAAGATATGATCCGTCAGGCAGTGGAATATATCAACGGTCATTACACGGATGAAAATCTTTCTTTAAAGGAGGTGGCCGGTTATACAAATGTGAGTGCCAATTATTTCAGCGCGGTGTTCAGTCAGGAAATGCAGCAGACGTTTGTAGAGTACCTGACGAAAAAGCGGATGGAGCGCGCGAAAGAGCTGCTGCGTCAGGGAGATAAGCGCTCTGCGGAGATTGCAGCGGAAGTCGGGTATAAGGATCCACATTATTTCAGTTTTGTCTTCCGCAAAACACAGGGCTGTACACCGCGGGATTACCGGATGGGAGGCCGGAGAGGATGAGCAGGAGGCAGGCATCCGGAAGCAGGCGAAAGACGAGAACGCCGGGCGGACCGGTGACGCTGGAAAAACGCCTGCGTCACCTGATGTTTTTCTTTGCTGTTCCGCTTCTTATCATGATTCTGGTCCTGTTTGTGATTCTGTTTACGTACGTCGGTAAGTATGCGGATATCCTCCACAACGTAACGACGGCCTCAGAATTCAATCAGGATTTCAAGGAGTCCATCGATCTGAAGATGTATTATTATGTGGTGGAAAGCCATTATTCTGATGGACTCCCGATCCAGGAGGTCGAGGATGCGCAGAAGCTTGCGCAGGGACTTCTCGACACGACGACAGACAAAGAGAGCTGGAAAGCGATCAGCGGCGTGCTCAAGCTGTGTACCAATCTGGAGGGAAAGATCCGCCAGATTGAGGAGACGAAAAGCTACGATGAACGGCAGGCACAGCTGGAAAATAATATTTATGTGCTGACCAAGCTGATCCAGGAATATATGTACAATTATTTATACCATGAGGCAGCACTTCTCGACCGTCTGCAGGCGCAGATGACAAAGCGTCTGTATCTGGAGATTGCATTGATCGCATTATTTGCACTGCTGCTGCTTGGACTGATGGTGCAGCGCTCTCTGCGCTTTGGCCGTTCGATCACGAAGCCGGTCAGTGCGCTGTGCAGCCGGGTGACGGCGATCGGGGAGGGCGATCTGACACCGAAAACGCCGGTGCAGGCACAGGAATATGAGATCCAGACTTTAAGCGACGGATTTGAGCAGATGGTCAGCCGGTTAAATCAGCTGATCGAGCAGAACCGTCAGGAGCAGATTTCCCTGCGAAAAGCAGAGCTGGCTCTTTTACAGGCACAGATTAATCCACATTTTCTTTACAATACGCTTGATGCGATCGTCTGGCTTGTTGAGATGGAAAAAAATGAGCAGGCGGTGGAGATGGTCACGAGTCTGTCCTCATTTTTCCGCTCCTCACTCAGTAACGGACGCGATATCATCACACTGCGGGAGGAAGAGCAGCATGTGAGGAGTTACCTGGAGATCCAGCAGGTGCGTTACAAGGATATTCTGTCGTATGAGATCACGATTGATCCGCAGCTTTCCTCCTGCCGCATCCCAAAGCTGACGCTGCAGCCGCTGGTGGAAAATGCGCTGTATCACGGAATCAAGCAGAAGCGCGGAATGGGACATATCACAGTGTCTGGTGTGCAGGAAGGTACGGATATCTTTCTGAGTGTGGAAGATGATGGAGCCGGAATGTCCACGGCGCGGCTTTTACAGGTGCGTGACGCACTTGCAAAGATGACGCGCAGAGATGGAAAAGATGGAGCTGAAAAAGTGCGCGGGGAGGAAAAAACAGCAGAAGAGATAAGCGGGAGCGCGCTGGAACGAACCCCGCTTGCGGGCGGGCTTGTGCCGGAGGATCAGAGCCGGGTCGGATTTGGCGTAGTAACGGTACACGAACGGCTTCAGCTTCTGTTTGGTGCTTCCTATGGATTGAAGATTGAAAGTGAGGAGGGCCGCGGAACCTGTGTTTGTGTACGGATTCCGATGGAGGACGAGGTGACAGGCCGGAAGGAAGTCCAGGAGTAAGCAGTAAATTTTTCTGAGATAATGAAGGGTTCAGGAAAAAGGAAACAGGAGCTTTTAGATTATTATGAAAGAATACAGAAAATTCAGAAAAATAAACCAGGCAGAGAAAAA
The DNA here is from genome assembly GCA_902363665.1 of Lachnospiraceae bacterium. Classification (GTDB taxonomy): domain Bacteria; phylum Bacillota; class Clostridia; order Lachnospirales; family Lachnospiraceae; genus Choladousia. The sequence continues at coordinate 77,653 of CABJAW010000010.1, read as the reverse complement.
AGAAAAGCGACACCTTGCACTTGCATTTCTGGTATGTGCAGCAATGCTGTTTACCGGCGGCTGCACTTCCGAAAATGTGCCGGAGGAGACAGAGGATGATACTGCGAAGCTCACCGTGGTCGGTTTTTCCGAGGTCGGCGCGGAGTCAGACTGGCGCGTGGCGAATACGGAATCGATGAAAGCCACGTTTACTGAGGCAAACGGATACGAGCTTTTGTTTGACGATGCGAAGCAGAAGCAGGAAAATCAGATTGCGGCGATCCGCAATTTTATCCTGCAGGAGGTGGATTATATTGTCGTGGCTCCGGTCGTGGAGGACGGCTGGGAAGGCGTACTGCAGGAGGCAAAGGATGCGGACATTCCGGTGATCGTTGTGGACCGTATGGTAAAGGCGGACGAGGATCTGTTCGCGGCGTGGGTCGGCTCAGATTTTTATGAGGAAGGGCAGAAGGCGACGGCCTGGCTGGAAAACTATTTGAAGGAGCAGGGAAGGGTGCACGAGCGCATTGACATTCTGCATGTGCAGGGAACGGAAGGATCTTCGGCACAGATCGGACGGACGAAGAGCCTGATGGAGGCGGTCGAATCGCATGGAAGCTGGAGACTTCTGGGGAGTGTGCAGGGTGAATTTACGCAGGCAAAGACGTATGAGGTCGTGCGGGATGCGCTTGATAAGGGCAGCATCCCGGATGTCATCTACTGTGAAAATGATAATTCCATGCTCGGTGCACTCCAGGCGCTGGATGAAAAGAAGATCAGCCACGGAGTAGACGGAAGAGTGATCGTGATCTCTTTTGATGCGTCGAAACCGGGGCTTGAGGAATGCAAAGCCGGGCGGATCAACCTGGATGTGGAGTGCAATCCGGATCACGGTCCGCGGGTGGAAGCGATCATAGAACAGATCGAAGCTGGAAAAACACCGGAAAAATACTGCTATGTGGAAGAAACCTGCTTCAGGCCGGAAGAGCTGACGCAGGAATTCATCGATTCACGGAAATATTGAGAACACTGTCTTTTTCAAGCAGCTGCCAGACGGGCTGAGGTTCGTCGGCAGCTGTTTTTTTGATGGAAGCAAGCAGGACTCTTGCCGCGCTCATCCAGAGTTTTGTGCTTCCGGCGCAGAGCGTGGTGATCCGTACCGGGGCGATGTCGCTGAAATAGCTGTTTCCGAAGCCGGTGACGGAGAGGTCATATGGGATCCGTACACCACGGTGCTGCAATTCGCGGATCAGAAAGTATGCGGCCTCATCATCCTGACAGATGACTGCAGTGCAGTCCGGGAGGATCTCATCAAGAAAACCGGCAAGTGCAGCGGGGTCGAACGGATCGGTCAGATCCTTTTTTGTGGCGGAATGATACCAGAAAACGTGGTGGTCGCAGAAGGCAGCTCCGTGATCCCGGAGTGCGCAGGAATAACCGTGCCAGCGCAGAAGGCCGCGTCTGTCATCCCGGCAGAAAATCCCCGCGATCTTCTGATGACCCTGCCGGATCAGATAGGATGCAATAAGGTATCCGCCTGAAAATTCGTCCGGGGAAAAGCAGGGAACCTCCGGGAGATCCGGGTAGCCGTTTTCAAAAAAGACCGTGTAGGTTCCGGAGGCAAGGAGCCTTCTGTACAGGTCAAGATTTGGATTGGGAAAGGCAGTACGGCTTCCTGCGGCAAGGATTCCGCGGGGTGGCTGCTTCAAAAGGCTCAGCAGGATCTTCCGTTCCAGGTCGAAGCGGTTTTCGGTGGAAAAGACCTGAGACTGAAGACCGGCGCCGGATAAAATCGTCTGAATATCCCAGAGCATCGCAGGAAAGGTGGCATCGCCTGCAAATGGTGTCAAAATGGCGATGCTGCCGGAGCCATGGGCGGGGGAGAGCGCCTGCTCGGAAAGATAGGTGCCGCTTCCCTGCCTTTTTTGGATCAGATTTTCTGCAAGCAGAATGGAGAGCGCCTGACGCACCGTCTGACGGCTGACATGATAACGCTCCATCAGCTCCTGCTCGGTTGGAAGCTTTTTTGTTCCGGCATATGTGTTTTGGCTCAGAATTTCATGCCGCAGCTGATCTGCAACTTCTTTATATTTGATTCCCATGAGGGCTCCTTTCGGGTAAATTTATTTGAACAAAAGGGAAAATTTTCTTCCGGGTTTTATTGTATGAAATCTTCCGGTGACTTTTAGGCGGAAAAAATCTACCATAACCGGTGGAAATTAAACTTTTCATTTCTGTTTTGGACACTTTTACAAGCGGAAAAAGGAAGAAAAAACGGGGAAAAAACAGGCGTGTGCGTAAAAAAACGAACTTCCATTTTGAAATTCCGTATAAAAATCACCTTTTTTCCACTTGACATCAATTATAATACAAATTTGTACGGAAATCATCAGAAAAAACGACAAATTTGTATTGTGCGAATGGATGAAATTGGTAAAAGTGAATAGTTATACATTGACTTTTTGAAAGTTTTTAGTTAAATTATAGATACAAACAAAACACACACGGTCAATGGGAAAACGGAAGAGAGAGCCAGTGTGAGAATCAGAAACCAACCGCAGTGATGTGCGGGCATTATAAGAAAGAGAGGAATCAAATACATGAAAAAGAAATTTGCAGTTATGGCGATCGCAGGAGCAGCACTTTGCATGGCAGCTATGCCGGCATGCGCAGCAGAGGATCTGATCACAGTCGGATACGCACAGGTAGGACATGAGTCAGACTGGCGTACCGCAAACACACAGAACTATCAGGACGTATTCTCAGAGGAAGCAGGATACAGCCTGGATCTGGTTGACTGCGACAACGACAACGCTGCACAGCTTGAGGCAGTTCGTACGTTCATCAACAAAGAGATGGATTACATCATCATCGCTCCGATCCAGTCCGCAGGATGGGATACCGTTCTTCAGGAAGCACAGGATGCAGGCATCCCGGTAATCATTGCTGACCGTGAGATTGAGGCTGACGCTTCTTTATATGATGCATGGGTAGGAACCAACACAAAGAACGAGGGTATCACAGCTGGAAACTGGCTGGCAGAGTACCTTGGCGATAAGGATGCAAACATTCTTGTGATCGAGGGTTCCGTAGGAGCATCCGCAACGATCGGACGTACCGATGGATTCAATGAAGTGGCAAAGGATCATGAGAACTGGAAGATTCTTGACTCTCAGTCCGGTGACTTCACACAGGCAGGCGGCCAGGAAGTTATGGAGTCCTTCATCAAATCCTACGAGGGACAGTTCAACGTAGTTATCTGCCAGAATGACAACGAAGCATACGGCGCAATGGATGCAATGGATGCAGCAGGAATCACCTATGGTGTAGATGGCGACGTTACCCTGATTTCTTTCGACGCAACACATGACGGACTTCAGTACACACTGGATGGAAAGATCAACTGTGACGTAGAGTGCAACCCGATTCAGGCTGAGACCGTTAAGGGCGTAATCGAGAAGATGCAGGCTGGCGAGGAGTACGAGGAGACCACTCTGGTTGAGGATCAGGCTTTTGTAGCACCGGGCATCACAAGCGAGTATGCAACAACCATGACAGACGAAGTTCTGGCAGGACGTGCTTATTAAATAATCTCATAAGACTTCATTGGCGCTGACACTTCAGGGTCGAAGCAGACAGGGAGGGAGAAGGTCCCAGGGCGGATTTTCTCCCTCTTTTCCATGAGGAGAAAAAATGTTGCCCATAACTGTACTCTCGGAGTCTTTCCTGCGCTTGCTCAGGCACAAAAAGATTTCGGGAGTACATGTAACTGGAAGGGAGGAATCGCGTTGGAAGCAGGAACAGTTTTGAAAATGCAGGGGATCTGCATGACATTCCCAGGCGTAAAAGCGCTGGAAAACGTGGATTTTACATTGAAAAAAGGTGAGATCCGTGCATTGATGGGAGAGAATGGTGCGGGAAAATCCACACTGATCAAATGTCTGACCGGCGTAAATAAATTTGAGGCCGGAGAGATTCACCTCGAAGGGTTCGATCATCCGATCGTAAACAAAGATACTATGGATGCCCAGAAAAAAGGTATTTCTACGGTATATCAGGAAGTCAACCTCTGCCCGAATCTTTCGGTCGCAGAGAATCTTTACATAGGCCGTGAGCCGCTGACAAAGCTCGGCACGGTCAACCGCAAGGTCATGAACCGTCAGGCCGCCGCTTTGATGAAGCAGCTGGAGCTTGACATTGATGTTACAAGAAACCTCGAAGAATATTCACTGGCGCTGCAGCAGATGATTGCAATCGCCCGTGCTGTAGATATGGACTGCAAGGTCCTCATTCTGGATGAGCCAACTTCCTCACTGGATGACCGTGAGGTAGAAAAGCTTTTTACGATGATGCGAAGCTTAAAGGAAAAAGGCGTCGGCATCATCTTTGTCACACATTTCCTGGAGCAGGTGTATGCGGTCTGCGACGGCATCACAGTGCTTCGGAACGGACAGCTCGTCGGAGAATATGAGATCGCAGATCTGCCGAGAGTCAAGCTGGTCGCAGCGATGATGGGAAAAGATTTCGATGATCTGGCTTCCATCAAGCCGGAGACGAGCGGCGACAAGCGAAAAGAGCCGATGGTCATTGAGGCGAGAGGCTTAAGCCATGCCGGTACGATCAAGCCGTTCGATCTTGACATCCATAAAGGGGAGGTCATCGGACTGACCGGACTTCTTGGCAGCGGCCGAAGTGAGCTGGCGCGTGCGATTTACGGTGCAGACCGTGCCCAGACCGGTACCCTGAAAGTAAAAGGAAAAGAAGTAAAGATCAAAAACCCGATCGATGCGATGCATCTTGGCATGGGACTTCTGCCGGACGACCGTAAGGCGGAAGGCATTATCGGAGATCTGTCGGTGCGTGAGAACATCATTCTTGCCATGCAGGCCAAGCAGGGAATTATGAAAAAGATTCCAATGGCCAAACAGTGTGAGATCGCGGATAAGTACATCGATCTTCTGCAGATCAAATGTGCAAGCCGTGAGACATTGATTAAACAGCTCTCCGGCGGAAATCAGCAGAAAGTAATTCTGGCGAGATGGCTGGCGACGAATCCGGATTTCCTGATTCTCGATGAGCCGACGCGAGGCATCGATATCGGTACGAAAACCGAGATCCAAAAGCTGGTGCTGCAGCTGGCAGATGAGGGGAAGAGCCTGATCTTCATTTCCTCTGAGATTGAAGAGATGCTCCGGACGTGCAACCGGATGGCGGTACTGCGCGATGGACAGAAGGTCGGCGAGATCGATGAGCGCGATATGAACCAGATGAACGTAATGAAAGCGATCGCGGGAGGTGACAAGTGATGAGCAGTATCAAAAAACTGACGCAGAAGCGTCTTTTCCTTCCAATCTTCAGTATGATCCTTGTCATGCTGATCAATGTAGTCTATGACATTGCAACCGGCGGAGCGCCGCTTGGATTCTTCATGATCTCGATCAAAAACGGAGTGCTATACGGACGACTGATCGATATCCTGAACCGCGGAAGTGAGATTGCAATCCTTGCAATCGGTATGACGCTCGTTGTATCAGCTTCGGGCGGTACCGATATTTCAGTTGGTTCCGTCATGAGTCTTTACGCCGGTGTCTGCTGCCTGATTCTGGCAGGCTATGGAAACGTAAATGTACAGCAGTATGCACATCCGCTTCTGGCCGGCATCGGAATCGGCCTTCTTGTGACTTTGATCTGCGGTATTTTCAATGGATTTCTCGTCGCCTACATGAATATCCAGCCGATGGTCGCTACCCTGATCTTATGGTCGGCGGGCCGTGCGATCGGACTGCTTCTTTGCAACAGCCAGATCGTATACGTGCGTGTACCGTCTTTCCAGAAGCTCGGCGGCTATTGCAGTATCATTCCGACCCCAATTATTGTGGCCGCGATTTGTGTGGCGATTACAGCAGTGATCCTTCGCTTTACCGCACTTGGCACTTATATTCAAAGTGTCGGCATCAATAAGCGGGCATCCCGCATTGCAGGTTTCAATTCTGCAAAGATCATCCTGATGTGCTACGCGATCTGCGGTCTGTGCGCCGGTCTTGCAGGTATGGTGGCAACTTCCAGAATTTATTCCGCTGATACGAACAACATCGGACTGAATATGGAGCTGGATGCGATTCTTTCGGTAGCACTTGGTGGAAACAGCCTCGGCGGCGGTAAATTCTCGCTGGCAGGCTCCATCATCGGTGCTTACACGATCCAGGCGATCACGACAACGCTTTACGCTCTGGGCGTTTCTTCCGCACAGGCGCCGGTATTCAAGGCGGTTGTAGTCATCATCATCGTTGTCATTCAGGCAGAACCTGCAAAGGCATTCTTTAAGAAGCTGACGAAAAAATCCGGAAAGGAGGCGGCACGGGCATGAAAAAGAAAAAAATCAACAGCAACAACCTACTGCTTCTGATTACGATTGTTCTGTTTTTTGTCATGTACGCAGCCGGATGCGCGGTATATGCCGATAAAGGCTTTACCCGTCTGCAGACCTTTTTAAATATTCTGATCAACAATGCCGGACTGATCTGCGTGACAGCCGGAATGACCTGCGTCATGCTGACCGGCGGTATCGATATTTCCGTTGGTTCACTGATCGCAATGGACTGTATGATCCTTGCAGTCGGCATTGAGCAGTGGGGCTGGTCCAGCCCGGTGCTGATGCTGTTCATTCTTGCGATCGGTATTGTTTTTGGTATCGTACAGGGCTTCTGTATCGCCTATCTTGATATCCAGCCGTTCATCGTGACGATGGCGGGCATGTTCTTTGCAAGAGGTATGACGGCAGTGATCTGCAAGGAGCAGGTAAGTATCGTTTCGGATAAGATTTTTACGACGCTTTCCAGCTTCAAGATATCGCTTCCGTTTGGCGGTTACACAAATAAAAAAGGAATCATGCAGTATCCGTATCTCCGTGTGACCGTTGTGGTAGCGCTCATCGTGGTTGTTGCGATTTATCTGATGCTGAAATATACGAGATTTGGCCGCAGCCTCTACGCAGTAGGCGGTAACCAGCAGTCCGCAACGCTGATGGGACTTGATGTGAAGAAGACAAAAATGAAAGCGTACATTCTCTCCAGCTTCCTGACCTCGATCGGCGGTATCTGCTACTGCCTGAATACGATGGCAGGTACGACAACGCAGGCGACCGGACTTGAGATGGATGCGATTTCTTCCGCAGTCATCGGCGGCACGCTGCTGACAGGCGGTGTTGGAAACGTGATCGGATCGCTGTTCGGTGTGCTGATCAACGGTACGATTTCGACGCTTGTAAAGACGAACGGAAAGCTGATCAGTTCGTGGTCGAATATCGTGACAGCGATTCTGCTCTGCTTCTTTATCGTGCTGCAGAGTGTGTTTGCGCTGGTGAAGGAGAGGAAGAAGTAAAAGAGCGCTCTTTTAGGGCGGCAGGGTTTAAGGGAAGTTCAGAATGATGCGGCTTAGAGTGCGAAGAATTTTAAGTCGTGGAAGGACAGCCCCCGGTCCCGTCTCCATTGTTCACCTGGTCTGGACTGACAGCTGTATGCTCCTGACGGATTGCATCCGCCCGGATCACACACCTGTCGCCAGACATATGTACAATCGGAGGCGGAACCGGGGGCTGTCTGCGCAGCGGAGCAGACGAAAAGCGCTCCTGAAAAAATAAAGGAAAAACCAAAAGGATAAAATATTGACAAATCTGCATCCATCCTGTTATCATATCAGATGGACAAGGGCGTTCTTTCGTATTTATGATGGGGATAGAACGCCCTTTTTGCAATTGTTCAGAGCCGGATAAAATTTTGGAAACAGGCATAAAAATCCTCGTATTTTCAGGACTGTTTCTGAAATTTTATGTGACGGATACGCCACAACGGAAAAATGTGCAGCATTTTTGGGGATCTGAACAGCCAATTACATCGGATCAGCCGAAAAGAAATGGAGAGGTGGAATCATGAGCAAATATACAAAAGAAGATATCTGTCGCATGATCGAGGAAGAGGATGTAGAATTCATCCGTCTTCAGTTTACGGATATGTTTGGTACCTTGAAAAACGTAGCCGTCACGACGAGCCAGCTGGATCGTGTGCTGAATAATGAGATTATGTTCGACGGTGCGTCCATTGCCGGATTTGCGAAGGTGGAGCAGTCGGATCTGTTTCTGTACCCGGATATTGATACGTTTACGATTTTTCCGTGGAGACCGCAGCAGGGAAAGGTAGCGCGGTTCCTCTGTGATATTTACTATTCAGATGGGACTCCGTTCAAAGGAGATCCGAGATATATGCTGAAACGTGTGCTCGCCGACGCAAAAGAGATGGGCTACCGGTTTGATGTCGGTCCGGAGTGTGAATTTTTCCTGTTCCACACGGATGATGAGGGAAATCCGACGACGATCACGCATGAAAAGGCAGGCTATTTTGATGTCGGGCCGCTGGATCTGGGCGAAAATGCGCGCCGCGATATGATCCTGACCCTGGAGGAGATGGGATTTGTCGTGGAAGCGTCGCACCATGAGGATGCGCCGGCACAGCATGAGATTGATTTTCATTATGACGAGGCGCTGAACATGGCAGATGCGATCATGACGTTTAAGATGGCGGTCAAAACGATTGCAAAGCGTCACGGACTGTATGCGTCGTTTATGCCAAAGCCGAAGACCGGTGTCAACGGAAACGGCATGCACATCAACATGTCCCTCTCAAAAGACGACGTAAATGCATTTTATGATGCGGATGATACGGCACATATCAGCCAGGAAGGATACTGGTTCATCGGCGGAATCATGCAGCATATCCGTGCAATCACAGCGATCACGAATCCTCTGGTCAACTCTTACAAGCGTCTGGTTCCGGGGTATGAGGCACCGGTGTATATCGCATGGTCGCTGAAAAACCGCAGCCCGCTGATCCGGATTCCGGCACAGGCCAGTACCGAGCAGGGCAGGGTGACTCAGCGCGTGGAGCTGCGCAGCCCGGATTCTGCGGCGAATCCATATCTCGCACTTGCGGTATGCCTCGCAGCAGGCCTGGATGGGATCCGAAATCATATCGATCCTCCGGCGAGTGTAGATGGAAATATCTTTGAGATGAGTGATGAAGAGCGCAGATCGCAGAAGATCGAGTGTCTTCCGGAGAACCTGATGGAGGCGATCGAAGCGCTTGAGAAGGATCCGCTGATCTGCGGTGTGCTTGGATCGCATATCTGCAAGCGGTACATTGAGGCAAAGAAAGAAGAGTGGAAAGACTACTGCGCAGCTGTGAGCAACTGGGAGATCGATCGCTATCTGGTAAATATCTGAATCTCGTTTTGTGGAAGCCGAAGTGTGCAATCAGCGCTTCGGTCAGAAAACAGGATTTGGCATATCCGCTTGACGTACTTCTGCTCCTGCGTTTGGCAGGACGGAAGTCTGTGAGAAAATTTACACAGAAAAACGGAGGATACAGATGGCAGGTGTAATAGTAGTATTTCCCAAAAGCGATGACGCGAAAAGCATCCGAAATCTGCTGGTGCGAAATGGTTATGATGTCGCTGCCGTATGTACAAGCGGGGCACAGGCCTTAAGTGCGGCGGATCGGATCGGAAGCGGCGTGGTGGTGTGCGGTTATAAATATCCGGACATGCTGTACGAAGAACTGTACGAAAATGTGATGCCTTCCTTTGCGATGCTGCTGCTTGCTTCGGGCCGTGCGCTTGGCGAAGGTGTCGCGGAAGGAGTAGTCAGCGTGGCAATGCCGCTTCGGGTGCAGGAACTGTTAAGTACCCTTGATATGGTGATGCATCAGCTGGACCGGCGGCGCAGGAAGCGCAGGATGATGCCGCCGGCAAGAAGCGAAAAAGAGAAAAAGACGATCCAGGAGGCAAAAGCGCTGCTGATGGATCGCAATCATATGTCAGAGGAGGAGGCGCACCGCTATCTGCAGAAGACGAGCATGGACAGCGGGACGAATCTGGTGGAGACAGCAGAGATGCTGCTGGCCTTGATGGATCGGTAGATAGAGCGTAAGGGATCCACGCTCGTAAGTAATCTTCCTGCTGACGAGGGCTGCTCATAAGGGATTTTCCCACTGACGAGGGTTGCTCATAAGGGATTTTCCCACTGTAATGGGCTGCTCCTTATGAGCGTAAGTGTGTATGATAGAAAGGTATTTTCTGATTATGAAATTTACGAAGATGCATGGAATTGGAAACGATTATGTCTATGTAAACTGCTTTAAGGAGCAGGTTGTAAACCCGTCTGAGATTGCAAAAAAGGTGAGTGACCGCCATTTTGGAATCGGTTCGGACGGGTTGATTCTGATCAAGCCGTCTGATGTGGCTGATTTTGAGATGGATATGTACAACGCAGACGGTTCGCAGGGAGCCATGTGCGGAAATGGGATCCGCTGCGTGGCGAAATACGTGTATGACTATGGTCTGACGGACAAAACGCGGATCCACGTAGCGACAAAGAGTGGAATCAAAGTACTTGATCTGAAAGTAAAGGATGGAAAGGTGCAGGAGGTATGCGTCGATATGGGCGCACCGATTTTAAAGCCGGAGGAAATTCCGGTCGATGTGCAGGCGGCAGAAGCAGCCGGAGAAGAGCGGCTTGTAAACTGGCCGATTCAGGTAAATGGAGCGCCGTATCATATGACGTGTGTCTCAATGGGAAATCCTCACTGCATCGTGCCGGTGGAAGATCCAGGCAGGCTTGTTATCGAGGAGATCGGACCGAAATTTGAGAACCATCCGGCATTCCCGGACCGTGTAAATACGGAGTTTATCCGTGTCCTGGACCGGAAAACGGTGGAGATGCGTGTCTGGGAGCGCGGATCAGGAGAGACGCTGGCCTGCGGCACGGGTGCCTGTGCGGTGGCGGTTGCCTGCATTTTAAATGGCTGGACCGAGGATGAGGTGACGGTAAAGCTACTTGGCGGGCCGCTTCGGATTTTCTGGGATCGCGAGAAAAATACGGTGTTTATGACAGGAACGGCGACCGTAGTGTTTGACGGTGAGATCACGCTGTAAGGAAGTGCGTGAACTGCCTGCAGTTTTCAATTCACTGTTTATTAATTTTGCAGGAAGTCTGACTGGGCACAGCTGACAAAAAATCTTCTCACAAAATCAAGCACAAAAAGATTCCGAGAGTACATATGGTGATAAAGGAGGAATTCACATGTTCAAAATCAATGAAAATTATCTGAAACTTCCAGGAAGCTATTTGTTTTCCAACATTGCAAAGAAAGTGGCCGCATTCCAGGAGGAAAATCCGGAGAAATCCATTATCCGTCTGGGAATCGGCGATGTGACACAGCCGCTTGCTCCGGCGATTATTGATGCGCTGCACAGCGCAGTTGATGAGATGGCGGATGCGGCGACGTTCCATGGCTATGCGCCGGATCTTGGCTATGAGTTCTTGAGAAATGCAATCGCAAAAAATGATTTTACGGACCGTGGCTGTGAAATTTACCCGGACGAAATTTTCGTCTCAGACGGAGCAAAGTGTGATTCTGGAAATATCCAGGAAATTTTCAGCCTGGATAATAAAGTGGCGGTGTGCGATCCGGTTTACCCGGTTTATGTGGATTCAAACGTGATGGCGGGACGCACCGGAAGCTATGACCCGTTGACGGAGCGCTGGAGCGATGTGATCTACATGCCGTGTACGGAAGCAAATCAGTTTGCACCGGATTTCCCAAAGGAAGAGCCGGATCTGATCTATCTTTGTTTCCCAAACAATCCGACGGGTACGACAATCACGAAAGCGCAGCTGCAGGACTGGGTGGATTATGCAAATAAGATCGGAGCCGTCATTCTTTTTGATGCCGCGTATGAAGCTTATATTTCGGAAGAAGATGTGCCGCATTCGATCTATGAATGTGAGGGGGCGCGGACCTGTGCGATTGAGCTTCGTTCCTTTTCCAAAAACGCCGGTTTTACCGGCACACGCCTTGGTTATACCGTTATTCCAAAAGATCTGAAATCAGACGGCATCATGCTGCATTCTCTCTGGGCGAGACGGCACGGCACAAAGTACAACGGGGCACCGTACATCGTACAGAAGGCCGGTGAGGCGGTTTATTCTGAAGAGGGAAAGAAAGAGATCACCGAGCAGGTTGCTTACTATATGCGCAATGCGAAGACGATTAAGGCAGGTCTTCAGGACGCAGGCTTTACTGTTTACGGCGGAGTGAACTCTCCATATATATGGCTGAAGACACCGGGAAAAATGACTTCCTGGGAGTTTTTTGACTACCTTCTGGAGAAAGCGAATGTGGTGGGCACACCGGGATCAGGATTCGGACCAAGCGGAGAGGGATATTTCCGTCTGACCGGATTTGGAACGTATGAAAATACGGTGGCCGCACTGGAGCGGATTAAGGCGCTGTAAAGGTTTTCCTGATTGATTTACAGGATACGCATCTGAAATGCATACAGACGCTCTTCGGAGCGTCCGCATTTCGGTTTCAGAGCATGAATATCTGGAGATGGACATCAAGGAGTACCCGGAAAGCAGATTATTTGTATCATTTAAACAATTAGCCGGTTGACAGTATTTCGCTGAAAACGTAAAATAAGCAGGAAAAAGCAGATCACAGCAGAATGATTTTCAGCAAGGCTCAAGCAGTTATCTGGTTAAACTTTGTGAAGAGATCGACTGTGGGTAGAAACAACAAAGGAGTGTGTGTAGATGAGAATTGGTATTTTAGGATATGGAAATCTCGGAAGAGGTGTAGAATGTGCGATCAAACAGAATCCGGACATGGAACTCGTAGCGGTATTTACAAGACGTGCGCCGGAAATGGTATCAATCCTGACGAAGACGGCAGCGGTTTGCTCTGTAGCTGACGTGGAGCAGTGGAAAGATAAGATCGACGTAATGATCCTGTGCGGCGGCAGTGCGACCGACCTGCCGGAGCAGACCCCGAAGTATGCGAAGCTGTTCAACGTAGTAGACAGCTTTGACACCCATGCCAGAATCCCGGAGCATTTTGATGATGTGGATGCGGCGGCAAAAGAGAGCGGGCATGTAGGGATTATTTCTGTGGGCTGGGATCCGGGCATGTTTTCCTTAAACCGCATGTATGCGAACGCGATCCTGCCGGACGGCCATGACTATACGTTCTGGGGTAAGGGCGTCAGCCAGGGACATTCCGATGCCATTCGTCGGATCGAAGGTGTAAAAGACGGAAAACAGTACACAATTCCGGTAGAGGCTGCGCTTGAGGCAGTAAGAAACGGAGAGAATCCGGTACTGACCGCAAGACAGAAACATACAAGAGAGTGCTTTGTCGTCCTTGAGGATGGCGCAGACGCTGCAAAAGTAGAGGAAGAGATCAAGACAATGCCGAACTACTTCGCAGATTATGATACGACCGTACATTTTATCAGCGAAGAAGAACTGAAACGGAACCACAGCAAAATTCCGCACGGCGGATTTGTGATCCGCACCGGAAAGACCGGATGGGAGCAGGAGAACAGTCACGTGATCGAATACAGCCTGAAGCTGGATTCCAACCCGGAATTCACCTCCAGCGTCATCGTGGCCTATGCCAGAGCAGCATATCGCCTGTACAAAGAAGGCCAGAGTGGCTGCAAAACCGTATTTGACATCGCACCGGCTTACTTAAGTGCAAAAGACGGAGCAGAGCTGAGAAAAACACTTCTGTAAAAAGGTTGACGCCAATACACGGATCAAAAAGCAAAAGTATAATAAAAAGAGCAGACCGGAGAGAAAACATTCCGCGTCTGCTTTTAATTTATCCATCCAGCGGACGAGCTCCCGCCGGGAGCCGCCAGTCCGTTCACTCCCAACCGGTTAAACGCTCATCCCCATCCAGCGGACGAGTTCCCCATCAGGGGAGCGCATGTCCGCAACAAAAACAGGCCGGGGGAGGGCGGCGGCTCCAGTTGTACACATGTCTGGCGACAGGTGTCTGGTCTGAGCGGACGAAGTCCGAATCAGAACAGACATCTGTCAGTCCAGACAAGGTGAACAACGGAACCGCCGCCCTCCCCCGGCCGTCCTGTCTACAACACGCGAACTCTACAGCAGCTGAATCCCATGCGCCGCCGCTTCCTCTAAAATCTCCTGCGGCCACAGCGAACACTGTACCTCCCCGATATGCGCCTTGCGCAGATAGAACATACAGATACGCGACTGTCCGATACCACCGCCGATCGTATACGGCAGTTCACGCTCAAGAATCGCTTTCTGGAACGGAAGCTTGGCGCGCTCCTCACATCCAGCCTCTTTGAGCTGCTTCATCAGAGAATTTTCATCAACACGGATGCCCATCGAAGAGAGCTCCAGAGCAATATCAAGCACCGGATAATAAACGAGAATATCGGCATTCAGTTTCCAGTCATCGTAGTCCGGGGCACGGCCGTCGTGCGGTTCGCCGGAAGCGAGCTTGTCACCGATCTGCATCAGGCAGACAGCACCTTTTTCCTTTGTGATGAGGTATTCACGCTCCTTGTGAGACAGCTCCGGGTAGAGATCCTCCAGCTCCTGGGTGGTGATGAAGAAAATATCCTTCGGCAGGATCTCTTCTATGTAATCATACTGAATGGACATATAAGTCTCTGTCTTGCGCAGTGCCTTATATACAGAGCGAACGACTTTTTTAAGCGTATCGATGTTGCGCTCGCTTTTCTGGATCACTTTTTCCCAGTCCCACTGATCCACATAGATGGAGTGGATATTGTCCGTCACCTCATCGCGGCGGATGGCATTCATGTCTGTATAAAGCCCTTCACCGTGTGCAAATCCATATTCTTTGAGGGCGTAACGCTTCCACTTTGCGAGGGACTGAACGATCTCAGCCTCAGAGCCTTCCTGCTCTTTGATGTCAAATTTGACCGGGCGCTCTATGCCGTTTAAGTTGTCATTCATACCAGATGCAGGATCGACAAACAGCGGTGAAGACACGCGGAGCAGATTGAGCTGCTTTGCGAGTACGCTCTGAAAAAAGTCCTTAACTGTCTTGATTGCGATCTGCGTATCATAAAGAGAGAGCGGAGTCATATAATTCTCCGGAATAATCAGATGTTCCATTTTTTCTTTCCTCCGATTTCTGACTGCCGCCTGGCAGCCATTCCTGTCAAAAAACCTCTTCTATTATAGCAGATGAAGACGAAGATACAACCAAAAATTTCGAAAAAATTTTTACGCAGATTTTGAAAAAAAACTTGCACATCAAAAAAAACTGTGCTAGAATTGCCCCAACGTAAAAAGCAATGAAGGAGACTCTGTTTCTGAAACTTGACAGGAATTCGGCATCACCGACTGAGAGTGCCGATGGAGGGAAGGAGACAATAGGGAACACTCCGGAGCCGATCATCTGAACACGGATCAGAAAAGCAGGATTCAGTAGGATGGTACGCCGCACACGTTACGTGCACAAAGAGGGGTAGACGAGGATGTCTGCAATGCGGGTGGTACCGCGGGTATTGTGATTATCCGTCCCGGAATATCATTATATGTGATGTTCCGGGACTTTTTTGTTGCATAAAGCACGGAAAAGTCCCGGAAACGGAAGGAGACCATTATGGAATTTTTAAAAGGACTGACACCAAAGGAAACACTGGAACTGGACGAGCTGCAGGATGCATCCCGGATTGGGACGACAGTAAAGGTAAACGGAGCCGTACACACGATCCGCGACATGGGGGAACTCTCATTTGTCGTGCTTCGTAAGCGCAGCGGGCTGCTGCAGTGCATTTTTGAGGACGGATTTACGGCGTTTGACGTAAAAAACGTACGGGAAGAGGAAGCACTGGAAGTGACCGGCATTCTGGAGCGTGATGAGCGTGCACCGCACGGCATCGAGATCCGGGTAAAAGAAGTGAAGGTACTTTCGACACCGTATGATGTACCGCCGCTTCCGGTCGGCAAGTGGAAGCTTGGCACATCTCTTGAGGCAAAGCTGAACTACCGCAGTGTTTCCCTGCGCAACATGCGTGAGCGTGCAAAATTCCGGATTCAGGAAGGAATCGTGAGAGGTTTCCGCGATTTCCTCTACAGCCAGCAGTTCACCGAGATTCATACCCCAAAGATCGGAAGCAAGGGAGCAGAGGGAGGATCAAACGTCTTCAAGCTTGAATACTTCCATCGTCCGGCAGTGCTGGCGCAGAGCCCGCAGTTTTACAAGCAGATGATGGTAGGCGTGTTTGATCGTGTGTTTGAGACTGCACCGGTGTTCCGTGCAGAAAAGCACAACACAAAGCGTCACTTAAACGAATATACAAGCCTTGATTTTGAGATGGGATATATCGACGGATTTGAAGATATCATGAAAATGGAGACCGGCTTTTTGCAATACACAATGAAGCTGCTGGAAAAAGAATATGCGGATGAACTGAAGATCCTTGGCGTGACATTGCCGAAGACAGATGAGATTCCGATGGTGCGTTTCGATAAGGCAAAAGAACTGGTATCTGAAAAATACAACCGCCGTATCCGCAACCCGTATGATCTGGAGCCGGAGGAGGAAACGCTGATCGGTCAGTATTTCAAAGAAGAGTACGGCGCGGACTTTGTGTTTGTCACTCATTACCCGTCCAAGAAGCGTCCGTTCTATGCGATGGATGATCCGGCAGATCCGACTTTTACCTTAAGCTTTGACCTTCTGTTCCACGGACTGGAGATCACGACGGGCGGACAGAGAATCCATGATTATGAAAAACTCCGTGAAAAGATCGCAGCCCGCGGCATGACAGAGGAAGGCATGGAACAGTATCTTGACACCTTCAAATACGGACTTCCGCCTCACGGAGGACTTGGCATCGGTCTGGAACGGTTGACGATGAAGCTCTGCGGAGAGGAAAACGTCCGCGAGACGACATTGTTCCCGCGGGATCTTTCCAGACTGGAGCCATAAAGAATAGTTATCGCCCCCAACAAAACGGTGCAAAACGCCATCTGATGTGGTATCATGACTTCAGAGGCAGGCCGGAGCAAATTGATTTGCGCTGGTTTGCATGCGGAACATCCGAAATGATTGCATAAAAGGGGGACCCCGACATGGAAAGATGCAGATTGTGTTATGGAAGAATTGTAAACGGCCGCTGCGTGGACTGCGGACTCGACAATTCCAAGAGTGATAAAAATTACCGTTTGAATACACACAACCCGAAAAGCGTGCGGATGCACGGCGGTGACTGCGATGCGCACGTCAATAAAGAAACGCCGCGCACTGTTCCGACCGGCAGTGCACGTGCGCGTCAGCTGAAGAAGCGCCAGGCAACCGGCACGGTACAGCGAAAAAAAGGGAAAAAGTGGGTAGTGGTTCTGCTTGTCGCGGCGGTTTATGTGATTCCGTCTGTGATTGAGATCGCAGGAGACCACATGGATGAGATCCGGGAAACGGTAAACAGCTTTGGCGATGGCAGTCTTGGCGGTCTCATCTCTGAAATTTTCGGAGAGGAACAGGAGGCGGATTCATTCGAGAATCCGGAAATTGCAGACTCATCAGAACTTTTATCAGATGAAGACGGGGAACTCCCGGAAAAGATCGTGTGGGATACCGAAGATCCGCTGTATTATGAAGAAGAGCTGCAGGCCGGTTTTTATACGGCCGGCTATGATTTCCCGGCTGGTACGTATCAGGCGACCTGTACGTCTGGGAATGTAATGATAGAGTGGTACGCGGCGGACGAAGAGGATGGCGAAGACGGATACGCGCTGCTGCTTTCGGATGCATGGAAAGAAGAACTTGAGATGGAAGAGGATGAAATGTATGCAGAGTACGGACCATGCACGGAAGAACTTGCATTTAAAGAAAATGCGCTGATCTATGTCTGGGATGACGGTGATGTCCGGCTGGAGGGAATGAAAGACAGTGAGGAGCCGTTGAATACGCGGCAACCACAGGCAGGACTTCCAAAGTCAGTGATTGTTCCGACGGATGGATTAGAGTCCGGAACGGATTTCCCGGAGGGCGTTTATGATCTGTGCTATCAGGGAGATGGCTTTGCAACAGTTGAGATCGAGTATGAGAGTGGAAACATTTTTTATATGGATCTGGGAAGCGATCATTCGGTGATTTGGCGGATTCCGTTTGAACAAAGCGGCATTGCAGTCAGAGTAACGGAGTATGATATGGACGAGGGCGATCTGATTCTGAAGCCGTCATGGTGAGAAGAGCGTCAGACAGGGCAGCGGATTACGGATATCTGCTTTACTCAGTGGAGTGAAAAAATGGCAGCCATTCTTTCCGGCATATGGAATGATACAGAGAAAACAATAAAAATCATACAGAAAGAGGAGCAGTTATGGCAAATATAATCAGTGATGAGACGATCGAATACGTCGGAATTCTGGCAAAGCTGGAGCTTTCAGACGAGGAAAAAGAGCAGGCCAAAAAGGATATCGGACGTATGCTTGATTATGTAGACAAGTTAAATGAGCTGGATACATCAGACGTGGAGCCGATGTCACACGTATTTCCGGTACACAATGTATTCCGGGAGGATGTGGTGACAAATGGCGACGACCGCGACAATATGCTGAAAAATGCGCCGGCTGTCAAGGACGGATCCTGGAAGGTGCCAAAGACCGTAGAATAAAAGTTACTGTTTCACAGTGCAAAAAGGTGATTCAGGTGAATAGACGGAGGAAACACAATGCAGACAAAGAGTATGACAGCCCTGCAGCTTGGGCAGATGATAAAGAAAAAAGAAGTTTCAGTAAAAGAAGCGGTGCAGGAGAGCCTGGCGCAGATTGCCGACCTGGATGAGACACTGGGCAGTTTTGTGACCGTGGATGAAGAGGGGGCATTAAAGCGCGCAGAGGAAGTACAGAAAGGGATTGATGACGGGACGATTACCGGAGCACTTGCAGGCGTGCCGGTGGCAGTCAAGGATAATATCTGTACGAAAGATCTTCTGACAACGTGCAGTTCTAAGATCCTCTCCAATTTTGTACCGCCGTATTCTGCGCAGGCAGTCGATAATTTAAAGGCAGCCGGAGCGGTGATCGTTGGAAAGACCAATATGGATGAATTTGCAATGGGCAGCACGACCGAGACATCGGCGTACGGCGTGACAAGAAATCCATGGAATATAGAGCATGTACCGGGCGGTTCCTCCGGCGGATCATGTGCGGCGGTTGCTTCCTGCGAGGTGCCGTATGCACTCGGATCGGATACGGGCGGATCGATCCGCCAGCCGGGATCTTTTTGTGGAGTGACGGGTCTGAAGCCGACATACGGCACCGTATCCCGTTACGGACTGATTGCGTATGGTTCCTCACTTGATCAGATCGGACCGATTGCAAAAGATATTTCCGACTGTGCAGCGATCCTTGAGATGATCGCTTCCTATGACAAAAAGGACAGCACTTCCGTAAAACGGGATGCATATGATTTTACTTCGGCGCTTCTTGACGACGTAAAAGGAATGAAGATTGGAATCCCGTCCGATTATTTAAGTGCCGGCCTGAACGAAGAGGTAAAGGCGGCAGTCCTGAAAGCAGCAGAGGTACTGAAGGCAAAGGGGGCGGAAGTGGAAGAATTCCAGCTCAGCCTCGTAGAGTATGCCATCCCGGCGTACTACGTTATCGCATCGGCTGAGGCAAGTTCCAACCTCGCGCGTTTTGACGGCGTCAAGTACGGTTACCGTGCAAAGGATTACAACGGCCTTCATAATATGTATAAAAAAAGCCGTTCGGAGGGCTTTGGCGAAGAGGTGAAGCGCAGGATCATGCTCGGTTCTTTCGTTTTAAGCTCTGGTTATTATGATGCTTATTATCTGAAAGCACTGCGCACCAAAGCACTGATCAGGCAGTCCTTTGACCGTGCATTCGAAAAATATGATGTGATCCTCGGACCGGTGGCGCCGACGACAGCACCAAAGCTTGGCGCGAGCCTTTCTGATCCGCTTCAGATGTATCTTGGCGACATTTACACGATTTCTGTGAACCTGGCGGGACTTCCGGGCGTTTCCGTTCCGTGCGGCATCGATTCGAACGGACTTCCGATCGGTGTGCAGCTGATCGGAGACTGCTTCCAGGAAAAGAAGATCATCCGTGCTGCATATGCGTATGAACAGGCAAGAGGAAACTGGCAGGCACCGGAGCTGGCACAGAAAGGAGTGGACTAAATGTCAAGACAGTATGAAACCGTGATTGGACTTGAGGTCCATGTAGAACTTGCGACAAAGACAAAAATTTTCTGCGGATGCTCGACCGCATTTGGCGGAGCACCGAATACTCATACCTGTCCGGTCTGCACCGGTATGCCGGGTTCCCTTCCGGTACTGAATAAGCAGGTAGTCGAATATGCGATGGCAGTCGGACTTGCGACAAACTGCCAGATCCACCAGTTCTGTAAATTTGACCGGAAAAACTATTTCTATCCGGATAACCCGCAGAACTATCAGATTTCCCAGCTGTACCTGCCAATCTGTCACGATGGCGGGATCGAGATTGAGACATCCGCCGGCAAAAAGGTGATCGGAATCCATGAGATCCATATGGAGGAAGATGCCGGAAAGCTGATCCATGACGAGTGGGAGGACTGCACACTGGTTGACTACAACCGAAGCGGTGTGCCGCTGATCGAGATCGTATCAGAACCGGATATGAGAAGTGCGGAGGAAGTGATCGCGTACCTGGACAAGCTGCGCCTGATCGTACAGTATCTTGGCGCATCGGACTGCAAGCTGCAGGAGGGCTCGATGCGTGCGGATGTCAACCTTTCCGTGCGTGAGGCCGGAGCAAAAGAATTCGGTACGAGAACAGAGATGAAAAACCTGAACTCGTTCAAGGCGATTGGCCGCGCCATTGAGGGTGAGCGGGCACGCCAGATCGAGCTTTTGGAAGAAGGCAAAAAAGTGATCCAGGAAACGAGACGGTGGGATGATAACAAGGAATACTCTTATCCGATGCGTTCCAAGGAGGATGCGCATGATTACCGGTATTTCCCGGATCCGGATCTTGTACCGGTTATCATCAGCGATGAGTGGCTGCAGGAAGTGCGTGACCGTCAGCCGGAGCTGCGCACGGAGAAGCTGGAGCGCTACAAAAAAGAATTTGATATCCCGGCGTACGATGCGGACATCCTGACCGGATCAAAACGCCTGGCTGACCTGTTTGAGGAGACAACGGCGCTTTGCGGAAAACCGAAAAAGGTATCAAACTGGCTGATGGGAGAGACGCTCCGCCTTCTGAAAGAAGAGGGAAAAGAGCCGGAGGATCTTTCTTTTACACCACAGCACCTGGCATCCCTGATCGAGCTGCTTGATGCGGGGACGATCAACCAGACCGTTGCGAAGGAAGTGTTTGAGAAGATCTATTATGAAGATGTGGATCCGCAGGTATATGTCGAGGAACATGGACTGAAAATGGTAAATGACGACAATCTGCTGCGAACGGTAGTAGAAGGCGTGATCGCCGCAAATCCGCAATCGGTAGCGGATTATAAAGGTGGTAAGGAAAAGGCGCTTGGATTCCTGGTCGGTCAGACGATGAAGCAGATGAAAGGCAAGGCGAACCCTGGTGCAGTCAATAAGATGCTGAAAGAGCTCTTGTAAAAATTAAAAATTTGAAACTTGTATTTGAAGGGACAGGAAGCTATAATGGGGATAATATATCACTGTTATGGCTTTTTGTCTGGTTGAAAAGGAGATAAGACAGAAAGCCGGATCAGGAAGTACCAAATCAGTCAGGGGAATCATATGCGGAACAGAAAAGACAGAAAAAAAGAAATCCTTGTGGCAGTGGCTTTGGCGGCAATGCTTTTTGGCGGCGGCTGCAGCCGGAGCGTGCTGAATTATCAGATTGCGGAATGTATTGGCACGCTGAATCAGTATGAGAATAACGAACCGGTGGAGACACCAAAAATGAAGGCAGAGCGCGAGATGCAGGAGTCCGAATCCGAGCGCGAGGTGCAAAAGCAGCAGGCACTCGATGCAGCAGCAGCGCTTGCACTGGAATATCGATATGACGAGGCAATCGCTTTGCTGAAAAGCTCCGAGGCACTGGCAGAAGATGAGCGGCTCGATGAGGCGGTCACACAGTATGAGGAAGCAAAATCACAGCTTTACCGTTATGAGGGAGATATCCCGCATTTTTGCTTTACAAATCTCGTGGTGGATCCGGTGCGGGCATTTGATGGGGATGATTACGATTCTACTTATCGGAACAATATGATTACATTGACCGAGTTTCAGAACATCCTGCAGACTCTGTATGAAAATGACTACATTCTGATTGATCTGCATGATCTGGCAAATGAGACGGCAGATGGCAAAAATATTACACTGACGCAGAATAATCCGGAGGTGCCAAAGGGCAAAAAACCGATTGTTTTTTCCATTGACAACTTAAGCTACGACTCTGTGCGCAATGGAGATGGCGTGGCGACTTCTCTTGTGCTTGATGAAAACGGAAAAGCGGCGGCAAAATATACGGATGATGGCGGACACGATCTCATTGGCGCTTACGATGTGGTTCCGGTGCTGGAAGCATTTCTTGACGAGCATCCGGATTTTTCATACCAGGGCGCACGCGGCGTGATCTCTGTGGCAGGTGTCGGCGGTATTTTTGGTTATGAGGTGGACGAGTCCGCAGATGATTATGAGGCGAACCGCCAGGCGGTACAGGAGATTGCAGCGGCTTTGAAAGAGGAAGGCTGGACCTTTGCGAGCACCGGATATAATTATCAGTATCTGGGAACACTGTCTTATGACCAGCTTGACGAGGAACTTGGCAAATGGCAGGAAGTGAGCGGAGCACTGCTTGGTGACTGTGATACCCTGCTTTACCCGTACGGTTCGGAGGTAGATTATACGACGGAAAAAGGTACGCTCCTCACAGCAGACGGCTTCCGCTATCTGATCGGCCTGTGGGCAGAGGGAGATCATCTTGAGGTGAACGATCAGTATCTCCGCCAGACCCGCAAAAATATCACAGGGATGCTGTTGACGACCTCGCCCGACTGCGTTTCTTCCTATATAAATGTATCGGATATTCTGGATCCGGCACGAAACTAGTACCTCGTTATCGAAATAACTATACCACTCACTTGTCTGTGCGATTGGTATAAAACGATGTACTAGAGCGTGTCTGAAAATCATAAGCCTGTAATTGCATAAGGAAGTACGTCTGTGGAAGAATATTTATATGGTAAACAGCGAAAGCACGGAAAGACAAGATCAGGGAGAGCATATACAGATGTATGTAATAAAGAAAGACGGAACAAAAGAAAATTTTAATGTACAAAAGGTCATTACCGCAGTCAATAAATCAGCGGCGCGGATCATGTACCATTTTACGGAGGAGGAGGTTGCGTTTATCTGCCGTTTTGCGCAGGAGCGGGCGCAGTCTCTTCAGAAAGAAGATATCACGATTGAGGAGATGCACAATATCGTGGAGGGGGCGCTGGAATCAGTGAATCCGGCAGTTGCCAAGAGCTACCGCGATTACCGCAACTACAAAATGGATTTCATTCACATGATGGATGATGTCTACACGAAGAGTCAGTCGATCCGCTACATTGGTGACAAGAGCAATGCAAACACGGATAGCGCACTGGTTGCAACGAAGCGCAGCCTGATCTTCAATGAGCTGAATAAAGAGCTGTACCGCAAATTTTTTATGACGCGGGATGAACTGCAGGCGTGCAAGGACGGCTATATTTATATTCATGACCAGTCGGCGCGTCTTGATACGATGAACTGCTGCCTTTTTAATGTCGGTGCAGTACTGAGCGGCGGATTTGAGATGGGAAATGTATGGTACAATGAGCCGAAAACGCTGGATACGGCGTTTGATGTCATGGGGGATATCATTCTGAGCACAGCGGCACAGCAATATGGTGGATTTACCGTGCCGGAGGTGGATAAGATCCTGGCACCGTACGCGGAGAAGAGTTTCCGGAAATATCAGGAGGAGTTTCTCGATTCGTGCGATCCGTCGTGGGAGAATGTAGAGGAGCACGCGGTGCGTTACGCGCAGAAAAAGGTGCGCAGAGACTGTGACCAGGGCTGGCAGGGCATTGAGTATAAACTTAATACCGTAGGGTCCTCGCGCGGCGATTATCCGTTCGTGACCGTGACGCTCGGACTCGGCACTTCTGATTTTGAGAAGGTGATCGCAATTTCTCTGCTGGAAGTACACCGTGGTGGACAGGGACGGCCGGGCAGCAAAAAGCCGGTGCTGTTTCCGAAGATCGTATTTCTTTACGACAAAAACCTGCATGAGCCCGGCTGCATCTGCGAGGATGTCTTTGAAAAAGGCGTGGAGTGTTCGGCGAAGACAATGTATCCGGACTGGCTGTCGATGACGGGAGAAGGATACATTTCAAGCATGTATAAAAAATACGGAAAAGTCATCAGCCCGATGG
Source organism: Lachnospiraceae bacterium (assembly GCA_902363665.1). Taxonomy (GTDB): domain Bacteria; phylum Bacillota; class Clostridia; order Lachnospirales; family Lachnospiraceae; genus Choladousia. Next base: position 53,372 of record CABJAW010000010.1, on the reverse strand, counting down.
GCTGCCGGGCATTTTTAAGTCCATGGTATGAGCGGGGCGGCATGGAGCCGGCCGATGAAAAGGATGTGCCGGTTTTTGTGGGGCGCTTCAATGTCGGTGCAGTCAGTCTGCACCTGCCGATGATCCTTGCAAAGGCCAGGGAAGAGGGAAAGGATTTCCATGAGGTGCTCGATGAGTATCTGGAGATGATCCGTCAGCTGCATATCCGTACGTATGAATATCTTGGAGAGATGCGGGCTTCGACCAATCCGCTTGCATACTGTGAGGGCGGTTTTTACGGCGGTCATCTGCAACCGGGGGAGAAGATCGGCAAGCTGTTAAAACCGATGACGGCGTCGTTTGGAATCACAGCGCTCAACGAGCTGCAGGAGCTGTACAATGGAAAATCGATCGCGGAGGATGGCCAGTTTGCCCTGGAGACATTGCGTTACATCAACGATAAGGTAAATCAGTTCAAGAAGGAAGACGGATGGCTCTATGCGATCTACGGCACCCCAGCGGAAAGCCTGTGCGGATTGCAGGTGGAGCAGTTCCGTAAAAAATACGGGATCATTGCGAAGGTATCAGATCGGCCGTATGTCAGCAACAGCTTCCACTGTCATGTGACAGAAGACCTGACTCCGATCGAAAAGCAGGATCTGGAGGGGCGCTTCTGGGAGCTGTGCAACGGAGGAAAGATCCAGTATGTGCGTTATCCGATCGATTACAATATCGAGGCGATCAAGAGCCTGATCCGAAGAGCGATGGAGCTTGGATTTTATGAGGGTGTGAATCTTTCACTTGCGTACTGTGACGACTGTGGACATCAGGAACTGGAGATGGATGTCTGCCCGAAGTGCGGTTCCAGTAACCTTACAAAGATAGACCGGATGAATGGGTATCTCTCTTACAGCCGGGTACACGGTGATACGCGCTTAAATGCTGCAAAGATGGCAGAGATCGCAGAGCGGAAAAGCATGTAGGACAGAAAAAGTTAATACAAACTTAAAAAAGTTAAAAATTCTGTGACAACTATTGCCTCTCAAAAGAAAACGTGGTATGATGCTAAACAGTATAGGAATATGGAAATAAAGAGCGGAAACGGAGGGAAACATTTATGAAGAACAGAAGTAAAAGTGCAATGCTTGCGCTGCTGCTGGCAGGATCGGTAGCGATGCTTGGAGGATGCAGCAAGCTGAAAAAAGAAGATCCGCAGACAGAGAAGGTGACAGAGGCTGTGACAGAGGCTCCGACTGAGAGCGAGACACAGACGGAAAAGCCGACCGAAAAAGTGACAGAGAAGCAGACGGAGAAGCAGACAGAGACAGAAAAAGAGACGGAGCCGAAGGTACTGACTGCGGCAGAAGAGAAGGCACAGGAGAAAGAGCTGGATCAGATCCGCATGATGTATGCAAAGGACGATATCAATGTACGTTCCGATCCGGATACGACGGCGGACAATATCATTTACAGCTATATGCAGGGCGATCAGGTGACGGTAGTAGGAGAGACCCCAAACTGGTATGTCGTAGAGCTGGATGGTTATGATTCCAACGGTTACGTTTCCAGGCAGTTTGTTTCTGCAGAGAAAGTGGCAGAGAAGACAGATGAGGAGCGTCAGGCAGCAATCGAGAAGGAGCTGAGCAGCACTTCTGATTCAAACAGCACGGACGGTGCCGCTGCATCCGAGGATGGATCTTCCGATACAACGACGACTTCTTCCGGAGCAGATACATCTGCGGTAGATTCTCAGTATGGCGTAGGTGATTTCGCAGAGTCCTACAGCGTTGAGGCAGCGACAGGAGCAAATATCCGCTCGACACCGGCACAGGACGGTGAGATCGTCGGCACAATCGCATCCGGCACAACGGTTACCGCGCTTGGCGAGACTGACCGCTGGTACAAGATCGAGTACAATGGCACGATCGGATACGTAAATAAAAACCTGTTCAAATAATCGGTGATGCGCAGATTGTTTATAATAGAAAGCGTAATTTGACCAGGGACAGAGAGCCTTCCAGGCAGCATTGCTGACAGGAAGGTTCTTTTTTTACTTAAGAAAACCTTAACCCGGTTGACGCAGCATGGCAGATGTAGTATAAAAAGAAAGACAAAGTGTACTAATACATATGGTACACTAAATGCCGGTGGGATTAGAAACTGCAGCATTGCAGAGGCGGCAGACTGGCGGATAAGTGAAAGCAGATATCGCATATGCGAAATGAAACACAGAAAAAAGAGAGGGGGATGTGCAGGGGATGATCGGAGAAATCTCGATTGATTTCCGAAACCGGAAACCAATTTACGAGCAGATTGTGGATCGGTTTGAAATACTGATCGTAAACGGAGTGCTGGATGCGGACAGTCAGCTTCCGTCGGTGCGTGCACTGGCAGTGGAGCTGTCGATCAATCCGAATACAATTCAGAAAGCATACAGCATCCTGGAGCAGAACGGATATATTTATCCGGTGAAGGGACGCGGCAATTTTGTATCTGGAAACGAGAAACTGAAGCTGCGCAAACAGGAGAGTGTTTATGCTTCGCTTCGTGAGAATGTGAAGAAGGGACAGGAACTGGGGATCTCCTGCGAGGAGATGACAGAAAAAGTGCAGGAATATTATCGGGAGGAGAAAAAGCAGGAATGATCAGCATTGAGCAGGTGACAAAAAAATTCGGCGACATCCGTGCGCTGGATCAGGTAGAGGCACAGATCAGCGAAAACAGTATTTTCGGCCTGGCCGGGACGAACGGAGCAGGAAAAAGTACGCTGCTGCGTGTGATCAGCGGTGTGCTGCGGCCGGAGGAAGGCCAGGTGAAGATTGACGGGCTTCCGGTGTGGGAAAATCCGGCAGCAAAACGGAGACTTTGTTTTATTCCGGATACGTCCTGTTTTTTTCCGAATGCGACATCGGAAATGATGAGGGACTATTACCGTGTGATCTATCCGGAATTTGACAGTGGACGGTTTGATGAACTGCTGGAACAGTTCGGACTGGATCCGAGAAGGAAGATCCAGACTTTTTCAAAGGGAATGAAAAAACAGGTATCGGTGCTTCTTGGGATCTGCACCAATACAGAATATCTGCTGTGTGATGAGACATTTGACGGACTGGATCCAGTGATGCGTCAGGCAGTCAAAAGCCTGTTTGCTTCTGAGATTTTGAACCGGAAGTTTACTCCGGTGATCGCATCACACAGCTTGAGAGAGATCGAAGATATCTGCGATCACGTCGGGCTTCTGCACCGCGGCGGAATCCTGTTTTCAAGGGAACTGGACGATATGAAACTGGAGATTCATAAGATCCAGTGTGTGATCCCGGATCCTCTGAAGGAAGAAGAACTGCTGTGTGAGATGGAAGTCTTGCAGCACAGCAAGAGAGGCTCTCTGCTGACCGTGATCGTGCGTGGCAGTGAGGAAGAGGTGGAGCGAAAGATCATGGAAAAACAGCCGCTGTTTTCCGAGATTCTCCCGCTGTCCCTAGAGGAAATTTTTATCAGTGAAACGGAGGTAGCCGGTTATGACGTCAAAAATCTCATCTTCTAAACTGTTCGGAAGGGAATTGCGGCAGCTGACCTGGCTGGCGGCAGTACAGGCGGTGGTATATCTGATGATGATTCCGTTTCGGGCACTGATCGCACTCTCCGCGATGTCTTCCGGAAATCCGACTGCAGCGGACAAGCTGAACACACTTTGCCGTCAGATCGGATTTGACCGGTCTGAAAATGTGCTGATTGTTCTGATCGCTGGAATCATTTGCGGTCTGTGCGTATTTTCCTACGTTCATTCTTCTGTGAAGGTAGATCTGTATCACAGCCTTTCCATAAAGCGGGAGCAGCTGTTCCTGATTAAATATGAGGCAGGTTTCGTGACATTCGCGGTGCCGTATGCTGTTGCTTCGCTGCTTGGTGTTCTGGCCGGGGCACTGTATGGAGCCTTTCGCTGGAGACTGATGCTGGAGATGGCGGTGTGCACGCTGCAGCACCTGCTGTTTTTCCTGTGCAGCTATTCGGGAACCATTCTGGCGGTTATGATGACCGGAAAGATTGTAACGAGTGTATGTGCGATTGCCGTTTTGTTCGGATATCTTCCGACTTGCTGGATGATCCTTCTGGCGTATGTGAGCAATTTTCTGAGCACTTCGATGCAGCTGCAGGCACTTTTTGATAAGAATACGGGAAGCTTTCTGCGCTACACCTCTCCGTGGGCATTTTGTATCTTATGGGAAAACAGGGCGGGAACCGGTCAGATTTCTTACGGCCTGACCGGAAGATGGCCGGGCGTTGCGGAACTCTGTGAACTGACGGCAGTTTTTGTTCTGTTCATGCTTGCGGCGCTTGCCCTGTACCACAGGCGGAGAAGCGAGGTCTCCGGCGCAGCACTTGCCTTCCAGAGACTGGAGGGTGTGATTAAAATTCTGCTGGCCGTGCTGGCCGCACTGGTAGCCGCGCTTATTGCAAGTGAGCTTGACTCGGTGTTTTGGGAGATTGCGTTTATTTTGCTGTTTTCCGCGCTTGGCTGTATGGTCATGGAGTTTATTTACCGGTGGGATATTCACCTTGTGCTGCAGCATAAAGAACATATCGTGATTTCTGCCGTGCTGGCCGCACTGATGTTTTTCCCGATCCGCTACGATGTGTTTGGGTATAACTCTTACCTTCCCAAAAAAGAGGAGATTGCGGATATGGCAGTACAGTCGTCGTACAATATGTATACATATCCGGAGGCCACACAGCAGAAAAAATCGGCGAAAAATAAGACAGACAGTCAGATGATACTCGATTATCTGGAGTGTGATCAGCTTGATACGCTGTATCCGCTTGCCGAGAGCGGAGTAAAATTTGCGAAAAAGAGCCTGGAGAATGACTATAGCTTTGAGGAGACGACGGTACCGGTCAATCTGAAATACCATCTGAAGAACGGAAAAGAGGTTTATCGGTATTATGAGGTGAGCGAAAAGACGTATCTGGCGGCGATGAATAAACTGCTGGATGACCGGCAGTACAGGGAGAAGTATTATCCGATCCTTGGAATGGACGCAAAAGAAATTTATGAGATGGTGGCAGAATGCTATCAGCAGAATTTTCCGGAGTTGACGAAATATTATCCGGTTAGCATGGCAGAATCGACTTCCTATGCGGAGGTGCAGGTGGAGATGGAAACGGAAACAGATACGGCGGAAGCAGAGAGCGGCACCAAAGCAGATGCAGTGCAGAATGCGGCGGATTCACAAAGCGAAGCTGCAGAAACAGAAGGCAAGACCGATGGCAACATGTCCGAAGCAGAAAGTGAGACCGCGGAGACAGAGACAGATTTCTGGGCGGAGATTATGACGACAGATGGCACCTACACAGATTACGGTGTGCAGATCGAGATTCCTCAGTCGAAAAAAGCAGAATTTCTGGCAGCCTATCGTAAAGACATAGAGACACTCCCATATGAGAAAATCTATGTGGCAATAAATGCACTTGAGGTACAGCTGCAGTCGAAGCGGCAGACGTATGAGTATGACCGCTATCCGCTGAGTCAGGATTTTACAAATACGCTGCAGGTGCTGGAGAAAATCGCGCAGGAAAATGCTGCGGCAGATCTTGGCGTGGTCTACGGATGAAAATACGCATAAAATAAAAATTTTACTGGATAAAATATGAAAGCGGTCTTAAGATATAAATGTCTTAAGGCCGCTTTAAATTCAGAATGCAGGGAGGAAGCTGATGATTATGTTTGGCGAATGTCATGCCCATCTGCTGATGGACGGAGTAAATTATAAAAAGGCAGTGGAACTGCATAAAGACAGCGTAAATGATGCAGATATCCGGGCAAAATTTTCCGAATATGCGAAGCGCGAAATTTTTTATGTGCGTGACGGAGGGGACAGCTACGGCGTATCGCAGCGGGCGGCGGATCTGGCAGGGGAATATGGGATTACGTACCGCACGCCGGTCTTTGCCATCCACAAAAAGGGGCATTATGGAGGTATCGTAGGACGCGCGTTTTCAGACTGGAAGGAATATGAGGCACTTGTAAAAGAGGTGCGGGAGCGGGGCGGAAATTTTATCAAGGTCATGTTTTCAGGAATCATGGATTTTTCAAACTGCGGAGCGGTGACAGAGCCGCCCCTTTTGCAGGAGGAGATCCGGGAAATGATCCACATTGCCCATGAGGAAGGCTTTGCGGTGATGGCACATGTAAACGGTGCCGGGGCGGTAAAGAATGCAGTGGAAGCCGGGGTAGATTCGGTGGAACACGGAAATTTTATGGACGAAGCATGCCTGCAGGCACTGGCAGAGAGTGGGACAGTCTGGGTGCCGACATTTGTGACGATCACAAATCTGATCGGGGGCGGGCGGTTTGACGATGATGCGCTCCGCTGCCTGAAGCGGGAGCAGGGAGAACGGATCCGCCGGGGGTTTGAACTGGGTGTAAAGATCGCACTTGGAAGCGATGCCGGCGCATGGCGCGTACTGCATGGCCAGGGATTGCTGGATGAGTACAAAGAGCTGCTCCATCTGATGACAGAGCCGGAAAAGGGAGAAGAAAACAGCAGTAAAGTCCTGAAAAAATTCGTCCTGACAAAAGCAGAGCTGGACCAAAGACTGAAAGAGGCGGAGAAGATTATCCGGAGAAAATTTTAAAAATTCGTAGAAAAGTCTGTTGCGAAATTATTAATTTTGTCTGTAAGAACAGAAAACAGCAGTATGTGACTTGCGAAATAAGGGGATGCGTGGTATGATGCATAATAATGGTATTGACTCAATACCAGTTTTTTGTGTTGATTTTTTTGACGGTGGTTATGAGCAGGCAGCAAGGCGGATCTGGAAGATTTGCTTTGACTTGGAACGAGGCAGCGAAGCGGGATATCTGCCTGCTGCCGGGGGAGAAAAATCGGGACAAAGGCGGGAGCCGTTACAGCAGGCATCTGGCCTTTGGAGATCAGAGCATGAGGGAAAAGAAAGAAATGGAGGGTGTGACATGGTTAACAAAAAGATGAGAAAGCTTGTACTGACTCTTGGAATGTCACTGGCCATCGTAAGCCTTACGGCAGGATGCAGTCAATTAAAAAAGCCGCAGGAGACAGAAACACAGACTCAGAGTGAGACAGAGACCCAAAAAGAGACAGAGAGTGAAACGCAGAGCGAGACAGAAACAGAAACAGAGCTTCAGACGGATATTGCATATACGTCGCAGGATAAGAGCGTGCAGATCACGCTTCCGGACAGTACCTGGAAGGTGACGCAGGATGCAGATGAGATGCGGGTATTCTCTTCCGGATCTGCTGCGATGATCAACATTGTTCACGCGGCGGACGATACGCAGATGAAAAATGTATCTGTATATGAGTCAGAGGATGCGCTGAAGGAAAGTCTGACGAAGCAGTATACGGGATCGGATGCATTTGAGGTACAGAGCTTTGAGGCGGCTGCTGCCGGTACCCTGAAGACATATGAGTATGTAGTGAAATACAATTCCACAAGCATGTGGTCTTATTCCATCACATATGCGATTCTTGCAGACCATGAGGCGTATGTGATCCAGGGTACGGTGACGGATGACAACAAGGTTCTTCTTGAAGCCGTAAAGAAGTCGGTGGAGAGCTTTAAGGTTCCTGGCAATTCCGTATTCAACCTGGAAAAGGCCGGTACGGTACAGAATCAGTCTGAGACAAATGAGTCTGAGACGGAGGGCGATGCAGATGCGGAGCTGAAGACCCTGCAGGATTACAGCACGGCAGCGACGCTCTATGCAAACGATGATGTCAACGTCCGTCAGGATCCAAGCAAGGAGAATGATGACAATATTATCGGTTCCCTGGAAAAAGGACAGGCAGTGACGGTGGTCGGTGAGACCTCCGGCTGGTTTAAGGTTAATATCGATGGGAATATCGGATATGTCAGCAAAGAATTTCTCGTAAGCTCACCGGTATCCGAGACAGACAGCTCCGAGACCGGCAGTTCTGAGACGAATGCACAGACTGATCAGAGCGGGGAGACAGGCGGAGATTCTTCCATAATCGATGCGGAGAAAAACAGCCAGGTCGATTATACCGGCTCGTCCACACTATATACGACGACGGATGTCAATGTACGTCAGGAGCCTGGAACAGGCAGCGGTATCGTGGACGGATTGGGAAGCGGCGAAGCAGTGACGGTGGTTGGCGAGACAGACAACTGGTATGTGGTTTCTGTAAACGGAACGATCGGTTATATTTCCAAGTCCTATCTGAGTTCTTCTCAGACACAGACGGGCGGAAACAGCGATAACGGCGGCAGTACAGACGGTAATGACGACGGAAGCACCAGCTATTCGGACACGGTCAGCGGTACAGTCATCAGCATTTCCGGTAACAGCATTACAATTTCAGGAGATGACGGAAATACTTATACGATAAATACTTCTGATGCGTCAATTGATACGTCTGGCGGAGTTTATACCGGACTTTACGTCAGCGCAAGTGTAAAGACAGCATCGGATGGATCACTGATCGCGACAAGCGTGACGGGACACTAAAGCAAATACATAAAAGCAGTCAGCTGATCAGAGTCCGCCTCTGAACAGCAGCAAATAAGAATGTATTCCCGGAGTCTTTCCTGCACTTTCAGGCACAAAAAGATTCCGAGAGTACATAAGAAGAAAATGGAGGACGGCCGGGCGAAACAGAATTTTTGCGGGCCGTCTTCCTTGTATCACTGTAAAACGGAAAATCAGGGAGGAGAAAATGCAGTTTGACGCATTAATACTGGACGTTGACGGAACACTTTGGAATTCAACGGGAATTGTGGCGAAAGCATGGACGAAGGCGGTAAGAGAAGGCGGCGGAAGCCGGGAGATTACGGCAGAAATGCTTCAGGAGCAATTCGGCAAGACAATGAAGGTGATAGCGGATAATCTGCTTCCGGAACTTGAGCCAAAGCGGCGGTATGCGATCATGGATGTCTGCTGTGTCTATGAACATGAAGCGCTGGAGAAAGATCCGTGTCACATTTGCTATCCGGGAGTGGCCGATACGATCAAAGAATTGTCAAAGCGGACAAAGCTGATGATTGTGAGCAACTGTCAGTCCGGTTATATCGAACTTTTTTTGCGTAAGACCGGACTGGAACCGTACATCACAGATACAGAATGCTACGGAGATACCGGAAAAAACAAAGACGAAAATATCCGGCTGGTGGTAGAACGAAATAGCCTGAAGCATCCGGTTTACGTAGGGGATACACAGGGAGACTGCGATGCGGCAGCAAAGGCAGGCGTTCCGTTTGTATTTGCCTCCTATGGTTTTGGGCAGGCAGACCATGCGGATGCAGTGATTGCTTCTTTTGATGAGCTGCTAGTATGAACCACCCCAATTGGCTGACTGATTCATGCAGGATAAATTTTTATCTGCAAGGCGGAGGAATGAGCCGTAGCGGTGGCTACGGCGATTGACAACAACGTAGCAGATAGAAATTTAGACAAATGAAGCAGACTGTTAATTGAGGTGGCTCATACTAGAACTTGCCGGGGCATGACAGACTCCGAGAGTATATCTGGGCAGAAGGGAGAGACATGAGACGGATTTTATGGATGGTACTGATGAACCTCTGGTATGTACCATACGGAATTGTCAGGTTATTCCGCATGGCAGCGCATCCGGAACATTATACGCCTGAAGAGCGGTACGCACTGATCAGACAGATTGATAACCGGGCGATCAGGGGAGGGCGCGTCGAGATTGAAGGATACGGGCTGGAAAATCTCCCAAGGGAGGATGGGTATATTCTCTATCCGAACCATCAGGGAATGTTCGATGTGCTGGCAATGCTCCAGCTGCTGAAGCGCCCGACGTCGGTGGTGCTCAAAAAGGAACTGGAGAATATTCCGTTTTTGAAACAGGTGATCGCCTGCCTCGGTGCGCTTCCGATTGACCGCAGGGATCCGCGGCAGGGCATGAAAGTTATCTTGCAGGTGACAAAGGAAGTGATGGAGGGAAAAAATTTCATCATTTTCGCAGAGGGGACCAGAAGTAAAAATGGAAATGAACTTCTGGATTTTAAGGGCGGCAGTTTTAAGTGTGCGGTAAAATCAAAATGCCCGATCGTGCCCGTGGCGCTGATCGATTCCTACAAGGCGTTTGATACTGGCTCGATCGCGAAGACGAAGGTGCAGGTGCATTTTCTGGAGCCGATTTATTTTGATGAGTACGAAAAAATGAAAACGACGGAGATTGCGGCGCTTGTGAAGGAGCGGATCGAAGCGTGCATCCGCCAGTATACGGATGAAACACAGCACAAGGATGCGCAGATGTAAAGGTTCACGTATAAAAAATACAGTCAGGGAGACAATATACCCAAAGGAAACGGGCGGTTGTCTCCCTGAATCCGTTTGAACGCAGATAAGCATTCCAGGTTTCAAGTGCGCGGAGCACTAAGCGGATAGCGAATCTCCGATTTATTCGAAGAGAGCAGATTCCGGTGATGAGCAGGAACATGTGTGCTTCAGAAGGAAATTCTGTTGTCTGAAGAAGCGTCTGACGATAACATGGCGGTCTGTATGGAGAGACTTCTGCGGAAAGGACAGTATGGGAAGTCAGATAGTCGGAAAACAGAGTATTGCATTTCAAAACGCGGTCTATATCGCGGGGAGCGCCTCAGTCGTCGGTCCGAAAGAAGCGGCGGGACCGCTTGGGGAATGGTTTGATGTAAAAGATGGGGATCCGCTTTTCGGAAAAGAGACCTGGGAGCAGGCAGAAAGCGAAATGCAAAGTATAGCATTGCAAAAGGCGGCGGAAAAAGCAAAACTGGAGCTTTCAGAGGTGCGATTTCTGTTCGGAGGAGATCTACTGGCGCAGCTGACCGCGACGTCGTTTGGAAACGTGGAGGCGAAGCTTCCGCTGTTCGGGCTTTACGGTGCGTGCTCGACCTGTGCGGAATCCCTGACGCTCGCGGCGATGAGCGTGGCAGGTGGCTTTGCAGAGCATGCAGCGGCTGTGACCTCGAGTCACTTCGCAAGTGCGGAGAAAGAATTTCGTTTCCCGCTCGGTTATGGCAGCCAGCGGCCGCTCGCAGCAACGTGGACCGTGACCGGGAGCGGTGCGTTTATCCTTGGCACAAAGAATGGTTACGTACGGATCAGCGGTGTTACACCCGGGAAGATTGTTGACAGGGGTGTGCGCGACAATATGAACATGGGCGCGTGCATGGCACCGGCGGCCTGCGATACGATCTGCCAGAACCTGCTTGACTTTGAGCGGGAGCCGCAGGAGTATGACCGGATCATCACAGGAGATCTCGGAACCGTCGGCAAAGAGATTTTGCTGCAGCTGGTAAAGGACCGGGGATTTGACATTGAGACGCAGTATATGGACTGTGGTATTGAAATTTATGACCCGGAAACGCAGGATACGCATGCGGGAGGGAGCGGATGCGGCTGTGCGGCGGTGACGCTCTCGGCGATGATCCTGCCGAAGCTGCGAAAAGGCAGCTGGAAACGGGTGCTGTTTGTTCCGACCGGAGCACTACTCTCAAAGGTCAGCTTCAACGAGGGACAGACAATTCCTGGCATTGCGCATGCGGTGGTGCTGGAGCATGTTTAAAAAGGAGAAAATAAATGGAATATCTGAATGCATTCTGGGTTGGAGGGCTGATCTGTGCGCTGGTGCAGATTCTTCTGGAAAAAACGACACTGCTGCCGGGACGGATTATGGTGATCCTGGTAGTCCTTGGTACGCTGCTCGGAGCAGTCGGCTGGTACGAACCGCTGATCGAGTACGCCGGAGCCGGAGCGTCCGTACCGCTGCTCGGTTTTGGAAATACCCTGTGGAAAGGTGTGCGTGAGGCCGTGGAACAGGAAGGCTTTCTGGGATTGTTTCTTGGCGGTTTTAAAGCGAGTGCAGCCGGGATCAGCGGAGCTTTGATCTTCAGCTATCTCGCCAGCTGGATCTTCGAACCAAAGATGAAAGATATCTCATAAGGAGGGACCCGCTTGCGGGGGGATCCCTTATGAGCTTGCGTCCGGGTAAGAATACCTGACGGTTTCAAGATCAGCGAAAAATCTCATAAGGAGGGACCCGCTTGCGGGGGGATCCCTTATGAGCTTGCGTCCGGGTAAGAATACCTGACGGTTCCAAGAACAGCGAAAAATCTCATAAGGAGGGACCCGCTTGCGGGGGGATCCCTTATGAGCTTGCGTCCGGTAAGAATACCTGACGGTTCCAAGAACAGCGAAAAATCTCATAAGGAGGGACCCGCTTGCGGGGGGATCCCTTATGAGCTTGCGTCCGGTAAGAATACCTGACGGTTCCAAGATCAGCGAAAAATCTCATAAGGAGGGACCCGCTTGCGGGGGGAGAAGAAAATGAAAAAGGAAGAAACAGAGGATGCAGCGTGGAGGATGGAAGGTGCAGCACACCGACTGCAGTTTCAGATAGAAGCCGCCGATCAGGGGGAGACTGTCTGGAATTATCTGACGCGAAAAAAAGGTTTCACAAAAATGCAGGTGAAACGTATGAAATTTCAGCAGGGAGGAATCTGCATAAATCAGAAGCAGGTGAGAGTAACGCATGTACTTGCAGCAGGGGAACGGCTGGAGGTATCTCTTGTGGCACCAAAGCAAAAGAAGAGCAAACTTCAGGCAGAATCGGAAATGAACAGTGGAATGATGCCGGATATTTTATATGAAGACAGGGATGTGCTGGCCGTCTGGAAACCGCATGGCATGATCTTACATCCCTCACATGGCCATCACGGGGACACGCTGATGGATCGGATGCAGGTGAGACTTGCACAGCGGGATGGTCTGGAGGCGGCGGATGTTCCCCTGTATAGCATCGGAAGGCTCGACAGTGATACGAGTGGCATCGTCGTCTTTGCAAGAAATCAGGTCGCGGCGCAGCGTCTCTGGCAGCAGCGCATGGACGGCCGTTTTCAGAAACAGTACCTTGCAAAGTGTGAGGGACATTTTCCAAAGAAAACGGATGAAGAGCAGTGCATTTCACAGCCGGTTGCCCCGGTGCCGGGTGAGCTGAACCGGATGCGTGTAGATCCGGCAGGAAAGCATGCCGTGACATACTGCCGGATATGGCGGGAAATGGAGAATGAAACGTGGCTGCTGCTTCATCTGGAGACGGGAAGAACACACCAGATCCGGGTACATATGGCATGGATGGGTTATCCGCTTGTCGGAGATTCTCTTTATGGAAATGGAAAGGCCGGAGAAACGTGTGCGGCGCTTACAGCCTGCAGTGCCGTTTTTTTTCAGCCATTTACAGGGAAAAGGATCCTGCTGAATTACCTTGACAAAGCAGAGCGCGGCGAGTAAGATAGTTAAAAAAATAAATAGTTAATAAGATGAACGATATTGACGGAAAGAATCCTGCATTCAGGACAGGCAGATGGAGAAAAATAATCCTGAAAATAAAATGGAGAGGCGATCATGGGAGAAGAAAAGGAAACAATAGTACTGGAGAAAAAGGCATCAGAAAAAAGCAGGACAGGGCAGAAATTGTGCGGCAATCAGGTCCTGTGTGAGCGCATCCTTGACGGCTGGCTGAAAATGTCGACAGCGATCAGCAACGAGCGGCTCGTTTCTGTAATGACGTACAATGAGTCAATGGTCTGCGGTGCATTGTATCAGATGAAAAACAGAGGCGCACTTTCGCTTACGGCTACACAGCTTTGCAGGCGTCTTCAGATCCTGAAACCTCAGATGAATGTCATTTTAAATGGCCTGGAAAAGCGCGGGCTGATCCGGCGGGAGCGTTCAAGTGAGGATCACAGGCAGGTACATATTTTGCTGACCCGGGAAGGCGAACGGGTATATGCGGCTGCGCATCAGGGACTGCTTGCACTGCCGCAGGGACTGATTGACCGGCTGGGCGCGGAAAAGATGAGTATGTTTGCCGATTTGATGCACACTGTGGCGGAGAATTTTCAGGAAATGCTGACAGAGAGAAATCAAACAGAGCAGGAAAAAGAAGATTCGCAAAAGATAATATCATTTTGAGCGCAGATCGCGAAGTGACAGCGCATATCCGTTTTGATCATTGTAAGAAGAAAAGAGGAGCAATAATATGGAAAAAGAAATTTTAACACAGATCAACCGCACCGTTCTGGCAGTGCTGCTTCGCGCATTGCGCGTGCTGTACCGCGAGGACAGCCGGATTCGAACGGAGATCGACAGCTGGCCGGAAGGGCTGACATTAAAGCTGAAATGCGGACCGGGCGGTGCTGTCCTGGCGCTGCAGAAAAGCGGGACGTACGGGATCAGACGGCTTCGCGCGGCGCAGCACACCGACATTACGATGAATTTTAAATCGGTACAGGGCGCATTTCGGGTGCTCAGCGGACAGGTAGGGATTTCAGAGGCGTATGCCAGACATCTATTTTCCCTGGAGGGAGATATTTACCAGACGATGAGCTTTGTGCGGTGTGTGGAGTATGCGGAAGCATATCTGTTCCCACGGATTATGACAAGACGTATTCTGCGTGAGATTCCGGAAAAGAGACTCAGCACACTGCAGGTCTATGCCTTAAGTGTGGTTGAGCACGTTTAGAGGAGGAAAAAGATGACGCCATATTTTGAATTTGCAAATCCGACAAAACTGTGCTCCGGAGCGGGAGCAGTCGATAATCTTGGCTATGAGCTGGAGATTCTCGGTGTGCACAATCCGTTACTCTTAAGTGATGCAGTGCTGGAGAAAATTGGTACACTGTCTCTTGTGATAAAAGCACTGCAGGGGAGAAAAATCGGCAGGATTTTTACAGATGTTCCGCGGGACAGCAGCGTAGAGACGGTCAATGAGGCGGCCGCGCAGTACCGCGCGTATGGCTGTGACGGGATCGTTGCAGTCGGCGGGGGCAGCGTGCTTGATACGGCAAAAGGTGTGCGGCTCCTGATTTCTCAGACGTGTGAGGATTTGCTGGAACTGATGGGCTGCGAGTGTCTTCCGGCAGGAAAACGCGTTCCATTTGTTGCGATCCCGACGACTGCCGGTACCGGAAGCGAAGCAACCGCCGTGGCCGTGATCCGAAATACAGAAAAAAATATCAAGATGGAGTACATTTCCCAGCAGCTGATGCCGGATGTGGCAGTATTGGATGCACGTATGACGATGACACTTCCGCCGCGTGTGACGGCGTCGACCGGTATGGATACGTTGTGCCATGCAATCGAGGCATACAGCTGTCTGCAGAAAAATCCGCTCAGCGATGCGTATGCGGCAAAGGCGGTGGAACTGGTGCGCGAAAACCTGCTTCATGCCACGCGGTTTGGCCATTGGAAAGAAGCTCGCCTTGCAATGGCGAACGCAAGCTTTTTAGCCGGGGCGGCCTTTTCAAACAGTATGGTGGGTGTTGTACATGCGATTGGACATGCGCTTGGCGGCGTGTGCCACATTGCACACGGCGATGCGATGAACATTTTGCTTCCGGCGGGAATGCGTTTTAACCGAAAGGTCTGTAAAGCAGAATACGCTCAGCTGCTTTTGTATCTGGCGGGGCCAGAAGTATATCTTAAGACGCCGGAGCAGCGCAGGGCGGATCGTGCGATCGCGGAGGTTGTACATCTGCGGAAAAAACTGAACCGTCTGACCGGATTGCCGCTGACCTTAAAAGAAACCGGTGCAGATCCGGCAAAATTCCCGGAAGTGGCAGCAGCGGCGCTCAATGACGGAGCGGTGATCGTCAATCCGCGGCAGGTGACGTACGAAGCGGTGATCCGAATTCTGGAGTACTGTTATGAGGAACGGGGGGATGACCATGGCAGACATTGAAATGCTGGTTCGCAGACAGCGTGTTTATTTTGAAACGGGAAAAACAAAATCGATTTCCTGGCGGATCGGTGCGCTCCAGACGCTGAAACGGGAGATTCGAAGCAGAGAAAACGAGATCCGGGAAGCGCTGCAGGCAGATTTGAAAAAATCAGGATTTGAGACGTATATGAGCGAGACTGGCCTGGTGCTTTCAGAACTTTCCCATATGATCCGTCATTTGCGTGGTTATGCAAAAGATAAAACAGTCGCCACGCCGCTTGCGCAGTTTCATGCAAAGAGTTTTACGAGTGCGCAGCCGTACGGTGTGACACTCGTTATGTCGCCGTGGAATTATCCGTTTATGCTTGCACTGGAGCCGGCGATCGGTGCGATCGCAGCCGGAAACTGCGTTGTCATCAAGCCGAGTGCCTATGCACCGCACACCTCAGCTGTGATCGCGGAGCTGATCAGGGGCTGTTTTGCGCCGCATTTTGTAGCGGTGGTAGAGGGTGGCCGGACAGAAAATACGCAGCTTCTGGAACAGAAATTTGATTTCATCTTTTTTACCGGCAGCGTGGCAGTCGGTAAGCTTGTGATGAAAAAGGCGTCGGAACATCTCACGCCCGTCTGCCTGGAGCTCGGTGGAAAGAGTCCGTGTATCGTCGATGAGACGGCAAACCTGAAGCTTGCGGCGCGCCGGATCGTGTTTGGAAAATTTTTAAATCTTGGACAGACGTGTGTAGCGCCGGATTATCTGTTTGTGCATGCCTCTGTAAAAGACCGGCTGCTGGAGGAGATTCAGAAATGTATCTGGAAGCAGTTTGGCACGCATCCGCTTGAGAATGCGGACTATGGGCGGATTGTCAATGAAAAGCATTTTATGCGGCTTGGCAGGCTGCTGGACGGCGCCGATGTCAAGATCGGCGGAGGGTGTGATGCGCATGCGCTTCAGATTGAGCCGACCGTTGTGGATCACGTTTCCCCGGCTGATCCGCTGATGCAGGAAGAGATTTTCGGGCCGATTCTGCCGGTGATGACGTTTCATGATCTTTCCGAAGTGATTTCTTACGTGACGCGTCATGACAGACCGCTGGCGCTTTATCTGTTTACAAGAAGCCGCAGCCACGAAAAGCAGATCCTGAAATACTGCAGTTTCGGCGGAGGCTGTATCAACGACACGATCATCCACCTTGCGACCAGCAATATGGGATTTGGAGGTGTCGGTGCGAGCGGAATGGGAAGCTATCACGGAAAAGAGAGCTTTGAACTGTTCAGCCACCGCCGCAGCATCGTGAAGAAATACAACTGGATCGATCTGCCGATCCGGTATCAGCCGTATACGGCGTGGAAGCGGGCGCTGCTGGAGCTGTTTTTGCAGTAATAGAAAATGCAGGCATTTTACGGCTGTTTTCGAAATTTTACTTGGCTTTATGGAGATTCGTTCAGAGCCAAGCTCCAAAATGCTACGCATTTCGTCGCTCTGGCGTATCCGCCGAATAAAATTTTGTAAACAGCCTTAAAAATGCAGGCATTTTATGGCTGTTTTCGAAATTTTACTTGGCTCAAAGCGAAATAGATGGTATGATGTCTAGGACATCTATGGGGAAGGCCTCCGATGGGGATAGATCGGAGGCTTTTTTCGCGTCTGCAGTTTTCAGAAGCAGGTTTTGCAGGGTTTCCCTATGAACCGGTAAGGAGCGAAAATGGATGTTTTGCCTGACTTACAGGAAGCGGCACACAGGAGAGAAATGACAAAAGAAAACTGCGCAGAAAAAGGAGAGAGGACAAATACATGGAATATAGAAGTTTCCTTGATTTTTTAGATAAGGCGGAAAAGCTGAAGTGCAATACGCGCCATTCATGGACGTCGTCCGGGCGGCATGAGAGCGTGGCAGAGCACAGCTGGCGTCTGGCACTGATGGCAATGCTGCTTGGTGAACAGTTTTCAGATCTGGACAGGAATAAGGTGATCAAAATGTGTCTGATCCATGATCTTGGAGAGGCGGTCACAGGTGATATCCCGGCCTTTGTAAAGACGGAAAAGGATGAGACAGTGGAGAGCAAGGCAGTTTCCGGATTATTTGATACACTGCCGGAGACACAGAAAAAAGAAATGACCGAACTGTTTGCGGAGATGGATGCGCTGGAGACAAGAGAGGCAAAGCTTTACAAGAGTCTCGATAAGCTGGAGGCACTGATCCAGCATAACGAGGCGGATCTGGCGACGTGGCTGCCGCTTGAATATGACCTGCAGATGACGTACGGTACGAAGGAATGCAGCTTTGACCCGTATATCAGCGGATTGCGTGAAGTGGTAAGAGAGGATTCCAGACGCAAAGCAGAAGAGGGCGGTCACAGTATTCCAAAAGCATGACGGAAGAAGGCTGGCAGAACTGCAGGAATGGTGTAGTAAAATAACAGGGATTATATAACGCAGGCGAAAAAACTGCCTGTGAGCATACAGACATAGGAGAAGACATGGGAAATACAAAAATCAAAGTGGCAAAATTCGGCGGAAGTTCACTGGCTGATGCCGCGCAGTTTCGAAAAGTAAAAGAGATCGTAGAGAGTGATCCGGCCAGGCGGTATGTGGTTCCGTCAGCACCGGGAAGACGCAGCAGCGGGGATGAGAAGGTGACGGATCTTCTCTATTGCTGCTACGGAAGAGCCGTAAACGGGGAAAATTATAAGGAAGTGCTGGAACGGATCCGTGCGCGTTATGAGGAGATCATTCGGGAACTGCATCTTGGTGTTACCCTTGACCGTCAGTTTGCGGTGATCGAGGAGGCATTTCTTGCAGGGGCAGGCGAAGAGTATGCGGCATCAAGAGGCGAGTACTTAAATGCAATCCTGCTGGCTGATTTTCTCGGCTATGAATTTATTGATGCTGCGGAAGTGATCCGTTTTGACCGGGATGGAAAATTTCAGGATGAGCGTACCAACTTTTTCCTGAAGGAAAAACTGAAGAAAGTGCCGCGTGCCGTGATTCCGGGCTTTTACGGTGCAGATGATGCGGGAAATATCCACACATTTTCCAGAGGTGGTTCCGATGTGACGGGGGCAGTCGTCGCGCGCGGTGCAGGGGCACAGCTGTACGAAAACTGGACGGACGTTTCCGGATTCCTGCTCGCAGATCCGACGATCATTGATCATCCGAAAAAAATTGATAGTATGACATTCGGTGAGCTGCGCGAGCTGGCGTACCGCGGTGCGACGGTGCTTCATGAGGAGGCGGTTTATCCGGCGAGAAGAGAGGGCATTTCGATTCATATCCGCAATACGAACGCGCCGGAGGAAAACGGCACGGTCATCTGTCAGGAACTTCGCCCGGAGCAGGAAGTGCCGATCACCGGAATTGCAGGACGGCGGAATTTTGCAGCAGTCAGCATCGCGAAAAACTGCATGAATTCTGAGCCGGGATTTTGCAAAAAGCTGCTGGAAGCATTCGAGGAGAATGATATTTCCTTTGAGCATATGCCCTCCGGGATCGATACGGTCAGCGTGATCCTTCCAAAGGAGGAGTATGAGCAGAAAGAAGAAGCGATCATGGAATCCTTAAAACGGCTGCTCGAGCCGGACAAGATCGAGGTAGACCGCGATATGGCATTAGTCACAGTAGTCGGAAAAGGCATGCGTTCTGTCAGCGGAATCGCGGCGACGTTCTTTTCCAGCCTTGGAGCGGCGGATGTCAACATTAAGATGATCGATATGGGATCAAACGAGGTTAACTGTACGATCGGCGTGAAAAATGAAGATTTCGAGAAGGCAATCCGGGCATTGTACTACGCGCTCGTGGAGCCGGAGCGGGCCTGAGCACAAAGTGGCGGAAGTGAGCATGACAGATCTGAAAATGATGAATGAGTATGAAAAACAGAGTGCTGAGCATAACAGACCGAAAAATGATGATCGAGCACGAAAGAAAATGAGGAAGCAGATGAGAGAGAAAAGCCGTGTGTATATAAAATATGGATTGTTTGCCGTTTTATACGGCCTTTTGGGAGCGTATTCTTACCGCCTGTATCTGCGGCAGGCCATTCAGTACCCGGGACCGCTTGGCGATTATATGTCAGATCTTCCGGCACATATCGCGGAGGGAAAAGCACATACGGCCTACAGTCTCATGGAGATGACACTTGGGTTTCTGACCGGGACTCTGAGACTGAATGAGAAATCAGTCGCTCTTTTTCTGGCGCTGATCACGACCGGTACCGTATTTTTAATGTGGCGTCTGCTCTGCCGTCTGTATTCTGGAAGAGGAAAGACGGCGCTGCACCTGCTGGCTTTTTGCTGTATGTTTGTGATGCCGCTGTATCTTCCGGCTGTGAATCCGTGTCCGTATCTTGGCATGCAGACGGGGACGATCTGGCACAATTCTACTTATATTGGCATGAAATTTGCCGGAACGATTGTATTGCTTCTTTATTTCCGGTATCTGGAAATTTACCGGAGCGGGCTTTCAAAAAGACAATGGCTTCTCTTTACGCTTGCGCTGATCTTTGTAAACATGATGAAGCCGAATTTTATCCTGTGCTTTGCACCTGCGATGGCACTGACGCTGCTTTCAGACTGCATTGCAGACCGCGGCCGCACATTTGGAAAACAGGTGCTTTTTGGCATACCGGTGCTGATCTCACTTGGTGTAGTGATTTATGAGACAATGGTACTGTTTACAGGCGAACGAAGCGGTTCATCGATCGTGTTTGCGATTGCGCCCGGGTTACTTGCGTGGAACAGACATCCGGTGGCGGCACTTCTTCAGTCGGCTGTTTTTCCGCTTGCCATATTTTTGGGAAATCTGCCAAGGCTGAAAAAAGATCGCAGTTACCGTTTCGCCTGGCTGATATGGCTTACAGGCCTGCTGGAATATCTCTGCCTTTCTGAGGACGGCGTGCGGAAGATGCATGGAAATCTGTCATGGGGATATAGTTTCTGTCAGTTCCTGATTTTTTCTGTGTGTGCCGGGCTTCTTGTAAAAGAACTGCTTACCTGGTGGACAAAGTGCCGCGTTTGCGGCGGATCGGCGTATCAACAGTTTTGCCGGGCCACTGCACGGGAGCGGGGAAGGCTGCTGTATCTTTTGGTTTGCAGTACATTGTTTTTGTGGCACCTGTATTGTGGAGTAGACTTTTTTGTCATGCTGATGCAGGGCGGCAGCTACCTTGTTGGGGCGTGAGAAAACGCAGATGGTAGAAAAAGAATGGAAGCTGAAGACGATGGAGAGCGTCTCCGGCTTCTTTTTTTGTGCCCGAATATATAAGAGTGTGTTTGGAATATCATAGGAAGGATCCGCTTGCGAAATCTCGTAAGCATATCGTAAAAAAACTTGCGTCAAAGAAAATAAAAATCATGCAAAATGTCGCTAAAAACAAGTTAAGACGCTTCCTGAAACAGAAAATATGCAGAAAAACATTTTTTCTCATATGGACGAAACTGGCAAATTGCGTTAAAATAAGACAGATTAAAATAAGACGGAGGAAAAGACATGTATTTGCTGTATTTTGTTCTGTGGATCATATTTAACGGGGCGGTGACGACAGAAATCTGTATTTTCGGACTGGTGATCGCGGGCGTGATCTTTGCGTTTACCTGCCGGTTCATGGATTACAGTGTGAAAAAAGAGAAGCAGCTGTACCGGCGCATTTTCAAAATGCTGCGGTACATTTTCGTTCTGGTCCGGGAAATCATCAAGGCGAATTTTGCAGTCATTCATATGATCCTCTCGGAAAAAGAGGAAGTTGAACCGGCGCTTGTAAGCTTTCACACCGATATGAAAACACAGGCCGGAAAAGCGTTCCTGGCCAATGCGATCACGCTTACGCCGGGGACGATCACAGTGACGCTCGAAGACCAGGAATACCTGGTGCACTGTCTCGACGAAAGTCTTGCAGCGGGCATGGATTCGTCAGTACTTGCAGATTTATTAAAAGATATGGAAAAGCAGGAAGAGGGGGCATAAACCTATGGGAAAGGGAATCGTCGGACTGGATCAGGCGTATCAGGCGGTGTTTGTTGCGGCACTTATTTTTCTTGCAGTGATGCTGATCCTCTGCCTGGTCCGTGCAATCATCGGACCGCGGATCGCGGATCGCATCGTTTCAGTCAACATGATGGGGACAATGGTCATGGTCATCATAGCAATCCTGACCGTGATGCTGCAGGAAGGGTATCTGGCGGATATCTGTATTATCTATGCGATGATCAGTTTTCTTGCAGTGATCGTGCTGACCAAGGTGTACATGGGTGTTTATCAGGAGAAAAAGCAGAAGGAGGAAAAAGAGGATGGCGGTATTTGAATGGGTACGCTTCTTTGCAGGCGCTGTTTTTCTGCTGTGCGGACTTGGAATCTTTCTGATTGAGATGATCGGCGTCTTTCGATTTAAATATGTTCTGAACCGGATGCATGCGGCTGCAATGGGAGATACGCTTGGCATTGGCTTTGCCCTGCTGGGACTGATCCTGATGAATGGCTGGAATTTTACTTCTGCCAAGTTTCTGCTGGTCATCGTATTTCTCTGGTTTGCATCACCGGTTTCTTCGCATCTGATTGCGCGTCTGGAGGTGACGACAAACGAGGATAAGGAGAAACATTACAGGAAAATGACGCTGCGGGAACTGGAAAAAGCGCTGGCGGAAGAAAATAAAGAAAACGGCGAAGAGGGGGAGAAGGCATGAGCGTGTTTCTTTTTATTTTGCTTGGATTTCTTGTGGCCTGCGCCATTTCAGTGAGTCTTTCCAAAAATCTGCTCAATTCCATTTTGATCTATATGTCCTACAGTCTGGTCGCTTCAGTGATCTGGATCCTGCTGGAATCGCCGGACCTGGCGATCACGGAGGCTGCGGTCGGAGCCGGTATCACGAGTGTGCTCTTTTTCGTTACCTTAAAGAAGATTCACGCAATGATGGGAGAAGCGGACGAAGAGCTGAAAAAGCAGGAAGAACAGGAAGTGCTGAGAATGGAATCAGGGAAAGGAGAGGAAAGCGATGAGCCGAAAAGTTCCGGAGGAACAGTATAAAAAAACACGCTCATACCATCTGCGACAGTGGCTGGACGGCACGAAGGATCCGTTCCTTGATACGGTAGAGATGAAGCCGCAGCAGGAATTTAAAGAGGACACCACTGTGACCAGACAGCGGAGCGAAGAAAAAAAGAAAATCTATGAGCGTGTCTTTGATGTGGAGCACAATGCGGAAATGCGGCTGTTTCAGAAGATTTACCGATTGTTCAGCGTATTGTTCTGTATCAGTCTGGTGCTCGTTCTGCTCACCGGAGTCTCTTATCTGCCGACATTTGGTCATGCGGAAAATCCGGTGAACAATGAGGTGCCGCAGCGTTACATTGAGAACGGCCTGCAGGAGACGGGGGCGGTCAACATCGTGACTGGCATGATCCTGGATTACCGTGCATTTGATACGCTGGGTGAGTCTCATGTGTTGTTTATCGCGACCTGCACGGTACTCATTCTGCTGCGCATTGATAAGAAAAAAGGAAAGGACAGCATTGCGGAGCGCGAGGCAAATGACCGGATCTACGAGCCGAAAAATGACGTGATTCTCCAGACTGTGGCGCGGATTCTCGTACCGCCGATTATTATCTTCGGTATCTACGTGATTCTCTGCGGTCATCTGGGACCGGGCGGCGGCTTTTCCGGCGGTGCGGTCATCGGAGCCGGGCTGATTCTGTATCTGAACGCGTTTGGCTTTGCAAAGACGGAGCGCTTCTTTACTGCGAAAACGTATAAGTGGATGAGTTTTGGCGCACTTGCCTGTTATGCTTTGGCGAAGAGCTACTCATTCTATACGGGAGCAAATGAAATTCACAGTGTGATCCCGCTTGGTACGCCGGGGGCGATTCTCTCAAGCGGACTGATTTTGATTTTGAACATCTGCGTCGGCATTGTCGTAGCCGGGACGATGTATACTTTTTATGTGATGTTCCGGAAAGGAGGCTACTGATATGAACTTTACGAATCTGATCAATAATTATGAAGAGGCAGTGGCGATGATCCTGTTCGGAATCGGTTTTTCCAATCTGCTGCTGCAGAAAAATCTGATCAAAAAGATTATCGGATTGAATATCATGGACACGGCAATGTATCTGTTTCTGGCCTTGAAGGGGTATATCGCCGGCCGGAAGGCACCGATCGTGGTGGATGGTGTACAGAGCGTGGAGGCGTACATCAACCCGATCCCGGCAGGTCTTGTGCTGACGGGGATTGTTGTCTCCGTATCGGTCACGGCCCTGATGCTCTCCCTGACGATCCGTCTGTACCGCAGATATCACACCCTGAATCTGGATGAGATCACCACCAGGCTGGAAAAGGAGGGGCTGTGATGGAATTTGTTCAGAATTTTCCATTTATCTGCATCATCCTTTCTTTGTTTTCCGGACCTCTTTCTTCCATATTAAATGGGAAAAAAGCAAAGTGGTGGAACACGTTTGTGATCACGGTGATCGGAGTGATGAATGTCTGTGTGCTCGCATTTGTGGTGCGCACCGGAGAGCCGTACGTCTATCGGATGGGACATTTTTCGGCTCCGTGGGGAAATGAGATCCGCGTCGGAATCCTGGAAGCTGTGATGGCGGTCTTTTTCTGCGCGACGATGCTGCTGTGCATGCTCGGCGGCATAAAGGAACGGGAGGAGGAGATTGAGGAGTCGAAGCAGAATCTCTACTATATCATGGTCAATCTGCTGCTTTCCTCACTGCTCGCACTGATTTATACGAATGACTTGTTTACGGCATACGTGTTCGTGGAGATCAACACGATTTCTGCCTGCGGCCTGATCATGATCCGCCAGAACGGAAGGACGATTGTTGCTGCGACGCGCTACATGATTATGAGTCTTTTAGGCTCCGGTATGCTGCTGCTCGGTATCTGTTTTCTGTACAGCATCACGGGGCATCTGCTGATGAGCAACATTCAGCAGGCAGTCTGGAACCTGCATGAGACTGGCGAGTATCAGGTGCCGCTTCTTGTGGCGGTAGGCCTGATGTGCGTCGGACTTGCAGTCAAGAGCGCACTTTTTCCGTTTCACGGCTGGCTGCCGGATGCGTACGGATATTCGACAGTGTCCTCAGCGGCGATTTTGTCTTCCCTTGTCTCAAAGGGATACATTTTCCTGCTGCTCAAGATCTTTTACCGTGTAATCGGATTTGAGGTGATAAGGGACAGTAAAGTGATTCATGTGCTGTTCGTGTTCGGAATTGCAGGCATGATCATCGGATCGATCGATGCGATCCGGGAAAACAGCATCCGCAGAATGATTGCGTATTCCTCGGTCGCACAGATCGGATACATTTATATGGGCTTCGGTCTTGGCACAGAACTTGGCGTGCTGGCGAGCGTCTTTCATATTATCTGCCATGCGGCGACGAAAGCGCTTCTGTTTCTCTCGGCTTCCTCTCTGACGGAGGTATCCGGGGACAGCACGAATTTCTTTGACCTGACGGGAGCCGGATACCGGGATAAGGTGGCGGGGGTTGCGTTTACCGCCGGATCCCTTTCCATGGTCGGTTTTCCGATGCTCGGCGGCTTTATTTCCAAGATTTTATTTGCACAGGCGGCGGTCGGTCACGCCTACAAAATGCTGCCGACGCTGATCGCACTGGCCATCAGTACAATCTTAAATACCGTCTACTTTCTGAAGACGGTGATCCGTATTTACACGCCGATGCGTCCGGAAGAAAAGAAAGAGAGAGGCTGCAAAACGGCGGCGATGAAGGAGCAGCCGGTGAAAGCGGCGGCCCTTATCTGCTTTGTTGCCCTGAATCTGGTGCTCGGCCTGTTCTCACAGCCGATTCTGATGCTGTTAGAGCGCGGACTTTCGATGTTTGCATAGGAGGATAAAAAAATGAATGCTTGGATTTTGCTGCCGGTGCTGCTGCCGGCGCTTTCCGGAATCTGCCTGCTGTGCAGTTCCTTCAAAAGCCACCTGCGCAGCAGCGGAAAAGACATATGGCATGATCTGGATGAGCAGGAGCGGAGAAAACTGCACTGCTTTGTCGGAGCAGTTCTGATGCTCACAGCGGTGCTTGCACTGCTTGCAGCGTGGAGCGGTGAGCATGAGGTGCGGCTGTTCGAACTGATGGAAGGGATTCCGGTCTATTTTCGGATCGATGCAGTCGGAAGGCTGTTTGTGACGTTTGTCACGATCGTCTGGGTATCGGTCGGCTTTTATTCTTTTGTGTATATGAAGCACGAGGGCGAAGAGCGGCGGTTTTTCGGATTTTTTCTGCTGGTCTACGGTGTGTTAGTTGCGCTGGATTTCGCAGGAAATATCGTGACGATGTACCTGTTTTATGAGCTGATGACCCTGTGCTCGATGCCGCTTGTCATGCACAACGGCTCGCGCGAGGCGATCATGGCGGCGCTCAAATATCTGTTTTATTCGATGTGCGGCGCTTATCTTGGTCTGTTTGGAATCTTCTTTTTATATCACTACTGCGATACACTTACCTTTACGGCCGGAGGGGCGCTGAATTTATCGCTTGTATCCGGGCATGAGGGGATTCTCCTGATCGCAGTCATGGCAATGCTGATCGGTTTTGGTGCGAAGGCTGGTATGTTTCCGCTTCACGCCTGGCTTCCGGCGGCGCATCCGGTGGCTCCGTCCCCGGCGTCTGCGGCGCTCTCGGCCGTCATCGTAAAATCGGGTGTGCTCGCAGTCCTCCGTGTTGTTTATTACATGATCGGAGCGGATTTTCTGCGCGGCACCTGGGTGCAGTGGGCGTGGCTTTCTCTGACGCTGATCACAGTTTTCATGGGATCCCTGCTTGCATTTCGGGAACCGGTGTTTAAAAAGCGCCTGGCTTATTCGACCGTAAGCCAAGTGTCGTACGTGCTGTTTGGCCTGGCACTGCTTCAGCCAGAAGCATTTACCGGAGCACTGCTGCACACGGTCTTTCATGCATTTATCAAATGTGCACTGTTCCTGACCGCCGGTATCGTGATTTATCAGACCGGGAAGACGCGCGTATGTGAACTGCAGGGAATTGGAAAAGAAATGCCGCGTACCTTGTGGTGCTATACGTTTGCAGCACTTGGCCTGATCGGTATTCCTCCGATGAGCGGATTTGTGAGCAAGTGGTATCTGGCGCAGGGTGCACTTTCGGCGCAGGCCGGTGTGTTCCGCTATCTGGGACCTGCCGTACTGCTTGTCAGCGCACTGCTGACCGCCGGTTATCTGCTGCCGGTGACGATCGACGGATTTCTGCCTGGAAAGAACTGGAAAAAGGAATCAGAAAAACTGGAAGCGCCGCTTGGCATGCTGTTTCCGCTTGCGCTCCTTGCAGTGCTTACGATCCTGCTTGGCCTGTTTCCAAATCCGCTGGCATCGTATATCCGCGATCTGGCGGTCACTTTACTGTGAGGAGGGAGAAAAAATGAAACCATTTCTGATGGCAGCTGTGATTTTGCTCCCGATTCTTTTTGGAGCACTGATCCCGCTGCTTCCATTTAAAAACAGAACACAGATGATGATTTACATCGAGACAGTGGTGCTGGCAGATTCCCTGCTCGTGCTCACCCTGCTTTTGAACCGGCCGGCGGATGCATTTGTATTGTTCCGCTTAAACGGAAACCTGAGCATCAGCTTTAAGCTGGATGGCCTTGGTACAGTGTTTGCGGGAATTGTATCGGCACTGTGGCCGCTTGCGACGTTATATGCATTTGAGTATATGAAGCATGAGGGTCATGAAAAATACTTTTTCATGTTCTATACGATCACCTATGGCATCACGCTCGGCATTGCGCTTTCAGAAGATATCGTAACGATGTACTGCTTTTACGAGATGCTGACGCTGGTGACACTTCCGCTGATCCTGCATACGCTGTCGCGAGAGGCGATCCTGGCGAGCCGGACGTATCTGTATTACTCGCTCGGCGGAGCGGCATTTGCGTTTATCGGGATGATCTTTATCCTGAATTACGGCGTGACCTCGAATTTTGTGCCGGGCGGTGTACTGGATCCCTCGAAGACGGCGGGCAGTGAAAATCTTCTTCTGCTCATCTACGTCCTGTGCTTTCTTGGATTTTCGGTCAAGACCGCGATGTGGCCGTTTGGAGCCTGGCTTCCGAAGGCAGGTGTGGCTCCGACACCGGTTACGGCGCTGCTCCATGCGGTGGCCGTCGTCAAGGCGGGCGCATTCACGCTGATGCGGATCACATATTATAGTTTCGGTACGGAGTTTCTGCGCGGTACCTGGGCGCAGACGGTGCTCCTGATATTTGTCATTATCACGATCGTCTACGGCTGCAGCCGGGCGCTCAAGGAGACACATTTCAAGCGCAGGCTGGCGTATTCCACGATGAGCAACCTCTCGTACATTCTGTTCGGTGTCGTACTGATGTCGCCGCTCGGACTGGTGGGGGCGTTAAGCCATATGGTATTTCATGCGGTAATGAAGATATGCTCGTTCTTCTGTGCGGGTGCAGTGATCTATAAGACTGGGCGGAATTACATCCATGAGCTGAACGGCCTTGGCCGGAAAATGCCGAAGGTATTTGTGATTTTTACGATTTCCGGCTTTGCGCTGATGGGTGTGCCGGGACTTTGCGGTTTTGTGAGCAAATGGAATCTGGCAAAGGCGGCGCTTTCGAGCACGCATCCGCTTGCTGTTGCCGGCGTGGCGGCGCTCCTGATTTCGGCACTTCTGACTGCAATCTATATGCTGACGATCGTTGTCCGGGCATTTTTCCCGGGAAGAGACTTTGATTACAGCAGCCTTGACGGAATCGAAGACCCGAACTGGATGATGCTCCTGCCGCTGGTACTCTTTGTAATCGCAATGTTTGTGTTTGGCCTGCACAGCGCGCCATTAATCCGGGCGTTCACGCAGCTTGCATCATTTGTAAAGTAGAAAGGAGGAGATGGCATGAATCCCGGAATTTTCCTTGGAATGCTCGTGTTCTTTCCGTTTGCCGGAGCACTTCTGTGCTTCGTGGCCGGACGGAAGAACGCGCTGTACCGTGATTATTTATCAGATATTTTAGTCGTATTTGAATTCCTGACTGCATTGCTCCTCTTTGTATTTCTTGCAAAGAAAGCATCCTCAGGAGAGGTTGCGGCCTCGCTTGCGGTTCCGCAGGTGTGCGGGATGGGGCTTTCTTTTGAGGCGGACGGCTTCCGGCTGATCTATGCGCCTGTGACCTCCTTTATGTGGATGATGACGACGATTCTCTCAGGCGAGTACAGCAGAGGGCATAGCAATACGAACCGCTATTACCTGTTCCTGCTTCTGACGCTTGGCGCGACGATGGGAGTCTTCCTCTCTGCAGATCTGTTTACGACATTTGTCTTTTTTGAGATCATGTCGTTTACCTCCTACGTCTGGGTGGCGCAGGAGGAGACAGAGCAGGCGCTTCGGGCGGCACAGACGTATCTGGCTGTAGCGGTGACCGGCGGCATGGTGCTTCTGATGGGAGTGTTCCTGACCTATCACGTGCTTGGCACGGGAAAAATCAGTGAGCTTGCCGCTGCGGCAGCAGCCTGCAAAGAAAAGACGGTACTTTACGCGGCGGGCGGCTGTATGCTCTTCGGTTTTGGAGCCAAGGCGGGCGCATTTCCGCTTCATATCTGGCTGCCGAAAGCGCATCCGGTGGCACCGGCGCCTGCATCGGCGCTGCTCTCCGGTGTGCTGACGAAGACCGGTGTCTATGGAATCATCATTCTGAGTGCAAACCTCTTCTTTGGAGATGGAAAATGGGGCCTGCTCATCTTGCTGCTCGGCGTGCTGACTATGTTCGGCGGTGCGCTTCTGGCGGTATTCTCAATCGATCTGAAGCGGACACTGGCATGCTCTTCGATGTCGCAGATCGGATTTATTCTGGTCGGAATCGGCATGATGGGACTTTTGGGAGAGGAATCAGCGCTTGCGGTGCACGGCACAATGCTTCACATGGTCAACCATTCAATGATCAAACTGGTGCTCTTCATGGCGGCCGGCGTGATCTTCATGAATACACATGCACTTGACTTAAATGAGATCCGCGGCTATGGCCGGAAAAAGCCGCTGCTTGCCGGAATTTTTGCGGTGGGTGCGCTGGCGATCGGCGGCATTCCGTTTTTCGGCGGCTACATCAGCAAGACACTGCTGCATGAGAGTATTGTGGAGTACGCAGGAGGGATCGGTTTTACCGCGATCGAGTGGATCTTCCTGATCTCCGGTGGCATGACGGTCGCTTACATGACAAAGCTTTTCCTTGCGATCTTTGTGGAGCAGAATGAAGACCGGGAAAAGCAGAAGAAATTTGATGCGCAGAAACATTACATGAATGCGGAGAGTACGTTTGCACTTGGCGGAAGCGCACTGGTGCTGTTGCTCTGGGGACTGTTCCCGCATCAGATTATGGACCGGACGGCTGCGCTTGGGCAGAGCTTCTTCCGTCTGGAGGAGGCAGGGGAGCGCGTTTCGTACTTCAGCCTGAAAAATCTATCCGGCGGCGGAATTTCGATCCTGATCGGAGCGATGGTGTATATTCTGCTGATCCGGGGATTCCTGATGCAGGAGGAGAGCGCGGCGGAAAAAGCGAACTACTCTGCAAAAACAGCGAAGCGTGGAAAGGCGCAGAAAAAATCAGCTTCCATGCAGAGCTCCGGTACGAAGCGCTACGTGAATCTCTGGCCTTCGTGGCTTGATCTGGAAGAACTCATCTACCGGCCGCTGATCCGCCTTTTGTCTCTGTGCTTCGGCGTACTCTGCCGCATCCTGGACAGCGCAGTGGATCTGACGGTGGTCGCGCTTCGCAAGACCATCTACCGCGACAGCCCGCTGCCGCATGAGCGCCCGGAGGGCAATATACTGACCGAAGTGATCGGAACCATCGGAAATTTCTTCCGGAATCTGCTGAACCACACAGTACACAGAAAACAGCCGGTGCAGCGCGATTACGTTCATTATTTCGCGGTAAAGCGCGAGGAATTAAAAGAAAACAATGTGGTCATCGGCCGAAGCCTTTCGTTTGCACTTTTGCTTCTGTGCATCGGATTTATGCTGACGCTGTATTATCTGATCTGGTGGTAAAGCTGTTTCACGTTCAGAGCCAGTCTTCAACTTTTATATCTGCTCCCTGAACAGGAGTAAATTGTACACCTTTGGGTGGAAAATGGATATGGAAAGCGCCTCTTTTTCTGTGGTATGATAATCATACATAGAAAAGAGGTGCTCTTAGTATTAGGGGGAAAGTGTATGGAAGGAACGAAAGAAAAAAAGGAAAATATACCGGACGCAGCCATCGGCCTTGGCGGCGTCCTGAAAATTGCCTGGCCGGCCGTCTTTGAATCTTTTTTCATCTCACTGGCAGGCATGATCGACACGCTGATGGTGAGTGGCATCGGTTCGGAGGCAGTTGCGGCGGTCGGTCTTACGACGCAGCCGAAATTTCTCGGCCTTGCTGTATTCATCGCGATGAATGTGGCGGTCGCTGCGATTGTGGCGAGAAGAAAGGGTGAGCGGAATCAGAAAAAGGCGAACGAGACGTTGATGAATGCGCTGTTTCTGACCGTCATCGCCGGAATTGTGCTCAGCATCGTTTTTGCAGGGCTGGCGGATACAATCATGAGGCTGTGTGGCTCGGCAGACGAAACACACGACATGGCAGTCGAATATTTCCGGATTATCATGGGCTGCATGATGTTCAACATCATATCCATGGTAATCAATGCAGCGCAGCGCGGCGCCGGAAATACGAAGATCGCGATGTACACGAACACAATCTCAAA
This sequence comes from Lachnospiraceae bacterium, assembly GCA_902363665.1. Lineage (GTDB taxonomy): Bacteria > Bacillota > Clostridia > Lachnospirales > Lachnospiraceae > Choladousia. The sequence goes on along the minus strand of CABJAW010000010.1, from coordinate 21,951 downwards.
TCTCGTCAACATCGTCGGCAACTATCTTCTGATCGGCGGTCATTGCGGCTTTCCGGCACTCGGCATCCGCGGAGCCGCGATCGCGACGGTATTTGGCACTGTGATCGCGTGTGCGATCAGTATTCTTTCCCTGTTCCGGAAGGATTCCTTCCTGAGCCTGCCGTTGATTTTAAAAGAAAAACTGTGGAAACGGCTGGATTCAGTCGGCGTGATCTGCCGCCTTGCGGTCAGTACGTTCGTGGAGCAGGTACTGATGCGGATCGGTTTCATGTCGACCTCGATCATGGCAGCTGATATGGGTACCGCAGCGCTTGCCGCACATCAGGTCGGCATGAATGCCTTAAGCCTTTCCTTTTCCCTTGGAGACGGTATGCAGGCGGCGGCCGTGTCCCTGATCGGACAGAAGCTTGGCGAGAGAAAGCCGCAGGAGGCGAAGCACTGCGGCATGCTGTGTGAAAAGATCGGAATTGTCATGGCGATCGCAATGTCCGCATTTTATCTCTTATTTGGCCGGACGCTCTACGGTCTGTTCTTCCGGGAAGAGGAGATCATCACAATCGGTGTCGGCATCGCCCGCACGATCACGGTCATCGTCCTGTTCCAGATCTGCCAGGTCATTTTCACTGGCTGCCTGCGCGGCGCAGGCGACGTGGTTTACACGATGGTCAGCTCCTGCATCTGCGTCACCTTCATCCGTACGATCGTATCCTACGTCTGCTGTTACGTGCTGGACCTTGGCATTTACGGAATCTGGATGGGCATCATCGCCGACCAGTTCTTCCGGCTGGTGTTCAGTTCCCTGCGGTTTGTCAGCGGAAAATGGACGAAAATTAAGATCTGAATGCAGGACATAAAGCGTTCCATATATTCTATGTGAAAAGAACTTAAAAAAAATTGTGTATTCTGCACAGTTACAATGAAATGAGCGAACTACCCAACAAAATTGTCCGTAAATATTAATTTTATTGGGGAGTTTCAGGTTTGATGTCTGCATTGTTATTTTTTCGATACATAAGGAATAACATAAACAATAGAATTACGGGAAAAATAAGTCCGCATCCCATTCCGGTACCATTGTCAATCAGATGTTCAATCGGGCAGGTCATGAAGTTATATCGACTGCAGGCAGCTTCCAGATTATTGAAAAATATGAATAAAAACAATCGCCTATGAAAGTGGATTCCATAATGTCGATTATTTTTGCAGATTGTTTAAAAAACGTTATCAGCTAACGCCGTCAGAATATCGTTGTATACACTAGGAAAAATAATGTATACCTCTGAATGAAACAGGAATCAGAATGTGATTGTGGAAGGTTACCGTGGATTACCCGACAAGGCAGTCCGCGGTATTTTTTTCTTGACAAATATAAAATACTATAATATTATACGACATATAATATAGAAAACAAAACAATATTATAAGGAGACGAAACCATGGTATTTAACACAGGGGCGGCGCTTCTCGATGCGATCGTTCTGTCTGTGGTATCGATGGAACCGGAGGGTACGTACGGCTACCGTATCACACAGGAGGTGCGCAGTGTGCTGAACGTGTCAGAGTCCACACTGTATCCGGTGCTGCGCAGGCTGCAGAAGGATGACTGCCTGAGCGTTTACGACCGGGAATACGGAGGGCGGAACCGCAGATATTATAAGATTACCGAGCAGGGCTGGGCACAGCTTGGCATGTACCGGGAGGAGTGGAGCCGATATTCAGAAAAGATTTCGGGCATTCTGCTTTACGGAAGGACAGCAGGCGGAATGGACAGCGAAGATGATGGAGAGAAATAGGAAAGAGACAGGAAAGAGACAGAAAAGAAAGGAAGGAAGCGTCCGGAGGTGGAGAGAAGAATGGGCGAAGCAGCCGGGCAGGATGGAGCGCATGTTATGAGTAAAGAGGAATTTTTGGCGGAGCTGGAAGCGTGTCTTTCGGATCTGTCGAAGGAGGAGCAGGAAGAGGCTCTTGCGTATTATCAGGATTATCTGGAAGAGGCGGGGGATGAACCGGATGTGTTGGGGCGTCTCGGCACGCCGCAACAGGTAGCGGATGGCATCCGGATGGGTCTTGAACAGGATGTGGATGCCGGGGAGTTTACCGAGTCCGGCTACCGTGACGGGCGGCTGGAGGAGGCGGCGAAGACACCGGACCGCTATACGGTGCTGATGAAAAAAGAATCTGCACAGGGCTCGGAAAAAAGTTCAAAAGATCACGGTGCAGAAGAGGAGACAGAAAAAGGAAACGGCAATTCCTGGAGCCGCGAACGATTTGAATCTTTCGGTCGGCAGGCACGCCAGACCTGGGAAGAGGCAAAACAGGATGGCTTTGGAAAACGGGCAAAGCAGGCCTGGAACGATGCGAAGACGGGTGAGTGGGGTGCGCAGGCAGAAAATGCCTGGGAAGAGGTCAAAGGCCGTGCCGCACGAAGCGGAAAAGACAACGAAAAAACGGCGCAGACGACGGCCGTCCGCAAAAAGAGCAGCCATGGCATTTTATTTGTGATTCTGCTGATGCTGTTCGGAATTCCGGCGGCGGGCGTGATCCTCGGAACCGGTTTTTCATTTGTTGCAGCGATCTTTGCCGCATTGCTTGGAATCTTCGGCGGACTGTTCGGCCTGGCTGTAGCAGCATTTGCAGTAGCAATCGGCGCGGTAGCATCGGGAGCGGCCATGATCGGGGCAGGCATCGCTAACCTGGCATCCCTGCCAACGGCGTTTGTGATGATTGGCGGCGGATTTTTGCTGCTGGCAGTCGGCATGCTCTGTTTCCTTTTGATGAAATGGGGATTTGGCACGGTGCTTCCGTGGGCGTTTGGCACGGCATGGTCAGCGGTTTGCCGTGCAGCGGAATGGATCTGTGATAAAGTCCGGCAGATATTTGGAAAAGGAGGCGCAGAAGAATGAAGCGGTCAACGAGGATTCTTTTAAAAATTACACTGCTTTTTGCGGTGGTCGGTGCAGCCTTTGGTATTGCCGGATTTTGCCTGGGATTTGAGCGGAATCAGCTGTCAGAGGCACTTGGAAAAGTGCGGGGCGGAAACACTTTCCTTTCCGGGAAAACAAAAAAAATTTCGGAAACGTACACGGATATTGATGCACTGAAGCTTGAGATCGGGGCGGTGAGCTGCCGGATTCTTTCTTCGGACGATGGAACGTGGAAGGTAGCCGGTGAAGAGGTTCCGTCTGATTTTGAAACGAAAGCAGGCGGTGGTACATTAAAGATCAGCGGAAATACGCACCGTTTCTGGGGCTTTGGCTTTGGCGGAAACAGCGGAGCCGGGATTGAGATTTATGTTCCGAAGAACGCCAAATTGAAGAATATGGATCTTGACATTGGCGCCGGGGAGGTAGTGATGGAGAATGGAAGTCTGATCAGCTGCGAAAAACTGGCACTTGACGTCGGCGCAGGAAGCTGTACACTGAATCTGGATCTTTCAAAAGATGCGGATGTGGAATGCGGGGTCGGTGAGATCGTACTGAATCTGCAGGGAATAGAGAGTGATTTTGACTATGCAGTCGAGTGCGGTATCGGATCGGTACAGATCGGCGATACGGAATATTCCGGTCTTGGAATAGACAAAAAGATCTCGAATAAGTCAAAGAAAAAGATCGGTGCGCAGTGCGGGATCGGAAGCATTTCGATTGACTTTGAGGGTAAGTGACGCGTGGGCAGGAATAGAAATATTTCTGGTTTTAACCGAATCAGGCAAGTCCCCTGCTTCAATTGCGTGAAGCAATAAGCAGTGGGTTATGAGCAAGTAGCGAAGCGGACCTGGAATATCCGCTTTGACGATTAAAGCGGAGTTCTATAGCAATTCTGCAAAATAATGCATCCCATCCGATCTGTCAGAACGTGAAATACTGCGTCAGAAATCTTTGCCGTGCGTCAGCACGCCTGCAGATTTCATCCTTGTCTTTCGCACTCTGCCAGATCGTCTTGCCTGCATTATTTTATTGAATTGCTATAGAAGAAAAAAAGTGTAAAAGATAGTGTAGACAGAGAAAGGAAGTAATCAATATGAAAAAATTATGCAGATCTTATCATGACCGCAAAATCTGCGGCGTATGCGGAGGAATCGGAGAATATCTGGGGGTGGACCCGACAGTGGTACGGCTTGTGTTTGTCGTACTTGGACTTTTGCACGTCGGAATCATTCTTTACATCGCGGCAGCGATTCTGATGCCGACGGAGTAAATGGCGGATACGCCACACAGGTGAAATGCGCAGCATTTGGAGAATGGCTTTGAGCAATAACAAATTGCTGGCATATTTCCCGGCAGTATGATATGGTAGGAGGGCAGAGAAAAAGTTTGACTCTGCCCTCTTTGCTGTATAAATTTGTTTGATTTGTATAAATGAACAAAAACAGGCCATACTTCCAGTACATCGTATTTGAAAGTGATGTACTGGTGAAAGGAGCGTGGCCTGTTTTGGGACGGAAAGAAAAAAATTTTCGCTGGGAAGAGCTCAGCCCGGATGACCGGATGAAATATGAAATTGCAGAGGAACTTGGCCTGCTGGAAAAGGTGAAAAGAGAAGGCTGGAAATCCCTTTCTGCAAAGGAGACCGGGCGGATCGGAGGGCTGATGACGAGAAAAAAACGGGAGATGAAAAGAGATGATAAAGATACTGATCGTGGAGGATGAGGAGCCGATCGCGAATCTGATCCGAATGAATCTGGTGAAAGCAGGATATCAGTGTGAAACTGCATTTGACGGGGAAGCAGCGGCGGATGCCATCAGCGAGCGGACGTTTGATCTGATCCTTTTGGATATCATGCTTCCGAAGCTGAATGGCTACGAGGTACTGGAGTATGCAAAATCCGTGGACATTCCGGTTATTTTTCTGACCGCGATGGGTGAGACGCAGCAGAAGGTAAAAGGGTTGCGTCTCGGCGCGGAGGATTACATCGCCAAACCATTTGAGATCGCAGAGCTGCTTGCGCGTGTGGAGACGGTGCTGCGCCGCTGCCACAAGACGCAGCGGAAGCTGCATCTTCTGAACATTGATATCGATACGGATTCGCATACCGTCATGCAGGAGGGAGAGGAAGTGGATCTGACCACAAAAGAGTACGAACTGCTCCTCTTTTTTCTGCGCAATAAAAACCGGGCGCTTTACCGTGAGACGATCTACGAAAACGTGTGGGGCGGCGAGTACAGCGGCACAGGCCGGACGGTGGATCTGCACGTGCAGCGCTTGAAAAAGAAGCTCGGCCTGGAGGAACACATTGTAGCAATTTACAAGGTCGGCTACCGGCTGGAATGCTGACGGGAGGATGCGATGAACCTTTCGTGGAAACTGTTTTTTATTACGACACCGATCTTTGTACTGTTTCTGACTGTTTTTGGCACCTGGATTATCCAGGACAATTTTCAGAGCGGGCTGAATCAGGAAATCGAGCGGTGCATGGCGGAAAACCAGACCTTCCAGAATTCCTATGAGCTGACGCGCAATTCCCTTTCAAATGAGCAGTGGGAGCAGATGACACTGAAAAAAGCCGTAGAGAGCTTTCATAAAAGACGCGAGGAAAAAAATGGAAATGTACGGATTTACGATGCGACCGGGACAGTGCTGTACCAGGACAATGCGCTGGAGATCAGTTCCTCGGTGAGAGAGAAGCTGGATCAGACGAACAACGTCGGCTATGAAATCGTTCCGCAGCAGGGAAATGTGTACATGGTGGTGGTCTGCCGCAGCGGATTCGACGACTATATTGAAACCGTGCGAAATATTACAAAAATATATGAGAACCGGGACAGTATGTATTCCAGGTATCAGATGGGGATGCTTGCCCTGACAGTACTGGTCGGCGGGATTATCCTGGTTGTCCTGTTTTTTGTGATGCGTGGCATGCAGAAGCTTTCAAAGGCGGCGCGCCAGTTCGCAGGCGGAAAATACGACGTGCGCCTTCATATTCGAAGCAATGATGAGGTGGGACGCCTGGCGGAGGATTTCAACTGGATGGCGGGTGAAATGAGTCTTCAGATGAAAAAACTGGAGCAGGAGGTACAACGCCAGGAGGAATTTACGGCTGCGTTTGCACACGAACTGAAGACGCCGCTGACCTCGATCATCGGCTATGCAGACACGATCCGGCAGATGGATCTGAGCAAAGAAGAAACTGACATGTGTGCGGATTACATATTTCGGCAGGGAAAACGGCTGCAGACGCTCTCCTACAAGCTGCTGGAGATGACGATGGCAGAGGCGCAGAAGCTGGAGCGAAAGGAGATTCCGATACCGGAGCTTGTCGAAGAACTGAAACGCGTTTCGGCAGTCTCCCTGACCGAAAAACAGATGACTCTTATTGTGGATGCACAGAGCGGAAGCATTTTTGGAGACCGGGATCTGCTGCTTTCCCTGTTTTTAAACCTGATCGACAATGCACGCAAGGCATCGGAGCCGGGCGGCAGGATCTGGCTGCTTGGCGACCGCCTGCAGGATGGCTACCAGATCACCGTGCAGGACGAGGGAAGAGGAATTGAGCCGGAGGAGCTGTCACGGATTACGGAAGCTTTTTATATGGTGGATAAATCACGTTCCAGAAAAGAGGGCGGAGCCGGACTCGGACTTGCGCTGTGCAAAAAAATCGTGGAGCTGCACCAGGCCGCCTGGCGGTTTTACGGAAGCCCGGGAGAGGGCTTTGCGGTGACGGTGCGGTTCTGGCAGCCGGAGATGCCGGCGAGACGGATGCGCCGCAAACCAGGCTCGGCCGGAAAAGTGGCAGATAAAGGAGAAAACGGATGAGAAGGCAGAAACGGTGGAAAACGATCCTGGAATATGAGATCGGTGTGCTTTTGCTGGTTGCGGCGGTGCTTGCGGCCTGGTTTTTGCCGGATCTTTATACACAGCTGCATGATTCGGAACAGTTTAACCATCCGATTCTGTCCACGCGTGAGGCGATTCAGTTTCTGGATGTGAATTCGCTCGATATTGCCGGGAGAATGAAGCTTTTGAAGGATGAGACCGTTTTACAGGACTGGAATTACAGTGATACTCTTTTTATGGACGGAAGCGAGGAGACGCTCCTGAAGAAAGCGGAGCGGCTGTTGGGTGAATGGGTGGATTATGGCATCCTGCCGGGTGAGACGGAGACAATGATCAAACAGATTCAGGAGTCGGCGGAAACGAAAGCCTATGCTTCTTCTGGTACGCAGGACGTGGAAATAAGTCCGGAAGAAGCGCTCACGGTGGAGGGAGCGATGATCCGGATTATCGTTGGTCAGTCCGTGCTGCGCGTCTGCTGCATTGGGGTAGGTGGCGAGGATGGAAGCGACATGCTGTTTCTGCTCATGGATGCAGACCGGGATCTGCTGTATTATGTGGCGGTGTTCGGACGGCCTTACTGGGATGAGATGGCGCAGCGTATCGGTCCCAAATCATATGATTCCTATAATGATCTGATGGACGCTTATTATGCCGGAAATTTCGATATGAATTCCTATTTTCCGGCGAATCAATGGCAGAATCTGGCCAGAGCTGCAAGCGCTGTTTCCTGCGGGGAAAAGCAGGAGGAAAACGGAGAAGTGGAGGAAACATACAAGGATCCGAGAAGTCACCGGGAATTTGTCCTGAATTACGACACCTTTGACGGCTACGCCGAAATCGCAATGGTTGCCAGTGACTGGAGCGGTTATGGCATGGATGTTTCACTTGGGACCAATGCCTGGAGGCAGTTTGTTTCAGACTGCTTCGGGCTGAATTTTACGGCAGCTGCATTTGAAGGCTGGTTTGACGATCCGTACGGAGTGGGGCAGGCGACGGATGCGGATGAGGAGAAATCGTAAAAGAGAAGAAGATAGTATAATACAATCAGAGTTTTTTCATTGTGATACAATTTTGATACAAAAATGAGCGTATTCTGATACAAACACAGGCTAAAATCCTTTCTGTAAGAGACGCAGAGCAGTTCTGCGGATCAGGCAGAGAGGATTTTTGTGGTCTTAAGGGGAGTGTGAGTCGGGAGTTGCCATGAAGAGATCAGGAGAAGAGAAAACGTTTTGTGAAAGAGAGACAGAGGAAAACAGCATGGAGCAAAAAGGGGTACAGAAGATAAAATCAGCAGGAACAAACCGTCATCAGGCAGATGCAGAAGAAAATTCGGAGGAAGCAGCCAGAAAAAAAGAGCTTCTGAGGGAGCGCGTCGAACAGATTTATCGCTCTTTGCATTTACGGCCTTAAGTCTTTTTTAAGAAGTGTTTCACTTCAGCTTAAAGAATAAGCGGAGAATGCACGGTATAATAAGAATAATTGCGGCAAAAAGGGACGAAAACGTCATTTGGAACATCTAATGTTTAACCGGGTCAGGCACTCCCGGCCGAAGTTGCGGGGAGCAGCGGATATCCGCTTTGGAGTGACAGGGAAGAAGAGAAGGAGAAAAACAGATGAAAACACTGGGGGATATAAAAAGGGTGCTTCTGCAGAGAGACCTGCTGAAGGAAGTGAGCGGAGAAGCGGAGAACAGGCTTTTGCTGATGCGGCTGACCTGCGATTCCAGGGAAGTGACAGAAAAGACGCTGTTCATCTGCAAGGGAGCGGCGTTCAGGCCGCAGTATTTGCTGGATGCGGTAAAAAAAGGCGCTGTGGCCTATATCAGCGAGACAAAGATGGAAGTACCGGTGCCGGGGCTGATCGTAAAGGATATCCGAAAGGCGATGGCGGCGGCATCGGCGTGGTTCTGGGATTATAAAGTGGGTCATCCGACTCTGACCGGAATTACCGGCACAAAAGGGAAGACGACAACCGCATGGTATTTAAAGGCCATGCTGGATGAATGGGAGAAGATAAGGAAAGGACCGGAGACCGGACTGATCTCGACGGTGGAAAATTATGACGGAATGGCGCGATGCGATGCGGTGATGACGACGCCGGAAGCACCGAGGCTTCATGAGCTGCTTGCAAATGCAGAGCATTCCGGTGTGCGTTACATGACGATGGAGGTTTCCAGCCAGGCGCTGAAATACAAGCGCGTGCGGGAGCTGCGCTTCCAGGTGGGGATTTTCCTGAATATTTCTGAGGATCATATCAGCCCGAAGGAGCATGTGGATTTTGAAGATTATTTCAGCGCCAAGCTTTCCATTTTCCGCCAGACGGAAACGGCCTGCGTCAATCTCGACTGCGACCATGCGGACCGGATTCTGAAAGCGGCACATAAGGCAGATCATATCGTGACGTTTGGAAAAAAGAAGACAGCGGATGTGCGCTGCAGCGAGATCAGGGCGAACTTTGGTGAGATTTCGTTCCGGGTCACCTGTGACCGTTTTTCGGAATATTTTACGCTTGGGATGAAGGGGAGCTTCAATATCGAAAATGCGGTGGCGGCGATCACGGCAGGATACGTGTACGGGATTCCGGTGGAGTGCATGAAACGGGCATTGCGTCAGACAAAGGTGCCAGGGCGGATGGAGAATTTTGTCAGCGAAGACGGAAAAATCTGCGGAATTGTTGATTTTGCGCACAACCGCTTAAGTTTTGAAAAGCTGTTCGACGCTGCATTTCAGGAGTATGCTTCATATCGCAGGATTATTTCCGTGTTTGGCTGTCCGGGAGGTAAGGCGTTCAACCGCAGGCGGGAGCTTGGTGTGATCGCCGGTATGTTTTCCGATCAGGTGATTGTCACGACGGATGATCCGGGGATGGAGAGCCAGGCTGCGATCGCAGATCAGATCCGCGGCTATGTGGAGATGACAGGATGTAGCTGCACCTGCATCGAGGATCGGAATGAAGCAGTGCGCAAAGCAATTTCCATGGCAGCAAACAGCAGGCAGAGGACACTGGTGCTCCTTTTGGGAAGAGGCAGTGAAAAATTTCAGCAGATTGGCGGAAAATCACTCGCCTGTGAGACGGATGCACAGATGATAAAGGAAGCGATCAGCGAATACGACAAAGAAAAAAACAGGAGCAGGAGTGAGAAAGTGTCCTGAAAAGATTGGAAGAAGAAGGCATCCTTTGATCTTTGAGAAGAGACAGGGTGATTGACAGAACCACGATTTTGAGGAATAATAAAGAGACAGAAATGAAACGCCTGGAAAATGGCACTGCATCTGTAAAAGTTTGTTTATAAGCGGCACGATAGGAGAAACTTATAAGTAACTAAACATATTGCTTAATATGGTTAAATGTGTTTAAATGTATCTATGGGGGTATTATTATGAACACATCAAATATCACGAATTATAAACCAAAAGATTTTGCTGAATTAACAGGTGTTTCTGTGAAAACATTACAGCGTTGGGACAGGGAAGGAATTCTAGAGGCAAATCGGACTCCAACTGACAGGCGTTATTATACTTACGACCAATATCTTCAATTTAAAGGCATAAAAGCCCAAAATGATATACGCCAGGTAGTTATTTATGCAAGAGTTTCTACAAAGAATCAAAAGGATGATTTACAGAATCAAGTATCGTTTTTACGTCAATTCTGTAATGCCAGAGGCATTATTGTAGACCAATGTATTGAAGATTATGGAAGTGGTCTGAATTACAATCGTAAGAAGTGGAATAAATTATTGGATGAAGTAATGGAACAAAAAATCAAAACCATAATCATAACGCACAAAGATAGATTTATCAGATTTGGCTATGATTGGTTTGAAAAATTCTGCATGAAGTTTCATACGACCATAGTGATCGTAAACAATGAAGAACTATCACCACCAGAAGAACTCGTGCAGGATATTGTTTCTATTCTTCATGAGTTCTCCTGCAGGTTGTATGGGCTCCGTAAGTATAAAAAACAAATAGAAAGGGATGAAGAAGTTGTTAAAGAGCTTCAAGACGGAGATCCATCCCACACCAGAGCAGAAAATCAGGATTCATAAGACGATAGGCACTTGCCGGTATGTCTATAACTTCTACCTTTGTCACAACAAAGCCTTGTATGATAAAGGGGAAAAGTTTATGACTGGTAAGAGCTTTAGTGTATGGCTTAACAATGAATACATTCCGGATAATCCGGATAAAGCATGGATTAAGGAAGTGTATTCAAAAGCCGTGAAAAGATCCATCGAAGACGGATGTACAGCTTTTACAAGATTTTTTAAACATCAGAGTGATTTTCCTAAATTTAAAAAGAAAGGTAAATCAGATGTAAAAATGTATTTCGTCAGAAATAACCCAAAGGATTGCGTGTGTGAAAGGCATAGACTTAAGATTCCAGCTTTGGGTTGGGTCCGCATCAAAGAAAAAGGATATATTCCAACAACAAAAGATGGATATGTGATCAAAAGCGGTACAGTTTCAATAAAAGCTGACAGATACTATGTTTCGGTTCTTGTAGAACTGCCGGATAACAAGACAGCTGATCATTCCAATGAAGGAATTGGCATTGACCTTGGATTAAAGGATTTCGCCACTGTTTCTAATGGTAAAACTTATAAGAACATTAACAAATCAGCAAAATTAAAGAAACTTGAAAAACAACTTATTCGAGAACAGAGAAGTCTTTCTCAAAAATATGAAAATTCACAGAAAGGAGGGTCCACTCAAAGAGCGAATATACAAAAACAAAAGCTCAAGGTACAGAAACTTCATCATAGGATAGATAATATCCGCACCGACTACATTAACAAAACAATCGCAGAGATAGTGAAAACCAAACCATCCTACATTACGATTGAAGATTTAAATGTAAAAGGCATGATGAAAAACAGACATCTTTCAAAAGCAGTTGCGTCACAGAAGTTTTATGAGTTTAGAATAAAACTTCAAGCTAAATGCAACGAAAATGGGATTGAACTTCGTGTGGCAGACAGATGGTATCCATCTTCTAAAACCTGCCATTACTGCAAAAATATGAGGAAAGATTTAAAACTTTCAGATAGAATTTTCAAATGTGCTTGTGGTTATATCGAAGACAGAGATCTCAATGCTGCACTTAATTTGAGAGATGCTATGACTTACGAAGTTGCATAAATAAACGCAAACGTAGGTATGTACCGAAGGCTATTTCGGGAATTTACGACTGTGGAGTGTACAAGAACTTGTGAGTAGATATGATTTCGGTCAATCCAAAGCATACACGATAAAGCAGTAAGTAGAACTCGTGAGAGTCTACATTATCTCGATGTAGGTATATTTAATCACATTTTGAGTGGCAGAAATGAAATCGAATCAGGAAAAGAAACCGAGCAACTGCGAAACCTGCACCTATTTTACCTACGATGAAGATTACGAAGCATACGTCTGTGACCGCGACATGGACGAGGATGAGTACGTGCGCCTGATGTCCGATACCCATTACAGCTGTCCGTATTACCGCTGCGGGGACGAGTATCTTGTCGTGCGGCATCAGATGTAGAGAGGGATCTCGCGAAAATATTGACTGTGAGTTGAACGCAGATAAGCATTCCCCCGCTTCAAGTGCGCGGAGCACTAAGCGGTGGGTAAGGGGGATGCTTATGTCAGTGGGAGTTGAAAGCTCCCACTGACAGGTCGCGAAGCGACTGCGTTCATGAGCAAGTAGCGAAGCGGATTGCGAATGTCCGCTTTACAAAAAGGGCTGTAAAAGAGGCTGCTATAAGAATCCCTCTTTTATGGCCCTGTTTTGACTGGTTCCGTTCAGGGTCAACCTCCAAAACGCAGGCGTTTTATGAAATTTTACCTGGCTCTGAATGGAAAATTTTTCAGAAACCTCTTTACAAAATGAAAAATCTGGTTTATAATCCAATTAATCTAGTAAACAACTAGGAAATGTAGGAAAGCAAAAACGAACAGAAGAAATCGTTTCACAGCCGGGGCATTGTAAATCTTCCCACTTAAGTAAAGCACGGATTTGCAGCCACGCAGGGAGATGGATCCGGCAAAACAGAACATAGAAAAATGAGGAGGACAATATCATGGCAAAGATTTATGGAAGCGCACTGGAGCTGATCGGAAACACCCCGCTGGTCGAGGTAAAAAATATTGAAAAGGCAGAGAATCTGGAAGCGAGAGTACTCGTAAAGCTGGAATATTTCAATCCGGCCGGAAGCGTAAAGGACCGTATCGCAAAGAGCATGATCGAGGATGCGGAAGAAAAGGGTCTCCTCAAAGAAGGTTCCACGATTATTGAGCCGACCTCCGGAAATACCGGAATCGGTCTTGCATCGATCGCAGCGTCCAAGGGATACCGTATCATTCTGACCATGCCGGAGACGATGAGCGTAGAGCGCCGGAATATTCTGAAAGCCTACGGCGCAGAGGTAGTTCTGACCGATGGCGCGAAGGGAATGAAGGGAGCAATCGCACGTGCAGATGAGCTGGCAAAAGAGATTCCGAACAGCTTCATTCCAGGACAGTTTGTGAATCCGGCAAACCCGAAGGCTCACAAGGCAACGACCGGACCGGAGATCTGGAAGGATACGGATGGAGCAGTTGATATTTTCGTAGCAGGAGTCGGTACCGGCGGAACCTTGAGTGGTACCGGAGAGTACCTGAAATCTCAGAAGCCGGAAGTGAAGGTTGTGGCAGTAGAGCCGGCGACTTCACCGGTACTTTCCGAGGGAAAGGCAGGCCCGCACAAGATTCAGGGAATCGGAGCAGGCTTTGTTCCGGATACGCTCAACACCGGTATCTACGATGAAATCATCAGGATTGAAAATGAAGATGCGTTTGAGACTTCCAAACTTCTCACAAAGAAAGAGGGAATCCTGACCGGTATTTCATCAGGAGCAGCACTTCTGGCAGCAATCCAGCTTGCAAAACGCCCGGAAAATAAAGGAAAAACGATCGTGGCACTGCTTCCGGACAGCGGAGACCGTTACTATTCCACGCCGCTGTTCCAGGGCAAATAAAAACAAAAAATAAGCCGTTCTTAAAAAGGGGTGTCTGACTTGCGCAGGCATCCCTTTTTCGGCGGATCAGGCAAGCCTGCGCTTTTATTGTGAATCTCCGCTCTGATCAGAATCAGGCAGGTCTGATGAGGAAAATAACGGGAAACAGCAGGTTACGCGTTGCAAAATGAAAAAAGATAGAATAGAATAAGAAAAATTGACCGAACCGGGGATCTGACTCATGTCAAAACGAGTATTCATAGTGTAATTGTAACTGTTCAGAGCCAAGCAAAATTTCATAAAAAAGGCGGAAAATGCTTGCATTTTTAAGCCTGTTTTTGAAATTTTATTTGGCGGATACGCCACACCGACGAAATGCGTAGCATTTTGGAGGTTGGCTCTGAACAGTTACGTGTAATTGGATCAGAGGATTTGCCGGATTCGGTGAAAAGATTGATTTGCCCAGAAAAAGCAGAAAGGGAGAACACGAATGACATTACAACAATTAAAATACGTAACCGCTATCGCTGACTGCGGTTCCATGAACGAGGCGGCAAAGACGCTGTTCGTGTCCCAGCCGAGCCTTTCCGGTGCGGTAAAAGAACTGGAGGAGGAAGCCGGGATCGAGATTTTCAAGCGGACGAACAAGGGCGTGCTTCCAACACCGGAAGGGGAAGAGTTTCTTGGCTACGCGAGGCAGCTGCTCAACCAGTACGAACTGTTGGAGGATCGCTTTATCCGGAGAACGCGGGTAAAGAAAAAATTCAGTGTGTCGATGCAGCACTATTCGTTTGCGGTAAAAGCGTTTGTAGAGCTGGTCAAGCAGTATGGCATGGATGAGTACGAATTTGCTGTATATGAGACAAAGACCGGAGAAGTTATCTCAAATGTGCGCAATTTCCGCAGCGAAATCGGAGTCCTCTATGAAAATGAATTTAATGGGCAGGCCATCAGTAAGATATTAAAAGAGAATAATCTGGAATTTCATCGGCTTTTTCCGTGCGGGACGTACGCATATCTGTGGAAAGGCCATCCGCTTGCGGAAAAAGAGCAGATCAGCATGGAGGAGCTTTCGGAATTTCCGTGTCTGGCCTTTGATCAGGGCGATAATCCGTCGTTTTTTCTGGCAGAAGAAGTGCTCAGCACTTACGATTACAAGCGGGTGATCCGTGCCAATGACCGCGCGACGATGCTGAATTTAATGGTGGGGTTGAATGGATATACTTTATGTTCCGGTATTATCTGCGAGGAATTAAATGGAAGCGATTACTGCGCCGTGCCGCTTGCACAGCAGGAACGGATGGAGATTGGCTATATTAAGCGGAGCGGCATGATGCTGAGCCCGCTGGCAGAGCGGTATCTGGAGGAACTGCGGAAGTATGAGGATTACGTGCTGACTATAGCAATCCTCTAAAATAATGCATCTTAATCCAGCCCATCAGAGTGTGAAATCCTGCGTCAGATATCTTTGCCGTGCGTCAGCACGCCTGCAGATATCTTCCTTGTCTTTCGCACTCTGCTAAACTGCCTTAAATGCATTATTTACGAGGATCGCTATAAATAGAAAGAAACCGGTCATGTCGGATGAACATGTCCGGTTTACTATAAATAAGCGTTTTGCAGACATCTCCCGCTATAGAAAAAACTGATAGCAAGGGAGAAGTTTTGGATATTGGACAGAAAACGATGTGCAGGCTATAATAACACCTGTAAACCGATAGGAAATATAAATAACCTCGGAGGGGAGATTACGATATGAGCAAGAAAACA
Organism: Lachnospiraceae bacterium; assembly: GCA_902363665.1. GTDB lineage: Bacteria > Bacillota > Clostridia > Lachnospirales > Lachnospiraceae > Choladousia. The sequence continues at coordinate 6,425 of CABJAW010000010.1, read as the reverse complement.
CGCGCAGAGAGAAATTTTAAATTTGAAACCTTACAGCTTCACGTAGGACAGGAGCATCCGGATCCGGTGACCGGCGCAAGAGCCGTTCCGATCTACCAGACTTCCTCTTACGTGTTTGACAACTGCGAGCATGCAGCAGACAGATTTGGACTGCGTGATGCAGGAAATATCTACGGAAGACTGACCAATCCGACGGAGGATGTATTTGAGCAGAGAATCGCAGCACTTGAGGGTGGCGTTGCAGCACTTGCCGTTGCATCCGGAGCAGCAGCGATTACTTATACATTTGAAAATCTGGCGCAGGCAGGTGACCACATCGTATCCGCAAAGAATATTTACGGCGGTACTTACAACTTCCTGGCACATACCTTCCCACAGTTCGGCGTAAAGACAACATTTGTAGATGTATTCAATCTTGACGAGGTAAAGGCAGCCATTCAGGACAATACGAAGGCAATCTTTATTGAGACGCTTGGCAACCCGAATTCAGATGTAGTTGATATTGAGGCAATCGCCAAAATTGCACATGAGCACAAGATTCCGCTTGTGATCGATAATACCTTTGCGACACCGTATCTTGTAAGACCGATCGAGTACGGCGCAGACATTGTGGTACATTCTGCAACGAAGTTTATTGGCGGCCACGGCACGACGATCGGCGGCGTGATCGTAGACGGAGGTAAATTTGACTGGGAGGCATCCGGAAAATTCCCGTCACTGACTGAGCCGAACCCGAGCTACCACGGCATCAGCTTTACAAAGGCAGTTGGAGCAGCGGCATTTGTCACAAAGATCCGTGCGATCCTGCTGCGTGACACGGGAGCAACGATTTCTCCGTTCCATTCCTTCCTGTTTCTGCAGGGACTTGAGACATTATCTCTTCGCGTTGAGCGCCACGTAGAAAATGCACTCAAGGTAGTAGAGTACCTGAACAGCCATCCGCAGGTAGAAAAAGTACATCATCCGTCTGTTTCCGACGATCCGGTACAGCAGGAGCTGTATAAGAAATATTTCCCGAACGGCGGCGGTTCCATCTTCACCTTTGAGATTAAGGGCGACGCTGAGACGGCGAAAAAATTTATAGACAATCTGGAACTGTTCTCTTTACTTGCAAACGTAGCAGACGTGAAGTCTCTGGTCATCCATCCGGCGACCACGACTCACAGCCAGTGCACTGATGAGGAGCTGGCCGATCAGGGCATCAAGCCGAACACGATCCGCCTGTCGATCGGTACCGAGAATGTGACAGATATCATTGAAGATCTGGACGAGGCATTTAAGGCAGTGGCAGAGTAGGAAGCTGCTCCAGGTATCCTGAAAAATAAAATACGGCAGATGATAACAGGCTGCAATTCCTTCGAAACGAGGAACCTGCAGCCTGTTTTTTGTGTGCGGACAGTCCTGCTAAAAAAAGAAAAAGCTGCGGGAATAATTTTTCAAACAGGGGCTGAGAAAGATTTCTGTAACAACATACAATCCATATTGAAATAATAGGAAAGATGTTTTATAATAAATACAAAGCACGGAGGTACTATCATGAGAATATCAACAAAAGGACGCTATGCATTGCGCCTGATGCTGGATCTCGCGACAAACTGCTGCGGAGATCCGATCAGACTGAAGGACGTCGCGAAGCGTCAGCAAATTTCTGAAAAATATCTGGAACAGATCATATCCGTATTAAATAAAGCAGGATTTGTGCGGAGCATCCGCGGTCCGCAGGGCGGTTATGTCCTGACACGCCGCCCGGAAGAATACACCGTCGGTATGATCCTGCGGCTGACAGAAGGCAGTCTGGCACCGGTAGAGTGCGTGGAAAATACAGCGACTCCATGTGACCGCGAAGAAGACTGTGTGACCAAGATGATCTGGAAAAAATTAAACGATGCGATCAGTGGCGTCGTTGACAACATCACACTGGCGGATCTCCTCGAATGGCAGGCTGCCCGCGTGAACGATTATGTGATCTGACAGTTTTAAGCGGAAACGCTTAAACATGAAAAGGCTCCGGGAAATGTAGTTCTTCCCGAAGCCTTTTTGCAAAAGCAGAAGCTTACTGTCCGATTTTTATTTTTACTCAGTCTCACTTGCCGTCCGGCGTACAGTTCCGGCACCTGCCTGCGCAAGCACCTTGCTGATACGTTTATACAAAAGCATGGTCGGGACGGAGATCAGCACACCTTTTAAGAGATTCAGCGGAGCAACGGCAAAAAGCGCGAGCGTTGCGACACTTGTAATGGCAGGATTGATGGCGGTTCCCATTCCGACGATTGTGTCAAGCGGCATACCGTAGAGTGAAGAGAAAGCCGGGATCAGATAAACGGCATTGAAGATGCTTCCGAATACCGCCATAAATACGGTGCCGGTAAGCAGTGCAAGCTTTGCGGTCTTTTTCGTCTTTTTCAGATGATAAACAACCGCGGCCGGAACCACGAATGCACATCCCACGACAAAGTTGGCAAGATCGCCGACAAAAGCAGTGGAGGTACCTTTGATGACCAGCTTTAAGAGTACTTTGACAAGTTCGATGACAACACCGCCGACCGGTCCTAAATAAAATGCGCCGATCATGACGGGAATTTCACTGAAGTCAAGCTTGTAAAAACCAGGAGCGAGAAAAGCAACTGAAAAGTCAAACAGATACAAAATGCCGGCGAGTGCGCCAAGCATGCCACAGATCGTGATCGTGTGCGTTTTGCCCGGATGTCCGATATTGTCTTTCAAAATTGTTCGCTCCATAAGCTCTGATACGGCGAGGATGGCAGCGATGACCACCGCACATACCAGCACAAACTGCATGTTGTCCCCGATTGACTGTAAAAGATTGTTTCCCATAAGTTCATTCCCCTTTTCTGAAAAAATATTGGCAATTGCCTTTTCAAGAAAAGCTCTTCAGATCGCCGCAGAGAATTCCTGAGCCTGTATTTTTCACCTGTATACCAGGCCCGCAGCTGCTCGTGGAGCACAAAGCAAAAACGCCCGAAGAAGAATATGTACGGTACATATCTTCTTCGGGCGATGAAATCGACAAGCTGAAATTTTCTGCCTTCTTCTACCATCCAGACTATACTGTCGGTTCCGGAATTCACGAATCGTGTCACCGGATCAGCCGCCTAAGCGGGTCGCGGACTATACCGCCGGTGGGGAATTACACCCCGCCCCGAAGAACAAATCTCAAATACGCATACAGTATAATCGCTTTTGCAGTTCTTTGCAAGCTTTTTTTTGCGTGTCGGAATCTCTGTTTGACAGAATGCCAGAACATGGTACAATAAGACAATGAGTGGAAAAAGAAAGGATGGTTTCTTTTTATGGGAAGAATAAAAAAGGCAGTACAGCTGACCGAAAATCCGCATTTGAATCTGTACGAGCTGGAAACGCAGGATCGGAAAGGTCATCCGGGCTGTTATTATGTGGCTTCCCGTGCGAAGCACACGGAGGATCTGGAACTGGTCAGAAAGCAGCAAAAGCCGGACGGTGTAATTATTTACAGCCTTTATGGAGAAAAAAGGGATAAAGTAGTCCTGGTGCGCCAGTATCGCTATCCGATCGACGGATACCTTTACGAGTTTCCGGCGGGGCTGGTAGAGCCTGGAGAGGATTACCATGATGCGGCCGTACGGGAGATGAAGGAGGAAACCGGTTTGGATCTGCAGCCGATTCCGGTTGACAACTTCTATGCAAAACCGTATTATACGACCATTGGAATGACAGACGAATGCTGTGCGACGGTTTATGGTGTATCCGATGGCATGGTCAGCCTCGATGGCCTGGAGGACACCGAAGATCTGGAAGTAGTGATCGCAGACCGGGACGAGGTACGCCGAATCTTAAAGGAAGAACGTGTGGCGATCGTCTGCTCCTATATGCTGATGCATTTTCTGCATGATAAAGAACCATTCGAATTTCTGCATGAGGAGGCGGAAGCAAAAAGCAGATGGAGGAAAAAATGAAGGCAAAATTTGAGATCAGGATGACGAATCAGGATATGTATAATTTTCTGATGTACCATTCCTACCATGGCTTTACCGGAATTTTCAGTATTGCGGCGGGAATCGCACTGCTGGCATATTTTTTCTGGTGCGCGGGAACGGGACGTGAAAATTCCTTCCTGTATCCGTTGTTTGGCGTTCTGTTTCTGGTGTATCAGCCGTGGACGCTGTTTATCAGTTCGGCAAAGCAGGTGAGTTCGAATCCGGTTTTTCAGAAACCAATCGGATATGAGCTGTCGGAAAACGGGATTACAGTCAGTCAGGATGGACAGACAAATGAGATTGGCTGGGACGGTGTGCACCGTATCCGGGAGGATAAAAGAAGTATTTTTGTCTATACGGGAGCAAAAAATGCGTGCATCTGGCCGAAAAAGCAGCTCGGAAGCCAGGCCACAGAGGTAAGGAAAATTCTGGATGCCTGTGCACCGTCTGCGGGCGGGAAAAAGAAATCCTGCTAAAAGAAGGGCTGTTTTACAGTGGCAGAAAGGAAATTACATGACGGACAAAATTATAGAGACAAATTCAGAGCAGGAAACGCGTGCGCTCGGCATGGAGCTTGCGGGAAATGCGCGCCCTGGCCAGATTTATGCGCTGATCGGCGATCTTGGCGTCGGAAAAACGGTTCTGACCCAGGGGATTGCGGAAGGACTCGGCATTACGGAGCCGGTGAGCAGTCCTACCTTTACGATTGTACAGGTCTATGAGGAAGGACGGATGCCGTTTTATCATTTCGATGTCTATCGCATTGGGGACATTGCGGAGATGGATGAGATCGGTTATGAGGATTACTTTTTCGGAGAGGGAATCTGCCTGGTGGAATGGGCAAATCTGATTGAGGAGCTGATGCCGGAGCAGACGGTCTGGATTACGATCGAAAAAGATCTGGAGAAGGGATTTGATTACCGGAAGATCACATTTTCCAGGAGAAGTTAACCGAATCAGAAAAGTCCTCTGCGGGGTTGCGGAGAGCAATCAGCAGCAGAAGACAGCAAAGCGGATCTGAAAGATCCGACTGGATCAGAAAAGAAAATGGAGTAACATTATGAAAATACTGGCACTTGACAGTTCCGGACTGGTGGCATCTGTAGCAGTGATGCAGGATGATACACTTCAGGCGGAATATACAGTAAATTATAAAAAAACACATTCTCAGACGCTGCTTCCGATGCTGGATGAAGTGGCTAAAATGACAGAGCTTGATTTAAATACGATCGATGCGATCGCAATTTCGGGTGGACCGGGATCATTTACCGGGCTGCGTATCGGTTCGGCAACAGCAAAAGGACTTGGACTTGCCCTGAAAAAGCCGCTGATCCATATTCCGACGGTGGATGCACTGGCGTTCAACCTTTACGGCGTGGAAAAGCTGATCTGTCCGATCATGGACGCGAGAAGAAATCAGGTTTATACCGGGCTGTATCGATTTGAAGATGACAGATTCTGCGTAGAAATGGAGCAGACGCCGATGGCGGTGGAAGAGCTGGCAAAGAAGCTGAACGGGCGAAACGAGCCAGTCATCTTTCTTGGGGATGGCGTACCGGTTTATCAAAGTCTGCTGGAACAGCTTCTGACGGTGGCACATCAGTATGCACCGGCTCATTCAAACAGACAGCGCGCGGCCAGTGTGGCTGCTCTTGGAATGCGCTGTGCGGCAGAAGGAAAATTTGAGACTGCAGCAGAGCACAGGCCGGATTATCTGCGTCTTTCTCAGGCAGAGCGCGAGCGTGCCCAGAAACAGATTCCGGGTGATACAGGATATTCTGCAAAATGAACAGGACACAAATACGAATGCCTGCTTTACATGAGACATCAGTGCCGGCAGTTACAGTCAAATCAGGGAGAAAATAGAAATGGAAAGTTCCTGCTGCAAATACAAAATAGAACAAATGAACCCGGAGGACGCGGCTGAGGCAGCTGCAATTGAAGCCGGGATATTTTCGATGCCGTGGAGTGAAAACGGTTTTCGGACTTCTGTTTTATCCAGGGATACGCTGTATCTTTGTGTGCGTGACGGTGACAGCATGATCGCGTACTGCGGATTTTTGCAGTCCTTTGACGAGGCAGACATTACGAATGTGGCAGTCCGTGAGGAATATCGCGCTCAGGGAGTTGGAAGAGCCATGCTGGAAGCACTGATGGAAGGCGGAAAAGAACGCGGCATCAGCCGCTTTACACTGGAAGTGCGTGTAAGCAACACATCGGCTCTGCATCTGTATGAAAGTCTTGGATTCGTATCTGCCGGAATTCGGAAAAATTTTTATGACCTGCCGAAAGAGGATGCAGTAATCATGTGGAAAGGGTAAAAATAAAATGCTGGTAACTGTTCAGAACCAATGTCACTTAGTTAAGCTTATTACAAATTAATGGATTTGTGTGCTTTTATCGTGAAAAGGATGTGGTAAACAAAAAAGAATAAAACAGTCTTCGTTTAAA
>CABJAW010000009.1 GCA_902363665.1 Lachnospiraceae bacterium | reverse complement strand
GCACATTTTGCTCCCTATGTCAACCCTTTGGGTAGCCTTTTTGAAAAAATTTGGGTTAGACCCATAATTAGGGGCTAACCCTGTAACTTAACTAAATGACATTGATTCAGTACGATGAACAGACCGTCACCGTAAGAATAGTAGTAGTCACCGCCTGCTGCCGTCGTGCCAAGCTCAGTCGCATTCGGATTATTGAAATGATACATATAATCCTCATTCAGAGAATCATGGTTTCCGATCGTAGTTGCAACTGCAAGACCGGAGAGAACCTCTGAGTCAAGATAAGCTGCATACTCCTCTTCCTTCGGCTTACCGGTCTTGTTGACCTGATCACCCGCGGAGATCACAAAGTTCAGATCTGCATTCTGCTGCGCCGCCGTCTGAAGTGTGCGGTTCCATGCAAATCCATCATTCTCTGCTGCCGTATTTGCTGCTCCGTCGTCATTTACCAGTTCGCCGTCACCCTGCGGCTGGCCTTTGGAAGCTCCGATCTGCGGGTCACCTACGTACAGGATCTTTACCGTGTCCAGGCTTCCTGTTTTATATTCTACAGCCTCTGTCTGTTCGCCATTCTTTTCTACCGTGTAATAGTAAGTCGTATCCGGTGTCAGCCCGGTAACGGTTACGTGGTTATAATCATAAGCTGTGCCGCCTGTCAGATCCGTGTTTACAGCTCCGCTCTCTCCGGTAAATGTTTCCAGATTTGTCTGATCCGTTCCAAAATGTACCACCGGTGTCGCTTCACTTCCTGTATTTTCACTGTACCATGCAAAATTCAGCTGTGTCTCATCTGCTCCCGGTGTAATGGATACTTTCGTAAAATCAGCTGCGGTCTCCTCCCAGCGATCCTGCCATGCGCTCCATTCTTCCTGTGTTCCCGTCTTGCTGGAATCATTATAATGATCCGTTGATGCAAATGCCGCTTGGCCAAATGCCATTGCTCCGGTGATAGTAAGTGCAGTAATTACAGCGATATAATGTTTTCTTCTCATGGTCTTCCATGAACCTCTCTTTCTGACTTCGGCGGTTTTTCAGACCGCTCTTTCTGTTCTTCTTTTTCTTCCTGTCATGGAGATTCACTGGCGCCTCCCGAAGTCCCGATGACAATGCGGAGTATAGCACCGAAAAACAGACGGTTCAATAGACTTTGCAATCATTTTAGAAAATTTTACACAGCTTACGGATATTGCTTACACAAATCAGAGATACGATACGAGGGGCTTACAAAAGCTTCCTGTGCCAGACGGCAATGATTTTCCATGATCTCCTGCATCTTTGCTTTACAACTTCAGGTTCTCCACCTATAATGAATAGAAACAGGTGAAGTATCAAAGCGGATAGTTACCATCCGTTTTGCACCATCCCGCAAACTGTAACAGGAAAGGATTTTTTACTTATGAAGTTTTCTTCGATTCCGCTTTTGGCATCGCTTCTGTGCGCATCATTGCTGCCGTGCAGTGCTCTGGCCAAAAGTGCTTCCCACACCGTGACGATTCCGGGCATTTATGAACTCTCCACCGCACTTGATCTGGATTTTTTAATTGATGTGCGCACGTGTACACAAAACACTGATACAGAAAATGCGGAGGACACCCTGCAGCTTTTCACCACCCAGGATGTCAATCAGCAGCGGTTTTACATCGACCAGCTCTCCACCGGAAAATACCGCATTTCTTCTCTGAATTCCGGCCGGTACATTTCTTCCGGTATGTCAGACGCAAATTCTGACACGGATGCATCCCCGGAAACTGCGTCCGATGCCTCCCCCTCTCTTGTCGACTTCGATGCGGCAAAAAGTGAAAATGCCGTCACTTCCCTGAACTGGGCGATTCAGGATGCCGGAGATGGTTACGTTTACCTCTCCTGCAATCACCGATATCTCACCGCAGGGGATGACCGTGCTTATCTGGGCGGCTCCCTTTCACTTGAACCATTTACCGGAGAGACGAATCAGAAATGGCTTCTGCGCCGAAGCAGGATCTCTTCCCGTGCAAACGCGGATACCGACTTTTTCAATCCGTATGAAGAAGACGGGAAATATGCAGATCTCCGCCTTTCCATGTGGTTCGGCACAAAAAAAGAAACCCTGACGGCCAAAACCCTGGCCTCCTGGGTTTCCACAGAAAATCACGAGGTCTCCATGAATTCGGACAGCTGCCTTGCCTATGTCAAAACGCTCGCGGAAAAATACGACACCCAGGGTCATCCGCGCCAGTTTACAACCTCCGGCGGCAGCACGATTACGCTCTCTAAAGGGGATTTCGGCTGGAAGCTGGACGAAGAAAAAATGACCCAGCTGCTGCTTTCCGAGGCACAGGCTTCGGATGTTTCCCGTTTCATCACTCCGGTCTGGAGTCATAAGGGCGTCTCTTTTGAAGCCGGAAACGACATTGGAGATTCCTACGTTGAAATCGATCTGACAAATCAGAAGGTCTGGCTGTACAAAGACGGCAAAAAACTGGCTGCCACAGAATGTGTCACCGGCACCTACGGAACCGACCGCCAGACACCGGGTGGTGTTTATTCCATCTATTACCGCCAGTCCCCAGCTGTACTCCGCGGTCCGGGCTATGCTTCCCCTGTCCAGTACTGGATGGCATTCAACGGCGGCATCGGACTGCACGATGCGAACTGGCGCAGCACATTCGGCGGTGATATCTACAAAACAAATGGTTCCCATGGCTGCGTAAACCTTCCAACAGAGGCAGCAAAGAAAATTTACACAGAAACGTATATCGGATATCCGGTGGTATGCTATAATTAAACTTGGTGAAATGAAAGCCTGCTTCACAGTCAGCCACCTCGCAAAGCGGCCCCGTTCTGATTCTATTACCAACAAAGTCCAGGTGCACTGCCTGTTGTTCCTCACAACTAAAGCAGTACACCCGGACTTCTCTGTTATCTGTTATAATTATCTGTTATAAGCAGTAAAACGCATACCGGATTTCTTTCTCGCTCAGCCGGTACTTTTCAATCAGGTCCGGTCCGCACGAATTTGATCCGATGCCGGATACTTTGTAATCGATTCGTACATGGGTGACATCGCTCTTTTTCAGCTCATCGATGTGCATCGCGGCCGTCAGCATATCCGCCGAATAATGAGAAACATTAAATTCAAAATCCCCTTCAAAGTGCAGCGAATCCTGTATCTCCAGCCATTTCGTCTTCGTATGGTTGCCGTGTTCCTGCGGCATGATGTAATTCACATATTCCTTATCTGCGCTGCTCTCAAATCTTCCCATGTGTGCACTCCGGCTCATGTCACAGTAGTTTTCCAGCTCGCCCATACCAAAATAGGTAAAATGATCTGACTCATACGGCAGGAAATATTCCATACCAAACCGCGGCAGCCAGATGCAGCGCTCCGCCACCTGTACATGGATCTCTGTCTTCAGCCCCTTTTCCCATAAAGAATACGTGATCTCAAACTGCGCAAACGGCATACGCGATACGCCGGAAAGGCTTCCTTTTACGTTTACTTCCTGCCCTTCCGCCTTTACCTCATATACCTTCGTGAAAAGGCGGTTGAAATTTTCGCCTTCCCAGATATTGTACCAGCCCCATTTAGCCTTGATGTTGCGGTCGTTGTCGGTCGGCGCACGCCACACAGAAAGCTGACACGGAGCAGCCAGAAGTTCTTTTCCGTCCCTGCGCACGCTCTCCAGCATACCGCTGTGGCGTGAGATGGTATAGGAAGCTGTCCCGTCCGTGAGGATGATCCGATGCGCATTTTCTGAAACCGCCGCAATCACCTGAGCGTTTGCAGCCGCTTCCTTTTCAGCCGGAAGCTCCAGCTGTACCATTGCGGTCTCATAACCGGTGCTGTCGTACAGATAACAGTTCACGTAAGCACCCAGCCTTGTCCTCTGCGGAACGGTCAGTTCCAGCCTTGTCTCCGCCTTCGGTGCAAGATCCAGTATCAGCGTCTCTTCACAGATCTGTTCGCCGTCATTCTCCACGGCATAACGGAACTTAAATTCATTCAGGTTCGTAAAGTCATACAGGTTCTTTACGACCAGTGTACTTCCCTCCAGGCGGCAGGAAAGATACTGATAAGCGCGCTTCGCCTCATACGAACCGGCCTTGAAGCTGCGATCTGCAAACACGAGACCGTCACAGCAGAAATTGCCGTCATTCGTCATCTCACCTTCAAAATCTCCGCCGTAGCGCGGCACACCGTCCACGATAACCGTATGATCCGCCCATTCCCAGATGCAGCCGCCGATCAGCTTCGGGTACTGATAAATGACCTCCCAGTAATCGCACACATCTCCCGGTCCGTTCCCCATCGCATGGGAGTATTCGCACATAAAATACGGATGACGGAAATTTTCATCCTCCGCGTGTGCTTTGATCTCAGCCACTGCCGGATACATTCTGGAAAACAGATCCGGCTGATCGGCAAACTCCGGAATATTCTGCTCCTCGGAGATCCGTGTCGCATCCTCACAGTGGATCAGTCGTTTCGTGTCGGTCCGCCTCAGATACTCGATCATTTTTTTGTGGTTTATACCAAATCCGCTCTCATTTCCGAGCGACCACGAAAAAATACACGTGTGGTTTTTATCCCGGTTATAAGAACGCTCCATGCGCTCCACAAATGCCCGCTCCCACTCTTCCTGGTTGCAGATCCACTCCGGGTTGTTCACGGCATCATAGCCGGTTCCGTTCGGATAACGGTTGACAAAGCCGTGCATCTCGCTGTCGTTTTCCAGCATCACATAAAATCCCATCTCGTCACACAGATTCAGGAATTTCGGTGTCGGCGGATAATGTGACGTACGGATTGTGTTGATGTTCAGCTTTTTCATCTGCACAAGGTCGGTTCGGATATCCTCATCTGTCATGCACCACCCTGTATGCGGATTCGTGTCGTGGTGGTTCACACCCTTGAGCTTCACCATCGTGCCATTGACATAGAAAGCCAGATCCTCACCGATTGTATACGTGACAAATCCTGCCTTTTGTGTAATTACCTCGCCCGCACAGGAAAAACGCAGCGTATAGAGATATGGTTTTTCCGCATTCCACGGCTTCGGATCTGCAACCGTAAAGACTGCAGTGTCCCCCGCCTTTTCCGATGCAAGAAGCACCCCGCCGTCATAAAGAGACACCTCCGCGCAGCCGCTCTTTTCTTCATTTGAAACTGCCCGGTCAAATTTTACGATGATCTGATTTCTTTCCGTCTCGATGTGGATATCGCGGATATGGCCCTGCGGCCTCGACAGCAGGTAAACATCGCGGAAAATGCCGTTGAAGCGAAGGAAATCCTGATCCTCCAGATAGCTTCCGCTGCACCACTTGCGCACCTTCGCCGTCACTGTGTTTTCTCCTTCGGTCACAAATGCGGAGATATCAAATTCTGCCTGCAGGTGGCTGCCCTGTGAATATCCCACATACTGATGATTCACATAAAGTTCGAGGCAGGAGGACACGCCCTCAAAGACGAGATAATGCTTTCTCGCCGCATCCTTCACCTGAAAGATCCGTTCATAGACTCCCATCGGATTTTCATCCGGCACGTACGGCGGGTCTACCGGATACGGATAGCAGACATTCGTATAATTTGGATGCCCATAGCCCTGCAGCTGCCAGCATGACGGTACCGGAATTTCATCCCAGTCCTTTTCCTCCAGATCTTCCTTGTAATCGCAGTCATAATAACGGAACTTCCAGGTTCCGTTCAGCAGCGTATATCCGTCCTCATTCTCCGGAATATAATATGCCCGCTGCTTTTCCCTGTTTTCTGACAGATGTGTCAGGTCTTCGTACTTTCGCATGCCATCCTTCTCCTTTTTTGAATGCACTCCGATTTTATCCTTGTATTTCAGGCATTTCGTTGCATTAACCATATCATACTTTTCCGGTTTTTACTACAGTGACTTTTAACGAATACCAACCCAAAAATAAAAATAACGCAGAACGAACTTGATCTCACATCAAGTTCAGCTCTGCGTCTTAACGTCTTGCTGCTTTCATCGCTTCATAGAAAAGAAGCGTAAATCAATCCTTTCCTGATCCGTGTCCAAACACATTCTAATCAAAATAAATCGTTTTTCCTGTTCCGGCAGACTCATAGATTGCTTCGAGCACCCGCGTGACCACAAGTGCCTGCTCCGGCTTTACGACAAGCTCCGCTCCATCTGCCACCGCGTGGTAAAATATTCTCTGCTCGATATCATCCGGATTTTCCGGCATACCGGTTGTAAGATCCGGCTTCTCGATACACTGGCGGCCATAATGCACACGGTTGATACGAAGTCCGTCCTTCATATCTGCGCCCGCCTTCGTGCCGCACAGAAGTGTCTGTGCGCCCTCTGACTCCACCATATTCAGCGCCCAGGAGGACTCCAGGACAATCGTTGCACCGTTTTTCATTTTAATAAATCCAAACGCAGAATCCTCTACCGTAAACTTTGCAGGATCCCAGTCGCCCCAGCGGTTTCCGGTGTTCGTCTGGTCCGCCAGCTTCTGAAATGTGGAACCGGTAACACTCTCTACCTCATAGTTATCCATCATCCACAAGGTCATATCCAGCGCGTGGGTTCCCATATCAATCAAGGGACCGCCGCCCTGCTTGTCTTTATCAAGAAATACTCCCCAAGTCGGAACGGCTCTGCGCCGCACGGCAAGCGCCTTGGCGAAATAAATATCGCCGAGTTCACCGTCCTCACACGCCTGCTTCAGATACTGCGCATCCGCGCGGTAACGGCACTGATAGCCGATATTCAGCACCTTTCCGGTGCGGTGCGCCACATCGACCATTGCTTTGGCCTCGGCATACGTTTTTGCCATCGGCTTTTCGCACATCACATGCTTGCCGGACTCCATTGCCGCAATGCTTACCTCCGCATGCGTGCTGTTCGGCGTAAGCACATAAACAACGTCCAGGTCTTCCCTCAGAAGTTCCCGGTAATCGGTATAGACCCGGGCATCCGGTGTCCCATACGTCTCCTTCGCGGTCTGCGCACGCTCCTCAAACAGATCACAAAAAGCTGTGATTTCAAAATTTCCGTTTCTCTGAATTGCCGGAAGATGCTTGTCATTTGCGATGCCGCTGCATCCGACGATTCCTGCTCTTAATTTTCTCATGATTTTCCTCTTCTGGTATTGCTTATCTTCTCGCCAGTTCCTTCGTGATATCCTCCCATGTCACGCCACGCTCTGCCATGAGCACCATCACATGGTACAGGAAATCGGAAATCTCGTATTTTATTTCCTCCGGATCCGGATTTTTGGCAGCGATGATGATCTCCGTCGCCTCCTCACCGACCTTCTTCAGGATCTTGTCGATTCCCTTGTCAAACAGATAATTCGTGTAGGAACCTTCCTTCGGATGGACCTTCCGGTCCTCGATCACGCCATAGACATCCTCAAATACCTTCAGCGGATTCGTCTCATCGTACTCTTTTTTCAGGAGCGTCCGATAGAAACAACTGCGGTTTCCGGTATGGCAGGCTGCACCGATCTGATGCACTTTCGCAAGCAGCGTGTCATTGTCACAGTCCACCTGCAGCTCCTTCACATACTGGAAATGGCCGGAAGTCAGGCCCTTCACCCAAAGCTCCTGTCGGCTTCGGCTGAAATACGTCATTCTTCCACTGCGAACGGTTGTCTCAAATGCCTCCTGATTCATATATGCGACCATCAGCACTTCCTGTGTCTTATAGTCCTGGACTACAACCGGCACCATGCCGTCGCTGTTTTTCTTCAGCTCATCCCATGAAATGGCGGATTCGTACGTATTCGCTGCAATCCCTTTTTCTTTCAGCTGATGTTTCAGCTCCATAAACTCAAACTCCGGCTGCTGAAATGCCGTGCAGCAGATGCCAAATGCCGCCGGAAGGCGAAGGAAGTCCTGTACCTTCTTCGCATCCGCGCTCTGTGCATCCCACGCCGGCACTGCAAGGACCGGAAGGTCATCATACTCTTTTACCGCTTCGGCTGCTTTTTCCGCAAACGCCAGATCAGACAGCGTCATGATTCCGCCAAGCAGCGGACCGTGGCTTACTGCCTCTGCCAGCTCTCCCTTTGTCCTGACGCAGGCCAGAATCTTTTCTTTTCCGAATTTGGAGGACACCTCATGTGTCAGCTCGACATTCCCCTCTTTTGCATAATTTAAAAATACCTTCTGGCATCCGGCGTAGATCAGTTTTTTCACGTCCTCCATCCGCCGAACGTTGCCTCCGCCGTAGATTGGAAGATCCACCGCACGCGCCATCTCCTTGATCTGCGCGATCGCCGCATCATGCTGCGCGTCTCCCGACGAAAAATCAAACACCAGAATCGCATCCGCCCCGTGATTGCTGGCATCCACTGCCAGTGCGGCTGCATCTCCGCTGCCATACGGCTGATCGTCTGCCGGAGAGACTGCTGCCTTTCCGTTTTTCAGATAAACCGGTACTACCAGTTCCTTTCCATACATAAAGCGCTCCCGCCTTTCTTTTTTCTCTCCTGTTAAAGCGGATTACTCACAGTCCGCTTCATAGCCTGTCAATTGGATCCGTGTATTTTTACAGTTACTTCACAGACTGCCCTTCGTCGAAAGCACGTCATGAATCCGCGGATCATAGCTCACGGCCTCATCGAGTGCCTTGGCAAACGCCTTGAACATTCCCTCAGCCATATGATGATTATTTCCCGGGCTCATCATCTTAAAATGCAGGTTCATCGCCGCACTGTAGGAAACGGCATAGAAAAATTCACGTACCATCTCAGTATCCATCATTCCGATGCGCTCTGCCGTAAACTCCGCATCGCTGCGGTAATACGGGCGGCCGCCCAGATCGATCGCGCACAGTACCAGCACTTCATCCATCGGAAGAATCCGGCTTCCATAGCGGCGGATCCCTTTTTTATCTCCGGCCGCCTCGCGGATCGCCTGTCCCAGCACAATGCCGGTATCCTCGATCGTGTGATGGCAGTCCACTTCCAGATCTCCGTCTACTTCCACTTCCAGGTCAAACAGCCCGTGCCTTGCAAACCCGTTCAGCATGTGGTCAAAAAATCCGATCCCTGTACGGATCTGTGCCTTTCCCGTTCCATCCAGGTCCAGACGGATCCGGATCTTCGTCTCCTTCGTATTTCTAACTACCTCGGCAATCCGATGTTCCATCTCGGGTTCTCCCCTTTCCATGTTATCTTATAATGTAACTGTTCAGAGCCAGGCAAAATTTCATAAAACAGGTGGGAAATGCTTGCATTTTTAAGCCTGTTTTTGAAATTTTATTTGGCGGATACGCCACACCGACGAAATGCGTAGCATTTTGGAGGTTGGCTCTGAACAGTTACCTTATAATTATGATGTCTCAATTTTTATTTCTCGAAGCGTACCCGGATCGAATTCGCATGTGCCGTCAGTTTTTCCGCTTCCGCAAACGTGATGATATCTTCATGGATCGGCTCCAGCGCCTCTTTCGAATAATAAACGATGCTCGATTTTTTGATAAAGTCATCAACCGACAGTGCAGAGAAGAATTTCGCTGTACCGTTTGTCGGAAGCACGTGGTTCGGACCTGCAAAGTAGTCGCCAAGCGGCTCACTGCTGTACTCACCGATAAAAATCGCACCTGCATTGCGGATTTTCGTCATCACCTCAAACGGATTGCGTGTCACAAGCTCCAGATGTTCGGATGCAATCGAATTGACTGCATCGATCGCATCCTCCATCGAATCTGCAAGCAGGATAAAGCCATACTGATCCAGCGACTTCTGGATGATCTCTGCTCTTGAAAGTGTTTTCAGGAAGCCCTCGATTTCTTTTTGCACTTCCTTTGCAAGCTCCTCACTTGTCGTCACAAGAATCGCGGAAGCCATCTCGTCATGCTCTGCCTGTGAGAGAAGATCAGCCGCCACATAGCGCGGTGTTGCGCTGTCATCTGCCAGCACAAGGATCTCACTCGGTCCTGCCACAGAATCAATGCTCACATGACCGTAAACGGCACGCTTTGCAAGCGCCACATAAATGTTGCCCGGACCTGTGATTTTATCTGCCTTCGGAATACTCTCAGTACCGTAAGCCAGCGCTGCGATTGCCTGCGCACCGCCCACCTTGTAAATTTCATCCGTACCAGCCTCATGCGCCGCCACCAGAGTGGAAGCCGGAATCTTTCCGTCTTTTCCAGGCGGTGTCGTCATCACGATCCGTCCGACACCGGCTACCTTGGCCGGAACTACATTCATCAGAACGGAAGACGGATAGACCGCTTTTCCACCCGGCACATACACACCGACCGTTCCGAGCGGGGTGATCTTCTGCCCGAGGATCGTTCCGTTTTCGGTTGTGTCAAACCAGCTGTATTTTTTCTGCTTTTCATGATAACTGCGGATGTTCACCAGGGATTTGCGGATGACATTAAGAAGCGACGGATCGACCACCTCATATGCCTCCTCGATCTCTTCTTTTGTAACGCGGATCGTATCTGCCGTGATTTTTGCTCCGTCAAATTTTTCCGTGCAGGAAAAAAGTGCCTCGTCCCCATGCGCACGCACCTCCTGGATAATCGCATCAACACGTGCTTCAAATTCCCCGTAATTGTTTGGGCTGCGCTTCAGCAGATGATTCAGAATATCCTGTTTCGTTTCCTGTGTCAGTTTTACCAGCTTCATTTGTCTCACTCCTCATTTCGCTTCACAGATCACACGGTTTAGTTCCGACAAGAGCTTTGTGATCCGCTCATTTTCCATTCTCATGCTCACCGGGTTTACCACTACGCGCGCCGACAGCGGGCACACCTCCTCTAAAACAACCAGTCCGTTTTCTTTTAAAGTCGAGCCTGTTTCCACGATATCCACGATCACCTCGGAAAGCCCGACGATCGGTGCCAGCTCGATCGATCCGTTCAGCTTAATGATCTCCACCGTCTGATTGCGCTGATTGTAAAAGTAATCCTTGGCGATATTCGGATATTTTGTGGCCACCCGGATCAGTTCCTGTCCGTTTAACAGGCTGCGCGCCGACTCCGGTCCGCAAACACACATCCGGCATTTTCCAAACCCGAGATCCAACACCTCGTAGATCTTACGCCCCTCTTCAAGAATCGTATCCTTGCCGACCACGCCGATATCGGCCGCACCGTATTCCACATACGTCGGTACATCCGGTCCTTTCGCAAGGAAAAACTGAAGCCTCAGCTCTTCATTTACAAAAATCAGCTTCCGTGAATCCGGGTCTTTCATCTCCTCACAGGTGATCCCGGTCTGTTCCAGAAGCTCCAGCGTCTTTTTCGCAAGCCGCCCTTTTGTAAGGGCAAACGTCAGATATCTCTTTTCTTTTTCCATACTCCGTCTCCCCTCTACAGCTCCACTACCAGCATGCAGTCTTCTGCTTTTGCATAAGCCCGGCAGTCTTCCCGCGTGCGCTCCGGTGTAATACGCACCAGTTCCACATCGATGCCGCGGCTGCGAAGTTCCGATGCCCGCCGGATAGCCTCTTCCAGTTTCTCATTTTCATAAATAATCATACAGTGGTTCGACGGAAGCGGCTGTGAAATCTTCTGCCTCGCCAGCGCATTCATCAGCTGGTCGATCACCGCTACAAATCCAACCGCAGGTGCCGGTGTGCCGAACTGCTCCAGCAGCCTGTCATACCGGCCTCCCTTAATCACTGCATCCCCAGTCCCAAATGTATAACCGCGGAACACGATGCCCGTATAATACATGTATCCACTGATCATGCCCAGATCAAACGAAACATACTGCTCCACACCGTAAATCTTCAGAATTCGCCAGATCTCACGCAGTCTCTGAAGCGCTTTTTTCGCCGCCTCATTTTCCGTCAGACTCTCTGCCCGGCCGAGGATCTTTTCCGTACCAAACAGGCTGGTCAGGGAAACAAACAGCGTCCGGAGTGATTCACTGACAGGCTGCTGCTCCATCAGCTTTTCCACGCCAAACGTATTTTTGTTGCGCAGCAGGGTTTTTAATTCCTCGGTTGTCTGCCCATCAAAACCGGCCTCCTGCACAAGCGCCCGGAAAAATCCGACATGTCCCAGGCTGATCTGAAATTCCTCCAGTCCGGAAGCAAGCAGGGTCTGCACCACCAGCGCAATTACCTCTGCATCCGCATCTGCACTGTCATCCCCGATCAGCTCTCCGCCGATCTGCGTTGTCTCTTTTAAACGGCCCTGATAGCTGGAATTGTTGATGAAAGTATTTCCAAGATACGTCAGGCGCACCGCCATCGGTTCATTCAGGAAATATTTTGTCGCCGCACGTGCGATCGGCGGCGTAAAATCCGGCCGCAGCACCAGCGTATTTCCCTCGCGGTCAAAAAATTTATAAAGCTCTCTTGACGGAGTCGTGCCGATCTCCTTGCTGAACACATCAAAAAATTCAAAGGTCGGTGTCTCGATGTCATGATATCCGTACGAACGGATCGTCGCGTGAAGACGGTCCTGCAGCGCATGCTTCTGTTCGCATTCTCTGCTGTAGATATCACGTACCCCCTCTGGCGTATGTAAAATCTTCTGCATAGACAGTTCCTCTCTCATTTTACTTTATTGCTTCGCAGTGATAATTCTCTACCGTGTGAAACAATCCACAAAATTATACGAAATTTTCCATTGCTTGTCAATCCCTGGATTCCAGGTCGCGCGCAAGGCCATCCAAATACGGCACAAGCAGTCCGTTCTTTGGCTCCAGATAGTAGTTCTGGTCAAGTTCCATATAACGAAAGCTTTTTCTTCCGCCCTCCTGCGCCCGGTTCCAGAATTTCATCATATCTTTATACGGAAGATAGAAAAGCTCGTTGCGCACACTGAAAAACAGCACCAGAAACGAAATTCCGCCCTGCTTTTCAAACTCGCCCATGAATTTCACCTGATGCTCATGGATATTCTGGAGCGCAAACGTGTCTGAGGTGCACTCTTTTGCATCAAAGCAGACAGGGATACCCTGCACCACACCGATGTAATCGACAGTACTTTTCTGTTCAAAATACGCAAGCGTGATGTGTCGGTGCTCCTTGTCGATCTTTAATGGGGTAATCGGCGTCGGAATTTTCTGGATCAACGCCAGATTTTTTTCCAGATAGAACTCATTTGTGCGGTTAATCAGTTCCTCAAGTGTAGAACCGCGCAGACCACGGGTATTCCAGGTTGCCATTTCTTCTCCTCTTTTCTGTGCATTTTCCTGTCAGCCAGAACCCCCTCCACCTTTTCTGCATCACCCATACAGAATACATGCCTCATGTTTTTGAACTGAAATCCTGCCCCGGAAACAGCTTCAGAAAAATGCCCGGCGGCGGTGCGGTAAATATCTTTCCGGACAGATAAGAAAACTCTCCTTTCACATCCGGAAATTCCAGACGCCACGCGTGGAGCAGCTGATGTTTTACACCAAGGCTTTTATAGCGCGTATTCAGTCCCTGGTCACCATATTTCGGATCGCCAAGGATCGGATGTCCGATCGAAGATAAATGTGCGCGGATCTGATGGCTGCGCCCGGTCAGAAGCAGCACCTCAAGCAAGGTCAGGTTTCCGTCTGATGTGATCACCCGGTACTTTGTCTCGATCGGCTGTGCCTCCTCATTTTTCGTCAGTTCTTTCGATACACGTACCTGATTTGTGGCATGATCTTTTACCAGATATCCCTTCAGATGCTGCGTCCCTTCCATCTTTCCTTTTACGATACAGCAGTAATACTTGTGTACGCTGCGGTCTCTGAGCAGCTCACTCATCGTCTGCAGCCCGGCCAGGCTTTTTCCGGCAATCAGAATACCGGTCGTGTTGCGGTCCAGGCGGTTGCAGACCGAAGGGCGGAAGCTGCGCAGCTGCTCGCGAGTGATACTTCCGTTTTCCAGAAGATGTGCAAGGAGGTATTCCACCGCCGAGATATCCTGCGGCTGCGCCTTCTGAGAAAGCATTCCCACAGGCTTATTTAAAAGAAGAATATCCTCATCTTCGTAAAGAACCGGAAGTTTTTTCGGATCCGGCAGCGTCTCGCCACGTTTTCCCTGTCCTGCTTCGCCCGGCACACTGCCCTGAAATTTCTCCACCGTCTCGTCAGACAGAAAAAGTTTCAGTTCGTCGCCCACCTGCAGAATCTCATTTCCCTGCATCTTTTTTCCGTTGAGCACGATATTTTTTTTGCGCATCATTTTATAAAAGAAGCTTTTCGGTGCTTCCTTTAAGTATTTGGCAAGCAGCTTGTCTGCACGCTGGCCCGCTTCGTTTTTTGTTACTGTTATTTCCTTCATTTTTTTATTTTTCCATTCTGACTCCGGCACCTGTTTTACATGCCGCAGTCTTTGTTTTTCGATTCAGAGAAAATATCGGGCATCCTCCCACCTGCGGCGGGTCCCTCCTTATGAGATTTCTTCGCTGAGCCTAGCTCCGTAAGGGATTTTTTCCGGACGCAAGCTCATAAGGGATCCTCCCACCTACGGCGGGTCCCTCCTTATGAGATTTCCCAGAATGCGACTGCACTTGCTGCGGCCACATTCAGTGAATCCACGCCATGCGACATTGGAATACGCACCGTATAATCACAGCCTTCGATCGTCGCGGACGCAAGACCATCTCCTTCTGTACCAAGAATAATTGCCAGACGCGCTTCCTGCTTCAGGCGCGGATCGGAAATACTCACAGAGTCATCCCGAAGCGCCATCGACACCGTTTTATAACCAAAGTTTCTCAGAAGCCTCAGCCCCCCTTCCGGCCAGGAAACGGTCTCATCCAGAATCGTCCATGGAATCTGAAATACCGTTCCCATGCTTACACGCGCCGCTCTTCGATACAATGGATTGCTGCAGTTATCGCACAGCAGCACCGCATCCATATTCAATGCTGCAGCGCTGCGGAAAATTGCCCCGACATTCGTCGGATTCACCACGTGTTCCAAAATGACAACCCGTCTGGCATCTGCAAGCAGCGTTTCCGGACGTAAAAGAGGAAGTCGGTGCATTGCACAGAGCATCCCCCTCGTCATTGGGAAACCGGTCAGATTCCGCAGCACCTCCCTGGAAGCCGCATAAACCGGTATCTCTTTACAGCGCTCCAGTATCCGATACGCATCTGCCTCCATATGTTCATCGTCCACCAGAAAAGACTGCGGCTGATACCCTGCATTTATTGCACGCTCGATCACTTTCGGACTCTCCGCGATAAACATTCCTTTTTCCGGCTCATGGCGGTTCAACAGCTGAATCTCATTCATACGCGCATAGATATCCAGCTCCGGTGCCTCAAAATCTGTGACCGGAATTCTGTTCGAAATTGTTTTCTGATTCATCTTCCCGCCTTTCTACAAGCAGATCGCAAGAAGTATATGAAGCACCATCTCATCGCGCGTCAGATCCGGATAACGGGAATCCGGCGTAAACGTAAGCCCCTCGCGCAGGTAATCCTGCTTTGCACAGATATCTTTCACACGGTTCACGTAATTTTTCATGTCTTTCATCACCTTAACCTGCACATCACCGAATCCATTTGCCGTCAGAAGCTTCCCGATGTGTTTTTCCAGTTTTGCCGGTTCGCTCTTGTCATCTGCCGTGTAACACACCACATGATCACCGCAAACTACAAGCGCACCGACATTTGTCGTATGTTCATAAGCCGTAAAAATCATCTCATACGCCGCAGTCAGGTTTCCGGCCGCTGCCGAGGACATCTCATAATTCTTCTGTGAAAACGGCTTCTGCATCGCGATCATAATGAAGCTCACCATCGCCTGTGCAGCCGGAATGCATCCGAGAATCGCCACAAAGGTAAAAAGATTCAACCTCGTCTTTGTCTGGATATAACCGGTGACGTAAATAATCAGAGGAATCGCAAACGAAGCAAGTGTAATCAAAAGCCGCCGTTTGCGCTCATTTCGGATATAACCATAGGTACCTTTTTTTGTTTTTTTCATAGATAAAATCCTTTCATTTCTTTTTATGAACATTTCGGATCGCTTTTTTGCGGGAATGAGACGGCACATAGCTTTCAGCTTTTCCTGTGGCGGCACCCTTTCGTTTCAGCTGCCGCGGCCGGATCAGGCACGCTTCCCCGAATCCGATCAGATCTGTCCGACCGGCCAGACGCAATGCTTCCTGCACCAGTTCATAATTTTCCGGTCTGCGGTATTGGATCAGCGCACGCTGCAATGCCTTGCGATGCGGATTTTTCTCCACATAAACCGGCTGCATCGTCCGCGGGTCAAGCCCGGTGTAATACATGCACGTCGATACCGTCGCCGGTGTCGGGTAAAAATCCTGCACCTGCTCCGGCATATAATGGAGATCGCGCAGGAAGCACGCAAGCTCCACGGCCTCCTTCATCGTACAGCCCGGATGGGAAGACATGAGATACGGCACCAGGAACTGATTCTTCCCGCACGCTTCATTCATCTTCTTATAGCGTTCGGTAAATTTCTGATAGACTTCATGCTTCGGTTTTCCCATCATTGCAAGCACCGGATCCGCAACGTGCTCCGGGGCTACCTTGAGCTGTCCGCTGACATGATACTGCACCAGTTCCCGGAAAAAGGTGTCTGATTGATCCGCCATCAGATAATCAAACCGGATACCGGAGCGGATAAATACCTTCTTCACCTTCGGAAGTTTCCGCAGTTTACGCAGCAGCTCCACGTAATCCTGATGATCTGCTTTCAGATTCGGACACGGTGTCGGAAACAGACACTGCCGGTTCTGGCAGACACCCTTCGTCATCTGCTTGTCACACGACGGGTGGCGAAAATCGGCGGTCGGTCCGCCAACATCATGAATGTAGCCCTTGAATTCCGGGTCTTTCGTCAT
The DNA here is from genome assembly GCA_902363665.1 of Lachnospiraceae bacterium. Classification (GTDB taxonomy): domain Bacteria; phylum Bacillota; class Clostridia; order Lachnospirales; family Lachnospiraceae; genus Choladousia. Next base: position 171,905 of record CABJAW010000009.1, on the reverse strand, counting down.
CTCCACCGCCTCAGCCAGGATCGATTCATGGCTTCTCGTCTGCACGATCCGCCCCTGATGCATCGTCAGGGCGCAGAAATTACATCCGCCAAAGCAGCCCCGGTTGCTCACCAGACTGAACTTTACCTCTGCAATCGCCGGAATGCCGCCCGCCGCATCGTACATCGGATGCCAAGTCCTGCAGTATGGAAGCGCGTAGATATCATCCATCTCCTGCCTCGTCAGCGGTTTTGCCGGTGGATTCTGCACGACATAGACCGTGCCATACGGCTCCACGAGACGTTTTCCGGAAAATGGATCCGTATTTTTGTACTGAATCGCAAAACTCTTCGCATAGGACTGTTTGTTTTCCCGGATTTCTTCATAGGAAGGAAGCAGTATATAATCATACACAGACTCCAGATCCTTCGTCTTATAGCATGTTCCATCCACGAACGTGATATCCTTTACGTTAATTCCCGATGCCAGTGCATCCGCAATCTCCACGATCGAGTGTTCGCCCATCCCATACGAAATCAGATCCGCTCCTCCGTCCATCAAAACGGAGCGTTTCACACGATCTGACCAGTAATCGTAATGCGCCAGACGCCGCAGGCTCGCTTCGATGCCCCCGACAATCACCGGAACATCTTTATAAACCTGACGGATCAGGTTGGTATACACCACCACCGCATAATCCGGCCGCTTTCCCATCACACCGCCCGGTGTGTAAGAATCCGTCTGCCGGTGCTTTTTGGAAACAGAATAATGGTTTACCATCGAATCCATATTTCCTGCGGATACAAGAAAACCAAGCCGCGGTCTTCCAAGCGCAGTGATACTCTCCCTGTCCTTCCAGTCCGGCTGTGCCAGGATCCCAACCGTATAGCCGCGGGATTCCAGCAGACGCCCGATGATCGACGGGCCGAACGACGGATGATCCACGTATGCGTCTCCTGTGATATACACAAAATCCAGCCGGTCGATGCCCCGCTGTTTTAAATCTTCCTTTGAAACCGGAAGAAACTGATGATTCATGCTGCTTTTCTCCTTTATTTTGTTACTGCTTAGAGCCAGGTTATCTACCTTGAGATCTCGTCATACGAAACAATATACCCGTCCGCAAGTTCCCGGATCTTTTCCGTCTGACCTCCGGAATAAGCATCCTCCACCGCGCAGACACGCATGCCTGCATTTTTTCCGGACAAAATCCCCATCGGGACATCCTCAAATACCAGGCAGGTTTCCGGCTCTGCCCCAAGTAGCTCTGCCGCTTTCAGATATACATCCGGAGCCGGCTTTCCCTTCGCCACATCACATGACGTCACGATACAGTCAAAGCAGTCCGCAATCTGGTTTCCCTCAAGGCATGCAAGGATCAGATCCCGGCTGTTGCTGCTTGCGATCCCGACACGCAGTCCTTTTTTACGGATCGCTCTCAAAAAATCGACCGCGCCAGGCTTCGGCTTTACCTCATGCGCGTACTTGTCCCACGCCATCTTAAGCCAGTCCTCCTTGATCTTCCCGATCGAATCCGGCAGCTGAAAACGCTCCTTAAAGTACTGTGCCGTCTCAGTAAATCCCATTCCTTCAATCACCTGCTCCAGTCCCTCCGGCGGTGTATAACCGTACCTTCCAAGATATTCGATATCGATGTCACGCCACATCCACATCGAATCCATCAGTGTTCCGTCCAGATCAAAGATCACCGCTTTTCTTCCTTCTAACATATCTAACATGATTCTCTCAGCCTTTCTGCTTCTTCTGCCGTCAGTTCCCGCCATTCTCCCGGTTTCAGCACTTCATCCAGTGCGATTCCCGCCATGGAAACACGTTTCAGGTATGTGACTTTTTTCCCTCTTGCCTCAAACATCCGCTTTACCTGATGAAATTTTCCCTCACAGATCGTCAGGCGGATCTGAGATGTCGGAGTCTCTCCCGCATTCACTTCCAGAATTTCAAGCTGTGCAGGAAGTGTTTTTTTCTTCTCCCCGATGTCGACGCCCTCCTCAAATGCCTGTACATCTTCCTTTGTCACCTCTCCCGCAATCTGTGCCTCATATGTTTTCGGCACATGATGTCGCGGTGAGAGCATCCGATGAGAAAGATCCCCGTCATTGATTAGAAACAACAAACCCTCCGTATCAAGATCCAGCCTGCCCACCGGAAAAACATCCTTTTTGCGCGGATGGTCAATGTAATCCATTACCGTTTTCTGGCAGCGATCCTGCGTCGCTGTCACACAGCCCGCCGGCTTGTGAAACATCAGCCCGACAAAAGAGGAATAGAAAAGCTGTTTTCCCTGCAGTGCAACGACATCCTTCTCTGGATCGATCTTCGTCTCCGGCTTTAATACCGGGGCACCGTTTACAGTAACGCCTCCTGCTTTCAGCCATTTTTTTACTTCGCTGCGGGTATTTCCGCTGCATTCTGCCAGAAATTTGTCAAGCCGCATCTTTTCCCTCCTCATTCTTCCGACCAGCACCGTATTATCACAGGATCCGGCCTCTTTTGTTTTATTGAAGCCGCCATCCCGGATAATATTTATTCTTTATCGTATCCCCTGCGTATTTGCCCCAGCCGATTCCAAATCCGTCCACGCAGATCAGAACCCAGCCTTTCTTTTTTTCTGCTTCTTCCGGCAAAAGATTGATCGTCTCTCCCTTCAAATAACGAATCACACGCTCATCCCCGGCGGAAAGATTGAGTACCTGTGGATAATCTGATGTGCCAAGTGCCATTGCGAGTGCCTGATCCGGTTCAAACCGTGCTTTCTTCGCTGTGCCGAGCAAAAGCCCGGTGCGCAGGTAACGCAAACTGCCCGGCAGGTGAATATTCTCCGGCAAAAGAAAATACTGATCGCCAATCTGCCGAAGCGTATGCCCCTCAAAAAGGGAGGATGGGAGCAGGCGGAAAAATTCTTCTGCCTCTAAGGAAGCGGCCTCTTCGCTCCTCTGATGGAAAGAAGTTGTTTTTGTATGGTCTGCTCCTGCCTTTTTCCGATTTTTCTTCCCGGATTTTGCGCTTTTTTCTGGCAGATCTGCCTGTTTTTGTGCCAAACCGGAATAGTTTAACGACGCAAAACCGGTAGTTTCTGCCGCCTCACTACCCTCTGTTTTCTCAACTCCTCTTTTGCGCAGCAACGCCAGAAAATGGCCTTCCCCGCAGATCCGGTGCGGCCAGAGCCGAACGGCCTTCTCACACGGCGCATATCCGCGTGCAAATCCATCCGGTGTCTTCCCATCCGTCTGATTTTTCCACGGCCCTGGTATCACCTGTTCGACCAGTTCCAGATCCTTATGCTGTTCCAAAATCCATGCAATCACCTGCTCATCCTCCACCTCGGAAAAGGTACAGGTGGAATACAGCAGCATACCAGACGGCCGCAGCATTTTCACCGCGCAGTCCAGGATCTGTTTTTGGATCGCAGCATACTCCTGTGGTCCTCGTTCCTCCCAGCTTTTTACAAGCCCTGCATCTTTTCGGAACATCCCCTCGCCGGAGCACGGCGCATCCACCAGTATCTTATCAAAAAAACAGCCGAATGCTTCCAGCAGCTTCTCCGGTGTTTCCCCGGTGATCACGCTGTTCGTACAGCCCCACACCGTCAGATTTTTCAGAAGCGCTTTTGCCCGGCTTGCACTTGCATCGTTTGCCACAAGAAGCCCCTTTCCGCCAAGCTTCGCCGCCAGATGCGTCGATTTTCCGCCCGGTGCCGCACACAGATCCAGGACGCGGTCACCCGGATTTACCGGAAGCACACTTGCCGGAAGCATCGCGCTTGGCTCCTGAATGTAATAAAGTCCCGCATAATAATACGGATGCTTTGTCACACCCGCCGCTTTCCTGGCTTCTTCCTCATCCTGCTCCCGCATTTTTTCGTAGTAAAATCCACAGTCCGTCCACGGTACCGGTTCAAGAGGAAAAGGGAACAGCCCGCGAAAGCGCTCCACAGAAATTTTTTCTGTATTGACCCGCAGTCCCGCGTACCCTTCCCTTTCATAGCATGCAAGAAAATCCTCATATTCCTCTTTTAACTGTTGTTTCATTCGCGCTTTAAAAAGCTTCGGAAGTTCTCTCATTTTTTCCTCATATCTGTTCTTTTTCTGTTCAGCGTTTCCACCATATTTTCTCTATCCCTTCAGATTCAGCTCCATATCCTCCGCAGGCACCGACTGTGCCCGGTAACCTTCTGAAATAATGTCAAGTTCCCGGCTGAACCGCTTCAGCTGATCAATATCATTCAGTTCGTAGATCCGGTAAAATTCATCCTGAATCTTATGTACTTCTCTTTGATTCGCGATCCGGTAAAGATTCTGGATGTTGTTTAGAATATCCGCCACGATCCGGCTGTGCAGCAGTGAAGAATTCTGCGCGTCCATGATCTCACTGCGCACCGATGACATTTCATTGTCAAGAGAAATAATCGCATTTGCCGCATTCGTCAGTTTTTCCCGGATATGATCCGGTATATTTTTCTTATATTTATATTGAAGGGAATGCTCAATCGTCGACCAGAAATTCATCGCCAGCGTCCGGATCTGAATTTCCACTTTTATCTTTCTGCTTCCCTCCAGCGTCTGCACCTCATAAAGCACGATCATATGGTAGCTGCGGTAACCACTGTCTTTCATATGATTAATGTAATCCCGCTCAGCGATCACTTCCATATCCGTGCGCCTGCGGATAATCTCAACTACTTTCTGAATATCCTCCACAAACTGACAGATGATACGCACTCCCGCAATATCCATCAGCTTCTCCTCAATCTCATCCACCGCAATATTTTTCTTCTGCGCCTTGTCAAGAATACTCGCCACCGTTTTCACGCGGCCGCTCACCTGCTCAACCGGAGAGTACATCCCACGGCTCCGATGCTCATAGATCAGATGTTCAAATTTTACAATGAGTTCCTTCACTGCCAGATCATATGGTGTCAGAATCTCACGCCATAACTGTATTTCCATGAAACCTCTCCAATCCTGTTTCGTTCCGTACATTGTAGCACACATATCGGGAAGATGCAATGCTTTACCTCTCCCGCATCTGCTCTGCCCACCGCAGCACCCAGTACGGATTCACGCTCAGTTCCTCGTATTCTTCTGTGTGGATATAAATTCCAAGATGCAGATGCACTGCAAATTTTCCGCGCGTTCCTTCCTCGCCATACCCGGTATCGCCCATTGTACCAAGAACCTCTCCGGCGCTGATGCGGTCACCGACACCATAGCTTCGGCTGTAGGAGTCAAAATGCGCATAATAAAAGTATCCGCCCGACGGACTTCGTATTCCGATCCGCCAGCCGCCTTTCGGAAGCCAGCCGATTTTTTCCACAACTCCATCTGTCATGCTCATAACCGGATAATACCCCGCAATATTTTCCGGCGGCATCAGATCCGTTCCCTCATGGCCGCGCTGTCCGCCGTACGTCCGCTCAAACATCCAGGAATTTTCATAGCAGGCTCCGGGAGCAGACACCGGAAAACATCGGACATCATCCCAGACCGCCGCATACGCCTGACAGACCCGTTCATAGCCACTCTGATTTTTCTGAAAGAAAAGCATACGCCACGCTTCGTACCGGGCAGCTGTCCACGCTCTTCCTGATCCAAAACAAAAATGTTCAAACGGCAGACGGATCGCAAGGAGTTCCCCCGGTGAAAGTCCCGTCTGCTCTGCATCAGTGCGCAGCTGCTCCATCACATAAGTGCCTGGCTGCATGCGCCGAAAATCATCGCTGCCCAGGTTTGCCTGGTTAAAATAAGTGGCTGCCGACTGCCGGTAAAGATCAGCCGACTGCCGCACGCCAAGAAATGCCAATGTAAACAGAAACAGTGGTAAAATAACAAATTTAGGCTTCATCGATGCTCCGAAATTCGTTTCTTCTTATTTTCTTATTTCTATTTCTCAGCCACAGAACTTATTCTGAACTGCTCCCTTTATATGGTCTTTTTCTTCTCCGTCACTGTATTTTAAAATACGTAACTGTTCAGAGCCAACCTCCAAAATGCTACGCATTTCGTCGGTGTGGCGTATCCGTCAAATGGATTTTCACACAAAAGTGTTCGGTCATGCAAGCATGACTCACACTTTTGCATGAAAATCCGCTTGGCTCTGAACGGTTACTAAAATACACATATTTCCTGCCCGCCTCCTCATATATTTACTGCAAACATTCATCTCAAAACCGGAGGCTCCATGCGCCGTAAACTTCCCCTCGTTTTCTGCTTCTTTGCTTTTTTCTTTTACCTTCTTGTCTTCCCGCTTCCCGCGCTTGAAAGTGCACGACACGGTCTTCTCCTCTGGTACCACAGCGTCGTGCCAGTTCTCTTTCCATTTATGCTGCTTGGCAATTTTGCTCTGCGCACCGGACTGATCTATCCCCTGACTGCGCTTTTTTACCGCCCGCTGCATCTTTTGTTTGGCTGCTCACAGGCAGGGTGTTTCGCTGTTCTGGCAGGTTTTCTCTGCGGATTTCCGGTCGGTGCTAAAATTACATCTGATCTGGCCGCCCAGAATCTGATCTCTGCCGACGAGGAAACATTCCTGCTTGGCTTCTGCAATAATCTAAGCCCGGCATTTCTTCTCTCTTATCTTGCAGTCGCTCAGCTTGACGCCCCGAAGCTTGGCCCGGTCTTTCTCGGAACCGTCCTCGGCGCTTCGTTTCTCTATGGATTCCTGCGTTCTTTTTCATTTCGCAGAAAAATCAGCATGCAAAAAGAGAGGGAATCTGCTCCTCTCTCTTTTTCTTTTGCCTTACTCGATCCCTGTATCATGAACGCGATCGAAAATACAGTCCGTCTTGGCGGCTATCTCGTATCATTCTCCATTCTCGACGGCTGCATTTCTCATCTGCTTGCGGCTGCTTTTTCCTCTTTCCATCCCGTCGGGCTTCTGATACGTGCCGCGATCGAGGTGACAAACGGTCTTCATCTGCTCGCCATATCATCCCTTCCGTGGCCCGCGAAATTCGTTTTTCTTTCTGCCTGCGCTTCTTTTGGCGGATTTTCCGCACTGGCACAGACGATCGGAATCGCACACATGAACCGTAAAAAAAGCATTTCTTACATAAAAAGCAGAGTGTGTATCACCCTGCTCAGTGTCCTTCTTTGTGCAGGCGTGCTGACGCACGGCAAAGATTTCTGACGCAGTATTTCACGCTCTGACAGATCGGGGGGATGCATTATTTTGCAGAATTGCTATAATATAAATAAATCCCCTGCTCATTGCTTCTTGCAACTGAAACAGGGGATTGTCTTACTCCGTTAAATTCTCAGATTTTTATTCTTCCGTCTTTTCCTCCGGTGCTTCTTCCGGAACCTGTGTATATCCGCCCGGCTCGGTCTGCGGAGAAAGCTCCATCCGGTTCTTGTTTACGATATCGTAGCAGGACTGAATGGAATTGATGAAGTTATTGTACTTTGTACCGGCCTGGTCAATCGTATGGCTCATGATCTTTTCAAGATTCTCAAGCATCTCATCAGTGTAGCGGATCGCGCTCATGCGGATCTCATTGGAATCCTGCGTCGCCTTGTCGATGATCTCCTGTGCCTGCGCATTTGTCTGCTCGATCAGCTGATTAGACTGCTGCAGTGCGGTCTGCATTACCTCGCTCTCGCTCACGATCTGCTGTGCCTTTGCATTTGCATCAGAAATGATCGCGTCTGCTTTCTGCTGTGCATCCTCCAGAATCGCATCCTTATTGCTGATGATCTTCTGATAGCGCTTGATCTCATCCGGGGTCTTCATGCGAAGCTCACGCAGAAGTTCCTCCAGTTCTTCTTTATTTACAACGATCTTCGTGGAAGACAGCGGCTGAAACTTACAGCTGTCGACGAACTCTTCGATTTCTTCAATGATCTGTTCAATTCTGCTGCTCATAGTATACTCTCCTTATTTTATTTATACAATGCCCTGCATATTTAATCTGTAATTGTTCAGAGCCAAGCAAAATTTCATAAAACAGGCGGAAAATGCTTGCATTTTTAAGCCTGTTTTTGAAATTTTATTTGGCGGATACGCCACACCGACGAAATGCGTAGCATTTTGGAGGTTGGCTCTGAACAGTTACTTTAATCTTTTTATTTCCCTGTTTGCCTGCTTTCATTTCTCTGTCTGGATGCGATCTTTTCATATACCTGATCCACCAGCTGCTCCGGCACAAAACCGGAGATATCTCCCCCGTAGGAACCAATCTCCTTTGTGATCGTCGAACTGATATACGCATAATTCAGATCTGTCGCAAAGAACAGCGTGTCCACCTCAGGACAAAGACTCCTGTTTGTCTGCGCCATCTGAAGCTCATACTCAAAATCCGTCACCGCCCGCAGCCCGCGCACGATGAATTTAGCTCCGCACTGCTTTGCAAATTCAACGGAAAGGCCGCTGAATGACTCCACACGTACATTTGGAATATGACCTGTCACATCTTTTATCATCTTAACACGTTCTTCCTCAGAAAACAACGGTGTTTTTGCATTATTCTTCAAAACCGCAACCACCAGCTCATCCACCAGAGATGCCGCCCGCTCGATAATGTCAAGATGGCCTTTTGTCACCGGATCAAAACTGCCCGGATATACTGCTGTTGCCATAATTTTTCTCCCTTTTGAGACCGCTCAGGACCGGATAGCACTTCATTCCTGAGCAATCGCTTCATTTATTTATGCAGAAAAACATGCATATTTGTCTTGTACTCTTTCACGCGGTCTACCGTAAATCCAAGATCTTCTGCATAAGAAAAATCAGTTCCAAGACGTGCCTCCACAATGATCTGTGTCGACGCATCCACAAAAGACGGACTGTGTACTGCTATGTACTCCAGCACTTCCCGCTCCAGCTCTTTTCCGTACGGCGGATCCATAAAAATAATCTGAAACGGCTTCTGCCCCTCAAGACGTCCAAGTCCTGCCAGCACATCACACTGCAGCAGCGTTGCCTGTGCATCCAGATGCGTAAATTTCAGATTTTCTTTAATACATGCGGCAGCTGCACGGTTGTTTTCGATGAAATATGCCTCCGATGCGCCTCTGCTGAGCGCCTCAATGCCGATTCCGCCGCTGCCGCTGAAAATATCAAGAAACCGGATATCGTAAAGATCATTCTGTAAAATATTGAACAAGGTCTCCTTGATCCGGTCTGTCGTCGGTCTTGTATCCAACCCCTCTATCGTCTTCAGCGGAAGTCTCCGCGCTTTTCCTGCTATTACCCGCATAATAATCCCTTTCCCTTTTTTTGCCTATTCCGTTATATTATAAATTTTTCCTTTCCTGCTGTCAATACGGAACAGGTATTCTGATTTGTATCCTGGTCAGGACCGGATAAAATTTTATAAAATGCCCACATTTTTGAAGCTGTTTTTGAAAAATACATGGATTTTCAAGATCTTCTATCGTATAATAAAAGTTAGTGTGTATTTTTGTCCATTTTTGCAGAATTGCTAATAGAAGCAACACATGTCACCTTAATACACCAGAAAGGATTTTAAATATGAAGACAGGATTTGACAATCAGAAATACCTGAAACTGCAGTCCGAAAAGATCCGCGAACGGATTGCCAGCTTTGACAACAAGCTTTATCTTGAATTCGGCGGAAAGCTTTTTGATGATTACCATGCGTCCCGTGTACTTCCGGGCTTTGAGCCGTCCAGCAAACTTCAGATGCTGCTGCAGCTCTCTGACCAGGCCGAAGTAATCATCGCCATCAACGCCGGCGATATTGAAAAAAACAAAGTCCGTGCCGATCTCGGCATCACCTATGACCGCGATGTGCTGCGTCTCATCGATGTTTACCGCAGCAAGGGACTGTATGTTGGCGGTGTCGTGCTCACCTGCTATGAGGATCATGCCAGTGTCCAGGCGTTCCGCACCAAACTGGAAAGTCAGGGCATTGCGGTCTATCGCCATTACCGTATTGAAGGTTATCCGAAAAATATTCCGCTCATCATCAGTGAAAACGGATATGGCAAAAATGATTATATTGAGACGACAAGACCGCTCGTCATTGTCACTGCACCGGGACCGGGAAGCGGAAAGATGGCGACCTGCCTCTCCCAGCTCTACCACGAAAACAAACGCGGTGTCCGCGCCGGATATGCAAAGTTTGAGACTTTCCCGATCTGGAATCTTCCGCTTGAGCACCCGGTCAATCTCGCCTACGAGGCCGCTACCGCAGATCTCAACGATGTCAACATGATCGATTCCTTCCATCTGAGTGCTTACGGCGTCTCCACGGTCAACTATAACCGCGATATCGAGATTTTTCCGGTGCTCAATGAAATGTTCCGCCGGATCTTCGGCGAAAGCCCCTACAAGTCACCGACTGACATGGGCGTCAACATGGCCGGTTTCTGTATCTTTGACGATGAAGCGTGCCGGGAAGCTTCCAGACAGGAGATTATCCGCCGCTACTATGAGGCACTGATCCGCCGCGCCGACCTGCTCGCTTCAGAAGATGAACTTTTTAAGATTGAATTCCTGATGCAGCAGCTTGGTCTGACGGTCAACGCACGTACCTGTACCGCTGTCGCAAACGAAACATCGAAAAAGCTCGGTGTCACCTGCGCAGCGCTTGAGCTTGCGGACGGTTCGGTCGTCACCGGTAAGACTTCCGATCTGCTCGGACCGTGCTCAGCCGTCCTGCTCAACGCTCTGAAGAATCTCACCGGTATCGATCACGAGACCCCGCTGATCTCTCCGCACGCGCTCGAACCGATCCAGACTTTAAAAACAAACTACTTCGGCAGCAAAAACCCTCGTCTGCATACCGATGAGACGCTGATCGCACTCTCAGTCAGCGCATCGGACAATGCGATGGCAAAGCAGGCGCTCGATGCCATCCCGCAGCTTCGCGGCTGTCAGCTGCACTGCTCTGCCCGGCTTTCCAAGGTCGACCTTGATACGCTGCGGCGTCTCGGTTTACAGGTTACAATGGATCCCTTACGTGAGCATGCTCCGCTGGATTGAGCATGTTGTGATACGTAGTCCCAAATCAGGCAGAAACACAGAAACGCCCGGCTGGCACGTTTTCATGCTACCCCGGGCGTTTTTATTTTTTGTAAAACTCAGTATTCATAACCGATTTTGACACAAACTGGTATGCCTGTCTCTTTGACGAAGCAAAAAGACGGGTTTACGAGGCAGATCGTCTCAATGTGACCTGCATGGGATCACGGTTTTCCCAATCCGCTTGTAAAGCGGACATTCGCAATCCGCTTTGCTACTTGCTCATGAACGCAGTCGCTTCGCGACCTGTCAGTGGGAGCTTTCAACTCCCACTGACATAAGCATCCCCCTTACCCACCGCTTAGTGCTCCACGCACTTGAAGCGGGGGAATGCTTATCTGCGTTCAATGTAAGCGCAGATCAGATCCACGCAGCCCTGGTAGCCAAGTACATCCGTGCGCAGGCAAAGGTCATAATTTTCCGGATTTTTCCATCTGTTCCCGGTGTGATAGCGATAATAATCGCTCCGGTAGCGATTGATGCTGCTGATATGCCGGTTGACCCCGAATGCATCTGTCTGCATGATCTCCATTTCACGCGCAAAGCATGCCTCCTCCGATGCGCTCAGAAAAATACTGATCGCATTTGGCTTATCCCTGAGCACAAAGTCTGCCGCCCGCCCGAGTACCACGTAGCTCTCCTTTTTCAGAAGCTCTTTCAGTACTTTTGCCTGGTATTCAAACAGGTTCCGGTCAGAGAGAAAATTGCCGCTTTCCGGCGGGATCAACTCCCCGTTATAAACAGATTTTGACACCTTGTAAAGCAGCGTTTTTTTCGTATCCTGATCTGCTTTTGCAAAAATTTTTTCATTGATTCCAGAATCTTCAGATGCCAGGCGCAGCAGCTTCCGGTCATAGAGATCAATTCCCAGCTGCTGTGCGAGCATTTTCCCGATTTCCGTTCCGCCAGAACCGCAGGTTCTCGTGATACAGAGGGCAAAATATTCCTGTTTCATGGTACGCTCCGTTTCTCTGCCCGTCTTTTCTGTACGGGCAGTTTTTCTATTTTCCTGATCTTTTTACTGTATGCCAAAAGACAAGTAATTTTCTACTGTCCCAGATATGCTTTCTTCACACGCTCATCCTTCAGCAGTTCCTGTGCATCTCCGCTGATAGAAATCGTTCCCGTTTCCAGTACGTACGCACGGTCTGCGATCGAGAGCGCCATTTTTGCATTCTGCTCATTCAAAAGCACCGTGATTCCGGCCGCATGGATTTCCTTTATAATGGCAAACACTTCCTTTACCAGAAGCGGCGAAAGCCCCATCGACGGCTCATCCATCAAAATGATCGACGGCTTTCCCATCAGTGCCCGTCCGACGGCCACCATCTGCTGCTCCCCTCCGGAAAGCGTACCGGCCAGCTGTCTGCGCCGCTCCCGAAGGCGCGGAAATTTTTCATATACGTCCTGCATTGCCGCCGCAGTTTCTTCCTTGATTGCCAGGCCGATTCCAAGTGTCAGCAAATATTTCAGCTGGATTTTCGCACCGAACAATTCAATCATCGGAAGATCAAAGATTTTTGTGACAGTCTTTGGATTTCCTCCAAACAGCACCATTGCCAGATTTTCCAAAAACAGGCTCATTGCCAGTGCAGTAATCAGTGCCGAGATCGATCCGGAATTTCTCACCGGCTTATATGCAATCCGCTCTACCAGTACGCCTACCGCCGTGCAGACCGCTACGGCTGCAAACACGGCCATCCATGCCGGCATCCCATAGCTTACCATCAGCGGAACGGTATAGAACATCGTGTATGCACCGACCATAATAAAATCGCCATGTGCGAAATTAATCATCCGAAGAATGCCATATACCATCGTATACCCAAGTGCGATCAGTGCATAGATTGCTCCCTGGTTCAGTCCGTTTACAATACTTTGAATCAATATGGACACGCGTCTCACTCCTCTCTTTTTCCCCTTCCGGAATATGTTTGAAAAATACTTTCTGCGAAATTGCGAAAATAATTTTTTAAACACACTCCGGCAAAATGAAAAAAACAAAGGATTCCCATCTCTGATACACAGTTGTATCCTGACAGGAATCCTTTTTCTTTTTTCTTTCTATATATCTATATATAAGGTACAGACTGCTTACTCCTCCGGTGCAATCGTCTTCAGCCATTTGATCTGGCCATCCTCATACGTATTGACAACCACCGGTTTGATCGCATCTCCGTTCTCATCCAGATAAATATCTCCTGCAACGCCGCTGAACTTCATTCCGGTCATTCCCTTGACCAGGGATTCTGTATCAGAACCACCGCCGTTTACGGCTGCCTCTTCCAGCATATACATCGCATCATAATACAGCGCTGCGCATGCATTCAGGCTGTCGGTTCCATATTTATCTGTATATTTGGAAACGAATTCCTGCACTGCAGGCGCGGTATCCTCAGAAGAATAATGGTTTGTGAAATAGCAGTTTTCAAAATAATCCTCCAGACCGCTTGTATCAGCGCCGTCCCAGCCGTCGCCTCCCATGATCGCGCCCTCAAATCCGGCATCCCTTACCTGCTGTACCAGCAGCGGGACGGTGTCAAGGAAGCACGGATAGAACACGAAATCCGCATCGCTTCCGACCGCCTGTGTTGCCTGCGCCGTAAAATCAGTATCGGTTGTCGTACATTCTCCGACGTATACAACTTCAATTCCGTTTGCTTCCGCACTTTCCACGAATGCATCCTTCAGGCCATTGGAATAATCGTCATCCTTTGCATAGATGATCGCCGCTTTCGTATAGCCCTGATCCTTTGCAAATGCAGCGGCCATCTTGCCCTGATATGGATCAATGAAACAGTTTCTGAAGATTGTCGGTCCGATCTGCGTTACCTGATAGTTTGTTGCTCCGGTTGCCAGAAGGAGCATATTGTCATCTGCAGCAAGCTCCGCCATTGGAAGTGTAACCGATGAGAAGAAAGAACCCACGATTGCTTCCGGATCCTCTGCCATCAGCGAATTATATGCATTGACTGCCTGCTTTGCGTCTTTCGCATCGTCTGCGACCTTTCCGCCGTTGATGATCTCAATCTTGTACTCTGCGTCAGAAGCGTTGATCTCTTCTACTGCCATATCAATCGCGTTCTGTGCACCTTCGCCATATACTGCAGAACCGCCGGTCATCGCACATACCGCACCAATCTTAATCACATGATCTTCTTCCGCACAGGCGTTTACAGCCACAAAAGACAGTACCATTGTCAACGCCAGCATTGCACTTACCATTTTCTTTTTCATAACAGTCTCCTCCTTTATTTTCCTATGGCGAACGCCACCTGTCAGATGACATCCTGTAATAGTTGCCCCGGAAGGAAGTTTCCGGTAAAACAGGAAAGGCGCCAGACTATATCGCAAACCATTTTCTGTGTCAAGTCCTTTTTTTATTTTTTGCATTCCTGACTTTTTCTTGACTTTTTTTGCTTCCGCTATACAATCAGTGCGAAGACGACAAAGAAGCCGTACACTTTTTTGTCGCCTTCTTTTTTTGTCTGAAAGGGGGCACATTTTTTATGAAAACAGATCTGAAGATTCTGCCTGCCGGTGACAGTGCGGTTGTGGCAGAGTTTGGAAATACAATTGATCCTCTTATTAACGACCAGGTTCAGGCTATGACTGCCAGGATTCACAGTGCCGGACTTGCCGGGATCAGGGAACTGATCCCTTCCTTTCGATCCCTGCTGATCCTTTATGACCCAGGACTTCTTTCCTATCAGAAGCTGACCGAAACGCTGAAACAGTTCTCTTTCTCTCTTTCCGCCAGCGGGCAGAAAGAAAAACGGATTCATCTCATCCCCTGCTGCTACGGTTCCCATTTCGGTCCTGATCTTTCCGATATGGAAAAAACGACCGGGCTTTCCAGAGAGGAGATCATCGCCATTCACAGCGGAGTCGATTACCGCATCTACATGCTCGGCTTTCTTCCCGGCTTTGTTTACCTCGGCGGCCTTGATAAACGGATCGAGATGCCGCGCCTTTCCACGCCGCGTGTAAAAATCCCACAGGGCGCCGTTGGGATCGGCGGAAGCCAGACCGGTGTCTATCCGCTTGATTCCCCGGGTGGCTGGAGACTGATCGGCGGTACTCCGGTTGACTTTTATGATCCGAACCGCCCGGATCCGGTACTCTGCAAAGCCGGTGAATATATCCGCTTTGTTCCGATTTCATCCTGCGAATATTACGATATCCGGCAGCAGCAGGCAAAAGGTCTCTATCAGCCGAAAATACGGGTAAAAAAGGAGGCGGTTTAAATGTCAGTCAAAATAATCCAGCCCGGTGCTCTGACTACCGTTCAGGATCTCGGCCGGTTTGGCTATCAGGAATCCGGCATGCAGCCCTGCGGTGTAATGGATCAGCGCTCTTACGAAATTGCAAATACGCTCGTTGGCAACTACAGTGGTGAGGCCGTCCTCGAGCTGTCTTTATTCGGTGGCAGCTATCAGTTCGATTCTCCCTGCATCCTGGCGTTGACCGGAGCCGACATGTCGCCGTCCCTCAACCAGAAACAGTGTCCGATGAACCGGGCCGTCCGCATAGCAGCCGGGGATACGCTCACATTTGGATTTGCAAAAAGCGGCTGCCGGACTTATCTCGCCGTATCCGGAGGCATCGACGTCCCGCCTGTGATGGGCAGCCGTTCCACCAATTTAAAATGCCGGATCGGCGGTTTTTGCGGCCGGGCGCTTCAGGCTGGAGACGTACTGCCGGTTGGCAGAGACGATTCCGGATTTGAAGAATTAAAGAACCTCTGGTACTCCCAGCCAGAATATTCCGATCACGTAACGCTTCGTGTCGTGGAAGGTCCTCAGGCAGATTATTTTACCTCGTCCGGACTGGACACCTTTTATTCCGAGGCTTATACCGTCACACAGGAAAGTGACCGGATGGGCTGCCGCCTTGACGGTCCGGCGATCACCAGCTGTCACGGAAGTGATATCATCTCCGACGGTATCGTGTTCGGCTCCATTCAGATCACCTCCGCCGGAAGGCCGATCATCCTCATGGCAGACCGGCAGACCACAGGCGGATATGCTAAAATCGGAACGGTATGCACCGCAGATCTTCCGGTGATTGCCCAGTGCCAGCCGGGCGCCATCATTCATTTTAAAAAGATTTCTGTAGAGGAAGCGCAGAAACTTCTGCAAACCGCTCACAGGACTTAATGTACGCCCGGAATCTTTTTTGTCTGAAAAAAACAAGTGCATGGAAGACTCCGGACGTATCTTCTATCTTCTAAATCAAAGGAGGTTTTTTAACATGGATTATACAACAATGTCTCCCAAGGAGGTTCGTGCCCTCATCGCAAAAGGTGAGATCACCGGCCCCACTGCCGGCATGTGTGCCGGATACGCACAGGCCAATCTCGTCATTCTTCCAAAGGATCTGGCCTATGATTTTCTGCTTTTCACGCAGCGCAATCCCAGATCCTGCCCGCTTCTTGAGGTTTCTGATACGGGAAGCCGTTTTCTGCGCACGATTGCAAAAGATGCTGATATCGCAACAGAAATTCCGCGCTACCGCATTTACCGCGACGGCGTGCTGGATGGAGAATACACTGATATCGCTTCGTTCTGGCAGGATGATTTTGTCAGCTTCCTGATCGGATGCAGCTTTTCTTTTGAATCAGCCATGCTCGAGGCAAACGTTCCGGTCCGCCACATCGAAGAAGGCTGTAATGTACCAATGTACAAAACCAATATTCCCTGTGAATCAGCGGGGATCTTTCACGGAAACATGGTCGTAAGCATGCGCCCCATCCCATATGAGCTGATTCCGCGTGCCGTACTCATCACCGGTGAGATGCCGCGTGTACACGGAGAGCCGGTTCACATCGGAAATCCGGAGCATATCGGCATCCGCGATCTCATGCATCCGGACTTCGGCGATATGGTCACCATCAAAGAAGGCGAGGTGCCGGTCTTCTGGCCGTGCGGTGTCACCCCGCAGAATGTCGTGATGCAGTCCTGCCCTTCGCTTGCCATCACGCATGCGCCGGGCCATATGCTGATTACAGACGTAAAAAATGTAGAATTAAAATACTGATCACAAAAGAAAAGAGGAAATTCACATGAAAACAGTCGATTTAAACTGCGATCTCGGTGAGAGTTTCGGAAACTATAAATGTGGCATGGATGAAGAAATTCTTCCGTTCATCACTTCCGCCAATGTCGCCTGCGGATTTCACGCATCCGATCCGGTCGTTATGAGCAAAACGGTAAAAAATGCCGTAAAAAATCACGTTCGCGTCGGTGCGCATCCGGGCTTTCCGGATCTCGTCGGATTTGGTCGCCGGAAAATGGATCTCTCACCGGCAGAGATCACCGCAATCACTCAGTACCAGATCGGTGCCCTGAAAGCTTTCTGTGCGGCAGAAAATACCACACTTCAGCATGTAAAGCCACACGGTGCGCTTTATAATATGGCAGTAAAAGATGCCAAAATTGCGCAGGCAATCTGTGAGGGAATTGCTTCGGTCGATTCCTCCCTGATTCTCCTCGCTCCGGGCAGCAGCGAAATGACGACTGCCGCAAAACAGACTGGCCTTAAAACTGCATGTGAAGTGTTTGCTGACCGTGCTTATGAGGAAGATGGTTCTCTCGTTGCAAGAAGCAAACCAGGGGCAATGATCACCGATACCAGTCTTGCGATCAGCCGGGTACTTCAGATGGTTGAAAAAGGCACCGTCATTTCCATTACCGGAAAAGAAATTGAACTTGCTGCAGATTCCATCTGCGTACATGGTGACAGCCCTGCCGCACTTTCTTTTGTAAAAAATATCCGCCAGGCACTGACCAGTCACAACATCCGCATCGCGTCAATTGAAGAAACTCTGGCTAATCGTTAAAGCTTCTGTTCGCTTCTTGCTCCATCTCATTTCACACCCATGCAGGTGACCCGATTTTTCAGGCACCCAGGGGGCTTTCATTCCATCACACTCCAGGAGGTACCGTACTATGAGCCATACACTTACATCTGCATCCATCAGCCCTGTCACAGAGTCCATTGAAGATATCGTCCTGCGGCATTCCGGACGTGGCATGAATATCCTCCCAAATCATCTGGACTCTCACTACTGCCGTCATGCAGCGCAGCAGATCCTCTCACTCCCAAGAGGGACCATTCTGCTCACGACCGGTTTTTACGTGGCCGGACACCCGGAAACGGATGGACCGCTCGGTACGATCACACTCGCCAAAGCACTCGGCAGACTCGGCTATACACCGGTTATCGTTACAGATCGCATCTGCAACGGGATTTTTGAGCCGGAAAACCTTCCCGTAGAATATGTTTCTGTCCATTCAGATGAAAAGGACTACTCCATGCTTCTTAGCAAGTATGCTCCGGTATGCCTGATCTCCATCGAGCGCTGCGGCCACAATCTCAGGAACGATTATGCAAATATGCGCGGAATCAGTATTGCCGGCCAGACCGCCCCGATCGATAAAATGTTTGAACTTGCCTCCTCATCTTCCATCCTTACGGTCGGCATCGGAGACGGCGGGAATGAGATCGGTATGGGAAATTTAAAAGACATCATTTCCGAAAAACTTGATCTTGTTCCATGTACGGTAATGGTCGATGACCTGATCATCGCCACAACCTCCAACTGGGGTGCCTATGCACTTGTAGCATACCTTGCACTTCTGTCGCAGTATGACCTCTTCCCGACGTATGAAAAAATTGCAGACTGCCTTACCCGCATGGTATCTCTCGGGTGTGTCGACGGGGTTACCAAAAAGCCGGAAAACAGTGTCGATGGTTTCCCGCCAACAATCGAAAAAGAAATTGTGGAAGCACTGCTTGATGCATCCATGATCGGTGCAGCATAAAAAATATTTATTTTTCCCTGCAAAAAGCGGCCGTTTTTCACGACCGCTCTTTTTCTTTTGTCTTTTCGGTTATTACTGCTGCATACCGGAGCTCATCTGGCTGGTGCCGCCCATCTGACTCGTACCGCCCATCTGACCGTTTCCGGACATCTGGCGTTCCTGGTTCTCGATCATCTTTTTCACCATATAGCCGCCAACTGATCCGTTCTGCTTTGAGGTCAGGTTTCCGTTGTAACCGTCGGTAAGCGGTACTCCAAGTTCGCTTGCCACCTCAAATTTAAAACGATCGAGTGCTCCTTTGGCTTCCGGCACTGCTGCTGTGTTGGATGAACGATTTGTCATTGTAAAACGCCTCCTTTGTTTTCTTCTCTGATTTTTTATCGGTCTGGTGATTTTGCAGCTTTTTCTGCTGCACTCCTAGTATGTGCAGGACCGGATAAACTAAACTGGAAATTTTTGTTGCTTCATTCCGGTCAGAAAAATCAACATTCACATATAGCATTTTTATGCAGCGTCTTTATACAGCATTTTTTCTAAAAAACCAAAAATAATGATTGATTTTTTAGAAACTTTTGCTATAATAGGATTGATATATTAGGAATTCAGAAAGGTTGGTACGAGGATGAACATCGGTTTTATCGCACATAACAGCAAAAAAACCCTGATGGAGAATTTTTGTCTCGCTTATAAATATATCTTATCAAAACACAATTTATACGCAACAGGGATTACAGGCAGAAGAATTGAAGAAGTTACAAATCTCCACGTATACAAGTTTCTTCCGGGAAGCGTCGGCGGAGATAAGCAGTTTATGGACATGATCGAGCGGAACTGCATGGATATGGTTATTTTCTTTTATAACCCTCTGATTACCAGCCCGAACACAGCAGACATCTACGCGATTTCACGTTGCTGCGATCAGTATAATATTCCGATGGCAACCAATATTGCCACCGCAGAGTCCTTGATTCTCGGACTTTCCCGCGGTGATCTTGACTGGCGTCTGAATATCCGTTCAAAGGATATGGACTAAAGGAATGAATTAAGTCCGCTCTAAACAGTTTTTATCTGACACAGACTTAAAAGAAACTATAACAATAATTTAAATCCCTGGCAGAATCCATTCGCTGCATCATTTCAGATGTGCAAATGATTTTCTGTCAGGGATTTTTATTTCTGAATCAGTCTGTAGAAGCGCACACGTTTCTGTCAGACACTCGCTTTCAGCACACTATTTCTGGTTTTCTATACCGATTACATATCAATGCTTCCGGTTACTTCCTCATTAATCACATAGTAAGCTTTGTTTTCTTCCGGCTTAAGGTACAGTGTTACGCTCTTCATATCGCCGACCTTATTTTTCAGCTCTTTTGTCCAGATATCCTTTACCTGCTTCATCAAATCCGCTTTGTTGATCTCTTTGCCAAGGTACTGAAGATATACGGTCTCAGCTACGGCTTTCTTTGCTGTGGTTGTTTTCTTCTTTGCCGGAGCCTGCTCTACAGCTGTCTCTACAGCCTTTACAACTTCCTCTTTGACTTTCTCAACCGGAACTGCTGCTGCCTTCACGGTCTCAGTTGCTGCTTCTGCCACTTTCTCTACCGTCTTTACAGCTGCCGCTGCAGTCTTTGCAGCTTTCGTCTTAGCTGCTGTTTTTGGTGTTGATGTTTTTCTCATAATAAATTTCCTCCTCGTAATTCTACTCGTCCAGTCTTTCCTTTTTATGTCAATTGAATCATATAACAATTCATAAGACATTGCAAGCCAAAAATTCCGCGTAAAATCAGCGTTTTCGGTGTATTCTGCCTAATATATTCCGCATCTCTTTCCCGTTTTTTTGCAAAAACTGACAAATTTACAGACTGATTTGTCCTTTTTGACGCTGCAAAAGCTGTTCGTACCGTCTTTTAAGCGATGCATTTTCTTCTCTTTGAAGCTTCGGATCTTCCTTCAGCAGTTTCCCTATTGCCTCATTCGCCTGCTTCAGCGTATCCGCATCAGAATAAATATCAGCCAGCGCAAAGTCCAGCATACCGCTCTGACGTACACCAAACAGATCGCCCGGGCCGCGCAGCTGCATATCCCGATTCGCAATTTCGAATCCATTGTTCGATTTGCACAGGATATCGAGACGCTCGCGGATCTGTTTTCCATCAAGCTTATGCAGAAAAATACAGTACGACTGCGCTCCTCCGCGGCCAACACGGCCGCGCAGCTGATGCAGCTGTGCCAGCCCGAATCGCTCTGAATTTTCCACCATCATCACCGTCGCATTCGGTACATTGACTCCAACCTCTATGACCGTTGTCGATACAAGCACCTGGATCTCATTTGCCAGAAAGCGTTCCATGATCTCATTTTTTTCCTTTGGTTTCATTTTTCCGTGCAGATATTCGATGCAAAACGCCGGCGGCAGCTCCGTGCGCAGCACCTCCGTGTATTCTACCACGTTCTCCGCATCCATCGCTTCGCTCTCCTCTACCATCGGACAGATGACATACGCCTGATGGCCTGTCTCGACTTCTTTTCGAATAAATTCATACGCTTTTTTCCGATACGAAACATCCACAACGCAGTTTTTAATCGGGAGACGGTTTGCCGGCATCTCGTTGATGACAGAGATATCCAGGTCTCCATAGAGAATCACGGCGAGCGTGCGCGGGATCGGCGTCGCACTCATGACGATCGTATGCGGAAAAACGCCTTTTTCAGAGAGCATCTCTCTTTGCCGCACACCGAAACGATGCTGTTCATCCGTGATGACAAGCGCCAGAGAATGGTAATTCACCTTTTCCTGAATCAACGCATGCGTTCCGATGATCACAGAGGCCTCCCCGGATTCGATCTTTGCATATGCTTCCCGCTTCTGCTTTGCAGTCATAGAACCTGTCAGCAACACTGCCTGAAATGCAAAGCCATTTTTCTCCATCAGCTCCTGGAATGATGCGTAGTGCTGCCTTGCAAGCACTTCCGTCGGCACCATCAGCGCACTCTGCAATCCGTTTGCTGCCGTCATCACCATCGCAAGGATCGAGACGATCGTCTTACCGGAACCCACATCTCCCTGGATCAATCGTGCCATCACCGTATTTTGCTGCAGTTCTTCCCGGATTGTCTCCCAGACACGCTTCTGCGCCCCGGTCAGAGAATACGGCAGGCTTTGGATCAGTGTCTCCGGCTCCGGCACCTCGCGGATCTCAAACTGGTTCTGTTCCTTCTGTCGGGCATTCTTTAATCCTCGCAGCTGCAATAAAAAGAAAAAAAATTCATCAAACACCAGACGTTTTCTCGCCTCACGCAGTCCTTCTTCCGATTTCGGAAAATGGATCTGCTCCAGAGAAAAATTGTATTCTGCTATCTGGTATCTTTCCCGGATTGCATCTGGAAGATGTTCGGCCAAAAGTCCCTGATGTTCCAGCACCTGGCGGATCGCTTTTGTGACCATCTGGTTTGTCATTCCTTTTACCAGCGTATAGACCGGCAGCATCGTGCCAATCACCGCCTGATACTGCTCCGGCTTAAAGACGGCCGGCTGTTCCAGAATAAGACGGTCTCCTTTTGCCTTGATCCTTCCCCGAAAAATGTAAGGGACTCCGCTTCGCAGTGAATTTTTCAGATATGGCATATTAAACCAACTCACAAGGATGTTTTCCAACCCATCTCCGAACAGCCCTGAGGTGATCGACAGTCCTCTTACATACCGCGTCTGCAGAGGAGCCAAAAGACGGCCGGACACCGCCGCATACATTCCTTCCTTTAATTCCATTACCGGAATCGGTGCCTCATACCGCTCATATTCACGCGGATAGTAATGAATCAGATCTTCCAGCGTTTCAATCCCCGCTTTTTCAAAAGTCTGTTTTGTCTTTGCTCCGATTCCCTTTAAAGAATCGATCGGTGCGTCCAGATTCGTCATTCTTTCTCATTCCTTTCCAACCCTTAATCCCCGCAGCCACACAGAGCGCTTTCCTGCTCCGGATCAAAACGGATATTCGCAATTGAAGCAGGGAACTTAACGAACTCGTTCAAAGGACTGCCTGATTTACCGAAAATGCCCCGGGCTTTCCTTTTTGAAAAGCCGGGGCACAATCTGATCTTTTCTATTTGTAACTGTTCAGAGCCAAGCAAAATTTCATAAAACAGGCGTAAAACGCTTGCGTTTTTAAGCCTGTTTTTGAAATTTTATTTGGCGGATACGCCACACCGACGAAATGCGCAGCATTTTGGAGGTTGGCTCTGAACAGTTACTTCTATTTTATACTTTCATACTTCTTTGTACTTCGATTTTTGCAGCGGTAAAGACACCGTTTCCCAACCGCTTTGCTACTTAGGCCAAGTCAGAGCTCATTCTGTCATTCTACACTGATAATGTAATAATAGATCGGCTGACCGCCGTAATTCAACTCGACATCACAGTCCGGATATGCTTTCGCAATGCGCTCGTGAAGAGCTTCCGCCTCTTCCTCTTTCATATCTTCACCGTAGTAAATGCTGATCAGCTCGGATTCGTCATCCATCATCAGCGCAACGGTCTCTTCTGCTACCGGATCGATCTCCCTGCCGACTGCAAGGATCGCATGGTCACCGACACCCATGATATCACCTGCGTGGATCACTTTCTCATCGATATGTGTATCTCTTACCGCATACGTCAGCTGTCCGGTCTTCACATGGCTGATCTCCTCTTCCATCGTCTGCGCATTCTCCTCCGGTGTCTTCTCCGGAACGTAATTGATGATCGCGGTGATGCCCTGCGGCACCGTCTTCGTCGGTACGACAATGATCTTCTTATCCTCAGTCAGATCACGTGCCTGATTTGCTGCGAGAATGATATTTTTGTTGTTCGGGAAAATGAAGATTGTGTCCGCGTTTACCTTCTCGATCGCGTTCAGCATATCCTCCGTACTTGGGTTCATCGTCTGACCGCCTTCGATCAGGTAATCCACGCCAAGATCCCGGAAGATCTCCGCAATTCCCTCTCCAATTGAAACAGAAATAAAACCAACCGGCTTGCGTTCTTTTACTTCCTGCAGCGCTTTTTCCTCCGCTGCTTTCTTCTCTGCCTCTTTTTTCTCGGATTCTTTAAACAGCTTTTCCTTATGCTCCTCACGCATGTTGTCGATCTTCATGCTGGTGAGAGAACCATAGGTCAGTGCCTTCTGGATCGCAAGTCCCGGATCGTTTGTATGCACGTGAACCTTCACGATACCATCGTCAGAAACCACCACGATGGAATCTCCAATCGACTCAAGATACGCTTTGAAAGAAAGCTCCGTCTCATGCGTATATTCTTTTTCCAGTAAAATAATGAACTCAGTGCAGTAACCGTACCGAATCTCTGCCGGAGCCTCGGTCTCAGCTGCCTTTGCCGCGCCTGTTTTCGCACCGCTGCCTGCTTCGATCGTATAGTCAACCTCTTTGCCGCAGAACGCGTCATAAGCTCCCTTTAATACCTGAAGGAGCCCCTGTCCGCCGGAATCCACAACACCTGCCTCTTTCAGTACCGGAAGCATCTCCGGTGTCTGGTTCAGCACCTCTTCACTGCGTCGGATCACCGCTTTTAACATCGTGTCCAGATCAAGATCCGGATTTTCCTCCAGAAGCGCTACCGCACGGTCTGCACCGCCACGCGCCACTGTAAGGATTGTTCCCTCCTTCGGCTTCATAACAGCCTTATACGCCGTCTCAACCGCTTTCTGGAATGCAGATGCAAGAACAACCGTATCGATCTCTTTTTCGCTGCGGATGACTTTGGTAAAACCGCGCAGCAGCTGGGAAAGGATAACGCCGGAATTTCCGCGCGCACCGCGCAGGGAACCCGACGATACCGCTTTTGCAAAGGTTTCCATCGTAACCGTTTCAAGCCCTGCTACTTCTTTTGCTGCGGACATGATCGTCAGTGTCATATTTGTACCGGTATCGCCGTCCGGCACCGGGAAAACGTTCAGTTCATTAATCCACTCTTTTTTTGCTTCCAGATTTTTCGCACCTGCAAGGAACATCCTCGCGCACAATGATGCATCAATCGTATTTATCTTCACTTGGCAGCTCCTCCTTAATCAATCACTCTGACGCCTTCAACGTACATATTGATCTTCTCTACTTCCATTCCAGTAAACTCTTCCACCCGGTATTTTACACTGCCAAACAAATTGTCCGCTACCGCCGAAATGCTGACTCCATAAGAAACGATCACGTGAAAATCAATCGTGATCTTATTGTCTTCAATCTTCACGCTCAGGCCTCTTTCCAGGCTGTCCCTTTTCAGAAGGCGCACCAGTCCATCCTTTACATTGACAATTGCCATTCCGACAATTCCGAAACACTCAACAGCAACACTCCCCGCATACGTGGCGATCACATTCGGGTCAATTACGATTGAGCCAAGCTCATTGCTCATACGTCCTTTCATAGACAGAAACCTCCATTTATCATTATTCATCCTTACTTCTGCGCAGCATACAAAATCAGACAGAACCGGTTCTGTATCCGACCGTTCTTTCCTTCGCTGTTTGCTCCTGAAACAACCGACAGTTTCCTGCTCTGCCCCGTCTCTTATCTCCTGCCACGCACAGTACGTCTATATTAACAGGATAATTCCTATCCATTTTACCAGAAATACACATAAATGCAATGAAATATTTGCTTCTTTTAAAAATATTTGAGTTTTTGAAAATTTTGCTTGCAAAAACAAAACATATCTGATAGAATATCTTTGCTGTGAGTCTGAATCTCGTGTTTTTCGGACTTAATAATGATCAAGGAGGTGCAATCATGGCTAAATGTGCTATTTGTGATAAAGGTGTTCATTTCGGAAATAATGTGAGTCATTCACATAGAAGAAGCAACAAGATGTGGAGATCCAACATCCAGCATGTAAAGGTGAAAACCGAATGCGGAGCTGCTAAGAAAATGTACGTTTGTACTTCTTGCTTAAGATCCGGAAAAGTAGAAAGAGCTTAATTTTGTTTATACGAGACAGGTTATCATGAATATGATAACCTGTTTTTTTCTGTCTAAATTTTCCGTTTAACAATCACCAGTTACTCACTTTTCCCAAATATCCGTTTTTTCAGAATAATAGCTCTGCCCTCGGCTGTCAAATCAGATTCCCGGCTCTCTGCTCAGCAGCAGAACAGATTATACCCAATCAAAAGGAACAGCAGGCTCAGCAGGATACACCAGAAGATGTCCGCAACGATCAGCCCAATAAAAATACCGGCTGCCATACAGAAAAGGGAGTAACCGATCAGTCTTTTCATTCTTACACCTTCGGTCTCTTTTCTATATTTTATGCAGCCGGCACATGCCTGATTCACCGATAACAAAACCTGGAATCCCGTCCACCGCTTAATGCTCCGCACACTTGAAGTAGGAGAATGCTTATCTGCGTTCAAATTCCATATCAACCATGAAAGAACCTGTCAAAACTTCTTTTCATCTTCTGCCGCTTCATGAATTGCGGCATCCACCTCCGGATCCGCCTCCTCACGACTGCCCGGCATAAACTTATTCACAAGATCCGGTACCATATCAAGAATTTTTGTCACACTGTCCTGATTCTTTACATTGACCAGGCGCGTTGTACCGTTTGAAATCACAAGCACCGCGCTCGGAGAAATCTTTCCGCCCATGCCGCCTCCGCCGCTGTTTTTCTTCTCCTCTGTCTTTGCAGAAGCTCCCACGCCAAACGATACGTCTACCAGCGGAACGATAATCGTATCACCCACTGTAACAGGATCGCCCACAACAGTCTTCGTCGTAATAAATTCTTCCATTCCTTTAAACAGGGAACCTACCGTGTTCTGAAAATTTTCTGCCATCTCTATTCTCCTTTCTTTCTCAGCTTCCGGATCAGCCGCTTCAGCTTCTTATTCCGGAACAGATGATATGCTGTCACAAGCAGATGAATGCTTCTGATCTGCCCTTCAAGTTCTGTCTCTGTCTCAAACTGTGTTTCCTCAAAATCCGGAACAATCTCATACTCCTGTGTTGGAAGCAGCAGATACAGTGCTCCCGTCAGTTCACCTGTCTGCGCCGGGTCTCCGGTACCAAACTTCAGGTATCCAACAAAGCGGCGCGGCCGGTAGTGGCCAAGCAGGTTAAAAAGTTCGTTCTTTACAGCACCAAGCACCTCACCAACCTCATATTTTTCCAAAAACTGCAAAAACACAGCTGGCTGATGCAGGATGCGGCGAATCTTTTCCAAAATCCGTGGTACTGCATCCCGGATGCGCTGCGCCGCTTTCACGCCTTCACCTGCAATTCTTTTCAGGCGTCTGAAGACCTGAAGCACTTTTTGCGGAAGGTCTGACAAAACTCCGCGGATACGCGCCAGGAGCTTAGAGAGGCGCCCCACCTGTTTTTGTTCCTGATGCCCTTCCGTTTTTTCTCCCTGACATGACCCCTGTGTTTCTTTTGGATTTTGAGGCTGTTTATCTGTCCGTTCATCTGCAAAACTTTGCCCTGACATCTGGATTTTCACAGGCTTGAATAGATCCATTCCAGCTGAATTTATGTCCGGCGAAGTTTCCGGTTTCTCCCCAGAATTCTGCCGACTCTGCCCGGTTTTTACCGGGGGCTCTTCCGGTATACGCTTCGCGCCTTTTGCAGTACTTTTTTGTTTCTTTCCTCCAGCCTCTGAAGACTCTGCTTTTCCCTTTTTGCGCTTCTTTCGCTTCACCTTGTCCAGCAGCGCACGCCACTCTTCCGGCGTTCGCCCGAAAATACGGATCTTCAGGCTTCCACCTTCTGCATCAAACACAGCTTCCACCACGATCAGATGCAAAAGCCACGTCACCGACAGCTCTGCGCCAAGCTTTTCTGCCGTCTTTTCTCCCCGTCCGCGATAACGTACCGGTACGAACAGCACGATAAGCACAAGTGCCACCGCCAGAAGCAAAAGAATGAGCAGAAGAATCCCCAGCCATTTTAATATCGTCAATAGAATGGTCAGTATGCCAAGAATAATATGTAGCATCTCTTATTTCCCTTCAAAATACTGCCGCACCAACGCGTCTCCGGTTTTTATATAGACATCCTCCACGATCACCCGCACCACTTCCTGCGCCTCATGCCATCCACAAGCCACTCCGAGAATCAACGGCTCTCCGTTTTTCTTTGCCTGGCTCCGGTAGGTGGCAGGGGTCAGGATTTCCATCTGATTAACCGGTGTCTGTGCAAGTATGATCAGATACGTAAACATCCGATTTTCTCCCGTCTCGATCTGTTCTACAATCCTGTCTTTTTTCTTTTCTGCAGTTTTCCCAAAATACAGATTCCGATACCAGTTCATCGCCGATCCCCCTGTCAAAGCGGATATTCGCAATCCGCTTCGCTTCTTGCCCATAACCTTCATCGTAAGTAAGCTTTCCTTATTTACGGTACAAGCAAGTCCCCACCCACTGCTTATTGCTCCGCGCAACCATGCAGGGGACTTGCCTGACTCGGTTAAAACAATGCCGACATCCCGCATCCACGGAATCCCGGCATTTTGTGGTCAAAAGTATTTTCGGTTTCCCCAAAGATTATTTTTTTTGAGATTCAAATACTCATTGTAGGCTTTTTCCAAAATCATCTTCTCATTGGAAAATTTGAGAAGATGATAGGCCTCATGGAATTTATAATACCCCGAGTCAATAAAATACTCCTCTCGCTGTGGTTTGCTGTAATAGCTGTCCGCCATCATCAGATACCAGTGAACATCTTTTGAAACTGTATCTTCCGGTACATTGAATGTGTATTGGCTTTTTCCGATGTATTTGATAATCGATGCACGTACACCCGTCTCTTCAAGTACCTCTCTTGCAGCAGTCTCTTTAAAATCTTCTCCGGCTTCTACGGTTCCTTTCGGAAGCACCCAGCCTTCATACTTGTTTTTGTAGCTTTTGTATAAAACAAGTATCTTTCCTCTGAATATCACCACACCGCCACAGCTTGTTGCCTCTATCATTGCAATCCCTCCTGTCCGCGTTGTGAATCTGTAAAATCACTGCCACAAGTATAACTCTTTTTTTCGGTTCCCGCAACCAAAATTTCCATAATCCAGACATTGCCACAATCTGATACTTTTTATTGCCGGACGCAAGCTCATAAGGCTTCTTCACACTTTTTATTACCGGACGCAACCTCATAAGGCATCCTCCCACTGACGTGGGTCCCTCCTTATGAGATTTTTCGCTGTTTCCGGCTTCCTGATACTTTTTTATTGCCGGACGCAACCTCATAAGGCATCCTCCCACTGACGTGGGTCCCTCCTTATGAGATTCCTTTCACGCTGTAGTATGCCTGGAATACCTGCGCTGCGATCGGAACCGCCGTCTGGCTTCCGGTACCGCCGTCTTCCGCGATCACCGCAACCACAAGATCCGGATCATCCACGTTCGAAAATCCGACAAACCAGGAATGTGTGCCTTCCACGCCGTTTGCACCGTACTCGGCAGAACCGGTCTTTCCGGCTGCCGAAAAGCTGTAGCCATTCAGTGCAGAAGCGGTACCGCTCAACACAGTCTCCTTCATGTACCCGGTAAGAATCTTTGCCTCCTCCGTTGTCATCAGACGTTTGTACTTGGAGGGACTGTTTTTCGATACCATCGTCCCGTCAGAGGCTTCGATATGATCCACCATATACGGCTTCATCATAATACCGCCATTCGCTACCGTTGCCGTGATCAGTGCCATATGGAGCGGTGTCACGAGCGTATCACCCTGGCCGATCGCAGTCGTCATCTGCTCTCCATAAGAAGAATCCGCAGTCAGCGCAAACTGTGAAGTACTGTGCTGCATCGTGGTCGGCAGCGACTTGTTAAACAAAAACTCCTCACACATTGACCGGAAATCCGCATTGTCCAGATCCAGCCCGATCTGCGCAAATGCCGTGTTGCAGGAATGTGTAAACGCTCCTTCCAGGTTCTCCTCACCATGTGCATTTCCATTGTAACAATTGATCGTCACATCATCCACCGTCAGCTGAGAATTGCAGGTAAAATCAAATGTTTTGTATGCTACTGGCTGCTGCCGGATAAAAGCTAATGTCGTCAGGATCTTAAATGTCGAGCCAGGAGGATAGAGTCCCTGTGTTGCACGGTTTAAGAGCACACTGCTCGAACTGTCCGTAACCACGCTCTCCCATATCTCCTCGATCGCATTCGGATCATAATCCGGTTTTGATACCATTGCGAGGATCTTTCCGGTCTTCGGTTCAAGTGCCACAACGGCTCCGTTGTAGCCGCCAAGTGCCTGATATGCCGCATTCTGCAGTGTTGTATTGAGCGTCACCACTACAGAATCGCCCAGTGTTTTTTCATTCTCATCCTCTTTTTGCAACTGGGAAAGTACCGACGCATGAGAATCCAGCAAATCATAATTGCAGGCCGCCTCCAGGCCGGCTTTTCCGTTTGATGAATAGCCGATCGCATGTGCAAATACATTTGCATATGGATAAACCCGCGTCTCTGTCCCGTCATCCGCAACCTGTGTCTGTGCCAGTACGTTTCCATCCGCCGAAACAATTGAGCCGCGGATGTACTTATCTGTGTTTGCATCCTGTTTCGTATTGTAAGCATTTGAATTCAGTTCAGATGCTTTGAATACATTCAGATAAGTCAGATATCCGACCATCAGCAGAAACAGAAAAACAAAGGTGTAGGTCACGATGCCAAGTTCTGTATTTCTGCCCTTTCCATCGACCGGTTCCGGCTCCTGCTCAAAACGGATTTCCCGCACACGAAGCGGGATCTTATTTTTGCTTTTTGTTTCTTCCGAAGAACGCTTTTCTTCGTTCTTTCCTGTCTTCTCCGCTTTCGTACGGGTCGCTTCCTTTCTGCTCATAGACGCCTCCGTTCTCGTATCCGTAATTTCTGCTCTGTCCATAGCTTCCGTCTTCGTATCCTGTCCCGTCGTAAGGATCATCTTCTGCGCGGTATCCACGGTCATACGGACCGTAATCATCTTCCGGCGAAGCGTCATAATACCCGCCGCCTTCTGTCCGGTCTTCATAAGGTCCGTCAGAGTTTTCGCCATAGTAATCTCCATTTTCCCGAAACTCCCCTGCATATGAACCGCTGCCTGTGTAATTCTCCCCGTAACAGTCATCCAAAGGCTCATTGCCGTCATAATAGCTATCCTCGTTTTTTGAGGCGTAATAACTGTCATCTCCGTCAAATCCGGCATTTCTTCCCGCCTGGCTGCCGGCCGGGACTCCCTGGCTGTACGGCTGCCCCTGCAGATACCGCTCTTCTTTTTTTCGTTCTTCATCCCGCTGCAGCATATACAACCCCTGTACGATCGCAAACATAATCATCGTACTGAGCAGCGAACTTCCTCCGTAGCTCACAAGCGGAAGCGTCACGCCCGTCATCGGAATCAGCTTGATGCCGCCTCCGATCGTCAGGAAGATCTGCGCAGCATACGTACTTCCAAGTCCGACCGCCACAAGACGGTAAAAACGGTTTGTCAGCTGCATTGCAATGTTCACGAACATGATAAAGCAGCTCATGCATACCAGAATCAGGCAGATTCCAAAAATACTTCCGAGTTCCTCCGCAATCGCGGAAAACATGAAATCCTGCTCCACGAACGGAATCGCTTCCGGTGATCCCTGCCCCAGTCCGGTACCAAACCAGCTTCCGGCGCTGATGGCAAACAAAGACTGGCAGATCTGATATCCGCCGCCCTGATAATCCTTAAACGGATCCTTCCACGCCTGCACACGGACGCGTACATGGCTGAACAGAAAATAGGCTCCCACTGCCGCACCGGAACCTGCAAAAATTCCGGTCAGTACCAGGAACGGATTGCGTGTGCTGACGAAAAGCATGACCAGATAAGTCACAAAAAAGATCATCGCGCTTCCCAGGTCTTTTGACACGACGAGGATCAGCACATGAAGTGCAGCCAGTCCCGTCGCAATCACAATGCGCCTGAAATCCCGCGCGTTCGACAGAAGACCTGCAATCGCAAACACATAAATGATCTTGACAAATTCTGACGGCTGGATCGATATTCCGCCGACTGTAAAAGACAGTTTCGCACCGTAAGTAACGGTAGCCGCAATCGCGACAAGGCCGAGCAATCCGATTCCCATCAGCGCATACAGCCAGTACATCTTTGTAATAAAACGCAGTTTCCGGATAATGACCGGAATCAAAAGTGCGACCACCGTTGCGATCACTGCAATCTTGAACTGCTTGACACCACTGTCATATTTCAGCCGTGTGATCATAATGAAGCCGACCGTGATCAGCATACACATGTTGTTGATCAGAAGCTTCGATGCAAGTGGATACAGATTACGGAACAGCACCAGCACCGCAGCAAGATAAATCACCTGTGCACCGTAAAACAATAACACGGACAACTCCGGTTTTTCCAGATACAGCACCGTATATGCGACAAAATGCATGGCAAACATCAGCATATTCTGACGCAGAAACAGATACTCCCTTGCCTCATCATCTTTCTTCTGAAAAACCGTGAAGCACTGAAAAGTATACAGTGCCATCAAAATAATAATCAGATATTTGGAAACCTGTATGATAAGATTCGTCATCGTTTACTCGACCCCTCTTCTGAAATGTCCTCTGGTTCCTCCTGTATCACCCTGCTGCAGTCTGTCTCTTGCAAAACGCTCCAGTACTGCCCGTGTCTCTTCCCCGCTCTCAATCGTAAAAGAAAGGCGCAGACTTTTCGGGGAAAGCGCCCGGATCTCATTCTCGCATCCGCCAAGATCCAGCGGCAGCGCATTGTAAACGGTATTGCAGCACGTCACACAGCGATTTCGCACCGGCAGAAGCGACTGTTTTCGGTCTTTCATCCACAAAATCACTGGCTTTGCCGTACACCCTGCTGTATTTTTAAGCACACACTGGACAGAATGCATAAATGCCTGATATCCGTACACAACAAGTTCACTGCCGCAGGTATCGAGTGTCTGCAGTTCTCTTGCATTCAGCTCGGCAGGCAGCGTAAGCTGTGAAATTCCGTGCTCCCGCAGAAAGCGCTGTGACCGGCGGTTGTATGCATAAAACGTATCATCAGAAACCAGATACTTATCCGTGAAGACACGCCGTACGAAGCCAAGCTCATCCAGCGTGTGGACCAGAAATCCATCTGCCTGCTTTAATGCGTCATCAATTTCTTTTTGTTCCAGCAGTGTCCGGTCTCCCTGCCGAAGCACCGGCGGCAGATTGATCCTGCAAATCAGCCCTGCATCCTTCACGGACCGGATACAGGCAGACAGCTGCCCTGCATCTATGCCATATCTTCCCTGCGCCGCAATCAGAAAGTCCAGATAGACAACCCGGATACAGTTCGTCTGCGCGGCGGAATTTACATAGTCCAGTACCGCTTCCAGCTGCTTGCCGGTCATTACTGCAACAGAGTAAGAAAATCCGGTGACAGTCTTATTTTCTTTTCTG
The DNA here is from genome assembly GCA_902363665.1 of Lachnospiraceae bacterium. Taxonomy (GTDB): domain Bacteria; phylum Bacillota; class Clostridia; order Lachnospirales; family Lachnospiraceae; genus Choladousia. The sequence goes on along the minus strand of CABJAW010000009.1, from coordinate 138,679 downwards.
TCACTGTATTTCTCAGCTGCGTTCCGATCCGTTTTAAATGATTCTTTCTCCTTTGTGCCGCAGTATCCTTCGTCCTTCTTCTGTATATGTTCTTTCGCATCACAGCGCCTTGCCCGCGCCAGCAGTGATTTTTCAAGCTGCTCTAACGCGCACCGTCTCAGCTCATTGATCTCGCGCAGCGGAAAGAACAGTGCGCCCTCCATCGTAATGTTCAGCTGCTCAAATACAAACGGCGTATTTCCGGTTTTTTCCATCTGTCTGCGAAGATCTGCTTCCTGCACTGGATGCGTCTGAGCCGCCGAAGCAGTCTGCCCGGAACAGACTGTGACTGTCCTGGCACCGCACATTACGCTTAGTATAGCAGGGCTTCCGATGGAAATCATTAATTCACCCTTAATTTTTTCCTGAATTCCTTTTCTTAGATACTGCTCCTCCAGTGTTTCCAGAAGATGCACACATTTCGTCCGGTGAAATATGCTGCCAGCACGGCACCGGATCCCGGCTGCACGCAGGGATACGGTCTTCCCTTTTCGTACCTCCTGGCCAAGCGTGAGCGTTCCTTCACTGTCATGGAGTTCCAGCACATCACCTTTATAAAGCGGTTCAAGCGCTTCCAGCATCAGTGTCCCCTTTTTCTCAGAAACTACCTTTGCGGCCGCCGTGCCAAAATGATTTGGCCGCTCCATCGACATCATTTCAGGGCCGTTGTACTGATGATAATAACCATTTGAAAAGCCTCCGCGGTTATAAAGATCGAGCAAAATGCGATGTTCTTTCTCCGATACCGGGCGTTTTTTTCCGTTTTCCAGATACTGGTCGATCCTTCTGCGGTAGACACTCACCACGCCCGCCGTATACTCCGGACGTTTCATCCGTCCCTCGATCTTGAACGATGTGATTCCTGCATCGATCAGCTCTCCGATGCTCTCATCTGCACACAGATCCTTCATGCTCAGCACGTATGGCTGTTTTCTCCCATCTGTACTGCCCTGCAGCTGATACGGCAACCGGCACGGCTGTGCACACCGGCCGCGGTTTCCGCTCCTGCCTCCGATCATACTGCTGAACAGACACTGACCAGAATAGCAGTAGCACATCGCACCGTGAATGAATGTCTCCACCTCCAGGCCGGTCTTCGTGATAATGCTGCGGATCTCATCAAGCGACAGTTCCCTGGCCGGTACGATACGCGTCAGTCCCTCTCTTTTTAGAAGCTCTGCTCCATCCGCTCCGGTCACCGTCATCTGTGTGCTCGCATGGAGCGGAAGCTGCGGAAAATATTCTTTCAGAAAACGCACCACGCCAAAATCCTGTACGATCACGCCGTCCAGCCCTTCACAGTAATACGGGCGGATATAATCATACAGCTGTTCTTCCAGTTCCCGTTCTTTCAGAAGCGTATTCACAGTCAGATACAGTTTTCTTCCGTGCAGATGGCAGTAATCAATCCCGCGCAGCAGCGCCTCTTCCCCCGGATTATCTGCATAAGCTCTTGCACCAAACCTGCTGCCGCCAATATATACTGCATCCGCTCCTGCATTTACCGCTGCGCACAGACTTTCATAACTTCCTGCAGGCGCAAGTAATTCTACCATATCTTTCCTCCGTCTTTTCCGTCATAAAGCGGACATTACAGTCCGCATTTACAGTCTGCCATTATTTTCCACTTTTGTATGGAATAAATGTACTCCCGGAATCTTTTTGCAGTTAATTTGTGTGAAGATTCCGAGAGTACCTGTTATGCAGCTTCTCTGCGCTTTACCTGTTTTTACTTCTCTTCCGTTTTATCGGTCTGCGCCCGAAGCCGGATCAGTTCTTCCTGAAGCTGTGCATTTTTCTCTTCCAGCGCATTTTTTTCTTTCTCTGCATTTTCAAGCCGAACCTGCGTCGTGATCATCTCATGCCGAAACTCATATAATTCTTTTTCTTTCTCCGACAGTTCTTCTTCCAGCTCTTCGATCTTTTTGCGCACTTTAAAGTAATCATCTGCTATATTCAGATTCATAAGAATTGACCGCATCTCCTGCGACAGCCTGTGATACCCGTCCATTCCTCTGAATTCTGTAATCTTTCCATTGAGATATGCCGCTACCTTCTGCAGGTATTCCTCACTCTCATAGCCACTCAACGTATAGATTTTTCCTGCAATAATTACCTGTGTTTTATTTTTGGATGACATAAAAGCCTGTTCCTTTCGCTGTAAATTCCCCTTTGTACGTAAACCATATCATAAAACATTATAAACAATTCTCAGGGAATTACAACCTTTTTCTTTGCAGGTGCTCATAGGCAAGATCCGTCGCCACGCGGCCTTTCGGCGTACGGTTGATAAATCCGTTTTTGATCAGATACGGCTCGTAAACGTCTTCGATCGTCCCGGAATCCTCGCCGATCGCAGCAGAAAGCGTATCAAGCCCAACCGGCCCTCCTCCAAATTTATCAATAATCAGCTCTAGAAGTGCGCGGTCCGTGCGATCCAATCCATACCGGTCTACCTCCATCAGATCCAGTGCCTCCGATGCGATCGGCGCAGTAATCCTCCCGTCATAGCGCACCTGTGCATAGTCACGGACACGCTTTAACAGACGGTTTGCCAGACGCGGCGTACCACGGGAACGCTTTGCAATCTCGAGCGCACCGCGGTTGTCAATCTCGACCTGAAGCACCGCAGCAGAACGGTTTACAATCGTCTGCAGCTCTTTTTCCGTATAAAATTCCAGATGATGGACCACACCGAAGCGGTCGCGCAGCGGCGCAGTCAGCATACCGGCCCGCGTTGTCGCTCCGATCAGTGTAAATTTCGGCAGATCCAGCCGGATGGAACGGGCTGCCGGGCCTTTTCCAATCATGATATCAATCACAAAGTCCTCCATCGCCGGATAAAGCACCTCCTCCACCTGGCGGTTCAACCGGTGGATCTCATCAACGAACAGCACATCCCCTTCCTGCAGTCCATTTAAGATTGCCGCGATATCTCCAGGCTTCTCAATCGCAGGGCCGGATGTGATCTTGATATTGACCCCCATTTCATTCGCCACGATCCCGGCAAGCGTCGTCTTTCCAAGTCCCGGCGGGCCGTACAGCAGCACGTGATCCAGCGAATCATGACGCTGCTTTGCCGCCTCTATAAAGATCTTCAGTGTATTCTTTGCCTTCTCCTGACCGATATAATCCGCCAGACGTTTGGGGCGCAGCCCCGGCTCAATCCGGACGTCGTCCTCCGTGACATCTGTCGTAATAATTCTTCGTTCTTTGCCCATAGTTTCTCCTTACAGAAAAGCCAGCTGCTTTAATGCCAGCTTCAGTATCGTCTCTGTATCCATGTCCTCCGTGATCTCCGCCCGACGCACCGCACGCAGTGCATCACTGTTCGCGTAGCCAAGCGCCGTGAGTGCCTGAACCGCCTCTGTCTTTGCATCACTCTCAACGACTGCTCCCGGCTCAGCTCCGGATGCGCCGTTTTCCAGCTTCTTCTCAAATGCCTCTTCCAGCGTAAATTTGTCCTTTAATTCCAGGATCAGCTTCTTTGCCGTCTTCATGCCAATCCCCGGTGCCTTTGCAATCGCTTTCGCATCATCGGAAAGCACTGCAAACCGGACATCATCCGCTGTGAGCACAGACAAAATCCCAAGTGCAGCTTTCGGTCCGACTCCATTTACATTCAAAAGCAGCTTATACATCTCCAGGTCATCCTCCGACTGAAAACCGAACAGCTGCATCGCATCTTCTCTTACATTGAAATACGTATAGATCTTCACTTCCTCCCCACGCCTCGGAAGCTCAGAGGCTTCGCGCGCCGAAATGAAAATTTCATATCCGATATGATTGACCTCCAGCACCAGTCTGGTCGGTGTTACTTCTGCTATGATACCTTTTAAATATGCAATCATTGTATTTTTCCTTTTATTTTTTATCTGTTCTTCCGCATCACGGTTTCCGATTTACTCTTCCGTATTTTAACACAAAAAGAAAGCAAAATCAATCATATGTTCGATTTTGCTTTCTGCCTGTTTTATTTCTGAAAATATTTTTGCTGCTTCTATCAGCCCCAGCTGGTAAAGAATACGTGTCCACCGATCTGCACGTATCTTGAGGAAAGCCCCAGTCTGCGATAAGCTGCCGGTGTCATAAAGAAGAGATGCGGAAACAGCGTATTTTTCCCGTTTATGGAAAGATATACCTTTTCACCGCTCCGGTGCGTCTGCATACGCTTCATGATATCTGCTGCTGCTTTCCTGCAGCTTGCCGTCACAAGCGACGGATTATTGAGCGCTCTTGTAAGTGCACCGTCGAAGGTCGGCGAGAACTGACTTTTCTGATAAACGACCTCACGCAGCTTCGATGGAAATCTGCTGTCGTAAACACGGTTCATAATGACAAGCCCGACGCCAAGCTGCCCTGCATACGGCTGATTGCCGGACTCACAGTAAATGATGGAGGCAAGCAGCGTCTCATCATCTACATACTTATCCGTATAATAGGTGCTCTGCACATTTACTGTCGTAGCCGGTGCTTTATCTTCCTTCCTGATCGTACCTTTTCCTTCTGAATCAAATACGTACGTCACACCACCAGTCTTCACTGTGGTATTGGTCACCTTTTCGTACGTCTTCGTATTGAAATAATAGTATACGCCGCCAATCGTCTGCAGTCCGGATACTGCTTTTCCTGTACTTCCATAATAGCGGCTGCCTTTCCAGGTGTTTTTTACGCGCACGCCGTTTGCATTCACATAATACAGTCCCACCCTCTGGTTCTTTGCCGCTGCACCATTTGAAGTGAAGTAATACTGATTGCTTTTCCAGGTACGCCACTGAGAAGTAACCATACGTCCCTGGCTGCTCTGATCCGGACGCATTCCATCTGCCTTCGTCTCAAAGAAATACGTCTTGCCGCCGTAGGTGCGCATACCAGTCAGCCGGATTCCACGTGCACTGAACGCGTAATAATAGCTTCCTGATTTGTTGTTGATCCTCCGCATTCCACCAGCATACATTGCTCCGTCTGATCCGGCGCAGTAAATCTTTTTCTCCGAAGTCAGCCAGCTGTTTTTCAGAAGTGCTCCGCTTGATTTGATGAAAAAGTACCATTTACCGCCGCTGAACAGCCAGCCAGTCTGACGAATTCCGCTTGAATTGACGTAATAGCGGTTGCCCCCCTGTGTAATCCATTTGTTTCTTACCAGTTTTCCATTCTCATAACAGGAATATGTACCGTTCGCATTTAATTTCCAGGTCGCTGCCGACGCATTCACATTCAATCCGAGCATCAGAACCAGAAAAAAAACAGCTGCTGCGTACTTTTTTATCCCGTTTTTGTGTCGTGCTGACATAATTCTCTCCTTCTGTAACTTTTTTGTAACATTTAATTCACATTATAAAACTCATTTCCTTTTTTGTCAATTGAAACCTATAGAATAATGCAGATCAGCCGGCCACGTGATTCATTTACAATCCGCTTCATCGTTTCCTGCAGCTTCTGACGGCTCTCCTCACCGATTGATGCCAGCTTCGTGCGGATTCCATCCTCCACCATCTGCTCCACCGATTTTCCAAAGATCAGCGTATTCCACATACTCTGTGCATCACCGTCTCCCTTCATATAAGAAATTAGATCCTTTGCCTGTTCCTCGCTTCCGACAAGCGGCGCAATCTCCGTTTCGATCTCGGCGCGGATCAGATGGATGGAGGGAGAGGTGGCGCGCAACTTGACCCCGTAGCGGTTCCCCTGCCGGATCACGGCCGGTTCCTCCATCTGGATTTCCTCTTTTAGCGGTACGACAACGCCATACCCGGTCTGCCGGACGGCTTCTAACGCCGCAGAGATCGCCTCATACTCTTTTTTCCGCTTTGCCATCTCCCTCACAATCGCAATCAGCTGATACTCGCTTCGGATATCAGCTCCTGTCATCTCGCTCAGGATCTGATAATACAGCGCATCCTGGATCACCAGACTGATTTCCGCCGTACCATCCGCAAGATCAACCTTTTCCAGCTTTGACTGCCGCACATAGGGGCTCGTCACATTCGCTGCCTCCTGGTATATATCGCGCACCGTGTTTAAATGCTCCATTGTCTTTTTCACACTCTGAAACAGATCGTGTTTCAGCCAGTGATCTTCCTCCAGTGTCTCCGCCCAACCCGGTATGTGGAAGATCACTCTTGTCAGAGGGAACTCCAGAAGAAATTGCTCAAATACCTCATTCAGCTCCCGTTTCCCCATTTTTTCGCAGTTGAGGATCATCGGTGTAACATGATACTGCTCCTTCAGGTACTGCGCCGTATCAAGCGCTGCCTCTCCTGACGGTTCTGCAGAATTTACAATCACGAGAAACGGTTTTCCAATTTTCTGAAGCTCTGTGATCGTCTCTTTTTCCGCCTCCAGAAAACTGCTGCGCGGCAGTTCTCCAAAGCTTCCGTCCGTCGTGATCACAATTCCAATTGTCGCATGATCCCGGATGACTTTCTGCGTTCCGATCCGCGCCGCCTCCTGAAACGGCACCGGTGTCTCCAGCCATGGTGTCTTTACCATGCGCGGCATCTGATTTTCCTCCGTTCCCTCCGCCCCCGGCACCAGAAATCCAACGCAGTCCACGACCCGCACACGCATCACTGTTCCGTCCCCTGCCGCGATCTCCACTGCGCTGCGTGGAATAAACTTTGGTTCTACTGTCGTCACCGTCCGGCCGGAAGCACTCGACGGCATCGTGTCTTTCGTTATGGCGCGCTCCTGTTCAGAAAGTTCCGGCAGTACGAGATGTTCCACAAACTTACGCGCAAATGCAGACTTTCCAGTCCGTACCGGACCTACAATTCCAGCATAGATCTCCCCGCCTGTCCGCGACTGAATGTCTTTGTATAAATCAAATTTTTCCATAAAAAGACCCCCTGCCTATACTACTTTAAATATATGCAGGGGGTGTCTTTTTTATGTTGTCCTTCTTTTATTCTTTCAGTCGTGCTTTATCGCTTCGGAAATTCGGCCACATCTCTTTCATTGCCGGCGCAATGTCTGCAGTCACTCCATACTTATATGTACTGTGTGTACCTGAAATCCAAATGCCTACTTCGCCGCAAAATACGGATTATGAAGCAGCTCATGTTCCTTGCCCTTTAAAAAGCCTTCATACAGGGAAATAACCATCGGGTTCTCATCAGACTTCTTGATGACAGAAACCTTATCCGCATTGTAAATGCCGCGTGCACGCGCTGCCTTCGTCCGGTCACCGGCAAGTCTTGGCTGACCGCCGCCCATGATACAGCCTCTGCGGCAGGCCATGATCTCGATCAGATGATACTCTTTCTCACCGCTTCTGACCTGCTCCATTACTTTACGTGCGTTGGCAAGGCCGCTGGCGATACAGATCTTTACTTCCATTCCATCATACGGAATCGAAAACTCACGGATAAATCCCTCATCACGCACACCACACTCGGAAATTTCTTCCAGTGTGCTCATATTGTGATCTGGAGCAAGACGGCGAATCACCGCTTCGGTCACGCCTCCGGTCACACCGAAAATTACACCGCCACCCGAGCCAAATCCAAATGGAATGTCGGAAGACTCCGGTTCCAGCGATGCAAAATCGATACCGGTCATCCGGATCATCTTGATCAGCTCCGTTGTCGTGATGACGTAATCCGTATCCTTTTCCTCTTTTGTATAACTGTTCGGACGGTTTGCCTCCATCTTCTTTGCCGTACACGGCATAAAGGATACCATCACCGTCTTCTTTCCCTGTCCGTTTTCTGGATCACGGAAGTACTCTTTCACCACACTGGACATCATGCCCTGTGGAGAACGGCACGTCGATACATTGTCCTGATATTCTGGGAACTGATCACCCACAAATTTTACCCAGGCCGGGCAGCAGGACGTTAGAAGTGGAAGTTTGCCTCCATTTTTGACACGATCAAGAAACTCTGCCGTCTCCTCAATGATCGTAAGATCAGCACTGAATGTCGTATCGTATACCTCATCAAACCCCATCCGATGCAGGACATTGACAATCTTGCCCATCACGCTCTTGCCCTTCGGCAGGCCGAATGCATCACCGACTGCCACACGCACCGCCGGAGCGATCTGCGCTACGACACGCACATTCGGGTCACCGAGTGCATCCCACACTGACTCCTCGTCACTCTTAATGCTGATCGCACCGGTCGGACAGAAGACACGGCACTGACCGCAGTTGACACAGTCGGTCGCTGCGATCTGCTTGTCAAATGCAGGCATCACCATCGCATCTGCGCCGCGGTGTGCAAATCCAAGTACTCCCACTCCCTGAAGTTCCTCACAGACACGCACGCAGTTTCCGCACAGAATACATTTATTCGGATCGCGCACAATCGACGGAGAACTAAGGTCAAGCGGAACCGGCTCCTTATAATTTTCAAAGCGCACCCTAGTCACACCAAAGCGATGTGCCAGTGTCTGCAGATTGCAGTCGCCGCTCTTCACACAGGTCGTACAGTCTCTGCAGTGTGCCGCCAGAAGAAGCTCGATAATCATCTTGCGGTATTTTTTTAATTTTGCAGTATTTGTATAGATCACCATCCCGTCTCTTGGTTCTTCGGAACAGGATGCAAATGTCTTTCCTCTGTCATCTTCCACTGTACAAAGCCGACAGGCTCCGAACGTTGAAAGTTCGGAATGGTAGCACAGCGTAGGGATATCGATACCGGCTTTTCGGATGACAGTGAGGACGTTTTTCTCATCGGCAAATTCTACCTTTCTGCCGTCAATGGTCATAGTACCCATGGTTCACCCTCCTCTATGCTTCGATATAGATTGCTTCAAATGCACAGTTCTCCTTGCAGGAGCCACACTTGATACAGATATTCGGATCAATATGGTAACATTCCTTACGCACGCCTGTGATCGCACCGACCGGACAGTTCTTCGCGCATTTTCCGCAACCCTTGCAGAATTCCGGATTGATCACGAAACGCCGCAGCGCCTGACATACCTTCGCACGGCACTTCTTGTCACGGATATGCTCTTCATACTCATCCCTGAACTCACGGATCGTCGAGAGCACCGGAAGCGGTGCACTCTTTCCAAGCCCGCAAAGAGCCATGCTCTTGATCATGTTGCCAAGTTCCTGAAGCTCATCGATATCTTTCATTTCACCATTGCCTGCCACGATCTTTTCCAGGATCTCCAGCATGCGCTTCGTACCTTCACGGCACGGAACACACTTTCCGCAGGACTCACGCTGAGTAAAGCTCATAAAGAAACGTGCTACCTCAACCATACACGTATGCTCATCCATGACAACCAGTCCGCCCGAACCTACGATTGCACCGTACTTTTTCACCGAATCGAAGTCAAGCGGTACATCCAGATGTTTTTCGGTCAGACAGCCACCCGACGGACCGCCGATTTGAACAGCCTTGAACTTTGCACCATCCTTTAATCCGCCGCCGATATCAAAGATGATCTCACGCAGCGTCGTGCCCATCGGCACCTCAATCAGTCCCGTATTCTCGATCGAGCCGGTCAGAGAGAAGGTCTTCGTACCTGGCGACCCCTCCGTACCGATGCTGCGGTACCATTCCCATCCATTTAAAATAATCTCTGGCACATTTGCAAATGTCTCTACGTTATTTAATACGGTCGGCTTCTCCCAAAGACCTTTCTCAACGGTACGTGGCGGCTTTACACGCGGCATGCCACGATTTCCTTCAATGGAGGCCGTCAGTGCGCTTCCTTCACCGCAGACGAACGCGCCCGCACCACGGTTGATATGTAAGCGGAAGCTGAAATCTGTGCCAAGGATATGATCGCCGAGCAGTCCTGCTTCTTCCAGCACTGCGATCGCATGGCGCAGTCTTGCTACCGACTGCGGGTACTCTGCACGCACATAAATATAACCGTCATGTGCACTGACCGCATATCCTGCAAGCATCATGCCTTCGATCAGACGGAATGGATCGCCTTCCATAACGGAACCATCCATAAATGCACCCGGGTCACCCTCATCACCATTGCAGACCACGTAACGTATCTTTTCCGGCTGTCTTGCTACCTGCTTCCATTTTTTTCCTGCCGGGAATCCTCCGCCCCCTCGGCCCCTGATTCCGGATTTATCAACGCAGTCCACAACCTGATCCGGCGTCATCTCAAACAATGCTTTTGTCAGCGCCGCATAGCCTCCGCTTGCAATGTACTCGCCAAGCGACTCTGCATCAAATTTTCCACAGTTCTTTAACACGATCCGGGTCTGCTTTGCAATAAATGGAATATCATTCGGTCCTTCATACGCTTTGCCGCCCTTTTTGTACAGGAGATGCTCAAGCACCTCTCCCTCAAGCACAGTCCGTTCGAAAATTTCCTCGCAGTCTGTCAGCTGTACCTTCGTATACTGCACCACCCGGTCGCCGCGCTGAATCCGTACCAGCGGTCCGAGCTCACAGACACCCTGACATCCGGTTTTCTTTACGCCAACATGCAGATCCTTATCATGCGGTCCAAATTCGATCGTCACTCCTGGTGCATCCTTCGCAATCTCCAGAAAGCGCTCATAAATTTTCTGAGATCCCGTTGCAATACAGCCGGTGCCCGAACAGACGAGGATTCTGCAGTCACAGGATTCTATTTTTTTCTGCTCTTCTTCACGGATCTCGATCAGTTTTTCCCTGCTGTCAATCGTCATCTGCCTTCACCTCGCAATTCTTCGATTAATTCGACTGCCTTTTCCGGCGTCATCTTCGGATGTACCTCTTCGTTTACCATCATAGTCGGTGCAAGCCCGCACGCACCAAGGCAGGACACCGTCTCAACGGTAAACAGCATATCATCGGTCGTGTGCTTCTTCTTGCTCAGCCCAAGTTCTTTGAACAGTGCCTCCAGGATCGGAGTAGACTTCCGGACATGGCATGCTGTACCATCACAGACCTTGATCACGTACTTTCCCTTTTGTTCGAACGAGAAATTCTCATAAAATGTCGCTACGCTGTAGGCTTTTGCCTCCTTCACACCGATCTCTCCGGCCACATATGTCAGTAATTCTCCCGGAAGATAACGATACACTTCCTGGATATCCTGCATGATCGGTATCAGTGAAGACGGCTTCTTACCATAACGTCCTATGATCTCATCCGCAACCTGATAATAAGACTGATCCAGCATTGTGTTGATTCTCCTTTTCTCATTTATTCACATTTGTACCACGCGCACAATTATGTACTGATAATTATATCTTATTTCGACATTTTAAACAACCTTTTTCTTATGCGTTTATTATTTAACGATCATTTTCCTGTATATTTTCGTCATTTCAAAACTTCTATATGTATATTTTTTATAATGTCAAAGCATGACAGTCTGCAAAATCCATGTATCCTTTTCTCATCTGTCAAAATATACAAATGAATACCATTTTCTGCTTTTTTACTCAGACAAACAGCAAAACATATCCTACAGTTTTCTGAAAAATAAAAAAGATACCCGATCAAACAGATATCTTCTATCTTACATCTTCAAAATATTGTAACTGTTCAGAGCCAACCTCCAAAATGCTACGCATTTCGTCGGTGTGGCGTATCCGCCAAATAAAATTTCAAAAACAGGCTTAAAAATGCAAGCATTTTCCGCCTGTTTTATGAAATTTTGCTTGGCTCTGAACAGTTACAAAATATTTAAACAAAAACACAGCCCCGGACTGCATTGCGGAGTACAGTCAGAAGCTGTGCAGTATAATCGTACAGATCGCCTGCGGAATGTCTCTCTGTACGAGGTTCAGAAATTTCCAGTGCTGCAACACCGAAAACCTGAACTCAAGGAGGTATATTTGTGTATATTCATTGCCCTCGAGACAACATTCCTTCAAATCAATTCCATTTCGACTACCCATGTCTGAAATGACTGGCTGTCTATGCCAGTTCGGAGTGTTTCGCTCTACCGGGAGCGCTTCTCACATACCAAGCAGGTTTCCTGACTTACAGATCGATACTCGACTTCTCCTTCTCGCTCTACGGGGTAAGCAATGGAATCTTCGAAGTCTCATTCCCTGTATACAGTGGCCGGACCGCTCAGGCATCTCACCTGATTCCCTCTCGGATATCCAAACGATATTCTGAATATCCTCACTTCGTACGGCAAATCTCATTTACACAATACATATAATATCATGGCTTCCAGACTCTGTCAAGCATTTTCCACAAAAAAACATTTTAAAAAGTGTCTTGTTTTGTGATTCTTTCCAGTTTCCTTCTATTTTCTTTCTCACTACATGTTTTTACTCAAAATGTCTGGAACCCTGCCGTACTTTTCTGGAATCCCTGTGCTTCCTGCCCTGCTTCAGATAAAAAATTGCACAGACCCATAAGAACCCGGATCTGTGCAACCGTCTGTCTTTATTTCTGCTCCAGCGCAGCTTTGCGCGCATCAATGTATTCACACATAATGCGAACCGTCTCATCAATGCCAAGCTTACTGCTGTTGATAGAAAGTTCGTAGCATCTGGAGTCGCCCCAGTGCATCTCGCAGTGACCGTTATGATATTTTTTACGCCTGCGATCCTTTTCATCAATGAAAACTTCCGCATCATGATGATTCATATGATGCAGATTCATGATTCTCTGGATCTTTGCTTCCTTATCACCAAGGATAAAGAACGTAATCAAACCGTCCGTAATGCCTTTCAGCTTTGTCTCCGCGCATCGTCCAACTACCACAAAGGACTCTCCCGCATTTGCTTTTTCTTTCAGAAAATTAAACTGAAGGTTCGCGATGTTGTTCGCCGGTGAATTTGTCATGCCACGCACCGTTCTGGTCAGAAATATATTGTGTTTCTTTTCATCGTACTCTTCCAGTGTGCTGACATCAAGGTTTTTCTTTGCAGCAATTTCATCGAGAATATTGTGGTCATACAGCGGCAATTTATAGATTTCTGCCAGCTTTGTGGCAATCTCATGTCCGCCGCTTCCATATTCACGGCCAATTGATAAAATAATCTGTGTCATATGCAGCGCCCCCTTTTTATGTTCTCTTTAAAAGTATCTTAGGAAGATTACGGCAATCGATACTGCAATTACAATGAGTGTTGCCGGAACCATCGCTTTGCAATATTTGCCCCACTTAATAATATACCCTTCTTTTGCTGCAGTTGCAATACCAACTACGTTTGCAGAAGCACCAATCGGAGTGGCGCTTCCTCCGATATCCGTTCCCATTGCAAGACCCCACGCAAGAACGGAAAGCGCTACCCCCTGAGAGGCAGAAAGGGAACTAATGATCGGAATCATCGTCGCTGCAAACGGAATATTATCTACAAATGCGCTCGCTACTGCTGAAATAACTACAATGATCGCAATCATCAGCATGGCATTTCCGTCACTGATCTTTCCAATGAAATCTGCAAGCACACCAAGCACACCGGTCTGCTCCAGACCACCGACTACGACAAACAAGCCGATAAAGAACAGCAGGGTCTTATAATCGATCTTTTTTACAAGTCCCATTGCCTCTTTTCCTGCAGCAAGCAAAGTAGCAATCGTGATAATCACGCCGATACAGGAAACCGTCAGTCCAGTCTGCGCATGTGTCACAAGCATAACAACTGCACATGCGAAGATAATACTGCTGATGATAAAACCTTTCCGATCCGTGATCGCCTCGGACGGATCCGGAAAGCTTGCCGTATCAAGCTCCGACGCAACAGTTTCTTTTAACTTTCTGCCAAATACAAGGTAAAAATAAATAACAACAAGTACCAGAGAAATGGCAGCAATCACACCGGTATTTGTCACGAAATCTGCAAAGGAAAATCCGAGGGAAGTACCGATGATGATGTTTGGCGGATCTCCGCACATTGTAGCCGAACCGCCCAGGTTTGCGCAGAATATTTCCGACAGAATCATTGGTATCGGATTGAATTTTAACAATTCCGCCAGTTCAATTGTTACTGCTGCAAGAAACAGGATAACGGTAATGCTGTCAATAAACATTGCCAGTACAAAGGACAGCAGCATAAAAGTAAGAAACAACGGCACTACCTGATATTTTACCAGCTTGGCAAGGCGCATGCACAGCCAGCGGAAAAATCCTACTCTCGCCATTCCTTCTACCATGATCATCATTCCGGCTACGAAAACAATCGTCTCCCAGTTGATACCGCTTGACGCCTCAGAGGATGTACCTCCCGTATACCAGAATCCTTTTGTGAAAAAACAGTTCAGATTGAGCGTTTCTGTAACTGCACTCATGCTCCGCAGCCCCACTCCGAAGACCAGAATGAGTGTCAGCAGCGCACACCCCAGTGTAACAACGTGCCGTTCCCATTTTTCCGTGATGATCAGAATAAACATCAGCAAAAACAGAACAACAGCCAAGATCTGTGCAAACATAATCTTCCTCCTTTGTCCCTTCTCGTTCTTATCAATCTCTCTGCGGACATCTGCATTTGCTTTCCTCCGCGATCATATCCCATACTCCTTTGCAGCATATGGCACCAATGAAAGATTGATTCAATGCACTTTATTAATATATTCTTATTTTTCAGTCTGTCAAGAAGCGGAAATTTTTACTGTTTTTGTCTGTTTTCCCGAATTTTTCAAACCTTTCTTCTATTGATTTGTTGAAAATTTTCTTTTCTTTTTCTTTCTGTTTTGTTTTGATTTGCTATTTTTCTTTTTTTCTAAATTTCCCCTTTTTTTGAGAAAAATTTTCGTCGTTTTTTATTCTTTTTATTTTTTGTTTAGATTTTGTTTATTTTTCTTTTCGCTGAAGCTTTTTAATAATAGCAGTTGTGTGCCTTCTGCCATTCACAGATCACATTGATATTCGAAAGTTCAAGGTCTGTAATATACGTATAAAGCATATCGTTTGCCGATGTTGACGGACAGTATGGTTTCGCCGCCTCATACCATGCCTTTCCGTTGAACTGATCATATGCTTCTTCGGAAGACCCGCCATATTCTGGATGGAACACATAGCCGTATCTGGCAAGGATCTCGTTGATCGCAAGCTGTGAGCGATAATGTTCTTCCTCCACACTGCTCCCTTCCAGGTTTACCAGATCGGCGTCCGTCAGAGCCCTCTCACTGCTGTACGGGAAAATGAAATCAGCCGCATCTGCCTGAATTCCTGCGATCACTGTAATTGTCTCACCGCTGTCTGCCGACGGCTGTTCTGCATTGTAATCGCTGCCTGAATCTCCACTTACCGGCGGCTGCTCCGCATTTTGTTCACTTCCGTCTCCTGCTCCGCCTGTCACATCCGCTGCCGTCACGGTCACCTCCTGCGGACCTGCCGCATACGATGCCACACCGTACGCCGGAATGCTCACGTGCATGCCATCCTGCGCCATCCAGTACTCCATGATATCAAACGCGCCACGGATGCTATCCTCCGTGATATTCTCTACCTGTCCGATGATATTTTTCCGGTAAGCTGCGACGACTGCTTCCTCTGCCGCCTTTTCATCACAGCCGAGCAGATCTCCCATTGTGAGCTCCTTTCCCGTTTGCAGGTCGTAATTGCAGCCAACCTGATAGCCATATCCGTGCGCACCGCCCAGATAGCTGTAATCATATAAAAGTACAGAATAGACACTGCCGCTGATATAGATCTGTGCGCAGTCCACATCGTATATCAGCTGTACATCCGGATTGTATTCCGCGATCTCATCATACTGCTCTTTAATCGATGACTCCTGTTCGCTCTGCTTCTTTTCCGCATCCTTCTGGAACGTGAGATTGATCCCGTCAATTACAGCCAGGCTGCTTCCATCCGCTATCTGAAGCACCGGATATTCCACGCTGGTGTAGATTCCATTGATTTTTCTCGTTGTCACGGTGTACGGTGAGATTCCGTTTTCGTCTGCTTCGATATAAATATTCGTATCAAACGTATCTTTCTCCTCTTCCACCTGCACGGGAACTTCACAGATGCCTGCGCCCATCGGAACAAAGGATAAAAACAGCGCCGAGGCGAGACACAGGGCGGTTTTTCCGGCGGTACTCTGCGCTTTGGACATTCTGTTGCAGCTGCTGTTTTTCCTCTCTCGATCTTTCATTTTTTCACTTTGGTTTATAAATTTTCCAGTTTTCATTCTCTCTTTTTCCTCCATTTTTCTGATTTACTTTTATAAGCAAATTGTCATTTTTTCCTTTATTCACAATCTACTTTACTGTTTGCATTACCAGAGCAGCTGTCTGTAATTTACTTTTCGCGAACCTATATGCAGCTCGGCTGCTTTTTGATTTACTTCATTTATAACATAGAAAAAGGACGCCGTAAAGAACGACGTCCCCTTAAAATCCTTAATGCTTTTGTAATTTTTACAGGCCTGCTTTTTTTGCAGCTGCATCTACCACATGGCTTACCAGAACGGATGTAGTAACACTTCCAACACCGCCCGGTACCGGAGTGATTGCATCTACGATCGGCTCTACTGCTGCGTAATCTACATCTCCGCAAAGCTTGCCCTCTGCATTTACGTTGATTCCGACATCGATAACGGTCTGGCCCGGTTTTACGTACTCAGCGCCTACAACGCCTGCACGGCCCGCCGCTACAATAATGATATCTGCCTCTCTTGCAACAGACGGCATATCAACGGTCTTTGTATGGCATACGGTAACAGTTGCATTCTTCTTGATCAGCATCATTGCTGCCGGCTTTCCTACTACGAGGCTGCGGCCGATGACAACTGCCTTCTTGCCGGTGCAGTCGATTCCATAGTGATCCAGGATCTCCATGCAGGCCTGCGGTGTGCACGGCGGGAATCCGATCGGCTTTCCGGTAAATACGCCGGACATGGAACCGTCAGTCATGCAGTCCACATCCTTTGCCGGATCCAGTGCATTCTCGATCACGCTCTGATTTAAGTGCTTCGGAAGCGGACGGAACAGCAGAACACCGTGAATTGCATCGTTCTTATTCACATCATCGATAACCTTCAGCAGCTCTTCCTGAGAAACGTCAGCCGGAAGAAGAATCTTCTCACATGCAACGCCAAGTGTCTCACAGCGCTTTGTTGCGCCTCTCTCGTAGGAAATATCACTTTCATTCTCGCCGACACGGATGATTCCGAGGGTCGGCTTTACGCCCTTTTCTTCAAGCTGTGCAACCTTTGCCTTAATGCGCTCATTCAGTGCTGCTGTAACTTCTTTTCCAAGTAACTGTTTTGCCATGATCTTATCTCCTTCTTGGGATTTTTCTGTTTATTTCAGTCTTCCAAGTACGCTCTGGAAAATCTCTTCTGCCATTGGAACGTATTTTTCCAGCATTGTATCTGCCTTCTCATTCAGCCCCGCTGCATACTCTTTATCGGCCATAGACTTTGTATTGATGTAAACGTTCAGGCTTGCACCCTGAAGTGCTGCCTTGCAGAATGCAGCGCCTACACCCGCGTCGCTGATCGCAAGGGTTGAACCCTTTGCAGCAAATTCTTTGATGAGATCGATCGCTTCACAGCATTTTTCCATGATCTCCATCGGTACGGAACATGCATCCTTCAAAACGATCTCCATCACGCGTGCTTTTTCTGCCTTTTCTTCCTCTGTGGTACGCGGCATTCCGTATGCCCTGGAAAGCGGCTCAAATACTTCCGCATCACGTTCGATCAGCTGAAGCAGTTCTGCCTGAAGCTTGTCGCATTTTGCCTTCAGCTCATACATTTCTTCCTCTACGTCCGCATATTTCTTTTTGCCAACCGTCAGGCTGCCGACCATATTGCCAAGAGCCGTTCCGATCGCACCTACCAGTGCGGATGCTCCGCCGCCTCCCGGTACCGGCGCCTTGGAAGCAAGTACTTCCACAAATTCATTGCATGGTACAGTTGAAAATCCCATGTAAATATCCTCCTTGATCTTCCAGTACAGCGTTTTGCAAATAACAATATCACCCACGCAGAATACAAATCCGAATATGCATGTAAAAAACAGACAAACTATGCTGCATCAAGTCTTTTTCACCTGTGCAATCGAATTCTCACACATAAAGTGATCTTGTTTTTATGAATGCTGTCCCTGCTTTATACAGAAGACGTGCGGAACACCGCAGCCTCCGCACGCCCTTTCTTCTCTAATTGAAATCAGGTACTTAGAACAGACCCGAAATCTTTCCTGTCTCGTCTACGTCGATCCGCTCTGCTGCCGGACGCTTCGGCAGACCCGGCATTGTCATGATCTCTCCGGTCAGTGCTACAATAAAGCCTGCACCTGCAGAAATCTTGAGGTTACGCACGGTGATCTCGAAATCAGTCGGTGCACCGAGCTTTGTCTGATCATCGGTCAGTGAGTACTGTGTCTTTGCCATACAGATTGGGCAGCTGCCATAGCCCATTGCCTCAAGCTGTTTTGCCTGCTTCTGTGCATTTGCTGTCAGGACAGCCTTCTTGCCGCCGTAGATCTTCTGTACGATATGATTGATCTTCTCTTCAATTGTGCCTTCCAGCTCATAGCTGTAAGTAAAGTCGTTCGGCTCCTCGCACAGACGGATGACTTCCTCTGCCAGCTTGATGCCGCCTTCGCCGCCTTTTGCCCATACCTCAGACAGTGCAACGTTTACGCCAAGCTCCTTGCATTTTGTTTCTACAAAATCAAGCTCTGCCTTTGTATCTGTCGGGAATGCGTTGATCGCTACGACGCACGGAAGCTTGTATACGTTCTTGATGTTGGAAACATGCTTGAGCAGGTTCGGGATACCCTTTTCAAGTGCCTCGATATTCTCGTTGTTCAGGTCAGCCTTTGCAACGCCTCCGTTGTACTTCAGTGCACGAACTGTTGCCACGATAACAACTGCACTCGGATGCAGATCCGCCATACGGCACTTGATATCCAGGAACTTCTCTGCACCGAGGTCTGCACCGAAGCCTGCCTCTGTGATCGCATAGTCAGCCAGTTTTAATGCCATCTTTGTTGCGATAACGGAGTTGCAGCCGTGTGCGATGTTTGCGAACGGTCCGCCATGTACGATTGCCGGTACATGCTCCAGCGTCTGAACAAGGTTTGGCTTCAGGGCATCTTTCAGCAGTGCACACATTGCACCTTCTGCATGAAGATCGCCTGCCGTTACCGGTTTCTGCTCTGCTACCTTGCCATATGTATATCCGATTACCATCTTTGCAAGACGGTTTTTCAGATCTGTGATGTCATTTGCCAGGCACAGAACTGCCATGATCTCGGATGCAACCGTGATATCGTAGCCATCCTCTCTCGGCATTCCGTTTGTCTTTCCGCCAAGTCCGTCTACGACAAAACGCAGCTGACGGTCATTCATATCCACACATCTTCTCCAAGTGATCTTTCTCGGATCGATGTTCAGCTCATTGCCCTGGTAGATATGGTTGTCGATCATTGCTGCAAGCAGGTTGTTTGCTGCGCCGATCGCATGGAAGTCACCGGTGAAGTGAAGGTTGATATCCTCCATCGGCACAACCTGTGCGTATCCGCCGCCTGCAGCTCCGCCCTTTACACCGAAGACCGGTCCAAGGGACGGCTCACGAAGTGCTACCATTGCCTTCTTGCCAAGCTTCTGCATACCGTCCGCAAGGCCTACGGTCGTCGTAGTCTTTCCTTCTCCTGCCGGAGTCGGATTGATTGCCGTTACAAGGATCAGCTTACCATCCTTTTTATCGGTCTCTCTTAAAAGGTTGTAGTCGATCTTTGCCTTGTAATTTCCGTACTGCTCCAGGTATTTCGCATCAATACCTGCTTTGGCAGCAATCTCCGTAATCGGAGACATTGTTGTTTCCTGTGCGATTTCAATATCTGTCTTGAATCCCATGTGAAAAATTCTCCTTTCCCGCAATGAAACGCATCTGTTTCTGCGCATGGGCAGTCTTTGCCCTCTTATTTTCTAATATAATCGAAAAACTGGCTAATTTCAATACTTATTTCATTTTTTTAAGGAGCTTTTTTGTAAAATATGCGCAATTCCTGTATCTTTTGATCCTGCCTGCCACTGCAGTACAAAATCTGCAAAACAAACACGCATACTTCTCTTTTGCCGGATGCGCCATTCCTACTGCAGATTTTTCAGAATCGTGATCAGCACGTCACAGACGACTACCAGATCCTCCGCATGAAATCCTGCCGGAAAATTGTCACTGAACAGAATCTGGGAAGAAGGTGCAAACTCCTCGTCACCTTCCCAAAGCAGAAACTGCACGTAATATCCCGGAAATACCTCCACCTGATATGCAGCATCGCCCGCTTTTACCAGCTGCGCGTGCATTGCTTCCATCGCCTTTCTAAACGAATCCAGTCTGTTTCCAAAACCATACGCCAGGCGCATCATACAGCGGCCGTTAAACTGCCGGTAATACAGTTCACCCCACGGCACTTCCCGGTATGTCAGAAATTTTCCGGTGCCGTTTGCCGTCGCACCTTCCAGCAGGAAACGCACCACGAGGATCTTTGCCGGATTCATACTCTCCAAGGCATCAAATGCATACGTGTCATCCAGACACGTCGCCGAAAACTCCGGCCAGGTCACCACGTACTTCCGCCCGAAAAATGTTACCTGAAACTGCTGTTTTTCCGTGTCGTATGGGAACCCTGTGCGGCTGCTCATCTCCTCCGGGGACGCTTTCGCATATTCCTCCAGGTAGTGCTCCAGCGGCACCAGTTCTTTGTTGTTGTTCTTTTCTATTTCCATGCTCTTCTTGCTCTTCCTATCCTCTCTTTTTCTTTTGCCGGGACAAACTGTGTTCAGAAAAACTATCGGTTACCTTCATTCCGCTGACACATTACGCAATCTTATAAAGCCACTGCAGTTGTAAAGCGAACATTCGCAATCCACCGTTTAGTGCTCCGCGCACTTGAAACGGCGGAATGCTTATCTGCGTCCACACTTTCGTAAAATTGCTTCATTTTCCCTTCGCTTCATATAATAATCCGGGCGGCAGTATGTCCTGCTCTGCCGCCCTTACTATTTTAATAATCAGATCCTTTATTTAAACGTCAGCGACGGAAACAGAGTCGCATCTGTGTGCGGCAGGAAACAGGAAGCCACAAACTCATCCATATACGTCGGCTCGTTGGAAAGTTCAAGATACGTCATATTGTGCGCAATATCATTTACTTTCTTCTCTGCCTGATTGGACAGAAGCATAATATAGGAACCTGACAGGGAAGAATTTCCGATGTAATGGAACTTCTCAATCGGGATATCCGGGAACATGCCGATGTTTACCGCGTTCTTCATGTCGATTCCGCTTCCGATTCCGCCGGCCACATACACGTCATCGATCATATCCACTGTAAAGTCAAGTGAGTTGAGCATCACGCGGATAGCCGAAAAGATCGCTCCCTTGGCACGCATGAAGTTATCGATATCCACTTCATTGATCTCTACATCTTTAACTGACGCCGCATCCTCCTTAAATACAAGTACATAGCTTCCCATGCCGTATTTATCATGGCGGATTCGTCTGCCCTCACGGACAAATTTTCCCTTCGGGTTGATAATGCCGCAGCGAAACAGTTCGCTGATCAGGTCAATGATACCGGAACCGCAGACTCCTACTGCCTTCTGACCCTCGTCACCGATGATTGAAAGCGTCGGATCCATCGTCTCCTTGTCAATTGTGCAGGCCTCAATTGCTCCATCGGTCGCACGCATACCGCAGCTGATGTCACCGCCCTCAAATGCAGGTCCCGCCGAGCAGGCACAGCTCATCATAAACTCGTTGTTTCCGAATACCAGCTCACCGTTTGTACCAAGGTCAATAAACAAAGACATGGTCGGCTGATTCCAGATACAGCTTGCAAACGTACCGGCGGTAATATCGCCGCCCACATAGCTTCCGATATTCGGTGCCATGATGACCCGTGCATGCGGGAAAATGTTAATTCCAAGATCCTGCGCATGGACATTCGTCGTCTCATAAAATGTCGGAATATACGGCTCCATACGGATCGGGTCAGAGAATACACCAACCAGAAGATGGTTCATCGTCGTATTGCCCGCCACACACATCCGGTAAATGCGCGTCGCCTTGACTTTTGAGGCCGCGCACATTTCCGCGATCAGTGGATTTAATGTCTCCTTGATGATCGCATCCTGCAGCTTTTTCTTTCCGCCGGGCTTTACCGCCTCTATAATACGGTTGATGACATCCGCTCCGTAACGGATCTGTCCGTTTCCGGTCGATGCCTTTGCCAGAATCGCACCGGTTCTCATGTCGATGATCAGTGCCGCAACGGAAGTCGTACCGATATCCACTGCCAGACCGCAAATCTTCACATCCTCTTCCGGTCCAAGGATATCCAGTACTTCTACCTTTTCACCGTCTCTGCGGATGACACACTGTACGTCAAATTTATATTTTCGCAGCGTTTCTGCCATATTTTTCATTACAATAAACGGTACTTTTATATGATCTGTACCGCAGACATCTTCTACCGCCCACGTAAGGCGCTCCAGATCCGGCATCGTATCGTCCAGCGTCGGTTCATGCATCGTGACACGGATCACGTCCATATCATTTTTAAATTCAATCCCCGCAGAGGCCACATCTGCCTTCGTCTTTTCAAAAATTTCAATCTCTTTCGCAGAATCCAGGTCCGCCACCTTCATCCTGCTCTTATACGCAGATGCAATATCCGGTACTTCTACTTTGACATCTGCAATTACTTTGCTGACACAGGACAACCTCCAGCCCTGCGCATATTCTTCATCCGTAATATGAAGTGTCTGCTGGGAATCCAGCTCACCCTCCAGAAGCTTTACTCTACATTTTCCGCAGGCTGCATTACCAGAACATGGTGCATCAATGGCAACGTTCGTCTTACGTGCCACCTCAAGAAGATTTTCTCCTTCTGCAGCAAATGCTTCCACTGCACTGCCATTTTCAAACTTGAATGTAACTTTAAACATAACCCATCCTTTCTGCACTCAATATACCGACAGGAACAGCCTCTGATCCCTTCAACTGTCCTTCTGATGTTCTGCAGTCCTTAATTTTTTTGTTTCATCCCACAGGTGACAGACAGACACTGCACAGATATCCCGATGCCTGCAGATAAAACGGGCATAAACACCCATCTGTTTAGCCCTCCTCTCACTTGAAGCGAAAGACCCGCCGCACTCAAGTAAACCTGAACAGCCCGGTATCTGATAGAAAAGGCTGCTACAGACCGTAATTTTCAGAAAATATTTCTGATGATTCACATGTCCGCAGCAGCCCTTTCTATTTCATGTCATCGCACGAACACAGTCGCCTTATGACAGACCTGTGGAAGCTTGCACCCCACATCCCACCCTTTTTGCCAGACAGCATAAAAAGCGGGAGATACATATTTGCATTCAGAAAATTATAGCTGAATTAGATCTCCAGGTAGGAATCTGCATACAGTGTATTACCCTTGAATACGTCACAGGACTTGATGGTCTCCATCAGACGAAGGTCGTTCGGGTTTACGATTGCAGAAGTAAGACCCTGCATCATAGCCATAGCTACCAGTGCGGAATCCATGATCGGACGGATTGCCTTCGGCATACCGTTGGAGTTGTTGGACAGACCACCTGTAGAATTCAGACCCATGTCGCTGAACATCTTGATACACTCAAGAACCTGCATCTGCTTGTCCTGCATTCCCTTTACAACCAGAAATAACGGATCAAACCAGATATCCTCTGCTTCCATACCATGCTCCAGACCTCTCTCAAGCAGCAGCTGGCAATAGCCCATACGCTCATCGTTGTCTTTTGCAATTCCTTCGCCGTTGCAAAGTGCGATACAGATTGCATCGTTTGCAGCTGCAAGGTCAAGGTACTCGATACGTCCTGCAGCGTCTGCAGAGTTTACGATCGGTTTTCCTTTTGCACGATTGTATACAGCAATACCAGCCTCAATTGCTTTCTTGTTGGAAGTATCCAGTGCAAGCGGAACGTTGTCAAAATTTCCCTGAAGGAGCTGAACTGCCCACTTCATCAGGTCTTCTCCATCGCTTTCTGCCGGTCCAATGTTTACATCAAGATAAGTAGCACCAGCTTTGAGCTGCTGCTCTGCTCTTTTCAGAATCGGCTCCGGATCTCTCTCCGTGAATGCCTTGTTGATGATCGGTGCAGTTGTGGAAAGTCTCTCACCAATTGCTACAAATTTTGCCATGGTATTTTCTCCTTTTATATTGGTTTATTCCGCCTGGCCGAAAAAACGACCAGACGGTTCTTTTACTGCTGCAATTTCCTGCGTTTTTTGCGTTCTGATCTTCTCATGGCTCTGCACTTTTCTGCAAGCCGATGCAGCTGTGGTCTCCCTTGCTGCACGTTTGGATCTTACTGCATATCCTTCAGGAATTTTACGAGCTGAACAGCCTCACGCGGAGCAACAATGATCTCCCAGCCCGGCATCTTTGCTTCGAGCTCGCCCTTTAATACGGCTACCTTGCCCGGGATGCAAAGCTTGCGGCATTTGATCTTTCCTTCAATATCCTGCTCTTTAAAGAAGTTTGCGATGGATGTCGAAGAGAATTTACCTGCTGCCCATGATGTCAGTACGGAAAGTCCGCCAGCATCGTTGATAATAAGGTTGCACGGTACGCCGGAACGCTCCAGCTCACCAGATACTACGAAGTAAGTAAGTGCAAAGTCTACTGTCGTCAGGCAGATAGAATTCTCATCGCCGCCATTGATCGGATATACACCTGGTGCTACCTTCATCGGCTTCTGCGGATCGGTAAATACATTCTGTCTTAATCCATAAAGCGGAAGTGCCTCTGCATATCCAATGTGCTCTGCAATTACGATGGAACCGTATTTTACAGTGAACAGAGACAGCAGTGCTGCCTGAAGATGCCAGTCACCCTTTGCGATCTTGGATACATTTACGATAGACGGATAGCCGCAGGTACGGTTGCTGTCTTTGATTGCTGCTTTACGGAACTGAACAGCAGTTGCGAAAGCTGCCTTTGCAGTACCCTCACATGCATTGAACAGAAGATTCTTGTTTCCAAGTTTCTCCAGTGCTGCCAGTGTATCGTACAGCTCATCCTCGTTTGCGCCGCGAACGCCAAGTGCAACGCCTGCCTCTGTCGCAATCTTGCTCATTTCTTCGTAGTTGGACGGATTTGCACCATTCAGGATTGGCTTGGATGCCTTGCAGATCTCAAGTGCCGCCTTTGCAACCTCAACATCCTGGCAATCCAGAATCAGTACTCTTCCATGTCCGTCTGCTTTTTTCACAAGTTCTACATACTTGTCCTGACCGCTTGCCGGATCGTATTCCACATCGATCATCTCAACGTACATACGCTCTCCGATACGGTCATAATCTACATGTTTCAGTTCTTCCAGTCTTGCATCGATCAGTGCATCATCCATGCTGCTGCAAAGATCTACTGCATATCTGGTCTTGCTCACAAACGTTTTCTCATGACGGAACAGAACGGTCTCGCCGCCCAGTGTCATTTCTGTATCGCCTGTGCCGACCTTGATGGTCTTCATTGGCGGAGCAGTTGCCTCGCTCATTGCCGCCTTTGCCTCTTCAGAGAAGTACGGGCAGGCATCCAGACTTACCGCACCCTGTGCAACTTTCATGGAGAAAGCCATACATGTCGGTGAGCCGCACTCTTTACAGTTCTTTTTCGGTGACAGTTTAAATATATCAAGACCTTTTAATGCCATTGTTTTATTTCCTCCTCGTATTGTACATTAAACCAGAGCTTTGATCATCTTGGAGATCGTAGCAACGGATACCGGGTGCTTCAGAATGACAGCGTTTGATCCAGAAGCAAGATCTGCTGCTGCAGTTTCAACTTCCATATCAATTCCACGCTCTTCTGTCGGTCCCCATTCCGGCATATCTTCCTCGGTGGCAACAGACTCTTTTACGCCCCATGTCTCGGACGCAACCGGAGTAATAATCGGCATCTGCAGTGTCGCATCACCCTGCTGTAATGCGGCTGCTTTGATTCGGTCCATTGTGGAAACTACATACTCATAGCCGTAACCAGCTGCTGCAGTACCCACGTTCATAACGATAGATTTTGCGTCAACGCCAAGCTGTGTCAGCAGTACGTTTAACTGTTTTGCAAGGTTGATATCATCGGCAGACTCAGCACCTACGATCTGCTTGTAAGCAAGACCTGCTGAAGCGCCGACATTTTTGTAGTTCTCTTCTTTTGCTGCAAGCATAACAGCATTTCTTCCATTGAGTACTTCAGATGCCTTTGCAAAGATCTCAGCATCTTTCTCAACGTTCTTACATCCGCAAACCACGATCGGAAGATCTACCGCATCCGCAACTTCTTTTACGATATTGATCAGTTCCTCGGTTGGTTTGTTCTCACCATTCGGATCTCCGCCTTCCAAATGGATGCTTAAGAAATCAACGCCTTCGAAGGTTGCAGCCTTCTTAGCCATATCAACGATTGTTGAACATCCCTCATAATATTTCTTTACGCACTCCGGTTCAGCCTCAAGACCGCCGTCTGTGATCTCGATACCTACCTTCGGTGCATTCTCGATCTCAGCATCGAATGTGTAAAATGGTAATACATTCTCTCCGCCAAGAACGATTGCTTTGTCGCCAGTGCCCATCGTCAGTGTATTGATATTGGCACTGAATTTTCCTGATTTTGCAGTAAACGGCATTGTTTCGTTACCTCCTTGATTGTACATGCCTTTATGGAACACGGAAAGGTGTCCCTGTGGCAAATGAATATGTAAAAATTTATTTATTTTATATCGGAGGGTTACTCCGATATCCGCCTGAATAAAATGGGGAGGGAATCATGCTAGACGCATGTTCCTCGTTAAAAAACTGTGCCTGCTCACGCAGTCACTGGATGACTCGCTGCCATTTTAGACTCAAAAAAACGCACAGCGTTTTTCCTTGTTAAAAATCGTGGCTGCTTTGCAGCCATGGGCCAGCGGGCTATGCCCGCGGCCCCACCCTGCGGTACAACCGCAGGGCGATTTTTACATCATCGGCTCCATGCTAAGTGCCGGATGGCCTTTTTCTTCCAGGAATGCGAGCAGTGTTTCCGGATCCTCGGCTACTGTCTCGTCACCGATCATATCACAGAAGTTGTCGATGCCATACAGCTCTTTTGCTGTCTGGTTCAGTCTCTCTGCCACCTGATCCTTCAGCTCCTTCGGCATCCATACGATACGTGCTACGCCGCCTTCTGCCTTCATGAACTTCTTGGAAGCGATGAAGTGTTTGCCATGTCCCATGAAGCCCGGAGTCTGAACTCCGCCGCCTGTCATGGATGCCAGCTCGGAGAATGTCATACCGATCGGCGTCATGCCTGCGTACTCACGGTTTGCGATGCAGACACCGTTTGACAGCGGCTCGATACCGCAGATACACTCGAAGCATCCGCAGGATGTCATCGGCTTCTCAATGATGGAGTACAGGGATACATCATCCAGTGCACCCTGAGAGAGTTTCTGAACTGCCTCATTTACATCCTCGTACTCACCGATTCTCTCATCGATCGGTCTTTCCTTGGTGATCACCTGGCACGGTCCCTGCGGATCCAGCTGATGAGTTGCCTTTGCATCCAGCCATGAAACGGCACCACAAAGTCCAAGACGCTCCGGAGTAACTACGCATACGTGGCTCGGGGAGAATGCCTGGCACATGATGCAGCTGTAGTATACGTCTACGCTCTCATCTGTCAGCGTGTTCAGACGCTCGTCACGCTTGTCAAATACCGGGGTCGCCAGTTCATGACGGAGTTTTGTACACAGATCTGCATCGGTAATTACCTTTACCTGGCAGCGGTCAACGACTGCTGCGAACTCGCTCTTAACCTTTGCGTAAAGAATCTCGCCGATGTGCTTTGCACGGAAACCTGCTGCGAAGCACTCTTTGCCGATACGGATACGGAACATATCACGCTGTCCGGTATGGTATGCACCCTCTACACAGTTCAGGTAAGAGTGGAATTTACGCTCGATAACCGGCTCGAAATCCGGCTGCATGCTCTTGCCTGCAACTTCTACAATATATGCAAGTGAATGCTTGGATCCAACCTCGAATGCATCGAAATCCGGTCCGATCACTTCGATCTTGTGATCCTCTACTTCGCTCATATCCTTGGTCTGTACCAGCTCAAAGCAGTCTACACGGGAACCGTCGAACTCAACCTGCATATCTTTACGACGGATGATCTCGCCCTCGAATGCAGATGCGTAAGCAACCGGGATATCAATATTTGTAATCTTGATCTTGATGTCTCTTGCCTCAAGAGAGGTAGCATTGAACTTGGAAACATCCGGCTGTACGATCAGGCTCTTCGGAACCTTGAAGGTATCCTCATTTGTGATTACCGGGAAGCCAAGTGCGATTGCGCCTGCGCCGCATGCTACAATAACCGGATCAAGCGGAGCAAATGCATTTACGAATGCCGGTACACGCTTCATGGTGTACTCCATCAGAGCTGCTGCATCGCCAGCTGCAACATTACCGAAAATCAGAGCTGCACGGATTGCAACGGATACTGCATGGATTACCGATGTAACGTCTTTTCCAAGCGGGATAACACGTACATTTGCGCCTGTCTTGTAGCCCAGTTCTGCACACTGATCGATGATACCGCCTACCAGTGTAACCAGAATACCCTGTGCCTGATAGCTCTTTACAAGAGCAACACCCTCTTCTGCAGTCGGAGCTGCACCAAGAATAACTGCTACACCCGGGATATCACCGGTAACAAGCGGAACACCCAGCTCACGGATCACTGCGTCAGCCAGATGGCCGTAGCAAGGAGCCTCATACGGAGCTGCTCCGTCAATATATTTCAGAACCTCGATAAACTCAGCACAAAGTGCAGTAGCAACACCGGACATAAATGCATCATTTAATTTCTGCTCTCTTGTCATCAGGCTCTTTACCACGCCAAGAGCTGCTTTCAGTTCACCAAGGTTTCCAACCTTTGTTCCTGTTACGCCGTAGTAGCACGGAAGGCTGTATGCGGTATCCGGAAATGCTACTGGCTTGTCCTCGCCGTATTTTGCAATAGCTTCATTGATCGCGTTTTCGGTCAGACCGTAAACGGTATCATTTCCGCTAAATACAACATCAAATAATGTCATGTTTCTTTCCTCCAATCAATTCTCTGAATGATCTATTTTTTCTTTAATGCTGCGTACTTCCTGTATCAGTGCGTCGCTGAAATCGTATGGGGACTGTCCCTGACGATCCGCATCAATGACTTCGGAATTGTAATGAATAAATCCAAGAAGATCCTCTGCCGGAATCTTTGAACGGATAAATTCTTCATCGTCCTCGCTTCTGACCTTATTCGCAACGACCATTACCTGGCCGACACCAAGATCCTTTGCAAGACGCTTTACGTTTTTGTAGGTCTGTACGCTGCGTGCGCCCGGTTCAATCACGACGATAAAGGCATCCATGCCGCTCGTCGTACCTCTGCCTAAATGCTCCAGACCGGCCTCCATGTCAAGAATAACCACATCGCCTGAGTGAAGCATCAGGTGATTGATGATGCGCTTCAGCATCACATGCTCCGGGCAGACACATCCGCTTCCGCCCGTTTCGATCGTGCCAAGCACCAGAAGCTTTACTCCATTGCAGCTTTTTGCATACTTATCAGGGATATCATCCACCTTCGGATTCAGTCGGAAAATCTTATTGAACTCGTCTGCTCCGGTCCGTTCCTCCACGAGTTTTCTCATTTTGGAAATCGGAACAATCGTATCCAGCTCCTCTTCAGAAAATCCAAGTGCCAGACCCAGGTTTGCATCCGGATCGGCATCTGCCGCCAGAACCGGGTGTCCTTCATCCGCATAAAGCCGTGCCAGCGTCGCCGCAAACGTCGTCTTCCCAACGCCGCCCTTTCCGGTTACCGCAATCTTCATAAATTCAGTCACCTCATGTTACAGATTTTCTGTCTGTACGGGACGTCTCCGACCCGTACAGACATTTTTTGCACAGTGTGCATTTATTTTTTTCAATTCGCAATCGTCACTTTCACAAAGTCTGACATTTCAGATGTGGATCACATTGCTTCTTACGATCAGATTCCGATTGCTGCTCTCTTCTCTTCGATACGCTCGATCATCTTATCACCGAGCTTGTCGATGTCTTTTTCTACCGTGTAAGCAGCCTCTACCCAGTCTCTGATGCCGCTTGTAAGCAGCTCAGCCACCTGATCAGATCCGCTTACGTACGGGTCAACGCCAAGGAAAGTATCGATACCGGTTGCTACTACGTAGTTTCCGATGGATACAGCCTTCTCGGACATCCACTCCGGCGCGCAGCCAACTACCGGAAGCTGAGAAATATTCAGTCCGGAATCCTTTGCCAGCTCAGCAACCAGAACCATCATACGGCTGATGTCTACGCAGGAGCCCATGTGCAGTACCGGCGGAATATCAGCCAGTTCGCAGACTCTCTTCAGACCTGCACCGCAGAGATCTTTTGCTCTCTTGTCCATCAGACCAGCCTTTGCAGCTGCCTGTGCGGAGCATCCGGATGCTACGATGATGATATCATTTGCGATCAGCTTCTTCATCAGCTCGATATGAGCGCTGTCCGGTCTTACCTTCGGGTTGTTGCAGCCTACCATTGCAACTGCTCCGCGGAGTACTCCGGAAGTGATGCACTCGATCAGCGGCTTTGTAGTACCGAACTCATCTACCTGAGAGTTTGCTACGGTATCCAGCTGCTTTACGATTGCTTCGAAAGAATAACCAACCGTTGCCTTCTGCTTCTTGCTCGGGATATGTACCAGCTCCGGTTTTCTGTTCTTGAAGTTCTCGATTGCCATCTTTACGATTGCTTTTGCATTCTCAGCTGCATTCTCCGGTCTGAAGCGGATGAACTCTGCATCCGGCATCTGAGCAACCGGTGAAGTGGTCACGAATTTTGTATGGAAGCACTTGGACAGAGGCCCTAATGCCGGGAAAATGCACTGAACGTCAACGACGATTGCCTCACATGCTCCGGTCAGGACAACGTTCTCCTGCTGCAGGAAGTTACCTGCCATCGGGATACCACGGCGCATTGCAACCTCATTGGAAGTACAGCATACACCAGATACGGTAATTCCCTTTGCACCCATCTCTTTTGCGTATGCGATCATCTCCGGATCATCTGCATACTCACAGATCATCTCGGAAAGTGACGGGTCATGTCCGTGTACAACGATGTTTACGTTCTCAGCGTTCATAACGCCAAGGTCTGCCTCGGTATCAATCGGCTTCGGAGTACCAAACAGTACATCGGAGAACTCCGTACCTGCCATGGATCCTCCCCATCCATCAGAAAGACCTGATCTTAAGGACTGACGGATCAGTGCCTCCGGAAGAGAAGAACATCCCATATGGGTCATATGCAGAGAACAGGAAACCTCACGGTCGATTGCACGCGGAGCGATCTCCTGCTTCTCCCAGATATCCTGTGTATGCTGCGGAGCTCTCTTTAAGAAGTTCTGATAGCCGAATACCTTACCGTACTCACCCATACCGAGAACTGCCATCTCGTGAGCCAGATCATAGATATCTTTGCCCTCAGTCTCAACGCCCCACTCTTTTGCAAGACGGATCAGCTTCTCCGGATCCTTTACCTTGTATGCTCCGTTCGGATCTGCACAGTACAGTGTATGACAGATTTCACGGCCATGATCGGAATGTGTTGCTGAACCTCCGGCTGTAAACTTCAGATAGTTACGTGCTACAATACCGTGAGCATCGCATCCGCAGATTCCTCTCGGTGCCTTCGGTGTGATACGGCACGGTCCCATTGCACAGATACGGCAGCAGATACCGGTCTCACCAAATTTACAGTGCGGTGTCTGATTTTTTACACGATACTGCCATGCATCTGCGCCTACTTTCTGGCCAGTTTCAAGAAGTCGGTTGGTAGCCGCTTCGAACTCTTCTACTGTTGTTAACTTAAAGTCGCCCATTATAAACCTCCTTAATATTTTCTATAAATGGGTATTTCCTGTTATTACTTACAGATCAAGTCTGTTGATAATCTCATCAAGTGCCACACGCACCGGTGAGCTGTCCGGAAGTTCTACCGTTGGCTTTCCTTCGCAGTCGTATTCATATACCTGATCATCATGCGGTACGACACCGAGAAGCGTAAGTCCCTGCTTCTCGATTTCTTCCAGCGTACCGCTGTTTAATTTTCCGCCCGGCGCTCTGTTTACAATCAGTCCCATCGTCTTCGGATTCAAATTACAATCTTTTGCAAGCTCCGCAATCCTGCCTGCTGCCTGAACGCCTCTTCTGGAACAGTCACTTACGAGGATCAGCGTGTCGACCTTCGGTAAAATGCCGCGGCTGATATGCTCCATACCGGCCTCATTATCAACTACCATATACTTGTATCCCGGAAGCAGCTTCTGCATCTGAGCCTGAAGCAGTCCGTTTACGTAGCAGTAGCAGCCCTTTCCCTGGGTCCGCCCCATCACGAGAAGATCAAAATCATCGTCCTCATTGAGGCAGCGCTGAAACATGATCTCCGCGTAATCCGCCTTTGACATTCCGGATGGAATCGGATTTTCTTTGCTCATTTCCGAGCGTTCGATCTGCTCACGTACGTCTCCGAGCGTCATTTCCACATCAACTCCGAGCACCTCATTCAGATTGGAGTTTGCGTCCGCATCGACAGCCAGAATCGGAGATTTCCCCATCTGGCACATCCGCTGAATCAGCATTCCTGAAAGTGTGGTCTTACCGACTCCGCCTTTTCCTGCTATCGCTATTACGTGTGACATGTCTTTTCCTCCTGGTATTACATATTACAAATCTGGCAAAGCGGATATCTGCAATCCGCCTTGCAGCCTTACTCGATCAAGATCATGCAATTAGATCAGTGTACGCATTCCGGACTCTTTGATGATGCGGGATACATCCTGCCACTTGTTCAGTGCATAGAGATGGATTCCGTCTACACCCAGTGCACGGTAAGCATCGATCTGCTTGATTGTGTACTCGATTCCTGCTTCCTTGAAATCTCTTACCTTCTGCTCGTAGAACATATCGAACGGCTTGCCCTCTGCATCCTTTGCTGCAAACGGGTTCGGGAACAGCCAGTACTTGGAGATCAGTCTTGCAAGCTCACGCTCCATTACGCAGCCGTTGCGGGACAGTGCCATGTTGATTGTTGCAGCCTGATCCAGGATCGGCATGATACCTACATCTACCGGCATAGTGATGCCTGCACTGCGGATCTTATCCAGCCATACCTTGAACTGCTCCATATCCCAGCACAGCTGAGTCATGATGTAATCAGCGCCGTTGTCCTGTTTCATTTTCAGAACTGCAATATCAGCATCAAGGCTGCGGCATGCGATGTGGCCTTCCGGTGATCCTGCTACTGCGATCTCAAATTTGTCGCCAAACTCTTTACGGGTAAATGCAACGAGGTCTGTTGCATAATCAAAATCTCCGCAGGTTGTGGTCTCGCCAAGCGGGATATCACCACGCAGTGCAAGCATATGATCTACGCCCTCTGCAAGGTACTGCTCCAGCTGCTGCTTGATGCCCTCTTTTGTGTTCTTGATTACAGTAAAGTGGGTTACCGGAACGGTACCAGCCTTGATGATCTCCTGACAAACCTCACGGTTACGGCCTACGTTTCCGCCGCCTGCTCCGTATGTACAGGAAATGTACTCCGGTTTGAACTCACAGAGTTTCTCGATCGTTCCCGGGAGATTCTCCATACCCTTGTCTGTCTTCGGCGGGAAAAGCTCGAACGAAAGAAGCTGTCTTTCCTTCATGAGATCAGTAAGTTTTACTTTTGCCATTTGTTTATACCTCCACTTTTATAATATGGTAATCTATCGCGCACATCCTGTCCAAAACACAGAGCAGGTGTTGTCGATCCGCATTTAACAGTTGATTTTTACGACCCCGCCGGTGAGGTCAACCATCTTAATGGTACCTTCCACTGTTTTTGTATCACCGATCACGTCTGTCAGGGTGATCAGATTTCCTTCCACCTCAATCTTGCTGACGTACTCCATGATGATACTGTCCGGCTCGCTTGTCTTATATGCAGTAGACAGACACATCCCGTCCACCTCCTAATTGGTTTACTGCTCCTTTACGGTCGCAAGTGCAAGTCCCAGATAAAGATTTCCTTTTTTGAACTCATCGACGGCTTTCTTGATCTGATCTGCAGCGGCCTCTTTGCCCTCGGCGCGAAGCCTGTCTGCTACCTGGTCGAGCTCAGCTGCATGATGCTCATTGTGCTTGAGCATGTAATCAAGCAGCGCCGCTGTCTTATCTCCGCAGTCATTGCAGCTGCCGCAGTTATCGGATGCGCAGCCATGATCGTGGTCATGGTCATGCCCGTGCTCGTGTGTATGAGCGTGCTCATGGTCATGTCCATGTGCAATCGGATTGCCATTTTCATCATGAATGATATGCATATCCGTTCTCCTTTCTGAATGCGTTCAAAACGCCTTTTATTTTGTTAATTTTTTGACATTCTGAAATATTCTTTTGCATTTGGTCATATTATAACATAATCCTTTTTTCTTCACAACAACTGCAATGTACTTTTTTGAAAACTTTAGGGGAAGAATGAAAAAAACCTGCACGTTTTTTTCCGTGCAGGTTTACTATCCCTAACTCTGTTTTAAAACTATCTTCATGCAATCTGCATAAATTGCGGTATTTGTTAAAAATTCTACATCTCCGCACCTTTTATCCTACCATGGGATCAGTGAATTTTCTGTTTTTTTATCACGCAGCATCAGATCCGCCACTACTTTTTTCGGGTCTTTTCCCTCAAACAGAATCTGGTTTACCTGCTCGATAATCGGAAGTTCCGTATCGTATTTTCTGGCGAGTGCCATCGCCGCCTTTGCGGAGTAAACGCCCTCCACGACCATGTTGACTTCCTTCATCGCTTCTTTCATCGTATAGCCCTGACCGAGCAGGATGCCCGCCCGGCGGTTTCGGCTGTGCATGCTCGCACATGTCACGATCAGATCCCCGATTCCGGTCAGTCCGAAGAAAGTCTCCGGCTTTCCGCCCATACGGATTCCAAGCCGTCCGATCTCCACGCTGCCTCTCGTGATAAGTGCTGCCTTTGCATTGTCCCCGTAGCCCATACCATCCGCGATACCGGCCGCCAGTGCAATCACATTTTTGAGTGCGCCGCCAAGCTCGATGCCGAGCATGTCCGAGCTGATGTAGACGCGGAACATCGGTCCCATGAACAGTTCCTGCAGAAATCGCGCCGTCTCTTCTGTATGTGCCCCGATCACGCACGTCGTCGGAAGCAGCTTTGCTACCTCCTCCGCATGGCTCGGCCCAGAAAGAACTGCCACATCCGCCTGTGGAAGCACCTGCTCCAGAATATCAGTCATTGTAAAAAGTGTCTCATCTTCAATTCCCTTTGCGGCACTGATTACATAAGTCCCGGGAGCGACACACTCCTTCAGAAGCTCTGCCGTCTCGCGCATACACCTGGAAGGCACAACCATGACAAGCACCTTTTTCCCGGATACTGCCTGCTTCAGATCCGAGGTAATCTCCACCGCTTCCGGAATTTTAATTCCGGGAAGCTTTGAGCACTCCCGTGACTGCCGCATGTGCTCTGCCTCCGTCTCCCGGTGTGACCAAAGCGTCACGTCATTTCCATTTTCATTGAGCAGGATTGCAAGCGCAGTTCCCCAGCTTCCTGCACCGATCACGCCTATTTTTTCCATTGTTTCACCTCCGCTTTGCCGCTGTCCGGCTCAATATTTACAGTTTATTTCCATGAGCAGGCCATTTGTCCGCCAACCTGCCTTACTCCATTCCTTCCTGTCTTTTTCCGCTTTCTTACTCACTGCTTTTTATGAAACAGATACGTCTTCCGTTCTTCACCATGTGCCAGCCGCACGATATTTGCACGGTGCATCCAGAAGGCGAGCACGGCAAGCGCAAACGCCACCGCATACATCTCATTCAGATATCGCTGTGTCATGCCAAACATCCCGTTTTGTCCGAAGACAATGAGTTCCACAAAAAAGCTGACATACACCAGCAGCGAGCCAAGAGAAACATAATGTGTCAGCGCTACCGTTCCGCCAAATATGACAATTGCGATCAGCGTCATCTGCCAGCTCATCGACATAATCAGACCCGCGGTTGCTGCGATTCCCTTTCCTCCGCGGAAATTCATATAAAACGGGAAATTATGGCCAAGAATTACACCGGCTGCCGTGTAGATCGACAAAAGCGGCAGGATCTCCGCATACTGTGTTCGAAACAGTGTGCGCACCACAAGCACGGCAATCACACATTTAAACGCATCGCCGAGCAGTGTGATCGCTCCTGCCTTCGTTCCCATCGTCCGGAGCATATTCGTGGTCCCGGCATTTCCGCTTCCGCATTTGCGGATATCAATTCCATGCATTTTTCCATAGATATAGCTCGTCTGAAACAGTCCAAACACATATCCGATGGCAATACAAATCAAACGTTCCATTTTCTTTCCTCAATTCTCCCCGTCCTTGCGCTCACGGATAATGAACTTCAGCGAAGTCCCCTTAAATCCGAACGTATCGCGGATCTTGTTTTCCAGATATCTCGTATACGAGAAATGCATCAGCGCCTTGTCATTGACAAAAATAACGAATGTCGGCGGCTTGACCGCAACCTGTGTAATATAGAAGAGACGCAGTCTCTTCCCCTTATCTGTCGGCGGCTGCTGCAGTGCCACAGCCTCAGCCATGATCTCGTTGAGCACACCGGTTGCCACGCGCATCGACTGATTTGCAAGTACCATATCGATCGTCTCAAACAGTCTGGATACACGCTGACCTGTCTGCGCCGAGATGAAAAGGATCTCCGCATACGGCATGTAGGAAAGTACCTGGCGCACTTCCTGTGTATATTTATAGATCGTCTTATCGTCCTTCTCGACCGCATCCCACTTATTAACTGCGATTACAATTCCTTTCCCGCGGTCATGTGCGATGCCGGCAATCTTTGCATCCTGCTCGGTCACGCCTTCTACCGCGTCGATCAGAATTACCACAACATCCGCGCGGTCAACCGCCGTCACGGTACGGATGATGCTGTAGCGCTCCAGTTCTTCTTTAATCTTGCTCTTGCGGCGCAGTCCGGCTGTGTCGATAAATACATATTCATGACCGTTCCACTTCACGCTTGTATCTACCGCATCACGCGTTGTACCGGCAATATTGGAAACGATCAGACGGTTTTCGCCAAGGATGCGGTTGATCAGAGATGATTTTCCGACATTCGGCTTGCCGACGATCGCGATGCGCGGCCGTTCGTCCTGCTCCTCCTCGCCGTGATCCTCTCCAAAGCACTCGATCACGTGATCGAGCATATCTCCGACACCAAGCTTGTTGCTCGCAGAGATCGGGTACGGATCACCGATACCGAGATTGTAAAACTCATAGACATCTGCCATGTTTTTATCGAAATTATCAACCTTATTTACGACAAGCACAACCGGCTTGCGGGAACGGCGCAGCATATCTGCCACCTTTGCATCCGCATCAACGAGACCCTGCTTGCAGTCCGTCAGAAACAAAATGACATCCGCCGTGTCGATCGCGATCTGCGCCTGATCCCGCATCTGCGCCAGGATTACATCGCTGCTGTCCGGTTCGATTCCACCGGTATCGATCAGTGTGAAATTCACATTCAGCCACTCTACATCCGCATAGATCCGGTCACGCGTTACGCCCGGCGTATCTTTTACAATCGAAATATTTTCTCCGGCAAGCGCGTTAAACAGTGTCGACTTGCCCACATTCGGCCTTCCTACAATTGCTACGATTGGTTTGCTCATAGGTTTTCCTCCTTTTGCCTGTTTTCGTCTATTCTTCTCCGGTCACTGCACACACCAGATCACGCCCGCCTGATTCCACAATGCGGATCGATATGCCAAGTGCCTCTTCTGCATCCTCTATCGTCAGATCATCGAGAAATACGCGTTCCCCTGACCGGATCATATTGGTCGGAAGCAGCAGTTCATCTCCAAGATCCTGATCTTTCAGCTGTGCGATCAGATCCTGTCCTGTGATCAGCCCGGAAACTGTGATCGATTCCCCGAAGAAGTCATTTCGGATTTCAAATATCTGCAGTGTAACGTTTTGATGCACTGTCTCGATCCGTTTACCAAGTTCCTTCAAAAAAGGTCCTGCAAGCCGTCCGGTTGCAATCGAAACGCGGCGCTTCGGTGTTTCCCCGTCCGGCTTCACCTCTGCAAGCGTTTCCTCAACTTCTTCTTTTAAAAGTCGCAGCATGCCGACGCCATTTTCCAACTGAAGATATCCATCATACCGTTCTTCCTCCGGAAGCGGCCGCCCGGCAAGCAGATACCATTCATCTGATGCATGAACAAAATGCACACCGTACTGCGGATAAATC
The DNA here is from genome assembly GCA_902363665.1 of Lachnospiraceae bacterium. Lineage (GTDB taxonomy): Bacteria > Bacillota > Clostridia > Lachnospirales > Lachnospiraceae > Choladousia. The sequence goes on along the minus strand of CABJAW010000009.1, from coordinate 100,393 downwards.
TTTTTCTGCCAGGATTCGATCAGATCAATCACCTCTCCCGCCGACTGTGCATCAAATGGCTTCAGCGGATACAAGCCTTCCCGGTACTTTGACAGCCCGACCGGCACAACCGAAACACTGCGAAGCGCCGGAAGGTAGGATGTCATATCCGAAATGGAGCGCTCCAGCTCCGCCCCGTCATTGATATCACGGCACAGCACGATCTGGCCGTTCAGCTCAATTCCGGCATCTGCCAGACGCCGGATTTTCGGGAAAACATCACCTGCAAAACGGTTGTGCAGCATTTTGCAGCGAAGATCCGGATTTGTCGTCTGAAAGGAAATGTTGATCGGTCCGAGATGATAATGGATGATCCGGTCAATGTCGTGATCGCTCATATTTGTGAGTGTCACATAGTTGCCCTGCAAAAACGACAGTCTCGAATCGTCATCCTTAAAATACAGCGTTTCCCGCATTCCCGGCGGCATCTGATCGATAAAACAGAAAATACAGTGGTTTCTGCAGGAACGGTAATCGTCCATCAGTGAACTTTCAAATTCGATCCCGAGATCCTCTTCAAATTCCTTTTCGATCTCCAGCTCCCATTCCTCTCCGTCCGGTTTGCGCACAAGAACCGTCAGATATTCCTCGTTCGTATAATAATGATAATCAAAAACATCCTCGATCTCATGGTCATTGACAGCCAGCAGAACGTCTCCCGGCTCCAGTTCCAGCTCCTCCGCAATGCTTCCCGGAAGAACCGCGCGGATCTTATGCTCAAAATTCTTTTTCTTCATTCTTGTTGTTTCCTTATTATTTAAGTAAATCTTTTACGCCTGAGGCGCTTGTCAAAGCAGATATTCGCAATCCGCTTCGCTGCTTGCAGAATCATAAGGAATCCGTCCCTCCTATGAGATTCCGCAAGCGGCTTCAAACACTGCTGCCAGTATTGAGCCGTATGCCGACAAAAAGGAGCTGTGCCACCCGCATAGCCCCTCTTTCGCAGTTGCTTTATTTCTGCTTCAGGATCCGCATGGAATTCAGAAGCTCGTTAATCTTTTCCGTCGGTGATTCAATCTTGCTTAAGGTCACGTCATGATTCAGATGATCGATGATCATTGCCAGGAAACGGGTCATATCCGCCTCTGCATAATACGGCTTCTTGAAAAGCTCCGGCATGCGGTAATTCAGGTTTGTTGTCACTACTTTTGTAATGTAACCCTTCTCATAAAATTCATCAAAGCGCTCCAGGCCATCCGTGAACAATCCGAATGTCGTGCAGACAAATACACGCTTTGCACCCCGCTGCTTGATCTGCTTTGCCACATCGAGCATACTGTCACCGGAAGAGATCATATCATCGACAATGATGACATCCTTGCCCTTCACAGAATCGCCGAGGAATTCATGCGCTACGATCGGGTTGCGGCCATTTACTACTGTTGAATAATCTCTTCTCTTGTAGAACATACCCATATCTACGCCGAGGATGCTGGAAAAATAAACAGCGCGGCTCATCGCGCCCTCATCCGGGCTGATGACCATCAAATGGTCATTATCGATCTGGAAATCCTCTACGGTATCGACAAGTGCCTTTAAAAACTGATACGTTGCCATAAAGGAATCGAATCCGCTCAGCGGAATCGCATTCTGCACACGCGGGTCGTGCGCGTCAAATGTAATAATATTGGAAACGCCCATGCTCACAAGCTCCTGCAAAGCGAGCGAGCAGTCCAGCGACTCTCTCTTGGTACGCTTATGCTGGCGTCCCTCGTACAAAAACGGCATAACCACACTGATTCGTTTTGCCTTTCCGGTCGCAGCTGAAATGATACGCTTCAAATCCTGAAAATGGTTGTCCGGTGACATATGATTCTCATAACCGCAAACAGAGTACGTAAGACTGTAATTGCAGACATCCACCAGAATGTACAGATCTGCACCGCGCACAGAAGTATTGATCTGTCCCTTGCCTTCACCGGAACCAAATCTCGGGCACTTGCAGTCAAGCAGGTACGAATCTTCGATATAACCGGGCATCCTTGCCAGCGCTGCATTCACCTGCGCCGTCTCCTTGCGGGTCTGTATCAGATAACGGTTGACCGTTTCTCCAAATTCCCGACAGCCTTCCAGCGCCGCGATCTTCAGCGGACCTACCGGCATGAGATTTTCCAGATTGTCGTATTCATACATAGATGAGCCATCCTCCACAAATAATTTTTTGTTTTTCACACCAATGCTCAATTTTCATCGAAACATCAGCAGTTTCCATTCATTTATAACATTTTGTAAAATGTGCGTCAAGAATAATCACAGAAAATGTCAGAATTTCCCGAAAAAAAGCAATCGATTCCGTTTATTCCCGCACGCCAAGAAATCCGGCCAGATTTCCGCGGTGTCCTTTGGAAGCGCGGTGAGAAAACAAAATCTCCGGGTTACAGCCGGTGCAAAGATCCGTAACCTGAATATGCCCGGGCAAAAGACCTGCACGCAGCATATTCTGGCGGCAGGCTTCCCACAGGTTCAGCTGATACTTTCCATTCGGTTTTTTCGTGTAAAGAAGCGGATACAGCGATGGTTCATACTGCTTTTGAAATTCGCGTATCACATCTTCACTCACTTCGTAACAACCCTGACAGATCGACGGGCCGATCGCTCCAAGCAGATCCGCAGGATTTGTCCCGTACCGCTCCTGCATGACTTTTACCGTCTCCCCTGCAATATCCGACACAGTCCCACGCCAGCCGGAATGAGACAGTCCAACGGCCCGGTGCACCGGATCTGCAAAAAACAGCGGCACACAGTCCGCATAGTAAGTCACAAGAACCAGCCCCGGAACATTCGTGACTAACCCGTCCACATCGTGATAATCCTTCTCCCGGTCAAAGCCCTTTCCTCGGTCCGCCTCCGTCACAACACGCACATAATTCGTATGTGTCTGATCCGAACAGACAAGATTTTCTGCCCGGAAGCCAACAGCCGCAGCAAAGCGGCGATAATTTTCCTTCACATTTTCTTTCGTATCGCCACGATTCACGCTGAAATTCATTGTGGCCAGATCTCCTGTGCTCACGCCGCCAAGGCGGCTGCTGAATGCGTGAACAAATATATCCGAAACCTGATCCAGATTTGAAAACGTAAAATAAAGAACACCATTCTTCTCGTGCTCCTGCATAACGCTTCGCTCCCATTTTTTCCTGATCAGCATTCTTTCTTCTTTCAATCGTTACTCTCCTGACTTTCTCTCTCATAAAACAAACATTTGCAATCCGTTTCACTGACTGCAAGCTTTCACTGACATAAGCCTCCCGCTTCGTGCCCCGCACATTGGAGACGGAGAAATGCCTACCTGCATTCAAACGCATTCCGGACCAACGTAATTTCTGTTCCGTTGATTGCTGCTACATCAAAACGGCAGGGGCACATCCCATGCTCCATCAGATACCATCTGGCTGCGCCCAGAATGCGCCGCTGCTTTTTTGTATTCACCGCTTCTTCCCCGGTACCAAGCCGCGATGTTCTCCGATATTTCACCTCAATGAAAACGAGATATCCTCTCTCTTCTGCGATCAGATCGATCTCGCCCAGAGGGCAGCGATAATTCTTTTCCAGAATGCGATACCCCTTCTCTTTCAGATACGCAGCGGCCTTTTCCTCATAAACTGCTCCTGTCTTTCGTTTATTCACCTTTTCTGCCGTTCTCTCCCCCGACAGATCTTTTCTGTTTCGTTCATTCCTCTACAAAATGTCCGATAAAGCTTTTGCGGTGGATCGGCGAAGGACCATATTTCTGCAGTGCCGCAATGTGGGCTGCGCTGCCGTACCCCTTATGTGCCGCAAACCCATATTCCGGCATGACTTTGTCATATTCCCGCATCAGCCGGTCCCTCGTCACCTTGGCAAGCACGCTTGCCGCCGCAATCGAGAGACTCTTCGCATCGCCCTTGATGATCGGTACCTGGCGAAATGCCAGATTCGGAATCCGTACCGCGTCATTGAGCAGTACCTGCGGCTGCGGGTCAAGCGCCGCGACTGCTTCCCGCATCGCCTCATACGTTGCCTGCAGGATATTGATCTCATCAATCCGCGCCGGGGAGGCCATGCCAATCCCCCATGAAATCGCTTTTTCTTTGATTTCGTCGAAGAGCTCCTCTCTTTTCTTTTCAGAAAGTTTCTTCGAGTCATTAAGATAAAGGATCTCGCAGTCCTGCGGAAGGATCACCGCACCAGCCACCACCGGTCCGGCCAGCGGCCCTCTGCCTGCCTCATCGATTCCGCATATAAGGCCAAGATCCCCGTATTTATGCTCATAGATCCGCATCGTCTCCAGACGGCTGCGCTCCTGCTCCAGCTTCAAAAGCTTCCTTTTTTCTGATTCGATCAGCTTTGCAACGCCTGCCCGTTTATCATCTGCGTACTGTGCAAAAAGCGCCTCCGCCCGATCCGCAGACACCGCCGCAAACTCCGCTTTGATTTCCGCAATACTTTTCATACTCAATTTCCTTTTCGGTTTAATTCAAAAACCCCACGCCATCAAGCGGCCAGATTCGGAAGACGGCCCGGCCGATCATATTCTGTCTTAAAATCGTCCCTACACTCGGCTCACGGCTGTCCGCACTGTTATTGCGGTTATCGCCGAGCACAAAATACTCATCCTCGCCCAGTGTGATCGCCTCGGACGCAAGCCCTGCGCTGCGAATCGGTTCAAAACCGCCGGATTCTTCCAGCACTTTTCCATTGATATAGACTTTGCCATTATAAATCTGTACCTGTTCGCCCGGCAGGCCGATAATCCGTTTGATGTAGTAGGTTCCCTTCTGATACTGGAACGGAAAAACCACGATCTCAAACCGTTTAGGCGCACGAATGCGGTAAGAGAGTTTGTCCACAATCAGATTGTCACCGTCGCTTAAGGTCGGAGACATCGAATCTCCGCTCACGACTGTGCGTTCTCCGACAAAATGTACCAGCAAAAATGCCGCTGCCACAAGGATCGCCATATACAGCAGCCATCCCATCATTTCTCTTACCGCACTTTTCTTTCTTTTTTCCTGTTTCACAAATTTCACCGCCTTCGGTTTTTCTGCTCACCGCCTCCGGTGAAACCTGTCTTTTTTTACCAAAAACAGCAAAATAGATGTAAAGCTGACACTCACAATCCGCTTTGCTGCTTCTTTTCCCTTTATTGATGCTTCAGCACACCAATCTTTGACAGCGGCCAGATCCGTACCCATGCGCGGCCTATGATCTGCGAACGGCTGACATTTCCGACATCCTCCGAGCGGCTGTCCTTACTGTTGTTTCGGTTGTCGCCCATTACAAAATACTCATTCTCACCAAGTGTGATCGGCTCCGAAGCTCTTCCGGCACTGCGGATCGTCTCCGCACCGTAATTCTCCTCCAGCACTTCTCCGTTGATGTAAATTTTTCCGTTTTCATCGATCTGAACCGTCTCACCCGGCAGTCCGATGATTCGTTTGATGTAGTATTCTTTTTCATTTTCATATGGGCGGAATACAATAATATCAAACCGCTCCGGGTCTCCGAACCGGTAAGAAAGCTTTTCAACGATCAGATTGTCGCCATCGCTTAAGGTGTTCATCATGGATCTTCCGTCCACACGCGTACGCTGTCCGACAAATGTAATGATCACATACGTCAGTGCCACTACAAAAAGAATATAAAATACCCAGCTTAAGATTTCTTTTTTCATATTCTTCTCGCCATCCTGGCTGTCTTTTACAGAAGCATTTTGTTTTTCCTGATTCATTCTTTCACCACTTTCTGTCTTTTGTTTTATCACCTGTCATGTATTGTAACCCTGCCGGTCGCAGATGTCAAATAAATCTAAACACCCTCCGGCCTTTCCAGTGTGATCCGCCCCAGTCTTCCGCTGCGGAAATCCTCGACAATCAGTGCTGCCGTCTTCGGATAATCCGGCAGATTTCCTTTCAGCCTGCAGCCTCTTGACTGTGCGATCCGCTCCAGTATCTCAAGATCCGTTCCATCTTCCTCGATCTGGTAGCGCTCTGTCAGAAGACCCGCATACTCCTTTCGCAGATATGCGATCAGCCACATCGCAAGTTCCTCTGACTGCAGCAGCTCATCCTTGATCGATCCGACTACTGCAAGTTTCAGTCCGACCAGCTGATCTTCGAATTTCGGCCACAAAATTCCAGGCGTATCAAGCAGCTCAATATTTTTATTCAGCCGGATCCACTGCTTGCCCTTTGTAACACCCGGCTTATTCCCGGTCTTTGCACAGGCCTTTCCGGCCAGTGTATTAATAAAGGTAGATTTTCCTGCGTTCGGAATGCCGACCACCATCGCGCGCACCGGGCGGTTCATAATCCCCCGTTTACGGTCACGCTCAATCTTCTCTTTGCAGGCCTCCTGGATCGTATCCTGGATTTTTTTCATTCCGGCGCCGCTTCTTGCGTTCACTTTTGCGGTAAAACAGCCTTTTCCCTGAAACCAGGCAGCCCAGGCGTCATTCTTCTTTTCATCCGCAAGGTCGGATTTGTTTAAAATAATCAGGCGAGCCTTGTTTTTCCCAAGCTCATCAATATCAGGATTGCGGCTGGAAAGCGGCACTCGCGCATCAATAATCTCGATGACCAGGTCGATCAGCTTGATATCTTCCTGCATCATCCGTTTTGCCTTCGTCATATGGCCCGGATACCACTGATAATTCATGTTTTTCCTCCATTATTTTCCACGTATCTCGTTTTTGGGTGATGCGGACATTTCAGGTACACCTGTCCCGGCAATCCGGCGTTTGTGAAGACTACGTCAGCCGTTCAAAAATCCCCTGTGTTCCGACGGAGAAAGCACAAACCAGACTTTTCCCTCGATATCAGAGCTTTTCACCATGCCCACATCTGCAAAACGGCTGTCCACGCTGTTGTTGCGATTGTCGCCAAGCACAAAATATTCCTTGTCTCCAAGCTTCAGTTCTTCGGAAGCAAGCCCCGGATTTGTAATGACCGGATAATCCTTCTGCTCCAGATACAGTTCCCCATTGATATAGATCATTCCATCTTTAATCTGAACCGTCTCGCCCGGCAGGGCGATCACCCGTTTGATACTCGAATGGCTCGTCGTGCTTCCGTTTGGCTTAAAGGCAATCACATCCCCTCGCTTCGGTGCGCTGACCCGATACGAGAGAACGTTCAGTAATACGGTATCTCCGCCGGAGAGTGTCACATCCATCGACTGTCCGATATTCGTGCGCGACTGTCCGAAAAAATAGACCAGTACGTACGCAAACAGGATCACGACCAGAATTTCAAAGGTCCACAGCAGAATCGTTTTGATCACGCTTTTCTTTTTCATCCGGCTCCTTTCCGACCGAAAAGGTCCTCATACGCAAACAGGGACAAGATACATAAGATGTATTTGTCCCTGATCGGATTTCTTATTTCACCAGTTCTTTTACTCTTGCGCTCTTTCCTACACGTCCCTTTAAGTAGTTCAGTTTTGCACGTCTTACTTTACCGTATCTGATAACTTCTACTTTCTCAACAGACGGAGAATGAAGCGGCCATGTCTTCTCAACGCCGATGCCGTTGGAGTTCTTGCGAACAGTGAAGGTAGCTCTTACGCTTCCGCCCTGCTTCTTTACTACAACGCCCTCGAATACCTGGATTCTTTCACGGTTTCCCTCTTTGATCTTACCGTAAACCTTAACGGTATCTCCTACGGAAAACTGCGGTACTTCTGCTTTGAGCTGCTCAGCTTCGATGCTCTTAATAATATCGTTCATTGTGTTCCTCCTTCATATTCGGATGTTCTTAATACATTATTTGTAACAGAGGACCATCTCTTTTTCACAACGCATTTCATTTTATCATGTTTTTTTTCGGATTGCAAGAAGTTTTCTTAAAAAACGTGCTTCTTCTTCCGTAATCGGATATTCCCCTTCCATTTCAGGCTGATCCGTCACCATCTGCAGAAATTTCCGATCTTTCTTATCCAGCACGACATCCTCCATCAGATCCGGTCGGCTTTTCAGTGTCCGGTAGAGCGACTGATCGCGCCGCCACCGGTCTACATTTCCATGGTGGCCGGAAAGGAGCACCGGCGGCACCGCCTTTCCTCTCCAGACTTCCGGGCGGCTGTACTGCGGATACTCCAGCAGATTTCCGGCAAAGCTTTCCGTTTCACCTGATTCCTGATTGGAAAGAACGCCAGGTACCATACGCGAAATGGAATCCATCATTACCATCGACGGCAGTTCTCCGCCGGTCAGCACGTAATCGCCGATCGAGACGAAGTCCGTCGCGATCTCTTCCAGCACACGCTCATCAATGCCCTCATAATGGCCACATAGAAAGACGAGATCCTTTTCCTGTGCAAATTCCTTCGCCATCTGCTGATTGAATACCCTGCCCTGCGGGGTCAGGTAAATAAGTCGCGGACGATAGCCCAGCTGCTCCGAGAGTGATTCGTATGTCCGGCAGACCGGCTCCGCCTGCATCACCATTCCGGCTCCGCCTCCGTACGGATAATCATCAATCCGCCCGTCGCCGCGCACCGAATATTCCCGGATATTGAGCGTCGTCAGCGTCAGCAGTCCTTTCGCCATCGCCCGCCCGATAATACTCGTGTTCATGCCCTGCTCGATCATTTCCGGAAACAGTGTCATTACATAGTAGTTCATTCCAGCAGTCCCTCCAGCAGATGTACTTTCATAACACCGTTTTCCACATCCACATCCAAAATGCATTGGCGGATCGCAGGGATCAGGACATCCTTTCCATTTTCCATCCGTACCTCGTAGACGTCATTCGCTCCTGTCGCAAGCACATCATTTAAAACGCCGAGATATGCTTCGTCCTCGGTGTACACTTTCATGCCGATCAGGTCCGCAATAAAATACTCATTTTTTTTCAGTTTTACCGCATTCTCTCTTGTCACAAACAGGTTCTTTCCCTTAAAGCCCATGACATCCTCGATTTTGTCGTACCCTTTAAATTTCAGAATAACCATCTGCTTAAAAAATTTCACCTGCACGATCTCAAGCGGAAGGAGTTCCTTCCCGGTATCGAGCAGCACATGCTTCAGTTTTTTAAAACGCTTCACATCATCCGTGGTCGGAAAAACCTTTACCTCTCCGACCAGACCGTGCGTGGAGGTAACTGCCCCCACCTGCAGAATATCGTTCATCTTGTCTCCTTCTTTGCTCTTCTATCTGAATCCTTTCGGACTTGTTTTTCCCTGACGCAAAAGAATCTGCCTCAAAAGCAGATCCTGCTTTCGGGACAGACTCGAATTTACTGTAAAATATCCACAATTACTTTTCTGTCTTCTTTCGAAGCTGCGGCTTTTACAACGGAACGAATCGCTTTTGCAATTCTTCCCTGCTTACCGATAACCTTGCCCATATCAGACGGGGCTACCTTCAGCTCCAGAACAAGTGCTTTGCCACTTTCTTTTTCCGTGACTTCCACTTCATCCGGATTATCGACCAGAGATTTTGCAATTACTTCTACCAGTTCTTTCATTCTGCTCACCTCTAATCAATTATTTTTCGATGCCAGCTGCCTTGAAGAGCTTTCCTACTACCTCTGTCGGCTGAGCACCGTTTGCAAGCCACTTCTTTGCAAGCTCCTCATTGATCTTGAACTCGCTCGGATCGGTGTTCGGATTGTAGGTACCGATCTCCTCGATACATCTTCCATCTCTCGGGGATCTGGAATCAGCTACAACGATTCTATAGAAAGGAGCCTTTTTCTGTCCCATTCTTCTTAATCTGATCTTTACTGCCATTTCATTTCACCTCCTTATTTTAATCCACAGCCGGTATTTTCACGAAGTCTATGCTCCGAAGCCATCCCGGCTGATCGGCCTTACATTTATTTGTTAAAAGGGAAGTTTAAACTTGCCTCTTTTACCTGATTTTCCACCGAGCATTCCAGAATACTGTTTCATCATCTTTCTGCTCTGTTCAAACTGCTTCACCAGCTTGTTGACTTCTCCGATATCTACGCCGGCTCCATCTGCAATCCTGCGCTTGCGCGATGGATTTAAAAGATCCGGATTTGCCCGCTCCTTCGGAGTCATGGAAAGAATAATCGCTTCGATCCGCGCCATCTGTTTTTCGTCGACTGCATCCTCCAGCTGCTTGAGCTGTGCTCCGCCGACACCAGGCATCATGCTGAGAATCTTTGAGATGCCGCCCATATTCTTCATCTGATTCATACTCTCAAGGTAATCATCAAATCCGAACTGTGCCTTGCGCAGCTTCTGCTCCATCTCTTTCGCTTTCGTCTCATCAATCGTATCCTGTGCACGCTCGATCAGGGAAAGTACATCACCCATGCCGAGGATTCTTGAAGCCATACGATCCGGATAAAACTGTTCCAGATCCGAAAGCTTTTCGCCCATACCTGCGTAAAGAATCGGTTTTCCGCAGGTCGCCTTAATAGAAAGCGCCGCACCGCCTCTCGTATCACCGTCCAGCTTTGTCAGGATGACACCGTCAATTCCGATCTTCTCCTGGAACATGGATGCCACATTTACCGCATCCTGTCCGGTCATCGCATCAACTACCAGCACTGTCTGATCGATTGCAACTGCTTCCTTGATGTCCTGCAGCTCCCGCATCATGGATTCGTCCACATGAAGCCGTCCCGCCGTATCAAGAAAGACGAGATTGAAACCGTTTGCCTTCGCATACTCGACCGCACGCTTCGCAATCGTCACCGGGCTTTCCTTGTCGCCGAGAGTAAACACCTCAACGCCAACCTTTTCTCCGTTGACCTGCAGCTGTTTGATCGCAGCAGGACGATATACGTCACAGGCTGCCAGCAGCGGTCTGCGTCCCTTCGACTTGAACTTTGCTGCGAGCTTGGCTGTCGTTGTCGTCTTACCGGCTCCCTGAAGTCCGGCCATCATCACGACCGTCACCTCACTCGCCGGACGAAGCGCAATCTCCGTCGTCTCCGACCCCATCAGAGCGATCAGCTCGTCATTTACGATCTTGATCACCATCTGGCCCGGATTCAGTCCGTTCATCACGTCCTGTCCGATCGCCTTCTCCTGCACGGATTTAACAAACTGCTTGACCACCTTGAAGCTGACATCTGCCTCGAGAAGCGCCATCTTGACTTCCTTCAGCGCCGTCTTTACGTCCGCCTCTGTCAGTCTTCCCTTACCGCGAAGATTTTTAAACACATTTTGAAGTTTTTCTGACAAGCTTTCAAATGCCATTCTATAACTCCTCTAAAATCTTTCCTGAAAGTTCTCTTACGCCCGATGCAAGTGTTTCCTTATCGATGAAATCAATCTGTGATGCCATCTTCTGGATCTGCTTTACTGTCTCGCGGATCTGGACGAACCGCTCTACCAGATGCAGCTTCGACTCATATTCACTCAGGATTTTGTTGCACCGCTTCACCAGCTCATGCACGCCCTGACGGCTGACTCCGAACATCTCGGCAGCTTCCGAATAAGAAAGATCGTTCAGCACAACCTCTTCATATACCTTCCGCTGATGCTCCGTGAGCAGCTCTCCGTAAAAATCATAGAGCAGCGTCTGCTGTAAAAACTCTTCCATTTCGCATCACCTCTGGTATCTTAACTGAAAAGTGTGTATCTGTCAAGTACTTTTTGTTGACAAACTTTATTTTATTAAAAGAGGCTGCCGACACCGGCAGCCCCGATCACCTTCTGATCACCTTTTTTCATTCTCACTCATCCTTCTGTGCGTCGCAAAGCGCCAGTTCTTCCAGGATCTCTTTTGCATCTACGGCGTTTACCTTTTTGATCTCTCCGCTTTCATTGCGCTCCACGTAGAGATACACCCCGTTTTCCTTTTTCTGATCTGCATTCGACATGTAAATACTGCCGTCGTCATCAAGCAGGATGCGCACTTTTTGACCTTCCCACATCCAGCTTCCATCGTCGTTCTGCGTAATCCCGGCTTCCCCGTATTCTTTGATCCGTTTCGCTTCCTCTTTTGTGCCGTACGTACCGTATGCATCCGCGCTGTTTTCAACGCTCTGAAAATAAACCGCTCCGCTTTCATTCTCGCCACCCTGCGTCATGACCGTCGTATCCTCTTCTGTCGTCTCACCTACTGAAGCTTTGCCTCCGCTCATGACTACTCTATCATCGTCCTCTGAAATATACCATGAGCCATCCGCCTCTCCGTTAAAAATGATCCCGCTGTAGCTGCTCTCATCTGATACATCCATTTCCGTCTCCTGTTCCTGACTGCCAGCCTCCTTCCGGGCCGCTTCGTAATCCTCCTCCGTAATCGATTTCACCGTTCCGTCCTGCTCCACCTTATAATAAGTAACACCGCCATCATCAAACGATGTCGTCTTTGCCTCCAGAACACCAGGAACTGTCATCACCATCGTACTGCTCATTGCCAGCGCCATCATTGCTTTTCTGAACTTCATAAAAATCTCACTCCTTATTCAATATTGTTCCGACCGTTTCTCTGTTCCATCGGAACTGACCCTATCATAAAATTTGAATATGGAGTCCACAGGGAGGAACTATGTGATTTGTGTGTAATCAGTTCTGAACAGCAACAAAATAATAAAGCGACCCAAAGCAAATTTATTTGCTAAGGGGGATTACCATTTTGGGATGAGCGAAACCCCTCTCACATCCTCCACATCACTCTCACCCCATCCCTTCCATTCTCCGCCGCACAGCTTCCGCCGTGCTGCTCCAGAATCATTTTCACAATATACAGCCCCAGGCCGCTTCCTCCGCTCGCCCGGTTTCTGGAGTGTTCCACGCGGTAGAACGGTTCAAACAGGTGCGGAAGCGATTCCTCCGGGATTTTTATACCTGTATTTTCTATATAAAATAGTACATGTTCCCCCTGCCCGGTCATAAAAATCCGTATTTCTTCTCCCGCCGGCGAATACCGCAGGGCATTCACCAGCAGATTCCGGAATACCTTTTCCATCATTGAGCGATCTGCCATTCGAAATAAATGTTCCGGCAGATCAATTTGCAGCCGCATCTTTTTTTCTTCCAGCAACTCTACCAGTTCCGCCACCTCACAGCGCACCAGTTCCGGCAGATCCACAGACTCTTTCCTGACCTCCCAGGTGCCGGATTCCATTTTTGATACCGTCAGGATTTCCTTTACCATTTTCTCCATCGTCTCCGTCACCTCAAAAGACCGTTTCAAATAGAAGTCGCGGTCACGGTATGCCCCGACTTTTCCAAGCATGCCTCCGATATGCCCCTTCAGGATTGTGACGGGCGTCTTCAGTTCATGCGACGCCGCCGCAAAAAAGGCCGTCCGCTTCCGCTCCTCCTCCCGTTCCCGTTCCATGTCTGTGCGAAGCTGCCGGTTCGCCTCCTGCAGCTTTTCAAGCGTTGCAGACAGATTTCCAGACAGCTCATTCAAACTTCCCGCAAGAACGCCAATCTCATCCTTTCGCTTCTCCTTACACCGCACATCAAATTCCAGATCGGCCATCTTTCTGGATGCACGTGCCAGTTCCAGCACCGGATGCGCCAGATAAAAGGAGGCGATCACGGCGCAGCAAAGCGCAAGCGCAAAAATCAGCAGCAAAATGGCAGGAAGCATTTCCTTTAATATCTGCACCGTCTGGCGAACCGCCTGCATCGTACCCGTGACCAGCATCGTGTATTCTTTTCCGCCGATGGTTACGTGGTACCACTTTTTTCCGGCATAAAATTCCGCGTCGCTGCCCTCCACCCAGAGAGTATCTCCCATGACTGCTTCCATATCTTCACTTTCCTCATTCGTTATTGAAACTTTATCCGCTGTTGAAATTTCATCTGCCATGGAAGCATTCTCACCGGACGCCATCTCATCTGCTTCTGTATTCCTCTGGCTTTCAAGACTATTTGCTTTATTTTCCGTGTTCCAGCTCTCTGTTGCCACCTCACTTCCGCTTTCTTCTCTCATATTTTCTTCGCAGCTATCTTCCTCATCAGTCACCGTCCCATGCCACACGCTCTGCACGATCACACCGTCCTCATCCGCATACATCTCATACGCAGTTCCGGCTTCTTCTGCCGGAAACACGATCGTCCCAGCCGCATCCAGCAGCGTCACGCTTGCCTGATTGTTCGCGGCAAAAAGTTCCAGCAGATTCTGTGCCTCTTCGACCGTCTGGTACCGCTCCAGCTCCGCCCGCAGTTCTTCCGATACCTTCTGAAGATTCTCCTCCAGTTCATTCTGATACGTCACCGGAAGAAATTTTACAATGCAAAAATACGTAAAAAGACTAATTAAAATAAGAAGTACCGCCGTGAGCAGAAAGATTTTAATCGAGAGACTTCCGGCAATTCTGTCTTTCACCCGCTTCACGCCTTCTCCTCTCCTTTCTTTTCCAGGCGGTATCCCACACCGCGCACTGTGCGGATCACATCACGGTCCAGCTTCTTTCGAAGATTTTTGATATGCGTATCGACAATGCGCTCATCCCCGAAATAATCCATTCCCCACACGAGATCGAGCAGCCGCTGTCTCGTGAATACCCTGCCTGGATTTTCCATGAAAACACGCAGCAGCTCAAACTCTTTCGTCGTCAGCTCCAGCTCCGTATCCCCGCAGTATGCCCGGTAACGCTCCGCATCCAGCCGCAGATCTCCGCAGCAGATCATTTTATCCATTTCCGTCTCACATTTCCCCGTTCTGCGCAGTACCGCCGCCACCTTGCACAGCAGCACCGGCATATCAAACGGTTTTGGAATATAGTCATCTGCCAGCAATCCGAAACCCTTCACCTGATCCTCCACGCTGTCCCGCGCCGTCACCAGAATCACCGGTGTCCCGGAAATCTTCCGTATCCGCTCCAACGCCGTAAAACCGTCCACTTTCGGCAGCATCACATCCAGCAGCACAAGATCCACCGCTTCCTTTTGAAAAACTGTAAGCCCCTCCTCGCCGTCTCCGGCCACCAGTACCGCATATCCGGATGCCTGCAGATAATTCCGCAGCACCTCCTGAATATCCGGTTCATCCTCTATCACAAGAATTCGATTCATGTATGCATCCTCCCTGCTCCATATCTTTACATTTTTAATCAAAACGTTTCCCTTTTCTCCCGCGCACGTGAAAAACTTCTTTTTATGGTAACACTTTTTTGTGTGATTTTCATGGAGCGCAGCCTTTTTCAGAATAATACCTATATTTGTTTTTTATACGCTGGGTAAAAGCAAAACATCTAAAAGAATCTATAATACAATTTTTCTTTACCTGTAAAATAATTTCCATCTATTGTATCTTTTTATTCTCTGTTTGTCTTATATTGTTTTTGTTGACATTATATTTATTTTGTTGTATTTTATAATCAAAATAGTGCTTTTGCATTCAACTTGCCGCTTATCATCACTATATGATATAATAAGGAGGATCTTTAAACTCCGGTATTTCCCCTCATGCAATCGCAGCGGAACTGGCTCCCTGTTTTGAAATGGAGGAAGATGTCCTGCTCGCCCGGATTGCTGAAATCCAGACGGAGTTCCAAAACTGAATTTTATCATTTACCAGCGCAAAAGCTCCGGCAGACTTTTCACTCTGCCGGAGCTCTCATTCTCCACAAATGGGGCTCTCCTTATGAGATTCCCGCCTATGGAAGTATCTTCTCCGGTCTGAAATTCAGATAATCCCCGGACACCAGATGATACTGTATTCCGTGATGCATCCCGCGAATGCTGTCACCAAAGCGTGCTTCCCCATGGCAGTGAGAATAGACAACGTGTTCTACGCCGTACTTCTCCGCCATCTGTGTAAAGACGCTCTCTTTTTCCAGAATATTTGTGGGCGGATAATGAAGGAACAGAATATATTTCATAAAACCGTCACTTCGCGCGGCTTCAAAGGAAATTCGCAGCCTCTCGGCCTCCCGCTTTACAAGCTTCTGCGCTTTTTTCTCATCATCTTCGTTCCAGCCGATGATCTCACCTCTCGAATTGATGAAAAATGGTCCCTCAAACGTATATCCTTTCGTCCCGACAAGCGCATAATCCCGGTAACTGTAATAATTATTCTGCAAAAAGCAAAGCCGCGGCTCGTACCTTTCATTCAGGGACGGCGTTTTTTTTGCATCCCAGAACATATCGTGATTTCCTCTCAGCAGGATTTTTCTTCCCGGGAGCTTCGCAATAAAATCAAGATCTTTCTCTGCCTCAGGCAGTTTTCTTCCCCAGGAATGATCGCCCGTGATCACAAGCGTGTCTTCCCTTTGAATCACTTCGCCGCAGTTTTTTGCTATTTTTTCCTCATGTTTTTTCCAGACTTTTCCGAACCTGTCCATAGGCTTGTCTACCGAAAAAGCCAGATGCATATCTCCAAGCGCATATAATGCCATGCCCTGTCCTCTCTTTCATTATTATACACTCTATCCAGGTGAGATGAAAACCACTTTTTCCCGTCCCCATTGGGTTAAAAAAGATCCAGCATGGTATCCAAGTAAATCTTTTCCCTGACGTGGATCTGGTATTCTGGTCTGGCCATATAATATAACAGGAATTCCAGAATCAGTGCGCTTCCCAATCCCCGGCCTTCGATTTTAAAATTAGAAAATCCCATCGGCCGATACACGCTCTGGATGTCTGTTACACTGATAAATCCTGGATTCGTCATTGCTTTTGAAAACAGATATCCGTCTTCTGCCCCAGGTGCATGGCAATGATGTTCCGGGCAGCTTTCCCCCAGGTTTTTCCGACTGACGGATTCGTAACAGGCTTTTCTGTCTTTGCAGCCAAACCAGCAGCATTCATTGCACAGGAATTCTACTTTTTCTTTCTGACTGTCGCCCATCTGCTTTAATTTGTCAAACACCTTGTTCAGCCGAAAATCCGGTACGACATAGCGAAATTCTTCCCGATCCACTTCCTCCAGAAACTGCTGAAAATCTGTCAGGACTTTTGTTGTCGAAGAGACAAAGTAAAGATCCGGACACGTATTCTGTAAATAATCAAGCAGCAATTCAGAGTGAAGAATCACTCCATTTTTTACTTCGGTCTGTTTTTCAAACAGTTCACATAATGCATTACATTTCCGATCCTGCAGATGTTTCTCCCGCAAAAGTGAATTGCTGAATGTCAGTCTGGCAGATATCTTATATTCCTGCGTCAGTGTCAGCACTTCCTGCGGATCTGCATCTCCAAAAGAGGTACGTCCTCCACCCCAGATACAGTCAGATGGCGCTCCATATATCGAACCGATCTCACACCAGTCATAAAAGTATTCCCGGTGTTCTCGAAATACTGGCAGAAAGACTCGATACAGCTCATAAAATTCAAATAATCCAGGAAGATGATAGTATATCTTCTTATCTGTCATTTTGCTCACTCCATCCTATGTACAATTCGTATAACACATTCTAATTACACTGAATGTAACATAAAAACAGCACATGTGCAGATATAACCTGAGAGAATGGGAATCGCATCTGCAATTGGTTCTACCAGATAATCGCTGTCCATGAATTCCTCCTGATCTGTAAAACAGACTCGCTCTAGTGCTCCGCACACTTGAAGCGGGGGAATGCTTATCTGCGTTCAAAAAATGACATTCGAGAATTTCTCGGATGCCATTCCTTTTTATATTTCTTTTTACAGGCTCGCCGTCTTTTGCACCGGATCATATCCATGATCCTTCAACGCCTGAATAATACTCATCTTATGTTCTGTGCCAAATGCCTCAAGTGTAATACGCAGCTCCACTGCCGCATTGCGGTTGGTGGAAACAAACTGGTTATGCTCCAGCTTGATGACATTGCCCTGCTGCTCGGCGATGACGCTTGCCACACGTACCAGTTCACCTGGACGATCCGGAAGAAGGACAGATACCGTGAAGATACGGTCTCTCTGGATCAGTCCGCGCTGTACGACAGAAGCCATCGTGATGACGTCCATATTTCCGCCGGAAAGTACAGAAACGATTTTCTTTCCGCGCACATTCAGATGTTTCAGTGCTGCCACGGTCAGAAGGCCGGAATTCTCTACGACCATCTTGTGGTTCTCCACCATATCAAGGAACGCCACGATCAGTTCATCGTCACTTACCGTCAGGATTTCATCCACATTTTTCTGGATATACGGGAAAATGTTGTGCCCCGGTGTCTTGACTGCCGTACCGTCCGCAATCGTGCTGACCTTCGGAAGTGTCATCACCTCACCACGTTCCAAAGAAGCCTTCATACAGGCTGCGCCTTCCGGCTCAACACCGATTACTTTAATCTTCGGATTCAGATACTTTGCAAGTGTGGAAACACCGGTTGCCAGTCCGCCCCCTCCAATTGGTACAAGAATGTAATCTACAAGCGGAAGTTCTTTCACAATCTCCATCGCGATCGTTCCCTGACCGGTAGCAACAGCCGGATCATCAAACGGATGAATAAACGTATAACCATTTTCTTCCGCCAGCTGGAATGCATACTCACACGCTTCATCATATACATCACCGTGCAGTACAACCTCTGCACCATAGCCTCTGGTACGGTTTACCTTGATCAATGGTGTCGTCTCCGGCATTACAATAACCGCCTTACAGCCGTAAGCCTTTGCCGCATATGCAACGCCCTGTGCATGGTTTCCCGCCGATGCGGTAATCAGCCCCTTCGCACGCTCTTCTTCACTCATTGTGCTGATCTTATAATAAGCGCCGCGAATCTTATAAGCGCCTGTTACCTGCATATTTTCCGTCTTCAGATAAACTTTATTACCTGTCTGATTGCTGAAATATTCGCTGTATACCAGCTTTGTCTCCTGCGTCACACGCTTCACGCACTCGGAAGCCTCTTCAAATGCCTCTAATGTCAACATTTCCATCTTATTGTACCTGTCCTTTTCTTATCAGTCAAAACGGATCTTCGCAATCCGCTTCTTCATTTCCGGCCGCCAATTGTCCCGCGGCTCATTCCTTTTTGCCATCCTGCCATGGCTAATTCTCCTGCTTCACATCAAAGAGCGCATTTACAAACTCATCTGCATTAAACTTCTGCAGGTCATCGATCGTCTCGCCGACACCAATGTATTTCACCGGAATGCCAAGCTCAGAATGGATCGCTACAGCGATGCCGCCCTTTGCCGTGCCATCCAGCTTCGTCAGGATAATGCCGGTGATATCCGCCACTTCCTTGAACTCCCTCGCCTGCGCGAGCGCATTCTGTCCGGTCGTGCCGTCCAGAACGACAAGCGTTTCACGGAATGCCTCCGGATATTCGCGGTCCAGGATTCGGTTGATCTTTCCAAGCTCATTCATCAGGTTCTTCTTATTGTGAAGCCGTCCCGCTGTATCGATCAGCAGCACATCTGCATTTCGCGCCTTCGCTGCGGAGATCGCATCGTATACAACGGAGGCCGGATCGGAACCGTCCTGCCCGCTGATGATATCCACATCTGCTCGTTTTGCCCACTCAATCAGCTGCTCCCCGGCCGCCGCACGGAACGTATCTGCCGCTGCGAGCACCACCTTCTTGCCCTTGTCCTTCAGTTTTCCGGCCAGCTTTCCGACACTCGTCGTCTTTCCGACTCCGTTTACGCCGATCACCAGAACGACCGACTTTCTGTTTTCAAATTCATAAGCCGTCTCTCCGACATCCATCTCCTGCTTGATGCTGTCGATCAGAAGCTGCTTGCAGGCCGCCGGATCCTTGATGCCACGGTCTTTTACTTTCTGCCTGAGATCCTCAATAATGGAGGTCGTCGCATTGATCCCGATGTCCCCCATCACGAGAATTTCTTCTATTTCATCATAAAAGTCATCGTCAATACTTGAAAATCCATTAAAAATTGCATCAATTCCGGAAACAATGTTCTCTCTGGTCTTCGCAAGACCGGCTACCAGACGTTTGAAAAAGCCCTTTTTTTCTTCCATTCCTGTTTCCTCCTCATTTTTCTCTTTCTGATACTGCTCTATCTTATCACCGATGTTTCACAAATACAACTATATCTTACGCATCCAGGTCATCCTCAATCAGATTTACGGAAACAAGTGCCGATACACCCTTTTCCTGCATCGTGATCCCGTACAGCCGGTCAGCTGCCGTCATCGTGCCTCTTCTGTGGGTAATGATGATAAACTGTGTATTCTTCGTCAGTTTGTGAAGATACCGTGCATAACGGTCGACATTGCTCTCATCAAGTGCCGCCTCGATCTCATCGAGCAGACAGAACGGAGATGGTTTCAGGTTCTGGATGGCAAAGAGAAGCGCGATCGCTGTCAGGGATTTTTCCCCTCCGGAGAGCTGCATCATATTCTGCAGCTTCTTTCCAGGCGGCTGTGCGGTAATCCGCACACCTGCTTCCAGGATATCCTCTCCTTCGACCAGTTCCAGTGTACCATGACCGCCGCCGAACAGCTCCTTGAACGCCTTGTCAAATTCTGTCTGGATCTTTGCAAACTGTTCCCTGAACTGAATCCGCATTCCCTCGTCCAGTTCAGCGATAATCCGGATCAGCGCCTCCTCTGCTTTTAACAGATCCTCATGCTGGGTTGTCAGGAAGGTATGGCGTTCCAGCAGTTCCTTATAGTCCTCAATTGCATTGACATTGACACTGCCAAGACCTCTGATCTCGCTTTTTAATGCGGTGATCGCTTTTTTCAGATCCGGTATATTCGTCTTTGATGGATCACGGTACTCCTGTGCACTGCCAAAGGTCAGCGTGTATTCCTCCCACATATAAGATACCTGACTGTCCTGGCGTTCTGTCATCTTCTCAATCTGTTCATTCAGGCGGAAATTCTCACGGTCCAGAAGACTGATCCGCTCTGAGAGATCCTCGCGCGCCTGCAGCTTCCTTTTGTGCGCCTCGTTTTTCTCGTCTTTTTTCTTTCCAAGCGCCTCAATCTCATCCCGCGCCGTCTGTTCTTCCCCGGCAAATGCTTCGATTGTTCCGCGGATTTCACGAATCTGCGCTTCCTTTTCGGCCACATCCCGCGCCGCCTGCGCAATTCCTTCCGTATACTGTGATCGCTCCTCGCTCAGGCGCTCCTGCTCCTGCCTGATTCGTGCCATATTTTGATGAATGAACTGCTCTTCCTGACGCAGACTGGCAAGTGCCAGATGCAGCTGCTCTGTATCTGCCATTGAGCTTCGTTCTTCTTCCCGCTTTGCGTCCAGTTCGCTCTGATGGGCAAGCACCGCCTGCTCCGTCTCTTTCTCCTGCGCCTCAGATGCTTCCAGTGCCTCCTGCTCCTGATCCTGGCGATCTTTGATCTCGCGAATCTGCTCTTCAATCTCTCCGGCCTCGCGGCGGATCTTCTCATATCCTTCCGTGACATTTCCGGTCTTTTCTTTTATTTCGTTCCACTTCATTTTCGCCGTATTCTGGCGAATATATTCCTTCTGCAGATCCTCCTTCTGCCTTACGATCTCATCACGCAGCGCGTTTCTTCTCGTACGGCAGGCATCGATCTGCTCCTGCATCTCTTTTAAAACATCGCCTCGATGCTTTACCTGGCGCTCCAGCTCCTCGATCTCTCTGCGGCGTCCCAGCAGGTTGCCGGAATTGCGGAACGCACCTCCGCTCATCGAACCTCCCGGACTTAAAAGTTCACCGTCTGTCGTCACGATCCGCAGCGAATGGCGGTATTTCCGCGCAAGTGCAATCGCCGCATCAATGTTCGTTGCCACGACAGTCTTTCCGAGCAGATACTGCAAAAGTCCTGCATACCGATCATCCGCGTGCACCAGTGAGGATGCCAGTCCGATCACGCCCGGTTCTTTTAACGCCTGCGGACTCGAAATACCGCCCTTTCCGGAAATACCGGAAAGCGGAAGAAATGTCGCCCTTCCATATTTATTGCGCTTCAAAAATTCGATCAGCTTTTTGGCCGTCTCCTCTGTGTCTGTCACGATGTTCTGAATACTTCCGCCAAGCGCCGTCTCGATCGCAGTTTCGTACGCCTTGTCCACCTTGACGATATCCGCCACAACGCCAAGAATCCCCGGCACGCGCTCCTTCTGCTCCATTACACGGCGGATACTGTTGCCATAGCCATCGTACCGCTCTGTGATGTTGCGCAGCGATTCCAGACGCGATGCTTCTCTGTGATACTCGATCTGCTCCTGCTCGATCGTATGATTGTAATCCGTCAGCTTCTGCTGTACCTCGCCAAGCTGCTGATTTGTCACCTCACTCTTTTCTGTCAAAATACGAATCCGTTCCGTCACAGCATCGTACTCTTTTTTCACCTCTGCCAGGCGCTCTGCCTGCTCCGACTCCTCGGAACGCAGCCGCAATGCTTCCTGCGAGATCTGCGCCTTGCGGATCTGTGTCTGCTCAAGCATCGTCGCATGGCGCTGCATCCGGCCTTTGACCCCGGCACGGCCGTTTAAGATTTCAATGATCCTGCTTTTTCCGTCTGCCACCGCCTGCTCCAGCGAAGTGATCGTCTCCTGCAGCTGCTGCGCCGCTTCCACCGCCTGCTTTTCTTTTCCGGCCGCCTCTTTTACCTGTGTCCGCAGTTCGGATAACTGCCGCGCCGCCTCGTCCTGCTGCGCGGTCTTTTCTTTTTGTTCCTTGTCGATCAGCGTGATCCGGGATTTCAGATGCGCATCACTCGCATGTGCCGTGTTGATCTGCTCCTTCAACAGCTCGATCTGGCTTTCCATCTGCTGTTTTTTCAGCTGATTTGCCGTGATACCATCCCGCTTTTCCTGCAGCTGTCCCGCAAGTGCCTCGATCTCCTGCGCCAGTGTCTCATACTCAGTCTTTGTCTTTTCGTACTCAGCCTTCGTCTCCTCCAGCTGCGCCTGTGCGACCTCCTGCTTTTCACGGGTTGCTTCCAGCTCTTTTGCGATCTGTTCGTATTCGGTCAGAAACAGATTAATATCATATGACTTCAGTTCTTCTTTTTTCTGGAGATAAATACGTGCGGTCGCGGCCTGCTTTTCCATCGGCTCCAGCTGACGCGTCAGTTCTTTTAAAATATCATTGACACGCACAAGATTCTGTTTTTCATCTTCCAGCTTTTTCTGTGCCGCATATTTTCTTCTCTTAAATTTTACAATGCCGGCCGCCTCATCAAAAAGCTCGCGCCGTTCTTCTGGCTTGCCGCTTATGATTTTTTCGACCTGCCCCTGTCCGATGATCGAGTATCCCTCTTTTCCGACACCCGTGTCGTAGAACAGTTCATTGATATCTTTCAGCCGCACCTGTGTCCCATTGATCAGGTATTCGCTCTCCCCGGAACGGTACACCCGCCGTGTCACCGTCACCTCATCATAGGCAATCGCAAGCTGATGGTCAGAATTGTCCAGTGTGATCGATACCGATGCATACCCGAGTGGCTTTCTCAGCTCCGTTCCGGAAAAAATAACATCCTGCATACTCGCACCACGCAGCTGCTTCGCACTCTGTTCGCCGAGAACCCAGCGCACTGCGTCTCCGACGTTGCTCTTTCCGCTTCCGTTTGGTCCCACGATCGCCGTGATTCCATTGTGAAACTGAAACACGATCTTGTTCGCAAAGGATTTAAAGCCGTGGACTTCAATGCTTTTCAGATACATACCTTAGTGGATTCCTTTCGATACTTTACTGCTTTCCGCGAAGAGCGATGATCGCACGGTAAGCTGCCTCCTGCTCTGCCGCTTTTTTTGTGCTTCCTTTGCCTGTGCCTGCCGTTTTCTCTCCGATCCGCACTTCCACGATAAAGCGCTTCGCATGATCCGGCCCTTCTTCCCCAATGATCACATACTGAATTTCCTCTTCCTTGAAATCTCGCTGTACGATCTCCTGCAGGATAGTCTTGCTATCATAAAAGAGCTTCTTGTGCTCAATGTCCGTCAGAATGAATTTCTCGACAAACTCTTTTGCATTAGCAAAACCACCATCAAGATAAATAGCCCCGATCAGTGCTTCCATAGCATCGGATATAATTGAATCGCGATAACGCCCGCCTGTGTGTTCCTCGCCTTTTCCAAGCAGCAGATGCTGTTCCAGATGGATCTCCCTTGCACACAGCGCAAGTGTCGGCTCACACACAATACTCGCACGCAGCTTCGTCAGTTTGCCCTCCGGCATCTGCGGATACTGATGAAACAGGAAATCACTGCTCGCAATCTCAAGCACCGCATCGCCCAGAAACTCCAGCCGCTCATTATCATGCATCTGTTTCTGACGATGTTCATTTGCATAGGAGCTGTGGCACATCGCAGTCAGAAGCATCTGCGGATCCCGAAAGGTATAACCAATCATCTGCTCCAGTTCTTTAATTTTCATATCTGCCATAATTCTTCCCTCTTCGCTTTTTCTTTCTTCTTATTTTTCTTCCTGCTGCAATTCATGTACGCCCATAGTCTTTTTGTGCCTGATTTTGCGAGAAGATTTTTTGTCATCCGCAAAAGCAGGGGCAGGAGAGGCTCCGAGCATACACACTCATAAAAAGGGGGCCGTTTCAGCCCCCTTCGTCTTTTCTCAGCCAACTGCAGCTTTGATCGCCTCTGCCGCATCACCAACGGATACGATCTTTTCCGCCTTCTCCTGCGGAATCTCGATATCAAATTCTTCCTCAATTCCCATTATGATCTGAAATACATCCAGTGAATCCGCACCAAGATCGTCTACAAATGTAGTTTCCGGTGTGATTTCATCCGCATCGACATTCAATACTTCAGCAATAATACTCTGCAATTTTTCAAATTCCATAACAAAAATCTCTCCTTACTTTGATTCTTCGTTTTTATGTATTGCCATCTCAATCTTCTCACTGATCCTCTGCTGTTTGAACTGAACGCACTGGTATACGGAGTGCTCCACCTCTTCTGCCTTTGCACTTCCGTGTGTCTTGACAACCAGCCCCTTCAGTCCGAGAAGCGGTGCTCCTCCGTACTGTGACGCATCAAAGGATTTCAGCGTCTTTTTCAGTGCCGGTTTGATCAGCATGCCGCCAACTGCGGTTTTCACATCGCTTTTCAGGCCCTCTTTGATCTTTTTGATCATTACGCTTCCGACACCCTCATACAGTTTGAGGATCACGTTGCCCACAAAAGCTTCGCAGACAACCACGTCACACGCTCCGGCCGGAATTTCTCTTGCTTCAATGCTTCCGGTAAAATTGATATCGCCACACTGCTTCAGAAGCGGAAATGTCTCCTTGACCAGCGCATTTCCCTTTTCTTCCTCTGCTCCGATATTGACGATGCCTACCTTCGGATTCTTTACACCGACAACATGTTCCATATAAATAGAACCCATCTTTGCAAACTGAACAAGATGAGAAGATCTGGCATCCACATTGGCTCCGCAGTCGATCAGAAGTGCCACGCCATCCTTCGTCGGAATCAGCGGCGCAAGTGCCGGACGTTCAATTCCTTTGATTCTTCCGACGATCGCCTGTCCTCCTACGAGCACCGCGCCTGTGCTGCCTGCAGATACAAATGCATCCGCCTGTCCCCGGCGTACCATCGTCAGACCAACCACGATCGAAGAATCCTTCTTCGTCCGGATCGCTGCCACCGGCGGCTCTGCGGTCTCAATTACCTGTGAAACAGGCACCACCTCAACCCGGTCGGCCGGATACGTGTATTTTTTCAGCTCACGTTCCACAGCGTCCTGTAAGCCGGTGAGGATCAGATGAATATCCTCATGATTGTTGACCGCCGCAATCGCGCCTTTCACAATCTCTTCTGGTGCATTGTCGCCGCCCATTGCATCGACGACCACACGGACTATTTCACTCATAATTTTTCCTCCTGCATTTCTATTACATAATATACTAAACATCATTCTAAAAAGCAACAGTAAATTATCGCGCTTTTTGTTACCGTTGGTTTTGTTTTTTTTGTTACCGTTCAGAGCCAACACCTCCTAAATGCTCCGCATTTCGTCGGTGTGGCGTATCCGCCAAATAAAATTTTAAAAACGCCCGTACAAACGCAAGCGTTTTACGGTCGCTTTATAAAATTTTACTTGGCTCTGAACGGTAACAAAAAATCTGCCGCCGGATAACTCCGTACGGCAGATCCCCTGTCACCTTCCCACGAGGATTAGTCCTCTACCGGGATGATTTCTTTCTTGTTGTAAGTTCCACAAGCCTTGCAGACTCTGTGCGGAAGCATCAGCGCTCCACATTTGCTGCACTTTACAAGATTCGGAGCAGTCATTTTCCAGTTTGCTCTTCTCTTATCTCTTCTTGCCTTGGAAGTTTTATTCTTCGGACAGATAGACACGGTAACACCTCCTTAAAGCTCTAATTTACTCAAAATCAGAACCACAGAAACTGCGGCTTCTGTTTATCAGGAAACTGCTTTCGCTATTTTCCTGCATTGTTGAAAATATCAAGGATTTTTGCCATTCTGGGATCACGCACTGTCGTATCACAATCACAGGAACCAAGATTCCGGTTCTTCCCGCATACCGGGCAGAGACCTTTGCAGTCCTCCTTGCAGAGCACCCGCTCCGGCCATACCAGCAGCGCTTCATCATGAACAAGCTGATCAGTATTCAGGCTGTATCCATCAATATAATCTTTATCCTCTGCATCCAGCTCATTTTCAAACTGAATGTCTATTCTGGAAGCCACCGGCTCCAGACACCGCGCACAGGGAATCAATACTTCTAGGGACGCCTGACCACTTATCATCAGCTTTTTTTCTCCTTTATTCTCTATTGTAAGAGAAAGCGGAGACGCACTCCTGATCTTAAAATCGCCGAAACGATAAGACAGCTTGCGCAGTGTGATGTCGGCCTCGCGTTTTATCACCTTGCCGTCGGTTAAAAGCACTTCCGTAAGGTCCACCAAGACATATTCCTCCTTTAACGCACTTTTTAGATTATACCCGTATGACAGCTGTTTGTCAACAAATTTTTCAGAGAATTTTTACTTTGCAGCTGTTACAAGCTCTACGGTCTCACGGCAGATTGCCAGTTCCTCGTTTGTCGGGATAACTGCAACCTTTACCTTGGAATCTTCGGTGGAAAGTACGAAGTTCTCTCCGCGCTTCTTGTTCATTTCCGGATCCATCTTGATTCCAAGATATCCAAGATAGGACAGAACCTTTGCACGTACAACGTCTGCATTCTCGCCGATACCGCCGGTAAATGCAATCGCATCAACACCGTTCATTGCTGCTACGTAAGAACCAACATATTTTGCTACACGGTAGCAGAATGCATCGATTGCAAGCTTTGCTGCCTCATTACCGTTATCCATTGCCTCTTCCAGATCACGGAAGTCGCTGGACAGACCGTTTGACAGTGCCATAACACCGGACTCTTTGTTCAGGATGCGAACCATCTCTTTGACATCGATGTTCTCTTTCTTGCATACAAACTCAAGAACTGCCGGATCCAGATCACCGGAACGGGTTCCCATGATCAGTCCCTCCAGAGGAGTCAGACCCATGGAAGTATCTACACATTTGCCATTCTCCACCGCACTGATGGAAGCGCCGTTGCCCAGGTGGCATACGATGACTTTGCTGTTGTCCTTGTCAAGACCAAGGTATTTGATGGTCTCTTTGGATACAAAGCTGTGGGAAGTTCCGTGGAAGCCATACTTCCGTACTGCGTACTTCTCATAGTATTTGGTCGGAATCGCATAACGGTATGCTTTCGGCGGCATGGTCTGGTGGAATGCGGTATCAAATACTGCTACATTCGGCTTGCCCGGCATCAGTTCCATGCAGGCACGGATTCCCATCAGGTTTGCCGGATTGTGCAGCGGTCCAAGGTCGCAACACTCATCGATAACAGAGATTACTTCGTCGTTGATGATAACGGACTGTGTGATCTTGGAACCTCCGTGCAGTACGCGGTGTCCGATCGCCTCTACCTCGTCCAGGCTCTTTAATACGCCGGTCTTCGGATTTACAAGTGCATCCAGTACCATCTGAATTGCCTCGGTATGAGTCGGCATCGGAGCCTCTGTGATCTCCTTCTCGCCGCCTGCCGGCTGATATACCAGTCTTCCGTCGATACCGATACGCTCGCAGAGACCCTTTGCCGCAACAGCCTCTGTATCGGAATTGATCAGCTGGAATTTCAGGGAAGAACTTCCGCAGTTGACTACTAATACGTTCATTTCTAATATCCTCCTGGGGTTTATGTATATCTTTTTCTTTTATGTAACTACTTAGAGCCAGCTTTCAAAATACAGCTGTTCCTCTTCTGTATCCTGAAATTTTATCTGGCTCTTAAGCTTACCTTTTATATTCTGGTTATTACTTATTCTGGCACTGTACTGCTGTGATCGCTACAACACCTACGATATCGTCTGCGGAGCATCCGCGGGACAGATCGTTGACTGGAGCTGCGATACCCTGGGTAACCGGGCCGTATGCTTCTGCCTTTGCCAGTCTCTGTACAAGCTTGTATCCGATGTTTCCTGCATCAAGGTTCGGGAAGATCAGGACGTTTGCTTTGCCTGCAACGTCGCTGTCCGGAGCCTTTGCTGCACCTACGCTCGGAACGATCGCTGCGTCAAGCTGCATCTCGCCGTCGAGTTTGAGATCCGGGTTCTGCTCTTTTGCGATCTTTGTTGCCTCTACTACTTTGTCTACCAGTGCATGCTTTGCGCTTCCCTTTGTAGAATGGGAAAGGAATGCTACCTTCGGCTCTGCACCTACGAGGGAACGGAAAGACTCTGCGGAAGATGCTGCGATCGCTGCCAGTTCTTCCGGTGTCGGATCCTGATTCAGACCACAGTCTGCAAATACGAACGTACCGTTCTCACCAAACTCGCAGTTCGGAACTTCCATCAGGAAGAATGCGGAAACAAGCTTTGTGCCCGGTTTTGTCTTCAGGATCTGAAGGCACGGTCTTAATGTATCAGCGGTAGAATGGCATGCGCCGGATACCATACCGTCTGCATCGCCCATCTTTACCATCATAACGCCGTAGTACAGGTACTGATTCAGAAGGATCTCTTTTGCCTGCTCCGGTGTCATACCCTTTTTGGATCTTAACTCAACCAGTTTGTCAATATATGCAGCCGTTCTGTCAGAAGTAGCCGGATCTACGACCTTGATTCCTGTCAGGTCAAGACCTTCGCCGTTTTTCTTTACATCCTCTTCGCTGCCTACCAGAATAATGTCTGCGATACCCTCTTTGAGGATCTTTGCAGCTGCCTCATAGGTTCTTCTGTCTTCAGACTCCGGTAATACAATCGTTTTTTTGTCTGCTTTTGCTTTCTCTTTCAGAACATCAATAATTGCCATGACTCATGGACTCCTTTCGTATTGTAACTGTCACTTTCCCCGCGCCCGGCAAAGCCGTCTGCTGACCTGTTTTTGCGCGCAGGTATACAGTTATCGTGTTTCAGCTATCACGATTATAACCCAAATTCTTACAGCGGACAAGATGAAATTTGCGTTGCGCACCGCTTTTTTGTCTGATAAAATGGGTTTTATCTGTATTGTTTTGAAAAGAAAACAAAAGGGCCCGCATTTTACAGATGCGGTGTGGACACTCTTACCCCAAAAGGAGAAATTGCTCATGCGTACCGTCGGCATCATTGCAGAATACAATCCGTTTCACTCCGGACATGAATACCATTTAAAAGAGGCAAAAAAAAAGGCAGGCGCAGATTACGCCGTCGTCGTCATGAGCCCTGATTTTGTCCAGCGCGGCACTCCGGCTGTTTTTGACAAATATACACGCGCGGAGATGGCACTTCGCGCCGGTGCCGATCTTGTACTCGAGCTGCCCGTCTGCTACGCCTGCGGAAGCGCAGAATTTTTCGCAGAAGGTGCGGTGGCACTGCTTGACCGGCTCGGCGTCGTGGATGCGCTGTGTTTCGGGAGTGAGGCAGAAGAAGCTGAAGTTTTTTCTGAATTTGAGAATACCCAAACATCTCTTTTTGCGCGCGCAGCAGACTTTCTCCTGAATGAACCGGAGTCCTACCGCAAGCATCTCCAAAACCTGCTTCGCGCCGGAAAAACCTTCCCGCAGGCGCGTGCTCAGGCACTGCAGGCAGAAGATCCTGCTCTCGCCGTCCTGCTTGGTACCCCGAACAATGTGCTCGGGGTCGAATACTGTAAGGCACTGCAGAAGTTTTCTTCTGCGATCCGTCCGCTTCCGATCCGAAGAAAGGGAAACGGGTATGACAGCACAGCTCTTGAGGGGGATTTCTGCTCGGCGACGGCGCTGCGGCAGGCACTGCTTACGGCTTCCTGCCCGGAATCTTCAGATTCCGTCCCAGATAAGAGTCTCTTTTCCCGGTGCAGTGACATCACCGGCATCAGAGAATCGGAACTTTTTCATTTCTCTGATTCTGACCGGCTTTCACAGAAAAAAGGAACGGATCAGAACTTATTCGCCCAGATACTCCCTTACGTTCCGACCAATTGCCATTCTCTCTTTGAGAAAGCTGCTGCGACTCCCGTCTCTCCGGACGATCTGCTCCCGTTTCTGATTCCGAAGCTTTTAGAACGCGATGATTTCTCTGACATTCTCGATATCTCCTCCGACCTGTCTGACCGTATCGCAAAGCTTCGTTTTTCCTGCATCGGACGCTCTTACGGTGAGATCGTGGATCTGCTCAAGACGAGACAGCTGACACAGGTCCGGATTCAGCGCGCGCTGCTCCACCTGATTCTCGGTCTTCGTGCCGAAGATCTGCACGCTTTTCGGACGGATCAGATGATCTATTACGCAAAAGTGCTCGGTTTTCGTTCCAATGCATCCCCGCTGCTTCATGAAATCAAAAAAAGCAGCCGGATTCCGCTGATCGTAAAATCAGCGAAGGCTGCTTCTCTTTTAAAAGAATACTGGGGCGATGAGCACCAGAGTGCATCAAATGCGGAACAGATGCTCCGGCAGGATTTTCTGGCCTCTCATCTTTACCGCAGTATTCTTTCTTATAAATATCAGATTCCTTTTCGATCAGAGTACCAGTTAAGCCCGGTGATTCTTACCAGTATCTTCTCGCACACACCGGTGTCTGATAGTACGCGTCCGAAATGATGATTCCCTTTCTTGAATTGGCCGCATGCACGATCTGGCCGCCGCCGATGTAGATTGCCACGTGATCGATGCTTCCTGTCGAATTGTAAAAGATCAGATCGCCCGGCTGCAGGCTTCCAAAGTCAACCGGAGTTCCTCCGTAAGACTGTGATTCCGCCGTCCTGGAAAGTCCGATTCCAAAGTTGGCAAATACAGAAAGGGTAAACCCGGAGCAGTCTGCACCGTTCGTCAGGCTGGTGCCGCCCCATACGTATGGATTGCCGACAAACTGTACTGCGTAGTCTGCGATCTGCTGACCCACACCATAAGACGGCGCCTCTGTCTCCGGGGCACTTGTCTCCGGCTCGGTCCACGGTGCTTCTGTTTCCGGCGCGCTTGTCTCCGGTTCGGTCCACGGTGCCTCTGTCTCCGGGGCACTCGTCTCCGGTTCGGTCCACGGCGCTTCCGTCTCCGGCGCACTCGTCTCCGGCTCGGTCCACGGCGCTTCTGTCTCCGGCGCACTTGTCTCCGGCTCGGTCCACGGCGCTTCTGTCTCCGGCGCGCTTGTCTCCGGCTCGGTCCACGGCGCTTCCGTCTCCGGCGCGCTTGTCTCCGGTTCGGTCCACGGTGCTTCCGTCTCCGGTGCACTCGTTTCTGGCTCGGTCCACGGCGCCTCCGTCTCCGGCGCTTCCGTCTCCGGTGCACTCGTCTCCGGCTCGGTATATGGTGCCTCGGTTTCTGGTACGGTCTCCTGCGGATTTTCCGCCGATATCTCTGATGCGTCATTCCAGCTTTCCGCTGCCTGCTGTTCTGCGGCAAGCCGTGCCTGCTCCTCCTCAAGCGTCTCCGCCTGCGGGTAATACACGTTATATCCTACATAATATGCATTGATATACCCGTATACGTCATCCCCAAGTGCCACCTTCATCCAGTCACCATCCCAGGATACCACTTCCAGTTCCTGATCCTTTGATGCCGTTGTTACCACATCACTGTCTTCACTTGGTTCTGTCCGAACATTTAACTGATCCGGATAAACCTCCGCCACACGGTATGCCGCCTGCTCCGCAATAGTCTCAGCTTCTGCTCCCGTCGCAAAATACTCCGCTTTCACGTAACCTTCTGCATTTCCGGAACGGATCTTATACCAGTCTCCATCCTGCTCTTCAATCTCAGCCGCACCATGATTGTAAATCTTGGCTACCACTTCGCTGTCTGTATCAGGATTCTGACGAATATTAATATATTCCTCACACTGTGCGAAAGCAAGCGTTCCCGTTGCCGCAGCATCGCTTTGTTCTTCTGCCGCCGCCGGCACTGCCTGCATGCTGGTCAATATGCTGCTTATCATCACACCCAGCGAAAGCAGTTTTGAAATTCTCCTTTTCATCTGTTGTTTCCTCCTTTTGGAATTCCTAATTGTTACAAATTTGTTTCGCGCATGCAATCAAATAATAACAATTTTGTCTTTTATAGTCAATATGCTTCATTTTTTCTTAATAATTCTTTCATTTTTTATTTCCCAACTTTTTTATAACATTTTTATCTGCCCGCAATAAGAAAGCGCCGTCACAGCCTATCCAGACTGTAACAGCGCTTCTTTTTCTTCTTTATTTAACTGAGTAGTGAAGCGGATTGCGAATATCCGCTTTGAATTAATTCTTAAAGCTGTGGATCGGTGCCGGGATCCGTCCTCTGCGGTTTACAAACGCATCGCAGGAATAATTGTTTACCGGCATGATTGGCGCATATCCGAGCAGGCCGCCGAACTCTACCGTCTCTCCAACCTCTTTTCCAATGACCGGGATCAGGCGGACCGCCGTCGTCTTCTGGTTTACCATTCCGATCGCCATCTCATCCGCAATGATACCGGAAATTGTTGTTGCTTTTGTATTTCCCGGAATCGCGATCATATCAAGTCCAACGGAGCAGACGCAGGTCATTGCCTCCAGCTTTTCGATTGTAAGCGCCCCCGCGCGTACCGCATCGATCATTCCCTGATCCTCGCTGACCGGAATGAACGCACCGCTTAATCCGCCGACATAAGACGATGCCATGACGCCGCCCTTCTTTACCTGATCATTTAAAAGTGCCAGCGCTGCCGTCGTACCCGGTGCTCCGGCATATTCCAGACCGATCTCACAGAGAATATCCGCCACACTGTCTCCGATTGCCGGTGTAGGTGCCAGAGAAAGGTCTACGATACCAAATGGAACACCAAGACGCTTCGATGCTTCCTGCGCTACCAGCTGACCGACACGCGTTACCTTAAATGCTGTTTTTTTGATCGTCTCACACAGCACCTCAAAGCTCTTGCCGCGCACTTCCTCAAGTGCATGCTTCACAACACCCGGGCCGCTGACACCGACGTTAATGATCGCATCTGCCTCCGTCACGCCGTGGAATGCGCCCGCCATGAATGGATTGTCGTCCGGCGCATTGCAGAACACAACCAGCTTTGCACAGCCAAGAGAATCGTGCTCTTTTGTGAGCTCTGCCGCCTCCAGGATCACATCACCAAGCAATCGCACCGCATCCATATCGATACCGCATTTCGTCGAACCGACATTGACCGAGCTGCAGACAAAGTCAGTCTCTGCAAGCGCCTGCGGGATCGAGCGGATCAGATTTTCATCTGCGCGCGTCATTCCCTTTGATACGAGAGCGGAATAGCCTCCAAGGAAATTCACGCCGACCGTCTTTGCCGCACGGTCTAATGTTTTTGCGATCGTCACAAAATCCTCCGGCGTACTGCAGGCACTTCCGCCCACGAGCGCGATCGGAGTCACCGAAATCCGCTTGTTGACGATCGGAATTCCAAACTCTTTCTCGATCTCCTGTCCTGTCGCCACCAGTTTTTCCGCTACTGTCGTGATCTTATCGTAAATATTTTTGTTCAGCTGCTCCAGATTGTCAGTGATACAGTCCAGCAGGCTGATACCAAGCGTGATGGTCCGCACATCCAGGTTTTCCTGCGAAATCATTTTATTTGTTTCATTTACTTCAAATAAATTTATCATGTCTTCTCCTTTGCGTTCCGGTCAGATGCGGTGCATCATATTGAAAATATCCTCATGCTGACAGAGAATGGAAACTCCGATCTCCTCTCCGAGATGTGACAGTTCATCTGCGATCTGATCCGTTGCTTTCGGAGATTTCGTCGCATCAGTCACCATCATCATATTAAAAAAGCCCTGCACGATCGTCTGTGAGATATCCAGAATGTTCACATTGTTGTCGGCAAGATAGGTGCAAACCTTTGCGATGATACCAACGGTATCTTTTCCTACTACAGTAATGATTGTCTTCTTCATAGGGTCCTCCTCTTTTCGGTATTCCAAATATTATTTTTCAAAGCGGATCTTTGCGCCTTTCCTTTTCTGCCGGATTCCGCCAATCCGTCTTATTTTTCCTTTTCCTGTTTTCTTTATCTTCCGCGCTCACTGACCTTAGCACTCCATCTGCCACTTAGTGCTCCACGCACCTGAAGCGTGGAAACATTTCTCCTGATACATCATTCTGCAAATAACTATATCAATCCACGCAGGATGCGGATTTGAATGGTATCGTTATTTCAAGAACGATGCACCGGTTCACACTGCGATCATTCGCGACGGCATATCACGCTTTGCAATCTCGATTGGAAAATCCTTCGCCTGATACGGATTATCTCCCTGCGTAATTTCGGTGCACACGGTTGCCATCGCAAGCGCTTCATAATTATTTTCCCTGCTCAGATGCCCGAGCATCACAGCCTTCATATGATCGTTTAAGATCTCACCGAGCAGCCGCCCCGCATTGTCATTCGAAAGATGTCCCCTTCGCCCCAGGATCCGCTGCTTGAGATAATACGGGTAGGAACCGACCTGAAGCATGTTCACATCATGGTTCGATTCCAGCAGTACCGCATCCAGCCCCTTTAAGTGTTCAATGATATAATCATCATAATAGCCAAGATCCGTCGCCACCGCAACTGACTTTTCCCCGCTGCGCATCCGGTAAGCCACCGGCTCCGCCGCATCGTGCGATACGCGAAACGGCTGTACCTCCAGATCACCAAGCTCAAAATGGCAGTCTGGCGTCACCGTATGGAACAGTCCTTCCTCTACCTTCCCAAGCAGCTGCTGTTCCAGCATGGCATTGATTGTACCTGGCGTGGAATAAATCGGAATCCCATATTTTCTGGCCAGTACCCCAAGTCCCTTGATATGATCGGAATGCTCATGTGTCACCAGTATCGCATCCAGATCCTCCGGCCTGCGGTCGATCGCATACAGTCCTTCCTTCACACGCTTTCCGCTGATCCCGGCATCGATCAGCACGCTCGTCCTTTCTGTGCCCACAAAAATACAGTTTCCGCTGCTTCCGCTGGCAATACTACAGAAATCCATGTTCTCTCAGTCCTTTGTCAATTTGTTCATATGTATTTTCCACAAAATCACTGCTGTTGTCAATCACTAATTTGCATCCGCTGCGATATCCATCTTCGTTTCTCTGATTCGCCATGACACTGCGGATCTTTTCCAGACTGTAACCGCGCGAATTTTGCAGCCGCTTTGTCCGCACAGTTTCGTCCGCATAAATGTACCAAATCTCATCGCAGATCCGGTCATATCCGTCTTCCAGCAGCAGCGCCGCCTCGATCGTCACAAACGGCACGTCTGCTTTTTTCTGCTCCTGCGCAATTGCTTCTATTATATAAGTCTTCACAGCCGGATGCACAATATGGTTTAAAACCTTCAGCTGCTCCTGATCCGTATAAACAATCCTTCCAAGTGTCTCACGGTTGATCTTTCCATCCGGAAACAGGATTTCCCTGCCAAAGCAGTTTACGACCGCATCATAACAGTCGCCGCCTGGCTGCTGCAAAAGATGCGCAACCCGGTCCGCCTCTATCACCCTCGCACCATACCGCTTTGCAAGGTAACCAAGCACGGTACTTTTTCCGGCACCTACGCCGCCGGTGATTCCAAGTACTTTCATCTTCAGTTCTCCTGCTGTCTCTTTCTTATCTCCGCTCATTTCACACCTTCTTCGCTGTACCTTTATCGTGCAGTTTCATTCACGTCCTGTTGTGCTGTATTTTGCCTCAGGAGTTTTCCCGAACCTTTTATTCTGCCTGCTGTTCAGCATGCTTTTATTCGTTTATTTCGCCTCATACCAGTTGCTGCCTGAGTGCACATCGACCTCCAGCCGCACCCGCAGATCCGCCGCATGCATCATCTCCTCTTTCAGAAGCTCACGCACCTCTTCCAGTTCCTCCTTTGCCGTCTCAATCAGCAACTCATCGTGCACCTGCAGGATGAGTCTGGATCTCAGGCCGCGCGCCCGCAGCTTCTGGTCTACGCGAATCATCGCAATTTTGATGATATCGGCCGCCGTTCCCTGGATCGGCGCATTCATCGCCACCCGTTCCCCAAAGGAACGCTGCATAAAATTCGAGGATTTCAGTTCCGGCATCGGGCGGCGTCTGCCAAACATTGTCGTCACATATCCGTCTTTTTTCGCATCCTCCACCGTGCGGTCCAGAAATTCCTTGATTCCCGGATAGGTCTTAAAGTACTGCGCAATGTACTCCTGCGCCTCTTTCCGTGTGATGCTCAGGTCCTGGCTCAAACCAAACGAACTAATGCCATAAACAATTCCGAAATTGACCGCTTTCGCGTTGCGGCGCAGCAGCGGCGTCACCTCCTCCGGGGCTACATGGAACACCTGCGAAGCCGTGATCGTATGGATATCCTGTGCATCCTGGTATGCCTGAATCAGCATTTCATCGCCGGAAAGATGTGCCAGCACGCGAAGCTCGATCTGCGAATAGTCCGCATCGAGGAACACGTACCCGTCTTTTGGCACAAACACCTTTCGAATCAGCCGTCCAAGCTCCATGCGAATCGGAATATTCTGAAGATTCGGCTCCGCGCTGCTTAAACGCCCGGTCGCCGTGATCGTTTGATGAAACTTTCCATGAATCCGTCCATCCGGCTGAATATAATTTGCAAGCCCGTCCGCATACGTCGATTTCAGCTTCGTCAGCTGACGGTACTCCAGAATATCTGACACGATCGGATACTCCTCGGCCAGCTTTTCCAGAACATCCGCCGCCGTCGAATAACCGGTCTTCGTTTTCTTCCCATGCGGAAGCTGCAGCTTCTCAAAAAGAATCACGCCAAGCTGTTTCGGCGAATTGATATTAAATGCTTCGTCCGCCTCCTCATAAATCTTCTGTTCCAGTTCGGCAATTCTTCCGGTCAGCTGCTCCCCGTATGCCTTCAATTCCTCTCTTTTAACGCCGATTCCTTCTTTTTCCATATGGTACAGCGTTGCCGCAAGCGGCATCTCAACCGTCTCAAACAGCTCCCACATGTTTTCCGCGTTCAGCTGACTCCTCAGCTGTGGCCACACCTCATATGCCACTGCCGCCATCCGGCACACATACGTCAGGAACTCTCCTCTGCCCTCTTCTTTTGCCGCACAAAGCCCCTTTTTTCCGATCAGCTCATTTCTGGAAGGAATCATCCAGTTCAGATAATCGTGCGCAAGATCTTCGCATTCGTAACTTCCCTTCAGCGGATTGAGCAGATATGCCGCAATCGACGCATCATACAGTTCGCGCTGCGCTTTTAATTCTTCCTCTTTTAAGTAAAACATCTGCTCTTTTAAATGGATCGTAACCGCCTCTTTTGCCTGCGCGATCGCCTCGGAAATCTTTTCTCCAAGATATGCTTCTGTCAGGAAACCGCCGCACGCAACGAACCGCGCCTTTTTCTTCTCCACGCAGATTGCCGCGCCAAGCAGTGCCCCCTCCTCATGGATCAGATTTACCGCGATCGCCTTTCCCTTCAAGCGCTCAAACAGCTGCTCTGCTTCTCCAAAATCCTGGACCAGGGAAAATTCCTCACCGGTCTCCTCTTCCTCTTCTTCAATCTGGAAACGGTTGAGCAGGTTCTTAAACTCCAGCCTGCGGCACAGCTCCAATGCCTCTTTTGTATAAAGATTTTCAATTTTTGCCGCACCTTTTTCCAGTGTAAACGGCACCTGAAGATCAATCGTTGCCAGCGTCTTGCTCATCTGCGCCAGATCATAATGTTCCCGCAGTGATTCACGCGCTCTCGTCGGTGTGATCTCGTCCACATGCGCATACGCCTCCTCGATGGAGCCATACGATGCGATAATTTTTGTCGCCGTTTTCTCTCCAATGCCCGGCACGCCCGGAATGTTGTCGCTCGCATCTCCCATCAGTGCCTTTACATCAATAAATTCTGTCGGCGTTACCTGGTAGCGCTCCTGTACTTCCTCTGCATAATAATCTTCGATCTCCGTTCCTGTCGCCTTTGTCTTCGGAATTCGAATCCGGATTTTCTCCGTTGCAAGCTGCAGAAGGTCACGATCCCCGGAAACGATCGACACATCCATGCCTTCCCGCTCCATCTGACGGGATACCGTTCCAAGAATATCATCCGCCTCATACCCTTCCAGCGACATTACAGGAATTTTCATAGCGGATAGCATCTCTTTCATCATCGGCACCTGTTCCCGCAGTTCCTCCGGCATCGGTTTTCGCGTACCTTTGTATGCCTCATACATTTTATGCCGGAATGTCGGGGCATGGAGATCGAACGCCACTGCCACATAACCGGCCTGCTCCTCCTCCAGCACCTTAAATAAAATATTCAGAAACCCATACACCGCATTTGTATGTTTTCCTTCGCTGTTCGTCAGCACAGGAATTCCATAATAGGCGCGGTTCAATATGCTGTGTCCGTCAATCAGTACTATTTTTTCTGCCATTGGCTGTTTGCTCCTCTTCTATTTCCATTCTGTCCGGGCCTGATTTTTCTTACTTACTTTTCGTGCCCTCTCTCGCTTTTGAAGTGTTCGTCTCATGCACTGCCTTTTCTGTGATTGTCTCTTTCTGAGTTTCTTTTTTCGGAGTCTCTTTTTTCGGAGTCTCTTCCTGAGAAGTTCCTTTCTTCTGACTCTCCTTCTGCTTCCCTTTCTCTGTCTCTTCCAGTGTCTTCCGTTCCGATTCCGACGCTTCCTCCGTCTCCGGAACTTTCTGTCCACGGTAATTCATATGAAGGATTGCCCGCTCGATCAAAGTACTCTGCTGCGCCCCACGGTCAATCTCATATCCGGTATACACACTGACGGCAAGCAGAAGTTCTGCTGCAACTACCAGAATGCCAAGCAGTATCCCGGCAATTCTTCTGCGCAAGATTCCTTTTTTTGTCGCCCGGATCTCATTTTTCAGCATATTTCGGAAATCATAATTGTGACAGCCGCCGGAATCCAGCAGATCCAGCGCCTGATATACCGTATAATACGTATCCAGTTCATCCATACAGTCACTGCAGTGTTCCACGTGATACAGAAACTGTTCCAGTTCCCGATCCGGCAGCTCTTTTTTTACGTAAGCTGTAATGAGACGGCGCGCTTCGTTGCAGGTCATGGCGTCGGTCCTCCTTCTTCCGGTAATTCTGGTAAATTTCTTTCATCAGGAAACGCAGATCATCCCATCTAACGTGGGCGCTTATGCAATTTCCTCATGAAATTTTTATGATATTTCCTATGATACTTCTTAATCCGCTTTGTGGCAAGGTATATTTGCAAATAGCGCTTTCTCTTTTTTCTGAAATCTGATAAAATAAAGTAACTGTTCAGAACCAACCTCCAAAATGCTACGCATTTCGTCGGTGTGGCGTATCCGCCAAATAAAATTTCAAAAACAGGCTTAAAAATGCAAGCATTTTACGCCTGTTTTATGAAATTTTGCTTGGCTCTGAACAGTTACAAAATAAAAAGAAAAACATGTTCACATAAGCGTATACACAACATAAAATTTACATACGAAATGGAGCTACTACAATGAAAGAAAAACTTTACACGATACCGCTCAACGATGCGGTCAACGAAAATGATGAATGTCCGTTCTGCTTTATCGAACGGAAACTGGAACAGGACATGATTAATTTTGTGCTCGGCAGCTCTTCTTC
Source organism: Lachnospiraceae bacterium (assembly GCA_902363665.1). Taxonomy (GTDB): domain Bacteria; phylum Bacillota; class Clostridia; order Lachnospirales; family Lachnospiraceae; genus Choladousia. The sequence goes on along the minus strand of CABJAW010000009.1, from coordinate 60,575 downwards.
CTATATGGAGAGTGACATCCGCGAGCAGACCGACAACATTGGTTTCTGCCGGACTCACATGAAAAAAATGTTTGATTTCGGCAATACGCTCGGCAATTCCCTGATCCTGAAAACGCATTACCAGAAGCTTCTGAAAGAATTTTCCCAGCAGACTGCTCATTTTACACCGGGAAAGTCTTCCCTGATCAGCCGCATCAAAAAACAGCCATCCGAATCGAATTCTGTCGCTGCCTGGGCGCTGCAAAAGGACTGCTCCTGCTACGTCTGCAACGGACTGCAGCAGAATTTTGACCGCTATATGGAAACTTTCTTCTATATGTATACAAAAGACAGCCAGTTTCACGAAAAGATCAAAAATGGAAAGGGGTTCTGTCTCCATCACTTCGGCCTGCTCTGCGAAAATGCCGACCGCTATCTAAACGACAAACAGAAAGCAGAATTTTATCCGGAAATTTTTGCCCTCATGGAACGCAACCTGCAGCGGCTTGAGGAGGATGTCTCCTGGCTGATCGACAAATTCGATTACCGCAACAAAGACGCTGACTGGAAGACTTCCAAAGATGCACTGCAGCGCGGCATGCAGAAGCTGCGCGGAGGATACCCGGCAGATCCGCCTTTCAAGCAGAAATAAGTGTCGGCTAACTTTCTTATCTGCGTTTGTTTCATAAAAATTTCAGGCAGGAGTTCCATCTTTCATTTTTATGTGGAATTCCTGCCTGCTTTATATCTTTTTTTGCTGTTGTTTTAACCGAATATCTGATCTGCCTTCTCAGCATCTGCCATGTTAGCTATACCTGCTTCAAACACCTGCTGCATATTCTCCGTCAGTTCAGTTCTGTTCCAGATTTTTCGCCCTTGAGATAAGCCATCGCATTGTCCATCGTCGTCTGGCTGATCGCGCCGAGTGCTTCCTGTGTCAGGAATGCCTGATGGGAAGTCACAATAACATTCGGGAAGGACAGAAGGCGTGCGGTTGTTGAATGCATCAGGATATCATCTTCCCGGTTCTCATATACGTTCTGTGTCTCCTCCTCGTATACATCAAGTCCTACACCGAAGAATTTACGTTCACGGATCCCCGTGATCAGATCATCCGTCTTTACAAGTCCGCCTCTTGAAGTATTTACCAGGATCACACCGTCCTTCATTTTGTTGATCGTATCGATGTTGATCATATGATGAGTATTTTCCATCAGCGGGCAGTGCAGGGAGATCAGGTCGCTCTTTGCAAGCAGCTCATCTAATTCTACGTATTCCACAAAATCCAGATCTGGATTGTGATACATATCATATCCAATTACCTTCATGCCAAATCCATGGCAGATCCTTGCCATCGCTGCGCCGATCTTTCCGGTGCCGACGATACCTGCCGTTTTTCCGTAAAAGTTAACGCCGGTCAGTCCGACGAGGCTGAAATTATTTTCACGCACACGCATGTAAGACTTGTGAAGATGACGATTGACTGCCATTGCAAGTGCCATCGCGTGCTCTGCAACTGCCTCCGGAGAATAGCCCGGCACACGCATTACTGTGATGCCATATTTTGTTGCCGCTTCCAGATCAACATTGTTGAACCCGGCGCAGCGCATCAGAATCAGTTTTACTCCACGCTCGCCCAGCACCCTGATCGTCTTCTCGCTCACGTCAGAACTTACAAACGCGCAGATTGCTTCACTGTCCTGCACATAAGATGCTGTCTTCGGAGAAAGTTCAGTCTCCCAGTATTCCAGCTCCAGTTCAGGATACTGATCTTTGATTTTATTAAAAGAATCTTTATCATAGCTTTTAGCTGCAAAAAATGTAATACGCATGTGAAGCTCCCTTCTCCAGAGTGAGTCTGATCGCATTTTCTAATGTACTCTGGCTCTGCTGCTGTGTTTTATTGTTCCTGGATTCAGGATTTTTCTTTTCCGTCCTCTCTTTGATTCGTTAATATTTTAACAATTCTCCTTTCATTCCGCAATTGGCAGTTCGCTTATTTTTCACTGGTCTTTCACTGTTTTCTGTACATATTTTCCCCACTGACAAGCGCTCTTATTCAATTTGCCAAATATTGTTGCCCTAAAAAGGATTTATTTGCAAAAATTCTTAAATGCAAGCGATTGACCCCAGTAGCTGCAGCACTCCTGCTTCAAATAATCCCCTCTTGCTCTTGTGCACACGGAAACGCTTTTCTCACCTAACATTGATAATATTTTAACAATAAGACTGGATGATGCATACCGGATATCTGTAATCAATTTCACCCTTACTATCATGAGTAAGTTTCTCCCACTTATCTCTATTTTTTTCTTGCATCCATAGAAAAAATATGTTAAGATACTTCAGTGTCAATTTTGTGCCGCTGTGGCGGAATTGGCAGACGCACTTGACTCAAAATCAAGCGGGTAACACCGTGCCGGTTCGAGTCCGGCCAGCGGCATCAAAAAAGCTTTGGAGCAAAACTGTTCCAGAGCTTTTTCTTTTTTAAAACATGTTTGAAAAATGCTTTCGCATAAAACAGGCGAACCATTTCGGCCCGCCTCGCTTTCTCTTTACTCTTCCTCGTCGGTACTCTCGATTTCTCCGCAATAACCGGCATCTGCGATCATCTTCATCGTATCGTCGATTCCCTGTCCGCCTGCCGTCAGATATCCGGATGCAAAGATGGAATCCACGACACGGAACAAAGTCGGCTCAATTCCCTTGAAATAAACCTCACGTCCGGCTGCGCAGCGGATATCTGACTGCGGAACCATCAGCCTTGCAAGGCAAAGTACCTTCATGCAGTACTGCGGTGTCAGCCCGGAGATATCACGGTCTGCGAGGCGTGTTCCCTCAATCGGAAGCAGGAAGTTGATCGGCACAGATTCCGGCCGGATCTCACGGATGTCCATCAGCATATCCACAACATCTCCATGGCTCTCTCCCATTCCAATGATTCCGCCACAGCACATTTCAAATCCGACGCGGCGCAGCATTCGGATATTCTCAATTCTCTGGTCATACGTATGCGTCGTACAGATATTCGGATAAAACGAACGGCTGCTGTTCAGATTATGGTTGATCCGGTTCAGCCCCGCTTCTTTGAGCATAAGTGCCTGCTTTTCAGTCAGAAATCCGATCGAACAGCAGATCTGTGTTCCGTTTTTCTTCATTTTCCGGATCCGACAGGCCAGATCCTCGATCTCCGCATCCGTAAACCGGATTCCGCTCAGGCCGATACAGTGTCTTGCAAGATGCTTGTCATCGACCAGATCATTGTCTCCGTAAAGCTTTTCATCAGAAACCCTGCGGTATTTTTCGATTGCCGCATGCGATTCACACGACTGTGCGCAGTAAGCACAGTTCTGCGAGCAGTTTCCGCTTCTTACGTTTGTCAGAAGCTGAACGCTCACCTTTTTTCCCTTGTATTTTGTGCGGAGTTTACCAGCCGCAGCGATCAGCGTTTCTTCTGCCTCTTCCGGCAGCTCCAGGATTGCCAGCGCCTCCTCCTTCGTCAGCACATGTGTCTCATCCCAGTTTTCCAATAATGTCAGAATTTCTTTTATTTCCATATATAAATACCTTCTTTCTTACTTTGAGTCGGGATCAAAGCGGATGTTCGCAATCTGCTTCGCTGCTGCCTCGGGTCAAAGCGGATATTCGCAATCCGCTTCGCTGCTTGACTCAAGTCAAAACATACTTCGTCTGCATTTTCCTTCCGGACAGCCATAAAATAGAGTATAAAAGGAAAAAGCCGCAATGTCAACCTGTTTTTTATTTTGGTTAACATTGCGGCTTTCCCGCTATTTCTTAAAGCGGCTATTTATAATCCTGTTTCACAACAAACTGTGGTTTTTCCGCCACATCTCTGCTCCATTTTTATTTTGCGTCCGCCATATGGTTGATCGCTGTCAGCAGTGCATCAATTGAAGCCCGGATGATGTCGGCATCAATGCCTGCACCCCAATGCAGATTGCCGGACTTATCGCGAATACCAACGTATGCGATCGCACGGGAGGAAGAACTCTGCTCCAGCGCATGCTCCTCATAGGTAACAAGGTCATACTCCAGGCGGAAATGTTTCTTCATTGCATTGCTTACCGCATTCAGACGTCCGTTTCCGGATGCAACGATCACACTCGTCTTACCATCATAGGTCGCTGTAACCTCTGCGATAATTCCATTGTGCTGTTTGAAGTGTACTTCCTCGATCTTGTACGGCTCGGTGATATTCTCAAATTTATCTTTGAAGATCTGGAAGATCTCATCCGGCTGCAGCTCTTTATGCTGCACGTCGGAAACGCTCTTTGTCGCGTAGCCCATTGCCTCGCGCATCTTCTTCGGCAGCTTCAGTCCGTAATGCTGCTCCAGAATATAGCCTACGCCGCCTTTTCCGGACTGGCTGTTGATACGGATGACATCTGCATCGTAGGAACGTCCGATGTCGGTTGGGTCGATCGGCAGATACGGTACCGTCCATGTCTCACAGTTGTTCTCCTCGCGGTATTTCATACCCTTTGCGATCGCATCCTGGTGAGAACCGGAGAATGCTGCAAATACAAGGCCTCCGCCGTACGGGCTTCTCTCATCTACCTTCATGCCTGTGTATGTCTCATAGCACTCTGTGATATGCGGCATATCCGTAAAGTCAAGTTCCGGATCTACGCCCTGCGCATACATATTTAACGCAAGCGTTACGATGTCCACATTTCCGGTCCGCTCACCGTTTCCGAATAAGGTGCCCTCGATCCGGTCCGCACCTGCAAGGATACCCATCTCTGCATCAGAGATTCCGCAGCCTCTGTCATTGTGAGGATGAAGGGAAAGAACCACGTTCTCACGGTATTTCAGATGCTCGCTCATATACTCGATCTGGCTTGCATAAACGTGCGGCATGGACATCTGCACCGTGCTCGGCAGGTTGATGATCGCCTTGCGGTCCGGTGTCGGCTGCCATACGTCCAGCACTGCGTTGCAGACTTCTGCGGCATAATCGATCTCGGTACCGGTAAAGCTCTCCGGGCTGTACTCAAACTGGTAGGAAGCATGCTCTTCATCTGCAAGTTTCTTCAGAAGCGCTGCACCCTCTACTGCGATCTGCTTGATCTCTTCTTTCGACTTGCGGAATACCTGCTCTCTCTGTGCCAGAGAGGTGGAATTGTATACATGCACGATCGCATGCTTTGCACCTTTCAGTGCTTCAAATGTCTTACGGATGATATGCTCTCTGGCCTGTGTCAGCACCTGAATCGTAACGTCATCCGGAATCAGATCCTGCTCGATCAGCGTGCGAAGAAACTGATACTCCGTGTCAGAAGCTGCCGGGAAGCCTACCTCGATCTCCTTAAATCCGATCTCCACCAGCAGTTTGAAAAATTTTACTTTCTGCTCCAGTGACATCGGAACAACCAGTGCCTGGTTGCCATCGCGCAGATCCACGCTGCACCAGATCGGTGCATGATCTACATACTCTTTTTCTGCCCATTTCATGCAGGAAACCGGTGGCATAAAATACTGTCTCACATATTTCTTTGGATTCATCATAATTTTTCCTTCTCCTTTTCTGATTCTTTCTGATCATGCGGATTGCTGTATTTTCTATCCACATGTACATCTGAACTGCTGCCCTGCAGCATTTGTTTCACCGGAAGCAAAAGAAAGATAAAAAAAACCGCCTCCCGGGATAATATCCCAAGAGACGGAAGATTACAAATCTTTCGCGGTACCACTCTTTTTTATGATCGCTCATACACTCTACGGATACGAACAGCCTGCTGTCTTATATCCTGCCCGGGTAACGGTCGGGTAATCCGTCTGCATCTACTCTCCTGCTATCTTTCTGATTCTTCTTTTCTCATTCTCCTGCTTTGGGAAAATGCTTTACAAGATTTTGGGCAGCCGCTCAGGGGCGAGTTCTTCTTCCTACTTCTGATGTCTCACACCTGCCGACATCTCTCTGAAAAAAGTAATACAAGCTTACTATTCCCCGTCATTGCATTTTTCTTTTCGCTTTCTTGTAACACTTTACCATCGAAGCGTGCGTTTGTCAATCCTTTTTCTGGAATTTTCGACAGTCATTTTATAAATATCGTTCGACCAAATTCAGTGCAATGCGAAGCCCCGTTTTCAGCGAATCCTTTTCCACATACTCCTCTCTTGTATGTGCACCCGTACCACGACAGGTGCCAACACAGACTGCAGGTATCCCAAGGGAAAGCGGAATATTACAGTCTGTCGAGCAGGGCACCGGACTCGGCTTTTCCGTCCCGGCATCCACAACCGCTTTTTCTACAATTGCAAACAGCTCACCACGCTTCTGCGCATCCACCTCCGCTTCACATGGCCGCTCACCGATCTGCTCTGCCGCAATCTGACAGTCATCCGGCAGTTCCCCCTCCAGCCGTTCCAGACATCTTCGAAAGCTGTACTCCATCTTTTTTAAATCCTCCCGGCAGTCAGAACGGATTTCATAAAGCAGCTCCGCCTTCTGTGCGATCGTATTGACCGAGGTGCCGCCCGAGATCACGCCGACATTGTAGGTCGTATGCCCGCCGCCAGGCACCTGCTGACCATACAGCATGCAGATCAGTTTTGCCAAAACCGCATTTGCACTTGTGTTTCCAAAATCTGAAAAAGAATGCCCTCCCTTTGCCGTCACGGTAATCCGGTACCGAAGCGAGCCGACCGCCTTTGCCGTGTACGTCTCCATCGTAAGATCCAGTGCATAATATGCCAGGATCCGTGCTCCAAAATCCCCGCAGATCTGCCTTGCACCTTTCAGATTTCCAAGACCTTCTTCACCGACTCCAAACACGAACAGAAGCCCCGGTGCCTGCATCTTTTTTGTTTTTTCCCCCCGAGTCCTGGCTGCATAGCAGGCTGCCAGAAGCAGTGCACACACATTTGCGGTATCATCTCCGACCCCCGGCGCATAGATCCGTCCATTTTCTTCCCGGAATGGAAGCTCCTCTTCGTCTGGAAATACCACATCCAGATGCGCTGCAAATACAACAAGTGGATTATTCCGGGTCACATCAATCGGACAGATCACATTTCCTGCCAAATCCTGATACGCCGTGTCTGTGACATACCTGTGCAGCCAGTCCAGGCAAAACGCCGCTCTCTTTTCCTCTTTTCCGGTCGGAGCCGGAATCCGCGCAAGCTGCTTTAAAAGTTCATACACTTCTTTTTCATGTGCTTTGGCAAATTGCTCTTTCTTTTCTGTATTCATATTCGTCATAACCTCCCGGACTTGGTCACTGATCTGAATTCTTTTATAAATCTACTACAGTATAAATTTTCCACTTCCGTTTGGCAAGTCTGTATCTCATTTTGTTTTCAGTGCAGCCTTTTATGCTGTTGTCAAAATGTATGTTCACAGAGAACCTGCTCCTCTAAAGCGGACATCAAAGCTGATATATTATAAGCGAGCAGCTGCTTCGCGCTTATCGGATCAAAAATGTTTTTTATCTGAATAAAAGTCGTATCAATTTATTTTTGAAGTCAATTTCCTTGTATTTTCCTGGAAACCATAGTGGCATTTTCACTGGCGATATGATATGATTAGGATATGATAAAGAAACGAAGTAAATCAAACGTTGCGTGCCATCTCTTTTTTCTGGCATCCTGCCAGACGACTGGCAGATCTTTTTGTCATCTCAGTTCTGCATCCGGTTTTTCTTTGCGCAAATGCATCCGCATTTTGCAAACAGATCTGCTGGAAGAATGACACACAATATCACTAAAGTATGTTTCATAAATCATTATTGCGATGTCAAATCGAATATTCGCAATAGACGCATAGGAGTCCATTCTCCACATTTTGCAGATTTTTAACATGCTTTCACACAGGGAGAAACTATGGAAAACACAACACTTGTAATCATGGCAGCCGGAATCGGCAGCCGGTTTGGCGGCGGAATCAAGCAGCTCACCTCATTTGGCCCAGGCGGTGAAATCATCATGGATTATTCCATCTATGACGCCATCGAAGCAGGCTTTAACAAAGTTGTTTTTGTCACACGCAAAGACATGTATCAGGATTTTCAGGAGATTATCGGAGAACGGATCTCTAAAGTCATTCCCGTCGAATATGCATTCCAGGAAATGAACGATCTTCCGGCAGGATTCACCGTCCCGGAAGGCCGTGTCAAACCGTGGGGTACCGGCCAGGCGATCCTTGCCTGCCGCGGAATTGTCAACGAACCGTTTGCAGTCATCAATGCTGATGACTATTATGGCAAGGACGCATTCCGCAAGGTACACGACTACCTTCTCGCTCCAAAACAGGCAGACGATAACCGATACCACTTCTGTATGGCCGGATTTATTCTGAAAAATACACTCTCAGAGAATGGCGGCGTGACGCGTGGTATCTGCCACGTAAACGAACGAAAAGAGCTGCTCTCCATCGAGGAAACACATGGAATTCTCAAAAAAGGAAACGGTGCCTTTGTACCAGATGAAAACGGCACACTCCGGCCGCTTGATGTAGAGAGCCTTGTTTCCATGAACTTCTGGGGCTTCACCCCGGACTTCATCGACGAGCTCGCCACTGGCTTTGAAGATTTCCTTGGCAGCCTCTCCGACAACGCCTTAAAGGCAGAGTATCTGCTTCCGACGATCGTCGATCAGCTGCTTAAAGAAAAACGGGTCGATCTCGCCGTCCTGCCTTCCATGGATCACTGGTTCGGTGTTACGTTTAAGGAGGATGTTCCATGTGTGCGCGAGGCATTTCAAGATCTCGTAAGCCGCGGTGTTTATCCGGAAAAGCTGTTTCCGCGGAATCTTTAATCTGAGAGAGCAGAAGGAGTCATTTTCACGTATAAGAAAGTGCAGATTCTTCCACAAAACACAGAATCTGCACTCTTCATTTTTCTCTTTACAAACGAATCATTCTCTAGTAAAATAAATGTGTTTCGGGGTATGGCGTAGCTTGGTAGCGCGCTCGGCTGGGGGCCGAGAGGTCGCAGGTTCAAATCCTGTTGCCCCGAGTTTTTGCACTTTTAAAAAGCCTTTCTGGTTCGCAACCAGAGAGGCTTTTTTCCTGAATGATTCATTTTTTACTTACTACGGTGCCAAATAGCAGTTTTTTTCAGGATTATCAAGATGATTCCCCACCGTCAGGAATGGTTTAATCAGAAACACTTCTTGCACGCCTCATACCCCATCGCGACCGCATCCGCTCTGGATACCTGCCATGCCTTATCCGGATTCATTTTTCCACAGTCATTTTTGCTGTGGTATTTTGTGCCGTTCTCGGAAAGCCAGACCAGATCGCCAAATGCAGAAGGCTCTGCCGCCTGATTCCCTGACTGTGCATTCTCATCTCCGGACTGTGCGCTATATTTCTGCTCTTCTTCATCATAACTGCGGTACTCACCGTCACCCGATGAGTAATCCTGACACGGCTGTGTGTTCCATGTGATCCCTGCTCCGCTGCTGTCTGCCACAATCGTTCCCTGCAGATCAGTGCGGAAGATTTCGATATCCATAGATTCCATCTTTTCCATTGTCTCTGCATTTGGATGGCCGTAAGAATTATTCGCTCCGCAGCTGATTACTGCCCAGGTCGGTACGGTCTGCGCCAGAAAATCCCATGACGTGGAAGTTGCCGAACCGTGATGTCCAAGGACAAGCACATCGCAGTTCAGATCCATTCCGGATGCGCACATTTCTTTTTCACTGGCATACTCCGCATCTCCGGTAAACAAGAAACTGTCCTCGTCGTTTATCAGGCGGATCACAACAGAATTGTTGTTGCCATCTGTGCTGCTCACCGTCTGCGGCGCAAGCACTTCAAACTCTGCATCGCCAAGGACATACATCGTCCCGACAGCCGGATACTGTACTTCCAGTCCTTTTGCTGACACCGCATCCATAAAGGAACTGTACAGCTTACTCTCATGGACGTAATCACTTCCGATCACCGTCCCCACCGAAAAGTGATTCAGGCAGCCAACCAGCCCGGAAAGATGATCCTCGTCGTAATGGCTGTTGATCAGATAATCAAGGTTTTCCACACCCTGATCCTCCAGATACGATACAACAAAGCTTGCCGCATTCCGCCCTCCTCCATCATACAGCAGATTTTTCCCGTCTGTCTGTACCAGAATTGAAAGCCCCTGCCCTACATTGAGGAAGTGAACCTTCATTTCTGCCGCCGTCACACCAAAGCCAGGCAGCAAAAACATCAAAAGCAGCAGAAAGCTTCCGGCCAGTTGCCGAAACACCCCTGTTCCTGACAGCCGCATTTTCCCCAATCTGTTACATGCGGATATTTTGTGAACTACGTGCAGTTCATTTTCTGCTTCCGATTTGATTCTATCCTTTGTACTCTGTCCTGTTTTTTCTTCTTTTTTTTGTTCTGCTTTATATCCGTTTTTCCTCTCCCACATAATTTCTCCTGTTACATTACTTTCTGATCTGTTTTGTTCTATTATTTTTATACCACATCTTAAAGCACTGCGTATCAATTTCCTAGTTGAAAAGAAAATACTCCGGTTCTCACCGGAGCATTTTCTTTTCCTGGTTTAAGCAAATCAAAGCAGATTATGAATGACCGTTCTAATTCATACTTTAATTCGTTCTGCGACATCTTTGCTCACTGCAAACTGCCGTCCCTGTGCAGATACGATCACGTTACCGCCATAATTCTGAATGATTCGGATTTCTTCGCCTTCCTTAATCTCATTTTTTCTGAGATACCCAAGAATCTCTGCGATTCCGAACATCCATTTTACTGTACACGCCGCTCCTGCCGGGACCGCTGCCAGACTCTGCATAAAACCACACCTCTTTCTATCGTCTGATTTGTTTCCGGTTTTCTCCACACTATTCCGGTTCTTTTCTGTTCCTTTTCTTCGATAGTCCTATTGTAGTCCTGCAGTAATTTATTAGTCAATAGAAAATATTTTTAGTAATCGCTCACACAATTTAGTGGCTTCTCATTCAAAATTTTCATAAACTCGTCACCGGTGATCGTCTCTTTCTCATACAGGTATTTTGCAAGCTCATGAAGCTTCGGCATATGATCAGAAAGCAGATGCTCTGCTTTTTCATATTCCCTTTTCACAAGTGCCACAACCATATCATCAATCTTCGCCGCCGTATCACCGGCACAGGCCAGTGCTGCGTCACCACCCATATACTGGTTCGTTACAGTCTCAAGCGCCACCATGCCAAACTCATCAGCCATACCGTATCTTGTGATCATCGCACGTGCCAGCTTTGTCGCCTGCTCGATATCATTCGATGCGCCTGTCGTAATCGAATGGAAAATGAGATCCTCCGCGACACGGCCACCCGTCAGTGTCGCGATCTTATTTTCCAGATCCTCCTTGCTTAAAAGGTTGCGCTCCTGCTCATCGACCTGCATCGTATAGCCGAGTGCTCCTGAGGTTCTCGGAATGATCGTAATCTTCGTCACCGGTGCGGAGTGCGTCTGCAGCGCCGCTACCAGCGCATGACCAATCTCATGATAGGAAACGATCAGCCGCTCTTTATCTGAAAGCACTTTGTTTTTCTTCTGATAACCGGCAATGACAACCTCGATGCTCTCCTCAAGATCCGACTGTGTCACGTATTTTCTTTCGTTTCGCACTGCACGAAGTGCCGCCTCATTTACCATGTTTGCAAGCTCTGCGCCCGATGCCCCGGACGCTGCACGCGCGATCGCGCCAAAATCCACACCGTCGCTCAGCCTGATATTTTTCGCGTGTACTTTCAGGATTGCCTCACGCCCCTGCAGATCCGGAAGTTCCACCGGGATCCGCCGGTCAAAACGGCCCGGACGAAGCAGTGCCGGATCCAGGGACTCCGGACGGTTCGTCGCCGCGAGGATCACCACACCTTTAGAGCCGTCAAAACCATCCATCTCCGTGAGCAGCTGATTTAATGTCTGCTCACGCTCATCATTTCCGCTCATGCCCTGTGCATCACGTTTCTTACCGATCGTATCGATCTCATCGATAAAGACAATACATGGCGCCTTTTCATTTGCCTGTTTAAACAGATCACGCACCTTGGCCGCACCCATGCCGACAAACATTTCCACGAATTCTGATCCTGAAATCGAGAAAAACGGTACCTCAGCCTCTCCGGCTACCGCCTTCGCAAGAAGAGTCTTACCGGTTCCAGGAGGGCCGACAAGCAGTGCACCCTTCGGCATTTTTGCTCCGATCTCCTGATATTTCTGCGGAGAATGCAGGAAATCTACAATCTCCTGCAGAGCCTCTTTCGCTTCATCTTCCCCGGCTACATCCTTAAATTTGATGCCAGTCTCGCTTGCCACGTATACCTTCGCATTGCTTTTGCCAAACGACATCGCGTTTCCAAGTCCAGCACCGCCCATTTTTTTCATCATCGAACGTGACAGCAGCTGCCCGATTCCGATAAAAATGATGATTGGCACGACGAATGACAGCAGGAAACTTACAATCGGATTCAACTCCTCCTGCTTTACTTGGCCAAACGAACAGCCCGCCGCCTGCAGCCGGTCAACCAGATTCAGATCCTGAAAGGTATTCGTACTGTAGAGCTGCTCATCCTTTCCGGTAAAATAGATTTCATCACCATCCAGCTGTACAGTAGCCACTTTTTTCTCTTCCAGCATCGTCAGAAACGTGCCATAATCGACTTCCTGTACTTTTTCTTTTACAAGAGCCGGAAAGAGAAACAGGTTCATAATGACCAGAACCGCAAGCACAATCAGGTAATATACCATCAATGATTTCTTTGGTTTATCTACTTTCTGCATTTTAACAGCTCCTTTCTTGTCTGCACTTCCTGTAATGCCGGTATCCCATGTAACCAAGGCAAAGCAGTGCGGTGAGAACAGAAATTATGGTACCAGGTTTCATTCCAGGTGTGTGATAAACCAGCTTTATGGTATGATGGCCCGCCTCAAGCGGAATTGAAATTCCCATAATATTTCCTGTATAATATTCTGCTTTCTCACCATCCACATAAAGGGTCCAGCCACCATTGTCCTGTACAGACAGATACAGAATCTTATTTTTCTCCAGATCGATCGTACCCTCTACCGTTCGGCCGGTCACAGTCGTATTTTCCAGCACGTCTTCTCTTCGCTGGTTCGTATAATCCGACAGTACTGCCATCGGCTGGCATACAATTTTTACTTCATCAAAAGAGTATACTCCCGGAGTCGAGAATGTCAGGCTGCATCCTGTCTTTCCTTCTTCTGAATACCCCATATTTACAAAATAATCCCGAACCCCGCTGTAATAACGGTCACCAGATGTACGGTACTTATATTTATTTGTAAAATCACCACATTTCAATGTCAGGATTCCCGCCGTCGATTGATTCTGATATTTTACTTTTTCGTCTTTGACTACGTCAACACCCGGTTCATTCGTGCGTTCATAATTTTCTTTTGGTGTATACGTGGTGATATCCAGACCGGAAATCTGCAAATACGTCTCACTGTCTGCTGCTCCGTCAAAAGAAAATGTAATCTTCGCATTTGACTTTGTTACAACAAAACTGTTGCCCTGCTGTTCCACACCATCCCCATACGTAATCGTATATTCCGGCGTCGTACTTGTATACGTCAGATCTGATTTTTCCACCACATCTGTCTCACCATCAATCACAGCCGTTTCCAGCAATGCCTCCTGACGTTTGGCCAGCGGAAGCTGCTCAAACTCTTCAGAAGTCATGTAACTGTCGTACGTATAGCCAAGCGGAAGAAAGTTTTTATTCTGGTAAAGCGCATACCTTCCATCCGAGCCAACCTGTTCTACTTTTTCAAATCCGTATGGAATCTGCGTATCTCCCGGCGTCGTAACATAATATTTTGTACTCAGGGATGCCTCCAGAAATGCCCGCTTGTTGACTCCCTTATAATTATAAACCGTCGCCGTCGGAAGATTGTTAACACCGAGCAGCTGATGGAACTCATCCACACGATGATTCAGTAGACTCGTATAAAAAGAAAGTCCGTTGTACCCCTGCGCTACTGTCGTATTGTATCTTCCATCATTTTCATCAACACGGTAAAAATCAGTCTCATTGTCCGGCAGAACAGCTGCCGGAGTATCCGTAAGATTCAGTTCCGCCGTACCGTACGTGATATATTCTGAGATATAATCTCCCTTAAATGGCGAAAATCTTCCGCTTCCGTTTGCCCACAAAGTCACGATGCATATCGCCAGAATCAAAATTCCATTATAAACCTTTGCATTTTTCTTCAGCATCACGCAGATCACAAACGCCGTACCAATCAGCAGTGCAACGGCACTTAAAAAGATCTTGTTCTGAAGAAGGGAGAAAAGCATGCACCATCCCAAAATACCAAGACAAAGCACACACAAGATCCTCTGGTTTTTCTTCTCCGAAAAAATACTCTGCAGATGCGGTGTCACAACTGCTGCAATATATGCAACAAGAAAGCTGTATCCAAATACCCAGCGATTCGTCACATAACCAAATCCGTTAAATGCATAGCCGAAAAACGGAATCAGCAGAAAGACCGTCAGCACAATAAATTTCACTTTCAGATCCAGATACTTTTTACGGATCAGAAACAGGCCAACGACACAGATAAGCGCCAATACACAGTATCCCATCGCTTCCCCATACTCGGAGCCCTGTGAAAACCACCGCACGATGAATTCAATATAATACGAAGCACTGCGAAACAGCAGCGAGCCCTCATAGGAACTGCCCAGACGCGCGTTGCTCATATAGGTGATCACAACCGGCAGGAACAAAAACAGGGACAGTGCAACTCCGATCACATAATACAGGATAAACTTTCCAAGAAGCTGGAAAAACGCTTTTGCCGTTATGTTTTTATAGTTCAGGAAATAGGTGATCACGGTAAATATAAATACCAGGATCGTCATCATATAGAAGAAATAGAAATTTGAGATCGCCGACAGGAAAACCATGATCGTGAAAAGATACGGTTTCTCTTTGTTCAGGATCTTCTCCGCACCGAGTACCAGAAGCGGGAAATACATCATTGGTGTCATGAAATACAGATGCCTTACACCTGCCCAGAATACCACACCGCAGAAACAGTAGATCAGCGAACCGATCAGCGTGCTGTAACGGTCTCTTTTATGGTAAAAGCAGTAGGCGCTGAAGCTCAGTCCCGCAAGGTAAATACGGAGAACTGCCAGAAAATCATGCAGCAATTCCGTATTTTCCCGGCTGAAAAATACAGCGAGATAATTCAGCGGATCACCGAATCTTGCATACAGCGTTGTAATAATATCCACACCGTATCCAAGGCTGAAATCCCACGCCGGAATCGAAAAATTTCCATGCAGGAAGTTTCGGATACACGTTCTTAAATATTCTCCCATATAGGCGAGGAAGTTGTAATGGGTATACAATCCATCCACATTCCACATAAAAGAACGGTGAAGCTTATAAAACCAGAAAAAACACAGAAAAAACGTTACCATGCAGACGAACGAATAAACTGCCAGATAGACCAGTTTCGGATACTTTCGATCGATTTCGGAATCAAACTTTCGATACATCTGAGTTCCTTTTTTCTTTAAATCAGAAAACATACCCCAGCTCCTTCCTAGTACTGTCTTCCAAGATCAATTTCCGTGCGGATCGCTTCCCCATTCTGGTAAGCAGCATAAATTTCCGGGAAAAACTTCAGTGACCGGTCAATAAAGTTTGGAATGCGGCCGGAAATGTGCGGCGTAATCATCAGATTATCCAGCTTCCACAGCTCACTCTCCTCCGGAAGCGGTTCTTTTTCAAACACATCAAGCACTGCTCCACGAATTTTCTTTTCTGCAAGTGCTTTCGCCAACGCCGTTTCATCCACGCTTTTTCCTCTTCCGACGTTGATAAACACACCGTTTTCTTTCATTTTTCCAAAAAATGCTTCATTATAAATATGGGTGGTACTCTTTGTCAGCGGCAGTGTGCTTACCACGAAATCACTTTCTCCAAGAACATCTCCTGCATTTCCCAGCGTTCTCACCTCATCGAAAAGCGTCGCTTCCTTTCCTGATTTTGAAAGTCCAACCACTTTCATTTTATGAAAACTTGCAATTTTTGCGACCTCACGGCCAAGCATTCCTGTGCCAAGCACCGTAATCTGCAGCTCGCTCAGGCTTGTATTGGTAAGTCCTCTTCCCCATACGGTATTTTTCTTGTTTTCCGCGCATTCATACAGATTTTTGTTGAAATAGAGAATCCCCGCAAATACATATTCCGCAATTTCCCTCGCGCAGATCTCGCCAGGCGTATGCACCACGCGGATTCCTTTCTCCTCCAGAAGCCTGAATGGAATCCGGTCACAGCCAACACTGAGAATATAAATCAGCTTCAGATTTGGGAATTTTTCCAGTGTCTGCTCTGTAATCTCGCGGTCTCTGCAGATCAGCACCTCTGCCGGACATTCCACTTCACATGGGAACTCCACATGCATCAGTTTTTCTCCCGTTTTTTTTTCCATTTCCTGTTTTCCTGTTTCTTCAAAAATCTCAAATGTTGCAATCATCGCTGACGTTTCCTTTCTTATCTCTGTATTTTCTTCCCTTTAGAGCGTATTATTTCTCATCAAAGCAGCTCCCCTGTTTTTGGCTGTCCTGTTATTTTCTGTTTGTCTTTTTCTTTCTTCAGAAAAGGTTCTTCCATTCCGTCGCAGTCATGTGCCGCCATACTGATAAATCTGTACACCAAGATACCATCCGGTATCTGTCTCATTCAACGTCGCATATGCTCCGCCAGACTTCAGATGTTCCGCTGTATGATAAATTTTATAAACGCCCTCCCCCGTTTTTTGGGGTTCCAGAACAACTTCATACCAGCTGTCTTTTTCCAGCTGCTTAGTAGCATCAAAAACAATCTCATTGTAACCGTTTTTCAGATCAGCACTTTGCAGGCTGCTCTCCCAGACGGTCTTTCCTGTCTCTTTCTCGGAAATCCGGCAGGTTAATACGCCTTCCTTTGCCGGATTCAGTTTCAGAACAATCCGATCGATCCTCGTTCCCTTCGCCTGGAATTCCTGTGCAAGGCAGTCACCATCTTTTATCTCTGTCGCTTCTCCCAGCGTCTTTTTCAGATAATTCGTAAAATCATATGGCTGCCGACTGCGGTAAATACCAGCTGAGCTAGAAGCAACAAACAGAACTACAGCCAGCACCAAAAGCAGTATGCGGTGTTTTGTAGTATGCCACAGTTCTCCCAGCCCTCCCAGGATCAAAAATACCGTCATCACGAGAATGGAACACCCCTCCACCAGCACCGGCGTCGAGACATTCAGATACGTGTATGCAGGATCGCCTGCCCCTTCCATCCAGCAAAACGGAAGCGGCAAAAGCACCAGAAGCATCCCGACAAGATACACCAGATCCCGTTTTTTATGTGTCTCCGATCCGTCCAGAAACGCGATGACCGGAAGCACCATGAAAATTCCGACATACGTATAACTGAAAGATGGGATTCCCATCATCAGGGTGGTCAGAAGAAGCACCAGCTTCCACTTCTCCTTCAGTCCAAGTGCCGCAAGGATTCCCAAAGCAAATGCCAGAATCAGAACGATTGTAATCACCGCCACGCTGTAATTTCCCATCCATCCAAGCAGATTTTTCAGGGTAGCCGAATAATTCAGCTGACAACCGACACGCACAGAAGCAAATTCAGCTGTGACTGTTTTCATATTGGAGATCATCTTTTTTATGTTTCCAAGAAAACTTCCAAAGCACAAAAACGGAAGGAAAAAGGAAATCAGGCCATAAATCATCAGCCGGACTGCTTCTTTATATCGTTTTTCCCGCACAAGCAGAAGCCCAAATACTGCCGGATAAATTTTCAGCCCGGCTGCACCTGCCAGAGAAAAAAAGGACAGTTCCCGCAGAATCCTGTTTTCCGAATCTTTCCACAGGAAAAAAAGCATCGTAAAACATAATGCCAGAAAAATAATATTTCCACGTTCGTACTGATAGAGAAATGGAACCGTAAAAAGCATCGAGATGGTAAAAACTATCTTTTCCGCCTTTGTTCCCTTTTTCAGCGATGCACATACCACGCTGAAAAACAAAAGCAGTACGTTCATGTACAATACAAAATAAAACGCACATTCCTGCAGCATCTTCAGGTCATTGACACCCGTACTTAGCATTTTCTGCAGGGTTCCCCCGGACATACAGGCTGTAATCATCATATAGAAGACATTTGCCAGCGGCGGATAAATATTTCTCGTCTGATAAATTTCCGTCCGGTTCCAGTAGATCGCACTTTTTATGCAATAAAAAAAATCATAAAAAGAACTGCCCGCCTTCCACAAATAGACTTTCATGGAATTCCCATGTGTCAGTGGAATCGATACTGCAAAGACCGCAAGCGCTGCGATCATTGCAATATAATAACATTTTTTTATGATTTTTCCGTCTACTTTCATTTCGCTTTCCTCATTTTAACTAATTCCAGGATCAACATAAGCAGAAAGATCAGCGTCAGTCCTGACATCAGAACCAGGTACAGCATGGAAGCGCCCCGCACTTCATATCTGCGGACAAATACTTCCGAAAACAGATACGCAAGCACTGCGATCAGCGCATATCCGAAGATGGTATTTCTCTGTTTTCTCATGATCGTCAGGACGATCACAAGGAAACCAGACAGTGCAAGCATACCACCGCCCAGAAGAAGAATAATCAGATCCATCCGGTAACCCTTCAGGTCTGTATTGTACAAAATGGATAATACCGGGATGCCAAGCAGGTATCCACCGGCCACTGCAGCAACCGTGATCCCTACTACACAGGCAAACTGCCGCACTACCTTTTTAATAAAATCTGCCTTTTTCCCCATACTCCAGTCAACCGCAAGCTTATTCAGGATTGGCTGATAGATAAAACCATTCAGAAGATTAATCACGAAAACCGGCATCGAAATAAAGCCGTAGCACGCCTGAACCTCTTCGGAGAGAAGCTTGTCAATCGCATACTTCGGTGCATTGCCGATATAAAAGGAAAGAAAGGTGCCCGCAAAAAGAGGGAAACAGATTTTCAGCAGCCCCACTGTTTTTTTGCGTGCTTCCGCTCCTGTTATGGATGAGGCCGTCTTATCCTGAAACTCCGGCAATGTAACCGCAATCAGCCCGAAAACCAGCACTGCACTGACTACTGTCGCAAGAATCAACGCCGTCAGGAGATTTCGGAAAACAATCAAGCCCGCAGCAAAACTCAAAATTGTGCCAACCATACGGATCGTCTGCAGCTTTGCAGCAATGTCCAGTCTTCCCTGCTGCTGATACATGCCATGATAAACATCTTCTGCCGCATCTACACTTTTCAGAAGACACATCACAAATACAATGACTGTCTTCTCCGTCGAATATCCGTCCACCGCATATTTGTAAACCACATAAACCGCTGAGACTGCGATCATAAATGCAATGGTAGCAATTCGCGAATTCCGGTATTCCCGAAAATCAAACTTCGGCACGACATCTGTCACCTGATAATTCCGCATTCCATACTTGCCGATCGTCAGGAAGAGATTCGCAGATGCATACGCGATCGTAAAAATTCCGGCCGAATACAGATCAACCGTTCTTGTGATCACCATCAGCAAAATGACAGACTGAAACGCATACAGCATACCACCTGCCATATTCCAGATGTAAGCATTACTCTTTTTTGTCAGAAACTTCATATTTTTATTCTCTTATTTTTCTTTGGTTTGTCTTATTTCTTTCCCAGAAATTTCAGTACATTCTCAGGATTGAAGCGAATCCGTTCCATCTCCGGCATCCAGTTGAAAAACTCGCGCATCTGTCCAACCGAAAGTCCCTGTGACAGAGAGCTGTCCGCATAATTTGGATTACATCCCATCGTCGCAGTCAGATAATACGGAATCGAATAGCCCCACGGATGTTCCGCATAAACCTTTCTGATATAGGTATCTGAAATTTCAAGGATCTGGTCGATGTCAAACTCCCCGATGCCATTTTCATTCAAATAGCGCCCGATGATCTCGAGCGGAAGATTTCCTGCACCTCTTCCGATTCCCATCACGCTCGCATCTACGATGATATCCCTCTCGAGCCCAAGCTCGATGAATGCCTGTGCGTTTCCGACTGCCTGCTGCAGATTGTTATGTGCATGATAACCAAGTGCAATGTCCGGATTCAGATAGCGATCTGCCACCTCCACGTATTCCAGAAAACGTTTTTTCGTAAACAGACCAAACGTGTCTACAATGTAAAGTCCATACGGCTTCAGTTCGTTGAACCGCAAGATCAGATCCCGGAATTCTTCCAGGGAATACTGATCCGTTCTGGTTGGCTGTACACAGAAGTCATACCCTTTTTCTTTTACCTGTCTGCAGTAATCATAAGCCAGATCCATTTTATTTTTCCACATGATAAAGCGAATCAAATCGATTGAGTCCGGTCTGCGCTCCGAAAGCATCTCGATTGGAAGCAGACATCCTGTCTCTATCATAGCGGCATATTTTACCCCCGGAACTTTATTTAAGATTCCCGCCATACTCTCCACGCTGGAAAATACGCACCGATCTTCAGAAAATGGCTGATCTCTCATAAAGCAGAGTTCAAAAATGTCTACTCCTGTTTTCGGCACTTCGCGCGTAACGCCGTATATCGTTTCTTTGCCAAACTTCCAGTCATTCAAATATCCACCGTCACGCAAGGTACAGTCCATTACCTGTATTTTTCCCATTCCACCTGAATCCTTTCTTTTTTTCATCTGATTTACTCTTTGTGGTTTTTCTGTATTTTGTGGTCTTTTTCTCGTAAGATTTTATTTCCTTTACGCGTCCTGCCCGTTTTCCTTCTGAACCTTTGCCTCGTCTTCTTCAAAGTTGAGGCGCTTTTCTTCTACTACAAGCGGGCGGTGAAGCACTCTCGTATTGATATTGATCACATATTCTCCCAATAAACCAATGAAAAACAACTCCACTGCATTCAGCAGAAATACACCGATTGTCAGCGGTGCCATGCCTGCAATGTAGCGGTTCCAGAATACCAGCTTCAAAATCAGGCAGACAATTCCGATCAGCGCACTGAGCGCCGCGATTACAAAACCGAGAATCGTCGCAAGACGCAGAAATGATTTCGTATACGTCGTGATGCCAAGCATTCCGTAATCATAGAGCGCACCCCAATTGTATTTGGACTTTCCGGTCCTGCGCTTCTCCTGTACATATTCCACTTCTTTTCTCTTTCCGCCAAGCTCTGCCACAATACCGCGGAAATACGGATACGGGTCATCGAGGTCTCTGCAGACATCGATAAAGCTCTTGTCATAAAGGCCGAACCCGGTAAACTGATCGATCTGCTCCACGCTGGAATACTTTTTAATCACATGATAATAAGCAGAGCGTATCATGAATTTCAGTTTATTTTCTTTGCTCTTATGTTTTACTCCGACAACGATCGGATAACCGTTCTCCCACTCTTTTACCATCTTCGGAATCGTCTCGATCGGCTCCTGAAAATCGGCCGCAATCTTTACCACGCAGTCGCCGCTCGTATGAATCAGTCCGTAAAACCCGGAACGCAGGGAACCGAAATTTTTCACATTGAAAATAGCTTTTACTTTTTTATCCTCACGGCAGAGCCCCTCGATAATGCCCGGCGTACTGTCCGTGGAACAGTTGTCGATGATCACAATCTCATAATTATAGTTTTTCAGTTCATTCTGAAACAGTTCTTTTGCCCGATATACAAACGGTGCAATATTCTGTTCTTCATTGTACGTTGGAATAAGAATACTGATTGTCTTCATTCCGTTTCTCCTCTTTCTGCTTTTCCCAATTACATAAGAGAATCCTTAGTACTTAAGGATTCTCTTATGTTCATCAGACTTTCCGGTATGAAACTTATTTCACTGCTTCAATAATAACCTTAGCCATATAATCGATCATCTCATCTGTCATACCCGGATATACGCCTACCCAGAACGTATCATTCATGATCCGGTCTGTATTCTCCAGCGTACCAACGATCCGATATCCTTCTCCTGTGCTTCTCATCTCGTCAAAGCACGGATGCTTGGTCAGATTTCCGGCAAAAAGCATTCTTGTCTGAACGCCGCTCTTCTCCACGTGCTGAACAACTTTATTTCTGTCTACGCCTTCCTTGCAGGTGATCAGGAAACCAAACCAGCTCGGGTTGGAATTTTCACATGCCTCCGGAAGGATCAGCTTGTCTGATACTTCTGCAAGCGCTGCTTTCAGACGTGCAAAATTGTGTCTTCTTCTCTCAACGAAAGACGGGAATTTTTCAAGCTGTGCACAGCCGATCGCCGCCTGCATATCAGTCGCTTTGAGGTTGTATCCAAAATGAGAATATACATATTTATGATCATATCCAAGCGGAAGTTCACCATACTGCTTGTCAAAACGATGGCCGCAGAGGTTGTCATGACCGGACGGGCAGATGCAGTCACGTCCCCAGTCGCGGAAAGAACGGATGCAGCGGTTGAGCAGCGCATTATTCGTGTAAACAGCTCCGCCCTCTCCCATTGTCATATGGTGCGGCGGATAAAAGCTGGAAGTTCCGATATCACCGATGGTGCCGGTAAATTTCTCCTCGCCGTTAATGGTATATTTGCTTCCGAGTGCGTCACAGTTATCCTCAATCAGCCACAGATTATGCTTTTCACAAAATGCTTTTACTGCGCCAAGATCAAACGGATTTCCCAGAGTATGTGCGATCATAACAGCCTTCGTCTTCTCAGAAAGTGCTGCTTCCAGCATTGTAACATCAATATTGTACTGCGGAATCGTCACATCTACAAATACCGGAACAGCTCCGTACTGGATTGCCGGTGTCACCGTAGTCGGAAATCCTGCTGCAACTGTGATGATCTCATCGCCTCGCCTGATTCGTCTGTCTCCAAGAAGCGGAGAGGTCAGCGCCATAAATGCATTCAGATTTGCAGAGGAACCAGAGTTTACTAAAGAACAGTAACGAACACCCAGGTATTTTGCAAGCTTCTTCTCAAACTCATCCGTATAACGTCCGGATGTAAGCCAGAACTCAAGAGAACTGTCAACAAGATTTACCATCTCATCGTGATCGTATACACGTGAAGCATACGGAATTCTGTCTCCTTCTTTGAAATTGCCTTTTTTGTTGTGATACGTGTCACAATACTCTTTCACAAGATCCAGGATCTCCTGTCTTGCTTCCTGTTCTGTCTTATTGTCAAACATGTGTATTCTCTCCTTTATTTCTCGTCATTTAAATATTCATCAATCTGACGACTCATTACTTCTGTCATATCATTCCCTGTATTCCAGAGTTTAAACCACTCGACGGTTTTTTCAATTGCCTCAGCTACATGCCAGCGGGGCTTCCAGCCAAATACAGAGCGGATCTTTGAACAATCCAGCTTGAGGAAGTTCGCCTCATGCGGTCCGCCCACAAAACGGTTCTCCCAGTGCTGTCCTTCTCCCCATTTTTCGCAGAAGATCGTAGCAAGCATTCCGGTATTGACGCAATCCTGGTCTTCCGGGCCTACATTATAAAAGCTCGCGAAAGCCGGATCCTCATACTGTTTCTGTGCGATCATCAGATATGCCATAACCGGCTCCAGGACATGCTGGTACGGTCTGGTCGAATGTGGGTTGCGGACAATAATCGGCTGCTTTTCCAGTGACGCCCGGATGCAGTCCGGAATAATACGGTCACTCGCAAAATCACCTCCGCCGATGACGTTGCCGGCACGTGCGGTAGAGACTGCCACGCCGCCTTCCCGGAAAAAGGAATTGATATAGCTGTGCGTTACCAGCTCTGAGCAGGATTTGCTGTTGGAATATGGATCATATCCGTCAAGCGGATCGTTCTCACGGTATCCCCATTCCCACTCATTGTTCAGATAGACCTTATCCGTCGTAACATTCAGGAATGATTTCACACACGGATTCAGACGGACACATTCACAGATATTGACCGTGCCCATCACATTTGTCTCATACGTATAAACCGGATCCTTGTAGGATTCACGCACGATTGGCTGAGCCGCAAGATGGAAAACGATCTCCGGCTGCTCTTCTTCGAATACCTTTTTCAGCTTTGCAAGGTCACGGATATCACCGATCACGGAATGCATATGATCCTGCATGCCACAGATAGAAAAAGCGCTCGGATCTGTCGGTGCTTCCAGTGAATAGCCGACTACCTCTGCACCTGCTTTTAAAAGTGCAATGCACATCCAGGTACCTTTAAATCCGGTATGCCCTGTCACCAGTACTTTTCTTCCTTTATAAAACTCCAGATTGTTCACTAATTATTCCACACCTTCCACGGAGCATTTCCAGATGCCCAGAGCTGCTCCAGTTTTTCTTTTTCACGCTGCGTATCCATGCACTGCCAGAATCCGTCGTGCTTATACGCTACCAGCTGATTGTCCGCTGCGAGTCCCCGAAGAGGTTCATGCTCAAATACCGTATCATCACCCTCGATATAATCAAATACCTCCGGCTCCAGTACCATATATCCGGCATTGATCCGGCTTCCATCCGCAATCGCCTTCTCACGGAATGCCTTGATCTCTCCATTGTCACGGTCAATATCAAGCACACCAAAACGCTGTCCGACATGTACCGCCGTCAGGGTAGCATACTTGCCATGGCTGCGATGGAACTCCAGCAGCTCCTTAATATTGACATTGGAAACACCGTCTCCGTAGGTCATCATAAATGTTTCGTTTCCAATGTAGTCTTTGATTCGTTTGAGGCGTCCGCCGGTCATCGTGTTCAGTCCCGTATCAACCAGTGTCACTTTCCATGGTTCTGAAACATTGTTGTGAACAGTCATCTTATTGCCCTGTGTGAAATCAAATGTCACATCGCTGTTGTGCAGGTAGTAATCTGCAAACCACTCCTTGATCACGTACTGTTTATATCCGCAGCAGATCACAAACTCATCCATTCCATAGGCAGCATATTCTTTCATAATATGCCACAGGATCGGCTTTTCTCCGATCTCAACCATTGGCTTCGGTCTCAGATGACTCTCTTCACTGATTCTCGTGCCAAACCCGCCCGCTAATATTACAACTTTCATGTCCACTCTCCCATTTTTTACGTCACACGGACGTATTGATAGAAACATTGTAACAAATTTCGTTTTCTATTTCAACCAGATTCATTCAGAAGCTGATGTCCCTGCGTTTTCCGACATTTTTCTCCCGGATTTCGCCTGTTTTTTCCGGTATAATCAGCAATTTTCGCGCAAAAATACCCGCATATCGTTGTTATTATACTCTATGAGCATTCGTTTTGCAATATCTTTTATCACTTTTGTAACATTTGCGACTCATATTCCGCTATTTCTTTTATTTTCCGTTACGCTTTCCGAAAGGCCTGCGAAACGCCTCAGGAACCTCCCGTCACTTTGCTGCCGTGCCAACCTTTTCTCCCATCCGTACGCAGATTTCCCGCGCTGTTCCGATTTTCTCTGCAATCTGCAGCAGCGGCATCGCCTGATCCCGCCCCGTCACAACGATGATTGTTGATCCTCCGAACGCAAAATTCCCTTTTTCTTCGCCGCGTTTTACGGATGCCCGCCCAGTCTCACGGTTTTGGATCTTTCCGACCAGCAGCGCACCAACTTCCATCATCAAAAGGGTACCAAACGCTTCTGTCTTCAGCAGGCAGTACTCTCTCGTATTTTCTTTATAAATTGGATAGTGATCATTCGCGATCGGATTCACGGTATGGAAAATGCCCGGGATTTTTATGTTTTCAGATTTTACCGCGTCTTCCGGATAACTATAACGATGATAATCGTCCACGCACAGCCGGTAAATCCAGATCAGACCGCCGTCAAAGCGGTTTGCGAGTGTTTTGCTGCGCACCAGGCTTTTTAAGGTATATTCCGTGTGCTTGATGATAAAACGCCCGTCCTCCGTCACCGGATATACGGAAAGCCTCGCATCACACGGGCTGATAAATGCATCCGGATCTGAATCAATCTGCCGCGCCCCCTCCTTCAGCTCTCTTATGAAAAAATCATTAAAAGAAGAAAAACGGCTCTTTTTACAGAGTGTCAGATCAATTCCATTCGCTTTTGCAAATGGCTTTATCACAAGCGCCGAAACTTTGGTGGAAAGCAGCCACCCGCCCACCTTTGAAAACCACGGCATCAGAAAAGGCCGCAGAAAAATTCTTCCTGCGGCGTGATCATAGAACAGGGAAAGCAGCTTATCCTGGCTGCTTTTTTCCTGCATGTCTGTATCTTGTTTTTTCTTTTTATCTGTCAATTCGCTTTCACGCTCCTGTTCTCTGATTTGTTTTATCCGCTGCAGATTTTGTATTTTCTCTATAATATAACTGCATAACTGCTGCTATTTCAGGCGAAATCTCCCGCAAATACCGCACCTCTTACAGCAAGTGTCTTCAGGTATGCTCAACTTCGCCGGCTTCCATCTATGAATTCTCTCACTTGTGCCCGCGCAGCAGATTCATCACGTTCTTCCAGCTCCACTGCATATAGCCTCTCCAGCGGAAATAGATCAGGATATACACAACCGCAACCGCCACAATGCTGATCAATACCGCCAGTTCTTTATTGTTCGGTTTGCGGAAACGGAAATTCAGAATAAAAAGAAGTCCTGTTACCAGCATCACAATATGGAGCACCAGAATAAAATGCTGCGCATACAAAGAGGAGCTGACATATACAAGCGGAAGAATCACTGCGATCGAGGTGATCGGAAGTCCCTGGTAATATTTGCGGTTCTCATCTGTTTTCTGCTGACGGCCCGTCTCCATCACATTGAAAAATGCAAGCCGGATCAGGCCCGCCAGGCAGTAGAAAACGAGAATTGCCAGTCCCGGCAGATCCTGCATACCTGAAAAATAGCACAGGATTACCGGATAAACTCCGAAGCAGACAATATCACATAAGGAATCAATCTGGATCCCAAAATTTTTTTCATCCTCTGTCCGGTTCCTCTTCGTTCTTGCCACTTTTCCATCAAAGGTATCAAACAGACCGGACAGCGCAAGGCAGAAGATTGCCCAGTGCAGATGACCGGAAAATGCGCAGAACATTCCGCATAGCGATGACGCCAGACTTAAGTAGGTCAATATTACCGTGTAATCATAAAATCCCAACATAGTTTTTCCCCTTTTTCTCTTTTTCTCTTTTCCTTTTTTCTCTTTCTTACTTTCCTTTTTCGTTTGGCAGATATCAGTCGAATCTCTTTTTCCTGATTCGTCCCTCTAACCCCGTTTTTCAAAGCAGCCGGCTTCATGTCCTATTCGCGCCCTGTCTGCATACTTTCTGCCGGACAGCCTTTTCTTTTTCCCTTTTGGCGGTTCTTCGGTCGAAGACGAATACCGCAGCCACCGTAAAAATCGCCGAAATCAGCAGCTCACTGTAATAGCCAAGTCCTCTGGAAAGTACCATCGCCGGAAGCAGCAGTTCTCCGAAGACCGGTGGGAAAATTGCCAGAAACAGCGTCTCGCTGATGCCCATTCCACCCGGAAGCGGCAGCATATCCACAGAGACAGAGATCACAGCCTGCAGCAGAATAACGGTCACCGCTGACTGTCCTGAAATGGAAAAAGCCATGCACACAAACCATGTCACTGCAAACAGTACGATCCGCTGGCCAAACGTGATCAGAAATACATTTACGATCAGTATTTTATGATCCCTCATAAATGCCGCAGTCTCATTGTACATATCCATGGATGCTTCCAGCTTTTCCAGCCTGGACTCCTTCTTTTTCATGAGGTGAAAGCGCTCCAGCAGCTTCAGTCCGCTGACCATGATCTTCTTTGCGAGTGACGGATGAAATACAAGGATCATCATAAAAGTTACGCAGAATACATTCAGCGCAATACCAAGATAAAAGACCGGCAGAATCCCGGTAAGATACTGTTCCTGAAAACCGCGTCCAAACAGCAGGATGCCAAGTCCGATCACAACGAGCACCAGCTTGTAGGTAATCGTCACGATCATAAGAATGACCGTTGAGACCGGGATCGGAATCTTTTCTTTTTTCATAAAATAGATCTGCATCGGCTGACCGCCTGTCGCAGACGGCGTGACACAGCTGAAGAAAAAACCAACCGACGAGATCAAAAAACACAATGCCTCTTTTACGTGGATGCCGTAAGTCCGCAGCATATACCAGATGATGAGCGACTCCCCCCAGATAAATACGAAAACACATCCGGCTGCCGGAAGAAGCCACCGCACTTTCGCCTGAATGAGCGCCTGCTTCATCTCATCCAGATTTTCTCCGTGAAACACTCCATACATGGTAAGTCCCAGAATGGTCAAAAACAGGACGGTATTCCAAACTACTTTCTTTTTATTATTCATTTATACTCTCTCCGGTTTCTGTTTCAGGTGCAGCGTTTTATCCGCCCACTCAAAAAACGACTGATATTTTTTTGCAAATCCGGTTTTAACAGTAAGCGCATACGACAGCTCCGCAAGCAGCATGCCTGATACCACATCATACAGCACGTGCTGCTTCGTTGTCAGCGTTGAAATGAATACCGCGACCGCCATCAGGCACGAAAAAATCCGATACCCCTTTGGAATTTCTTTTTTTCCTCTTATGCCGATATAACAAAACCAGCTTGTCAGGCAGTGGATCGAAGGAAAGAGATTATCTGCCGTATCGACCCGGTACAAAAAGCGCATCAGCACGTCCCAGACCGAACTTCCTGTCACCTCCGGTCTTGTATTTGTCGTCGGAAAGACAAGAAAGAAAAAGAGGCAGACACATTTGGCAAGAAAATCTGCGCTCAAAAAACGCCACGCAGATGATGCATCTCCCCGCACGCTCAGCACATAATTCGCCGCCCAGAAAAGATAACATCCAAAATAGATCACGATCGTCCATGGCAAAAACGGGATTGCCAGATCCAGCTTCGTCTCAATATTATAATGATGCCACCCGCCGGCAATTATTTTTGCCCCCGCATAAACCAGGGTATTAAATACAAATTCAAAGATCAAGGGAAGCCAGATATACATCGGAGCAATCTGCTCCGCGGCAGCCAAAATGCCGGCGGCGGTTTTCGCTTTTCCCATGCTGTTTTTTTTTGCAGTTTCTCTTACCGTACTGCTTTTTTTCGTCTGCTTTTCTTTTTCTCCGGCCCTTCCCATGTTCCCCTCTTTCTCCTGTAATGCTGCTTCTCATTTCAGCTGCAGTCTTTACGGATCCAAATGATTTTTTCTAATCCTTTACTTTCAAGAATATCATATTTTCATGAACAGTTCTTAAACAAAATCTTAAATAGTTTTGAGCAGAACCGAAAAAAGTCCGAAAACTAAGAAAACCACAGCTGCACATCTGAAAATGCAGTGCAGCTGTGGTTTGTCACAAAACATGCAGATCCACCAGGAAGGGTCAGGCAATAAATCCCTCTATTCTTTTTTAAATACAAAAAAACGCTGTCCCAGATAATTCAGTGCTACAAACAAACACATGCCAACCAGCATCGAACAGTTCCCCTGCACTTTTTCGCTCATTCCGGAGAGTACTGCAGAAACAGCCGGTTTTGCCAGACCATATGCGATCAGATAACATAGTGTGATATTTACGATAAAACAGATAACCTGCTTTGCTGACCGCTCTTTATTTTGGAAGGTGAAATATTTATTCAGAAAATAACTGACAATGCTGCCCACAATATAATTTGAGGCGGATGAAATCCAGTAATTGACAGAAAAAATATTGTAGAGGACAAACATCAGTCCCGTACCGACCAGCGTATTGACCACACCAACCGCTAAAAATTTCAGCGTTGTAAGATCCATAAATTTTTTCACAGAATTCCAGGCTGATATCAAAAATCCATTTTCTTTTTTCATTTTTATGTTCTTTCTTATCTATAATTTTTATTCTATCTTAATTTACTATAGCACAGAACCTCTGCCTCTGCAAGCCTTGGCAGAAGTTCCGGGCAGAAGTTTTTGTCATTCGCAGGTAAAGCACTGTGTCCGCCTGCTCCGGTTAAACGAGCAATGCCGCAAAACCATCCAAATGATGATCCTGCGGCATTGCTTTTCATGCTGCTTTAACTTTTATTTTTTTCAGGCCTTTGGATCAGTCGTCGTTCTCGATCGGCGCGGTCTCAATAATGAATTTTACATTTCCGTCCATACCGTCAACACGTCCGCTGTAAGTGCTGTATGCATAATCCTCAGAACTCAGGATGCGGATCCGGTCAAGGATATCAGAAAGATCCTCATCAACTGCTTTCTTCAGCTTGCTTGTACCTTCTTCATCAAACTCCTTCATGCCGTCACGCAGTTCTTCTGCGCCATCCTTCAGTTCGGAGATACCGTCTTTCACTTCCGTACTTCCACTCTCCAGTGTCTCTGCTCCGTCATTGAGCTCGTTTACACCACTTTCCAGTGTTTCCGCTCCATCGTAAAGTGCGCCTGCTCCGCTCTCCAGTGTCTCTGCTCCGCTCTTTAAGGTCGATACACCGGAATCCAGTGTCTTCGTTCCATCGTACAGCGTGCCCGCTCCGCTCTCCAGTGTTTCTGCACCGGAAGCCAATGTTCTGGATCCGCTGTACAGGCTTCCTGTACCATTTTTCAGTGTATCCGCGCCACTCTTTAAGGTCGCTGCACCGGAAGCAAGATTACCTGCACCTGATCTGAGAGTTCTGCTGTTTGCTGCCAGCTTGCCTGCGCCTGCTGAAAGCTGTGTACTTAATGTGTTCAGTCCGCCTGCTAACTGCTCTGCTCCGCTTGTCAGACTGTCAACTCCCTTATCCAGCGTTGTCCTGTTTTTCTTCAGCGCTGCCGCACCGTCTGTCAGTGACTTGTTATAACTGCTAAGCTGCGTAAATCCATCCAGCAGAGCCTGAATGCCCTTTGCCGCTGCCGGCAGTGATTCGGTTTCCTTGTAGAAGGCTGCAACGCTCGTGGAAAGTGTCGTCATACCAGCACTCAGCTCCTGCGCCCCGTCGCTCATTTTCTTTACTGCAGCCGGAAGCTTTCCAAGCGGATTCTCCGGAATCTGGCTTTCCATCGCCTTGATGCCGTCCAGCTTCGTCTGAACATCCTGAAGAGCCGGATTCAGTTTCTTTGCTACGGTGTTCTGAACCTTCTTGTAATCTGTCTGGATCAAGGCAAGTCCCTGCTCAAGTGATGTTGTATCCGGAAGCTGAATGCTGTTTAATGCCTGTGTCAGACTTTCATCCAGTCCGATAGTATCCAGTGCCGGAAGTGTACCAATCGTCGTATCAACCGTAATCGGATCAAGTGTCGCAACCGATTCCGTGCTGACGGTCGGCAGGGATACAGATATGCTGCCGGCTGCGGATGCCGAAGCGGAAAGGCTGTCTGCGGATGCGCTCAGATCTCCTGCATTTCCGGAAAGTGTCTGTGCCGCTCCGCTTAAACTGCCTGCAGTACCGCTCAGTTCACTTGATGCACTGCCAAGAGATCCCTGTGCACCACTGAGTTCAGATGCGGAAGCGCTTAAACTGGAAGCGAGACCGCTCAACTGGGAAGCAAGACCAGGATTGGTCTCCTCTAATGCCTGTGCTGCTGCAGCAGCCTGCTGTGCTACACTTGCCGCCTGGCTTGCCTGTGTCGCTGCATTTCCGGCAGCACTCGAAGCACTTGCCGCACTGTTTGCCGCGGAAGAAGCTGTATTTGCCGCATCCCCTGCACTGCCGCTCGCCGAACCTGCCGTACCTGCTGCAGATCCGGCCGCGGATGCTGCAGTGCCTGCCTGATCTGCCGTACCGGAAGCTGCCTGTGCCGCTGCATCTACTGCCTGCTGTGCCGTAGCATTCTGCTGCGCTGCTGCCTGATTGAACGCTTCGATCTTTTTATTTACAGTACCAATCTGGGCATTCACTTCATCCACTTTGGACTGGAACGTTTCGCTTGCAGCATCTAATGTCTGCTGTGCACTGGCCAGTTTCTCATTCTCTGCCTTAATCTGAGCCGCCAGAGATTTATTCACCGTATCCTTCAGTGTCGCTACCTGTTTCTTGGAGTCGTCCAGCCTGCTGGAAAGATCGCTGACACCCTGCTGCAGCTTTGCGCCTGTTGTCAGCATCTCTGTCATCGGACCACTGATTTCATCATTCAATATACCCTGCATTGTGCCAGCCTCGGAAATCAGTTCTTTTCCGGAAGCAATCATGCTATCTACCAACTGGATCAGGGAAGTTACATCCGTTCCTTCGATCTCAGCTTCAAGCTGTGCAAGACCTCCTGCCAGTGTTTTTGCCCCTGCAAGAAGATCTTTATCTCCTTTTCCGTCTACTGACTGATACAATTTATTCAAAGAAGTACGGATTTTCGGCAATCCGGTCACAAGCGGCTTCAGCCCCTGTGCCTTTGTTGCCATTTCATTCTCACCTGCCACGTATGCGGTTATGCCGTCTGCCAGGTCAGAGGCTCCCTTTGTATACGCCTTCACGCCACTTGACAGCGTTGCGATTCCCTTCTGGAATTCCCCTACCTTTCCTGAAAGTGCCCCCTTCGTTCCAAGATACGTCTGGATTCCACTGTTCAGCTCATCTGCTCCGCTGGTATACTGATCCACTCCTGCCTTCAAAGTCGTGCTTCCGTTCTTCAGCTCCCCTGCACCTGCTGCCAGAGAAAACGTACCGTCATCCACCTGTTTTGCGCCGCTTACAAGGGAAGAAGCACCATTTTTCAAAGTTGCTGTGCCATCCTTTAAGGAAGATGCGCCGCTTACCAGCTGTGAGCTTCCATCCTTTAAGGTACCGACACCATCCACCAAATCACCTGCCCCATCTTTCAGGCTGCCTGCTCCGTCTTTGAGATCAGAGCTGCCGTCCACCAGTTTCTCAACGCCCTCTTTCAGATCTTTCACACCATCATCGAACTCGCCGTATTTGTCATCCAGCTCCTCGACACCATCATAAAGATCAGAAGTACCGTCCACCAGTTTCAGTGCTGCGTCCTCCAGATCATTCAGGGAATCCTTCAGATCATCAATGTTGGTGATCTTGTCGGTATTCAGCTGTTTCAGAATATCCGTCAGGGCGACCGTGAAAGTAGAACTCATGGAAAAGTTTTCCACATCTGCCGATACCGTAAAGCTCTCCGGCAGGTTCAATTCATCATCCTCCTTGGTGTCTGCTTCTGTTTCTGTCTCAGCCACAGTCTCAGTTTCGGTTTCTGTCTCAGTTTCTGCTTTTTCTTTTGTATCTGTCTCAGACCTGGTATCGGTTTCAGTCTCAGTCTCGGTTTCCTTCAGATCATCAATCATATCCTGCAGCTGAGCAAGATTCAGGCTCTCCTGCATTCCCGGCATACCAAAGCCGATGACGATCTCACGGTTGCCGTCCGAAACAACCTTTCCGTTGTCAATCGTGACATTTTTAAATGTATCGCCCGGAAGGATCATTCCTGTCACCATCACAAACGGGCTGTAGATAGTCTCCTCTTTTCCGTTTATTGTCATGTTCTGTTTTTCATTGTTTTCATATTCTACGTGGATCTCCAGATGGCCACTCTTTCCCTTCAGGTCTTCCGGTGCCATCTCCTGACCGTCCAGATAATATGTGAGTTTCACATTGACCGGCAGCTCTTTGTCAGTTGTTCCCTGATAATAGATATCCTCATCATCCGTGTTCCAGGTAAGTCCCTCTCCATCCTGCGAGAATGTCTCATCGCCTTTTACATTTACAATGTCCTGCAGGTCACTGCTATCCTTCAGTTCTTTTTCAGAACCGGCATTTTTCAGCCAGCTTGAAACGGTAACGCTTTCTTTATTTCCGGAGGCATCTGCATTGACGTATACTGTCTCTTCTTTTGATACCGATGCGGCCTCTTCTGCGGCCAGTACCGGTACTGCACTCATCACTGCTGCCATTCCGACTGCAATTCCTGCAGCCACTTTTTTACTGCACTTTCTGTTTCTGTTCATGACTGTTTCCTCCAAACTCTGTTCGCCATGTCCTGATACCTCGTCCGCCAGATGATCTTTCTGCGTCCAGACGAGGTATGTTTTAGTCCCATCACCCATTGACCCGCTTTTTTACGAGCCCTATTTCTTTTTTCTGACTTCTATGCTGTCTGTTTTTTCTTTTTTTCCTTCTTTCCAAGGAAATCAATCGTTGTCATGCAGATCACCTTATCAAAAAGCAGGAACATCGCCGGTAATACACCAAGTACAACGACCATACTGATCAGCGCACCTCTTGACAGCAGCGTACAGATCGCGCCGATCATATCTACCTTTGAATATGCAGCCACACCAAAGGTTGCCGCAAAGAAGCTGATACCACTCGTAATAATAGAAAGCATACATGCCTTGTGTGTTGCCAGTACCGCTTCTTTTTTATTTTTGCCGCTCCGGCGCTCTTTCTGATACCGGCTTGTCATCAGGATCGCATAGTCTACCGTTGCACCAAGCTGAATGGTACCGACAACAATACTTGCAACAAACGGAAGCTCAACTCCCTGGTAATATGGAACCGCCATATTGACCATGATCGCAAACTCGATGACGGATACCAGAATAATCGGCAGCGAAATTGATTTGAACGTAAGCATAATGATAACGAAAATAGCCGCAATGGAAAGTGTATTTACATTGACAAGGTCAACATTCGTGACATCCTCAAGATCCTTCATCATAGGAGCTTCTCCGATTACCAGCGCGTTCGGATCGTAGGACTTCACAATCTCATCGATCTCTCCGATCTGAGCATTTACCTCTGCGGTCGCCGACTCGTACTTTGAGCAGACAAATGCAAGCTCGTAATCGCCGCCCTGAAGCATCGACTTGATGTCATCCGGGATCATCGAATCCGGGATTGTCGGTCCAAGCAGAGAGCTCATGCTGATCGTCCACTTTACTCCGTCAACTGCATCAATGTCAGAAACCATATTGCGCTTTGATTTTGCATCCATATTTTTATCCATCATAACCATATGGATCGTACTCATGTCAAAATCTTCGGTCAGCTTCGTATTCGCCACATTAGAGTCCAGTGTGGACGGAAGAGAGCGTGCAATGTTGTAGTAAATTCCAGTATGGTTGTTTCCATAAAATGCCGGATACAGAAGCACGAGGAACAGCACCATCCACAGCTTGTGATGCTTTACAATGAAGGTGGATGCACGGTTCGTATTTTTAATCAGTGGTCTGTGCTTCGTCTTCTTGATTCCCTTGTCAAACACCAGAATAATGGACGGCAGAAACGTAACGCAGCAGAGTACTCCCATGATAACACCCTTCGACATGACGATTCCGATGTCGCGTCCAAGTGCGAACGTCATACTGCAAAGTGCAAGGAAACCTGCCACTGTTGTGATCGAGCTTCCGATAATGGACTTGAATGTTGCTGCAATCGCATGCCCCATTGCCAGTTCCCGGTCATCCGGGTAATGCTTTTTATTCTCCTCAAAGCTGTCCAGAAGAAAAATCGAGTAGTCCATCGTAACACCAAGCTGCAGTACCGCGGTCAGCGCTTTCGTGATGTAAGAGATCTCTCCAAGAAAAATATTGCTGCCGAGATTGTAAACAATTGCAAGTCCGATACTAAGCAGGAAGAAGACCGGAACGAGAAATGAATCCGTCGTCAGCAGCAAAATCAGGAAACAAAGTGCTGCTGCGATCACAACGTAGGCCGGAAGTTCCTCCAGTGCGATATTTTTGATATCTGTAACGATACCTGTCATACCGCTGATGAAGGTCTGGTCATTCACCAGCTTTCGCATCTCTTCCACGGCTCCCATCGCCTCATCGGATGATGTCGTATTGTCGAAAAGCACCAGCATCATAGTCGCATCGCCCCTGAAGAATGCTTCCCGCAGATCCTTCGGAATCATGTCAACCGGAAGGCTGATATCAGCTACATCATCATACCAGAGTACGTCCTTTACATGCTCTACCTCACTGAACTGATCTTCCAGCTTCTGTACATCCTTGAGCTCCATGCCTTCCACAACAACCATCGAGAAAGCCCCCATACCGAACTCATCTACCATGATATCCTGACCTTTCACTGTCTCCAGTGTGTCCGGCAGATAACTCAGTATGTCATAATTTGTCCTTGTCTTGATCATCCCGTAAAAGGACGGGATCAGCAGAAGAAATCCAATCAGAAGAATCAGATACTTGTGCTTCGCAATCCATTTTCCTAAACTAACCATTGCATACCATCTCCCTGTTTTTTTCTAAATCTCATTATATTCAAAAATGACTTTTGGTCAATATTAAATAAGTACAAGATTATTACCTGAATCTGGTTTTTTTTGTAATAATTGACTATTAGTCATTTTTTAGCCGAATCAAACAGGCAGCAAAGCGGATTGCGAATATCCACTTTACCCAGATTCAAGCAGATCCCTGCATGATTGCGCGGAGCAATAAGCCATAGAGTGCGAATTTCCAGCCCGTTTTTTTGTGGCACATGATTGACCAGCTACGGTACATTATTTATAGAAGAAACAGCTTCCGGATACAAGAGGGAAAATGGTTATTGAAAAAGATTTGCGAAAGAGATAATGAGCACAAAAAAGGAACCGTCATGAAGACGGTTCCCATTTTTTTGCTTGGACAATGCCAGATTATATTTTCTGGTTTTTTCTTATTCGTCAAGTAGTCAAGTCTCTATGGTCAAATACTGGTCAAATACTGGTCAAATACTGGTCAAATACTGGTCAAATGACCCAATTTTAATCACTTTTTACCACTTCTTAACTCCTATAAACCCCGCTTAAATACTGGATTCCTTAGAATTTTCCTGCTGTTGCAGCTTCCTCAATGGAAACTGCTACAGATACAGTCATACCAACCATCGGGTTGTTTCCTGCACCGATCAGACCCATCATCTCTACGTGAGCCGGTACAGAAGAAGATCCTGCAAACTGAGCATCAGAATGCATACGGCCAAGGGTATCGGTCATACCGTAGGAAGCCGGACCAGCTGCCATGTTGTCCGGATGAAGGGTACGTCCTGTACCACCGCCAGATGCTACGGAGAAGTACTTCTTACCAGCCTCAAGACGCTCTTTCTTGTAAGTACCTGCTACCGGATGCTGGAAACGGGTCGGGTTCGTGGAGTTTCCTGTGATAGAAACGTCTACGTTCTCTTTCCACATGATCGCAACACCTTCCGGAACGCTGTTTGCGCCGTAGCAGTTTACTTTTGCACGAAGTCCTTCAGAATAAGACTTTCTGCTGACTTCTTTTACTGTATTGGTGTACGGATCGTACTCTGTCTCAACGAAAGTGAATCCATTGATACGGGAGATGATCTGTGCAGCGTCTTTTCCAAGACCGTTCAGGATAACGCGAAGCGGCTTCGTACGTACCTTGTTTGCCTTCTCTGCGATACCGATCGCGCCCTCTGCTGCTGCAAAGGACTCATGACCTGCCAGGAATGCGAAGCACTCTGTCTCTTCCTCAAGAAGCATCTTGCCAAGGTTTCCATGGCCAAGACCTACCTTACGGGTATCAGCTACAGAACCCGGGATACAGAATGCCTGAAGGCCTTCGCCGATTGCTGCTGCTGCTTCAGATGCTTTTCTGCAGTTCTTCTTGATCGCGATTGCTGCACCTGTGATGTATGCCCAGCAAGCGTTCTCAAAACAGATCGGCTGAATTCCCTTGATCTGATTGTATACATCAAGACCAGCATCCTTTGTAATCTTCTCTGCCTCTTCCAGAGAAGCGATTCCATAGCTGTTCAGAACCTTATTGATCTGGTCGATACGTCTTTCATATGATTCAAATAAAGCCATTTTCTGTTACCTCCTCAATCATTCTTTTCTCGGGTCAATAATCTTAACAGCATCAGCTACACGGCCATACTGTCCTTTTGCCTTTTCCCATGCAGTGTTCGGATCGTCACCCTTCTTGATGAAATCTGTCATCTTTCCAAGGGATACGAACTGATAACCGATGATCTGGTCATCTGCATCAAGAGCGATTCCAGTAACATAGCCTTCTGCCATCTCCAGGTAACGCGGTCCCTTTTTCAGTGTACCGTACATGGTACCTACCTGAGAACGAAGTCCTTTTCCAAGATCCTCAAGACCTGCACCTACTGCAAGGCCGTCCTCTGAGAATGCGGACTGGCTTCTGCCGTATACGATCTGCAGGAAGAGCTCTCTCATAGCGGTATTGATCGCATCACAGACAAGGTCGGTATTCAGAGCTTCCATAACAGTAAGACCCGGAAGGATCTCTGCTGCCATTGCTGCGGAATGTGTCATTCCTGAGCATCCGATCGTCTCAACAAGTGCTTCCTGAATGATTCCCTCTTTTACATTGAGAGACAGCTTACAGGCTCCCTGCTGCGGTGCACACCAGCCTACACCGTGTGTAAATCCGGAAATATCCTTTACTTCTTTTGCCTGAACCCATTTTGCTTCCTCCGGAATCGGAGCCGCGCCATGGTGAACGCCCTGTGCTACCGGGCACATTTCTTCTACTTCGCGTGAATAAATCATGTTAAAACTCCTTTCAGTAGTAAATTTATTTACTCTATATTTTCTCATAAATCGACAGATTCGTCCAGATTTATTTCGAAAACCTATGTAATAATATCCGTTTTGGACGAGCCTGTCAACTTATAGACAAAGTTAACTGCAGATCACTCTGCCTCCTGGCAATCAGTCATTATATCCGTTTGGATTCATGGACTGCCATCTCCAGGAGTCTGCACACATCTCATCGATGCCGTACTCTGCCTCCCAGCCGAGCTCTCTCTTTGCTTTCTCCGGTGCGCAGTAGCATGTCGCGATATCACCGGCACGGCGCGGCTTGATCTCATACGGAAGTGTCTTGCCGCAGGCCTTCTCAAATGCGTGCAGTACCTGCAGTACACTGTAGCCGTGGCCGGTACCGAGGTTGTAAATCCGTACCTTCGGCTCCTCCTCCAGCTTCTGGATTGCCTTTACGTGGCCTCTTGCAAGATCCACCACATGGATGTAATCACGTACGCCCGTTCCATCCGGTGTATCGTAATCATCGCCAAAGACGCCAAGCTTCTCCAGTTTGCCAACTGCCACCTGTGCAATGTACGGCAGCAGATTGTTCGGTATTCCCTTCGGATCCTCACCAATCAGTCCGGATTTATGTGC
The DNA here is from genome assembly GCA_902363665.1 of Lachnospiraceae bacterium. Lineage (GTDB taxonomy): Bacteria > Bacillota > Clostridia > Lachnospirales > Lachnospiraceae > Choladousia. The sequence continues at coordinate 21,565 of CABJAW010000009.1, read as the reverse complement.
ACCGATCGGATTGAAGTAACGAAGCAGTACAACATTCCACTCCGGATCCGAAACATTCAGGTCTGTCAGAATCTGTTCCAGCATACCCTTTGTCTGTCCATAGGGGTTTGTAATCTTTCCCTTCGGGCACTCCTCGGTGATCGGAATAAATGCCGGATCGCCATATACCGTCGCAGAGGAACTGAAAATGATATTTTTTACACCGTGATTGCGCATTACATCGCACAGGTTTAAAGTACCGGTAATATTATTGTGATAATATTCCAGCGGCTTCTGTACAGACTCGCCAACCGCCTTGTATCCTGCAAAATGAATAACCGAATCAATTTTTTCTTTTTCGAAAATCTGATTCATTGCCTCTTTATCCAACATATCTACATTATAAAAGGTAACTTTCTTTCCTGTGATCTGCTCTACCCTCTCCAGTGCTTTCTCGCTGGCATTATAGAGATTGTCCATTACGACTACATCGTAACCGCTGTTTAACAGCTCAACGCATGTATGGCTGCCGATATATCCGGCACCACCCGTAACTAAAATTGCCATATCCAGTCCTCCTATACCTCTGTTTCTACATCTATTGCGCATAATCTTTCCGCGCCACGTTCATTATACGAAGAAAGGCGGATTTTGTAAAGAAAGTCTTGAAAATTTCATCATTCCTCTCTCAGTTCAGGCAAGCATGCTGTCTTTTCCGGTAAGAACTCGTTTGATTTTTCCATACTTGCGGTGAGGTTCGAAATATGTTACAGTGAACCTCAAAGTTTATCCAAGGGAACGCAATCGCAATCCGCTTTGCTACTTGCTCATAACCGAACAGCTGTCCGGTTAAAAGTTAAAATAAGAAAGGACGCTTATGATTTTTTTCAGAACTTCTTCAAAAAATCACCGCAGGTGCAAAATCACGTCAGCCATGCTGGTTTTTCTGCTCCTCTTCGCAGCCGGAACGCTCTCCGGCTGTGAAAAAGAGACGGCCTCCGTATCCAAAACCGGATTTTTCCTTGATACCGTCGTCTCGATCACCCTTTATGACACCGAAAATACCTCCCCTCTTGAGGAGTGTTTTTCCCGTCTTGCGTCCTATGAGAAACTGTTCTCCCGCACGCAGGAGGGCAGCGACGTGTGGAGAATTAATCACAGTGATGGAAATCCGGTCGAAGTCTCCACGGAAACAGCCGATCTGCTTGAAAAAGCGCTTTCTTACTGCCGTCTCTCAGACGGCGCCTTTGACATCACGATCGCCCCTGTGCTCACGCTGTGGAACTTTGATGCGGACCAGAAAACCGGAACAGTGCCGGATGAAAGCGATCTGATCGATGCGCTTTCTCACGTTGGCTACAAAAACATACAGCTCGACGGTACAACCGTGACGCTCCTGGATCCTGACACCTCGATCGATCTCGGCGGAATCGCAAAGGGCTATATCGCCGACCTGTTAAAGGAGGATCTCGTCTCCGCCGGATATACAAGCGGTATCATCGACCTTGGCGGAAACATCCTTACCATCGGAAGCAAACCGCATGGCCAGGATTTCCGCATTGGGGTCCGTACGCCAAAACCGGATGCCACGCAGCCGCTCACCACAATCTCCTGCCGAAATGCTTCCGTCGTCACCTCAGGTACTTACGAGCGCTACTTTATCGAAAACGGAAAACGATATCATCACATTTTAAGTCCTTTCGATGGCCATCCCGTCGAAAACGGACTCGCCAGCGTCACGATCTTCTCAGAACACTCTGTCGATGGAGACGCACTCAGCACCGCCTGCTTTGTGCTCGGACCTGAAAAAGGAATGGCGCTCATCGAATCACTGGACGGTATCGAGGCACTGTTTGTGACGGATGATCTGGAGATGAAACCATCGTCTGGATGGCCGGATGCCACAACGTGACTGTGATAGTTTGTTTCGGAAATGGCGCACTCCCAAAAGATCCGGCCGAAAGAAGTACATATGAAAGACCTGCTGATATGACTTTCCCAGCAGGTCTTTCGTATCTCTTCTATACATATATGTGTATGTGTCGTTTTTATACGCTCAGCTTCTTCTCTGCCATCCATCCTGACGCGAAAAGCAGCACGACCGTGAATACTGCCGAGATTCCAAGATTCGTCAGTGCATACGCGTAAGATTCATTTGACAGCTGAAGTGCTTTCGCCACCAAGTGGATGATCTGGTTCATCCCCCAATTCAAAAATAAGAACAAAATGATTGCCAGAGGTGTTGCAAGCCTGCTCTTTACCAGTACCGTACGGGACGCGATAATCGACGCATACCCGGCCCCAATCATATTCATCCAGCTGATCAGTACCTCACAGAGAATCAGCACGATCCATTTCCAGTCAAGCTGGAAGTCAAACCACTCCCGCAGAAGTCGCTGCAGCATCGGAAAGAACTGCGCAAACCCCTGGCTCGCTCCAACGTAAGCGGTAAAGCAGAGAAAAAACGAAACAGCAAACAGCACGGATGTCAGCACGATCTGCAGAAACGCCGCCAGAACCTTCGCGCCAAGTATACTCCATGCTGAATACGGCACCATGAAAAGCATATGGCTCTCCTTCGTCCGAAGATCCCGGTTCAGCACCAGAAGGCTCTCAATCCCAACGTATAAGGAACCGAAAAGCCCTGCAAACACGAGAAGCACCATCGCCGTCATCTGCCAGCGTTCTTTTTCCAGCATCGTTCCGACAACAAAAGCCGCCGTCAGAACAATCAGGATTCCGCCAATTATCAGCTTTGAAAACAATTGTTTCTTCCATTCATATCTCAATATCTTTCCCATTTTTCCTCGATTCTCCGCAGCATATTCCCATCTGTTTTTTGCGGTACCCGCCGCCTGCGCAGCTTATTTACGTTTCTATTTTCTGCTTTTCACCATATATCGCCAGCCATTCAGGCTGATATTCCTAATCCTCCTCACGACCTAGCTGGCTCTGTTAAAGCTTGACATTTTTTCTGTACTTTTACCCGTATATCTTCCGGTACAGATCCGGAATCGACATGCCATAATCCCCGCAAAGCTGCCTTGTATTTCCCTGCAGCTCGATCTGTCCTTCCCGTACAAAGATCGCATCGTCAATCACCTGATCGATCTCATCGACCAGATGGGTGGACATCACGATCGTATTTCCTTCTCCCCTGGTCTCCATGATGGTCTGCATCACATGATCTCTTGCGACCAGATCAATTCCATTGAGCGGCTCATCCAGAAGATACAGCTTTGCATTCCTCGCCAGAGTGGCCGCGAGCTTCAGTTTCGCCGCCATACCAGAGGAAAGCGTCCGTGCCTTATCCGACGGGCTTAAATCCATCCGCTCCAGCAGTTCTCCAAAGCGCTCTTCATCGAAATCCTTAAAAAAGTCCCGGTAATACTTTCCGACATCCGCTATCTTCATATAAGAATAGAAGAATGGCTCTGTCGACATATAGGCAATTTCTGCCTTATCGTGATAAGAAAGCGGATGACCCTCAAAAGAAATCGATCCCTCCCAGCCTTTTACCAGTCCGGCCGTCATTTTCATCCATGTTGTCTTTCCGCTTCCGTTCGGTCCGAGCAGACCATAAATTTTCCCACGCTCCAGATTCAGCGTAATATTCCGGACTGCCTGCTTCTTTCCATAATTCTTTTTTAAATTTCTGCACTCAAGCAGCATCTGTATGCTCCTTCCTTTCCTGGCACATAGTAAAGCGAACCTTTGCAATTCGCTTTCGTCACCACGTTCCAAAATATATTCTGCCTGTTATTTTACACTGCCTTTTACACGGGCACAACGGAAGAAAACCTTAAGTTTTTAAAATCGAAAGTATCGCTTTTTATGATTTATCAGCCTCCTCGCCAGATTTCAATAGCTGGATTTTTTCTACTATTTCTATTATACTGAACAGCGATGATACAAAAAATCCTGATCACAAAGCGTTTCTGTTTTACAAGACACAATTTCTTATGAAGCAAAAGCAAAACAAATATTCGACTTTGCTCTATGCTACATCACTTATTCCTGAAACGGCAGCAGGCAAATGCTTCCCTGGCATACTATTTCGGCAGAAAGGATTTCTTATGATAAAAACAACCTCTGTACTTCCGGATTTCCCGGACTTTCATGAATTTTACGGCTACACGCCGGAAAAAGCACTCTTTTTTGATATCGAGACAACAGGCCTCTCCCACAAATCCGCCTGTGTCTTTCTGATCGGGACGATTCATCTCGAAAACGGCAGCTGGCAGCTCACCCAGTATCTTGCAGAGCATGCCGCCGAGGAAAAACAGCTGCTCGAGACTTTTTTGTCAGACGCAGCGCCGTATGATACGCTCATTCATTTTAATGGTTCTACCTTTGATGTGCCATTTTTAAACGCAAAAGCAAACGCCTATGAACTGACGGGGATTTCTCTGCATGGTGTCTCCGGCAAATCTTCCGGCAGGCAATCCGCTGAGAAATCCGCCTGCCAAACTTCTGGTGCAGCGCATGTTCCGTTTTCCACACATCCCTTTACAGCAGCAGAAAAAAACTCCCTCGACCTCTACCGCACACTCTCCGTCCTGCGGCATCTCCCCGGACAGACAAGTTTGAAACAGTCTGCACTTGAAAAGCTTGCCGGATGGCAGCGCACCGATACCCTAAGCGGAAAACATATGGCTGCCATGTTCCGTTCCTTCGACAAGACGCAGGATCAGGAGCTGCTTCAGCTGATGCTGCTCCACAACCATGACGATCTGGTGGGCATGACAAATCTTCTCCCCCTCGCAGCTTACTGTATGCTTGCGGACGGCGATTTTATCGATGTGCGCTCTTGTTTTCTCCGCTCCGATGAAAAAGATGCCGTCCCGTCTCTTGAGGTAACGATTCAGCTGCGGGCTCCACTGCCCACTCCACTCTCTCTTTCGCACTTTTCTGACGATCCTGCCGTTTCCTGCAGCTGCGTATGCGATATGATCGTTAAAAATTCTACAGCTGTGCTTCGTTTCCCCGGTTTCCCGTGTGAACTGAAGTATTTTTTCCCGGATTACAAAAATTACTGCTATCTTCCGCTCGAAGATCAGGCAATCCATAAAAGCGTTGCCTCCTATATTGATAAGGAATATCGCGTTCCTGCAAAAGCAGCGACCTGCTATACGCGAAAATCCGACATTTTTTACTGGCAGCCGCAGCCACTTCTCTCTCCTGATTTTCGCGCTTCCTTTGATGCAAAAGCTCACTTTTTTGAGTACAGTGAGAATTTTTCTCATCAGCCAGATCTTCTTCATCCACTTGTGCAGTGCTGTTTTCAGAGATTTTTTTCATAAAAAAAATCTCTCTTTTTATTGCATTTCCAGGAACTCTTTTTTCTAACTTCTCATATGTATGTGTATTAATTAACAAAACAGTTATTTTTTTAACGTATTTCTTTGTGAAAAAAGCTGGATTTTCAGGCTCGTATCTGATATGATTTTCTTAATCGATTATTTATTTCATTTTGCGCTGACCGGATATTTACCATCTATGTCCGTTATCCGCAAAATCATAAGGAAGCCCACCCAGGCTCATAAGGGATGGTTTCTCCTTATGCAGGGAAATAACCGCCCTCTGCAGTCGCCGGATACCCTGATTATGAGGTTCTCCGCTCCCCTGCAGACGAGATATGACAATCAAACAGGAGGTATCGTATGAGTCACAAAACGTTTCGGGGAGGCGTCCATCCAGACGGACACAAAGACCTCTCCAAAGATTGTCCGATCGAAGAATTTCTCCCCAAAGGAGAGCTTGTCTTCCCGGTCAACCAGCACATTGGAAAACCAGCAAAGCCAGTTGTAAAAAAGGGGGATCCCGTTCTTGCCGGCCAGCTGATCGCCGAGGCGGACGGCTTCGTATCCGCAAACATCATCAGTTCCTGCTCCGGCAAAGTAAAAGCCATTGAGGAACGGCACACGGTAAACGGCGGCAGAGCCACCTGCATTGTCATCGAGAATGACGGATTATTTACCCTCGCCCCGGGTGTCGGCACAGAACATGATGACACCTCAATGAGCGGCCCGCAGATTCTGGATGCGATCAAGGCAGCCGGTATCGTCGGTCTTGGCGGCGCCGGATTTCCAACCCACGTAAAACTTGCCCCGCGTAATCCGGAGCAAATTGATTACGTCATTGCAAACGGCTCTGAATGTGAACCTTACATTACCTGCGACGACCAGCTGATGCGCACCAGAAGCGACGGAATCGTGGAAGGTATGCGGCTGGTACTGCGGCTCTTTCCAAATGCAAAAGGCGTAATCGCCATCGAAGACAACAAACCAGAGGCAATCGCAGCCATGACAAAGGCCTGCGCTTCCGATTCCAATATTTCTGTACTTGAAGTGAAAGCAAAATACCCGGAAGGCGGCGAACGAAACCTGATCGGCGTTGTCACCGGAAGACAGCTGCGTTTCGGACAGCTTCCGGCAGATCTGGGCTGTGTCGTCTGCAACGTCAGTTCCTTAAACGCCATCTACCGCGCAGTCTGTAAATCAGAACCTCTGATGACCCGTCTCTTTACCGTATCCGGTGACGCCGTTGTAAAACCACACACGATGGAAGTACGGATCGGCACTTCCTGCAGGGAACTGCTTGAGGCAGCAGGCGGCATCAAACCGGAATGTACCGCCAAAAAGATTCTCTGCGGCGGTCCAATGATGGGAATTGCCATGTCGACACTCGATGTCCCGATCGCCAAGAACAACAATGCACTGACGGTTCTCGCGGAGGATGAAGTTGAACTCGCTGAAAATCAGATGACTGCCTGCCTGCGCTGCGGCCGCTGCGGCCACGTCTGTCCGATCGGTCTTGTACCGCAGATGATGGCTGAGGCCGCCGAGCGAAAGGATTATGAACGATACGAGAAAAAGCTGTACGGGCTGGACTGCATTGCCTGTGGTTCCTGCACCTACATCTGCCCGGCCAAGCGCCCGCTGATGCAGCTGTTCAAACAGACGAAAGCCTCGATCATGGCCGCAAAAAGAAAGTGAGGGAACGGAAAATGAATGAAAAACTACTGAACATGTCTTCCAGTCCTCACATCCGTCATCGCCTGACCACCGGCGCTGTGATGACCGATGTGGTACTGGCTTTGCTTCCGGCTGCCGTGTTCGGCATTTACCGCTACGGCATCCATGCTTTTCTGATCCTGCTGATCAGTGTCGCTTCCGCAGTAGCTACGGAATTTCTCTATGACAAAGCAGCCAGAAAGCCAATGACGGTCAAGGACGGCAGCGCTGTTGTTACCGGCCTGCTCCTGGGCCTTTCGCTCTCCCCGGCCGTACCTCTCTACCTTCCGTGTCTTGGATCCGTCTTCGCAATTCTGTTTGTCAAATGCTTTTTCGGCGGACTCGGCAAGAACTTCATGAACCCGGCTCTGACCGGACGCTGCTTTTTGCTGATCTCCTTCGGAAGTGCCATGACAAATTTCTCTGTCGACGGCATGAGTTCTGCTACCCCGCTTGCCGCACTGCGTGCCGGTGAAGCTGTAAGTCTTTCCCAGACTGCACTCGGTTACACGGCCGGCGTGATCGGCGGAAGTGCAGTTGCCCTTCTGATCGGTGGGATCTTCCTGCTGATCACCGGAGGCATCACGATCGAGATCCCGGCTGCTTTTGTGGCTGCGTTTGCTGTATTTATGGGACTCTTCGGCGGACATGGCTTTGATCCGAATTATCTGCTGATCCATATCTGCGGCGGCGGTGTACTGATGGGTGCTTTCTTTATGGCGACCGATCCGGTCACCAGCCCGGTCACTTCCCGCGGCCAGCTGCTTTACGGCGCGATCACTGGTATTCTTGCCGGGCTCTTCCGTGTCTATGGAAGCTCTGCCGATTCCGTCAGCTATGCAATCATCATCGCAAATATGGTCGTTCCGTTTATCGATAAGATTTCTGTCCCGAAACCGCTCGGCTATCGCGCCGCATCCGGAAAGCCACAGTTTCCAAAGGCTGCTGTCAACCTGACGATCATCACCCTGTGTGCCGGACTTGCACTCAGCAGTGTTTATGTCCTGACCAGGGATAAAATCGACGAGCAGAAGCTTGCTGCAAATGCAGCTTCCTACAAAGAAGTCTGCCCGGATGCAGAAACCTTTGTGACTGACGACACGATCAATGCAAAGATCGAAGCCCTCGGAGGCGACATTTACGACGAGAAATTCGGCAAGACCTATATCAACAGCGTCATGGTTGGAAAAGACGCTTCGGATGCGACCGTCGGATACGTCATCAGCGTCTCCAGCGGTGACGGATATGATGGAACCATCACACTCTCCGTCGGGCTTGACACAGAAGGCACCGTACTCGGCATCTCCTTCACTGAGCTGCATGAGACGGCCGGTATGGGTATGCTCTGCGGCGAGGATGCATTCCGCAGTCAGTTTGCAGGAGTCAATACCGACGCATTTACTTTAAACAAGGCCGGCGGCTCCACCACAGACAATGAGATCGACTCCGTCTCCGGCGCATCGACCTCTTCCGGTGCTGTTGTAAATGCAGTCAACACTGCGCTTGCTTTCTATGCATCGTCAATCCAATAAGGAGGGGACAGACTATGAATAAATATGTAGAACGACTTTACAACGGCGTGGTGAAGGAAAATCCCAGCCTTGTCCTGATGCTCGGCATGTGTCCGACTCTGGCTGTCACCACCTCCGCCATCAACGGAATCGGCATGGGGCTTTCCACCCTTGCGGTTCTGATCTTTTCCAACCTAATCATCTCTCTGATGCGGAAGATCATTCCGGATCAGGTACGCCTTCCGGCTTACATCGTCATTGTAGCTTCTCTCGTTACAGTTGTTGATCTGCTGCTTCAGGCATACGCTCCCGGGCTGTACGCTTCGCTTGGCATTTACATCCCGCTGATCGTCGTAAACTGCATCATTCTCGGCCGTGCAGAAGCTTATGCAAACAAGGTCGGACCGGGACTTGCACTTTTCGACGGGCTTGGAATGGGTCTTGGCTTTACGGTTGCACTGACTCTGATCGGCATGATCCGTGAACTGCTCGGCTCAGGAAAACTCTTCGGACTTTCTATCCTTCCGGAATCCGTATCACCGATCGCAATCTTTGTAAAGGCTCCCGGCGCATTTCTCGTCATCGCGCTGATTATCGCAGTCATGAATGCCTTACATATCAAGAACAATTCTGCAGACCTTATCAAGGGCTGTGACGGCTGTTGCAACCACTGCAGCAAATCCGGCTGCCAGAATGAGAATAAGGAGGGATGAGCCATATGAATACATCATTGATCCTGATCATCATTACCACGGCTCTCGTCAACAACGTCGTACTGAGTCAGTTTCTCGGAATCTGCTCCTTCCTCGGCGTTTCCAAACAGATCAAGACTTCCTTAAGTCTTGGAGTAGCCGTTATCTTTGTTATCACACTTTCTTCAGGCGTAGCCAGCCTGCTGTACGATTTCCTGCTGGTTCCGCTGCACCTGGAATACCTGGAAACCATTGTCTTTATTCTCGTCATTGCAGCGCTCGTACAGATCGTTGAGATGTTCCTGAAAAAGACTTCACCGGCGATCTACAATGCGCTTGGAATCTATCTACCTCTGATCACTACCAACTGCGCCGTGCTCGGTGTCGCTCTGACCAACGTGCAGGACGGTTACAATTTCATTCAGAGTGTGACTGCAGGTTTCGGTACGGCAGTCGGCTACACGATCTCGATCGTACTGCTTGCCGGCATCCGCGAACGAATCGATGAAGCAAGTGTTCCGCTTCCGTTCCGCGGTGCCCCTGTCGTACTTCTGTCCGCAGCCCTGATGTCCATCGCATTCATGGGATTTGCCGGACTGTCACTGTAAGCGAATGGTTTGCGGCTGAGGGCGGAACTGATTTCCGTTCTCACTAACGCGAAATCCAGGATAGGAGGTACTTATGTCATCAATCATTGTTGCCACACTTGCTGTGGCTGTCATTGGCATGCTGATCGGCATTCTGCTGGTCACAGTCGATAAAAAATTTAAAGTAGAAGTAGATGAGAAACAGGTAGCGATCCGCGAATGCCTGCCGGGCAACAATTGCGGCGGCTGCGGTTATGCCGGATGTGATGCGCTTGCATCAGCTATTGCAAATCAGGAAGCACCGGTAAATGCCTGTCCGGTCGGCGGTGATCCTGTCGCAGAAAAGATCAGCCGTCTGCTCGGCCTTCAGATGGAAAAAACAGAAAAAGTCGCCGCTTATGTCAAATGCTCCGGCGACTGCGAAAATGCAGCAGCCAGATGCCGTTACGTCGGCATCCACGACTGCGCTTCCGCTGCCAGCAGCGGGCTTTCCCCGTGGACCTGCGACTATGGCTGTATCGGCTTTGGCACCTGTGCTTCCGCTTGTCCGTTCGGTGCAATTACCGTCAATCAGGGTGTTGCAAGCGTGGACCGTTCCAAATGCAAGGCCTGTGGAAAATGTGTTGCTGCCTGTCCGCGGCACCTGATCGAGCTCGTCCCGGAATCTGCCGTCTATGCGGTACGCTGCTCCAGCCACGACCGCGGTGCCGCAGTTAAGAAAGTCTGCAAGGCCGGCTGTCTCGCCTGCAAGCTGTGTGAAAAACAGTGCGAATCCGGCGCAATCACCGTTGAAAATAACGTGGCTCATATCGATTATGAGAAATGTACAAAATGTGGAAAATGTGCGGAGAAATGCCCGGCGGGTGTTATCCGAAAGAAAGATGTGAGCTAATTTTCCAAAGACAACTTCTTTGATGTAAAACGGACATTCCAATCCGCTTCGCTACTTGTAGGATCATAAGGAATCCAGGCTCGTAAGGAATCCTCCCGTAAACGGATCCCTCCTTACAAGATTCCGCAAGCGGGCTCCCCTTATGATATTTCATGAACGCAGTCGCTTCGCGACCTGTCGTTCAAAACAAACATTTACAGTGTCAGAAAAGGGCTTCCGGAAATTTTCCGGAAGCCCTTCTGTATGTTTTGATTATTTTATTCTCGGATCTGACCAGGAGAAAGAATTACTCCTCGTCCTCTGCCGGAGCCTGGTTCTCAAGAGCCTTCATGCTCAGGCTGATCTTCTTATCCTCGCCGTTGAAATCTACTACCTTAGCAGTGATCACCTGGCCAACTTTCAGGATGTCGGACGGCTTCTCAACGTGCTCACGGGAGATCTGGGATACATGAAGCAGAGCGTCTACACCCGGCTCAAGCTCAACGAATGCACCGAAGTCGGTCATTCTTGCTACACGGCCTTCTACTACGCTGCCTGCTGCATACTTGTCTGCTGCGGTAAGCCACGGATTCTGATCCTCAAATTTCAGGCTCAGAGCGATCTTGTCGCCATTGATATCTTTGATCAGGACTTTCAGCTTCTCGCCTACCTTAAATACTTTCTTCGGGTTCTCAACATGACCCCAGGACATCTCAGAGATGTGAAGCAGTCCATCTGCACCGCCAAGGTCGATGAATGCACCGAAATCAGTAACATTCTTTACAACACCTTCTACCACATCACCAACGTGGATTCTCTCAAAGAGCTCTTTCTGCATCTCAGCTTTCTTTGCTACAAGAAGCTGCTTGCGGTCGCCGATGATTCTTCTTCTGCGCGGATTGAACTCTGTGATCACAAATTCGATCTCCTGTCCTGCATACTTCTCAAGATTCTTCTCGTAAGTATCAGAAACAAGGCTTGCCGGGATGAATACTCTTGCCTCGTCAACAACAACGCTCAGACCGCCTGTCAGTACCTGTACGACCGGTGCTTTCAGAACTTCCTGTGTGTTGAATGCCTCTTCCAGTCTCTTATTGCCCTTCTCAGCAGCAAGACGCTTATAGGTAAGAAGCACCTGACCATCTCCGTCATTTACCTTTAAAACCTTTGCTTCCATCTTGTCACCAGTATGGACAAGCTCGCGAAGGTCTGCATTAGAATCATTTGTATATTCGCTTCTGGTAATGATACCGTCAGCCTTATATCCAATGTTCAAGATGATTTCATCTTCTTTGACATCAATAACAGTGCCTTCGACTACCTCTCCATTATGAATTGTTTTGAATGATTCTTCCAGCATTTGTTCAAAACTTAAATCTGACATTGTTTTGAAACCTCCTCAATTAAATTATTTGGGGTCGATGCCCCTGCTGTAATACCTACGCAACCCCTGGATGGCAATCGCCGAATATCCAAATCTTTCAGTGTTTGTATATGGTAAGTATTTGCACATTCTTTCTTGCATATTTCGAATAGCTTTCTCGTATTTGAGCTGTGGCTGCCTCCGATCACGATCATACTGTCGACCTGACCTGCGATCTGCCTGGCCTCAGACTGCCGTTCTTCTGTGGCGCTACATATCGTATTCAAAATATCTAATTTATCATACCTCATTTTGGAGATAATTTCAACCAATTTATCAAATTTCTTGTAATTAAATGTCGTTTGCGATACGACGCAGATTGCCGGATGCGGCTCGCGCAGAAACGCTTCTGCTTCTGCTTCCTCTCCGATCACCGTCACCGGAGTACTGCACCACCCTTTGATGCCCTCCACCTCCGGGTGACCGTCATTTCCGATGATCACGATCTCCCGGCCCTCAGCACTGTGGCTCTGCACGATCCGGTGAATTTTTTTCACAAACGGACAGGTCGCATCTATCATTTCGAGCCCCTGTGCTTCGATCAGCCTGTAAATTCTTTCCGGCACTCCATGTGAACGAATGATCACGGTTCCTTCTTTCAGTTTTCGGAGTTCCTCCTCTGTTTCTACGATCCGTACTCCCTTTTCCGCAAGCTCCCGGACCACCTCCTCATTGTGGATGATCGGTCCATACGTATAAATCGGCTTTTTTCCTTCTTCGATCTGACGGTATACCTGATCGACCGCGCGCTTCACGCCAAAACAGAACCCTGCCGTCTTTGCTACGATAACTTTCATGCCATACGCTCCCTCGCAAGCATTACAATGTGATCGACCACTTCCTCAATCGTCATCTCAGATGAATCCAGGTAAACTGCATCTTCTGCCTGGCAAAGCGGCGAGACATCCCGGTGCATATCGCGATAATCTCTGTTTTCTACATCCTTTTCCACCTCTGCAAGTGTCTGGTCCTTCTGTCCTTTGGCCAGATACTCTTTGTAGCGGCGCAGCGCCCGTACCTCTACGCTGGCGGTCAGATATATTTTCAGCTGCGCATGCGGCAGAATCGTCGTTCCGATGTCTCGCCCGTCCATCAGTACATTTTCTCTTGCCGCAAGGTCTCTTTGCAGATCGGTCAGCTTTGCGCGTACCTGTGCGATTGCTGAACTGCGGCTCGTCATGTCGCTGACCTCCTCCGTCCGGATCAGATTCGATACATTCTCTCCGTTTAAGTAAACCTGCTGTACGCCGCCTTCATAGCTGATCTCCACAGAAATCTCCGCGAGCCTTGCGTTTAACGCCGCCTCATCCGCGATATCGGTATTACTGCGCAGAAGTCCGAGTGCGATCGCCCGGTACATCGCCCCGGTGTCTACATAAATAAATGAAAGTTTTTCTGCCGCACGTTTCGCGATCGTACTTTTTCCGGCCCCCGCCGGTCCATCGATTGCAATATTAAAACTCATACATTTCTTCCTCTTTTTCTTTCTAATGTACTTTCAGAATCTTTCTATACTTACCGCTCACCGGACTGTCTTTTATCATCCGGGCGATCTTTTCAGCGGATTCCTCTTCCGGCCGCATGGCCCGTTGCCCATGCGATCTGCAGGTTAAATCCACCGGTCACCGCGTCAAGATCAAGCACTTCACCGGCAAAATACAGTCCGGATATCTTCTTCGATTCCATCGTACCAGGATCAATTTCTTTTACACTGACACCTCCACGTGTCACTACTGCCTCATTATAACCGCGAAGACGGGTAAGGGTCAATGGGAACTGCTTTGTAATTTCAACCAGGTGTTTCCGCTCTTCCTTTGAGATATCGTGCACCGGTTTCTCCTCCGGAATCCCACAAAGTTCTATGATGACAGGGATCAGCTTTGCCGGGTACAGCGTACCGATCACATTTTTGAACTGTTTGTTTTTTGCCGCCTCAAACTCACGCAGAATCCGTGCATCGAGCTGTTCTTCACTCAGCGCCGGTTTTAAATTGATCCGCATTGCAAGCGGATGTCCCGCAAGTTTTTTTTGGATCACACTGCTTGCTGTCAGGATCAGTGGGCCGGTCACGCCGTAATGCGTAAAGAGCATCTCGCCGAACTCGCGGTACAATTCTTTCTTTCCATCGAGGATCGTCACTTCCACATTCCGAAGGGAAAGCCCCTGTAAACGCGGAACCCATTCCTCTGCCGCCTCAATCGGTACCAGAGATGGAGAACATTCCGTTACACGAAGCCCCAGCTCCTTTGCAAATCGGTATCCGTCACCAGTCGAACCGGTCGACGCATAAGACAATCCACCGGTCGCCACAATGACCGCATCCGCCTCAAGACGCATACCATCCTTTTTCCTCACGCCGCAGACACATACCCCGGATTTTTCACCGGAACTCTCCTTCGTCAGGATCCCTGCTGCTTCCGTGTGCAGGCAGATGCGCACACCGCACTCTTTCAGTCTCCGATTCAGTGCCAGGATGACATCTGATGAGTGATCAGAAACCGGGAAGACACGATTGCCGCGCTCTGTCTTTGTTTTCATCCCTGAATTTTCAAAAAATTCGATCGTATCCTGACTGGTAAAACCATAAAATGCGCTGTACAGAAATTTCTGGTTGACACACGTTGCCTCCAGCAGATCTTCCACCTCGCAGTTGTTCGTCAGATTACAGCGGCCCTTTCCGGTAATATAAATCTTTTTGCCCAGTTTTTCATTCTTCTCCAGCAAAGTGACTTGATGTCCATCCTCCGCCGCGGCAATGGCAGCCATCATACCGGCTGCGCCACCTCCGATTACGATTACTTTACTCATTCTTCTGTTCCTTCTTCTGTTCCTTCTTCTTTTCCTTTTTCTCTTCCTTTCCCCGGGCAGCCTCTATTCACCGCCCTGATCCTCCGTACTTCGTCCTTCTGACACTTTCTCCTCAGAATCCTGTGTTTCGTCCGGCTCTACCTTTCGCCATGCACCGTTGCAGATCTCATTTTTATCCTTTTTCACACTGCTCTTCACAGCGTCCGAATCGCCTGTCTCCTCTTCCTTCTGAGCACTTCCATTTTTCAGGGTAAACCAGAATTCCACGCCATCCGGGCGGTTCTCAACGCCATATTTTTGATTCAGCGATTCCATGATTGCCTTTACAATGGAAAGTCCAACGCCGCTTCCACCATATTCACGGGTTCTCGCCTTATCCACCTTATAGAATTTATCCCAGATCTGGCCGATATCAGCCTCCGGGATCTGCTCTCCGGTATTAAATACAGACACACGTACCTGTTCTGTATCCTGCTCCACACGCACTTCAATCTTTTTCGCTCCGCTTACGTGGTTCAGCGCATTGCTCAGATAATTTGTGATGACCTCTTCGATTTTAAATTCGTCACCCCACGCATACACACTGTCCTTTCCACTGTAGGAAATCTGTGCCTCTTTCTGCTGTGCCAGAATCGCGATCGACTGGATCTTGTTTTTCAGAAGCATCGCAAGATCAAACCGCTCCATCACAATCTTGTCATTGCCGAACTCCAGCTGATTTAACGTCAGCAGCTTCTGGACCATCGTATTCATCTTAGACGCCTCGTCCATAATGACCTCACAGTAAAAGTCGCGGCTCTCCGCATCGTCATTGATGCATTCGGCAAGTCCTTCTGCATAACCCTGGATCAGCGCGATCGGCGTTTTAAGCTCATGAGAAACGTTCGAGAGGAACTCTTTGCGCATATCGTCGATCTTCTGCTTTTTCTGGATATCCTGCTGCAGCTCATTATTTGCCGTCAGAAGCTCCGAATACGCTTTTTCCAGATTCTCTGACATCCGGTTGAAATGCTCGCCCAGCTGTCCGATCTCATTGCTTCCTCCGCTTGTATATTTTGCATCAAAATCAAGCTCTGCCATCCGTTTCGACAGCTCCGTCAGCTCATGCAGCGGCTTCGTGACATGCCGCGAGATCAGCCAGACAATTACAACAGCAAGTACGATACCTGCCAGACAGATATATTTAATAAATTCCGAGCAGACGCGCACATTTTCTGTTACGCCTTCTACGTTAAAACGCATCATAAAATAAAAATCTTTATCCAGGCTTCCCCACATCTCGAGGTATTCAAGCCCAACCTCAGAATCTTCTTTCCGCTGGATCGTATAGAAATCGTTGTGCTCCAGTACATTTCCCTCGTCAACTCCGATCTGGTAGCCGTTTAATCTGGCCAGCATCAGATTAATCAGATCGCTGCCGGTCCACATCGTCCGAAGCAGAATCTTGTTATTATGATCCACAACAACCAGCGAAATACCGTTCGTTACGCAGACCGTCGTCAGTTCTCTCATCGGCTCTTCTTCCAGGCCGCCCTCATCCGTGATATTTTCATTCAGCATATTGTAGGCATCCACAAGCACCTGCTGCTTGCGCATGTAGTAATAGCTCTCCAGAAAAAAAGAGGTAACGAAGTAATTAATCAGAAACAGCGCACCGATCAGTGCCGTAAAGCATAAAGTCAGCTGTCTTCTCAGCGACATGTTCATCTTCCGTCACCCTTCCACTTCGAATTTATATCCCATGCCCCAGATTGTCTTAATGTAATCCCCCTTGTCTCCGAGTTTGCTGCGCAGCTTTTTGACGTGTGTATCAATGGTGCGCGCATCTCCGAAATAGTCATAATTCCAGACACTGTTTAATATCTTCTCTCTTGAAAGTGCAATGCCCTGATTTTCCATGAAATAAGTCAGAAGTTCAAATTCTTTGTAGCTTAAATCGATCGCCCTGCCGTCGATCGTGACTTCATGCGCTGCCTTGTTGATCTCAATTCCGCCTGCACGCAGCACATCATCCGCTGCAAGTCCGCTCGTTCTGCGCAGGATCGCTTCCACGCGCGCCACCAAGATCTTCGGGCTGAATGGTTTGGAAATATATTCATCCACACCAAGCTCGAAGCCGAGCAGCTCGTCCCGTTCATCGCTCTTTGCTGTCAGCATGATGATCGGCACTTTTGAATAGGCTCGGATCTCGCGGCATACCTGCCAGCCGTCCATTTTCGGCATCATCACATCCAGGATCACAAGCGCGACATCCTTCGTATCAAAAAACAGATCCACCGCTTCTGCGCCATCCCCGGCTTCCAGCACTTCAAAATCCTTCTTCACCAGGAAATCCCGCACCAGCTTCCGCATTCTGCTCTCGTCGTCCACTACAAGAATCTTCAGTCGTTCCATACTCATTTCCTCCGCTCTTTTTCATCAAAACGGATATTCGCAATCCGCTTTTTCCCGTTTTCTGCCTTTTATCATACCCTGTTTTTTTGTCTATTCTGTGTTTTTTATGCGGTATTTCCTTGTATTCCTGGCTTGATCCTTTCGCAATCCGGCTAAGTTAAGCCAAAACGACATTCGTAATCTACTTCACTTCCCGACTCAGTTAAATCGATCCAGAGCCATCAAAATAAAGCTTACCAGCAGCAGCACGCAGGAGACCCAGATCACGCGGATTCCATAATTTACAGAAAGGACACCGCCAATGCCTGCTCCGATCGCAAACAAAAAAATCACGCCAAAATAATAAGACGCCTGCCGCAGCTGTCCTTTTTTATGTTCTCTTAAATAAACGGACAGCGCCTCCATGCCTCCGCGCAGGTTTCCGATGCACATCGTGCTTGCATAAGAATAACCGCCGACCTTCCGGAACGTCTGTACCTGCATTGCACAGGACAGTGAAACAAGTACCGTCGCTGCCACATTAAAAGAAGCCGGAATAAATCCAACTGCAAATAAGATTGCGATCTCCGCGAGCAGAATCCCCTGTCTCCAGTGCATCTTCTTTGCATATTTATATCGATGCTGGATCTGCTCGGAAATCAGGACGCCAAGCGCAAATGCCACTACCGGCACAAAATAATGCAGGCACCTGCCCCACTCTCCCTGCATCAGATGCTGACTCATCAGCACAATATTTCCCGTCTGTGCATTTGAAAAAACACCGTCCCTGCAGTTATACGTATAAGCATCCTGAAAGCCTCCTGACAGTGCAAGAAACGCACTCGTGCAAAACGCCTCCGAATAATGTTCCTGAGAAGTCAGCCGGAAATGTCCTGTTTTTTTTGCCTCACTCATAAAAATTCCCTCTTTCGTTTTTATTTCCGCAGGCTCTATACCAACCGCTATTCTACCATTCCCATCCGGCTCTGTCCAGCCCTTTTCCCCTTTTCCGGCTTTGCCCTGCAGATATCCATAATCTTGCCTGACTCGGGTCAAAGCGGATATTCGCAATCCGCTTCGCTACTTGCTCATAACCGAGCAGCTGCTTCGCAGCTTATCAGGAGTGGCTTGTACCACTCCTGATACAAGCAAGTCCCTACCCACTGCTTATTGCTCCGCGCAATTGAAGCAGGGGACTTGCCTGACTCGGTTAAAAAAGGATCGGTTTCTCCTGGCTCAAACCGCCGGAAAAACCGATCCTTCGTAATTATTCTGTCAAATGAACGCTCTGAAGCAGACAGCCGCAGTTACATCAGAATGTACTTTAAAATAAACAGTACGGCAAGCACTGCCATCACCGGTCCGACTTTTTTCTTCTTTCCGGTTACAAGGTTAATTACCACATAAGAGATAACTCCCATTGCGATTCCCTCGGAAATGCTGTAGAAAAACGGCATTGCGATAATACAGATAAATGCCGGAATCCCCTCTGCCGCATCCTTGAAATCGATCTCAGTCACTGCTCCCAGCATGTAGAAGCCAACGATGATCAGCGCCGGAGCCGTCGCAAAGGACGGGATTGCGAGGAAGATCGGGGACAGGAACAAAGAGAGCAGGAAAAGAATACCGGTTGTCAGAGAAGTCAGACCGGTACGGCCGCCCTCAGATACACCAGAAGCACTCTCAACAAAGGTCGTAACCGTGGAGGTACCAAGTACTGCTCCGGCCGTTGTTCCGATCGCATCTGCCATCAGCGCACCTTTGATACGCGGGAGCTTTCCATCCTTATCCAGCATATCCGCCTTGGAAGCCACACCGATCAGAGTTCCCAGCGTATCGAAAATGTCTACAAACAGAAATGCAAATACGATAACGATAAACTCCAGAATGGAAACACCCTGAAGACTGAATTTTGCAAAGATCGGCGCAATGCCTGGAATTGAGATTCCTGCTGAAAAATCCGGAAGCAGGCTGTAGAAACCAAGTTCTGCGCTCGGCACATACACACCGGTCAGCTGACAGATGATTCCGAGCAGCCAGGTGATCAGAATGCCCCAGAGAATATTTCCCTTTACATTTCTGGCAACCAGAACTGCGGTGATAATAACACCGATGATCGCAAGAAGCACCGTAATCCCGGCATCATTCCACGTTGCCTGCACGCCGCCTGTCAAGGTTGCGTTATAGCCATCCAGAGAAAACAGGCTTAACAGTGTCGAGCTTCCGATAACAATTTTTGCATTCTGCAGACCGATGAATGTAATAAAAAGTCCGATGCCGACGCTGACTGCCTTTTTCAGATTGAACGGGATGGCATTGAAAATCGCCTCGCGCACGTTAAAAAGCGAAAGCAGAATAAAAATGATGCCCTCAGTAAGTACAGCTGCAAGCGCTACCTGCCAGGAATATCCCATGCCAAGTACAACGGTATACGCAAAGTATGCATTCAATCCCATACCCGGAGCCAGTGCAAACGGATAATTTGCGAACAATGCCATGCACAGTGTACCAATAAAAGCAGCCACTGCTGTCGCGGTAAATACCGCACCGTGATCCATTCCGGCTGCGGCCAGAATGTTCGGATTTACTGCAAGAATATACGCCATCGTCATAAATGAGGTGATTCCTGCCATGATCTCTGTTTTTGCATCTGTGTGATTTTCTTTCAGATGAAAAAATTTTTCAAGACTCATCTTGATTTTCCTCCCTTGTGGTTCTTATGTAGTCCCGGAATCCTTTTGCGCCTGATTTTGCGAGAAGAATTTCGCGAATACATTTTTTATAATCATTCCGGGAAACGACCGGTCTTATACGCTTCCTGGAAGAATTATCTGGTTCAGGCGCATGGAAAAGCTGCGAAACCGCGCAAAAAATAACGGCATCGCATATTGCATCATATACAATGCCGTTGTTTTTCTAAAAATGTTACATTACGGGAGCAGACGCATGTCAAAGCGGATATTCGCAATCCGCTTCGCTACTTGCTTGACTCGGTTAAATGCGAACTTCGTTCGCAGCGTCTGCAAATTATAAGGGATCCTCCCACTCTGACGAGTGGGTCCCTCCTTATAATAAAAGCGTAGATTTCTCCTTATTACGGGAGCAGACGCATTTGAAAACGAACTTCGTTCGTTGGCGTCTGCAAATTATAAGGGATCCTCCCACTCTGACGAGTGGGTCCCTCCTTATAATATTGGACTAGACGGGAGTCGAACCCGTGTCCGAAAGCCAGTCCACTGTCCTTCTACTATCATAGTCGGTTATTTGACATTCCCTCCGGCAGGCGACAACAGACAGCCTTCTGCTTTCAGTAGCTTCATGATACGCCCATATGCGCAAAGCTTAACATATGTCGTTTCCTGCATCATCGATGCCTGGGTCACAAAGTGCAGGTGCTCTGTGTCAGACAGCTGCCATTAGGCAGCGTATGCTAAATTATCTTCAGCGTTTAATTTTAATTTGTGATTTGACGCATCAACCTGCGGATAGCTTCTCCAGCTTCATAACCCCCGTCGAAACCTTTACTAGCCCCGGGGACCTGACAGAGCAAAACTTGCTCCCGGTTCTTTTGCCTGATCTTCAGTATATAGACTTCACATCTGATTGTCAACCGAATTTTTCTGTTTTCTGTCTCCGAAGCACTTTTTCAGTACAGATTCCGCACCTTAAATTCTTTCTCTGCCTCACGTCTCTGATCTTTCTTCGCGATATCCTGACGTTTGTCATACAGCTTCTTTCCTTTTGCCAGGCCGATCTCCACTTTGGCAAGGCTGCCCTTGAAATAAACACGCAGCGGCACAAGAGTATAGCCTTTCTCCGCGATCTTGCCAAGCATCTTGTTGATTTCCTTTTTGTGAAGCAGCAGTTTTTTCACACGCAGCGGATCTTTGTTGAAAATATTACCCTTTTCGTACGGGCTGATGTGCATACCGTAGATCAGCACCTCCCCGTTTTCGATGCGGATAAAGGACTCTTTGATGCTGCATTTTCCCATACGCAGGGATTTTACCTCCGTGCCGTGAAGTGAGATGCCTGCCTCATACTTTTCTTCAATAAAATAATCATGGTAGGCCTTTTTATTGTTTGCAATCAGCTTGCCTGCATCTGCCATGCCTGTTCCCCCTCCCTGGCGGTTCTGGTTTCCGCCTTATCGTCTTATCACATACATATTTGGTAACTGTTCAGAGCCCAATGTCATTTAGTTAAGTTACAGGGTTAGCCCCTAATTATGGGTCTAACCCAAATTTTTTCAAAAAGGCTACCCAAAGGGTTGACATAGGGAGCAAAATGTGCGGCCGCTCTCGC
>CABJAW010000008.1 GCA_902363665.1 Lachnospiraceae bacterium | reverse complement strand
AGTCTGCAGCGTGGATCTGGGGATCAATACCGATGCGGTCTGTACTATTATGCGGCCAGACGGAACTGTCCTGGGAAGAAAATTCATCAATTTCCCCAGTGAAAAAGACCGGATGTACCGTACATTGGGGCGGATCCGAAAATTTCAGCGGGAGCACGGTCCTGCACAGGCGGGGGGAAGGTGGGCTTATACGAAACGCCTGAACACAGAACTTGGCAGAAAAATCGCAGGGGCAGTTACAGCATATGCAGAAGCAAACCATGCGGATGTGATTGTTTTCGAATATCTGGAAATGCAGGGAAAGATATCCGGAAAGAAGAAACAGAAGCTGCACCTGTGGAGAAAGCGGGAGATCCAGAAAAGATGCGGATACCAGGCACACAGAAAAGGAATAAGGGTTTCAAGAGTCTGTGCGTGGAATACCAGCAGACTGGCGTATGATGGTTCTGGCCAGGTGCTCCGTGACCCGAAAAACCATAGCCTTTGTACGTTTCAGACAGGAAAAAGATACAATTGTGACTTATCAGCAGCTTATAATATCGGTGCAAGATATTTTATAAGAGAACTTTTAAAACCCCTTCCGGCAACGGAAAGGTCTTTGCTGGAGGCAAAAGTCCCTTCGGTAAAGCGTAGAACCTCATGCACTTATGCAGACTTAAGGGAACTCCGTTTACAGATGGAAGTTTTAAAAGCAGCATAACTGCAGGCAGATATACAGCGGACTACCTGTGGTGTGGGGACCTGCCATATCTGGCAGGAAAAAGCACATAACTGCGCACATCCTAAGTTACAGGCGTATCCGCCGATATTTAGTCTGACGCTTAAAACGTCTGGAAGCACGTGACTTCAGTCATGTGAGGACTTCACGAAATAAAACAGGAGCACTGTAGCGCTCCTGTTTTCACTGCGGACTGTTACTCCGCAATCGTTACCTTTCCGTCAGCCGCGACCGTGATCGTAATTCCAGGGTCGATCGTTTCTTTTCCGTTTGAATCATACCATGCAAATCCAGGCGTGCTGCCGTCAATCGTGTCGCCCTCGTGGAAATATCCATTGTCGTCATTGACGAGTCGAAGGATGCGGCGGCCGTTGTGTGAGGTATCATACAGTGGGCTGTAACCATCGTATTTGAAAGAGACGGTTCCGTAGGGATCCGCGAGCGTCTCTGCATCAATGTGCAAAATACGGATACCGGAATCCTCGCCGAAGTAGAGCACATCCTTCATATTCTTTTCCATGGTGTCATATTGGATCAGAAAATATTCGTCGGTGTAGACGTCCGTGACAGAGACTGTTTTTCCATTTAATTTCCGGAAATTGACCGGAATGATTATACAGCTTCCCTGCACTGCGGAGGAAGCGAGCGTATATTCGGCGGTGTCTCCAGTATAGACGCTGACCTCGTCCTCTTTCAGCCAGCCGAGCATCAGCTTGGAAAACTGGCAGTAATCTCCGTACATTTCATCCATCATTTCCGAACCGGCGACGCCGTTCATCGCCTCGTCATCGTTCTCATTGTATTTGTAGTAATCGGGAAGTCCCATACAGTGCCCGAATTCGTGGCACATTTCATCAACGAAATAATCAATTTCATCGCGATAAGGCTGTGCGTCATTGATGATGTAAAGCATCGGTTTCACGCCGTCGACGGAAAATCCGGTATCATCGTACCAGGTCGCCTGGCAGCCGTACCAGTAGTCGTGCGTGCCGACGATCGTCAGCGTGAAAGCATCGATGTAGCCATCGTCGTTGCTGTCATAATCCTGATAGTCGATCTGGTCATCAAAAGCGTTCAGAACTTCTTCGGAGAGCATCTCAAACCCGTTGGGATTGGATTCATAGACAGAGCTGGAATACTGCGCGGTGTAGGAGAAGACATCGCCGTCAAGCTGCAGCTGGCCGTAAGAGGCATTTTTCATAAAGGTGTACATGGAACCAACCACATCGCTGAACAGGACGTGCGCGATGTTGTCCGCAGTCAGCGCATCCTTCGAAAAGTGTTCGTCCGCGAAATCGACGAGAAAGACCGGCATGCGGACATTTCCCGTGGCCGGGGTGCAGTCCTGGGTGAATGTGGTGCAGACACCCGGAATATTTGCCGTGTCATCAGCGGCACAGGCAGGAACAAATACGCCGGAAATGAGAAGCGCAGTGGAAAAGGAAAGAAACAGGCCGGATAAAAGTCTGTTTTTGCGTAAGTTTTTTAACATGGGAGAACCTCCTGTAGTGTGGAATGTAAGGATGACAGAGCAAGTATAAGGTACATTTACCAGCGATGTAGTAATGACACCTGCAAAGTTACGTATAAAGCTCCTTTAGTTCGATTAAGATCTGATTTTCTTCTTGATCGCACAGAAAGCCGGATCTGGAAAAAAATCCGTATTTGTAACAGTTTAAACCGGTTTGTGTTACCTGTCGGATCTCGTTTTGAACCATGCTTTCTGTCACTGGATCTTTCCGAAATTTTGCTTCGTAAAAAATATATCCCCTGTCATCCTGAGTGACGATATCAAATTTGCCATTTTTCTTTTCAACTGGATCATCGTAGTAGTATTTTCCAATTTTTTCAAAAGGCTCCTCCATCAGACCCTTCCGGTTTCTTCGGATCAGATACTGCTTGCAGATCGTTTCGAAAATTTTTGGGACGTATTTTGTCTCAAAATCATCTGCCCATCGGAATGAAACATAGTATGAAGTTTTTTGCGTTCGGCTTCTCTGCCATAGAACATGCGTGTCCCTCCAATCCGTTGAAATGTACTCTCGGAGTCTTTCCTGCACTTGCTTTTGTGGCCGATTTTCTGCCAGTTGCACCCAAATTTCATCAACGTACACACCGTGTACGCCTCAGAAATTTGGGCACAACTGACAAAAAATCTTCTCACAAAATCAAGCACAAAAAGATTCCGAGAGTACATTGAATAGTCAAAGCGGATATTCGCAATCCGCTTCGCTACTTGTAGGATCATAAGGGATCCTCCCGCAAGCGGGTCCTTCCTTATGATATTTCATAACCGAGTAGCTGCTTCGCAGCTTATCAGGAGTGGCTTGTACCACTCCTGATACAAGCAAGTCCCTACCCACTGCTTATTGCTGCACGCAATTGAAGCAGGGGACTTGCTTGACTCGGTTAAATTAGGATCGCCCATAACATTATAGTATATAGCCAGTATAAAAAAGAAATGCAGAAATGTCAAATTTAATTCGGTGACAACCGAGTCAGTCACAGCCGAATAAAATATGTTTTGATAAAAGGAAAACAAATAAGACCGGATAAATTAAGTATGTTTTTCAGCTGGTGTGACAGTATTCAGGATGAAATTCAGATTATACAGTGGAGTGAAAATGATCTTGCTCAGATCGTACGCGAGATAAAGTTAAAAGAGATTTCGAGTTCAAAGCTGGTTTTAGTTTGTCATAAAAATAAAATAAAAATTACTTGAAAATATGACAATAAGAAGCTATACTGTTCTTACAGAAAACGGGGATCGAGAGGAGCAGATGAAATGCAGATTGAGGGAAAAAAGATACGTTTAAAAGAACTCAGGAAAGAGAGCAAACTGACGCAGGAACAGCTGGCAAATTATTTGAAAGTGGATCAGACATTGATTACAAAACTGGAAAATGGAACAAGAAATCTGAATGTTACACTGATCGAAAAGCTCTGCAGCTTATTTGGGTGTACGGAGGATTATCTGCTTGGCAGGGAGGATGCGTATCTTCCACTGAATTTTGCGTTTCGCTCAAATAAAATTCAGGCAGAAGATCTGGAAAGCATCGCAGCAGTAAACAAAATTGTAATGAACATTCGATATATGAATGAGAAGATGGGAGACTGATGGGGATGAAAACAGCACAGGAATTGAATTCGCTGGCACTTCGAACACGCAGAATGTGGAATGAAGACGGATATTCTCCGGTTGATATTTTTGCGATCGTCAACGGGTGGAAAGAGAAAAAAATTACACTGGTCCGTTATCCTCTGTCATCGAGAATCAGCGGCATGTGTACCAGAGAAAAGCAAGATGTTATTATCTGTATTAATTCGACGACATCCTATGGACGACAGCGTTTTACACTGGCACATGAGCTGTACCATGTGCTGTATGAGGAAAATATGCAGCGTGTAATCTGTGATATGAGTATGACAGGGGACAAACCGGAATCAGAATATGAAGCAGATCAGTTTGCAAGCTATCTTCTGATGCCCTATGATGCTCTGCTGGAGTATGAATATGACCAGGCGAAATGGACTCTGGAAAAAGTAATTGACGCAGAGCAGTTTTTTCAGGTGAGTCATCAGGCGATGCTCCATCGGCTGGTGCGTGATAAGCTGATCGCAGCGGAGCGTGCAGAGGAGTATCGGCTGATTACCGTTTCGATGGAAGCGGCGAGACTGGGCTACGGAAAGGAATTATATTATCCGACCGCAAAAAATCAGCAATATTTTACGACTGGCGAATACATTCGGAAAGTGGAGCAGATGACAGAGAGGGATTTTATTTCAAACGGAAAAAGGGAAGAACTCTTGATGGAAGCATATCGGGCAGATATCGTGTACGATTTTGACGGGGAGGAATTCGAACTGAATGACTGATGACTTGTTTTTTGATACCGATTGCCTGTCCGCATTTTTTTGGATCAATGATACGAATATTTTGCATGAACTTTATGGCGGAAGAATTGTTTTGCCTGAACCGGTGTATCAGGAGTTGTCAAACCCGTGCATTCCACATATCGGGCAGCGCACGGATCTGTTATTGGTAGATGACAAAACAAACCGGGAATGGTCATTCCACGCGCCGCCCCAAGAAACGCTTGACATTATTCAGACA
Source organism: Lachnospiraceae bacterium (assembly GCA_902363665.1). GTDB lineage: Bacteria > Bacillota > Clostridia > Lachnospirales > Lachnospiraceae > Choladousia. The sequence continues at coordinate 189,941 of CABJAW010000008.1, read as the reverse complement.
AACGAGTAAGCTATGTTAGTCAATAACAACTAAATATGCCAGTGTAAGTGCAGACGATTTTGTGAATGACGCCAAAAAGACGACACACACAGATGGTCTGAAAAGGGAATCAGGTGCGAGTCCTGAGCGATCCGGTCACTGTATTTGGGGAGTGGCTGTCAGACGCCATTGTATCTGCAAAGATATGAGAAGGCGGCAGACGTGATGATCCATAAGTCAGGAAACCTGCTTGTTCTGTGAATCTGATGCTTCCGATGAAAGTAAGAGATGACGCGAGGAATTGTGTGGAGTCTGCTGTTTTTCGGCAGGCTCTTTTTAACCGAGTCAAGCAAGTCCCCTGCGTGGTTGCGCGGAGCAATAAGCAGTGGGTGGGGACTTGCTTGTATCAGGAGTGGTACAAGCCACTCCTGATAAGCTGCGAAGCAGCTACTCGGTTATGAAATATCATAAGGAAGGACCCGCTTGCGGGAGGATCCCTTATGATCCTACAAGTAGCGAAGCGGATTGCGAATATCCGCTTTGACTCGAATCAGGCAATCCTGCTGCTTTAACTGCGAATATCTGTTTTGATTCACAGAAAGATGCATTGTACGGGACAGGTCCGCCTTGCGGTGGGTGTGTCGTTCTCTTCATTTGGGTTTTGACACGATTTTACTGGCAGCACAAGAAAAGGAGAAAAAACATGAAAAGACAGTGGAAAAAAGTGACAGCACTTGGCCTTGCAATGGCATGCGTACTTCCGATGGCGGCAAGCGCAGAGACAACCATCCATACTGAATTAAACGGAACAGAGTATGACATTGAGTATACAAAGGTGCCGGAGCGTGTCGTTACACTTGCGAACTTTACAACTGAGATGCTGTTGGAGCTTGGTCTTTCGGACAAGATCGTCGGCTATGGCTACATGGACAATGAGGTGCCGGAGGAGTATGCGGAGGAGTTTTCCAAACTGAACTGCATCTCAGAGACGAGCAATCCATCCAAAGAAGACCTGCTTGCAACAGAGCCGGATTTCATGACCGGATGGTATTCCACCTTTTCCGAGAAGAATTTCCCGTATGACTTCTGTGAGGAGAACGGAATCACACCGTACATCCCGCGGGTAGAGTATGCACCGGCAACGATTGAGTCTGTTTATGAAGACTTTACAAACCTGGGTGCGATCTTTGGAGTAGAAGATAAGGCTGATGAGATCGTGACAGATATGAAGAACCGGATTGAGGCAGTACAAAAGGCTGTTGAGGGAAAGGATCCGGTATCCGTATTTGTATATGACTCCGGTGAGGATGCACCGTTTACTGCAAGTGCCGGTCTTCCGACCAATATGATCGAACTGGCAGGCGGCAAGAATGTTTTCGCAGATACTGAGAAGAACTGGACTTCTGCAGCATGGGAAGATGTCATCGCAGCAGAGCCGGAGTGCATCGTTGTGATGGATTATCTTGCATCTGACCCAATCGATCAGAAGCTGGAGTTCCTGAAAAACAGTGATATTCTCGCTGATGTTCCGGCGATCAAAAATGACAACATCATCGTGATCGACCTGACGGATGTGACAGGCTGCTACCGCAGCGTGGATGCAATCGAGACGATGGCAAAGGCATTCCATCCGGATTGCTTCTAAGGGCGGGCTATGTTAAGGAATTCAAAAAAAGGAGTGATGACCGGCGTCTATGCGGCGCTGGTCGTTCTTCTTATTCTGACACTTGTTTTTGCTGTAAACTTTGGTTCGGTGGATATTTATTATAAGGATGTCTTTCAGATTGTTTACGGCAAGATTTTTAATAAGGATCTGAGCGCGTATAAAAGCAGCCAGATCAATATCATCTGGGCGCTGCGTCTGCCGAAGGTGATCGTGGCGGCGTGCACAGGTGCAGGTCTTGTGCTGACTGGTATTTTGATGCAGGCAATCACGAAGAACCCACTGGCGGATCCGTATGTGCTTGGTATTTCTTCCGGAGCATCAGCCGGAGCAGTCGTATCACTTTTGATCGGGACACTGCCGGTGATCGGAAGAGTGCCGCTTGCGGAAAGCTCTTTTGCGGGAGCGCTTCTGACGGCGGTAATTGTGTTTGTGTTCGGATCGAAAAACGGAAAGATCAACACGACAAAAATGATTCTGGTCGGAATGGCACTGTCCTCATTCTTTTCTGCGCTGACGAATATCATCATTTTCCTGACGCCGGATTCAAGGCGGGTACAGACGGCGACATTCTGGCTGAGCGGATCCTTTGCCGGAACAGACTGGGGCGATGTGCCGCTTGCAGTCGGTGTGCTTGTGGTGGGGCTTGTTCTGACACTTCCGCTGACGCGCGAGCTTGATGCACTTTTGATCGGAGAGGATATTGCAAGGAATACGGGAGTCAATACCGTGCGTGTCAAATGGATTCTGATCCTGACGAGTACGCTTCTGACGGCGATCCTTGTTTCCATGAGCGGAGCGATCGGATTTGTCGGATTTGTGATCCCGCATATCAGCCGCAGTATTGTCGGTGCGGCACACAAGCGTCTGATCTGGTTTTCTGTTCTGCTTGGAGCAATTTTTGTCGTATGGGCAGATTTATTTGCGCGTATTATGTTTTCCCCGCAGGAGCTTCCGGTTGGTGTCATTACCTCCCTTTGCGGAACGCCGGCATTTTTGTGGATGCTGCGGAAAAGCAGATATTCATTCAGTAAGTAGGAGGGGGATGTATGAAAGAGAATGAAGTGATCCGGGTGGAAGACCTGGATTTTACAATCGAAACCTCGAAGATCCTCTCTCAGGTGTCACTTTCCGTCTCCAAAAATGAATTTGTCGGTCTGATCGGTCCGAACGGGAGCGGCAAATCAACGATTCTGAAAAACATTTACCGTCAGTATTCCCCGTCCTCCGGGGCGGTTTATCTGAACGGAAAAGATATTTACCGGATGAAGTCGAAGGAGGTTGCGCAGCAGATGGCTGTCGTGGCACAGGAAAATCAGCCGGATTTTGATTTTTCCGTCCGTGAGATGGTTATGATGGGACGGTATTCCAGAAAGAAAATGTTTGAGCAGGATGATGAGAGGGATCTGGAGATTACCGAAAAAGCGCTTTCCATGGTTGGAATGCAGGGCACGGAGGAGCGCAGCTTTTTGAGCCTCTCCGGCGGAGAAAAGCAGAGGATCTATCTTGCAATGGCATTTGCCCAGGAAAGTTCCCTGATTATTCTGGATGAGCCGACGAATCATCTCGATATCGGATATCAGCTCTATATTATGGAAATCATGCGGCAGTTTGAGGATAAGACTATTTTTACTTCCGTACATGATATGAATCTGGCTGCCCGCTACTGTGACCGCGTTATTTTGCTGCAAAAGGGAAAGATCATTGCGAACGGGACACCGGAAGAGGTGCTGACTGTGGAACAGATCCGGTCGGTATTCCATGTGAACACGGAGATCGAAAAGAAGAACGGAGTGCTGAATATCACGTATCTTGGATGGACGAAGTGAAATGTGTGGATAATTCGAAGATAAAAATGTATGCCATGTGGATATCATGTCAACGCTGCACGGCGCAAAGAGTTTTTGTAAATGAGTTTGAGTTAAAGTGAATATCTGCACTTGGCTTTACACAGAAAGAAATGGGAAGAAACGCTGCTTTGGTGCAGTGGTCTTCCCATTTTTTAGTGTTCATGAAAGATCACAAGGAGAGCCGGCCTGCGGGAGAATTTTTTATGATCCTGCAGTGAAGCAGATTGCGAATGTCCGTTTTATACTACAGAAAAAGTATTGTTCGCTTACAGGACGTGCATTCCTCACGGCATCAGCTTTGCGGTTCTTCCCACCACAAATTTTTCAATGATCCAGAAGAAGACCATATAGAAGATGCACAGGATGAGGTAAATGATCAGCGCATCGGTGTAGACTTCAAGATAGCGGAAGCCGATAGAGGCAGTGACCGCTGCCTTTGCCATAATATCCATGACGGAGATCGTATACAGAAGTGATGTGTTTTTCAGGATGTCGACCGAGGAGTTTGCCAGGTTTGGAACCGCGGAAACGGCAGCCTGCGGCACGATGATGCGTATCATGGATGCGAAGCGCGGCAGTGAGAACGATTCATGGCGCGCAATCCTGCTAAGGCTCACTTCATACTGCTCAAGCTTCTCGGCGATCAGCTTGAGTACCTCAAAATCATAACCGGTGTAGTTGCCGTCATCGTCTACGTAAGTGTACGGCTTTTTGCCGGTTACACCGGCGATATTTACATTTGTCTCTGGTGGGAGCTTGCGAAATCATTTTGCGGGGCTTGTTTTTTTAATCGGAAATGGTATAATAACTTTTACAAAAATTTGTAAAAGGGCAAAACAACCGAAAGGTTGTGACGCAAAGCTAAAGGACCTGTAAAATGGCAGCCAGCTGCACAGTGTGAAGAAGAGCATTGTTAAAGTCCGACAATGCTTTTTTCTTTGAAGCAGGAGGAGCCTGTCTTCTGGCATGGAATTCTCTTCTGTTTTGCGTCTACTGCCTTACGGACAGGTTATGAACAGCAGGAGGAGAGCCGATGAATATTCAGGAAGTGGCAAAGCAGACCGTGGATATTGTGATGCGCTACTATAATAATGACATACAGCCGTTTTTGGATGCATGTGATGAGGATGTATTGTGGATCGGACCGGCAGAGAATCAGATCATACGGACAAGAGAGGCGTTGGTAGCAGCTTTTGCATGTGGTTCACGACCTCAAAGTGATTCCGATCCCCACGACAAACAGTCATGTATGTGAAATTATACTGGTATTTACAGTGGATACGATCTGGCCGGATGGCAGTGTGAACCGGGTCAGACAGCGTATCCAGCTGACGGTCACGGAGCGGAGAGGAACAATCCGGCTTCGGGTGTGCCATATTTCAAATGCGATCGTATACGATGAACGGGATACCATTTACCCGATCCATTATGAATCCAATTATAAAAAATTTATGCTTGCAGGAGAACAGCGTTCAGAACGGGTGCAGATCAAAAGCATCAGTAAGGCGCTCCTGTTTCTGAACAGCAGCCAGATTCTGTATGTGGAGACGGCCAGAAGCCATACCGTGATTCACACAGTAGAAGAAGATTATGAGTCGGTGGAAAGTCTGCAGACCCTGATGAACCGTTATCCGGATCTGTTTGTACGCTGCCACGCCAGCTATCTGGTAAATCCGCAGTATGTAAGTGAGATTCGCCGCTTTCGGATCCGGCTTCAGAACGGGATCGAGCTTCCGGTGCCGGAAAAGAAATATATGGCGGTAAAGACAGAACTCCAAAAACGCTGCAGCGAGGCGAAGACAGAAAATGTATCGCTTTTTGCGCGGGAAGGAGAAAATTTGGAAGAATGAACACAAAAAATGAATACAATAAGACGATTCGTTCCTGCTTTGTCGCGTATATTGTGCAGGCGATCGTCAACAATTTCGTACCGCTTCTGTTTCTGACCTTTCAGCGGACGTACGATATCCCGCTTTCCCAGATTACGATGCTGATCACGTTCAATTTCGGTGTGCAGCTGCTCGTGGATCTTCTGTCAGTTAGTTTTGTGGACCGGCTCGGATACCGGTTCTGTATGGTACTCGCACATATCCTGTCCGCAGCCGGATTGATTTTTCTTACGGTATTGCCGGAAATTTTGCCATCCGCATTTGCAGGCATCCTGATTGCAGTCATGATTTACGCGATCGGCGGCGGACTTCTGGAGGTGCTCGTCAGCCCGGTTGTTGAGTCGTGTCCGTCGGACAATAAGGAAAAGGCGATGAGCATGCTCCACTCGTTTTACTGCTGGGGCCATGTAGGAGTCGTACTGATCTCTACGGTTTTCTTTTCAGCCTTTGGCATCACAAACTGGAAGATTCTTGCGGTGCTGTGGGCAATCGTACCGCTTGTGAATGCCGCTGCATTTACGAAAGTACCGCTCCGGTCTCTAATGGAAGAGGGCGAAACAGGGCTGAGCTTAAAAGAACTGCTTACAATGAAAACATTCTGGATCCTGCTCGTCATGATGATCTGTGCCGGAGCAAGTGAGCAGGGCGTAAGCCAGTGGGCTTCGACACTTGCAGAAAAAGGCCTTGGCATCACAAAGACGGCAGGCGACCTTGCAGGCCCGATGGCGTTTGCGGTTTTGATGGGAGCGTCGCGGGCATTTTATGGAAAATACGGGGACAGGATCTCGCTGGACTGTTTTATGGTGCTGAGCAGTCTGCTGTGTATTGCTTCCTACCTGGGTATTTCTCTGCTTGGGATGCCTCAGTTAAGCCTGGTCTGCTGTGCGTTGTGCGGACTTTCTGTTGGTATCATGTGGCCGGGAACGTTCAGCAAGGCAGCGGCTGCGCTTCCAAAGGGTGGTACTGCGATGTTTGCGCTTCTGGCGCTTGGCGGTGATGTTGGCTGTTCCGGCGGTCCGACTCTGGTCGGATTTGTATCGGAGTTTTTTGGCGGCGATCTGAAAAAGGGCATTCTTGCAGGGGGTGTTTTTCCGGTGTTGTTGCTGCTCGGAGTGGCGCTGTGCAGACAGGGAAAAGAAGAGTAAAACAGTATCATGATTTGTGTAATTCATGCAAAAGAGGGGAGAATTTTTTCTCCCCTCTTGTACTTTCCGTCAGAGTGTGCTATTATACTGCCAGAAGCGCCGGAATGCAGGCGTTCCGAAATAAAACTGAATAAGGAAACTTCAGGTGCCGTTTTCTCTGCAAAAGACCGAAGCAGAGAAACGGGTAAAAGAGAAGCAGGTGAAAGTCCTGCGCGATCTCGTCACTGTAAGCAGGGAGCAAGGCCATTATGTCACTGGGAAACCGGGAAGGCGGCTGATGCGTTGATCTGCAAGCCAGGAAACCTGCCTGTTGTCGGTACTGGGCATGTTCCGGATCACGAGTAATTGATTGTACCATTTTTCATTTTCGCGCGATCCTTTTACCATGAGTAGAAGGTTCTTTTTTTGCCATTTTACCGGGTGGTCTTCATGTCTTAGTATCGGCCTTAGCGTTTATTCCCGCGAGCAATGCGTCGCATGAATCAAGTGTTGGCGACTGCCGCGAGGGTCAGATTCCCCGTTTTTTACAGTGGGGCGTTTGATTAATCGGAGAACAAATGCATAATTTGTCTGTCAGGCGCTGCATCGGATAATAGAAAATTCGAAATGTGCAGCGAAGATTAAGGAGGAAAAAGACATGAAAAACAGAGTAGTAAAAGCACTTGTAATGATGATGGCAGCATCCACACTTACGATGGTAAGCCCGGTTGGCATCTATGCAGAGGAGACAGAGGCTGTTACAGAGGCAGCATCTGAGGCCGGCACAGAAGATGCAGATCAGGCAGCTGCTGACAATGTTGCAGCTTTGATCGATAAAATTTACGTACAGGAAAGAACCGATACAACGGATGCAGACTGCACCGCTGCAAAGGAAGCATGGGATGCACTGACCGATGCACAGAAGGAGCTGGTAGAGGGCGAAGAGGCAAGCCCGGAGTACTTCGGACGCGATACAGGTGATGCTTCCAAGGATGATCCGCGGAATGCAGATGAGATTGGTGACAATGAGATCCTGGTTGTAAGCTTTGGTACTTCCTTCAATGACAGCCGTGCCGAGGATATCAAGGGCATCGAGGATGCACTGCAGACAGCTTATCCGGACTGGGCAGTAAGAAGAGCATTTACTGCACAGATCATCATCAACCATGTACAGGCAAGAGACGATGAGAAGATCGACAATATGGATCAGGCACTTCAGCGTGCAGTTGATAATGGCGTAAAGAACCTTGTTGTACAGCCGACCCATCTGATGCATGGAGCTGAGTACGATGAGATGGTAGAGGCAATTGACAGCTACAAGGATAAATTTGAGTCCGTAGCGATCGCTGAGCCGATGCTTGGCGAGGTTGGCGACGACGCTACCGTAATCAACGATGACAAGAAGGCCGTTGCACAGGCAATTACAGATGCAGCTGTAAAAGAGGCAGGATACGATGACATGGCAGCAGCTGCTGCAGATGGCGTAGCATTCGTATTCATGGGTCATGGTACCTCTCATACCGCAAATGTAACCTACGATCAGATGCAGACACAGATGGAGAATCTCGGATTCACAAACGCATTCATCGGAACCGTTGAAGGTGAGCCGGAAGATACTGCATGCGAGGCAGTAATCGAGAAGGTTAAGGATGCAGGATTCAAGAAAGTAATTCTTCGTCCGCTGATGGTAGTAGCAGGTGATCATGCAAACAACGATATGGCAGGCGATGACGAGGATTCCTGGAAAACTCAGTTTGTAGGATCAGGCGCATTTGACAGCGTAGATGTTCAGATTGAAGGACTTGGAAGAATCGAAGCAGTTGAGCAGCTGTATGTTGCACATACAAAGGACGCAATCGACTCCATCGCAAAATAAGATAAGTCAGCTTTTGTCCTGAAGCTTTCATAAAAAGGCCGCCCGGAATGTTGAAAGACATCCGGGCTGCTTTTGGTAGCAGCAAAATATCTGCAGAGAATTTTGGAAAAATGCGGAAAACAAAATACAGAAAACAAAATACAGGAGGAATTATTATGAAACGCTCTACAGCATTTTTTTTATCACTGGTTACATCGGCATCTCTTTTAATGAGTGGCTGCCCGGCAGTATTTGCGGAAGAAAGCACGACGGAGGTTACTTCTGAGGCAGGCACCGAGGCTGCCGTGGAGGCATCGGAGGACAGCACGGAGGCCACAACAGGAGAGGTTCTTGAGGATGGTGTTTATACCGCTGAGTTTGATACAGACAGCTCAATGTTCCATGTCAATGAGGCAAACGACGGCAAGGGTGTGCTGACGGTAAAAGATGGCAAGATGACGATTCATGTAAGCCTCAGCGGAAAAGGCTTCCTGAACCTTTTCGCCGGAACCTCCGAGGATGCAAAAAAGGACGGAGCAGAGCTTCTTGAGCCGACCACAGATACCGTAACGTATAAAGATGGAATGTCGGAGGAGGTTTATGGCTTTGATATCCCGGTACCGGCGATCGGTGAAGAGTTTACCGTGGCAGCCATCGGCAAAAAGGGCAAATGGTATGACCACAAGGTCAGCGTCAAAAATCCGGTAAAAGATGAGGGTGCGCAGGCAGGTGAGGGTGAAAAGGTAACGGCAGAGGAGCTTGGTCTGGAGGACGGCGAATATACGGCTGATGTGACACTTGAAGGCGGAAGCGGAAGAGCGACTGTGGATTCACCGGCGAACCTGGTGGTAAAGGACGGCGAAGTGACAGCAACGATCGTATGGAGCAGCCCGAATTATGACTATATGCTTGTTGGCGGTGAAAAATACGAGCCGGTCAATACAGAAGGAAATTCTACGTTTGAAATTCCGGTAGATGGTTTTGATTATCCGATGGAGGTTGTTGCGGATACAGTTGCAATGAGCGAGCCGCACGAGATCGAGTATACACTGACCTTTAACTTGAACAAGTAGTTGACAGAAAAGGCGAAAAAAATGAAACGACATACAGTGAGGTTCCTGTGTGCAGTGCTGAGCACGACAATGGTATGCGCTGTCCCTGCGGCGGTGCCGCAGGCAGCACGGGCGCAGGAGACAGAAAATAATGAGCATGCTCAGACATCGGCTTCCGAAGCACCGGCGCTTCCGGGGCTTACCTGGGATCATGCGCTGGAGCTTTCCTATGCGGATCAGTTTTCCGTGAATTACTACGAAGGCGGCTATAAGCTTTTTACAATCGAGGGTGATGGGGAGTTCCTGCTGGTACCGGATGGGGAAGAGGCGCCGGAGGATCTGCCGGACGACATCACAGTGCTTTCGCACACGCCGAAGAGCATTTATCTGGTGGCAACCTCTGCGATGGACTTTTTCTGCGGACTGGATGCGCTGGATCATATCAGTTTGTCCGGAACGAATGCAGATGGCTGGTATATCGATAAGGCGAAGACGGCGCTTGAAGACGGAAGTATTGCGTTTGCAGGAAAGTACAGCGCACCGGATTATGAGCAGATTCTGGCTGCAGGCTGCGATCTTGCGATTGAGTCCACGATGATCTATCATAAGCCGGAGGTGAAGGAAAAGCTGGAGGAGCTTGGAATTCCAGTGCTGGTGGAGCATTCCAGCTATGAAAGCCATCCGCTTGGCCGCACCGAATGGGTGAAGCTTTACGGTGCGCTGCTCGGAAAAGAGGATGAGGCAGAGGCACTTTTTGAGGAACAGGCATCACAGCTGAAATCTCTGGAAAATACGGAGAATACCGGAAAAACCGTGGCTTTCTTCTATATCAATTCCATGGGTGCGGCGAATGTGCGCAAGGCAGGAGACTATGTGTCCAAAATGATCGATCTGGCCGGCGGTCAGTACATTTTTAAAGATCTTGGAGCGGACGAGGAAGGCCAGTCCACGATGAACATGGGCATGGAAGACTTCTATGCCGGAGCCAAAGATGCGGATTACATCATTTATAACAGCACGATCGACGGAGAGCTAAAGTCACTTGACGAGCTTTTGAAAAAAAGTGCACTTTTAAAGGATTTCAAGGCGGTAAAGGAAGGAAATGTCTGGTGCCTGACAAAGAGCATGTTTCAGGAGACAACGTGTCTGGGCGATGTGATCATGGATATGCATCAGATGCTGACAGAGGAGGATCCGCAGGGACTGACGTATCTGTACCGGCTTGAGTAAATGGACGCAGATAAGCATTCCGCCGCTTCAAGTGCGCGGAGCACTAAGTGGTGGGTAAGATGGATGCTTATTCTGCGTTTGGATCGAACTGCGAAAATACCAATTGTGGATTGGAACGGTAGGAAAAATATGAAAAACAAAGCAAAAATACGTTACATCGCATCATTTCTGATGCTTACGGCATTTCTTCTTGTGCTCATTTTCTGGAATATCAATTCCGGAAGTGTATCGATGACAGTGCGCGAGGTGTTTCAGATCCTGTTTCAAAAAGGCGGCGACGAGACGGCCAGAAATATTGTGTGGTCGATCCGCCTGCCGCGTATTCTTGCGGCACTGATTCTGGGCGGTGCACTTTCGGTGTCTGGTTTTCTGCTGCAGACATTCTTTAATAACCCGATCGCGGGTCCGTTTGTGCTTGGTATTTCTTCCGGTGCAAAACTGACCGTAGCTCTGACGATGATCTTCCTTCTTGGGAAAGGAATGACAGCCGGTTCCGGTCTGATGATTGTATCTGCATTTGCGGGTTCCCTGATCTCAATGGGATTTGTGCTGCTTGTCTCGCGTAAGGTAAAAAATATGTCCATGCTGGTCATCAGCGGAGTTATGATTGGTTATATCTGTTCGGCGGTCACGGATTTTGTGGTGACGTTTGCAGAGGATTCTAACATCGTAAACCTGCACAACTGGTCGCAGGGAAGCTTTTCCGGCACAGACTGGAGCAATGTAGCGATGATGGCGGGCGTTGTGGCAGTTTCTGTGCTGCTGGCATTTCTGCTCTCCAAGCCGATGGGGGCGTATCAATTGGGCGAGGGCTATGCGCGCAACATGGGCGTGAATATCAAGCGGTTCCGCGTGGAGCTGATCCTGCTTTCGAGTATTCTGAGTGCCTGTGTGACAGCGTTTGCCGGGCCGATCTCATTTGTCGGAATTGCGGTGCCGCAGCTGATGAAAAGCCTGTTAAAAACGGCAAAGCCGATTCTGGTCATCCCGGCCTGCTTTCTGGGCGGTGCGGCATTCTGTCTGTTCTGCGATCTGATTGCCCGTACCGTGTTTGCACCGACAGAGCTTAGCATCAGCTCTGTGACAGCGATTTTCGGAGCGCCGGTAGTGATCTATGTTATGATAAACAGAAAAGGGAAACGATAAATGGAAAAGCAGAAAAGTTTTGTATACACAGAAAATCTGACCGTTGGCTACGACGGAAAACCACTGATCCGTGATATTCGTCTTTCCCTTGAAAAAGGGCAGATCCTTACGCTGATCGGTCCGAACGGCGCCGGAAAATCGACGATCTTAAAAAGCCTGATCCGGCAGCTGAAGCTGGTGGGCGGCGCAGTCTGGCTCGACAATACCTCGATGGAGCGCATGACTGATAAAGAGATTTCGCGGAAAATGGCAGTCGTTATGACCGAGCGGATTCATCCGGAGCTGATGACCTGTGAGGATGTTGTTGCAACGGGAAGATATCCGTATACGGGGACACTTGGTATTCTTGGAGCCGAAGATCATGAAAAGGTGAAGAGTGCCATGCAGCTGGTGCATGCCTGGGAGCTGCGCGACCGCGATTTTTCAGCGATCAGCGACGGACAGAGACAGCGTATTCTGCTGGCAAGAGCCATCTGCCAAGAGCCGGAAGTAATCGTACTCGATGAGCCGACCTCTTTCCTTGATATCCGGCACAAGCTGGAGCTGCTGGCTATTTTGAAGCAGATGGTGCATGAAAAGCATGTCGCGGTACTTATGTCACTGCATGAACTGGATCTTGCACAGAAGGTGTCCGATCTTGTGATCTGCGTGCATGGTGATCGGATCGAGCGCATGGGCGTGCCGGAGGAGATCTTCACAGACGAATATATCCATCATCTCTATGGTGTGACGACCGGAAGCTACAACGCGGCATTTGGCTGTCTGGAGCTAGATGCACCAAAGGGTGAACCGGAAGTCTTTGTGATTGCCGGCGGTGGAAGCGGTATCCCTGTTTTCCGTCAGCTGCAGCGCAAGGGGATCCCTTTTGCGGTCGGTGTCCTGCCGGAAAATGATGTGGATTATCAGGTGGCACGCGCACTGTCCGAACATGTCATTTCTGAGCAGGCCTTTGAGGAAATATCAGAAGAAAAGGTACAGGAGGCGCTTGCAGTGATGCGGCGCTGCAGCCATGTGATCTGCTCAGTCAGTCGGTTCGGGACAATAAACCGAAGATGTGAAGAACTGAAAAAAGAAGCAGAGCAAATGGGGCTTCTGCAGTGAACAACAGAATGTAAGAGCTGGGCGTATCTGCGCAGAAAAAGAAGTGCAGATACGCCTTTTATGTATCAGCTGGGAGGAATAATATGTACTCAATTTTTTATGACGACCTTGCATCACGGCTGTATCCGTCCTCAATTCTGCATGCATACGGAGTGAACGGGAAAATTTCCGGAAGTGTCGGTGCAATCGGAGAAATTGGAGGAAATGTGGTGGCAGTGCTTCATGCACCGGTCGGCTGCGGCTACCATTACCGTTATTCGGCACGCAGAAGGCATCAGCCGTTTTATCCGCTTCTTAGTACGAATCTGACAGAGCAGGAAATTATTTTCGGCGGAGAAGAAAAGCTTCTGAAGACAGTCAGGGAGGCCTGGAAACGGTATGAACCGGAGATGGTGTTTATCATTCCGAGTCCGGTCAGCGATATTTTGAACGAAGATATCCGGTCAGCAGCCGCGAAGCTGCGCCGAGAGGGGATTAAAGTGACGGCAATTCAGTCAGAGCTTTTCTCACACAGAGATAAAAATTACTCAAGAAACCGGTTGAAGGAGATCGCGAAGCAGAAGATTACAGGGGATACCCGTCTGGAGATCGAGCTGAAGGGCTGTGGCTTCACAGAGGCGCTGTATGCGATCGTAGAACAGGTGATGAAACCGCAGGAGATCATTTCGCGCAGCGTCAATATCGAAACGGTGGGCTGGGGAAGCGAAGGACGGCTTGTGCTGCGGGAGATGGAAGCCTTTCTGAATACTTGCGGAGTTACAGTGAACACCTGGATTCCGAGCGCCGGAGTCGCTGCGCTGGAGCATGCGCCTGCGGCTCAGCTGAATCTGGTGAAGCGGATTCGCTGGGCAAGAAGGATGAAGGAGCGGTTTGGAACTGATTATATGCAGCTAAACGGAAACGGACGGTATACGGGACTGGATGGAATTGCACTCTTTTACCGGGATATCGCGGAGAAGCTTTGTATCTTGCCGGAAATGGAAGAAAAGATAGAGAAAAAAACGGAAGAGACCAGGATGCTTGCAAAAGAGAGCCTTGCTTATCTCGGATCAAAGCACTGCGTACTGGTATGCCGTGGAATCTCCGATGCGCCATTTACCCTGAAGCTGTTTGCAAAGGAATTTGGTGTGGGAATCGGTGCGCTCTGTGTGATTCTGACAGAAGAACAAAGAAGAAGCCTGAACATTACGAAGGACATCGAAGAACAGCTGGTGGAACGCATCCGGGAAGCAGCGAAGCTGTATGCGCCGCAGGTGCGGATTTTGTTTAATCCGGATCGGGAGCAGCTGCAAAACTGCTTTGCTCAGGCGGATGCAGTTCTTGGTACCGGAGACTTCACGCTGGAAGGCTGTGGGGCGCCGCTGATCCCGATCGGAACAGAAATGACCTCCCTGAGCTTTGAGTCGTGGCATCGGAATATAAAGCGCCTGGAACGCCGCATTCGCAATGCCGGAAGGAAGGATGCGCTTCTTTTGAACCGTATGCCGTTTCAGGAGCAGCGGTATGCAGATTATGACAGCGTAAGCGCTCGGGCAGCCAGAGAAATGTGGCAGAGGATGTGGCTGGAGAAGAAGGGAGAATAAAATGAAAGCACCATTTGGATGTAAGCTTCTCGGAGCACAGCAGGCACTTGGCGGAATCAGCGACGGGGTGATCCTGTTTCATTCCGTGGTAGGCTGTAATTTTGGTTCCATGGCATTCCATTTTGCATCGTGTGATATGACAGAGGTACGGCAGACGTGTACGGTGATCAGCGATAATGAGGTGGTATTCGGAGGGGAACATGCACTTGAAAAAGCGTTGTCATCTGCGGGGGAACTGTATCATCCGTCTGTTATTTTTATTGTGACGGGCTGTGTCAGTGATATTATTCAGGACGATGTGAAACGGATCGCGGCGGCTTTTGAACGGACCCATGGAAGAAAAGTCATTGCCATGGAGGCGGCCGGATACAGGGGAAATTTTCGGGTCGGATATGAAGCGGGAATGAAAGCACTCGGGATGCTGATGGAAGGGCCACAGACTGAGAAAGAAATGTCCCCAATGCCGGAGAAAGGGCAGGAAACAAAGAAAAAAGTTCCGGAAAAAGGAAACGAAGATGCAGAAAAATGCAAAGTTCCGCAAGTGAATATCCTTGGAATCGGCGCAGACGATCCACACCACGTTTTCGATCTTGAAGCACTTGAGGAACTATTTGGCGGAAAGGCCAGAATTTGCACGGCCTTTTCACAGACAGATCTCGCAGGCGTGCGCCGCGCACCCGGGGCAGATCTGAATCTGGTATTTGGATACGGGGTCGAGCTTGCAAAGGACATGGAAAAGCGGTTTGGCATACCGTATGTCTGTCTTGATTATCCGTACGGCCTGACCGGAGCGCGTCAGCTCTGGAAGGTACTGGAGACCAGATTTGGCCTGAATTTTGACGCAGAAGAAGCAGCATTTCAGGCGCGGACGGCAGAGGGAGCAAAAGGAATCTATTCGTATCTGCAGGCGCTTTATGGTCTTCCGGCAGCTGTGATCGGAAGCGGAGCCAGGGCAGCCGGACTTGCACGGTTTTTAAGTGCGGAGCTTGGAATGGAGATCGAGGTTTGTGCAAAAAGAGAAGCACTGCAGGATATAGAAGAAACGTATGATGAAGTGCGAAGGTCAGAGACGGCATTTTTGTTTGGTTCATCCTTTGAGCAGGAGCTTGCGGATGAGCTGGAAATTCCGCTTCTGCGGTTTGATTTTCCGGTGTTTGACAGGATCTGTCTGACGAAGCGTCCGTATATCGGAGCAGAGGGGACGCTTTGTCTGCTGGAGGATCTTTTTTGCGAGGCATTTGCAGCACGTACGTTAAAGGGAGCGATATATCAATGAGAAAAATCTGTATTTATGGAAAGGGCGGCATCGGAAAATCAACAACGGCCGCAAATGTGGCAGCGGCAATGGCCGAAAGCGGATTGAAAACAGCTGTAGTAGGATGTGATCCTAAAGCAGACACGACGCGGTGTCTGGTTGGACGCAGGATCCCGACGGTGCTGCAGCAGCTTGGAAGCAGCACAGAAAACAACGAGATTGCAGTCACGGGATATAAAGGGATTTTGTGTATTGAGTCCGGCGGACCGGAGCCGGGGACAGGGTGCGCCGGCCGTGGAATCGCATCTGCACTGCGTGAGATCAAAGAGAGAGATCTTCTTGCAGACCGGGACGTTGTGTTGTATGATGTGCTTGGCGATGTGGTGTGCGGTGGCTTTAGCATGCCATTGCGGGAAGGTGTTGCGGACGATGTGTATCTTGTGACAACATCTGATTTTATGGCAATTTATGCAGCAAACAATATCTGCCGCGGAATTGCGAAGTATGCGCAGGAAAATGAAGTTCGTCTTGCCGGGATCATCTATAATGGAAGAAGCGGCTGCAGCGATCCAAAGCGGGTGGAGCGTTTTGCGGAGGCGATCGGGACGCAGGTGATTGGCTGTGTACCGATGAGCGGACAGATCGGTTTGGCAGAGATCGCGAGAAAAACAGTGGTCGAGATGGAGCCGGACTGCGAGGCGGCTTTGGCATTTCGGGCGATTGCTGACAAAATGATCACAGGAAATCCGCGCTGTATTCCGCGTCCGCTTCTGGATGAGGAGGTGGAGCAGCTGTGCGGTCTTCAGTAATACTGGAGCATCCGTGCTTTCAGGAAAAGTGTCACGGGCAGTTTGGGCGGATTCATCTTCCGGTGGCACCGAAATGCACCATTCAGTGTGCATTCTGTGACCGGAAGTATGACTGTGTGAACGAGTCCAGGCCTGGTGTCGCCTCAAAAATCATTACGCCAAAAGAAGCGCTGGAGCGAACTGCGCAGGCACTGCAGAAGGAACCGCGGATCCGCGTGGCAGGGATCGCAGGACCGGGAGATCCGCTCGTAAACAGAGAAACGTTTGAGACCTTATTTCTTTTGCGTAAGGCGTATCCGGACCTGATCCTGTGTACCAGCACGAACGGGCTTATGCTGGAAGAAAGCGTGGATGAGCTTAAGGAAGCAGGGCTTGATACACTGACGGTGACAGTCAATGCCGCTTCTGTGGGGACAGCAGAAAAAATTTATCTGCGGGTCGCTATTCCGGGCAGAGAGGAGAACTCAGACCCAAAGGAGCTGCTGGAGGAATTTCTGGAGCGTCAGCAGGCAGGCCTCTTTAAAAGCTGCGAAAAAGGGCTGACGGTAAAAGTAAATACCGTTCTGATCCCGGGCGTCAACGAAAAGGAAATCGATGCAATTGCCCGGATGGCACAAAGCGCAGGTGCTGCCGTAATGAATATTATGCCGATGATTCCGTGCGGAAAAATGAGCAGTCACAGAGCGCCGACACAGGAAGAGCTTGGCGCTGCGCGCATGCAGGCCGCGAGCTGGATGCGTCAGTTTACATTCTGCAGACAATGCCGGGCAGATGCCTGTGGAGTGATATGAATAATGTAATACAGGAAAAGAGGATCAATGGAATTAAGACAATTACAGTGCATGGTTGCGTGTGCACAGACAAAGTCCTTCAGTAAGGCAGCATCGATACTGTTTACTTCTCAGTCGAATGTAAGTAAGATGATTGCGTCGCTGGAAAAGGAGCTGGGGAAAAAAGTATTCGAAAGAAAGCAGCATGGCATCGAGCTGACAGATAAGGGAAAGCAAATCTACAAGTATGCATTGAGTATGGTAGAATGCAGCGCAAAAATTCTGGAATGTGCAGAGGAGGATGCAACGGAGGAGCTCAGAGTATCCTTTCAGCCGGGCTCCTGGTTCGCTAACGCATTCTGCGAGTACTATATACAGGAGGGCGCAGAGGAGAAATATAATGTGATCAGTGCGCCGGCCGGAGAGATCGTGCGGAGAATTATTGCCAGTCAGGATCAGCTTGGCTTTGCTTATTTCGAAGAAACGCAGCTTGGAAAATTGAAAAAAATGTTTCAGGAAAATCATATCGGCTACTATACTTTAAAAAAGGCAAAGACAGTATTGTACTGCAGAAATAAGACGGACCATGAAAAGCGAAATGAAATTTTCCTGGTTCAGGGTGTGGAGGATTATTATTCAGGGATTTCTTTGTGGAAAGAGCAGAAGAAAAAGGATGAAGAAAAAAGGAAGCTGCAGGTGAAGGTCACGACCAACAGTGACTATATCATGCAGGCTATGCTGCAGAAAACAAATCTGTGCAATATCAGTCCGAATTGTCTCAGTCACAGTGAGAAATCGATTACACATGATACTATACAGCTGGAAAACGAGGAACAGGCGGTTCAGTTTGTCTGCCTCTTCCGGAATGATCAGAAAATGGAAAAAACAGCAAAGAAGTTTTTGACATTTATAAAAAAATATATGGAAGAGTAAGAAAAAGAGCAGAACAGGTAGATTGATTGGAATAGGATATTCCATTTATTCATATAAAACGCAGGAAAAATATCCCCCCGGGAGGCTTGTGGCGGAGGCCGGGATGGTTTATATTAACAGCAGTTAACTTAAAGCGTTCCCGTATGTTACCTCCGCAAATACATACAGGAAATAATGTCATTAACTCTAATCAAATAAAAAAAGAGCAGCTGGTTGGCTGTTCTTTTTTTATTTTTTTCAGGAAAATTTCAGAGCGTAAGGAAGGCAGCTTTTTTGCAGATAGATAGTCGAAAATGGAATAGACAGAAGGAGACTTGTGTGATAATCGGAGAAAACGCTGTTCATAAAAAAATAGTAATAAGAGCTGTTTTTTATCTCCTGTGGCTTGTAGCGATACAGAAAAAAAGATATACTTATATTCAGAAAAAAACAAAGGAGGCCACAGGAAATGGGACAGTTTTTGAACAGTAAAGAACCGTATGACCTGCACACGCAGACCAGGCGTGCACCATATTCAAAATATAGCTTCTGTCTGCATCCGGGTCATCGCAGACTGCGATTTTGTACCTCATACTATCACTAACCACCTGTAAAAAGAATTCTATCGTAACCATTTCGGCCAGTTCCCCAAATTTTGTCTGTCGCTGAACGGTTACATCATATCATAAAAGAAAAAATCGTTCTGCGTTTTTCTTGGAGCAGATTTTTCATCTTTATATAATATTAATGCGGAATCAAAGACTCTTAATACTATCTTTGAAAGCAATTCTATATAATACAATGCATCACGAAGGTTTTGCTGTGAGATCATTAGTAAGGAGTTATGATTATTTATGCCGGAAAAATTATGTAAGAAAAAACATATGACCTCTTTTCAGTTAATTATTCTTGGATTTGCAGGTGTGATTCTTTTTGGAACCTTTTTGCTGATGCTGCCATTCTCATCTCTGGATAAAATGCCGACACCATTTCATGAGGCACTTTTTACAGCCACTTCAGCGGTATGCGTTACAGGGCTGGTGGTAAGGGATACAGGAAGCTACTGGTCTCCGACCGGACAGGCAGTTATTCTTGTACTTATACAAATAGGCGGGCTGGGAGTGGTAACTGTGGCGGCATCCGCACCACTTCTTTCAGGGAAAAAAATATCCCTTATGCAAAGAAGTACTATGCAGAATGCGATTTCGGCCCCCAAAGTAGGCGGAATTGTCAGGCTGACAAAGTTTATTTTAAAGGGAACCTTTTTACTTGAAGCTGCCGGGGCCTTATTATTACTACCGGTTTTTTTACCGGATTATGGTTTAAAGGGAATCTGGATGGCGGTTTTTCATTCAATCTCTGCTTTTTGTAATGCCGGATTTGATATCCTGGGGACAGCAGCCAATACCTTTCCATCTCTGACACGGTATTCCGGAAACATCCTTGTAAACGTGGTAATTATGCTGTTGATCATCATAGGGGGAATCGGCTTTCTTACCTGGGATGATATTTATACAAATAAACTGAATTTTAAACGTTACCGTATGCAAAGCAAGATTATTCTCATGGCGACAGGATGTCTGATTTTGTTTCCGGCAGTTTTTTTCTTCATCTGTGATCTGAAAAGCCTGCCTGCATGGAAACGTCTGTTAGCTGCTTTGTTTCAATCCGTAACTACGAGGACTGCCGGATTTAATACGGTAAATATTTCAGAGATGAGCGAAGCATCGAAAGCGATTATGATATTGTTGATGCTGATCGGTGGTTCGCCTGGTTCTACAGCAGGAGGTATGAAAACAACAACTTTTACTGTACTTATTTTAAATGCAATTGCTATATTTCGAAGCCAGGAGAATGCAGGAGCGTTTGGACGAAGACTGGAGTGTCATGTGATAAAAAATGCAGCAACGATAGCTATGCTTTATTTTACGTTGTTTTTTTGTGGCGGACTTGCAATAAGTGTATACGAAGACCTTCCTCTTTTAGACTGTCTGTATGAAGCTGCTTCAGCTGTTGGTACGGTAGGTCTGACTCTGGGAATTACACCGGGACTTCATACGTTTTCAAAAATTGTGTTGATTATACTGATGTACCTGGGGCGTGTGGGAGGCCTGACTTTGATTTATGCGGTATTTTCCGGGAAAAAAGGAGAAAACGCAAAGCTTCCCGTAGAAAAAATTACAGTTGGATGAGAAGGAGAAAAATAATATTATGAAAAGTATATTGCTGATTGGACTTGGAAGATTCGGAAGACATATTGCTACGCAGCTAAGCCAGCTGGGGCATGAAATTATGGCGGTTGACTGGAATGAAGAAAGGGTGGACAAGGTATTGCCGTTTGTGACCAGTGCCCAGATCGGGGACAGCACCAATGCTGAATTCTTACAGTCTCTTGGGATTGGAAACTACGATATCTGTTTCGTGACGATTGGGGGAAGCTTTCAAAATTCTCTTGAAACAACCTCCCTTCTAAAAGAACTGGGAGCAAAACTGGTGATATCCAGGGCTGAACGCGATGTTCAGGAAAAATTCCTTCTGCGCAATGGTGCCGATAAAGTAGTTTACCCGGAAAAGCAGGTTGCAAAATGGGCTTCGATCCGTTACACAGACGACCATATCCTCGACTATATGGAGGTGGATGCTTCCCATGCAATTTTTGAGGTTGAAATGCCGAAAGAATGGGTTGGAAAAACAGTAGGAGAACTGGATATCAGAAAACGCTACAAAATTAATATTCTGGCAGTAAAAAATGAAAGAGAGTTCAGTATTGCAATTTCGCCGGATACGCATTTTGAAGAAAATAGTAAATTACTGGTGTTAGGGGAATACAGGGCTCTTCAGAAGTGCTTCCGCATATAGCCTGATTGTCATGAAGAGCGCAGTAAAGAGGTGATTGGAATGGGACAGGCAGTACTGGTAGCTGCAGTATTTTGTATGTTTGGATTTGGATTTTATGTTGCCAATAAAGCAGATCAGCTTTTGAACCTGATGAAGGAATCTATGAAAGACGAATCAGAAGAGAAACAGCATTCACCCAAGATGCTGTTTCTGGATACTCTTTCGGACGAAGAATTGTTAAGAAAGGTTCATGAGTGCAAAAAAGAATATAAAGAAGCCGAAATCATAATTATTGACGGGCGGTTCTTGGATGTAAAAAAGATTTTTGACCATAATACAGTCGCATGATATAATTTCCAAAACGGCAGGAAAGGGAGGCGGGCAGGATGAGTTTAAAAATGAACAATAAAAACACAGATGAACATATCCTTGTTTGTCTGTCTGCGGCGCCCTCAAATCAAAAAATAATAGATACAGCAGCGAAAATGGCAAATGTGCTGCAGGCACGTTTTACTGCTCTGTATGTACGGACCGGTACAAAGTCAGAAGACTCAGATAAAGAAAAGCTGGAAGAACATATTCGGTATGCAGAAATGCTGGGAGCGGAAATCGTGATGACTCACGGGGAAAATATCCCGGTGCAGATTGCAGAGTATGCCAGGTTATCCAACGTTACTAAAATAGTAATCGGACAAAGCAACGCCAGACGAAACCACTTTTTTGGAAAAGTAACTCTGACGGAAAAGCTGATTGAAATTGTACCGGATATTGATATTCATATTATTCCGGATGCGGTACAAACCAGACCCTACCGGAAACGGCCGCTTGCATGGTATTTGGAAAAACCGTCTGCAAAAGATTATTTCCTGACAGCTTTCATATTTGCAGCATGCACGTTAATCGGTCTGTTGTTTCAGAAGCTGAATTTCACGGATACGAATATTGTAACGATATACATTCTGGGAGTTTTGGTTACTTCAATTGTGACAGATGGTTATCTTTGCAGTGTAGCCGGCTCTGTTTTAAGTGTATTCTTATTTTGTTTTTTCCTGACAGAACCAAAGATGTCTTTTCAGACGTATGCGGTGGGCTATCCGGTGACCTTTCTCATCATGCTTATTTCATCTGTACTTACGGGAGCGCTTGCAGCGAAGCTGAAAACACATGCAAAACTGTCTGCGCAGCTTGCGTTTCGTACGCAGATTTTGTTCGATACAGACCGTTTGATGCAAAAGGCAAAAGGAGAAACGGAGATCCTTGATGTTACCTGTACACAGCTTCTTCGCCTATTAAACCGCAATATTACAGCATATGTTGTGGAAAATGGAGCTTTATCAGCGGGAAAGCTTTTCTCCGGGGAAAAAGAGTGCACGGAAGATTTTTTGACACCGGAGGAACAGCAGACAGCCAGATGGGCATATGAAAACAGACAACGTGCCGGTGCATCCACACACCATTTTCCTAAGGCCAAATGTCTGTATCTGGCAATCAGAAGCGGCAATAATGTTTACGGTGTAATTGGGATACCGCTGCAAAAAGAAACACTGGACTCTTTTGAATACAGCATCCTGCTGTCTGTAATAAATGAATGCGCACTTGCAATGGAAAACGCACAAAATGCCATGGAAAAAGAGAAAAATGCAGTTTTGGCAAAAAATGAGCAGCTTCGGGCAGACCTTCTTCGGGCAATCTCTCACGATCTTCGGACTCCGCTTTGCTCCATTTCCGGTAATGCAGATATGCTGCTTAGCAACAGCAATCGTCTGGATGAAGCTACAAAACATCAGATTTATACAGACATTTATGACGATTCTGAATGGCTGATCGGAGTTGTGGAGAATCTGCTCTCTATTACCAGACTGAATGATGGAAGATTGAAATTCAAATTTACAGATCAGCTTTTAGATGAAGTGATTGCAGAATCCCTGAGGCATATCAGCCGGAAACATGATGATTATAAAATTATGACAGACTGTGAAGAGCTTGTTCTTGCACGTATGGATGTACGTCTTATTATACAGGTTTTGGTAAATTTAATTGATAACGCGATAAAATATACGCCGGCAGGTTCTGTAATCTGTATTCGGGGAACCAAAACAGATGGAAAAGCACAGATCAGTGTGGAAGATAACGGACCTGGAATCCCGGAAGAAATGAAACAGCATATTTTTGAAATGTTTTATACAGGGAAAACAACAGTTGCGGATAGTCATCGAAGTCTGGGACTTGGACTGGCGCTTTGCCATTCTATTATAGAAGCGCATAATGGAACCCTGACCCTTACGGAGCACGAACCGCATGGCTGCAATTTTACTTTTACTTTACCATTAAGTGAGGTGACATTAAATGAATAAGACAGTAATTCTGGTGGTAGAGGATGACCGGCCCATACGTAACCTGATTGTTACTACATTAAAAACACATGATTATAAATATCTTGCAGCAGAAAACGGAGCTGCAGCTATTATGGAGACTTTATCTCATAATCCGGATATTGTTCTTCTGGATCTTGGGCTTCCTGATATGGAAGGCGTAGAGGTAATCAAGAAAATTCGTACCTGGTCGAATATGCCGATTATTGTGATTAGTGCCAGAAGTGAGGATACAGATAAAATAGAAGCTTTGGATGCAGGGGCAGATGATTATATTACAAAACCATTTTCGGTAGATGAATTGCTTGCACGTATCCGTGTCACGCAAAGGCGGCTGGCCATAATACAGACAGGGGAACATCTGGAAACCTCTGTTTTTGAAAATGGTGGATTAAAGATAGATTATACGGCAGGCTGCACATATCTGAAGGGAGAAGAATTACATTTGACACCTATTGAGTATAAGCTGCTCTGTCTTTTATCCCATAATGTGGGGAAGGTATTGACGCATACGTATATTACTCAGCAAATCTGGGGGCGATGTTCAGAAAACGATGTTGCGTCTCTCAGGGTTTTTATGGCAACATTGCGGAAAAAACTGGAACCTGAAAAAACCGGAGTGCAATATATTCAGACTCATATCGGTATCGGATATCGTATGCTCAGAATTGAGAAGGATAATTTCTGACAGTCATCCAAAATTACACAGGTATTTTTGGTAAAAACTACTTTTGAAATTAAAATGAAACAGTTTTATAATAGAAATAACAGCGAGTAGTGTAATGGTGCCAAAAGTAACATATATGCTGCTCGCTTTTATAAAATGAATCTAACTGTTCAGAGCCAACCTCCAAAATGCTACGCATTTCGTCGGTGTAGCGTATCCGCCAAATAAAATTTCAAAAACAGGCTTAAAAATGCAAGCATTTTCCGCCTTTTTTATGAAATTTTGCTTGGCTCTGAACAGTTACAAATGAATCTTAGGAGGAACCGTATATGAATGAATATGAAATTTTTATTGAGGAAATAAATCCGTGTGGTGGAGACAAATACAGTAAAAAAACGTTAATCGAGGCAGAAGCAGACAGTCCGGAAGCATATGTAAAAGAGAATGGAAGATTTCCGATTCTTGAATCCACATGCAATGAGAGTGGAGATGTTGTAATAGTGACAGGAGATAATCAGGGTTCTTTTGTGCGTTATACTTTTACGGAATAAGAATGCCAATCGGCAAGGAGAGAATTTTGTATAGTGGTTCAGCGATGGCACCGGCTATCTGTCCGATAACAGTTGCGATTGCTGGAAAGATATTGCTCAACGATGTTATAGAGTGACTGTACAAGCAAAGACAGCATCAGGGGAACTGCCATTGTGTACAGCAAAGGACGGATTGGCATTTCAGCCAGTTTGTTTCTGGAATTCATAAGACCTCCTTACGGCATTGCAAAAAAATAAGCGCGAAATCTGTAAGGACAAGCAAATCCTCATGATTTCACGCTTTTACAAGCCGGCTTTTGTTATGATTATTTTTTCTTCGGATTTATTATAAGCGAAGAAGAAGAGAAAATGCAAGAAAAATTTTGTTTGACTTTTTAGAAAACAGGCAATATAATTACGAGAAACGAGCAGCGGGTAAGCGTAAGACCAGTTTTCCCGCTGCTCGTTTTTGTTTGTTAAAATATAGTATTGCCATAAAAAAGTGTGTAGCCTGTCAGCGTAAGTCCAGCTTATATGCCAGGAGCACACTTTTTTATATGTACTCTCGAAGTCTTCTCACAAAATCAAGCACAAAAAGATTCCGAGAGTAGATTATGGCAAAAAAAGGAGGAGTAAAAGCAAAATGGCAGAAAGTAATAAGATGAAGGATATGCCGGTGAATCGTCTGATGATCCAGATGGGAATTCCGATGATTTTATCCATGGCATTGCAGGCAGTCTATAATATTGTAGACAGTGCATTTGTAGGAAATATGAAGGTGGGCAGTGAAGCCGCCTTAAATGCCCTGACGCTGGTATTCCCGGTGCAGATGCTTATGGTTGCGGTTGGAATCGGAACCGGTGTCGGCACTAATGCACTTCTTGCAAGGACGCTCGGACAGGGAAACTGTAAAAAAGCGGCAAAAGTAGCGGGAAACAGTCTGTTTCTTGGTGTGATCATTTATGTGGTTTGCCTGCTGTTTGGCATTTTTGGTGTGAGAGCATACATTTCATCTCAGACAGTAGATGCTGAAGTACTTGAGATGGGAGTCAGCTATCTGAGGATATGCTGCGTGATCTCTTTTGGTATTATCTTCTTTTCCTTATTTGAGAAATTACTTCAGGCAACAGGCCGGTCTCTTTATTCTACAATTGGACAGGTGGTTGGAGCCGTTGTGAATATTATTCTCGACCCAATCATGATCTATGGTATTGGGCCTTGTCCGGAAATGGGTGTAAAGGGTGCGGCCTACGCAACGGTAATCGGTCAGGTGGCATCCGCAGTATTGCTGCTTGTCTTTCATATGAAATTAAATAAGGAATTTGAGCATGGGGTGCAATATATGAAGCCAAATGCCGGTGTGATAAAAGAAATCTATGCGATCGGCCTTCCGGCGATTATTGCCCAGGCTTTGATGTCTATTATGGTTTATGTGATGAATCTGATCCTGAAATTCAATCCGTCGGCACAGACGGCCTATGGTTTGTTCTATAAAGTACAGCAGTTTGTTCTCTTCCTTGCTTTTGGTCTACGCGATGCGATTACTCCGATTATTGCATTTGCTTATGGAATGAGAAGCAAAAAGAGAATTCAGGAAGGAATCAAATATGGTCTGATCTATACCATCGCATTAATGATTGTTGGAATTGCAATCACCGAAATATTCCCAGGGGCATTTGCAACGCTGTTTAATGCGGGGCAGTCAAGAGCGTACTTTATCGGTGCAATGAGAGTAATTTCAATCAGCTTTTTATTTGCCGGAATAAATGTTGCTTATCAGGGTATTTATCAGGCACTGGACGGTGGTGTGGAATCGCTGGTTATTTCGCTTTTGAGACAGCTTATTATTATTCTGCCGCTGGCGGGAATCTTTTCAATATTTGTCAGAAGCGGTCAGATGGGAGTTTCACTGATCTGGTGGGCATTTCCGATTACGGAAGTGATCTCGTGTCTGGTGGGGTACGTATTTTTAAAGAGAATCAGAAAAAATAAAGTGGATGCTTTGAATTAAGGAGGAAGCAGTGATGGCAAAAAGAATTATTACGATCAGCAGAGAATTTGGAAGCGGGGGACGTTTTATCGGAGAAGAGGTCGCAAAGAAGCTTGGAATTGCTTATTATGATAAAAACATCATCGGGCAGATTGCAGAAAAATCCGGCTTATCGCAGGAGTATATTCAGGAAAGTGCAGAATTAGCTCCGAAAAAGGGGTTGTTTGCATATGCGCTTGCCGGACGTGATATCACAGGAAGGTCAGTGGAAGATATGGTATATGAGGCACAGAGAAAGGTTATACTGGGATTGGCAGAGAAAGAGCCTTGTGTGATCATTGGAAGAAATGCAGATTATATCCTGAAAGACCGGGATGATGTGCTGAATGTATTTATTCATGGGGATATGCCGGAAAAGATACAGAGAATCAGTCATTTACACAATGTAGATGAGAAGGAAGCAGTCAAAATGATGGCAGACACGGATAAAAGAAGGATGACAAATTATAACTTTTATACGGAGCAGAAATGGGGAAAAGCCAGCAATTATACGCTGTGCCTGAACAGCTCGGAGCTTGGATACGACAGATGCGAGAAGATCATTATGGAATGTAGTAAATAACCTGCATTATAGTTCTTTTTTATAGATCTGCAGAAGCAGGAGTATCTTTATAAAAAAAGAAAGGATAGATAATCCTGGATTGGATGTGATTCTCTCATGAACAATCCAGGATTTATTCATGAGCAGGTAGCGAAGCGGATTGCGAATGTCCGCTTTATAATAACAAGTGACAGTTGGTGGAAAAAGATATTTAACGAGGATATAATGTACGTAAGGGTGATATTTCATATCTGCTTATCAGAATCAAAAATAAGTTGCTGAACAAATATTACTTGTATTATAATGAGGGTATAGCAAGACTCGCTGAGAGGTGATAACATGTCATTACTGAAAGATGACTACACAAAAGAAGAGAAGATTAATGGTGTAGTCTATGATATGTCACCATCACCAAATTATCAGCATGGGATTGTGGATGGTAATATTTATCGAATCATATCAACTGGTTTACAGGGAACAGTGTGTTTAGCATTTATGGAGGTTTATACAAAATGGGAATGGAAGGATACAAACTGGAAGCGCATCCGATGAGCAGAAAAGAAGCAATCATTCAGGGTGATTGCTACCGAATCACTATGTTGACATCAGCGCTGGTACGTCTGGAATATAACGAGGGAGGTGTGTTCGAAGACCGTGCCACACAGTCTATTTTAAATCGTGACTTCCCGGTACCGGAGTTTAAAGTTGTGGAAGATGAAAATGAACTGGCAATCTTTACAGATTCTCTGGAAATCCACTACAACAGAAAACCTTTTGCAGCCAATGGTCTGTCTATTAAAGTTGTAGGAGGCGGAGGCGGCTGGGGAAGAAACTGGAATTATGGACAGGAACCGATGGATCTGATGGGAACTGCACGTACTCTGGACGGATGCGACGGAATCATGAAACTGAGTGATGACGCATACGGGAAGGGAAACGCTCCAATGAATGAGAAATACGCTGGAAAAGTTCCTATGGAGCATGGCATTCTCTCAAGAAATGGTTTTTCCGTAGTAGACGACAGCCATTCAATGGCACTGACAGAAGATGGCTGGGTAGCACCGAGACAGGGTGTTGGTGAAGATCTGTATTTCTTCGGATATGCTCATCGTTATCTGGATTGTCTGAAAGATTTTTATTATCTGTGCGGAAAACAGCCGCTGCTTCCAAGATATGCGTTCGGTAACTGGTGGAGCCGTTATCATCGATATACAGAAGAAGAATATAAAGAACTGGTAGAGCGTTTTGAAGATGAAAAGCTGCCATTCTCCGTAGCAGTGGTGGATATGGACTGGCATCTGGTTGATGACGTGGATCCAAAATACGGAAGCGGATGGACGGGATATACCTGGAACAAAAACTTCTTCCCGGATCCCAAAGGCTTCATGAGCTGGCTGCATGAACATAATATGAAAATTACATTGAACGTACATCCGGCAGATGGTATCCGTGCTTATGAAGAATTATATCCTTCCATCGCTGAAAAGATGGGCATTGATCCTGCAAGCGAGATTGCGGTACAGTTTGATCCGGCAGATCCTCATTTTATGGAAGTGTATCTGAAGGATCTGCATCATCCGCTGGAGGAAGAAGGAGTAGATTTCTGGTGGCTTGACTGGCAGCAGGGAACGGTTACGAAAGTACCGGGACTGGATCCTTTGTGGATGCTGAATCATTATCATTATCTGGATAGCAGCTGGAAAGGAAATCGTCCGCTGACATTCTCCAGATATGCAGGTGTGGGAAGTCACAGATATCCGGTTGGTTTCTCAGGAGATACTGTGATCAGTTGGGAAAGCCTGGCATTCCAGCCATATTTTACCAATACCGCAAGCAATGTGGGATATGGATGGTGGAGTCATGATATCGGTGGCCATATGATGGGTATCCGGGATGACGAACTAATGGCAAGATGGGTACAGTATGGAGTATTCTCTCCGATTAACCGTTTGCATAGCACGGATAATCCGTTTAATGGAAAGGAACCATGGAAATTTGATAAGATCACACAGGGCGTGATGGAAGAATACCTGCGTCTGCGTCATGGCATGGTTCCATATCTGTATACTATGAACCGGAGAGCAAATTATGAGGATCTTCCGTTGATCCAGCCGATGTATTATCTGGAGCCGGAGCGTGACGAGGCTTATCAGGTACCAAACGAATATTATTTCGGTTCTGAACTTCTGGTATCTCCGATTACAGAAAAGCAGGATCCGGAAACACGTGCGGCCAAAGCTCATACATGGCTGCCGGAAGGTATGTGGGCTGACTTCTTTACCGGTATGGTATATCAGGGCGGACGTATGCTGGATTTGTGGAGAGGCGTAGAAGATCTGCCGGTTCTGATGAAAGCCGGAGCCATCGTTCCGATGAAAGATATGGCTGACTATGACAGCAGCACAGACAACCCGAAGGCGATGGAGGTACGTGTATTCCCGGCAGAGGACGGAAGCTTCACTCTGTGGGAAGACCAGGGAGATACACCGGTGGATAAAGAAGAAAACTGGGTAGCTACTCAGCTGACATTTACCGGTGGAGAAGAAGATACATTTGTGATCGGAAGAGCACTGGGTAATGTATCTGTTATTCCGGAAAGCAGAAGCTGGAAAGTTGTATTTATGGGTGTAGAAAAAGCATGTTGCAAAGTAATTGCTGATGACGAAGAGATCCCGGCAAAAGTTTCTTACAACAAAGCAACTGCAGCGCTGACAGTGGAAGTACCAGAGACAGCAGTATCCAAAGAGATTGCTATTACATTTGCAGAAGGACTTGTAATTGCTGAGAATGATGTGGCAGGACGTTGCTATAATTTCCTGGAGAAAGCACAAATTCCATACAACCTGAAATCTGATATCCAGACAGTCGTTGAATCCATGGGCAAAGAAGGAGTCATTACTCTTGCAGCGATGAATCTGAGCCCGGCTCTTCTGGGTGCAATTCTTGAGATATTGACAGCATAAGAAAAGAAAATTCCCAACTCTGTAATTTTCAGTTGAGTCAAAGCGGATATTCGCAATCCGCTTCGCTATTTGCTTGACTCGGTTAAAAACTGAGAATAGGACAGGGTTGGGAGTTTTTTACTATTTTGCATGGCTCGCAGCGTTCACACAATCTTCACAAAATAATTAGCACTCACCTCTTGATAATGGAAGTCGATTTTTGTCCTGTCTTGTGTATCCTAGAAGTGCCTGTTTTACAGGCTTTCCGGGGCATCAGTCATTTTGTCTGGTATTGTAAAGCAGTGTCAGATTTGTCGTAAATGTCGTAAATTTGTGGTCAAAAAACGATGAGAAATGGAGAGTGCTAATAAAATGAACGCAGGTAGCGAAGCAACTGCGTTCATGAGCAAGTAGCGAAAGCGAATTGCGAATGTCCTATTTATATAACGTATACAAATGTAAATGGATATCTGATTCCGAATCTTACCTATAAATCCGGAGAACAGATGGAGCAACTTGGCAAGTATGGTTTTCTTCGCAGAGATTATCTGAAGAATCATCAAAATTCAACCTATCAGGTGATGCTTTTACAGGATATAATTGGAGAACACCTTCTGGAAGTAGATAAGGCAGCAAGAGAACGGGAAGAAGTGATCCTGAAGCAGCTGGAAGAAAAAGAACCACTGCCGGATAAAAAAGCAGATCAAATGGCATGGGTAAGAGCTGCTAATCAACACAGAGCGATTGCGGAAGAGATTATTCTCAAGGAATTGATTTATGTTTAAATGAAGGTGATGAGGTCGTGGATTGCGACCTCATTATTGTATGAAAAATAGCAGTAGGCAGAATGAGAAAAATAGGGTAAAATGGGAACATGGATTTTGGGAACTCATAAGAAATGATTGTGAGGTAAAGTAACTTGAAATGCCAGTTTGGCATTTCAAGTTATAGAGGAGATGGAATGGCGGATCAGAAAGTAAGAGAAATGGAACCAGTGGAAACACAAATAGTTGAAATTATGCCACCGGACGTTGAAAATCTGATTTATGTAGTAAGAAACAAACAAGTCATGGTGGATAGTGATCTGGCAATGCTTTATCAGGTAGAAACGGGAGCGTTAAACAGAGCCGTTAAAAGAAATATTGCCAGATTTCCAGAAGATTTTCGATTTCAGCTTACAAAAGATGAATATGAAAACTTGAAATGCCAATTTGGCACCTCAAATGGCAGTGGAACAGAAAATGGTTATGGTGGCAGACGTACATTACCGTATGTATTTACAGAGCAGGGAATATCCATGCTTGCAAGTGTATTGCATAGCGAGGTGGCAATTAATGTAAGTATAGGTATTATGCGTGCATTTGTAGAAATGCGACGGTTTATAGCCAACAATGCACTTTTGTTTGAAAGGATTAGTAACGTTGAGCTAAAACAACTGGAATATCAGAAAAAGACAGATGAAAAACTGGAGCAGATTTTTGAGTACATATCAGATCATGAGGAGTCTAATCAAAAGATATTTTTTGATGGTCAGATATATGATGCATTCAGCTTATTGATAGGACTGATTCAGAAAGCAGAAATGGAAATTGTTCTGGTAGATGGATATGTGGATGTAGGAACATTAAATATTTTGTCAAAGAAGAAAGAAAATGTGGCGGTGACAGTTTATACACAGCAACGGACAAAATTATCTCAAACAGATGTAGATAACTTTAATGCACAGTATCCTAAACTGGATGTGAAGTACACAAGAGCATTTCATGATCGTTTTTTAATTCTTGATAAAACGAAAGCATATCATGTGGGTGCGTCTTTGAAGGATGCAGGTAAAAAATGTTTTGGAATTAATCTGATTGAAGATGCAGGTATTGTAAGAGATATTTTACAGAGATTGGAATTGGAAACAGAAGAATAGAAAAGTAAGTTATGCAGAAAGGCGTGAGTCATAAGAATATGGCTTGCGTCTTTTTCTGTCTGGAAAGGAAGCGGGGAGCATGGCACAGATTTTTCGTGTAGAGAGAACTAAGAATTTTACGGTAATGAGTAATCACCATTTCAAGAATAAGAATCTGACATTGAAAGCGAAAGGTCTATTATCGCTGATGTTAAGTTTGCCAGATGACTGGAATTACAATATGCAAGGACTGGCAACATTGAGCAGAGATGGGATTGATTCTGTTCGTTCTGCAATTAAGGAATTAGAGCATCATGGATATGTGGAACGTCATAGATTGCGTAATGAGTATGGCTTTTATGGCGATACCGAATATATTATCCGGGAAGTTCCATTAGGAGAAGAAAATGATTAAGTGGAGCAGAGAAGTGCCTAAGGGTGGATAGTCCAATTTTGGACAATCAGGTCATAGGAAATTTCTATCTCCAGACATCAGAAAATAGGAAAACCAGATATGGTAAATCCCATACTGGACAAACCGTTGCTATTAATAATCCATGTTATTAAATATGAATTATTAAAGAACCAGTAAATAAAATATCTATCTTATCAATTCACGTAAGTATTAATAGGATTGGATAAGAAAAGAAAGAATGAGGTATGATTATGAGAATGATGAAAAATAACAGAAATGAAACAATTATGGTGATCGGGATTGATCATGGGTATGGAAACATGAAAACAGCCACCAGATGCTTTCCATCCGGTGTAGCCAGATATGACAAGGAGCCAATCTTCCAGAATAATCTTCTTGTTTACAATGGCATGTATTACCAGATCGGAGAGGAACACAAGGAGTTCTGTGCAGAGAAAACGCAGGACGAGGACTATTATGTGCTGACACTGGCAGCTATTGCAAAGGAACTGGACGGGAAAGGAATGAACCGGGCAACGGTACATATCGCAGCCGGACTTCCCCTTACCTGGGTAGCTACACAGAAAGAAGACTTTCAGAAATATCTTCTCCAGAATGAAAGTGTGGATTTTACATTCCGTAACAAAGACTACCATGTAGAGTTTGCAGGAGCTGATATTTACCCACAGGGGTTTGCAGCAGCCTTTTACCGATTACAGGATTTCAAAGGAATCAACATGCTTGTGGATATTGGAAACGGAACTATGAACATCATGTATATCAACAATTCCCGTCCATTAGAGAAGAAATGCTTTACAGAGAAATATGGAACGCATCAGTGTGTGCTTGCTGTAAGGGAATCCCTGCTGAAAGAACTGGGAACAGTGGTGGACGATCTGGTGATTGAGCAGGTGATCCGTACCGGGACAGCAGATATTGGTGAGAAATATCTGACAGTCATTCGTAAAGCTGCCGGAGATTATACGAAAGAAATCTTCCATAAGCTGAGAGAACGGGAATATAATCCAGAACTGATGCGTCTGTATGTGGTCGGCGGTGGCGGTTGTATGATCCAGAATTTTGGAGAATATGACAAGAGCCGTGTAACGATTGTACGGGACATCTGTGCCACAGCGAAAGGTTATGAAGCAATGAGCGTAAGGAAAATCCAGAGAAACGGAGGGATGCTTGTATGAGAAAAGAACGGAAAATCATCAATACAAATATCCGTTTGAATCTTTGTGATGAACAGGACAGGCAGGCATGGGAATATTTGCAGACGATGGACAGGGAAAAATATAAATCGTACACCAGAGCAGTTGTAGTTGCTTTAAACGATTATTTTTCCAGAGAGTACAGGAATGAAGCAGATCCGTATCTGGAAACCAGAGAAAAGGAAGATGCTTTTCTGGAAAGAGTGGAAACAGCTGTCCGGGATGGAGTGAAAGAATCTGCCCCGATGGCTATAGCGAAGAATCTGATGGAAATGCTTGTACCGTTTGTAAAAGAATCGGTAGGAGAAATTAATCTGCCGGACAGAATACTAACAATGGAGAAAACGGATGGAGAGATCGCAGAAGATAATCTGGACTGGGAGAAAGAAGCTGATATGGATGCAGCACTGGATTTTGCAGACAGTTTTTAGATGGTTATGAAATAGCAGTAACAGGAAAACAGACTGACAGTAAGGAATAGCTTTACAAAAACAGAATAGCAGAAAAAGACAATGGCAGTGGTGACATTTCAGACATTATGAATTGGAGAAATGTTTATGACTGCTATTTTTATGTTTTTTAGCAGAAATGGAAAGAGATCCAGAAAAAGAAAGACAGAAATAGCAGGAAAATATAACAGAAAAGCGTTGGCAGATGGGTGGATTGAACAAGCAAGGCGAAGAAAAGAATAGAGTGCCGGATACGGCACATGATTGTCCGATACTTCGCATCGGAGTGATGCACGAACAGCCTGTTTCAGAAAGAGAAAATCTATCGAAAGGGGAGCTTTTCTCTTTCTTCCACAGTCAGTTCCTGCACCACAAAACCACCGTCATCTCTATTTAGGTTGGATAACGCAGAGGAGAAATGTTACTTGACTGGTGCTAGTTCAGTGGTGGGGAGATGACAGGCAAGTTTCGCAAAGTGGCAAGCCACTCTGCACCGGAGCCAGCCTTTGGGCTGTTCCTAAACTTGCCAGAGGGCTCCGCCCCTTGGAACCCCGGCACGTCAATAGCGTAAGTATCCCTGCGAAATGTCCACCGGACATTCCTGCGGAACACTTACTGATTGACTAGGGTTTTACCCTGCACCCACCAAAGGGGCGTTGCCCCTTATGGAATTCCTGTAAATTTTAGCCGAAACGCTGTGTTTGTTAATAAAGAATGAAAATCAAGCAAGGAAAGGAGACAAAAGCCTATGAGAAAACGAAATCATACAGTAACCATACGGATGAATAAAGCAGAATACGATCTGCTTCAAAGCAAAGTCAAAGAATCCGGAAAAACACAGCAGGAAGTTGTGATAAAAGCAATCGCAGACTTGAAGATAGCATCAGTAGAGGAAGTGGAAGAACTGAAAAGACTGAACCAGATGTTTGCAGATATCCTTTGTCAGCTCCGGGGAGCGACTACAAATATCAATCAGATTGCAAGAAAACTGCATACAGATGGAGAAATTCCAAATGACAGTATGCTGTATTTCCTCAATAAAAATATCCTCAAGTACCGGAAGGAGAGTGAAAGGGTATGGCTGTTAATAAGACGATTAATAAGCGGACAAATACACATGGAGCAATGAGAAATTGTATCGAATATGTTTTACGACAAGACAAGACCGGCAAACTGCTTACCTATATAACAGGCCCGTACTGCCATGATGAGATTAACTATGATTTGGTGTACAGAACCTTTCTGGAAGAAAAGAAGATGTGGAACAAAGATACTGGGAGAATGTATGTCCACAATATTATTTCCTGGCATAAGGACGAGCAGATTACTTCGGAGCAGGCATTAGAATTTGGAAAAGAGTTTGCAGAAAAATGGTTCAGTGGATTCCAGACCTTAGTGGCTGTGCATAAGGATAAAGAGCATATTCACTGTCATCTGGTTACAAATTCTGTGAGTTATGAAGATGGAAGAAAACTGCATAACACCAAAAAGGATCTGGAACGTATGAAACAGCTTACCAATCAGATGTGCCGAGAACGTGGACTGACAGTAGCCAAAAAAGGAAAGCACTTTGATGGAAGTCAAATTGAAAAAGGGGAAGTCATTGCATGGAGCAAAGATAAATATAATCTGTTCCGACAGCAGGTGAAAGACAGCTTTGTAGCGGATTGTGCAATGGCAGTGTTAAAAGCACTGGAAAATTGTATCAGTAAAGAAAAGTTTATAGAAAAAATGAAACAGTTTGGATGGAATGTAAACTGGACAGAGAAACGGAAACACATCACCTTTCAGAACCAGGATGGGAAGAAAGTGCGAGACAGCAATCTGTCAAAAACTTTCCATTTGGACATCAGCAAGGAGGGTTTAGAGAATGAATTTAATGGAAATAGGCAAAAATCCAGAGATACAGAAAACAGAGACAGCAGAGCAACCGAAGAACTCAGAAACTATTACAGAGAGCTTGACGCAACCATCGCAGATGCCAGAGGAATCACCGATCAAGCTCAAAGTGGAGAGGGATATTCTCGTACAGAGTTTCGAGAAAGCGAAAGAGTTCATGCGAACACAGAAAAAGCAGATACAGACACTGGAAGAAGAGAAACAGATGATCTTATCCGACAGGCAGAGATTGCGAGAAGAAGTTCGGAAATCAACCGTAGAAATTCAGCGTCTGACAACCGAACTGTCCGAAACGCAGAAACTGAATCAATCGCTTCAGCAGAGCAACGACGATCTGAGAAACAGAAATGGATTAATGAGCAGGAGCGAGCAAGAGCAGCTCGAAGAAGAAATAAGAGACGTTCGGGACCAGAACTCTAAATTACAGATACAGGTGAATAAATCATCTGTTGAAGCGGTAGATGAAGCACAGAAGAAACAGAAAGAAGCAGAGAAAAAGATGGAGCAGGTAGAATCCAAAGCCCGTGACGAAAAGAAACGTGCTGAGCTGGAAATCCGTAAAGCGAAAAAAGAAGTAAAGGACAGAATGGAAAGTATGAAGTCTATAGAATATTTCTGGGGAATGGGATATATTACGGTAATCCTGTTTGCAATCATACAAAATGGTGCTTTTCAGAATGATTTCATAGATTTTTTCAGTATTCCCTTTACGTGGTATGTTCGATTTTGTGAATGGCTGATATATCCGACCTATGATAATGGATTTAACCAGAAAATAGCATATACTGGTGGAGAAGCGTGGGTTATTCGGTTTCTGGCAATCGTAGCTGTGCTTTTTATATTGGTGATTGTGATGGTAATGATTGTGGAAACAATAAAACAATACAAAAAAATGTGGAACGAAATTTCACAGATGTTTTTGATTGGAAGCCTTTCAGGGATAGCAGTGCTTAGAGATGTAATCAGAGGGTATCTACCTGTGAATTTGATCCTGTTATTTGTGTTTGTCAATATGGGAATCATGCTACTCAGAATGTATCTCCGAAAGAAACTTGATTATATGTAAGTTGTCATTTTAATGACCAGTCGAGGGGATGGGGTGCTAAACGGATGTTCAGTGAACATCCATTTAGCACTGACTGAAGTGGAACGTAGAAGATGAAAGCTCCATCAAGTTGCTGACAGCCAAATTTGCAGATGTGGATAGATGCAGAGAGTTCATTGCCAATACAATTTCTCTGAAGTGATAGCAGATAACAGGTCAGCAGGTCTTTCTAAAAAATAATCTGCTTTTATGTGCTTATTATGACTGCCCCATACTGCCAAAGCAAAATCAATTCCTGCATCTTCCGCACATTTACTGTCATATTTGCTGTCTCCAATATAAAGCACTTTACTATGGTCTG
This sequence comes from Lachnospiraceae bacterium, assembly GCA_902363665.1. GTDB lineage: Bacteria > Bacillota > Clostridia > Lachnospirales > Lachnospiraceae > Choladousia. The sequence continues at coordinate 152,503 of CABJAW010000008.1, read as the reverse complement.
TTTTTGATAATTCCACATATTTCAAAATCGGTGCGGCATTGGGTTTATGTTCCTGTGTATCGTCTGCACATATGATTGTTTTAAAATAATGACTGATACCAAACGGACAAAAATCATGTGTAAATTCTTCCCTTGTCTTTGATGTGACAATCCCCATTTTATAATCCAGGCTTAGAAGATTTTTCAATAATTCAATGATTCCGTCAAATACTTTAATGGTATTTGTATAGTTACGCATATTTTTATCCCATAATTCTATCGCATAGGAAGTGTCTTTTATCTCAAGTTTTTTCAAAGCGTCTGTTCCTGTAATACCTAACGCAAATCTTAGTTCAGAACATGGTATCTTTCTCCCGGACAATTCCTTTATAGTTTCCTGTAAAGAATGTAATACAGCATATTCCGTATCAATCAGAGTACCGTCAATGTCAAAAACAATATGCTTATACTTCATGCTGCCACCTTTCCCTGCCTGTATCAAAATAACGTATTACCCTGCATGGATTCCCTACTGCAACACAATTAGGAGGGACAGGGCGGGTAACTACGCTTCCAGCCCCTATCACGCTGTTTTCTCCTATAGTGACTCCGGGAAGAAGAATACAGCCGCCGCCAATCCAGACGTTGTTTTCTATCTCTATCGGACGTGCATAGGTTCTGAAAAATGTTGTCTGACGTTCCATCCAATCCGGCACAAGCCTTTCCTGTGGCAAGACAGGATGTGAAGATGTATATATCTGCACATTTGACGCAATCAATACCCTGTCACCAATTCGGATAGTTTTGTTATCCACAAAGGTACAATTCATATTGATTATCACATCATTTCCCAAAAATATATTTTTTCCATAGTCACAATGAAAAGGCGTGTCGATTAACACGTTTTCTCCTATTCCACCCAACAGCTCCCGAAGAATAGAAGTGCGTTTTTCTATATCTCCATAATTAGAAAAATAATATTCCCTTGTTAATTCCCTTGTGCGGGCAATCTGCTTTAACGTATCGCTGTCTGCAGTTTCCAAAAAATCACTGGATTCGTAATACACAATATTCCTCCTTAACGAAAACTGTTTTCCACAATACCCGGAAGCAGAGAATAGATAGAACAGCCGATCTGATTTTCGAACTGTTCTTTAATCTCTAAAATCCTTTTCCACCTGTCTATTGTCGCCGTGTGAACACCGTACCGTATTGTCACATCTACAAATCTCTTTTCCAAAAGACAGAATCCCGTCGGCATAGCCAATGCGTCACATAATTGTACAAGATGGTCATAATCATCATATACCGCATTTGCAACAAATTCTTTCATAAACAGGTAATCCTCATCACTAACATCAAACACACCGATAGATGTGGCAATATCCTGAATCATAAATGCGTGTGATATACATATTTGTGCAGCTTTTTCCCATCCGCGCTCCATACAGTACCGATAGCCGTCTATCAGATGCCTTTCCGAACTCACTCCGGCATAGCGGCCAATATCATGCAATAACCCGAAAATATATGCCTGTTCAGAAGATAAATCTTTACAATGTGATGCAATGTTTTTACAGGCTTCGGCTACAAACCGGGAATGATCTGCCCATGCTCCCGGATTGGATTCTGACGCTTCCCTTAATGCCAATTCTGCGGTTTGAAGGTTCAACTCCATTTTTAACTCCTTTCAAAAGGGCGGGGCCGAAAAATAAAACGCCCGGCCCTTTATAATGAAATATTTGCAGACAAATCAGCAATCCCCTGCATAGTACGAAACAATGTTCATATAGTCCGTTGGATTCGGAATTTCTAAAATAAGACACAGACAGTTTTTGTTTTGGAAGTATTGTCGCCACAAACTGTCCTGTATCTTTTCTTCCCCATTAATGTTTTGTTTTTTACCGTTCGGGCAGAGCATATATACTTTGCCAATGCAGGCATTGACAGTATCTAAAAAATTTTTCATGTTCAGAATGTTTAGTTTTATCACTTTGCGTTCACCTCCTGTAAATTGCTGATTTACTTTACAGGTATCATTATAATGCAAAAGACATAGGAAAAATATTTCTTTTCCGCCATTACATATCACTATTCTGCCATTTTTTTTCTATATTCTGTAGGTGAACAATATGCATATTCCCGAAAAACTTTTCCAAAATAACTGCTGCTCCCTAAACCGCACTCATGGCTGATAACGGTAATAGGTTCCTGCCCCTTTGCCAACATCTGACAGGCAATTTGTAGACGATAAGTTGTTATATACTCTACGGGTGTCATGTGTAGACAGTCATGGAACACTCTATAACACTCCCTTTCGCTTAGATATGCTGCCGCAGCAAGTTCCGGAATAGATATTTTTTCTCTGTAATGTTCATGAATGTATATCATCATCAACTTTATTTTATCGTTGCTTTTGTTATGTTCCCCTTTCTTTTCACGCATAGAGCAAGATAGTTCAAAAAGCATGAGCCATATTTCAGTTAGGGCTTCCCGCAGTTTTATTTCATATCCAAATTCATCACTGGATAAACGAAATGAGGCAGCAAGCAATTTCAAAATTCTTTCTTCTTCTGCATTGCCCGGAAAAAGCGGGATTACCTCAATCTGCGGGGCTGTTATGACAGGCGCAATATATTTTTGTTCAATCCTGCTTCCCTGTTCTCCGGCAAGTAAGGAAACATCGAAAATATGAAGTAGCTGTATATTCTTTTCTCTCTGCGATATTGCTTTTGTCATATGGAGTACATTGGGATTTATCATGCCGCCGCTTCCAGCCGGAAACAATATTTTTCCTCCTGGCGTATCATATTCAATGCTGCCGCTTTCCATATAAAAAAGTTCCACTGTCCTGTGCCAGTGCCACGGTACATAACCTCCTATATACTTGTCAAGTTCTGCCCTCGAAGCGATATAGGGAAAATCTTTTTCAAAATCTGGAAGCAATTCTTCCTTGCTTCCGGTATAAAATTCAATGCTATGGATATTTTTCATGTCTGTTCACCTGTACATCTGGGATTTTGTATCTACTTTATAGGTTAAATATACGGAAATCCATTTTAAATTTTCGGTTTGTAGTTTTAAAAGTTTTTTCGCCATTGTTTCTTAGGTTCATATTTTCCACAATCATCACAGGTATACGGCCAGTTGATTTTCCATTCAAAATATTCATCTCTGGTAATCACACCGGATTTCAGTTCATCCATTCGAACCACCCATTCTTTTAGAAAATCATTCAGAACTCCATAATCAAACCACATACAGACAGGAGCATGAGCCGGCCAGCTATCATTGTCGTGATAGTAAACGGAAGTGTCTGCTACTTCATTGCATTTTTCACCAGGAAATTTCCGAGGAAGAAACAGATGCAGGGCAGATGGATTAAATTCATCCAGCCAGAAAAGCAGTTCCATCATTTCGGAAGCGTCACGTCCAGCGGTATCATAGAGGGTATAAGGATTAACATCAAGAGCCTTAGCCATTTTATCAACCAGATCTTTTTTTGGAACACGAACACCTTTTTCATATTGTACAATTCTATGCTGATCGATCAGTCCGATCTTCTCTGACAGTTCTTTTTGTGTCATTTTCCGGAATGTCCGGATTTTTTTTAGTTTCAGATTAAAATTCATAAAGTCACCTCTGCATTAGTCCTGATAAACATCCATAGAAGATAGTAAAATCAAGAAATGAATAACTATTTGTCCATATTATAACACAAGATAGCAGAAAATCAATAAAAAAGAGTACAAAAAAGAACCTAAAACGCATGAAGTGCTATTGACATTAGCAGTAACGGGGGATATAATGGCATTAAATCGAAATAGGTACAAAAATGTATACCTATAAAACTTTTGATTATTGAACCTTGAAAATTGAATGAGCTGTATGGGTGCCTTTCGGGGCTTAAAGGTAACACAGGATTCCACCGCTGTATCAGAGAGTAGTATGTGGAAACCGAAGATACTCCGGCAACGGCTGGTATGCCCCCGAAGAAGCTGCCAGTATTCAGAAAGATTTCTGATAGAGGTCAATTGTAACGTTGACACCGCCATATACAAATGGAAGCCAACACGCTGAACGGAATGGAAAATCATCGTAAGAAATCCAAATAAAAAGTAGATGTACTGACAACGGACATAACCGCTGTCTGGGAGGTGATGCAGAAGAATACGGAGGAAAGGAGGTAGGTGCATCATGAGAAAAACAACAGAGTATAAGGCTGAGGACCGTCTGACGGTAGATATTGAAGGATTAATGGCAATGTTATCCTGCGGAGAAGTAACTGCAAAGAAAATTGCAGATTATGCAGAAGCAAGAGTGATTATTGGAAGACGTGTTCTTTATAACGTGGATAAGATAAAAAAATATATTGATGCAATGGCAGTGTAATGAAAGATGAGAGGATAAAATACAACAACTTTCCTTCGGAATGAAAAGTAAAAAAGGGAAAAATTCCTGTAAACAAGGCAGATAAAAATTAGCATTTTGCAGGAATTTACCCTTGGAAATCATAAAATATTATGTTAATCTGTGAGCAGATATCAGACAGTAAATGACTGATACCGACAGGACAAAAATCATTCCGAATAACGAAAAATGAAGTGAAAGGAATGATTGATATGGCAAGAAAAGATAATAAAGGCAGAAATTTAAAAACAGGTGAATACCAGCGCCCGGATGGACGTTATGAGTATCGCTACAAGGATGAAATTACCGGAAAGCGTAATTCGGTTTATGCAGCTGATCTGGCGAGTCTGCGAGAAATGGAAAAGAAGATCAATAAGGATATGGATGATCTGCTTATTACAGACGCCTCAGTCAAGAAGCTGACTGTAAATACGTTGTTTGAGCGATACATGGCAACAAAGAATATCAAGGAAAGAACGAAAAAGAATTATATCCGTATGTGGGACTACCGGATACGAAATACTTTGGGAAACATTCGTGTTGTAGATTTTAAGACATCTCACGTAAGGATGTTCTTTTCCGCATTGTCAGATGAAGGACTGGCACACAGTACGATCAAAGGTCTTTATGGCTTATTGAATCCCAGTTTTGAACTGGCAGTGGATGATGGGATTATCCGCAAGAATCCGGTAACAGGAACACTTGGAGATTATGGGGCTCCAGCAAAGGAGAAAGAAGCACTGACACTGGAACAGCAGGAAAAACTTCTGAAGTTTGTTGAACAGAGTAATGTGTATAAGCCTCATCTTCCAATGATGCAGGTTATGTTTGGGGCTTGCCTGAGAGTGAGTGAAACCATCGGCTTAACCTGGTCGGATGTGGATATGAAGAATCGGGAGATCCATGTAGGTGGACAGCTTGTATATTATGAAGGTGATGAAGGATATTGTTTCCATGATTCAGAAACCAAAACGGATGCAGGAATCAGAGACATTCCTATGACACAGATGGTATATGATGCGTTCCGTAAACAGAGAGAGCTGAACCTGATGCTTGGTTTGTAGAGTAATGTAGAGATTGGTGGACGCAGTGGATTCATCTTCAATACAAAGCATGGACGTCCGATTATGCCAGCGGGAGTGAACAGCTTTCTGAAAAATATTGTCAATGCCTATAATAAGAAAGAAAGCAAACTGGCAGAAGAAGAGAAACGAGAGCCGGAGCTGATGCCTCCCATTTCATCGCATACCCTTCGTCATACGGGATGTACCAGATTGGGTGAGAACAATGTCAATCCTAAAGTTATGCAGTATGTGATGGGGTGCTGGATGTCCGGTGGACATCCGTTAAGCACCGACCGTAGCGGAGCGAAGACCATTCAGATGCACAGATTACAATGAATGTCTATAATCATATTGCAGAGAAGTCTCATGTGGAGAACGAGATGTCTAAAATGAACCTGCCGGAAACCGTACCTGCTGTGGTATAAACCAGAAGCCGTTGTCGTAAAATGTGGTAAGAAAATCAGACGAATATATTTTTCCAAGAATTTGTGGTAAAAATGTGGTCAAATCAAGAAAATCGAGTGCGAAAGTAAGTGAAAAATCCCTGTGAAGCCCGTAAAATCAAGGCTTCACAAAATCTTCACAAAATAATTAGCACTCACCTATTGACGTGGCTAACAACATATGTTATAGTCTGAATATAACAAAAAAGTTCCTGCGGATGGAAATAGAAATCCGTTTTCATCCGGAGTTCACATATACAGGCAGCAGCTTAAAGCGTAATTGCCTTACCGGATCGATCATAAAGCAGCGATCCGGAGGGACAGGTGATAACCCAAGTGGCGTGATGAGCGGCTGCAGTTCATGTATCTATGTTATACACGAAAGCTGGGAGGTGTGCTTTATGAACATCAGTAAATTTACACAGAAATCAATTGAGGCAGTAAATACCCTGGAGAAGGTCGCATATCAGTTCGGTCACCAGGAGATAGAAGAAGAGCACCTGCTGTATGGACTGTACCATCAGGAAGACAGTCTGATCGCAAAGCTGATCGAGAAGATGGAGATCCAGAAGGAATATTTCGCAGACCGGCTGGAGCAGGCATTAAATGGCAGGACAAAGGTAAGCGGCGGCAGTCCGTACATCGGACAGTATCTGAATAAGGCACTGGTCAGTGCGGAGGATGTGGCAAAGCAGATGGGAGATGAATACGTATCCGTTGAGCATCTGTTTCTTTCCATTCTGAACAATCCAAGTCCGTCGATGAAGCAGTTTTTGAAAGAATTCGGTATCACGAAGGAGCGTTTTCTGCAGGCACTTTCTACGGTGCGTGGAAATCAGCGTGTGACCACGGACAATCCGGAGGCGACGTATGATACCTTAAATAAATACGGTCAGGATCTGGTGGAAAAGGCAAGAAGCCAGAAGCTTGATCCGGTCATTGGACGTGATGCGGAGATCCGGAATGTGATCCGTATTCTGTCAAGAAAGACAAAAAACAATCCGGTGCTGATCGGTGAACCAGGTGTCGGCAAGACGGCGGCGGTAGAAGGTCTGGCGCAGCGTATTGTGCGCGGCGATGTACCGGAAGGACTGAAGAATAAAAAGATCTTCGCGCTGGATATGGGTGCACTGGTTGCAGGTGCAAAATATCGTGGTGAGTTTGAGGAACGTCTGAAAGCGGTACTGGAAGAGGTACGGAAGAGTGAGGGCGAGATCATCCTGTTTATCGATGAGCTGCATCTGATCGTCGGCGCGGGCAAGACAGACGGCGCAATGGATGCCGGAAACATGTTGAAGCCGATGCTGGCAAGAGGTGAGCTGCATTGTATCGGTGCCACCACTCTGGATGAGTACCGTAAGTATATCGAAAAAGACCCGGCGCTGGAGCGTCGTTTCCAGCCGGTTATGGTCGATGAGCCGAGCGTTGAAGATACGATCTCGATTCTGCGTGGCCTGAAGGATCGTTATGAAGTATTCCACGGTGTTAAGATCACCGACAGTGCACTGGTGGCAGCGGCAACACTGTCACATCGGTATATCAGTGACCGATTCCTGCCGGATAAAGCAATCGACCTGGTCGATGAGGCGTGTGCACTGATCAAGACAGAGCTGGATTCCCTTCCGACTGAGCTGGATGAGCTGCGTCGTAAGATCATGCAGATGGAGATTGAGGAGGCAGCTCTGAAAAAGGAAACAGATAAGCCGAGCCGTGAGCGTCTGGAAGCACTTCAGAAGGAACTTGCCGAGCTGCGTGATCAGTTCAACAGCCAGAAGGCACAGTGGGACAACGAGAAGAAATCCGTTGAAAAGCTGCAGACGCTGCGTGAGCAGATCGAAGCAATGAATAAAGAGATCGAGCTGGCACAGCGTAATTATGATCTGAATAAAGCAGCTGAACTGCAGTATGGCGAGCTGCCGAAGCTGCAGAAGCAGCTGGAGATCGAGGAAGAGCGCGTGCACAAAGAGGATATGCGCCTGGTACATGAGAGTGTGACTGAGGAAGAGATCGAGCGGATTATTTCCCGCTGGACCGGTATTCCGGTAGCAAAGCTGACACAGGGAGAGCGTGCTAAAATCCTGGCACTGGGTGACGAACTGCACAAGCGAGTCGTCGGTCAGGATGACGGCGTGACGAAAGTCACGGAAGCAATTCTTCGTTCCAAAGCAGGAATCAAGGATCCGTCCAAGCCGATCGGATCGTTCCTGTTCCTTGGACCAACCGGCGTCGGCAAGACGGAGCTTGCCAAGGCACTGGCGGAGAACCTGTTTGACGATGAACAGAACATGGTGCGTATCGACATGAGTGAGTACATGGAGAAGCATTCTGTGTCCCGTCTGATCGGAGCACCTCCAGGATATGTCGGATATGAGGAAGGCGGCCAGCTGACGGAGGCAGTCCGCAGAAAACCATACTCTGTCGTACTGTTCGATGAGGTGGAGAAAGCACATCCGGATGTATTCAACGTCCTGCTTCAGGTGCTGGATGATGGCCGGATTACTGATTCACAGGGGCGTACCGTAGACTTCAAGAACACGATATTGATCATGACTTCAAACATCGGTTCACAGTATCTGCTGGATGGCATTGAGCCGGATGGCAGCATCCGTCAGGAGGCACAGGATAAGGTCATGGAACAGCTCAGAGGCTCGTTCCGTCCGGAGTTCCTGAACCGTCTGGATGAGATCATCATGTTCAAGCCGCTGACGAAGGATAACATCGGCAATATTGTCGATCTGATGATGAAAGACCTGAATAAGCGTCTGGCCGACCAGGATATCAGACTGGAGCTTGATGCATCTGCGAAGGAATACATCATCGATGGCGGTTACGATCCGGTGTACGGTGCACGTCCGCTGAAGCGTTTCCTGCAGAAGAATGTGGAGACACTGGCTGCAAAGCTGATCCTGTCCGGTAAGGTAGGCATGGAGGATGTGATCCTCTTTACCGTAAAGGATGGAGAGCTGACAGCAGAAGTCAAGGCAGAGCCGGAGAAGATTACGGGATAATCACAAATTACCGCGTCCCGTCCGGATCATTCTCATAGACAAAGTGAATGTAATCAGATATCTCCTGAAAATCAATCACACAATCCCCGTCCCATATGGCGACGGGGATTTTTGCGTCAAAGCCATAGATCACGGGATATATTTCGGCAAAGAAATCATAGACGAGTACCTTACGCTGTATGGGATCGATCACCCAGTATTCGCGGACACCGGCATTCATATATTTGTTCAGCTTGATTGTGACGTCCTTTTTGCGCGTGAAGGGAGAGAGGATTTCGACAACAAAATCCGGGGCACCGTAGACACAGCGGCGGATGACTCTGCTGCGGTCACAGATGACCAGAACATCCGGCTCCACCATCGTCTTCTGATCACAGTCGAGCTGGACATCGACCGGGGAGACCATGGGGAGGCAGGTGCCCTTGTGTGCGCTGACGTATGCGAGAAGCTTTGCGTAAATCAGACCGGCAATCAGCTGGTGATCGCAGGCAGGTGTGGTCATGTCATAAATCACTCCGTCGATCAGTTCCACCCGGCGCTCCTCCGGGATCTGGTAATAGTCGGTCAGGGTATAATCGCCCTGCTGTTTTGTCTGATAGGACGAGGTGGATTCTCCGATCATACCGGCACTGGTCAGCTCTTCGGTGGAGAATGAGTAATTCTGTGAAGCGAAATCGTGACCGGGGGCGGTCTGTGAAGCTGAGGATGTGGATGTTTTGCCGGAAGCAGTCCGGGGAGGCATTGTCCGGTATGCTGCATCAGTGGAAACCTGCGGGATTGCCCGACCAGAATGCGCAGCTGTATCCTGGGCGCTGTCCGGAGCGAGCAGGCTTTCGAGCGAGAGCAGGGTGCCATAGCGGGGAGACGGTGTGGCACCGCTGAAAATTTTCTGGACGGTGCTTAAGGGGACACCGGACAGCTCGGAGAGTCTGGCGCAGGTGTAGCCGAGTTCTTTTTTGCGTTGTTTCATTTCTTCGATAGTCATATGATTCCCTCCTTTTTTACCGAATGTACTCTCGGAATCTTTCCTGCACTTGCTTTTGCGGTCGATTTTCTATCAGTTGCACCAAAATTTCATCAACGTACACACCGTATACGCCTCAGAAATTTGGGCACAGCTGACAAAAAATCTTCTCACAAAATCAAGCACAAAAAGATTCCGGGAGTACATCCGAATCAAGTACCCTGCTGTTTATTGCTTCCAGCAATTGAAGCAGGAAACTTACCTGATTCGGTTCAAATTGTTTCAATTGTGCATATCTGCTTTGGCCAGATTCAATTTCTTTATGATGATAATAGCAGATGAAATTGCAAAAATCAAGTTAAAAACATCCAAAAACGGATAAAATGGAAAAGAAAATATCCATTAATGGATATAAGATTAAAATCAATGGGAGAAAGTTTTGAGGGAAGAACGATAATAATTCATCTAAAATTAAGTCTGAATATTCGTTTTGACATAACATATACATCGTGTATACCTCAGAAATTTAAGCAGAACTGAAAAAGAATTTTCTCAAGAAATCAAGCATAAAAAAATTCCAGGTGTACATTTTTCAGAAACCAGGATTCGCGATTGTACCATGGCAGTAAGTTTGCTATACTGACAATGATCGGACTATTCTATGTACTCTGGGAATCTTTTTGTGCTTGATTTTGTGAGAAGATTTTTCCAAATTTCTGAGGCGTACATGGTGTGTACACCTCAGGAATTCGGGTGCGACTGGCAGAAAATCGGCTGTAAAAGCAAGTGCAGGAAAGACTCCGAGCGTATATTTCTGGAAAAAGGAGGGGTTTACCATGAAGAAGCAGGCTTACAACCCATATCTTCCAAGCTGGGAATATATTCCGGACGGGGAGCCGTATGTGTTTGGTGACCGCGTTTATGTATATGGATCGCATGACCGGTTCGGTGGATACGGCTACTGCCAGAATGATTACGTCTGCTGGTCGGCGCCGGTGGATGATCTGGGTGACTGGAGATACGAGGGCGTGATTTACCGGCGAAATGCAGATCCGATGAATCAGGACGGTGACATGTACCTGTTTGCGCCGGACGTGACGGTTGGAGCAGACGGAAGATATTACTTATATTACGTGCTGGATCAGGCGTGCGTAGTTTCGGTGGCTGTCTGCGATACACCGGCCGGAACGTATGAGTTTTACGGATATGTACATTATGAGGATGGCATGAGACTTGGCGAGCGGGAGAGCGATGAACCGCAGTTTGATCCGGGCGTGCTCACGGAGGGGGAGATCACGTATCTTTATACGGGATTTTGCATGCCGGACGATGAGAGCAGGCACGGCGCGATGCTGACCGTCCTTGGAAAAGACATGCTTACAATCAAAGAAGAGCCGCGGTTTGTGGTGCCGTCAAAGCCGTATGAAAAAAATACCGGGTATGAGGGACATGCCTTTTTCGAGGCATCCTCGATTCGCCGTGTGGGTGAAACGTACTATTTTATTTATTCGTCGGTGCTCAGCCATGAGCTTTGCTATGCGACGGGAGAATCTCCGTATGGACCATTTACTTACGGCGGCACGATCGTGAGCAACTGTGATCTGTTTATCGACAGCTATAAACCGGCGGAGCGCCCGATGTACTATGGCGGAAATAATCACGGAAGCATTGTGCAGATCAGAAAAGACTGGTATATTTTTTATCACCGCCACACGAACGGCCAGAATTTCAGCCGTCAGGGATGTATCGAGAAAATTCGATTTGATGAAAATGGAAAAATTCCGCAGGTAATGATGACCTCATGCGGAGCAAACGGAGGACCGCTGAAGGGCAGTGGCATTTATCCGGCGTATATTGCCTGCTCGCTATACTGCCTCGATGAGGCGACAATGGTCGGCGGCCCGGGCGAGTGGATGGACTGCAGATTTCCGAAGATTACACAGGATCAGCCGGACGGAGTGGAGGGCATGGGATATATTGCAAATATGTGCTCCGGCGCGACGGCAGGATTCAAATTTTTTGACTGTAAAAATGTCACGGAGATTGCAGTGCGCACAAGAGGCGATGCGAACGGCTGCTTCGTGGTGCGGACTGCGTGGGACGGTGCGCCGCTTGGCGTGATTCCGCTTGGTCGAAACAACGAATGGAAAACGTACCGAGCACCGATTCAGATTCCGGACGGGATACAGGCGCTGTATTTTACGTTTGAGGGAAGCGGAAGGATGTCGTTTTCTGAGTTTGAATTGATTACAGGCGGGAGTGGTGTGGAGAAATAAGAGGAAAGCAACTTTCCCTCAGCAAACATGGCAGGAGAACCGGAAATTTTCCGGATTTTTTGCAGATAGCAGGAAACGAAGCGTGCGGAGCACTTCTGTTCTGACAGAAAAATCGGGGATTGGAGAAAGAAGAACAGAGTTGACAAGGATTGGATGAAAGAAAAGAAAGGAAAAACAAAATGAGTCAGTTACCGCAGGATCCGATGATCCTTTTAAGTTATGTAAACACACAGTTGCGCGACCATTATGCATCGCTGGAGGAGTTTTGTGCCTCAGAGGGCGCAGACTGTGAGGAGATCGTAAAAAAACTCCGGGACGTAGATTATGAATACGACCCGGAGACAAATTCATTCGTGTGAATATTTTACAAGCGTATTTACAAATAGTTCAGGGAAAAAAAGCAGCTTCCGGAACAGAAAAGCCGGAAGCTGTTTTTCATGGTACGGCTGCGAAATTAGTCTGAGGCAACAGATTTGCCTGATTCCGTTAGACAGGCTGATTACAGCGTCTGGATCTTCTGACGGTAAATTTTCAAAAACAGCACAACCGAAAGCAGGATCGAAGCGATCTCCGCAATCGGGAAGGACCACCATACTGCATGAAGCCCGAATGCTTCTGCGAGGATCCAGGCAGACGGGAGCAATACGAGCAGCTGTCTTGCAACAGATACGATCAGGCTGTAGACTCCGTTTCCGAGTGCCTGAAATACGGAGCTTAAGATAATACAGAATCCGGCAAAGAGGTAACTCCAGCTGATGATGCGCAGGGCATTTGAGCCGATCGAGATCATATCCTCAGAAGCGTTAAAGAGCAGAAGCAGCTTGTCTGGAATCAGCTGGAAGACAAGCAGGCCGAGCATCATCATGGCGAATGCAAACGTACAGCTTAAGCGGATCGTGTGAGTGATACGCTCCTTTTTGTGTGCACCGTAGTTGAATGCGATGATCGGTACCATGCCGTTGTTCAGTCCGAAAACTGGCATAAAGAAAAAGCTCTGGAGTTTAAAGTAAACGCCGAATACCGCAGCTGCGGTCGAAGAAAAGACAAGCAGGATCTTGTTCATTCCAAACGTCATGACGGAACCGATTGACATCATGAGGATTGACGGAACACCGACAGAATAGATTGCCCTGACGGTTCTTCCTTCCAGCCGCATGTGTGTCGGATGTACCTCAATTTCGTGGTTTCGTTTTACATTGAACCAGATCGCAAGGAACATTGCGACGATCTGACCGAAGACGGTAGCGAGTGCGGCACCGGCTGCGCCCATTTTCGGAAAACCGAAGTAACCGAAGATCAGGATTGGGTCAAAGATAATATTCAGGATTGCGCCCGTTCCCTGCGTAATCATCGTATAGAAGGTACGGCCGGTAGACTGCAGCAGACGCTCCAGCGTGATCTGAAGAAACAGACCGACCGAAAGGCCACAGACAATCGTCATATACTGCACGCCGTACTCAATGATCTCCGTATTGTCGGTCTGCATGGCGAAAAACGGCCGTGATCCGAAGATTCCGAACAGGCAGAATGCGGCAAAACCGATGAGTGCAAGCAGAATACTGTTGTTGGCCGCTTTATTTGCCTGGTCATAATTCTTTTCACCGAGGCTTCTGGAGAGCAGTGCGTTGACACCGACGCCGGTACCGGAGGCAACGGCGATCATCAGGTTCTGGATCGGAAAGGCCAGGGATACGGCAGTCAGTGCGTTTTCACTGATCTGAGAGACGAAGATGCTGTCCACGACATTGTAGAGCGCCTGCACGATCATGGAAATGATCATTGGCAGTGACATGGAGATGAGCAGTTTCGGGATCGGCATGACGCCCATCTTGTTTTCTTTTTTTGGTTTGCCGGAATTTCCGGCTACTTTGGTTTTTTCCATACAGTTCTCCCTTCTGAAAGCAGATCCCTGTCGTAAGCTGGCTGAGTAGCTTTGGACAGGAACAAAAAAGCAGCCGCATTCAGAAATGCGGCAGTCTGTGTAAAATGCAGTTTCTTCTATTGTAAAGGGGATAACGGAAAATGTCAATTACAGGATGCAGAAAAACACGACAGGAAAGGCCGTTTTTGCCTTGACAAAAAAACGCGAACCAACTATACTGAATGGCAAAGCCGTGAAGGGAACAAGTAAGAACAGACGGAACGCACAGAAAGCAGCCGGCAGATGAGAGGCGCGCGCAGAACTCTTTTCCGAATACATCCCGGAGCTCCGCACCGAACGAAGTCCAGTAGGCTGCGGCGGGTGACGCCCGTTATGAGGTCAGGGTATGCAGTACCCGATGAGGCAGGCAATGTGAGTTGTCTGTGAAATAAGGTGGTAACACGGGATTTCGCTCTCGTCCTTAAAAATAAGGACGGGAGCTTTCTATTTTTATAATAAAGTCCCGTCCGATAAATACACCCGAAACACATCACGAAAAGAAAAGGAGACACCCCAATGCAGATTTATGACGAACTCGTAGCAAGAGGACTGATCGCGCAGGTCACAGACGAAAAAGAGATCCGCGATCTCGTAAACAACGGAAAAGCAACCTTCTACATCGGTTTTGACCCGACCGCAGACAGCCTTCATGTCGGACATTTCATGGCACTTTGTCTGATGAAGCGTCTGCAGCAGGCAGGCAACAAGCCGATCGCGCTGATCGGCGGCGGTACCGCCATGATCGGAGACCCAAGCGGACGTACCGACATGCGTCAGATGATGACAAGAGAGACAATCCAGCACAACTGCGACTGCTTCAAGAAGCAGATGAGCCGTTTCATCGATTTTTCAGATGATAAGGCGCTGATGGTAAACAATGCAGACTGGCTGCTCGACCTGAATTACGTCGATGTACTGCGCGAGGTAGGCGCACACTTCAGCGTAAACCGCATGCTGACTGCAGAGTGCTACAAACAGCGTATGGAACGCGGCCTGAGCTTCCTGGAATTCAACTACATGATCATGCAGAGCTACGATTTCTACGCACTGTACCAGAAATACGGCTGCAACATGCAGTTTGGAGGCGATGACCAGTGGAGCAACATGCTCGGCGGTACCGAGCTGATCCGCCGCAAGCTCGGCAAAGATGCATACGCAATGACGATCACTCTGCTGCTCAACTCCGAGGGCAAGAAGATGGGTAAGACTCAGAGCGGCGCCGTATGGCTTGATCCGAACAAGACTTCTCCGTTCGATTTCTACCAGTACTGGAGAAACGTGGCAGATGCAGACGTACTCAAATGCCTGCGTATGCTGACTTTCCTGCCGCTTGAGCAGATCGATGAGATGGACAAGTGGGAAGGAAGCCAGCTCAATCAGGCAAAGGAGATCCTTGCTTACGAGCTGACCGCACTGGTACACGGCGAGGAGGAAGCAAAGAAGGCGCAGGAAGGCGCACGCGCCCTGTTCTCCATGGGAAATGCAGAGCATATGCCGACCGCAGAGCTTTTTGACGAGGACTTCACCGAGGATGCGATCGACATCGTATCCCTGCTTCACAAATCCGGTCTGGCAAATACCCGTTCCGAGGGACGCCGTGCCGTAGAGCAGGGCGGTGTAACCGCAGACGGCGAGAAGATCACCGACCCGAAGGCAACACTTGCAAAAGAAAAGTTTGAGGGTGACGGAATCATCGTAAAGAAAGGAAAGAAGAACTTCCGGAAAGTGGTTCTGAAATAGAGAAATAAAGAAATAAAGAAACCGAGGGGCTATTGCAAAACGGATGAGAAATCATCTGATTTTGCAACAGCCTCTTTGTTTGTCCGGCAGAATGTGTTAAGATAACTGTGGCAGCAGTTTGGTCAAAGAGAATATTCACAGATGGTCAGAAAGATGACTGCCTCAAAAGCAATTCATTATAATAATGTAACTGTTCAGAACCACCTCCAAAATGCTGCGCATTTCGTCGGTGTGGCGTATCCGCCAAATAGATTTCCATGTAAAAGTGTTCATTCATGCAAGCATGATTCACACTTTTGCATGAAAATCTGCTTGGCTCTGAACAGTTACATAATAATGAAGAAACGAGAGAATGAAATTGTGCTGTAAAGAGATTGATAGAAAGCGGTTCATTCGCATATAGTGATAGAGAGATTTCATCCCGGAGGAATTGCGGGAATGGTGCGGAGTATTTTGTGGCGGCTTATCGGCTGTCTTTGCTTCTGGTGGAGTCTGGGACTGGCGCTGTTTTTCATTTCTTTTGGTGTAAATCGGATTGAGAAGGCCGTTCAGAACAGTGCGAACCCGGAGCGAATATTAAGCAATCAGAGACCAGATAGAAATACAGATGCAGAATTTCAGGATTCTGTTCAGACAATGGAAAATACAGGAATGGGGCAATCTGCAGCGGTGCAGGTTTCGGAAAACAGTTCCATAAGAGCTGAGAAAACGATCACCGCAAAAGTTGCCCTCACCTTCGACGATGGTCCGCACCCCGTTTATACGCCACAGCTTCTTGACGGACTGAATGAGCGCGGTGTCCATGCCACCTTTTTTGTGGTAGGTAAAAACATCCTAGGCAATGAGGCACTTCTGAAGCGAATGGAAACGGAAGGTCATCTGATCGGAAACCATACGTACAGTCATGTGAAGCTTTCTGAGCTTGATATTGCCAGAGCATGTGCAGAGGTGGAGAAAACGAATGCGCTGATTTGTGAGGTGACCGGAAAAGAGCCGGAGTTTATCCGTCCGCCGTTTGGAGAGTGGAAGAAGGCAATGGAGTGCAGCTTTGAGATGATCCCAGTGCTTTGGGACGTGGATCCGCTCGACTGGACGACAAAAAATACGGCACTGGTCGTAGAACGCGTGCTGAAGGACACGAAGCCGGGGGACATTATTTTACTGCACGACTATTATCAGTCATCGGTTGATGCGGCGCTGGGGATCGTGGATGCGCTTACGGAACGCGGATACAAATTTGTGACGGTGGATGAATTGATTCTTGAGTAAAAGATAGAATGAACACAGAGATTTTTTGTTGACAGGAAATTAGATGCCACGTAGCAGGTTTTGTGAAAGAATCGCTTATTAATTTGGAAAAAAGAAATATATTGTGGCAGATCAGAAAAGTACCGAAAGGATAACATACAAACCATGGATTTATTTGAATACGCAAGAACAAAAACAATGAAAACAGAAGCGCCGCTTGCATCGCGCATCCGGCCACGGACGCTGGATGAGGTGGTCGGACAGCAGCATATCATTGGAAAGGATAAACTGCTGTACCGCGCGATCTCTGCAGATAAATTAAGCTCGCTGATTTTTTACGGACCGCCTGGTACAGGCAAGACGACGCTGGCAAAGGTCATTGCAAACACGACAAGTGCGGAGTTTACGCAGATCAATGCGACGGTAGCCGGAAAAAAGGACATGGAAGAGGTCGTAAAGGCGGCGAAGGAAAACCTTGGCATGTACGGCAAAAAGACGATTCTTTTTGTGGACGAGATTCATCGCTTTAATAAAGGCCAGCAGGATTATCTTCTGCCGTTTGTGGAGGATGGTACGTTAATTTTGATTGGAGCGACGACTGAAAATCCGTACTTTGAGGTCAACGGCGCTCTGCTTTCCCGTTCCGTGATTTTTGAACTGAAACCGCTTCAAAAGGAGGACATCCTGACGCTTCTCTACCGCGCGGTTAGTGACAAAGAGCGTGGCATGGGAGCATACAATGCGGTGCTGGAAGAGGATGCAGCAGAATTTCTGGCGGATATCGCAGGAGGTGATGCGCGTTCAGCCTTAAATGCGGTTGAACTTGGTATTCTGACAACCACGCCGTCTGCGGACGGGAAAATTCATATCACAGTAGAAGTGGCGTCGGAGTGTATTCAGAAGCGTGTGGTACGGTATGATAAAAGCGGAGACAGCCATTATGATACCATTTCCGCATTTATCAAGAGTATGCGCGGATCGGATCCGGATGCGGCGGTCTATTATCTGGCGCGGATGCTGTACGCCGGTGAGGATGTCAAATTCATTGCGCGCCGCATTATGATCTGTGCATCGGAGGATGTGGGAAATGCCGATCCCCAGGCATTGCAGGTGGCAGTAGCAGCGGCACAGGCTGTGGAACGCATCGGAATGCCGGAATCACAGCTGATCCTTTCGCAGGCAGCGCTTTATGTGGCGACGGCGCCGAAAAGCAACTCCGCGACAAATGCGATTTTTGATGCAATGGAAGCTGTGAAGCAGCAGCCGGCCGCTATTCCGCCGCATTTGCAGGACAGCCATTACGGCGGTGCAGCAAAGCTTGGCCACGGAATCGGTTATGAATACGCACATGATTTTCCGAAGCATTTTTCGCATCAGCAGTATCTGCCGGATGGACTGACGGACCGGAGATTTTATGTGCCATCGGAAAACGGTTACGAGAAAACGATCCGGCGGTATCTTGACTGGATTCACGATAAGGAGGAGTAAGGATGAAGCTGGAAGACCGGCCTGGAATCAAAAAGCTGGAAAAAGCGGTAAATATCAACTGGGTGAAGATTGCTGTGCTCGCAGTGCTTGCCTGTCTTTGCATTAAATATTCCGACCATGTGATTGAAACGATTCGGCTGATCGTTTATACAATGCGGCCGCTGTTTTACGGACTTGCGATTGCATATGTGCTGAATATTTTCATGAAAAAACTGGAAAAAATCTATTTTCCGAAGAAAACAGACGCGTGGGTTACAAAAACGCGCCGTCCGGTGTGTGTGTTTGCCAGTATTATTCTCGTGCTGGTGCTGGCTGTTATGCTGATCGGTCTGGTTGTGCCGTCCTTACTGGATGCCGTCCATGTAATAACAAAGGATATCCCAAGTGCATTTATACGGTTTCAGAAGTGGCTGTCCGGGATTCTGGAGAATTCACCGGAGTTGCAGCAGTACGTTGACAGCCTTGATATCGACTGGAATTCTACGTTCCGCAAGATCGGAGATTTTCTTTCAAAGGGAATTGGGGATCTGTTTAATTCTGCATTTTCAGTTGCCAATATTATTGTAAGCTTTTTGTTTACCGGACTGATTTCGGTTATTTTTTCTATTTATATGCTCTTTGGAAAAGAACGGCTGCAGTACCAGCTGAGAAAGCTTGCAACGGTCTATGTGGCGGAGGGGATTACAGGACCGGTACAGCGTTTTCTGACTCTTGCAAATGAGACATTTACAAGCTATATCATCGGGCAGATTACGGAGGCGATTATTCTTGGCACGCTGTGCGGCGCCGGTATGTTTATCCTGCGGCTGCCGTACGCACTGATGACAGGTGTGATCGTCGGTTCCACAGCACTGATTCCGGTTATGGGTGCATATATCGGAGCATTTGTCGGTACGGTGATGATACTTACGATAAATCCGTTAAAAGCGCTGGAGTTTTTGATCTACATCGCGATTCTGCAGCAGGTGGAGGGAAATCTGATCTATCCACGCGTGGTCGGCGGCTCGATTGGGCTGCCTGGCATCTGGGTGCTGGCGGCAGTGACGATTGGCGGTGGCTTGTTTGGCATTCTGGGTATGCTGATCGGCGTTCCACTCACGGCGACTGTGTATAAATGGGTACGGGCGGATGTGAATAAGAAGCTGGCGGCCAGGTAAAAACAGATGAGAATGCCCAAAATCCGAAAAAAGCGTTTGACAAGCACAGGGGGAAAATGATATTATCTATCAATAATTGAAAAAAGACACCTGTGAGGGAGTAGTTAGCATATCGGATATGTGATGAGTCAACATACTGATCGGACATCGATCTGGCTTATCTTAAATAACGAGACTCATGTACAGCATACGTAGTTTACGTACTGTGCATGAGTCTTTTTTATGTCCGTCAGAAGCGATTCGGATAAGCTGTCTGCTTAGCTGTAAGGGGCAGTAAGCCGCGAGACAGGCAGCGATTACGACAGGCTGATATTCACGCTTCCACGTTCTGCCCGCAGATGAGACGAAAATGTCACAGAACAGATATGTGTGCACTCGCACGGTGGAAAACTCAAAAAGAAATGGAGAAGCATTATGGGAATCATAGAACTGTTTTTGCTGGCAGTCGGACTTTCGATGGACGCGTTTGCGGTTTCCGTCTGTAAAGGCCTTGCAATGAAAAAATGTACGATCAAAAAAGCAATGACCTGCGGTATCTGGTTTGGAGGCTTTCAGGCATTGATGCCGGCGATCGGCTATCTGCTCGGTTCAAGATTTGAGCAGTACATCACAGCGGTCGATCACTGGATCACATTCACTTTGCTGGGCTTTATCGGAGTGAGCATGGTCATGGAAGCCTGTTCAAAGAAAGAAGAGGAGCAGCTGGACGAATCCCTGGATATAAAGACCATGTTTCTTCTCGCGGTGGCAACGAGTATCGATGCGCTTGCAGTCGGCATCACATTCGCATTCCTGCCGGATACGAACGTACCGGTGGCAGTGTTTTTTATCGGAGCAATCACATTCCTTCTCTCCACACTTGGCGTAAAGATCGGAAACGTGTTCGGAGAGCGTTACAAAAAGAAAGCAGAGATCACAGGCGGCGTCATCCTGATCCTGCTTGGCACCAAAATATTGCTGGAGCACCTCGGAATCCTCGCATCCCTGTTCTGAAAAACAACATTGTAATTTGCCCATGAGTGTTATAAAATGTCATCAACAGTTCCGGGCAGCAGCAAAATGCACTGAAAGCCCGATGCAGGCTTGCCTGCGAGAGGGCTGGAAGTGCATTTTGGGATGGACGGGACGTCCATCAGCCGCGGACAGCAGCAACAAAGTTGCGGAAAGTCGGCGAAGCCGACGGGTCTGCGGCCTGAGCCCGGAACGTAGGGAAAAGCAGCAGCAAAATGCAGAGAGCATCGGACGCAGGCTTGCCTGCGAGAGGGCTGGAAGTGCATTTTTGAGCCCGGAACGCAGGGCAAAATGCAGAGAACACATCCGAGAAACGAGGATCCATATGCCACTTGATATGAAAGACAACATCGCGGAGGCAGCCCGCAGGCTCCTGATGGAGAACAATGTGAAAAAGCTGACCGTAAAGGATATCGTGGAGGAGTGCCAGATCACGAGGCAGACCTTTTACTATCATTTTCAGGACATTCCGGAACTGATCAGCTGGGTGATCGAGCGGGAAACGGAAAGACTGCGCAGCAAGGCAGAGGCACAGGAAGACCCGGAGAAGCGGCTGAAATTTTTCTTTGCAGTTTCCTTAAATGCAATGCCATATATCAGGCAGAGCATGCTCACAAATTATCGTGATGAGATCGGACGGATCCTTCTGGCGCATTTCAGGAGGATGATCGAAGAGAGCGCTGAGGGAAAGGAACTTGCGCATAGATGCAGTCAGGCAGAGTTTGATCTGATTATACGGTATCACAGCATGGCGATCCTTGGGATTCTTGCAAGCTGGAGTGAAGAGGATACGAAGCATCAGGATGAGGTTGTGCATCAGATTTATAAGATGATCGCAGAAGGAATAAAAATAAAACAATAAATGATTTTACAAAAATGCCGAAGTGTAAGGATTTTTTACACTTTGGCATTTTTGTCTATACACGATGAGAAAGGTGTCAGTTGAAAACAGCGCAGAAAAATATAAAATGAAGGTAACTGTTCAGAGCCAACCTCCAAAATGCTACGCATTTCGTCGGTGTGGCGTATCCGCCAAATAAAATTTCAAAAACAGGCTTAAAAATGCAAGCATTTTCCGCCTTTTTTATGAAATTTTGCTTGGCTCTGAACAGTTACAAATGAAGACAACCATTCAGAAAAAGAAAAGCACCTGTGTGGTGATGAAACAAAAGGATGAGCGTGAACGCAAGTCGTGAAGCGGATTGCGAATGTCCGCTTTACAAGGAGGAGGGGATCGGATGAGCAACGAGATACTTGCCGTAAAGCTCTGCGAACTAGATCGGCGCGTAGGAAGAATGCATGGCAGGATCCTGAATCTGGAGCATGCGCCGCAGGAAGTGCTGCAGCAGGAAATCGAAGCACTGCGCAGAGAATATCAGGAAAATGAGCGGATGCTCAAAAATAATCTGCGTTTTTCGAGAGCGCCGTCTGTAGCCGCACTCTGTCAGGCTTATACAGAGGTTGAAAAGGTGTTGGAACGGCTTCGAGAACAGATGGAAGAGGAAAGCAGAGAAAATAAGGCAGCACAAAGCGGCGGACAAAAGGAAACGTCGGCTCTGATGGAAAATGATCCGGTCGAAGAAAAACTTCTCTTTGCGGAATATGCGATTGATTTTGCAATGCAGGCCGCGGACCGGGCACTGTTGATTTCGATGGAAGCCACAGAAGCGGAGCAGGCGAAGAAGGAAGAGCAATGCATCACCCCAAAAAGGAGGACTGTACGATGAAAGAAGTAAAAAACCCCAGAAAACCACTGATCTACTACTACGGGATCGCGGTTCTGGTCATTTTCTTATTTAATCTGATCGTAACGCCGGTTCTGATGAACCGTCAGGTCAAAGAAGTGGATTACGGTACTTTTATGGAAATGATCGACAAAAAAAATATCGGAAAGGTCGAAGTCGATGACTCTGAGATTTTGTTTACCGATAAGGAGAACGAAACAATCTACAAGACGGGTGCAATGAACGATCCGACATTGACACAGCGTCTGTATGACTGTGGTGCAAAGTTTTCAAAGGATGTTGACCAGACGATGTCGCCGCTGCTCAGCGGAATTCTGAGCTTTGTCGTGCCGTTGCTGATCTTTTTTGTCCTTGGTCAGTATATGAGTAAAAAGCTGATCGAGCAGGCAGGCGGAAAAAACGCGATGAGCTTTGGAATGGGTAAGAGCAACGCGAAAATTTATGTACAGTCCACGCAGGGTATTCATTTCAGCGATGTAGCCGGAGAAGATGAGGCGAAGGAAAGCCTTAAGGAAATCGTGGATTATCTGCACAACCCGGACAAATACACGCAGGTCGGTGCATCAATGCCGAAGGGCATTCTGCTTGTAGGCCCTCCAGGAACCGGAAAAACGATGCTGGCCAAGGCTGTTGCAGGTGAGGCACAGGTGCCGTTCTTTTCAATTTCCGGATCTGAATTCGTGGAAATGTTTGTCGGCATGGGCGCATCAAAGGTGCGTGATCTGTTTAAACAGGCAAAGGAAAAAGCACCGTGTATCGTATTTATTGATGAGATTGATGCAATCGGCAAGAAACGTGACGGTCAGATGGGCGGGAATGATGAGCGTGAGCAGACGCTGAATCAGCTGCTGACCGAGATGGACGGTTTTGAAGGAAATAACGGCGTCATGATTCTGGCGGCGACAAACCGGCCGGAATCTCTGGATCCGGCGCTGACAAGACCGGGCCGTTTTGACCGGAGAGTACCGGTCGAGCTTCCGGATTTGCAGGGCCGTGAGGCAATCCTGAAAGTACATGCAAAGAAGATCAAAGTGGCAGATGATGTGAATTTTCACACAATCGCAAGAATGGCATCCGGTGCGTCGGGCGCAGAGCTTGCAAATATCGTCAACGAGGCGGCACTTCGGGCGGTACGTGACAATCGGACAGTAGTCAACGAAGCAGATCTCGAAGAAAGCATCGAAACAGTCATTGCCGGTTACCAGAAGAAAAATGCAGTGCTTTCTGATCAGGAACGCAAGGTGGTTTCTTATCATGAGATCGGACATGCGCTGGTTGCGGCGTTGCAAACTCACTCTGCGCCGGTTCAGAAGATCACCATTATCCCGCGTACATCAGGGGCACTCGGCTATACGATGCAGGTAGAGCAGGGGGATAAGTATCTGCTGACGAAGCAGGAACTGGAGAATAAAATCGCAACATTTACAGGTGGCCGTGCAGCAGAGGAAATCGTTTTTCATGAGATCACGACAGGCGCGTCAAATGATATCGAGCAGGCGACGAAGCTGGCCCGTTCAATGATCACCAGATATGGCATGAGCGAGGAATTTGATATGGTGGCGATGGAGACCGTCACAAATCAGTATCTGGGTGGAGATACCTCTCTTGCATGCTCAGCAGAGACGCAGAAGGAGATTGACGAGAAGGTAGTGGCGATTGTAAAAGAACAGCACGAAAAAGCAAAGAAGCTGCTGGAAGAAAACCGCGAAGTCCTGGATAAGCTTGCCATGTATCTGTGCGAGAAGGAGACGATCACTGGCGAGGAATTCATGGAGATCCTGAACAAAGAAGGAGGAATGCAGAAATGAGAGAGCGTTCCAGATTTGACTGGGTAGAACTGATTGAGGGAATTTTACTGATCCTGCTTGGATTTTACAGTATTTCGCATCCGGGCAGTGCTCTGACCGGTGTGGTACTGTTTTACGGGCTGGTTGCAATTGTCACAGGAATCGCAGATATTGTGTTTTATGTAAAGGTAGAGGAGCATACGGGCTTTGGTCCGACGGTGTCCCTGGTTTCCGGGGTTTTAAGCGTAATGGCAGGCGTGATGCTGCTTGTTTATCCGCAGGCAGGCATGTGGATCCTCACACTGCTGATTCCGATCTGGTTTCTTGCACACTGTATTTCCAGGCTCTGCCGTCTGCGCTATGTCCGGATGATGGGCTGGAAAACATGGTATTACATTTCGCTGGTGATCAATATCATCGGAATCATATTTGGCTGCCTGATGATCGTAAGGCCGTGGATCACAGTGATGTCGGCAGACTGGCTGATCTGTTTTTACCTGATTTTGCTTGGTGTTGACAGCATTGTGCTGGCAGTGAGGAACTGACTCAGGGTATTGGGGAGAGGCGTCATCATGATAAAAGGGAGAGTAAGGATCTTGAGTCCTTACTCTCCCTTTTGACACTGGTGCATCATTGTAAAACGGACATTCGCAATCCGCTTCGCTTATCTGCGGTAAAGCGGACATTCGCAATCCGCTTCGCTACTTGCTCATGAACGCAGTAGCTTCGCTTATCTGCGTTCAAAATAATATACCACTCACTTGTCCGCAAATTCGATTGTGGAATATCCGCCTGGCTCAGATGCGCACTGTCATAGCCAGTGTCAGTCTCTTACAATCGCACAGAACCGGCCCTTGCTTGCCGCGATGAAATCTTCCGGGGCAAGCTCCATCTGATGCCCGATTTTTCCGGCGCTTACGATCATTTTTGGCAGAGCCTGTGCGGATTCATGCACGAAAACAGGATACTGCTTTTTCATACCGATGGCGGTACAGCCGCCGCGCACATAGCCGGTGATTGCAGTGATATCTTTGACGTGGATCATCGCCAGCGATTTGACCCCTGCTTCGTGGGCGGCTTTTTTCAGGTCCAGTTCGTCGTCGATCGGAAGCACGAAGACGTAATACTCACCCGACGGGCTTACTGTGACGAGCGTTTTAAACATGATTTCGTGTGCAAATCCGAGCTGATCTGCCGTGTGCTGTGCGTCGGTGAATTCGTCGCACTCGTAGGAATAGGTGTTATAGGAAATTTTCATGCGGTCCAGAATCCGCATTGCATTTGTTTTTAATTCTTTATTTTTTGCCATGGTAAAGACCTCCGTATGATGCCGCGTATACCGGCTTTTGCCGGATCGGGCAGGGTTCGAAGCGGATGATGTAGTACCGCTTTGATTTCAGTAACACAGTATACAACCGGGAGAAAGATTTGTACAGAGAAGAATTGGAAAAATTGTGTAGGCGCAGATGCGGGCTGTGTCAGCTAAAATGGAAGGAATTTCAGGAAAAGTACGTGGCACAGGCAAATGGAAAGCCGGAACAGATTTGCCGGAAAGGGCGCCCGGAGACAGAACTTTGTGAAGCCGGTCATCATATATTAAATAGTAGCTGTTCAAAACAGATATTTGTAGTTTATTCCTCTGGCGGAGCGTTTCAGGTTCCGTACCGAAAACAGTAAGAAATTATTAAGAAAGGGATAGAAATTATGGGATATAATAATGAAATGCTGTGCAGAAGTACAAATATGAATTTGGAGGACATTGAGCGGGAGCGGGAGATGAGCGGCTGGAATCAGTATGTGGGAGAAGAGGAAGAGCTGGAGCACAATGCCGGAAACGCACAGGAAATACGGACGGAGGAAAAGGAAAGAAAACGGGAAGGAAAGCCGGACGGAAGTACAGGAATGCCAATGGAGGAGTCGGACGGACAGGGATATGCAGAACAGCTGGATGCAGAAATGATATGGCACATCGAAAACCAGAAGGCAGTGGAGCGTGATCTGCGCCGT
The DNA here is from genome assembly GCA_902363665.1 of Lachnospiraceae bacterium. Lineage (GTDB taxonomy): Bacteria > Bacillota > Clostridia > Lachnospirales > Lachnospiraceae > Choladousia. Next base: position 126,255 of record CABJAW010000008.1, on the reverse strand, counting down.
ATGCAGGCGATGTATCCGGAAACCGCGCGCATCCTGCTGCCGTATGTGGAGGAGGCGTGTGACGAGCTTGAATATGAGGGCAGCATGATGTATGATGAACGCCCGGATTATGAAACGGTGCTGCGTATCCGGGATAAGGTGCTGGAAAAAGCAAAGGATGAGTTTGAACCGATGGAGCCGCCAGAACGGGATGAAATGCTGACGATGCAGTATCGGCCGGGACCGCCGCGCAGGCGCCGGGGCAACTGGCCTGGCGACTTTGCGCAGATGATGCTGCTTGAGGAGATGCATCGGAGACGCTGCCGGAGCTGCAGGCGGTGGTAAGGATTTTCGAATATGATAAAAAACTTGTTCAAATCTATTCCAGATAGTATACTGGAGAGCGAAGCGGATATTCCCAATCAGCTTTGCTGCCCGGGTCAAAGCAGATATTCGCAATCCGCTTCGCTACTTGCTTGACTCGGTTAAATACAAATGCACAATTGAAATAAGGAGAATTTCATTTACATGGAAGAATTAAAAAAACTGCTGGAAATCATCCTGAGCGATGAACTGCAGATGATGGTCTTAAGCGCACCGAGAAAGAAAGAGTCTTATCTGCGTGTGCGGATCCGCCCAGTGGAGCACCGCGGAGCGCTCGCTTTTCAGGCGGCATGCTGGGATGGAAAGAAAGAATTTCATACAAACAATACAAAAGAAGAAATGATACAGAAGGTGCTGGCCTGGATGGAGACAGATTATCGCCAGCTGCAGGCAGAGACTGTGAGCCAGACCGCCTCCGTGCTGGTCAGCAAAAAAGGAAAAGTGACTGTGAAGACGAAGCACAGGAGCATACCGGTGGCGAAGGCAGACATGGGTCACAACCGCACGAAACAGTATCTGCTTCCGGAAGGTGAGCCGGTGCCGTTTCTTGTAAAGCTTGGCGTGATGACGATGGAAGGGAAGGTCGTAAAGGCAAAGTATGATAAATTCCGCCAGATCAACCGTTTTTTGGAATTTATCGAGGATATCTGCCCGGTGCTGAGCCGGAACCGGGAGATCTCGATGATCGATTTTGGATGCGGAAAGTCGTATCTGACCTTTGCAATGTATTACTATCTGCATGAAAAGAAGGGATTTGACCTGCGGATCACGGGGCTTGACCTGAAGGAGGATGTGATCGCTCACTGCAACGCGCTGGCAGAGGAATTTGGGTATGAGAAGCTGAAATTCCTGCACGGCGATATCGCAGACTATGAGGGAACCGATCAGGTAGATCTTGTGGTGACGCTGCATGCATGCGATACAGCAACGGATTATGCGCTGGCCAAGGCAGTCGCATGGAATGCAAAGGCGATCCTCTCTGTTCCGTGCTGTCAGCACGAGCTGAACCGTCAGATCAGAAATGAGGTACTGGGGCCGGTGCTGAAATATGGGCTTCTCAAAGAACGGATGGCAGCGCTTCTCACTGATGGCCTGCGTGCGTCGATGCTGGAGCGGGCCGGCTATCAGGTGCAGGTGCTTGAGTTTATCGATATGGAGCATACGCCGAAAAATATCCTGATCCGTGCGGTGAAGGAACCTGAAAAAATCCGGCGTGCAGGCGGAAAACAGACGGACGGCCTGCAGGCGTGTATGGATTTCCTGCAGGTACATCCGACGCTGCAGACCTTACTTGAAGACCAGAAGAGAGTCACCGATGATTTTCAGGTGAAAAAAAATTCAGAAGGCAAACCGGCAGAGCTTGCAGAAGGTACAAAGAATATGACCCAGGTATCAGAAAAAGGAGCTCAGGCGGCAGAAGGAATACAGGAGGATAAGAAATGCGCGGAAAACTGAGAACAGTCAAAAATGCAGTAGTGCATGTCGTCCTGCTGGCGGTGATTTTTCTGGCGGCGGTCGTGCTGTTTGAGCGCTGGATCAATGAATCTTTGCCGCTGGAGGCCGAAGAGATGGCAAGCTCAACATTTCCTCTTGTCTATATTCACGACAATGGCACAAATTACAACTGCCTGCACGGTTATGCGGCAAAGATGGATGTCAATTATATCCGTGATACGCTGACTGTATTAAATGACGATCATCAGCTGGACATTCAGATCCAGCCGTTTAATATGAGCGTGGAAAACGTATCTTACGAGGTCCTGACACTGGACGGCAGTGAGTCACTGGAAAATACACGGGTCGTTTCGCTGAAAGAAGAAAATAATTACTTAAATGCCACACTGCAGATCCAGAATAAAATGCTGATGAACCAGGAATACATTCTGCAGATTCAGGTTACGGCGGGCGGAAGAGATATTTATTTTTATACGAGGCTTGTGCTGGAGGACGGACTGCATCTTGACGAATACCTTGATTTTGTGGCAGGCTTCTATGAAAAGTGCGTCAACGGAACGGATGAGAGCACACTGGCGGCAGCCGTGGAGCCGGATGAGACGACAGATCAGAGATCCTCGATGGCATCTGTCAACATTCATGATTCGGTTGCCCGGTTGATGTGGCAGAATCTGAAACCGCAGGTTTATTACAAACCGACACCGAGCCTCGTGGATATCAATGGGACGACCGCGTCGTTTGTGCTGAATTATCGAATTTCGTCTGTCAGCGATACGGGTGTCACCGAAATCTATAATGTAAAGGAATTTTACCGGCTGCGTTATACGGATTCGCGTGTTTTCCTGCTTGATTTCACGAGAAATACGGAGGAAGTCTTTGATACGAATGATGACGTGATCAGCGCAAAGGGCATTAATCTTGGAATTGCCTCCTCAGACATTTCCTATGCGATGGATCCGGACAAAAAAATCATTGCGTTCGTGCAGGAAAATGAACTGTGGTCTTATGAGATTAACAGCGGCCGCATGACGCGGATCTTTGGGTTTCCGCAGAAAGAAAACATGGATTACCGCGATTTTTATGATAAAAATGAGATCAAAATCCTGCGGGTGGATGCGGCAGGCAATGTCTGGTTCTGTGTGTCCGGCTATATGAACCGCGGAACACATGAAGGAGAAAACGGTGTCGCACTGTACTATTATGAGCAGGCATCGTCTACCGTGGAGGAGGCTGCATTTCTGCAGTCGATGGAAAGCTATGCCCGCCTGAAGCTTGATGTAGATGCACTGGCATATATCACGGACAATGAGGACAGCTTTTATATTCTGCTTGAAGAGAATATTTATCAGGTAAACCTCAATACAAAAACGTATGAGCTGGTGGCTGAGGGAATCCACAATGAATGTTATGCAGGCTCCGATTCAAACCGGTATTTCGCATGGCTGGAAGAGGGAGAACGCTACAATTCAAGTACCCTGCACCGCATAGATCTGGAGACCGGCCTGGTACAGGAGATTACGTGCGGGGAGAATGAGCGGCTTCGTCCGGTTGCATTTATGGGAGAGGATCTGGTCTACGGGACGGCGAAAACGTCAGATCTGGATCTCTCACATGAAGGAAATCAGCTGTTTCCGATGTATCGTCTGACGATCGTAAATGCGGCAGGAGAAGAGGTGAAAACGTATCAGCCAGATGGCGTGTATGTCATGAAGGCTGAGAAAACCGAAAACACTCTGCTGCTCACAAGAGCGGTAAAGCAGGGAGAAGCATACACGGAGACAACGACTGACAATATCGTAAGCTCGGATACAAAGGAAGAGGTAGAATACGGTGCGGCGACGCAGAAATCCACCAGAAAAGGCGGAGAAACGATCCTGCGTGTCGGTCAGAGCTTAAGCGATAAAAAAGTCCAGACCGTAAATGCAAAACTGCTGACCGGCGGGGATGGTACATCGATCGCGATTCCGGTCAACCAGAAGCATGAGCAGCTGTATTACGTCTACGCCAGGGGAAGCCTGGAGAGTATCTGGACATCTGCGGGTGAGGCGATCCGCAGGGCAGATGAGCAGGTAGGTGTTGTGGTGAACGATGCCAAAGAGTTTGTCTGGGAGCGTGGAAATAAAGAGAACACGGCGCAGATTCCAGTAGAAAATATTCCGGTGGCATTCCAGAGCGGAAGCATGGATACGGCCGCACTGACATCCGCGCTGGGAAAGACGGCGATCGACTTGACCGGATGTACTCTGGATGAGATTCTCTACTTCGTCAGCAATAAGCGTCCGGTTCTTGCAGCGGCAGATGGCGGATGCGTGATCATTACCGGCTATGATGATTATGGCAACCTGATCCTGCTGAAACCGGGAGAGACTGAGACCTACTTCTATGGACCGGAAGACAGTCAGGCTCTGTTTGAGGCAGCCGGAAATCAGTTTGTCACATATCTGACCGGTATGGAGAACTGAAGCGGGAAATGTCAGAAAATAGAAGGAAAAGTCAGATGAACATGCGTTTTTTCTGTGATACGGCATGGAATCACAAAAATGTGCAAAGTAAAATTGCACAAAAAACAGGAAAAATATAGAAATTCGGATGTGGGGAGAAAAGTTTATAAACTTTCTCTCCACAGATTCTGTGGATAAAAAAGGTTGAAAACAGAGTTATACACCGAGTTATCCACATTATCCACATTTTCGGGTGTGGACAGAGCGGTTTACATAGGTATTTTTTTAGAACGAACGTTTTGTGTATTGTGATAAAATGTAGAAAAAGCGAGAAAAGGGAAGAACAGAAGTTTTTAAAACCGAAGTTTGCAAATTTTTGCAAAGAGTCAGAATAGCCAGAATATTCTGTTGGAATAGTTCATGAAACATTTTCAGACACGCGCTAAAATAAAAGCAGGGCTCTGACCGGATGGCCAGAAACCCTGCTTTGTTTTGCTTTTTAAAGTTTTTCACTGCTTCAATTGCAAGGAACAGTAAGGCTGTTTGACTTTAGTTCCAGTAGCGCACAATGCGGATCGGTGTCTGGTAGTTGTACGGGGAAACCTTGATGCCTCCTCTTGGATACGGCTGAGAGTTGCTCGCGTGAACGATCTGACCGTTTCCGATGTAGATAGCTACATGGGAAGCATAATTGCCGGAGCCGTAGAATACGAGGTCGCCCGGTTTCATCTCGGAAACAGAGACGACAGTCGCCGGCTTGTAACCGAGACCAATGTAATAGGATGACGGGCCATGCATCTGGTCATCTGCCACACGAAGAAGCGTGATGCCGAAGTGTGCGAAGACAGTCTGGACAAAGCCGGAGCAGTCAGCACCGTTTGTCAGGCTGGTACCGCCGTAAACGTAAGGATTGCCAACATACTGCAGTGCAAAGTTTGCAATCTCAGCGCCCCTGGAATCATCTGGTATCTTAATGCTTTCCTCTGAGATAATGACGCCGCTCTCATTGATCGTGTATCGTTTGGTACCGACGTCGATCGTGGTGCCGCGTGCAAGGGTTCCTTCCGGGTAGAAATAATATTTTTTACCGCCAATGGTTTGAATACCGGTGACCATTGCACCATCAGCCCCCACATAATAGCGGTCATTTCCGCTGTTGAAATAGAGCCAGCGGCTGCGGATCATATTGCCTTCTTTATCAAAATAATATTTTTTGCCGTCTACCGTGACCCATCCGGTCTGCTTCTGCCGGTCTGTTCTTGCACCGGTCGCATCGACGTAATATTTGCCGACCCAGGTGGATTTCGCGAGCTTTCCGGAGCTGTAGAAGTAATAATATTTGCCGCTGATGCGAACCCATTTGCTCTTGACTGCGCTGCCGTCCGCCTGGAAATAATACGTATCATTTCCGATTGCGATTTTGGAATTCACGATTTTTTTCCCGGTGGTCGTATCGAAGTAGTACAGAGCGCCTTTGATTGCATTTAATCCCTTGAGCAGGGCTCCGGAGCTGTTGGCATAGTACATGTTGTTCAGAATCCATGTTTTTTTGGCAAGATGGCCATTTGTGCGGATCAGATAATAGGTCTTGCCGTTTACCGTGACAAAGCCGAGCTGCCGGATGCCGCTTTCATTGAAGTAATAGACATATTTGCCGACTGTCTGGAATCCGGTCAGCATGTAGCCGTATTTGTTGACATACCGCATGCCGCTGCCTGTGCTGATCCATTCGTCTTTGACGAGCTTTCCGTTGCTGCCGAAGTAATAGGTGTGGTTTTTGTAGGTGATCCAGCCGGTCTGCTTTGCTCCTGATGTGGAGAAATAGTACGTGTCGCTTCCGACGGAGGTCCAGCCTACCGCGACGGAACCGTCATTCTTTAAGTATTTTCCGCTGAACCACTGGTTACGCAGGATAACGCCTTTGGCCGGTCCGGCGTAGTAGCGCCTGCCGCCGATCGTCAGCCAGCCCTTCTGGAGTGCTCCGGTAGAAGGATTCAGGTAATAGAGCTTGCCTTCCAGCTGCAGCCAGCCCTTTACCTTATTTCCTTTTGCGTCATAATAATAAGTGGAACTGCCTTTTGTGATCCAGCCGTAATTGCGTGTCGCACCGGTCGCTTTGCCGTTCGCGCCGACATATTTTCCTTCAATCCAGGTATTGGTGGCCAGCTTTCCGTCAGAGTAGAAGTAATAGCTTCCGACCCAGCGGGAGACAGCCAGAGCACCGGTCTTGTCTGCATAATAGCGGGTCTTTTTGTCGGCAGCGGTGATCCAGCCGGTCCGCATGACACCCTTCGGACTGAAATAATACATGACTTTGTCGATCGTCTGGATGCCGGTGGCCATGATTCCGTTTTCGTCAAAATAGTAGCGCTGTGCCGTGCCGCCGGAAGTAAGTGAAAGCCATCCGGTGCGGCGTGTACCGTTTGCGTTGAAGTAGTAGGTAGCGCCGTTTGCAAGCGTGTGAAAACCGGTCTGCATAATACCATTTTTATTAAAATAGTACCAGTTGGATCCGATTTTTTTCATGCCGGTCAGATACCCGGGTGCTTTCGTCTGGGTATAAATCTTTCCGTTGGGCGTAGTCTTCCAGGCTGCATTTGCAGACGGAGAAGGACTGCCGAACGCAAGAAAACCGGCAAGGGCAAGTGTCAGAAATACATTCCCTTTTCTTGTTTTCATATGAAATCTCTCCTTGATTTTGCATGTGAAAAAAATTACAATTCTTTTACATCTTAATTAAAATACTACCTGATGTTTGTAAAAAAGTCAACAGTGCTGCTTAATATTTACCAGAATCTGGACGATTTTTTTGCGGTTTTTTCCTGATTTTACGCGATTGCTTGCCAATTGGAAGGGCGAATGGTAAAATCGTAGCAGTGTCCGGAAGAAAACGGATCCCAAAGATAAAATCCTGATTACCGGAAAGGCAGGAGCGAGTGAAAGGAACTTCTGAAAAAGCGGAAAGTGCCGCCGGGAAACAGGAGAGAAACGGAAGCAGAAAGACTGGATACGAAAAAAAGAAAGCGCTGGAGTAAAAAACAGGTAACTGTTCAGAGCCAACCTCCAAAATGCTACGCATTTCGTCGGTGTGGCGTATCCGCCAAATAAAATTTCAAAAACAGGCTTAAAAATGCAAGCATTTTCCGCCTGTTTTATGAAATTTTGCTTGGCTCTGAACAGTTACAAAAACAGAAAATCCGGTGAGAAAATGAAGAATAGAATACGAGGAGGAGAAAGGATGCGCTTGAGAAATATACCAGGTTCCCGCGAGACGATCGCAGCGAGCGAATTTGTCGTACATGAGGATGTGATGCGGGAGAAAAAAGGAAACTGGAATACCGTATTTGGCAATGACAATCCGATCAGCATCGAGGTTGGTATGGGAAAGGGAAGGTTTATCACAGAGCTGGCGGGACAGAACCCGGATAAAAATTATGTCGGGATCGAAAAATATTCAAGTGTGCTGCTGCGTGCGCTGGAAAAGCGGGAGACACTGCCGGAGCTGACCAATCTGTATTTTCTCCGTATGGATGCGGAGGATCTGCCGGAGGTGTTCGGGAAAAATGAAGTATCAACCATCTATCTGAATTTTTCTGATCCGTGGCCGAAGGACCGCCATGCGAAGCGTCGCCTGCCAAGCCGGGAATTTCTGGCACGCTATGACCAGATCTTAAAGCCGGAAGGGAAAGTCGAATTTAAGACCGACAACCGCGGTTTGTTTGATTTCGCGCTGGAAGAAGTGAAAGAGGCAGGCTGGAAGCTTGAAGTATGTACCTTTGACCTGCATCATGATGAGGAATTGATGAAAGGAAATATCATGACCGAGTATGAGGAGCGTTTTTCAAGCCAGGGCAATCCGATCTGCAAGATGATCATTTCGCGGTAGTGCACGTCTGTGAACTGAACCGGGGCACAGGAAGAAGCATATGGCATAAGATAGAGAAAAGCGATTTCAAATATTTTCCGGGAACGATCAGACGCCTCCTGTAATCGGAGTGCAGTGATGCCCGGAGAGGCAGTGGCAGGAAAGGGGAAGCCTTATGCGGATTCGCGGAGTACGGAGAAAAATCTACCTTCTTACGTATGATAAAAAATACCTGAATCAGCGGGCACTGCGGATCAGGCGTTCCTTTGATGAGGTGCGGAAAATACTGGAGCGGATCTGAACGCACATCTTGCAGAAAGCATTTGTAAAACACACTCTAAGACAGAAAATATGGAGCCGGATGAATTAATCATCCAGCCCCATATTTTTGATTGCATCGTCGACTGCTTTTTCAGAAATGTTCTTTTTATTAAGCCGAAACTGCAGGTAGAGGTCAAGCAGATAATTTAAGATCGCGACAACCGGAACACCGAGGAACATACCGATGACGCCGAACATGCTTCCGCCAACTGTAATCGCGAAAATGATCCACAGCGGTTTCATGCCGGTTGACTCGCCGAGGATCTTCGGGCCGAGGATCAGTCCGTCGAACTGCTGCAGACAGAGCACCATGATGGCAAAGACCAGAGCCTTGACCGGCTGCACAAACAGCAGGATCAGGATGCCGGGCACTGCGCCGATAAACGGTCCGAAATACGGGATCATGTTTGTGACGCCGACGATCACACTGATAAACAGGGTATATGGCAACTGCAGGATCGTCATCAGGATGAAGCACAGCACACCGATGATCGCGGAATCGATAAATTTTCCGGTTACGAAGCTGCTGAACAGCCGGTTGCATTCCGAGAGGATCTCATGGCAGGCCGGGATGTGCTTCTGCGGGAGAAATGCATAAATGATTTTCCAGCAGCTGCGCATCAGACGTTTCTTATCATACAGCATATAAATAGAAACGATGATCGTGATCAGCAGGTTGACGATCCAGTTTGCGATCCACATGGAGACCGAATAAATGGCAGGAACCATGTTTGTAGCAAAATTACGAAGCGTTGTGATGAGGTCCGGGACCGCATCGGTGATCGGTTTGGTGATCGCTTCGATGTCGAGATCCGGGAACTTCTGCTGCAGGTCTGCGATCAGCTTCAGCAGCGAACTGTAAGCGCCGGGGATGAAGTTGACGAAATCAACGATGTTGTTCATGACCTCCGGAAGAATGTAGACGAGGATCAGAACAGCAAAACCGAGCACGATCACGTAGGTAATCAGGATCGCGAGGATCTTGTGGACGGCTTTGTTGAGGCGGAATTTAAGCTTCTTTGAGAGCAGCTCCATTCCGTGATAAAATACGCGGACCATCGGATTTAAAATATAGGCGAGCAGTGCGCCGAAAATGAACGGGCTGAGTACGCCTGCGATCTGACCGAACCATGCCTTTGTCTTTTCAATATCAATAATCGCTTTGAAGATAATTGCGGATGCGACCAGCATGATCAGTCCGTAAATACAGATCGTAAAATAACGGTTGTTCTTGATGAAACGCTGGCTTTCACCAGGCGGAGTATCATCGGAAGGGTGAAAGACAGAGTGGCGTGGAACCTCTCCCTCTGCTTTGGAGGAGGCTGATTCCGGTATAAAAGCGGAAGTATTTCTTGCAGAATCGTGAATAGCTGCAGCTGTGTTATTGTGTACTGTTCTGCCGGATCCGGCAGAACGGGAAGATGATCGTTTCATAAATAGTGAATTAGTCCTTTCCTGTAGACTCTTCCTATGATTATAACCACTTGCCAGACCAGATGCAAGCAAACAGAGGGTAAAAAAAGCGCATAGAATTATGAAGAAAATATAAACTCAGGGACAAATTGAAGCAATTGAAAAAAATTTAAAAAAATTAAAAAAAACACTTGCATTTCAAAAAATCTGTGCTATAATAAGTCTTGCTTGTGAGGGAAACAAAGAAACAAACAAAACGAGCAAGGGAAAATTGAATATGCGCGATTAGCTCAGTTGGTAGAGCACCTGACTCTTAATCAGGGTGTCCAGGGTTCGAGCCCCTGATCGCGCACTGAAAGCACTGTTTTTGTGGACATGGAGCCACGGGGACGGTGTTTTTTTTGTTCATCTTTCGGGAAATAAAAGAATTGATTTCATTATAGTGTTGTGGGATAAAGCTTGTTAATAAAAGAAGAATGCGGTATTTTTGGCAGTTTGGTTGGACAATAACGCAAAAATAATAAAAAGGATAAGCAAATTTCTGTACATATTGGATAACATACGTTAAAATAGATACCAGACATCGTTGTAAAGCGGACATTCGCAATCCGCTTCACTACTTGCTCATGAACGCAGTCGCTTCGCGACCTGTCAGTGGGAGCTTTCAACTCCCACTGACATAAGCATCCCCCTTACCCACCGCTTAGTGCTCCGCGCACTTGAAGCGGGGGAATGCTTATCTGCGTTCAAAATAACGATATACCAGAACTGTGATTCACGATGGCACTGCCAGAGGAAAGTGAGCGGAAAGGAAAAGAAAAGAATGGATAAATTTGTATGTGCGGCAGATTACCCGGTGGTACAGACCGAGGCGGGAAAGCTGCGGGGATATGTGTGGAACGATACCTTTATTTTTAAAGGAATTAAATATGCGGATGCAAAGCGGTTTCGGAGACCGGAAAAGGTACAGCCGTGGGAGGGAATCAAGGATGCGCAGTCGTACGGCATGGTGTGTCCGCTGCTTGAGCAGGATAAGCCGGGAATGGAGCTTTTGGTACCGCATATGTACTGGCCGATGGATGAAAACTGCCAGTATCTGAATATCTGGACACAGAGTATTGACAAAGAGGCAAAAAAACCGGTTATGGTGTGGCTGCACGGCGGCGGATTTTTTGCAGGTTCTTCGATTGAGCAGATCGCGTATGACGGTGAAAACATGAGCCGTGAGGGCGACGTTGTGGTCGTATCGTTAAACCACCGCCTGAATGTGCTCGGTTATCTGGATCTATCTCCATTTGGAGAGGAGTACGAGGCTTCGGCAAATGTGGGAAGCTTTGATATGATCGCGGCGCTTCAGTGGGTACGGGACAACATCGCGGCATTCGGAGGTGACCCGGACAATGTGACGATCTTCGGTCAGTCCGGCGGCGGAGCAAAGGTATGGACCCTGATGCAGATGCCTGCAGCAGACGGTCTGTTTCATAAAGGAATTGTACAGAGCGGCATTTACGAGATGCTCGGGGATGTCGAAAATCAGGACGGTACGCAGATTGTGGAAGCAATTTTGAAGGAACTTGGGCTTGGACGCGGTGACGTAAAGCAGCTGGAGACGATCCCGTACGATCAGCTGGCAGCAGCATACAAAAAGGCAGCTCCGGCGATCCAGGCATCAGGCGGATATGTCGGCAATGAACCGCATATCAGCAAAGATTATGTGGGTGATCCGATCCATCATGGATTCCGCGAGCATGCTCAGAAAATTCCGGTACTGATCGGTACGGTGCTTGGCGAATTTGATTTCCGGATGCCGCTTGCGGGCAAAAGGGAATTTGACAGAGAAACGGCACTTTCATATGTAAGGCAGCGTTTCGGTGACGGAGCAGAGCAGATCATGGATCTGTTTGCGCAGATTTATCCGGAGAAATGTTCGGTAGATGCAAGATCGGTGGATTTTCTGTTCCGGGGACCGACGATCGACTTTATCAAAGAGCGTTCAAAGACACCGGAGAGTGTTACATACTCTTATCAGCTGACGTATGATTTTCCGGTATTTGACGGCAAACTGGCATGGCACTGTTCGGAAATTCCGTACGTGTTCCACAATATGGATAAGGTTCCGGTATGTGCAGGAGCAGGCGGGGAACAGCTGCAGGAGACGATCTTTGGCAGCTGGATGCGATTTGCCAAAACAGGGAGTCCGCAGGCGGAAGGATTTGCATGGCCGGCATGTACAGCGGGTGATGAGGCGATGATGCTGCTGGATCAGAACTGCCGGATTGTACATAATGCGGATCATGAGCTGGTGCGTCTTGCAAAGCAGCTGGAGCTTGCAGTGCGTGAAGATGACACAGGAGAGATTCAGCATTGATTCTAAGAAGAATGTGTCAGCTGCCGCTGACTGGAATCACGTGCCAAGTCTCACGTGTGTTCGACTTCACCTCAAAATGGTAAGCAGGCGTTTTGAGAAAGATCCTGCTTCGGGAGTATAGGAGATAAAAATGAGATTACAGAAACTGCAGTCTTTTTTGAAGGAAAAGGGCTGGAAGTATGAATATTCAGAGGAAAATAACTGCGCAAGCATTGATTTTGAACATCGCGGACTGACGTACCATGTCTGGGAATTCTTTGAGGATGGATACGGTGCGGAAAGTAATGTGGTCAATGTCGGCCGGATGGAGGACTACAACGGGGAGTATGAGGATATGATCCTTACTGTAATTCGGGAGTGGTAGGGAGAAGGCACAGCTTTTTGAGCTGACCGGATCTTCCTTTACCGTAGCATAAGTATTTCCCTGCAGCTGTGCATGCACAGGTGGTTTCAGACCTTTTGACTTTGGTATCCTTATAATAAATGAAAAGAATGCCGCCCGCAGCGGAGAAAGGATAGAAAGAAATGAGTGAAAAAAACAGAAAGTATCAGCTTGATACGCAGGAAAACAGAACATTTTTAAAGGAGGTGCGGGAGTCTCTTTTGAATTTCGGACATCAGTTCCCGGCACCGGGAGGAAGCTCCTATTATCTGGGAGATGATGGTACACCGTGGAAAGACCGCCCGCGTGAAGCATGGGTGACCTGCCGCATGGTGCATGTCTACAGCATCGGAACATTTCTTGGACATCCGGGAAGCGAAGCACTGGCTGACGCGGGTCTGAAAGGTCTGAAGGGAGAACTGCATGATACGGAAAACGGCGGCTGGTATGCAGGCCTTACGGCAGATGGCGGAATTCTTCCGACGAAGCAGTGTTATGCGCACGCATTTGTAATCCTGGCGGCATCCTCCGCAGTGCTTGCAGGAAGACCGGGAGCTAAGGAACTGCTGGACGAGGCGATCGCGCTGTATGACAAGCGCTTCTGGAATGAGGAAGAGGGACTTTCCTGTGATACCTGGAATACAGAGTTCACCGTACTGGATGATTATCGCGGACTGAATGCGAACATGCATACGGTTGAGGCCTTTCTGGCAGCATCTGATGTGACGGGTGATGAGAAATACCGCGTGAGAGCGGGACGCATCATCGACCACGTAAAGGGCTGGGCTGCAAACAACAGCTGGCGGATCCCGGAGCACTTTACGAAAGACTGGGTAGCAGATCTTGACTGCAACAAAGAAAAACCGGACGATCCGTTCAAACCGTACGGTGCGACACCGGGTCATGGCATTGAGTGGGCAAGACTGATCACGCAGTGGGCACTTTCTACTTATAAAGAAGACAGAGAAAAAGCAGCACCGTATCTTGAAGCAGCAGAAAATCTTTATTGCCGCGCAATTGCAGACGCATGGAATGCAGACGGAGCACCTGGTATCTGTTATACGACAGACTGGGACGGCAAGCCGGTTGTACATGACAGAATGCACTGGACTCTGGCAGAAGCGATCAATACTTCTTCCGTTCTTTACCGTGTGACCGGAAAGAAAAAATATGCGGATGATTATGAGGCGTTCATGGAGTATCTTGACGAGAAGGTACTCGACCATGTGAACGGCTCCTGGTTCCACCAGCTTGATCGCAACAATAATCTGATGGGTACGGTATGGCCGGGCAAATCCGACCTCTATCATGCAACACAGGCAACACTGATTCCGTACTATACGGCAGATCTGTCGATTGCACCGGCGGTAAAGGAAGGAAAAACGGTGTAGGTAAAACTGTGTAAGTAAAACGGTGTAAGTAAAACCGATCTCAGTAAAAAAGATCTCAGTAAAAAAGAAGTTCCGGAAAATAACATCCTGTCGGGAAGTACATTTTCCGGAACTTTTTATGTTTTAACCGAGTCAAGCAGGTCCCCTGCTTCAGTCAGTTTATCTGGTAATCCCGCCGCAAAAACATGACCGTCAGCACAAGGCAGCACAGCTCTGCCGCCGGAAATGCAAGCCAGATTCCGTCGATTCCAAGCAGTCTGGAGAGCAGAAAAGCAAATGCGGTGATGGCAGCAACGCCTCGCAGGATCGCGATTGCAAATGCCGGTTTTGCATGAGCAGTGGCGCTTAAATAACCGGTGCCAACGATGTTGAATCCGGCAAAAAGAAAGCCGAGAAAATAAAGGCGGATGCCGGGTACCGCATAGGCAGCCATTTCGACAGAATGTTCACTGTTAAAAAGTGCAACGCAAGAATTTGCAAAAAACAGCACGGCGCCGGTGACAAACAGGGCAGCAGCGGCGGTATAAAGGGTACCGCTGCGGATAATCAGCTGCTTTTCTTCCTGGTTGCTCTTTCCGTACACTTCACTGGCGAGCGGCTGGATGCCCTGACCAATTCCGTTGAAAACGGCAGTGCCGACGAGTGCAAAATTTGCTACAACGCCGTAAGCTGCGACTGCCGTATTTCCGCCAAGCTCAAGCAGCAGGAAATTAAATACCGTGGTTGTAATACCGGAAGACATCTCTCCGATGAATGCCGAGATCCCAAGCTGGCACGAACGAAACAGCCTGCGGCCAGACGGGCGTGTCGGTATAAAGCGCAGGGTGTTTTTCTTCGTAAAAAAGTGTGCCGCGCAGATGGAAATACTGATGACCGGAGAAAGTCCGGTGGCAAGTGCCGCGCCTGACATGCCCATCCGAAGCGGAAACATAAACAGATAATCCAGAAAAATATTGGAAAAGCTGCTGGTCAGAGTTGCGGCCATCGCGAGCGTCGGATCGGCATCATTGCGGACAAAGGATGTAAAGACGTAATTCAGCATGAAGCACGGTGCGAATACCAGAAAAATTCGGGTGTAGGACGTGCCGACCGCTGCGATCTGGTCATCGGCACCCATGATTCGAATGATCGTTTCCGGACAGAACACACCGCCGAGGATAAAAATGATACTTGCTGCGACTGCAAAAAAGATGGCGTTTGAAAAATATACATCGTACGTTTTGCTGCCGGAGGCTTTTGCAATGGCATATCGGGTCGCACTTCCTGTGCCGATCATGGATCCGATCGCAAAAATCAGGCTGTAGAGAGGAAGTACCAGGTTTAAGGCGGTGATTCCGTCTGACCCTTCCGCAGCGGAAATAAAAAAGGTATCCGCGAGAATATAGCAGGAGGTGCCGAGCATCGCCAGAATATTCTGCAGGATGTAGCTGCGCAGTCTTTTTGAGACAGAGGATGGTGCCGCAGATTTCGTGATAATTGAATTCATGATAAAACTCCCAAATAAGTAACTGTTTAGAGCCAACCTCCAAAATGCTACGCATTTCGTCGGTGTGGCGTATCCGCCAAATAAAATTTCAAAAACAGGCTTAAAAATGCAAGTATTTTCCGCCTGTTTTATGAAATTTTGCCTGGCTCTGAACAGTTACCCAAATAATTATTAAATGAGTCAGTGTCTCCTGTAAGGCTGTAAGGAGCGATAAGCAGTGAGTGGAGCTTGCTTGCGGGGAGATTCCTTATGATTCTTTCCACAAGAAGTGGAGCGGATTGTAAATATCCTTTGATTTTGATAAGGTAACGAGAGCTACAGTAGCATGATATGCAAAAAAAGTCAATGAGCGTTGTCTGTAAAACTCAGTTGCGTCTGCCTGGAAAGTGAGCTACAATGGAATTTGTCCGGGATTTGGTAGAGCATGAGGACAAAAAGAAGCAACAGGAGATCAGGTTCTGGAGAAAGTGCGGATGCAAGACAAACAATAAAAGAGATTCAGAGCCTGCAGGAGAAGATGAATTCTGATGCGCAGGTTTGGCTTAAAGGAGTAAAGTAATGCGAAAAAAAATAATATTTCTTGATATTGATGGTACGCTGACGGAACCGGGCTGTAATGAGCCGCCGGCTTCAGCGGTAGAAGCAATTCAGAAAGCGCGTGCAAATGGCCATTATGTGTTTTTGTGCAGCGGGCGCAGCTATGCGATGCTCGAGCAGCTTTTAAAATATGGATTTGACGGTGTGATCGCCAGTGCGGGCGGTGATATCCGCATCGGGGAAAGAGTAATTTATGACTGCCCGTTGGAGATGGAGCTTGCAAAGGAAGCGCTTGCGGTTCTGCGAAAAAATGGCGTGTACTGTACGATCGAGTGCACGAGCGGTTCCTATAAAGACATGGGATTCGATACATTTCTGGAGGAGCATGCCGGAGAAGGTGCAAACAGCGAGATGCTGCGCTGGCGTCGGCAGATGGAGCGGGAGCTGAGCATTCATCCGATGAGCGAATACAACGGAACCGACCCGATCTACAAGATCGTGATTCTCTCGATGCGAAAGGAGCAGCTGGAAGAGCCGGTGCGCGTGCTTGGAGATCGCGTGAAATTCTGTGTACAGGGAGCGGATTCCTACGGCTACATTAACGGCGAGCTGCACGGGCCGGAATTTGATAAAGGAAGCGGAGTGCGTGCGGTCTGCGAAGCACTTTCACTTTCGACAAAGGACAGTATTGCGTTTGGCGACAGCATGAACGATGTGGAGATGATTGAAGCGTCCGGGATTGGCATCTGCATGGAAAACGGATACAAGGAGCTGAAAAAGCTGGCAGATGATGTATGTCCATCGGTAGAGGATGACGGAATTTACCGCGCGTTTGAAAAGTACGGCCTGATCGGAAAAATGGCCTGATCAGTGACGGACGGATCAGAAAAGAAGCTTGTAAAATGGGGATTTTACGTAAGTAAGTCAGGCAATGTACAGGATGAGAGGAATTACAGAGGGTGAAAAAGCAAAAAGAAAATTTTGATTATGCTGCCTGTGCGCAGGAGATTTTTCAGAAAGTCGGGGGAAGGGAAAATCTCAGGCGTGTAACGCACTGCGCAACGCGTCTGCGCCTTGTGACGGTGGACGATACGCGGGCAGACAGAAGGGCACTGGAACGGATCGAAGGAGTAAAAGGTGTGTTCGTAAGCGGCGGACAGCTTCAGATTATCATTGGTCCGGGTGCCGTAAATAAAGTATTTGACGAGTTTTTGAAGGTCAGCGGAATGGATGATTCCGGACAGGAGGAGGTCAAGCGGGTCGGACGGGAAAAACAGCCGCTCTCTGTCAGCCGGGTACTTCAGGCGATCGGAGAAGTGTTTGTGCCGCTGCTTCCCGCGATTGTTTCCGCCGGGCTGATTTCCGGAATCATGGAGCTGCTGGCGAAGCTCAGTCCGGGATTTGCGGCAAGAGACTGGTATGCGATTCTGGATCTGTTTGCAAATACAGCATTTCAGTTTCTTCCGGTGCTGATCGCAATCTCGGCAGCCACCATTTTTGGCGGTAATCGTTTTATGGCGGCAGTGATTGGACTGATTATGGTACATCCGGATCTGCTGAATGCGTGGACGGCGGCAGAGATGGATGCGTCGCAGATTCCGCAGTGGCATGTGCTCGGACTTACGATTCGCCAGGTCGGCTATCAGAGTCATGTGATTCCGATTCTGATCGTGATCTGGCTGATGAGCCGGATCGAAAAAACATTGCACCGCCATGTGCCGGAGTCGGCGGACTTGTTTATCACACCGCTTTGTACGATACTGCCGACGGCGTTTCTGGCACTCGGCGTGATCGGCCCGGTGTTTGCATCGGCAGAGTCGTATATGCTGGAGTTTGCACAGTGGCTGATTACGGTTGGGTACGGTGTCGGTTCGATGATTATGGGCGCGATTTATCCGCTGACCGTTGTCTGTGGTGTCCATCACATGTACAATGTGATTGAGGCCGGAATGCTGGCTGGCCATAACGGTACGAATACCTGGATGCCGATCGCATCGGCTGCAAATTTTGCGCAGGGTGCAGCCTGCCTGGCAGTAGGTCTGAAGACAAAAAACGCAAAAATGAAGTCTGCGGCAATCGCGTCGGCATTTTCCGCAATGCTTGGTATCACGGAGCCGGCGATTTTTGGTATCAACCTGCGCCTGCTGCGCCCGTTTATCTGTGCGATGGCAGGCGGTGCAGTCGGTGCGCTGCTTGGTGCATTGCTTCATATTGGCGCGACCTCTTATGGCGTGAGCGGTCTGCCGGGCTTTCTGATCACTCTGGACTGTACGTGGCAGTATGCGCTGATGCTCGCGGTGACGTTTGTAGTGACGTTCGCAGCGACATGGGTGACGTGGAAGGAAGTACCGCAGGAAAGAGATGCGGAAACGGACAGTGAAAGAGAGACCGAAAATGAGAGAGCGGAAACAACCGGTGAAGAAAATTCAGAAGACAAGATCGCTTCAGAAGCAGCCGGAAGCAGAAGCATAGAAAAAAGTGCGGTGGAAAACGCTGATAAGAAAAACGCAGCACAGGATTCGCAGCTGCGATTATATTCACCTCTGAAAGGCTATGCGATCCCTCTTGCCGAAGTCCCGGATGAAACATTTGCGGGCGGCATTCTCGGCCCAGGCATCGGCATTGAGCCGATCGGCAGTGAGATCATGGCGCCGTGCGACGGAGAAATCTCTCTTGTGATGGGAAGCCACGCGGTCGGCATTACAGGAGCGGATGGCGCTTCCGTCCTGATCCATGTTGGCATTGATACAGTAAAAATGAACGGTGACGGATTTGAAGTCTTTGTAAAGCAGGGCGATCCGGTGAAAACAGGTCAGCCACTGCTGCGTTTTAATATTGAGAAAATTCGGAATGCCGGATTTTCCCCGGTGACGGTCATGGTGCTGGCGAACGCGGCAGATTACGGGGAGGTACGGACGGAGCGATTCGGAATGGTTGAGAATGAGGACTGTGTGCTCATGGCAGGAAAGAACGATATTCCATACTGAGATGATGGATGAAACAGTATTGTATTAATACGAAATAAAAGATATGATATGAGGAGACAAAGCGATGAACGAAGAAGAATTACGAAAAAAAATCGGACGCGAGGAACAGATGGAAAAGATCGATAAATATCGAATCTTAAACACGATCGCAAAAAAGGGGCAAATCCTTTTTACAGGATCTTCTCTGATGGAGCAGTTCCCGGTCGCGGAGCTTTTGGAGGATGCCGGAATTGACGCGGTGATTTACAACCGCGGCGTCAGCGGATTTACGACGGACGATATGCTGCAGTTCATGGATGAGCAGATCTTCGGGACGGAGCCGTCTGAAATCTATATTAATATAGGAACAAATGACATTGCCAATCCGGAAAGTACTTTCGAGAAAAATCTTCAGAAGACACTGACGAATTACGAAAATATCCTGACACAGATCAAAACGCGGCTGCCGCAGACCCGTGTGCGGATGATGGCCTATTATCCGGTGAATGAGACGGACAAAATTCCGGCAGGCGGCGATCCGCGGGCGATGTTTGGCAACCGCAACAACCGCAATCTTCCGGTCGCAAACGAGGCGGTTCGAAAGCTTGCGGAAAAAATGGGCTATGAGTACATTGATGTAAACGATGGGCTGACGGATGCACGCGGCATGCTGAGGGCAGAGTTCACGGTCGAGGGAATCCATATGTATGCGAACGGATACCGCGTAGTGATGCAGAATTTAAAGCCGTATCTGACGGGGGTAAAGTAGTGGAAAAGTACAGGCTGAAATTTGTTGGCGGCTGAGTTCTGGAAAATTTTTGTAACTGTTCAGAACCGCCTCCAAAATGCTGCGCATTTCGTCGGTGTGGCGTATCCGCCAAATAGATTTCCATGTAAAAGTGTTCATTCATGCAAGCATGATTCACACTTTTGCATGAAAATCTGCTTGGCTCTGAACAGTTACAAATTTTTATGGTGATGGAATGAGGTAAAGTCTCAGAAGTTTTTGTCTCGTTTCATCTCCTCCACAATCTGATCCATCTGAAAATTCATAATATAAAAAATCGTTTCATACCGTGCATAGGAGAGCGCGTTTGCATGAAACAGCACCGTAAGCTGCGGCGGAAATTCTTCATCTGCTTCATAGAATTTCAGCCGCATTTTTAAATCCGCAAAAACGGTAAATTCATAACCGATATCACCGATTGGCACGCGTATTCCGTGCAGCGCTTCGCAGGTGCGGCAGAACGCGTCCGAATCCTTTCCAAACGCTGCGGCGTAGCTGTCGAACGTACCGGCAGTGGAGACGCCTGCACCGGCCGGTTTTCCGTCGAGGCTGTTGACCGGGGCAAATTCCGGCTTGACCTGCGGCCGGCTTTTTGGATAGCAAAGCAGATCAAAGATGGAGAGTACCTCCTCAAAACCGGCCTCCTCTCCTGTTTCCAGCCGGAAAACACTGCCGCTTTTGCGGTCGATGCGGTAAGGCTGTTCAAAAAAGGAAACGTACAGGGTCTGGCCGTCCATGGGAAGATTCCAGCGTTCGGCGAGCATCTGCTGGTCAAAAGTCAGAAAATAAGATTTCGCCTGATCGCGCATGATCAGGTAGTTGTTGGTTCGTTTCATGGTGCGTCCTCCTTTTTTTAATGTACTCTCGGAGTCTTTCCTGCACTTGCTTTTGTGGCCGATTTTCTGCCAGCTGCACACAAATTTCATCAACGTACACACCGTGTACGCCTCAGAAATTTGGGCACAACTGACAAAAAATCTTCTCACAAAATCAAGCACAAAAAGATTCCGAGAGTACATTTGACCCGAGACAGGCAAGTCCCCTGCGTGGTTGCGCAAAGCAATGAGCAGTGGATCGTTTTGTGTAGTCTGAATGCATATTTATTATAGAAAGATCAGGAACATTTTGCAAAGAAAAATACGAAAGATAATAACGATTACTTTGCTATCAGAAAAACCGATATCGGGTACGCTTGACTTGAGCAGAGCAGGCAGGTTATTATTTGACGAAAGACCTAGAAAAATACTGGGAATTATATATAATAAGCAGCCGGAGCAATGATTCAGCTGTGAGACCGTTTGGTGTGAAAAAGGGTGTATTCGAAGAAAGAGGATTGCCCGTAAAAAAAGTGCCGGAGGCGGGTTTGATTATCCATATTGACAGGAAAAAAGAAAACAAGGGGGATTTGTCAGAATGAAGACAACACAGGAAAAATATAACGATTTAAAAGAATATCTCCGCTCGCTTGGCAGCGTTGCGGTTGCATTTTCAAGCGGCGTGGATTCCACATTTCTGCTGCGCGTGGCGCACGACGTGCTTGGTGACCGGGCAATTGCGGTGACGGCCGTGTCCTGCTCGTTCCCGGAGCGTGAGCGGAAGGAAGCGCAGAAATTCTGCGAGGAGAATCACATCAGACAGGTACTTTGCCAGTCAGAAGAGCTTGATATCGATGGATTTCGAAGCAATCCGAAGAACCGCTGTTACCTCTGCAAGCACGAACTGTTTGAGAAAATCTTGAAAATCGCAGAGGAAAACGGAATTGCAGCCGTGGCAGAGGGTTCAAATATGGATGACAACGGTGATTACCGTCCTGGTCTGATGGCAGTCAAAGAGCTTGGCATCAAGAGTCCGCTGCGCCATGCGGAGCTGACCAAGGCTGAGATCCGTGAGCTGTCCAAAGAGCTCGGCCTTCCGACCTGGGACAAGCAGTCCTTTGCCTGTCTGGCTTCCCGTTTCGTTTACGGGGAAACGATCAATGAGAAAAAGCTTGGCATGGTTGATCGGGCAGAACAGCTGCTGCTTGATCTTGGATTTCATCAGGTGCGTGTGCGCATCCACGGAGAGATGGCGCGGATCGAGCTGCTGCCGTCAGAATTCGGCAAATTCATGGAGGAATCCTGCCGGACAAAGGTATACGATTATCTGAAAGAGCTTGGATTTACGTATGTAACACTCGACCTGGGCGGGTACCGCACCGGAAGTATGAATGAGACGCTGCAGGGAATCTGAGGACAGGTCGCAAAGCGGATTGCGAATGCCCGCTTTACAAATGATAGTTACCGCTGTATGGAAGTAATTCTGTACGGCGGTTTTTTGCTTTACAGGAAAGACCGCCGTTGGCGTTCTGCTACTCCATGAACTTTTGCAGGAGAGTGCAAGGTGATAATTTCCCATTTATGTATTGCTGTGAAAATGAATCCGTGATATAATTGACTTTAATCAAAATTGAAAATGAAATCGAACAAAGAATGCGCAATAAAAGCACAATAAAGGTCGAATGGAAACGGAAAACAGGGATGCTGCGTCCGTGTAGTAAAGCAGGTCTGAAACAGCAAGTGTGAACGAAAGGGGATGCCGGAATGAGAAAAAAGGAATTACTGAGAAGAGGCAAGAAAAGTCTGATGGCGGTTCTTGCAGCGGCCGTGATCGCGAACAGCGCACTGCCGGGATATGTGCTGGCGGCTGCACCGGAGACAGAGATGGCGGAAGAGACTGAAAAAACAGCGGAGCCGGAAAAGCCGACAGAAAAGGGTGCCGGGCAGGGGTCATCAGAAGGCAAGGAAAGTGCAAAGGATGTTGCAGTACCACAGGCTGCAGAGCCACAGACAGAAACACCGATTCAGACAGAGGCGTCACAGACCGAGGCCCCACAGACGGAGCCGCAAACGGAACCTCAGACCGAGGCTCCGCAAACAGAGCGTCAGACGGAAACAGCGCAGACAGAGCAGCAAACAGAACGTCAGACAGAAGCGCCGCAGACCGAAAGCGAGACGGAGCCTCAAACCGAAGCCCCGCAGACCGAAAGCGAGACAGAACCTCAGACTGAGCCGGTGACAGAGACAGAATCCGAGGCGGAGTCTGAAACGGAGACCGAGACGGAATCCGAGTCTGAAACAGAGGCCTTGAGTGAAGAGCTTCAGGCACTTCAGGACCGCATTGATGCCCTGCCGACTGTCGAGGAATTCAAGAAAATGACAGACGGTGAGAAGGTGGAGGATACGAACTTCACCCAGGAGCAGTATGACATCTATATGGAAGCGCAGGACATCTGCGACGCATACGATGCCCTCTCCGAGGAAGACCAGGCGCTGCTCGACACCACAAAGCTGGAAGCGCTGATGGAATACTTCAATGAGGCGATGACGCAGGTCGCAGACGAGAACGGCCTGACGATCAGCGCAGCGAATCAGGATAAAGGTCCGTGGGTGATCCAGAATAAGGGGACGCAGGCGAAGCCTTATGTGGTGACGATTGACGGGGCGGTGACGCTGAACGGAAGCGGATCTGCGGTATTTCAGATCAAGGGTTCCTGTGTACAGTTCACAGGAAAGAACGGCGCGCAGATTACTTCTGATCAGGGAACACTGATTGATATAAGCGCAGATTCGAATGTGACCGTGGGTGCGATTGGCATGACGGCAAAGGGGGCGGATATCTATATAAAAAATGCCGGGACACTTACGCTGGCCGGGGCAAATATAACTTATAGTTCATATAGCGTAGGGGATCGCAGTAAAGGTTTGACAGATAACAGTGGAACTCTCATAGTGAATGGGGGATTATATAGAAATGATGTTTCAGGCAGAAAATATATGTTTTGGGGAGGGAACACTCAGATCCTGTCTGGCACGCTGGAAGGTAACGGAATGACTGCTGGAATAGGTGGAGGTAACGTAACTGTTTCAGGGGGCGAGATAAAAAACTTCAAAATAGGAATAAATTGTGCCAAAACGGGAGCTCTTCTTCGTATTGGCGGTACTGCAAAGTTTTCCTCCTGTGATCAAGATGTCTTCTATTCATCATTTGCTGGAGGGAGTCTGGAACCGATACAAATTGATAAAGGATTTACTGGAACGTTGAGGGTGTATTTTGAGTCTAGAACGAAAGAATACAGACGGAAAATTACGGCTGTTTCGACGGATATGCAGGATCCCCACTATCAGAGCAGACTCAATTTGGAAAGTGCCAATCCTATGTATTATTTTGTATACTACTGGCCTGGTAAGTACTGGTGTACGAGTGCACATGATGACAGTGGACATATATGGAATTATGCGGAGAATGGGAATAAGATTACTGTAGCGTGCGAAGAAGAGAATTGCCCTTATTATAACAGGGGTGGGGCGGTTCTGTCAGTAAATGCGGCAGGCGGAATCTACAATGGAGAGCCATATGGGGCAACTGTGAGCAATGAAATCACGTTTGCAACGGGAGCAACGGCGGTTCTCACCTACAGTGGTACGCAGGCAGACGGCACCGCGTATGGTCCGGCTTCTGAGCCGCCGGTGAATACCGGAAACTATAAGGCAACAGTGACACTGACAGCAGATGGGAAGGAATATAAAGCAGAACAGTCCTTCCGGATTACCGGGGTATCCCCGACGGTGACTGCGCCGACCATAAATAAAAACCTGGTTTATAATGGTGCATTGCAGGATCTGATCGCAGCGGGAAGCACGACAGGCGGCACGCTGGAGTATTCGCTTGATGGCACCAACTGGTCAGAAAATGTACCGCAGGCGAAAGATGCCGGTACCTATCAGATCTATTACCGAGTATCCGGTGGGAAAAATTATGAAGATGTCACGGCAACCCGGCTCACCGAAGAAGCCACAATCGCCCAGCGCCCGGCAGAGATCATCGCCGACCCGGCAGGCAAGACTTACGGCGAGACAGACCCGCAGTTGACCTGGCACACAGAAGATACGGTAGCGCAGGCAGAGCTTGGCGAGGACGACATCGCGATCACCCGTGAAGTCGGAGAGGATGCAGGCACCTACACGATCACCGCATCTGCGAAGGATACCGCGAACAAGAACTACAGCTATACGTTTAAAACGGCCGATTTCACGATCAGCCAGGCCACCCCGGCAGTAACGCCGCCGATGATCATCACAGATCTGATGTACAACGGAACCACGCAGGATCTGATCGCGGCGGGAAGCACGACGGGCGGCACGTTAGAGTATTCACTTGATGGCACTAACTGGTCGGAGGATATACCGCAGGCAAAAGATGCCGGTACCTATCAGATCTATTACCGCGTATCCGGTGGTAAAAATTATGAAGATGTCGCAGCGACTCGGCTCACCGAAGAAGCCACAATCGCTCAGCGCCCGGCAGAGATCATAGCCGACCCGGCAGGCAAGACCTATGGTGAGACCGACCCGCAGCTGACGTGGCATACAGAAGATACGGTAGCGCAGGCAGAGCTTGGTGAGGATGACATCGCGATTACCCGCGAAGCCGGGGAAGATGCAGGCACCTACACGATCACCGCATCTGCGAAGGATACCGCAAACAAGAACTACAGTTACACGTTTAAAACGGCCGAATTCACGATCAAGAAAGCCGCGCAGCAGGCTCCGACGGTACAGACTGTGGACGAGACGATCAAAGGCCGCGTAGACGGAAAACTGACTGGACTGACCACTGCGATGGAGTACCGCGTAGAGGGGGAAACATCTTACACCGCAGTGACTGGCGAAGAAGTGACGG
This sequence comes from Lachnospiraceae bacterium, assembly GCA_902363665.1. Classification (GTDB taxonomy): domain Bacteria; phylum Bacillota; class Clostridia; order Lachnospirales; family Lachnospiraceae; genus Choladousia. The sequence goes on along the minus strand of CABJAW010000008.1, from coordinate 100,762 downwards.
ACCTTGCAGCGGGCACGTATTATGTGCGCTATCAGGAGGATCCGAACCACACCGCCTCCCCGGATACCACAGCAGTAATCGCAGAAGGAAAGCTGGCACAGATCATCCTGCCGTCTGACCAGAAGGGCTACACCCTGACCGCTTCCCGGGAGGAAGCAGCCTGGGGTGAGGAAGTCAACCTGACCCTGACGCTTGCACCGGGGTACTCAAAGACAGAGAATTTTGCATTGAAGGTAAACGGTGTGGCAGTAACACTTGGCGAAGACAATACCTGCACTTTGAAAGATCTTGAGGCGGACGCGCAGATCACCGTAGAAGGCGTAGCCGACATCACAGCCCCACGGATCGTCGGAGTGGAGACGGATGGTGTGTACACAGGAAGTGTCACGTTTACCGTGGAAGACGAATATCTGGCGCAGGTGACGGTAGATGGTGAGCCGGTATTTGAAGATGATGGAAATGCGGCAGGCAGCACTATAGGAAATGCCACAGCGGTACAGACCGTGCGCACCTTCACTCTCATACCGAAAAATGGTACGTATCAGATCGAGGCGCTTGATGAGAGCGGCAACACCACAGTCGCAGCAAACATCACCGTAAACTGGAACGAAGTACGGGCACCGGATGGCGGCAGCAAAGAATACACCGGTGAGATGCTGACCTCCGACCTGATTGACGGAATGATTGGAGAAGCCGCTTACACAGTAACAGAAAACGCAGGCGGCATCGATGCAGGCACCTATGACGTGAAGCTGACGCTCACCGACCCGGTGAACTATAAGTGGGAAACCGAAGAAGGCGGCAAAGCAGACACGGTTGTGACCTTCACTATTACACCGAAGTCAATCGCAGGCGCCGAGGTGGTACTTGGCCCGTCCCTGCGTGCCGATGGAAGCGAGCAGACGCAGACCGTAGAAAAAGTAGTGCTGGACGGCAAAGAACTTCCGGCAGACGTTTACACCGTGGAGAACAACACAGCGATCGAAGCTGGCACTTATACCCTGACGATCCGCGCAAAAGACGGCGGCAATTACACCGGGGAGGTTCAAAAAGAATTCGAGATTCTCGAAGCTGAGACGGAGACCGAAACGGAGACAGAGACCGAAACAGAAACGGAGACCGAGACTCCGGCAGAAACGGAAACTGAGACAGAGACCGAAACAGAAACTCCGTCTGAAACGGAAACAGAAACAGAGACCGAGACTCCGGCAGAAACGGAAACCGAAACACAGAAACAAAGCGAGACAAAGAAACAGACCGAGACGAACAAACAGGCTCCGACGTCCGGCACGACCCCGCGCACCGGAGATACAACCCCGCTTGCGGGTTACGCGGTGGTATGCGTTCTTTCCCTTGCAGCAGCTCTTCTGCTTGGAGGCCGGAAAAAGTTCCGCAGATAAAAATAGTCAGACGATATAAAACGGGGCGGCCTGGATCTGCATAAGGGAGGAGAGACCACAAAGCCCTCCGGTAAAAAGAAAAGGGATTAGAAAAAAGGTTTATTTGCATCGATGTATTTGGCTGTCTGCCTGTTGGATTATTTGTCTGACAGGCAGAGCTCATCTCATAGTGCGGATGAACCTTTTTTGTTTTCATGTTGCTCTGAGTCGGGTAAGTTATCCGTGAGAATACGGTGACAACAGGATTTTATGATAATGGTTATGCGATTGATTGTGAACGCAGATAAGCATTCCCCCGCTTTAAGTGCGCGGGGCACTAAGCGGTGGAATGCTTATGTGAGTGGGAGTTGAAAGCCCCGCTGACAGGGCACAAAGTAAAGGGAAATGTGATGTTTACACAAATGAGTTGCATATACAAAAAGTAAGAAAAAGCAACAAAATGAAGCTATTTTTAACTTGCACATGGAATGGCCAGACGCTATAATAAGAGAAAAGAAACATGGCAAAAGTAAAGTGGATGATTGCAATCTGCTTTTCTGCCTGGCTGATTTGTTCACAAGCGGCAGTCAGAAAGGCAAAGAGAAATCGCGAATGGAGGCGGGAGTATATGATGCTATGGATGCGGGACCAGGAGAATATCGAGCGTGGAATTGAGCAGGGTCTGAAACAGGGGATAGAACAGGGAATAAAACAAGGTATGAGAAGAGGAAGGAAGCAGGGCAGACAGGAAGGCATGAAGCAGCAGCGCCGCGACATTATTCTGAGAATGATCGATCAGGGACTTTCAGATAAACAGATAAAGAGCTTATGCAATTCCTCAAATAAAGAGATTTCCGAGTGTCGGGCATCTGTTCAAAAAGAATTAAATACAATGACAGATTGACATATACCGCCGTATGGAAGTAATTGAAAACACACCCCGGCCGGAAGCCACAAAATCGCAGCTTCCGGCCGGGGTTCTTTTTTCAATCAAATTCCACTTTGCCGAGTTCCTCGTAGTTGTCGAGGAAGGAATGGCGGACACCATATTGTTTATAGCCGATGACTGTGTCGATGTTGACGTTTTCCATACTCCGGAAGATGTTTCCCTCGACGTACGGATTTGTCTTTTTCAGCTCGGCGATCATTTTTTTGATTTCCATGCGCTTTGAAACGCTGGAGCCGTCCGGGCGGCAGGTCGTGCAGGTGTCGGTGAAGCGGCAGGCACACTGGATGAAGCGCAGATCATTGTAATCTCTCCAGTGGATGATATCTTCCTCGCGGATGAGGTACATCGGCCGGATCAGCTCCATGCCGCCAAAATGAATGCTGTGGAGCTTCGGCATCATGGTCTGGATCTGGCCTGCATAGAGCATGCCCATCAGATTCGTCTCGATCACGTCGTCGTAGTGGTGGCCGAGCGCGATCTTGTTGCAGCCAAGCTCCTGTGCTTTCTTATAAAGATAGCCGCGGCGCATGCGGGCACACAGATAGCAAGGGGATTTGTCCACGTTGTAGACGGCCTCAAAGATCTGTGTTTCGAAGATCGTGACCGGAATGCCGAGGGTGTGTGCATTCTGCTCGATGATCAGGCGGTTTTCGCGGTTGTAGCCGGGATCCATGACAAGGAACACAAGCTCGAACGGAAATTTGTTGTGACGCTTCAGTTCCTGAAAAAGCTTCGCCATCAGCATGGAATCCTTTCCACCGGAGATGCACACGGCGATTTTGTCATTCGGCTCGACAAGCTGATACTCACAGACGGCTTTTGCAAAACGGGAAAACAGAACCCTGCGGAATTTGCGCCGGATACTGTCCTCGATCTGCTGCTGGCGGGAAAGACGGTAAGCTTCGCCATCATCCGATGCCTCAAGCTCTTTTTCCTTTTTCATGGAAAAGAGAAGCCAGCCGTTGTAGCCGTCCTGCAGGCTTCGCGCGTTCAGCCCGCGCTCCTGAAGCTTTGCAGCAAGCTCCAGACTGAAAATACCTCTGGAGCAGTAGAGAACGATGCATTTTGAAAACGCTTTTGGCGTGTCTGCCCATTCTGGCACGTTCTCCTGCGGCACATGGAGCGCACCCGGGATCATGCCGTAGGAGATGCTTGCCTGGTCACGGATATCGATCAGCAGGCGGTCATTTTCAGGCAGGGCAGAAAACTCCTCCTGCGAAATTTCAAATGATAAGTCAGACATAAAAAGAATCCTCCGAAAAATTTACCTTTTGTCCCACATCATAACATTTTGACGGGGGCTTGTAAAGAATGCGTGATTGCGGCGGATATATTATATAGAAGAAACACAAATCCACAGGGCGGCGGAGAACAGAAACAGACCTCTGCCGCCTGATTTTCTTAACAGAAAATGAACACGCCTCATTTTTATGCCTGAAATTTCCTGAAAATTTTGAATTGTACATTCAAAACACAAAAAAACGAAGGCTTTTTCAGCCTGAATTCAACCGTCAAAACGACCGAAAAATGCAGAGAACCCTTGTGTATGTTGATTTTCTACAAAAATCGCCCCCTTGAATTTGTACATACTGCCAAAAATGAATCGATTCAAAGAAAAAATGCATAGGCAGGTTGACAGCCGGAAAGAAACGTGCTAATATCCAATTATCAAATGAAACGATTCATTTTCAGGAAGCAATGGATAAATTGCATAGAAATTATGATTTATTTCTGAAGACGAATAAAGTTTCAGGCAGGAAGTTCCAGGTAATTCAACGAAGAGCTTACTGATAAGATAAGCATCATGGTGGGAACGGCGTACAGGTTCCCAAAAGGCACAACTTATGTACGGTTCGCAGAGGGCATCGGCCGGGCTCGCTGCGTGAAAGATCCGGAGACGGATCGAAAGTAAAAAATGAAAAGACACCAAAATATGGAGGAAAACGCAAAATGAAAAAGAGTGTTTCTTTTGTAATGGCTGCACTTATGGCAGCATCTCTTGCAACCACAGGTTCCATGACAGTTCTTGCTGATGGCGATGTTACGATTACAGTATTCAACTCTAAGACAGAGATTGAGAGCCAGCTTGAGGAAGCAGCTGCACAGTATTCTGAGGAGAAGGGCGTAAATGTAGAAATCTACTACAGCAACGACCCGGTAACCGCTCATATGGCAACAAGATACGCTTCCAACGACCCGTATACACTGAGCATGGTTGATGCAAAGGATATCTACTCTATGGGTGAAGAGCACGCAGTTGACCTCAGCGATCAGGACTGGGTAAAGGATACCACACAGGCAATCAGCGTTAATGATAAGGTTTACGGCTTCCCGCTTTGCGTTGAGGCACGTGGTATTATCTACAATGCAGACGCAATCAAGAACATCACAGGCGAAGATTTCGATCCGTCCAAGTATCAGACACTGGATTCCTTCAAGGAACTGCTTGATCAGCTGGTAGCAGGCGGCATGGAGTCTCCGACAGGTATCATGAAAGAGGACTGGTCCCTGGGAGCTCATTTCCTTGGAGAAGTATTCGAGGAGCAGGATGACACAGACGCTTACCTTGCACAGCTGCAGGCTGGCGAGGGAGACCTGATCAACAACGAGAAATTCAATTCCCTGATGGATACATTTGATGTACTGATGGAGTACAACTACGCAAAGGATTCTGCAATCGCTGCAGAGCGTGAAGTTACCGAGCAGAAGCTGGCTGAAGGCGAGATCGCATTCATGTTCGGCGGCAACTGGGACTGGTCCGTTATCAACGCATATGATTACACAGAGAACATGGGCATGATGCCGGTTCCGCAGAACACAGACGACGGCACAAACACCAAGCTTGTAGGCGGCGGTTCCAAGTTCTTCTTCATCGACAATTCTGATGCAACCTCTGATGAGCAGCGTCAGGCAGCAAAGGATTTCCTGAACTGGCTGGTATATGACGAAGAGGGTCAGGATCTGATCGTTAACCAGTGCGGACTTATCCCGGCTTACTCCAACATCACTCTTCCGGTAGCTGACCCGCTTGGCGCATCTGTAAAAGAGTATGCAGACGCTGACATGCTGATCCCGAACTACAACTACATGCCGGATGATGAGTATCCGATGCTTGGCGCTTCTATGCAGAAGTACCTTGCAGGCCAGATCGACCGTGCAGGCTTCGCAAGTGAGATCGAGGCTTACTGGAAGACAGCTACTCTGGTAGAGCACTAAAACTTATCTGACACAGCAGAAACCGACAGCCGCTCCCAAAGCGGGGCGGCGGCCGTTCTGAACTTCCTGCAGCCATACGCACTCGCAGGCGGAGGCGTATGGCTGAAACTTTGTTTATAGGGGGATGAGTAAACATGAAAAAAAATACGATGTCCTATAGGGTAAAGCAATACCTTATATTCGCAGGACCGGCTACTTTCCTGTTCTGTGCAGTCGTAATCCTCCCGTTTGTCTACGGTCTGTACCTGACCTTTACGAGCTGGGACGGCATTTCAAAAACGAAGCCTTTCGTAGGATTGGCAAACTATATTGCGGCATTTCAGGATGCTGCTTACTGGCAGGCAATGGGAAGAACAATCGTCTATTCAGTGGTTTCTGTCGTTCTGGTCAACATTGTGGCATTCCTGCTGGCTTACATGGTAACAAGCGGTATCAAAGGACAGAATTTCTTCCGCGCAGGCTTCTTCATTCCGAACCTGATCGGCGGTATCGTTCTTGGTTATGTATGGAAATTCGTATTTAACCGTGCAATCGTTGCGATCGGACAGGCTCTTTCGGTCGGAGCACTCTCTACTTCCTGGCTTTCGACGACGAACGGCGCGATGTTCTGCCTGATTCTCGTATCGGTATGGCAGTATGCAGGCTACATGATGCTGATCTACGTAGCAGGTTTCATGAGCGTTTCCAAGAGCCTTATGGAGGCGGCAGAAATCGACGGATGTACAAAGACTCAGGCGACGATCAATGTCACGATTCCGTTGATGCGTTCTTCTTTCGTACAGTGTCTGTTCCTTACGATCACAAGATGCTTCATGGTTTACGATGTAAACCTTTCTCTTACAAAAGGCGAGCCGTTCAACTCTTCTGTTATGGCGGCTATGCACGTTTACAATCAGGCGTTTGCTTATAAGAACTACGGAACCGGTCAGGCAGAGGCACTCATTCTGTTTGTTGTCTGCGCGATCGTAGGTGTTACACAGGTTTACATTGGTAAGAAAGGGGAGGTGGCAGCATAATGACAGATAATGTAAAGGCTGCGAGAAATAAAAAAATTTCCCATGCGATCATGATGGTAATTCTGATCATCGCATTTATCGCATTTGTCTTCCCATTCATTCTCGTAGTTATCAACGTATTCAAGACAAAGGGTGATATCAACTCTGCACCGCTGGCACTCGTTGGCTCTCATGGCTTTACGCTGGAGAACTTCCCGAATGCAATCAAAAAGATGAATTTCTGGAGCTGCTTCAAAAATTCACTGATTATCACAGTTAGTGCAACGGTACTTACCATGCTGTTTTCGTCCATGGCTGCATTCGTGATCGTCCGTAATAAATGGAAAGCATGTACACTTCTGTTTTCCGGTATGATCGCTTCCATGGTCATCCCGTTCCAGGTACTGATGATTCCGCTCGTATCTCTGTACGGCGCTACCATCCCGATCCTGAACAGCAGAATTACACTGATTTTCATGCACGTTGGATTTTCACTTTCCATGGCAACCTTCATGTTCCACGGCGCAATTGTTACGAATATCCCGCTGGAGCTTGAGGAAGCAGCACTGATCGATGGATGTACAAGATGGAAAACATTCTGGAGCGTTGTATTCCCGCTTCTGAAACCGACCATCGCTACCGTAGCAGTTATCGATGCAATGGCATTCTGGAATGACTACCTTCTGCCGAGCCTGGTACTTCGTAAGAAGGAAATGTATACACTTCCGATTGCAATGCAGGTTTTCTACGGAACGTATACAACCGATATCGGACTGATTCTGGCAGCACTGCTTCTGGCAATGCTCCCGATCCTGATCCTGTATGTATTCCTGCAGCGTTACATCATCGAGGGTGTTACCTCCGGTGCAGTTAAGGGCTGATTGATACAGAACTACGCAGAGAAATGTGCTGAGAAGATATACTTTGGAAGCACATTGACAGGTACGGGCTTATGCCTGTGAAAAAATAAAGGACGGAGGGGGCTGTCTGGTACATCGATAACGATGTACTGGCTCCTTCCGAAAATCATATTCTCCCGTGGCATGTCTCCGGCACAGGTGCCGGATGCTTCGGGGGAATCTATATTATTTGTGAATAAGGAGGTACCATGCGACTGAAAGTTACGAGAGATTATCTCTGGCTTCCGGTGGATATGTCCAGAGAAGAGAAAACACTTAATATTTACGCAGACGGAAAGCTGGTTCAGGAGATTCGGATCCGTCTGGCAGCAGACCGTTATGATTTTTATGGTGCATGGAAGTGTGCAGCATATCGTGATAAAGAAATCGAACTGGTATTCGATGAAGAAGAAATTCTTACAACCAGCCCGATCCGCCAGGAGATGGAGCGTCCGGGAAATGATTATCCGTATCGCCCGAAACTGCATCATACGGCAACGTACGGATGGGTCAACGATCCGAACGGACTGGTGTATGCAGATGGCGTGTATCATCTGTTTTATCAGCACAATCCGTATTCAACGGGATGGGAGAACATGAGCTGGGGACATGCCGTCAGCAATGATCTGTTTTCCTGGAAAGAGCTGGATGTCGCAATGACTCCGGATCAGTACGGCACAGCGTATTCCGGCTGCGGGTTAGTAGACCGTAAAAATACGGCCGGCTGCGGCCAGGATGCGCTTTTATTCTTTTATACGGCAGCAGGAGGAAGAAATGACTGGTCTGTACGGGAAGAGAATGTTTTTTCGCAACGTCTTCGCTGGTCGGATGATCAGGGGATGACGATACATGACGCAGGAGAAATAATTCCCTGGATGACTGCAGAAAACCGTGATCCAAAAGTTTTCTGGCATGATTCCACAAAAGCGTATATTATGGTATTGTATCTGGATGGGAATGATTTCCTGATCCTGCGTTCCGAAGACCTGCGTCACTGGAAAGAAAGCCAGAAGCTCAGCATACCGGGAATGTGGGAGTGCCCGGCACTGATGGAGCTTCCGGTGGAAGGTACGGATGAAAAGCGCTGGGTATTCTGGTCCGCAGATGGTTATTATGTGATCGGAACCTTTGACGGGTATCAGTTCACGGCGCAGACGGATCGTCTGATGGCATATTTCAGCAGAAGAGCGTATGCGGCGCAGACGTATGACAATACGGGCGACCGTGTCATTATGGTTCCGTGGATCCGTCTGGACAGCACGCTTGGTTATTATCATGGAGCCATGGGAATTCCGCAGGTGCTTACGCTGAAGCGCACGAAAGACGGCGACCGTATCGCATTCCATATGCCGGAGGAGATGGAAGCGCTTCGCGGCGAGTGGGCAGAACTTCCGCTGGAAACAGATCTTGTGATCGCAGATGAGGCGAGAGAGATTCAACTTTTCTGGAAACCGGGTACAAGTGGAAAAGCAGATCTTGCAATCGGCGAGACGGTGATCCGCATTGATTTCACGGAGGGTAAACTGAGCGTGAAGACTTCAAGGCTTCATGAGCTGGACACGGAACTGTGCGCATCGTTTAACCCGGCAGAGGGGCTTGGTCTCCAGATCACGATCGACCAGGAGATGATTGATGTACTCGGCCAGGGCGGTGTAATCTGTGGCACGATCGAGACGGAGGAGAATGTGCTCGGAAAGACGGTTCGGCTGAATTCAGATGAGAAGCCAGAAACATTCCGGTGGACTGTATTGGGTAAATAATAGTAACTGTTCAGAGCCAACCTCCAAAATGCTGCGCATTTCGCCGGTGTGGCGTATCCGCCAAATAAAATTTCAAAAACATGATTAAAGACGCAAGTGTTTTACGCCTGTTTTATGAAATTTTGTTTGACTCTGAACAGTTACAAATAATAAAATGACAGCAGATGACGCGATATGCAGCTATAGAAACTTATAGGAACTGTGATATATACAGCGGCAGGAAAGGTATGGGGTATGGTAACAATTAAGGATGTAGCACAGGATGCCGGTGTATCCGTCGGAACTGTATCGAATGTAATAAATGGTGGGAATGTCAGCGAAGAACGAAGAAGCAGAGTGGAGGCGTCCATACAGAAGCTCGGTTATCAGGTAAACGGGCTTGCGCGCGGAATGAGGACACAGCGGACCGGCTATGTAGTTGTAATGCTGCCAAATATCACGAATCCTTTTTACAACATGCTTCTGCGGGATCTGGAAAAAGCGCTTACCGGCATTGGCAAGCAGCTGGTTCTGTGTATTTCGGATGGAGATCACAAAAAGGAGATCAAATACATCGAGATGGCAAAGTACAATAAGGTAGACGGTGTCATCGGCGTCACGTTCAGCAATGTGGAAAAGTATATTGAAGATTCGTCGGCCTATGTGTCGATTGAACGATGCCTGCCGGGAGTGCCATGCGTGTCCTGCGACAATTATGGGGGCGGCTGGATGGCGGCGGACAGCCTGATCCGGCGCGGAGCCAAAAATCTGCTGTTCTTTCAGACAATCAGTTCAGTGGAAAACGAGGTGCGCAAGAGACGGTATGGATTTGAGGCGTGCTGTGAAGCGAATGATGTGGCGTATGGCAGCGTATCTTTTTCAGAACAGCAGGTACCAAGTATTTACTCGTCCTTTTCTGCAAGAAATCTGATCAACAGCGTGCTGCGTGCACATATGGAAAATCATGGAAAAGGAGCGCGGCCGGACGGGATTTTTGCCGGAACTGACCATCTGGCAGTCGTTATCATGGAGGAACTGCGTGGCATGGGGCTGCGCGTTCCGGAGAATGTGCAGGTGATCGGTTATGATGGACTGAAGATGCTCAATACGGGCAGACAGCTTGTCTCCAGCATTTACCAGGATACAGAGCTGATTGCAAAGACAAGTGTGGATTGTCTGGAACGGCTGTTAAATGGCGAGAAGGTAGACAATATCATCAATCTTCCGGTTACATTTATTGAGGGCGGTTCGACCCTTCCACTGACAGAAGAGAAATGAGAGAAGAGAAAAGGTTCCCGGCAGAATCCGGAACGGGAAACAGGAGACGAAGATGAGCAGAGGAAAAAGAACACCAAAGAAAACTACCATAAAAAAAGCGCCGGAAGCAGTGAAAGCTGTGGAGGCAGAGGTTGAAGTAAAGGCTGAGGCCAAAGAAGAAGCAGAAGCGAAGGCAAAGGCTGAGGCAGAGAAGAAGGCCAAAGCGGAAGTAGAAGCGAAGGCAAAAGCTGAGGCAGAGAAGAAAGCCAAAGAAGAAGCAGAAGCAAAGGCAAAGGCAGAGAAGAAAGCCAAAGAAGAAGCAGAAGCGAAGGCAAAAGCTGAGGCAGAGAAGAAAGCCAAAGAAGAAGCAGAAGCGAAGGCAAAGGCCGAGGCAGAGAAGAAAGCCAAGGAAGAAGCAGAAGCAAAGGCGAAGGCTGAGGCAGAGAAGAAAGCCAAAGAAGAAGCAGAAGCAAAGGCAAAGGCCGAGGCAGAGAAGAAAGCCAAAGAAGAAGCAGAAGCAAAGGCAAAGGCCGAGGCAGAGAAGAAAGCCAAAGAAGAAGCAGAAGCAAAGGCAAAGGCGGAAGCAGAAAAGAAAGCCAAAGAAGAAGCAGAAGCAAAGGCGAAGGCCGAGGCAGAGAAGAAAGCCAAAGAAGAAGCAGAGAAAGCAGCAGCTGAGGAGGAGAGTGTCTATCGCAGACGTTTTAACCGCCACGTTGATGAGCTGCGCTGGCTGTATATGGAACTCTACGGAAATGATTCCATGTTTGCAGAGCTGTGCGACAATATGGAGCGTTTTTATCATGAGAGAAGCAGAAGTCTGAAGGTTTCGGACTATGCGCGTGAGGTAAAGCCGGACTGGTACAAGCAGAATGATATGATGGGCATGATGTTCTACATCGACAATTTTGCCGGAAATATGAAGGGCGTACAGAGCCGTCTGGATTATATCGAGCAGTGTGATGTGAATTACATTCATCTGATGCCGTTCCTGGATACGCCGGAGGGACGGTCTGACGGAGGTTATGCAGTTGCAGATTTCCGTAAAGTGCAGGAAAAGCTTGGTACGATGGAAGACCTGGAAGACCTGACCACGGCCTGCCATGAGAAAAAGATCAATGTATGCATGGATTTTGTCATGAATCATACGTCCGAGGATCATGAATGGGCGAAAAGAGCACGCAGTGGTGACGGAGAGTATATGAGCCGCTACTTCTTCTTTGACAACTGGGATATTCCGTCCCGGTATGAGGAGACGGTTCCGCAGGTATTTCCGACGACAGCGCCGGGCAATTTTACGTGGCTTCCGGACGCAGGACATTATGTTATGACTTCGTTCTATCCGTACCAGTGGGATCTGAACTATCGCAATCCGCGCGTCTTTAATGAGATGATGTACAATTTCTTGTTCCTGGCAAATAAGGGAATTGATATTATCCGAATTGATGCAGTACCGTATATCTGGAAGGAGCTTGGCACAAGCTGCCGAAATCTTCCGCAGGTACATACGATTGTGCGGATGATGCGTATGATCGGTGAGATCGTTTGCCCGGGCATTCTGCTGCTGGGTGAGGTCGTTATGGAGCCGGAAAAGGTTGTGCCGTATTTCGGAACAGTAGAAAAGCCGGAGTGCCATATGCTTTATAATGTAACGACGATGGCCACCACATGGCATACCGTGGCAACCCGTGATGTAAGCCTGCTCAAGAAGCAGCTTGATATTGTAAATGGTCTGCCGAAGGATTACGTATTCCTGAATTACCTGCGTTGTCATGATGATATTGGCTGGGGCCTGGACTATCCGACACTTGCGATGGAAGGCATGGAAGAGCGTTCACATAAGAAATATCTGAACGATTATTTCCAGGGCTATGCAGGAAACAGCACAAGCCGCGGTGAGCTTTATAATGCAGATCCGGTGACAGGAGATGCACGTTTCTGCGGAACGACTGCGTCCATGTGCGGTGTGGAGAAAGCGGGCTTTGAGCAGGATGATAATGCGATGGATGTTGCGATCCGGAAGGATCTGATGCTTCACGCATATATGTTTATGCAGTCCGGCATTCCGGTGCTTTACAGTGGAGATGAGATTGCGCAGGTTAATGATTATACTTACAAAAATGATCCGAACAAGGCAGCAGATTCCCGTTACATCCACAGAGGTGCGATGAACTGGAAGCTGGCGGAAAACCGTACAGATGATACAACAGTGGAAGGAAAAATGTTCCGGGGTCTGCATCAGCTTGAGGAAATCCGAAAGAGTGAAAAAGCATTCGTTTCGTATGCGGACACCTGGACGATCGAAACCTGGGAGAAGGGTGTGCTCTGTATCGGAAGATATTATGACGGGGATAAGATCATCGGTGTGTTCAATTTCAGCGAGTTTGATAAAACTGCGTGGATCAATGAGACAGACGGAGATTATGTAGATCTGATTTCCGGTCGGAAAATGAAAGCAGCAGGCGTAAATATTCCGGCATTCGGATACTATTATCTGAAGAAATGCTGACAACGGCTGCAGCATCTGCAATAGTTCCTTGCAGATGACAAAAAGCAGAGCTGATTGTCCATAAGAGGCAGCAGTGGGAAATCCTGCCGCTGCAAAATGGAAACGGTTCTGCTTTCTGTCCAATATTCGCATATCGTGAAGCTTGCGCTCCACTTTTATGCTCATATCGGGGCGGGGCATTAAGTTATAAAACCACTTCTGTGCAGGCACATCGTGGTTTCAGGCTTTTGACCCTGGCATCATAACATGTTACAGGAGGAAAAAGAGTATGTTTCAGGAATTTGGTACGCTTGCCTATGCAAAGCACGGCAGAAGCCGTTCAATCGACGCAGAGAATCCGACGGGAGAAAAGGGAAAGGGCGGTATGGCGCCAAGTGAACTCGGACCATCGAGAAAAGGTTCACCGTGCCTTAGAAAGCTTCCATCCGGTTCTGTTACAACGCTGGCAGATATCAAGGGACCGGGAGTGATCACACATATCTGGATTACGGTACCGGACCGTTCCGAAAAGGATTATTATATGCTTCGTGATCTGGTACTTCGGATGTACTGGGACGGGGAAGAGACACCGTCTGTGGAAAGTCCGCTGGGAGATTTCTTCTGCTGCGGATTTGCGAGAGACTGTGTTGTAAACTCTCTTCCGATCGTTGTTGTGCCGGCACGTGGAATGAATTGCTATTTCCAGATGCCATTTGGAAAGCGCGCAAGGATTACACTGGAAAACCAGCATGAAACGGAGCTTGACTGCTTTTTCTATCAGATCGATTACCGGGAGATGGATGAGATGCCGCAGGATCTGCTTTATTTCCACGCACAGTGGCGCAGAGAGCGTCTGACGGAGCTTCAGAAGGATTATACGGTGCTGGACGGGGTAAAAGGAAAGGGACATTATGTCGGAACGTATATTGCACATACGTCTCTGGAGCGGTACTGGTACGGCGAGGGAGAAATGAAGTTTTATATTGACGGAGATGACGAATATCCGACGATCTGCGGAACCGGAATGGAAGATTACTTTGGCGGTTCCTGGAGCTTTGCAAAGCAGATTGACGGAAAGACGGTGGAGCAGACGTACAATACGCCGTTTTTGGGCTATCCGTATTATTCCAGACATGATGAGTCGGTACACAGCGATTATTATAATGATGATACAATGCCGCAGCGCGGCTTTTACCGCTGGCATATCATGGATCCGATTCTGTTTGAGGAGGATCTGCGTGTGACACTGCAGCAGATCGGAAGCTGCCATAAGGGAAATTTTGAACGGCAGGACGATGTTGCAAGTGTGGCTTACTGGTATCAGACGCTTCCGCATCAGCCATTTGCGCCGCTTGCAAAAAAAGAGGAGCGCTGGCCGAGGTAGAAGGCGGAGTGTGTGTCAAAGCAGATAGTCACAATTCGCTTCGCTGCTTGCTTGATTCGGTTAAAAAATCCCACGCCGCAAAAAGGGTGTGGGATTGATGAAACGCGAATGTTCATGCACCGGATCAGAATGGAAGGGATTCTTACTTGGAGATTCCCTGAATTTTTTTTGTGATTTCAATTGCTTCTCTGGTAGCGGCGAGTCCGCCGCGGCCTGTTTCACGCAATGAGACATCCATGAGGTCTCCGACCTCTTTCATAGCATCAACCACCTGATCGGCCGGAATCATACTTTTGATTCCGGCCAATGCCATATCTGCGGCAGACATGGCATTGACTGCGCCGATTACATTTCGTTTGACGCAGGGAACCTCCACAAGACCAGAGACGGGATCACAGACGAGTCCCAGCAGATTTTTCAGGCTCATGGCAGCAGACTGTACGATTGCATCGCAGCTGCCGCCGCGCAGAAAGACGAGCGCACCGGCTGCCATTGCGGAGGCGGATCCGATCTCGGCCTGACAGCCGCCGGAGGCGCCTGCGATACTTGCACGCGTGGCGATGACCTGTCCAATACCGGCTGCGACGAAGAGGGAAAGCACGAAATCGTCTTCCGTGAGAACGGGAGCTTCGGAAGCAGATGCCGATGAGGTGCAGTCCTGTTTGGTTTCTTCAAAAAGCGGGATCAGAACTGCAGGAAGTACTCCGCAGGCGCCGGCTGTCGGAGCCGCAACGATCCGTTTCATGCAGGCGTTGGATTCGCCCATCTGCAGTGCCTGTGCAATGACGCGGCTCATACGGTCGCCACAGAGCGTATGTCCGCTGTCGGCATAATGGCTCATACGTCCGCCGTCTCCGCCGACGAGCCCACTTGTGGAAATGCGGTTCTCATCGTATGATCTTCCTGCTTCAAGCATGCTGTTCCAGATATATCGCATTTTCTCCAGCGTGGCTTCCCGTGTTACGAGCCGGTCTTTCATGTCTTCCCCAATTACGGCCTCTGCAAAGGAAACAGACTTTTCCTGACAGACCTGTACGATCTGCTCAAAAGATTCAAATGCCATAAAAATCCTCCAAAATTTTGAAATTTGCAGTAAAATGGAAAGAAAGCAAAACAGTTAATCTGCCGCAAGGTAAGTCACCTTTGTTACTCCGTCCAGGTGACGCAGCAGTTCAAGTGTTTCAGCCGCAATATTCTGATCGGTTTCAACGACCATAACGGCATAGCCTCCGCGGTAGTTGCGGTAAAGCTGCATCGTGGCGATGTTGACCCCATTTCTGGAGAGCAGAGAGGTCACATTGGCAACGCAGCCGGGCTTGTCGAGGTTGTGGACGATCAGGGTTGGTGCATCGCCGGTAAAATTTACACGGATACCGTCGAGCCGATTAACCAGAATACGGCCGCCGCCAAGAGAAGCCGCCTGTACCTCCAGAGTCCGTCCGTCTGCAGAAGAAACGCGCAGGATGGCGGTATTTGGATGTGCGTCCTTTAGGTTGATTTTGTGGAACGTAAAGGTAAGTCCGGCTTCTGCTGCAAATGAAAAGCTGTCCGGAATGCGGATGTCGTCCGGCTGCATGCCGAGCAGCCCGGCGATCAGCGCACGGTCTGTGCCGTGTCCGGTGCCGGTAGCTGCAAAGGAACCGGAAAGGAAAATTTCCGCGTGTACAGGCGCGGCACCAAGGAGCCGCCGGGTGATCAGTCCGATTCGTACCGCTCCGGCGGTATGAGAGCTGGAAGGGCCGACCATGACGGGACCTAAAATATCGTAAATATTCATAAAATAAAATCCTTTCGTTTGATGAAGACTGTGCGTATCTCCTTTTACTTAACATCATTGTAATTCGAAAATGTTTTTTTTACAAGGCGGGATTGGCAAGAAAGATATGCGTTCGACTGAAATCAGGTTTGGGCGGGATAGAAGAAAGGCGGTGGCTGAGCATGCTCAGATCAGTATGGTATAAAATTGAGGAAAACAAAACGACACGGTCGGAACGGGTTTTTCTGGCGCTGCAGAAAAAAGGGATTCCCTGTCGGAAGGGGGTCTGGTTTTCGGAAAAACTGCAGGAGATGGAGCATATTCTTGTACTCACGGACGACAGGGAGCTTGCAGAGCAGATATCAAAGCTTGGAATTGCCTGCGTGGGAGTTGCCGGAGAAAGTGATGCATTTTTTAATGGAACGGATCTGGTCGTGGAAGAGCCGGAGAAGCTGGAGTTGCAGGAGCTGGAGAAATATCTGCAGCGGTATCATGGACTTCCGGTGACGATCGCACGGACAAGAAGGCTGACATTGCGGGAAATGATCGTGGATGACTGGCGGGTGCTGAGCCGGATCGATCACCAAAGCGGGATGGAAAAGGCGCGGAAGGACGCAGAAGAAACAGATAGTTTTGAAAAGAGCAGGCTGGAATCCTATATTGGCAGTCAGTACCGGCTGTATGGCTACGGATTATGGAGCGTGGTGCTTGATAAAGAACGTACGGATTCTGAAGAAAAGGAGCGGTGCGAAGCCGTTGGATCTGAGAAAATATTTTTTGCAAAGGATGGTACGGCAGATGTGGCAGCCGGTAAGACAGGCGGACGGGCAGAAATAGTGACAGACATTACAGCCGGTAAGACAGGCGGACGGGTAGAAATAGTGACAGATATTACAGCTGGTGAGACAGGCAGACGGGTAGAAATAGTGACAGATATTACAGCTGGTGAGACAGGCGGACGGGCAGAAATAGTGACAGATATTACAGCTGGTGAGACAGGCGGACAGACAGAAAGGATACGGGAGTGTGTGATCGGCTGCTGTGGTTTTTCGGCTCTGGAAGAAAGGCCGGATATGCAAAAGAGTATCGAGGATGGCGAAGATGCACAGGATCAGGAGAATCCGGTGATTCTGGAGCTTCAATATATGCTGGATGAGGCGTATCGGAGACAGGGATACGGTACGGAAATGTGTCGGGCTGCGATTGCGTATGCTTATGAGCAGTTGGAAGCAGATGAAATCATGGTCAGAGTCCGGAGTGATTATCAGGAGGCAATTTCTTTTGCAAGGTCGATTGGATTTCGGCCGGTTTCTGTGAAGCCGGAGAACAGGGCGGAAGATAAACAGGAGAACAGGCCGGAAGATAAAAAAGAGCGCCAGGAGGTACTCTGGATGCGCCATGAGCGGGAGCAGGCTGCGCCGGAATAGGAAAAAGAATTACACGTTTTGGAAAAACAGAGAAAGTCTGCGATTGACAGACACGGTGTTTCGAATTATGATAGGCAGTGACTGTATAGTGGGAGCATTCTCCCATCTGTCATATTGGTACAGAAATTAAGTTCGGAGGAAGTTTTCTTATGTTATTTAACTCTCTGGAGTTTATGATCTTTTTTCCGGTTGTGTGTCTTGTTTATTATGTGATACCACACCGGGTACGTTATATTTTTCTTCTGGCATGCAGTTACTTTTTCTATATGTGCTGGAATCCAACGTATGCGCTTTTGATGCTGACATCAACGGCGATCACGTATGTGTCCGGTCTTCTGCTTTCATCTGCGGAGAAAATTTCGGATGAGGGTGTGCGCAGCCGAAGAAAGAAATGGTACGTTGCACTGTCGTTTGCCAGCAACCTGTCGATTCTGTTTTTCTTCAAGTACTTTAATTTTGCGGTAGATACGGTAGCCCGGCTTTTGCAGGCAGTACATATTCAGGCGCAGACACCGACATTTGATGTGATTCTTCCGGTTGGTATTTCCTTTTATACATTTCAGGCACTCAGCTATACGGTAGACGTATATCGGAATGATATTTATGCGGAAAAAAATTTCCTGAAATATGCGCTGTTCGTATCGTTCTTTCCGCAGCTGGTGGCTGGTCCGATCGAACGTTCAAAAAATCTGCTGCTTCAGATAAACGAAAAGCACCGGTTTGAATTTGAACGGGTGCGTGAGGGACTGCTTCTGATGTTGTATGGTTATTTTCAGAAGGTGGTACTGGCAGAATATCTGGGGACGGCAGTGGATGCTGTATACAATACGTATACGGAGCGCACCGGTTTTCAGCTGCTGCTGGCGACGATTCTGTTTGCATTTCAGATTTACTGTGATTTTGGCAGCTATTCCAATATCGCAATCGGAGCGGCTAAGGTCATGGGCTTCCGTCTAATGGAGAATTTCAACACACCGTATCTGTCACGAAGCGTGGCAGAATTTTGGAGAAGATGGCATATTTCACTTTCCGGGTGGTTCCGTGACTATCTGTATATTCCGCTTGGTGGAAGCCGTAAGGGAAAACTATGTAAGTGGCGCAATATCATGATTGTCTTTTTCGTCAGTGGTCTGTGGCATGGTGCGAGCTGGCATTATGTGCTGTGGGGCTGTTTAAACGGAGCATACCAGGTGATCGGCGAATGGCTGCGCCCGGTACGGGAGCGTCTTCATCAGTTTTTCCACGTGGATGTAACTGCGGCAAGCCATCGGCTTTTACAGATGGTGACGACGTTTATCCTGGTTGATTTCAGCTGGATTTTTTTCCGGGCGACAACGCGCCAGGGAATTGATATCGTAAGGAAGATCCTGGGACTGACCGGTGGGAGCTGGTTTACCTGGGGCGATAACCTCTCTGCGATGGGGCTGACATTGCAGACGAGAAATGTACTGATCGTATCTATGGGAATTCTGGCAGCTGCGGATATCTGCAGATATCTGAATTTCAGCGTCACCAAATGGATCGGAAAGCAGGGTGTATGGCTGCGGTGGCTGATCTGCTATGCGGCGATTTTCGGAATTCTGATTTTCGGTGTATACGGACCGGGATACGATGCAAGCCAGTTTATCTATTTTCAGTTTTAACCGAGTCAAGCCAGTCCCCTGCTTCAATTGCGCGGAGCAATAAGCAGTGGGTAGGGACTTGCTTGTATCATAAGCGAGACAGGCTCACATATGATAAAGGTTATGAGCAAGTAGCGAAGCGGATTGCGAATATCCGCTTTGACCCGAATCAGGCAAAGGGAGATTTTATGAGAAAAAAATGTATCACAGGAGTCGGCTGCGTTCTTTTTATTCTGTGCGGACTGCTGATCTTCTGCTCACTCAGTAACGTGCTGCGCAGAAAAACAGCAGGGGAAACGGATCAGATCCATTCATTTTACAGCGTGGAAAAGAATTCGCTGGATGTACTTTTTATTGGCAGCAGCCATCTTTATTATGGGGTACAGCCAAATGTGCTCTGGAAGGAACAGGGGATCACTTCTTATGTGATGGGAAGTCCGGAGCAGACAGCAGCAACCTCGTATTTTTTGCTGAAAGAGGCATTTCGGTATCAGAAGCCGAAGGTAGTTGCAATGGAAAGCTATTATCTTTGGAATAAAAAGCTGTACAATTCCGAAGAGCGGCTGCGCCAGGCATTTGACGGAATGCGCCTTGATGGGGTGAAGGTGGAAATGCTGAAAACAATGCTTCCGGATACGGAATGGAAAGAGCTGTTTACGTATCTTGTGCCGTTTGTGAAGTATCATTCCAGATGGCAGGAGCTGGAAAACAAGGATTTTCATTCCAACAATTTTCAGAAGGGAGCAAGAATCGATTATACAGTGACCGAGCTGGATAATCCGGGAATCCCGGAAAATGCGGCTTCTGTTCCGGAAAACAGTCTTTTCTATATAAAAAAGATCGAAGAGATGTGCAAAGAAAACGGAGCAGAGTTTATGATGTTTGCGGTGCCGTTTGGAATTGAGACGGATCAGGAGCGATATGACCGCAGGCAGGGACTGAATCTGACGCTGGAAAAGGAGCTGCAGGAGGATGGAGTTCCGTTCCTGTTTTATCAAAGAGATAATCCGGAGGTAATTGATTTTGAAACCGATTTCCGGGATAAGACGCATTTGAACACATACGGAGCAGAAAAGCTGACGGTGCATCTCGGAGCATATCTGGCTGAAACGTATGAACTGGAGGATCATCGGACGGATGCGGCGTATGCGTCCTGGAATGAAGATCTTGAAAAGTACGAGGCCGAGGCGGCAAAGCTCAGGGAAAATCCTGTAGATACGGCAGACTGAAGCCGGAGCGTGCTTTGCGGGAAAGCTGAAACAGCGAATGCAAAAAGGAAAACTGGCGGAAGAAGCAAGGGATATAGACGAAAATCAGGAAAAAGAATGAGCAAACTGCACAAAAACGACGAAATGGAATTAACACAATTGACGAAATGACGAAAAGACATGCAAAAACACTTGCATGTCTTTTCTGTTTGTGCTAGTATGAAGCTACGAATTGGAAACGTTACCGAGAGCGTTACCGATAACGCTTCCGGAAATGAAAAAGGAACCAGAAACAGCAGCTGTCTGCAGTCGGTCAGAGCTTTGAGAAGTGCAAAGCATACGACGGATGCCGGGCAGTTACAGGAAATGAAAAGGAGAGGCTAAAATGAAAAACATGAAAAAGTATTTTGCAGCAGCAATGTCAGCAGCCATGGTAGCAGGACTTGCAGTTGTCCCGACACAGGCAGAGGAAGCAAAGGGGTCTGTTTATTACCTGAACTTCAAGCCTGAGCAGGCAACACAGTGGGAAGATCTGGCAAAGATCTACACAGAGCAGACCGGAGTAGAGGTAAATGTACTGACTGCAGCATCTGGTACGTATGAGTCCACGCTGAAGTCTGAGATGGCAAAAGACGAAGTTCCGACCCTGTTTCAGGTAAATGGACCGGTTGGTCTGGCAACATGGAAAGACTACTGCCTGGATCTGAAAGACAGTGACGTATACAGCCACTTAAAGAGCGATGACTTTGCACTGAAGGATGGCGATTCCGTATATGGTCTTGCTTATGTAATCGAGACCTACGGCATCATTTACAACAAGGCACTTCTTGCTGACTACTGTGCACTGGACGGAGCAGTGATCAAGGATGCTTCCGAGATTACAAGCTTTGATACCTTAAAGGCAGTTGCAGATGATATCCAGGCACGCAAGGATGAGCTGGGTGTTGAGGGCGCATTTACCTCAGCTGGTATGGATTCCTCTTCTGACTGGAGATTCAAGACACATCTGGCAAACCTTCCGATCTACTATGAGTACAAGGCAGATGACATCAGTTCTACGGATGCGATCAAGGGTACTTATCTTGACAATTACAAGGCAATCTGGGATCTGTACATCACAGATGCAACGTGTGAGCCGACTATGCTGGCAAGCATGACAGGTGAGGATGCAGCTTCTGAGTTTGCACTTGGAGAGGCAGTCTTCTATCAGAACGGTACCTGGGCTTACGGTGATATCACAGGAAACGAAGTAGCAGATGAGGATCTTGGAATGCTTCCGATCTATATTGGTGCAGAAGGAGAAGAGAATCAGGGACTTTGCACCGGTTCTGAGAACTACTGGTGTGTAAACTCCAAGGCACCTGAGGAAGATATTCAGGCAACTCTTGATTTCCTGAACTGGGTTGTAACCAGTGATGAAGGAAGAAACTCTCTTGCAAAGGAAATGGGCTTTACTACTCCGTTTGATACCTTCACAGAGGAGTATGTAGCAGACAACCCACTTCTTGATGCAGCAAATGCTTACATTGATGCAGGCAAGACCTCTGTTGCATGGTGCTTCACCACAATGCCGTCTGAGAACTGGAAAAATGGCGTAGGAAGCGCACTTCTTGAGTATGCACAGGGAACAGGCGAATGGGATGGCGTTGTAAGCGCATTCGTAGACGGATGGGCAACTGAGTACGCAGCTACGGCAGCAGAATAAGATTTCAGAGCACATCAGAACGGACAGATTGCGAAGAGAAATGTGAAAGGGTGGGCAGTGCTTTGCCCACCCTTTTTCCAGCAAAGATGCGAATGCGAAGTGCGAATGTTTGCTTTACTGCAGTTCTTTGTTTCAGGTGCCAAAGCAGCGATTTGCGGCTGCAGGTATCCATCTTGTCATGAAAAAGAGGAAGGATGAAAAATATGAATAACCGTACTATGAAGCGATATGCTCCAATTTTCCTGCTTCCGACGATGATTGCATTTGCGATTGGATTTATCGCACCGTTTATTCTTGGTGTGTACCTGTCGTTTTGTGAATTTACGACGGTAACCGATGCAAAATTTGTTGGATTTAAAAACTATATCCGGTTCTGGAATGATCCAAGTGATGTATTTTTGCATTCCCTGGGATTTACCGTATTGTTTACGATCGTGACAGTGGTACTGATCAACGTGATTGGCTTTGCGGTAGCTCTGGCACTGACGAAGAAAATCAAAGGAACAAACCTGTTCCGTACCGTATTTTTTATGCCGAACCTGATTGGCGGTCTGGTGCTTGGATACGTATGGCAGCTGCTGCTTAACGGAATTCTTGCCCAGTTTCAGAGAAACCTGAAATATTCAGAAGTGTACGGCTTCGTCGGACTTGTGATCCTGATGTGCTGGCAGCAGATTGGTTATATGATGATCATTTATATTTCAGGTATTCAGAATATCCCGGGCGAGCTGATTGAGGCGGCAAAGATCGATGGAGCCACACCGAAGCAGATTCTGAAGAATGTGACAATTCCGATGGTTATGCCATCAATTACAATCTGTACCTTCCTGACTTTGACAAACTCCTTTAAGCTGTTTGACCAGAACCTGGCACTTACTGACGGAGCTCCTTCAAAGATGTCGGAAATGCTGGCGTTGAATATTTATAATACGTTCTACGGACGAAGCGGATGGGAAGGCGTTGGTCAGGCGAAGGCAGTGATCTTCTTTATGATGGTTGCAGTGATTGCGCTGCTTCAGAATTATCTGACGAGATCAAAGGAGGTGCAGCAGTAAGATGGAAGCAAGAAAAGCAAAGCATGGATGGATCTGGACGACACTGTTTTCTGTTATTTCTGTTGCATGGGTGTTCCCGATTTTCCTGGTTGTTCTTAATTCTTTTAAGAAAAAGGTGTACATCAGCAAAAAGCCGTTTGCGCTTCCGACGGGAAAGATGTTTGTCGGACTTGAGAACTATGTAAACGGAATCAATAAAACAGGACTGATTTCTGCATTCGGATGGTCTGTTTTCATCACCGTATTTTCAGTGGCAGCAATCATTCTGTTCTGCTCAATGACCGCATGGTACATTACGAGAGTAAAGAGCAAGGTTACATCAACCATCTATTATCTGTGTCTGTTTTCAATGATCGTGCCGTTTCAGATGGTAATGTATACACTTTCCAAGATTGCAAATATGTTAAAGCTTGGAAATCCGGTCGGTATCATTGTAGTATACCTTGGATTTGGTGCGGGGCTTTCTGTATTTATGTTTACCGGCTTTTGTAAATCGATCCCGATTGAAATTGAGGAGGCAGCGATGATCGATGGATGTAATCCGCTGCAGACCTTTTTCAAAGTGGTTATGCCGATCATGAAGCCAACCTGCATTACGGTAACAATCCTGCAGGCAATGTGGATCTGGAATGACTACCTGCTGCCATCGCTGGTGCTGGATCAGAAGAAATACAAGACGATTCCGATTGCAGTCCAGTATCTGAAGGGTGGATATGGATCGGTTGATATGGGTGCCATGATGGGTGTACTGGTTATCGCGATCGTTCCGATCATTATTTTCTATATCGCATGCCAGAGATACATTATCGAGGGTGTTGTAGCCGGTGCAGTAAAAGGCTGATGCTTTGATAAGAAAGAGAAAGTGTGTCAGGATGCCCAAACGGTGAAAAAACTTGCAAGAGTACAGCCGAAATGGTATGATAGAACAGGTTTTTTGTCAAACCCACATATAAAAAAGAACACAAAGAAGACCTGTTTCGGCTGGAAAAGTAAAGTTTTACATTACGTCACAGAAAGTCGGAAAAGCTAGAAAAAAGGGGGAAGGTGCAAAAGTGGAGCAGATTACAATTAAGGAAGTTGCGAAGCTTTGCGGAGTGGGTGTGAGCACTGTTTCCCGTGCAATCAACAATCACCCTGACATTAATGAAGAGACAAAACAGAAGGTGCTGGAGACCATCCAGAAATATAATTATGTGCCGAACAACAGCGCACGCAATCTGAAACGGTCAGATTCCAATACGATCGCAGTGCTGATCAAGGGAATCAGCAATCCGTTTTTTTCCGAAATTGTTCAGGTATTCGAGCGTGAGATCACAAAACAGAAATATTCCTTTGTGCTGCAGCACGTGGAGGAATTTGAGGATGAGGTCGACATCGCGATTCAGCTGGAGAAGGAAAAGCGGTTGAAAGGGATCGTATTCCTTGGAGGACTGAGCTATCATACGGAAAAGAAGCTGAAGCAGCTGACGATTCCGTTTGTCATCAGCACTGTGGACGTAACGGAGCTTGGCAGCGAGTATGCCTCCGTCACAGTTGATAATACAAAAGAAAGCCGTAAGCTGGTGGATTATCTGTGTGGCTGCGGGCATAAGAGGATTGCGCTGCTGGCCGCCTCACAGAAGGATGAGAGTATCGGAAAGCTCCGGCTGACCGGTTACCGTCAGGCGCTGGAGGCAAGGGGAATCCCTTACGATGAATCACTTGTGATGTGGACAAAGGAAAATCTGCCAACGTATTCCATGGAAAACGGGTATGCACTGGCGAAAGAGCTTCTGGAGTCCGGAAGGGATTTCACCTGTATTTTTGCAATTTCGGACTCAGTAGCAATCGGGGCATGTAAGGCACTCTTTGATGCCGGAAAACGTGTCCCCGAGGATTGCTCTGTAGCCGGATTTGACGGCCTTGGAATCGCAGAGTTTTATCAGCCGTCGATCACGACGATCCGCCAGCCGCGCATGGAGATGGCAGAGGCGACGATCCGTCTGCTGTTTGATATGATCGAAGGCCGGGAGACCGCAAAACGCCAGGTGTATGACGCGGAGTTGATCATCGGGCAGTCGGTGCGGACGTTGGAGTAAGTGAAATGAAGTAAGTGAAATGAAGTAAGCTTCTACCATGGTGTGAAGCAGAATCAGCATTCCCCCGTTTCAAGTGTGCGGAGCACGAAGCGGATTGTAAATGTCCGCTTTACGGACAGGAAATACGAATTGAGAGGGAGAAAGAAATGAGAGCAAGTGGAATTTTACTTCCGGTGAGCAGTCTGCCGTCGAAATATGGCATCGGCTGTTTCTCTGAAAGTGCATATCAGTTTATCGATCAGTTGAAGGAGGCAGGGCAGCATTACTGGCAGATTCTCCCGCTCGGTCCGACGAGCTTTGGAGATTCTCCGTATCAGTCCTTTTCCACCTATGCGGGCAATCCGTATTTTATCAGTCTGGAAGCACTTATCAAGGAGGGCGTTCTGACAAAGGAAGAATGCGATGCGGCAGATTTCGGGTCAGACCCGGAATGTGTGGATTATGGCAGACTGTATGAAGCGCGTTTTCCGCTTCTTCGAAAAGCGTACGAGCGCAGTAATATCACGGAAAATCCGGAGTTTGGTTCTTTTATGAAAGAGAATGGCGGCTGGGTGCGTGATTATGCGATCTTTATGGCAGTAAAGGATCTTTTTGGCGGTGCAAGCTGGGATCAGTGGCCGGAGGATATCCGGAAGCGCTGGGGATATTCAATGGATTATTACCAGAGAGAGCTGTATTATGAGATCGAATTTTATGAATATATTCAGTTTACATTCTCAAAGCAGTGGAAGAAGCTGAAGACCTACGCAAATGAAAACGGAATACAGATCATTGGCGATATTCCGATCTACGTAGCTTATGACAGTGCAGATACGTGGGCACATCCGGAGCTGTTTCAGCTTGATGAAGAAAATCTTCCGGTAGCGGTCGCCGGATGTCCGCCGGATGGATTTGCGGCAGACGGGCAGCTCTGGGGAAATCCTTTATATCGCTGGGATTACCATGAGCAGACCGGATTTGCATGGTGGCTTCAGCGGCTGGCATACTGCTACCAGCTGTATGATGTTGTGCGGATCGATCATTTCCGCGGTTTTGACGAGTATTATTCAATTCCGTACGGAGCAAAGACGGCGCATGGTGGTCACTGGGAAAAGGGACCGGGGATCCGGCTGTTCCGAAAGGTAAGGGAATGCCTGGGAGAAAAGGAGATTATCGCAGAGGATCTTGGTTATGTGACGGATTCTGTTCGCCGTCTTGTGCAGGAGAGCGGTTATCCTGGTATGAAGGTGATCGAGTTTGCGTTTGATTCCCGTGATACGGGAAGTGCAAACGACTATCTGCCGCACAATTATACACAGAACAGTGTTGTGTATACCGGAACGCATGACAACGAGACGCTGACTGGCTGGTTCCGCGATATCAGGCCGGAGGAGCGCAGAATGGTGCGCAGTTATCTGAATGATTTCCATACGTCAGATGAAGAAATCTACTGGGATCTGGTCTGCATGGCAATGCGCAGCGTATCGAAGCTCTGCGTGATTCCGATGCAGGACTACCTTGGCTACGACAACCGTGCACGGATCAATCAGCCTTCCACGCTTGGAAAGAACTGGAAGTGGAGACTGAAGAAAGGTGCATTTTCAGCAGAGCTGATCAGGAAGATCAGGGAGATGACGGCACGGTACGGAAGATGCTGCTGATTTGAACGCAGATAAGTCGCGAAGCGGATTGCGAATGTCCGTTTTACAAATAGTATATTAAAAAAAGGCAACCCGGTTTTTGGGTTGCCTTTTTTGTGATGCACGAAAAATTAGAAATTATTTCGGATTATACCTCCAGAATCACTGCCTGATATCCCTCCAGCGTGATCTCATTTTCCTCCGCTTTGAACTGAGGCAGGTTGTTCAGCAGCACTTTTTTGAAGCCTTCCGGGAGCGTCAGGGTCTGCGGCTGCGTCTTGTAGTTGCCGATTACGAGCAGTGTCTGGTCGGCTGACTTGCGGTAGTATGCCATGACGCGGTCGTGATCCTCAAAGACCGGGATCAGATCGCCGTATACGATGGTCTCGGCGTAAGATGGATCCTTGCGCAGTGCAAGCAGACGGCGGTAATACTGATAAACAGAAGCGGGATCGTCTTTCTGGCTTGCCAGATTGATCTCAGTGTAGTTGCGGTTGGCAGGAAGCCACGGGGTACCGGTCGTAAAGCCTGCATTTGCAGAAGAATCCCACTGGAACGGAGTCCGGGCATTATCACGGCTGACGCGGTTTACGGCCTTTAAGGCAGCGTCCGGTGTCAGGCCGGCATTGAGTGCTACCTGATACTCATCAAGCGTTGAGATATCATCTACCTCGTCGATCGAATGGAATTTTACATTTTCCATGCCGATCTCCTGACCCTGATAGATGAACGGGAGACCGCGGAGCATGATGTTCATTGTGGCGAGCAGTTTTTTGCTTGTGTTATTGCATTCCCCCTCCGGGATATAGCGGGAGACACCGCGCGGCTCATCGTGGTTTTCGATGATGTTGGAGAGCATGCCGATGTCACCGATCTTTTTCTGGCTGGCGAAGCAGCAGCTGCGGTAATCATTCGGCGTGATCGGAGTCTGGTCGTACCAGCCCTTTTTGCTGCCGCCGAAGATCGTCTCGTTGAAATCAAACATGGTGGAGAAGTAACCGTTATCACCGATGAAATCCGGAAGCTCATCCGGTTTTTCATCGAAGACTTCGCCTACGGTAAACGCACCGTGCGGAAGGAAGGTGTGGTCACGCATCTCGCCGAGAAATTCGCCGACGCCGACGGCGTGCCTGAGCATCTCACCCGGACTGCACATGCCGTCTGCGCGGTCTGCCGGATAATCCTGCCACGGAAGTGCCTTTTTGATGTTGATGATCGCGTCGATACGGAAGCCTGCGAGTCCCTTATCAAGCCACCAGTTGATCATCTTGTAAATTTCCTCGCGCAGCTTCGGATTTTCCCAGTTCAGGTCCGGCTGCTTTTTGTGGAACATGTGCAGATAATATTTGTCTGGATGACCCGGAAGCGGTTCCCAGACACTGCCGCCGAAATAGGAACGCCAGTTGCACGGCAGCTTTCCATCCGGACAGTCTTCAATGTAAAAATACTTTCCGTATTCGCTGTCCGGGTCCTCACAGGCCTTTTTGAACCACTCATGCTCATCAGAACAGTGATTAACGACGAGATCCATCAGAATGTACATATCGCGTTTTTTTGCTTCAGCAATCAGACGGTCCATGTCATCCATTGTACCGAAACGAGGGTCGATGTTGTAATAGTCGGAAATGTCGTAGCCCTGATCCGCAAGTGGGGAGCAGTAGATCGGTGAGAGCCAGATGATGTCGATGCCGAGGTCTTTGAGATAATCGAGTTTGCTGATAATACCGGGAAGATCGCCGATACCGTCTCCGTTGGAATCACAGAAGCTTTTCGGGTAGATCTGATAGGCTGTTTTTTTGTGCCACCATTTTTTTTGCATAGTAAAATACCTTTCATTTTAAGAGTATTTGTT
Organism: Lachnospiraceae bacterium; assembly: GCA_902363665.1. Classification (GTDB taxonomy): domain Bacteria; phylum Bacillota; class Clostridia; order Lachnospirales; family Lachnospiraceae; genus Choladousia. The sequence goes on along the minus strand of CABJAW010000008.1, from coordinate 72,137 downwards.
TTCGGGAAAGGTTTCCGCCATACTTTGCCTGCGGAACTGCAGCGGTGTAAACTGGGTCGCTTTTTTGAATTCCTTCATAAAATGCCCAAGATTATTGAAGCCACTTTCCAGGCAGACCTCCGTGACCGGCAGTTCGGTCGTACGCAGCAGTGTTGCCGCATGCCGGATACGGAAGTCATTGATGTAGGAAACGGGTGTTTTGCCAAGTGCTTTTTTGAAAAAACGGCAGAAATACTGCTCGTTCATTCCGGCAAGCCCAGCCAGCTCTCCAAGAGAAAGCGGATGCTGGTAGTTTTGGCGGATGTAGCTGATCACGGTCTTAAGAAGCTCCACGCGCGGGTTGCGTGCCGGTTCATTTGAGGTAAGCAGAGCATGCTCAGCGAGAATTCCGAGAATATTCAAAAGTGCAGCCTTGATCCGCAGCTGTGAAACGGCATCTTCGGTTGTAAACTGATCTGAACAGCTGCGATTTTCCCGGAAGAAGATTGAGCGGATCCGGAAAAATTCCTGCTGTACGTCCGAAAATGCCGGGTGATCAGTCTCAAGAAAAGACGGAAAGGAAAGCTTATGTTCCGATAATGGAAGCAGAAACTGTTCCTGCGCCGGGTCCATAGCAGCGAATGTGAGCAGATCGGGAGAGAAGACGACAGCCTGTTCTCGATACTGGTCAGAATCGGAGGTAAGGGCATGCAGTTCTCCACTGTTAATAAAACAAAAGCATGGGCTTTTGAGATGGGTCATCGTCATATTGATGTCAACCTGATAAGAGTCCTGCTCAAGATAGATGATCTCGATTGGTTCGTGCCAGTGATGTTTGACCGTAAATGGGAAACCAGGCGGATTGATTTCACGCACCGCCTGATAAAAGGCACATGGAAAACTGAAGCTTCCATGCTGTCTTGCTTCTTTTAAGGAAGAAGGAAGCCGGTCATGTGTTTCTGTTTTCATTTACGAAGAATGACGCGTGCCTCGTACGGCTGCAGTTTTCCAGTTTTATGCTCTTTGTAGTTGGAGATCAGCTCTTCGCCGGCCAGATCATCAAAGAGTGTGCAGTCCTGTTCCTGATCGGTGAAGTTGCAGGTAACGGTCAGTACCTGCCCGTCAAGAAGGCGATTGTAAGCATAAATGGTTTCGCTGTCCTCAAGAAGCCCCTGGAATTTTCCATAGACGATGATCGGAAGCGTGTGACGCAGCTTAATCAACTCCTGATAATAATGGAAAACAGAATTCGGGTCAGCAACAGCGGCCTTTGCATTGATCTCTTTGTAGTTCGGGTTTACGTTGATCCACGGAGTACCGTCTGTAAAGCCTGCGTTTTTGGAATCATCCCACTGCATCGGAGTACGGGCATTGTCACGGCTGATCTCTTTGAGGTAACGCATCATGTCCTCTGCTTTTACGATGCCGCTGTCGACATACTGATGGAAGGCATTGATACTCTCAATGTCGCGGTAGTCCTCCAGCTTGTCAAAGTAAACGTTTGTCATGCCGAGCTCTTCGCCCTGATAGATGTACGGTGTGCCCTTCATCATGTGCAGGCAGGTAGCAAGCATTTTTGCAGAGATGACGCGATATGCTTCAGAGTCGTTGCCAAAACGGGAGACAACGCGCGGCTGATCATGGTTATCGAGGAAAAGGCTGTTCCAGGCCTTGCCTTCCAGCTCGTACTGCCATTTGTTCATGACACGGCGGAAGTCGGTCAGCTGCGGTTTCTGGTCAGTCCATTTTCCAATCGGGCTCTTTACAAGATCTACATGCTCAAACTGGAATACCATACCAAGCTCAGTACCGTCGCTGTTTGCGTATTTCTTTGCTTCGTCGATTGTAACACCGGCTGCCTCACCTACGGTGAGCAGGTCATAGTGGGAGAGCACGCGATTGTTCATTTCCTGAAGAAATTCATGGACGCGCGGGCCATTGCAGACATACGGACCGAAGCTGCCGTAAAGTCCGTCTTCAACCGGTCCGTCCGGATAAGACTGATCCTTGGAGATCATGCTGATGACATCCATACGGAAACCGTCGATGCCCTTCTCGCACCACCAGTTCATCATATCAAAGACTTCGTCGCGGACCTTCGGATTTTCCCAGTTCAGATCCGGCTGTTTTTTGGAAAAGCAGTGCAGATAGTACATGCCGGTACGCTCGTCAAGCTCCCATGCGGAACCGCCGAAGCAGGAACCCCAGTTGTTCGGTTCTTTTCCGTTCTTCGGCTCCTTCCAGATATAGTAATCACGATGCGGATTGTCTTTGGAGCTGCGGCTTTCGATAAACCATGCATGCTCATCAGAGGTATGGTTAACGACGAGATCCATAACAATTTTGATATGGTGACGGTGTGCTTCTGCAAGCAGACGGTCGAAATCTTCCATTGTACCGAAATCATCCATGATATCACGGTAATCGGAAATATCGTAGCCGTTGTCATCGTTCGGTGATTTGTAAACCGGAGAAAGCCAGATCACATCAATTCCGAGTGTCTCCAGATAATCGAGGTGCGCGGTGATACCATTCAGATCACCAATGCCGTCACTGTTGCTGTCCGCGAAGCTGCGCGGATAAATCTGATAAATAACGGCTTCCTTCCACCATGCTTTTTTTTCTTCTGCCATTGTTTTTTCCTCCTGTATGTGCGTACTTGCTGCTGTTTTCCGCCTGCAAAATTTTCGGCGGCGGATTGCAGATGTTTGATTTACGATCCGGCTCAACCTAATATTGCCAAAGCGGATATTTGTAATCCGCTCTGCTGCCTGATTCGTTTCATAGTAACGTTATTCTGACTTCGAAAGCTTCTTTTTTGCGTTATTTCACAAAAAACTGCAGAAATCATTCCGTTTTGTTATCTCCTACTATAACTGGGAGAGAAGAAAAAATCTACTGCTAATATGACAGAAAATTACGGTATTTTGACTTTTTAGTAAATGCCGTAAAAAGAATATTCCCCGTATTTTTTGGTACCGTCGTAAGGAATGTTGACGAAGCCCTGTTCACTTTTGAGCGCGCACCGGATCAGTTTTTTTGTCAGGTCCGGCACGTCATCGCGGGTCAGAGCCTCATCGACGTCAAGCCAGAGGACTTCGCTGTTTTCATCGTGGTCGGAGGAGGCTGTGCCAGAGACGTATTCGGCGGCAAAGGCGACGTACCAGTCTTTCTGGTTGAAGCGGATGCCAATGACTTCTTTTGGTTCTACGACGATCGAAGTCTCTTCAAGGTATTCGCGGCGGAGTGCTTCCTGCGGCGTTTCACCTGGCTCCAGGTAACCGCCCGGAACGATCAGACGGTTTTTGCCAACGCCGTAGGTGTGCCGTGCCAGTAAAACCTTGTGATCACGGATGACGATTCCGGTAACAGACTGAGTATAGGTATTTTGCTGCGGTTCGTTTGTGTGTGCTTTATTACAATTGCTTTCCATAAAAAATAAATCCTTCCTTTGTGAAATGTGAAATCGTTCCTGTGCAGTAATGCAGGTACAGTATACGAAAAAAGGTCAAAAAAAGAAAGAGAAATAGGAAATAAGGAAGAAGCGGAAAATGGACTGCGAAAAATGCAAGAAATCTGTTTGTATCCGGGTTGTGGCTGTCTGGATTTCGTGATATGATGCAAAGAAGAAAAAGGCAAAACAATCCGCAGGCATCATAGTTTCGGGCTTTTGACCCTGGCATTAGATCAAAGAGAAAGGCAGGATAAAAAAATGAATACAAAAACTTATACAACAGGCGTACAGCACGTAGGAATACCGACAAATAATATAGAAGAGACCATTGCATTTTATGAAAAGCTTGGATTTGAGAAGGTATTTGAAACGGTTAACGAGGCAGCGAATGAGAAAGTGGCATTTTTGAAGCATGGCACACTTGTGATGGAGACGTATGAAAACAGAGCTGCCGTGCTGAAGGCAGGCGCGATTGATCACGTAGCGCTTGATGTGAAGGATATTGAGGAGGTTTATCAGTACATCAATGAACAGGGACTCAATACAACGAAGGATACGATCCACTTCCTTCCGTTTTGGGAGAACGGCGTACGCTTTTTCACGATTGAAGGACCGAATAAGGAGAAGATCGAGTTCAGCCAGTACCTTTGATTCCTCCTTGCTTTTTGGACGGTGACTTGCTATAATCGGACAGGCAAATGAGTGTTGTATGCATGCGGAATCGTGCACAGTGCGATGCGTGCAGGCAGGCAATCCGTTTGCTACGCAAATAGGTTACATGGAGTTACATGGAAAAGGATAAAAATTAAGATGAATATCATAAAAGGCAGAAAGCTGTCCTATGACTATTTCAGGGTTGATGAGGACGGAAAAGAGGAGGAAGCAGTCCGTGCGGTCGATCAGGTCGATCTTGATGTGAAGGAGGGCGATTTTGTCGCGATTCTGGGGCACAATGGCTCTGGAAAATCGACGCTTGCAAAGCACATCAATGCAATTCTTCTGCCAACAGAAGGCACGCTGTATGTAGACGGAAAAGATACGAAGGATGAATCGAAGCTCTGGGAGATTCGTCAGAGCGCCGGCATGGTATTTCAGAATCCGGACAATCAGATTATAGGTACGATTGTGGATGAGGATGTCGGGTTTGGACCGGAAAATATGGGGGTGCCGACGAAAGAAATCTGGGAGCGTGTGGAAAAGAGTCTGAAGGCAGTCGGAATGTGGGAATACCGTTCTCATTCTCCGAATAAGCTTTCCGGCGGTCAGAAGCAGCGCGTGGCGATTGCCGGAGTCGTGGCAATGCGTCCGAAATGCATCGTACTCGATGAACCGACAGCGATGCTGGATCCGAACGGAAGAAAAGAAGTTATTCACACGGTACAGGAGCTCAACCGCAAGGAACACGTGACAGTGCTGCTGATCACTCATTATATGGAAGAGGTGATCGAGGCAGATAAGGTGATCGTAATGGATCAGGGAAAAATAGTTATGCAGGGAACACCGAAGGAAGTTTTTTCCCATGTGGAGGAGCTCAAATCGTACCGGCTGGATGTTCCGCAGGCAACACTGGTTGCGTACGAGTTGCAGAAGAAGGGAGTTCCGCTGCCAGATGGCATTCTTTCAATGAAAGAACTGGAGCAGGAGCTGGAGAAACTGCGCGCGTAAATGAGAGGATCGCGTATGAAACGGTATGAACCGGAAACATGCATAGAGAAATAATCATGATGTTAAGGTCAAAAGATGCCTTACGGGGTTTCAGGCTTTTGACCCTGGCATCATAATCATATAGTGCAGAGGCACAAGGAGACACACAGAGAAGCAGGTAAACTCTGTGTAGAGCGCAGCAGAAAGGAACAGACAGATCCATGGCGATCAGAATTGAACATTTAAATTATGTATACAGTGAGGGTACCGCATTTGAAAAGCATGCCTTAAAAGATATTAATCTGGAGCTTCCGGACGGGCAGTTTATCGGTGTGATCGGTCATACCGGATCCGGCAAATCGACGCTGATCCAGCATCTGAACGGACTGTTGAAGGGAACGAGCGGTGCCATCTATTATAATGGAAAGAATATTTACGAGGAAGGCTATGATCTGCGCACGCTGCGCAGCAAGGTCGGCCTTGTTTTTCAGTATCCGGAGCATCAGCTGTTTGAGGTGGATGTCTTTTCCGATGTCTGTTTCGGGCCAAAGAATCTCGGACTGCCAAAGGAAGAGGTAGAGAGGCGTGCGAAGGAGGCTCTGCGGCTTGTGGGGCTTAAGGAAAAGCATTACCGGAAATCGCCGTTTGAACTCTCGGGAGGCCAGAAACGGAGAGTGGCAATTGCGGGGATCCTTGCGATGGAGCCGGATGTGCTGGTACTGGATGAACCGACGGCCGGGCTTGATCCGAAGGGTCGTGATGAGATCCTTGACCAGGTTGCATTGCTTCATAAGGAAAAGCATATCACAGTTGTGCTCGTGTCGCACAGCATGGAGGATGTGGCACGATATGTGGAGCGCATCATAGTGATGAATAAGGGACAGGTGATGTTTGATGACACACCGCAGCAGGTATTTCAACATTACCGTGAATTGGAGTCCGTCGGGCTTGCGGCACCGCAGGTGACGTATCTGATGCATGACCTGAAGGAAAAGGGCTGGAACGTTGATCCGCAGGCGACAACGGTGGAAGAGGCGGCGGAGAGTATTTTTGCGGCGCTGCATAAAAAGGCGTGAGTATTTACTCCGGTATACAGGCGCAGGAAAGATTCCGGGAGCACGTCATAGAGAAAGAGAGAAAGCAATGATAAGAGATATCACATTAGGCCAGTATTATCCGGCGGATTCCGTCATTCATAAACTGGACCCGAGAGTAAAGCTGGCAGGCACGATGGTGTTCATCATTTCCCTGTTTGCGTTCCGCTCAGTGAGCGCATATGTGGTAGCGACGCTGGCACTTGCAGCGGTGATCCATATTTCAAAGGTGCCGCTGAAATTTATGATGCGAGGTCTGAAGTCGATCCTGATTCTGCTGATGATCACAGTCGTATTTAATTTATTTTTGATTCCGGGTACTCCGGTGCTGCATCTGTGGAAGCTGACAGTTACAAAAGAAGGAATTGAAACGGCAGCGTTCATGGCGATCCGGCTGGTTTACCTGATTCTCGGTTCTTCCGTTATGACACTGACGACGACACCGAACAATCTGACAGACGGACTGGAGAAGGCGCTTCGTCCGCTTGGAAAAGTCCATGTTCCGGTGCATGAGATTTCCATGATTATGTCGATCGCACTTCGGTTTATTCCGATCCTTCTTGATGAGACGGATAAGATCATGAAGGCGCAGATGGCGCGTGGCGCAGACTTTGAGTCTGGAAATCTCATTCAGAAGGCAAAAAACATGGTGCCGCTGCTGGTGCCGCTGTTTATTTCGGCATTTCGCCGTGCGAACGATCTGGCGATGGCGATGGAAGCGCGCGGTTACCACGGTGGTGAGGGCAGGACGAAGATGAAGCCGCTCGTATATGCATCACGGGATAAAGCAGCGTATGCAGTGATGGCGGGCTATCTCATCGTGATGTTTGCGGCAAGCCGGATTATGGTATTTGGGTTTTGATGACATATGAAGAGAGTAAAAATAATCGTTGCATACGATGGAACAAATTATTGCGGCTGGCAGGTACAGCCGAACGGAATCACAATTGAGAGTGTTTTAAATCATCATCTTTCCGAACTGCTGGGAGAGGAAATTCATGTGATCGGTGCAAGCCGCACAGATTCAGGCGTGCATGCAGATGGAAATGTGGCGGTTTTTGATACATCGGCGCGCATGCCGGCAGAGCGGATTTCCTATGCGCTGAATACACGGCTTCCGCAGGATATCCGCATCCAGGATTCCTGTGAGGTGCCCTCTGATTTTCATCCGAGATTTCAGCGTACAGTAAAGACGTATGAATACCGGATCTGCAGCCGGAAGTTTCCGGATCCGTGCAGCCGTCTGTATTCCCTGTTTTACTATTGGGAGCTTGATGTGGAACAGATGAAAAAAGCAGCTGCATATCTGGTTGGGGAACACGATTTTACCAGCTTCTGTACGAAAAAAGAAGAGGTGACAAACTGCGTACGTACGATCTACAGTCTTGATGTTGAAAAGACCGGTGATCAGATCGTGCTTCGCATTCGCGGAAATGGTTTTCTTTACAATATGGTCCGCATCATTACCGGAACACTGCTTCGGGTAGGCGGCGGACTGATAAAACCGGAGCAGATACCGGAAATTCTGGCGGCGCAGGATCGCAGTGCGGCGGCCGAGACAGCTCCGGCGCATGGGCTGAAACTGGTGAAGATCGAATACCCGGATTATGAACGCAGATAGGCCGCGAAGCGGATTGCGAACGCTCGCTTTGATAGAAATTTTGATACGAATAAGGAGGTCCCCTGCAGGATTGTGAAAAGCAATCAGCAGGGGGCTTTTTGTTGCTGTTTCTTCAGCAAACATAGCACGTTTTATCGGAGAAATGGTATAAATCGACGAAAAATACTGTACAAATATGTAAAAAATAGTTATTATGACTGTAAGTGTCAAAACACAGAAATACGGGCAGTGGATGGAAATAACGAAAAACGGGGTGCGAAAACGTGAAAGTAAAAAAGAAAGTGGTGGCGGCCGGGCATGCGTGTCTGGATATTACACCGGTATTTCCGCGCAGTGGGGGCTGTCGGCGGATCGGGGATGTGCTGGTGCCGGGGCGTCTGATCCAGATGGAGGGCGTCAGCATCAGCAGCGGCGGCTCAGTTTCCAATACGGGGCTGGCGATGCGGCTGCTTGGCGCAGAGGTCTGTCTGATGGCGAAGACCGGGATGGATGAATTTGGTAAGATTCTGGCCGATATTTATCGGAAATACGGTGCGGCAGATGGAATCATTGCGGTGCAGGGGGAGCGGACCTCGTATTCCGCAGTGATTGCAGTACCGGGAGCTGATCGTATTTTTTTGCACGACCCTGGGTGTAACGATACCTTTACCTTTGCAGATATCGATCAGAAGAAGCTTGAGGATGCGGTGCTGTTTCATTTCGGTTATCCGCCGATTATGAAAAAAATGTATGAGCGCGGCGGGGAAGAGCTGGAAATCATGATGAAATATATGAAAGAGCATGGAATTGCCACATCGATGGATATGGCTGCTGTGGATGCGGATTCAGAGGCCGGCCGGGCAGACTGGGAAGCGATACTGGAAAGAGTGCTTCCGTATGTGGACTTTTTTGTGCCGAGTGTGGAAGAGCTTTGCTTTATGCTTGACAGACCACGGTATGAATCATGGCAGAAACGGGCGGATGGAGGAGATCCGGTGGAATTTCTGGATCCGGAAACGGATGTCCGGCCTCTTGCAGAGCGTTGTATTGCACTTGGCGCAAAAATGGTACTGATCAAGTGCGGAGCGCCGGGACTGTATTATAAAACGGCTGATACAGGGCAGCTGGGAGCTTTGGCAGCGATTACCGGGATCGATCCGGTGAACTGGGGAGCAAAGGAAGGCTTTGAGAGGAGCTATGTTCCAGATCAGGTACTGTCAGGGACGGGCGCCGGTGATACGACGATCGCAGCATTTCTGTGTGCGATGCTGGATGGATATCCGCTTCTGCGCTGTATTCAGCTGGCGGCTGCGCAGGGGGCATCCTGTGTGGCATCGTACGGGGCACTGGACGGAATCTGTTCACTTGAAGAGCTGAATACGCGAATCGAGCGCGGCTGGGCGAAGCGAGACGAATAAATTTTTACTGATAAAGCAGAGCTGTTTAACCGAGTCAGGCGAAGAGGATTGCGAATATCCGCTTGATCTGACAGCAGCAGAAAGGCGGGAAGAGGATGCTTGTAAATTTGAATGATGTGCTGCTTCCGGCAGCAGAAAAAGGATACGGAGTCGGATTATTTAATACAGTGAATTTTGAGATGGCAAGAGGGGTACTGCAGGCAGCACAGGAGCTGCGCGCGCCTGTGATCATCGGAACTGCGGAAATCCTGCTTCCGTACGGACCACTGGAAGAGCTTTCCGATATGATTCTTCCGATGGCGAAAAAGGCAGATGTGCCGGTCGTGGTGCATTACGATCATGGTCTGACCTTTGAAAAATGCGTGGAGGCTCTGAAGCTGGGATTTTCTTCCATTATGTATGACTGTTCAACGGATTCGTATGAAGAAAATATCCGAAAGGTAAAGGAGATCACGAAGCTTGCGCATCTGTTTGGTGCGACCGTGGAGGCGGAGCTTGGGCACGTCGGAGATAACGAGGGCGTCTCAGCGCTGGAACGGCCGGAGGATTATTATACGGATCCGGACATGGCAAAGGACTTTACCGATCATACCGGGGTCGATGCGCTTGCGATTGCGGTCGGTACGGCGCATGGCTTGTACAAATTTAAGCCGAAGCTCGATTTTGAACGAATTACAAAGATCAAAAATGCGATCGGGATACCGCTTGTGCTTCACGGCGGCTCCGGACTTTCCGGAACGGATTTTCAGACGGCGATCGCGCACGGAATCAGTAAAATTAATATTTTTACGGATATCAATATCGCTGCGGCATCGGCGGCTGCAAAGGCACTCGCAGACGGAAAGACTGCAATGACAGATATTATCCCGTATCAGGTAGAGGCTGTGGCGGAGGCAACGAAGGCGAAAATGGAGCTTTTTGGCTGCGTGGGACGCGGATGAAACAAAGTATGTCTGGGAGGACAAAATGAAAAAAAAAGGCTGGACGATGAGAAAAGCAATTCTGGTATTCTGCATCGGCTGCGTGCTCAGTGCCCTTTTTCTGCAGACTCTTCTTTTTCAGGAATCTTTGCGGAGGCAGATCCGCTTTGAGAGTATTACGGACAACGAGAACACCTTGACGAAAATGCAGTCGGAGCTTTCCTCATTTATCCATACGATCCGCTCGGAAATGCTGACCGTTTACAGTGAGAGGGATCTGATCGAAGCGCTCAGAGGCGCGGCGGCAGGTGAGGGAAAAGATGCGCTGACGGCGTATTACTGGAGAAGCTGGTATCTTGGACGGAAGCGTTTTACGAAGGAGGACCGGCTGCTTGCGATGTATCTTTATGATGCGGAGGATGCGCTGGTAAGTGCCTACCGATATAATTGCCAGACCTTTTCGCGCAATATTTATGCAGCCGAATATGAGGCAAACGAGGACCGTGTCAAGGAATATGTGCACAGCGCACGCAACGACCTGATGATTTCCGGCTATTACAATCCGTTGGAGAAAAAGAATATTATCCGGTTTGTGCTGAAGCTGCATAATTATGATGCAGAGCGGAAGCAGATCGGATATCTGATATGTGAGATCGACAGTGCTGCGCTCGTAGCGATCATGAATAAATATGTGGATCTTTCGCACGTTTATCTGTGGCTGCAGCCGATCGATGACCGGGCAGTTGCGATGACCGGGGAGGCAAATGAGGATCAGAAGCGCATTCAGAAGCAGCTCACCAGGGTAGTCGAAAATTATTACGATACCAGTATGCTGGAAGAAGAGTACGGTGATTATTATCTGATCCGGGTCGGTCAGGAGGACTGTAATCTGGAAGCATTTGCCCTTGTATCACAATCTTTGCTGACCGCAACCCAGAAATCACTGAACCGGTCTCTGCTTGTGATTCTCGTCATGATGATTGCAGCGGTAACGCTGCTTGTGCTGCTGCTTTCCAAATGGCTGACCCGTCCGGTTGAGCAGATGCTTGAACGGATCGAACGGATCAAAAACGGAGAGACGGAGCTTCGGATGGAGCCCATCGGATGGTCGGAGGAGCTGAAGGTGCTCGGGACGGAGTTTAATGAAATGCTTGACCGTGTGCAGGCAATGGCGCAGGAGGAGTACAAGTACCGGCTTTTAGTGGAGCGGACGGAGTATAAGATGCTGCAGGCACAGATCAATCCGCACTTTCTTTATAATACATTAAATACGATGAGCGGAATTGCAAATGCGCAGAATTGTCCGCTGGTGAGCAGCCTGTGTTATTCGCTCTCGGCAGTCTTTCGCTACAGTCTGAACATGACGGATGAGTTTTCGACCGTAGGCAAGGAGATGGAGCACGTTAAAAATTACCTGTATGTGATGGACGTGCGCAGCGGCTCAGATGTGGCGTATGATTATCAGATCGCGGAAGAGACGCTGGAGGATCAGCTTCCGCGGATCTGTCTGCAGCCAATTGTTGAAAATGCGATTACGCATGGTCTTAGAAACGTGCGCAGAAAGGATAAAAAGCTGCTGATCCGTTCGCAGCATGAGGGAGAAAATCTGCTAATTCTTATCCAGGACAACGGAACGGGAATGGATGCCGGGGAGATGAATGAGCTTTTGGAGAAGAATGATCCAAAAAGAGTGGAATCCGGTGTATCAATTGGAATATTGAATGTGAATGCGCGGCTGAAACGGCGGTTTGGTGCGCAGTACGGAATACGGATTGAGAGCAGTCAGGGTGAAGGGACAGCCGTATGGGTGACGGTTCCCGCACAGACCGCAGAGGAGGCTGGAAAATGAAAAAAGCAGGATATCGGGTATTGGCAGCGGATGATGAATACTGGAGCAGGGAAAACCTGCGCAGCCTTTTTCCATGGGAGGAGAATGGATACATTTTCCTGGAACCGGCCTGTGACGGTGAAGAGGTGCTGGAACGGATGGAGGAAGAGCGACCGGACATCCTTCTGACTGACATCAACATGCCGTTTCTGGACGGACTGGAGCTTTTGAAGCGTCTGAGGGAGGAGTATCCGGAGGTAATTACGATTGCAGTCAGCGGGTATGATGATTTTGATAAAGTAAAAGGTGTTTTCATCTCAGGTGGAATCGACTATCTGTTAAAGCCGGTCGGACGGGAGGATCTGCAGCGCGTAATCGAGAAGGCAGCGGCGCTTTTAGAAAAACGTGAGGAAGAAAAGCAGCGGGCACGGCATCAGCTGAATCAGGAGGATAAGATTGCTTCGTTTCTGGAGGACGGAGAGTACAGTGCGCTGCTTACGGCAGCGCTTTACGGCGCGGGGACGGAAATAGCGGAATATGGCGTATCCCTGGAAGGAAACGCGGCGGCACTTGTAAAATTTTATGATATCGTGCAGATCGCGGAACAGTTTGAACACGATATTTTGCAGATGTCGTTTGATATCAAGCAGCAGCTGCGCGGGCTGTGCAAAGAGGACGCGGTGACACTGTTTCATTACAACAGTAAGATGAGTGAGTTTCTTGTCATCGGAAAGGCGGATGAAGCACAGCTGAATCGTTTTGCAGGAAAGGTTCTGGAGCATTTTCCGGAAGCGACGTACGGGCCGGTATCGGTTGTGCTGTACCATACGGCAGAACATAACAGCAAAAAGGAGCAGTGGAGATCGGAGATCGGAGCAGTTTACCGGGAGCTGATTGCCGCGCTTGTTACGCGGCCGTTTGAGCGAAAGCACAGTATGGTAAGCTATCCGGCATCGGGTGAAAAAAACGTGGTGCTGCAAAGCAGCGGGGAGCATCTGGAGGAAGAGCTGTATCATCTCCTGAAGACCCAGCAGATTTCGGGAGCCGTACATCTGATTTTTGAAAAGACGGATCTGGCACGCAGTGGCGAACGTGGGTGGACATATCTGGAAGTCAGGCAGTATGTCGGAAGGATCACAAACACCATTTTTTCTTACGTGCAAAAAGAGCAGCCACAGCTGCATGGCATGATAGAAGAAGCGATGGATAACGTGGACTATTACCTGAAATGTCTGAATGGAGAAAAGCTGTCGGAGACGCTCAAGATCATGGTGGAAGGACTGCGGGAGCAGAAAGAGCAGCAGCAGCCGGATTCCGTAGCCGGACAGATAGAGCGGATCCGCCGCCGGATTGAGACTGATTATGCGGAAGATATCACGCTGGCCTCGCTGGCAGAGCAGTATCATGTGGATGCAAGCTATCTGTCACGGATCTTCAGCAGGAAATATGGAGAGTCGATCATTTCCTTCCTGACGCGGGTGCGGATGGAAAAGGCTGCGCAGCTGATGCGCGATGAGAGCCGGAAGCTGGAGGCGATCGCGTTTCTTGTCGGGTATGACGATTACCATTATTTCAGCCGTGTATTTCGAAAAAAGATGGGCGTCAGTCCAAGTGAATACCGCAGCCGTCTGTAAAGTGTTTTGTGCAAAATTGGTAACTGTTCAGAGCCAAGCAGATTTTCATGCAAAAGTGTGAATCATGCTTGCATGAATGAACACTTTTACATGGAAATCTATTTGGCGGATACGCCACACCGACGAAATGCGCAGCATTTTGGAGGTGGTTTTGAACAGTTACCAAAATTGTATAACAGAGTGGAAGAGAGTAAAAAAAGTACAACAAAGTGCATCAAATATGTCCTAACAAAATCCAGCCGGATTATGGTTTAATAAACTCGTACCAAGTCGGAACGAAAAATCATAATCCGGCTGGAAGAGGTTTTACGGAACGAAAATATTTAAGGGAGGGTTTTAAAACATGAAAAAGAGAATGAAGAAAATGGCAGCAGCTGTCCTGTCAGCAGCAATGGTTGCATCGCTTGGAACGGCAACTGCGATCAACGTATCCGCAGACGAGGATATCACGATCGGCGTATCGATCTGGAGTTCCACGGACGTACTTGGAAGCCAGTGTAAGAAGGTTATCGACAAAGCAGCAGATGCGCTCGGTGTAAATGTTATGTATGTAGACCAGGGCCACGTATCAGAGCAGGTTACCGCATCGGTAGAGCAGCTCTGCGCAGCAGGCTGTGACGGAATCATCATCTGCAACTCCGCAGACTCCGAGATGACATCCGCAATCCAGACCTGTGATGCAAACGAAGTATATCTGATGCAGTTCTTCCGCATCATTTCCGAGGAGAACAGCCCGGAAGTATACCAGACCGCATGCAATTCCCAGTATTATCTCGGCGCCGTACATGAGGACGAGGTAACAAACGGCTACACACTGGTAAATCTCCTTCTGGAGAACGGCGACCGCAACATCGGCCTTGAGGCATGGACGGTTGGTGACGCTACCTTCCAGCAGAGATGGACAGGCTACAAGAAAGCAATCGAGGAGTGGAACGAAGCAAACCCGGATGATCAGGCAACCATGACTGAGCCGGTATACGCAAACACCTCTTCTGAGGAGGGCGCTGCAGCAGCACTTTCCCTTTACAACTCCAATCCGGATATGGATGCCCTGATCGTTGCAGGCGGCGGCGGAGACCCGCTGGTAGGTTCCATCGGAGCACTGGCAAACGAGGGACTGACCGGAAAGATCGATGTTGTTTCAACCGACTTCCTGGATGACCTGGCTGAGCAGCTCGAGAGCGGCGGAATGTTTGCTGAGTCCGGCGGACACTTCTGCGACCCGCTGTTTGCATTCCTGACCACCTACAATGCAGTAAAAGGCAACTACGTAAAAGAAGCAGGTACCTTCGGCTACGAGATCCTCTTCCCGTATCTGTACGTATCCTCTTCTGAAGACTATGCAAACTACGAGCAGTATTTCGTAGATGCAGATCCGTATACAGATGAAGAAATCGTTGAGATGGCAGGCTACAGCTTCGATGATCTGAACAAGGCAGCAACTTCACTGTCAATTGATGACGTAATTTCAAGACACAGCAACTGACAGTAACAAAGACTGAGCCACGCGGCACAGAGCTGGGAATCTGCAGCATGGGCGCGTGGCTCAAAATATGTGTTCAGGAAGGAGATAGGGTATGAAAAAACTGAAACAAAGCCAGTATTACGGAATTGCACTCCTGCTGGTTCTGCTTGTGGCCTTCTGGGCTGTATTTAAAATTCTTGCGCCGGCAACTTTTGGTTCTCCGGATAAGCTGGCGACGTACATGAAGTCAGCGCTGATCTATGCGGTCGGCGGCTGCGGACTGTATTTTATCTGTGTTATGGGACCGTTTGATATGAGTGTCGGTGCGAACATCGTACTTTCCTCAATCATTGCCTGCAATGCGAGCGTCCGCTTTGGCTATGCGGGACTGATCATTGCACCGATTCTGTGCGGCACGCTGATCGGACTGATTAATGGACTGGTTTACATCAAGCTGCACATTTCGTCCCTGATCGTTACCGTTGCCCTGTCTCTGATCTATGAGGCACTCAGCGTTTATGCGACAAACGGAAAGAACGTTATTCTTGATATTAATTTCCGTGCTTTTGGAGATTATCCGGCAAACCTGATCCTGGCTGTGCTTGCTTACCTGTTGTGCGCGTTCATTCTGAAATACACAAAGGTAGGAACATACACGTATGCAATCGGAAGCAACGAGGTCGTTGCGAAAAATATGGGCGTGAACGTAGCGAAATATAAGGTAGTGGCATTTACGCTGGCAGGTCTGTTCTTCGGACTGCAGTCGATCCTGACGATCAGCTTCGGAACCTCCATGACGTCCGCAGCAAATCTTTCCTCTATGAGCCGGAACTTTACGCCTCTGATGGGAACCTTCTTCGGACTTGCATTTAAGAAATATGGTCATCCGGTCATTGCAATCGTGATCGGAGAGATGATCATACAGCTGATGTTCAACGGATTTGTAGCGCTTGGAGCACCGACAACGATTCAGAATGTCGTTACCGGCGCGGCACTGCTTGCGATTGTGGCGCTGACGACAAAGCCGGTCAAGGGTCTTGTGGTGAAATAAGGAGGAACGACAATGGGCGAAATATTATTAAGAGCGGATAAGATCGATAAGCATTTCGGAATCACGCATGCTCTGGATCACGTTTCTCTTACGTTTGAAAAAGGCGAGATCCATGCGCTGATCGGAGAAAATGGATCAGGAAAATCAACCCTGACCTCCTGTCTGACCGGTATTTATAAAAAGGATTCCGGAACGTTTACACTGGAAGGAAAAGAAATCACCGCAACGAATCAGGTAGAAGCAAACCATCAGGGCGTTGCGATCATTGTGCAGGAGATCGGAACACTTTCCGGATTGACAGTAGCAGAAAATATCTTTCTTGGAAACGAGGACCGTTTCACAAAATACGGAGTAAAAAATACGGCGGCAATGAACCGACAGGCACAGGAGTACTTAAACAGCTACGGCTTCAGCTACATCGATGCTTCCCGCACGATCGATGATTATAATTTTGAGGACCGCAAGCTGATCGAGATCGTCAAATCAACGTATTTCAATCCGAAGGTGCTTGTGGTCGATGAGACAACAACGGCGCTCGGTCAGAAGGGCCGCGAGGAGCTGTTCAAGGTCATGCATCGGATGCGTGACAATGGAAGCTGTGTTATTTTCATTTCCCATGACCTGGAAGAGGTCATCGAGCAGTCAGATAACATCAGTGTTTTGCGTGATGGTGTCATGATCGGAACGATCACAAAAGCAGAAGCAACACCGGACAGACTGAAGCAGCTGATGGTAGGCCGCGAGATCGGAAACGGCTATTACCGTACCGATTATGGCGAGAAGGTATCGGATGAAGTGGTGATTTCCGTCAAAAACCTGACGGTAAAGGGGCAGATCGAAAATCTGTCTCTGGAGCTTCACAAGGGCGAGATCCTTGGTATCGGCGGACTTTCCGAGTGTGGCATGCATGAGGTTGGGAAAGCGATCTTCGGAGCATCGTATTTCCGTGAGGGAAGCGTAACGTTGGGGGATGGCACACCGATTAATTCCATCCCGGATGCAATCCGTCACAGCATGGCATATGCATCGAAGGACCGTGACAACGAGTCGCTGGTTATTAATGATACCATCTGCGAGAATATCTGTCTTCCGTCCCTGGAGGATCTGAAAAAGGGAGGTATTTTAAAAGGAAGCACAATGAAGCAGTTTGCAGATAAGTTTGCAAAGCAGATGAGCACAAAGATGACGGGGGTTGATCAGTTTGTATCAGCACTTTCCGGAGGAAACAAACAGAAGGTCGTTCTGGCGCGCTGGATCGGAAAGGATTCCGACCTGATCATTCTGGACTCACCGACCCGCGGAATTGATGTAAAGGTAAAGGCAGACATTTATGCGATGATGAACCGCATGCGCAAGAGCGGCAAATCAATCATTATGATTTCCGAGGAGATCATGGAGCTTCTTGGTATGGCAGACCGGATTCTGATCATGAAGGACGGAAAGATCAACGGCGAATTTTACCGCTCCGAGGATCTGAAGGATACCGATCTGATCGACAACATGATTTAAGGGGGTAGAGAGAATGGAACCAACAGTAAAAAAAGAATCGGCGGAGAAGATTCCTTTCCTGGAGCGGTCCATTGTGCGGACCATCCTTCCGATTGCCGGATTTGTGATCATCTGTGTGCTGTTCGCGATCCTGACGGACGGAAAGCTGTTTAAGCCGAAAAATATTTCGCTGCTGCTCAGCCAGTCCTACATGCTTCTGATCTCATCCATCGGCGTATTTATGGTCATGACAATGGGCGGCCTTGATTTTTCACAGGGCTCCATGCTTGGCGTTTGCTCGATCGTTGTGTGTTATCTGTCACATTATAATATCATTCTGGCTGTCATCGGCGGTGTAGTGACCGGCGGACTGATCGGTCTGATGAACGGATATTTCAACGTAAAGCGCAAGATCACGAGCTTTATTGTAACGATCTGCAGCATGTACCTGTTCCGCGGAGTCTGCGCATATGCGACGACCAATTCACCGGTCTATGGTGTCAGCGATATCTCAAAATATAATACACTGCCATTTATGCTGACCTTCACGATCATCATTTTTGTGGCAGCTTATCTGATCTTCACCTTTACGGGACTTGGCTCCAGACTGAAGGCGATCGGAGCAGGTGAGACGGCGGCACGGTTTGCAGGTATCCGCGTAGAGCGTACGAAGATGCTGATCTATATGACCGCAGGCTGCATCACCGGACTTGCGGCGTTCGTCAACTCTGTAAAGGTCGGTTCTGTGACATCCACAGCAGGCAATCAGCTGGAGACGCAGATCATGATCGCGCTTGTGCTTGGCGGAATGCCGGTCAACGGCGGAGCAAAGGTGCGTTTCTACAACATTATTCTTGGTGTTATGACGTATAAGGTACTGTCCAGTGGTCTTGTCATGCTGATGATCCCGACGCAGCTGCAGCAGCTGATCCTCGGTATTATCTTCCTCGCAGAAGTGGCATTGTTCAGTGACCGGAAGACAGGTATGATTGTGAAGTAAAAGTAAAGAAGTTTGGAACTGCCGGTCGATAAGGCGGAAAAACGACCTGTGAAGAAACAGAAATGTTTTTTCACAGGTCGTTTTTTGGCTTGGGATACCTTGCCTGGAGAGCGTGCGTGGGCTATAATACAGAAAAAGAAAGCATCGAAAACAAAGAGGGAATCCGACATGAATCATTCCGGAAGAAAAAACAAAATCACATATCAGATCATGCACATGGATCAAATCACTGCACAGATCGATACACTTGGCAAGGCACGTATTCTGAAGGAACAATTTCTTCCCTATGATCTCTATCTGGAGGAAGAGGAAGACCTGGATACGTGTATCAACAATCTGGGCAATTTTTATTACTGGTGTGCATCCCGTGTGCTCTCGCTCGACCGGAAATACGCAAAGGATATTTTAAACAGCATCGGAATGGCGCAGGCCGTGACAGACCGTGATCGTGCGCAGATCGCGCTGTCCTATCACTGCGTATCGCTGACGGATGTCTACTGGGTGCGGCAGGCAGAAGAAGATGTGACGTTTGCGCAACTGAATCTGTACGACCATTCCTTAAATGATGCAATTGTGGCACTTTCTCTTCGCGGCAGGCAGATGACGGTGACGAATGAGGAGCTGGCGCCGGATCTTTCGACAAGGGGCTGTTTTCCGAAAGCGTGGATTCGACAAGAGGAAGGATTTGTACTGCTGAAGGACGGAGGCGATGCTGTGGACCGGGAGCTGATTGCAAGCCAGATCTGCCGCTGCTTTGATTTTCGGCAGGTGCTTTACGAAGCGGGCATTTATGAAGGTCAGAGAGTGACAAAGAGCCGTCTGATTACGTCAAAGCGATACGGGATTGTTTCGAAGATGGCATTTGATATTTATGCGTGCAACCATGACCTTGATACGCTGGAGGAGTGTATGAGAGTCGATGCGAAGACGTATTACGGCATGAATATTCTGGACTATCTGGTCGGAAATACCGACCGCCATCCGGAAAACTGGGGCTTTCTGATTGATCATGAGACAAATCGATATGTATCGTTGTATCCGCTGATGGACTTCAACCAGAGCTTTTACAGCTATGATACATTGGACGGTGCATTTTGTCAGACACTCGAAAAAAGGGGCGTGACGCAGCGGGAGGCCGCGCTTGATGCAGTCCGGCGGATTGGCCTGAACCAGATCAGAGAAGTGGATCCGGCTGTTTTTGATGCGCAGCCGGAATGGAGAGAGATGTTCCGGCGCAGGCTGGAAGTGCTGAGGGAAGGAAGGGTGAAAATGTAATACGTAACCCCGAAAAGTAATACTTGCAAATTCCACATTTCGTGATACAATAAGACAAAACAGGCGGATCCTGGCGATTCGCCTGTTCTTATAAACACAGATTAGCACTCAATAATAAAGAGTGCTGATAAAAGAGGAGGGAACATAAATAATGATTACAATACCTGTATACGATTTACTTGTACTGCCCGGAGTTTCCTTTTATTTCAAGAAAGATATGTTTCCTGCAAGAAAGATTACTTCAGAGGACATCGGAGAGGACGTTTTGTTTCTGGTTCTGAAAGAGGAAAAGGATCGAAAGGATCTGGTGCCGGAAGATTTTTATCCGATTGGAGTGTCGGCAAAGATAGAATCAATTGATGAGGAAGGGACGGTTCGGGTTACGGCAAAGACACGGGTCTCGCTTTCTGATATTGAAGTGACAGAAGAATCGATTACGGCAGAAGCCAGCATTTTGCCGGATGTCGATGATCTGGATGAAGAGGAAGAAAAGGAACACTTTGCACGGATCAGGGAAGAACTGCTTGATTTTACCAAAAATTTTAACTGGGGTATGTGGGCGCGTGCAATGATTCTGCGCTGGAAAAATTTTGATGAGGTTGCCTGTGCACTTGCCGGTTATCTGAGCATCCCGTGGGAAGAAAAGTATGAGCTGATGGAAGAAAATTCGCGGAAGGCGCGGATGGAAAAAATCGAGCGTGCCGTTTATGAGCTGATTGCCGTTTATCAGGTAGGTGAGGAGGCGGAGACGGCGCAGAAGGACTCAAACAGCCAGCTTTACCGGGAATCGGCCCTGAAGAAGCAGATTGAGTTTCTGCAGAAACAGCTTGATGAAATGCATCCGGAAAATATTTCAGATGTACGCCGTTTTGAGACGAAAATTGCGGAATCCGGTATGAATGAGGAAGCAAAAAGAGAAGCAGAAAAGGTTCTGAACAGGATGAAACAGGAGGGCAAAGACGGTCATGAGTACGGAATGCTTTATGACTATCTTGATTTTGTGACGAGCCTGTCGTGGAAGCCGGAAGAAATGGTGCCGATCGATCTGGACGAGGCAGAACAGATTCTGGAGGAGGATCATTACGGATTGAAAAAGGTAAAGGAGCGTATCATTCAGCAGATCGCAGTTATGGCGCTCAATAAAAAACAGTCCGGATCGATCCTGCTTTTTGTAGGGGCACCTGGTACCGGAAAAACGAGTATTGGTCAGAGTATCGCGAAGGCGCTGCATCGCAGCTACGTACGGATCAGTCTTGGCGGCATCCGTGATGAGGCAGAGATCCGCGGCCATCGCCGGACGTATATAGGGGCAATGCCCGGTCGGATTATGGAAGGCATGAAGCGAAGCGGTGCTTCGAATCCGGTTATGGTACTTGATGAGGTGGATAAGCTGGCAAAGGATTACGGCGGGGATCCGGCAAGTGCACTTCTGGAAGTGCTTGATCCGGAACAGAACAGCACGTTTACCGACCATTATATGAATGTACCGTATGATCTTTCCAATGTGCTGTTCGTCTGCACGGCCAATACGATTGATACAATACCGGAACCATTGCTTAACCGTATGGAAGTGATCCAGTTTCCGGGATACACTGCATCGGAAAAGGAACAGATCGCGAAGCGTCATCTGCTGCCACGTGCAATGGAGAGTACCGGAATTCAGCCAAAAGAGCTGAAGGTGTCAGACAAAGCAGTGGCAAGAATAATTTCTGAGTATACTGCTGAAGCAGGTGTGCGCGGACTGAAAAAACAGATCGATACACTGTGCCGCTATGCGGCTGTTCAGCTGGTGCGCGGAAAACAAAAGACCATCACGGTAAGTGCGAAGCGCGTACCGGAATTTCTTGGCCGTAATGTATTGCGTCATGACCGTATCATGTCAACGCCTCAGACCGGCGTGGTAACCGGACTTGCATGGACGCAGGCCGGTGGAGAAATTCTGTTTATTGAGACAGCATTTACAAAGGGAAACGGCGAAATCACGATCACCGGTCAGCTTGGTGATGTTATGCAGGAATCTGCGAAAATTGCGATTACGCTCGTGAAGGAGCTGTATCCGGATAAGGCCGAGAAGTTCAAAGAGAACAGCCTGCATATTCACGTGCCGAGCGGAGCTGTACCGAAGGATGGACCGTCTGCCGGTATCACGCTTGTGACGGCGCTTTCTTCTCTTGTGACCGGAAAAAAAGTGCCGGTTGATGTGGCGATGACGGGGGAAGTGTCTCTGCGCGGTCTTGTCATGCCGATCGGCGGACTGCCGGAAAAGCTGATGGCGGCAGTGCGTGCCGGTGTGAAACGCGTCTTTATCCCGCATGACAATGTGCAGGATCTGGAGGATGTGCCGGTGGAAGTAAAAGAAAAGCTTGAGATTATTCCGGTAAAAAAAGTAAAAGAAGTGCTGGAGCAGACGCTTGGATAGGAAGAGGTCGTTCATGGGCGAGTAAGAAATAAGAATCAGAATCAGGCCCATAAATATACAATTACGTATAATAATATTCATTCATCGAGATGACTGGTAAAATTTATCTAAATAGCCTGCGAAAATTGTGCATAATGACGATGGAAAAGATAGAAAATGATTCAAAATATCAGAAAAAAAATCTAAAGGTTGCACTTTAAACGTTTAAGGCGTACAATAAATTAGAAAAAGATGTCTGCAAACAGGTCTGGGTTGTTTGCTTTGAAGGGAAGGCCGGTGAGTGCATTATGGGAAGAACAGATGTATCTGCTGGGGTTGGCACAGTTGAAGAAATCTGCCGGATGATTGATCTGGTGTCTGATACAATGGATGATTATTTATACATCTGTGACTTTCAGAATGACTTTTATTATATTTCGCCTCAGGCAAAGAAACGTTTTTTATTGCCGGGCAACGCGTTCCATGAAGTTATGAAAACGCATGAGCAGTTTGTTTATCCGGATGACATTATGGGGCTGGAGAAGGAATTTGAGATTCTTACAAGGGGAGAGCGAACCACACACAACAGGATGTATCGCTGGATGTCAGCAGATAGAAAACCAGTCTGGATCAACTGCCGTGGAAACGTGACAATGAAAGACGGGAAGCCGTGGTATATGGTTGGGTGTATTAATGAGATTGGAGGCAGGCAGAAAGCGGACAATATCAGTGGATTACTTGGAGAAACGAGCCTGGAGCAGTACATTGTCCGGAAAACATCAGAGGGTGTGGCTTTGGATGGTTTCTTTCTCCGTGTCGGGATTGACGGCCTGAAGGGAATCAATGCGAGGCTTGGCATGGAATATGGAGATCTGCTCCTGTGCCGTACTGCGGAATACATTCAGTGCTGTCTCAGACCGGAAGAGCAGCTGTATCATATGTCAGGCGATGAATTTCTGATTGTGAATCTGGCAGGCGGCACGGAAAAAGATGCGAGAGAGCAGTATAAAAAAATTCAGGAAAAAATAGAGCAGTTTATCGAAAAGAAAAATTATCAGGTTGTGTATATCGTATCGGCAGGACTGCTTCCGTGCAGTGATATCCGCGAGTTTGAGATCGCCAATTTACTGAAGCTGACCGAGTTTACCTTAAATCAGGCGAAAAAGCTTGGAAAAAATACGTGTTATACTTTTTGCGAAGAGGATTACAGAAAATTCCTGCACAGACAGCGGCTGATGCGTCAGCTGCGGAAGGCAGTGAAGCATGGGTGTGAAGGGTTTGAAGCATACTTTCAGCCACTTTACAGTACAGACCGCAGTCGGATTTTCGGAGCGGAGACGCTGATGCGTTTTCATTCCGAAGAATCAGGTATGGTAAGTCCGGTTGAGTTTATTCCGATTCTGGAAGAAACGGGGCTGATCATTCCTGCGGGACGCTGGATTCTGGATCAGGCACTTCAGGCCTGCGTTCAGTTTCAGAAGGTGCTTCCGGATTTTCATATCAGTATTAATCTTTCACCGGTTCAGATCATGAAAAGCGGTATAGACGATGAAATCCTGGAAGGGATTGAGCGATACGGTCTTGCGCCGTCCCAGGTGATCATAGAATTAACGGAGAGTGATCTGCTGGAATCAGACCAGCGCTTTTTGCAGATGTGGAAGCGGCTGAAGGAAAAAGGTGTACAGCTGGCGCTGGACGATTTTGGAAGCGGTTACTCAAATTTCCGCTATCTGACAGAGATGCGGCCGGACATCATAAAAATTGACCGGATGTTTACAGCAAATGCGATGACGCATGAGTTTGATTACAGGCAGCTTGTATTGTTCAGTGAGATGGTACACAGTCTGAACCTGAGCCTGTGTATCGAGGGAACAGAGACGAAAGAGGAGCTACAGAGAGTCAGCGAGATGGTGCCGGAGTACATACAGGGATACTATTTTGGCAGACCATGTGAGAAGAGGGCATTTGAACGGCTGATCGCGAACCAGGAACACGAAATCGAAAAGTAGCATAGAAAATTCATTTTTACCGATAGAGACCCCGGGGCGTTGTGTATAACAGGCAGCGCGAAATTGCTGAGGGTGACAGAGCGGCAAAACAGGCAGCCGGAATGCGGCTGCAGAAAGGAAGAAAATGCAGTACAATACAATCAAAGTAGAGGCAAAAGGAAGCCTGGAGTACGCCAGGCTTGTGACATATTTTCTGGACAACACAGAGGAGATCGATACAAAGCGGATCCGTCCGCTGATCCTGCTGTGTCCGGGCGGCGGCTATGTGATGACGTCTGACCGTGAGGCAGAGCCGATCGCAATGCAGTTTCTTGCGGCAGGCTTTCATGTGGCAATTTTGCGTTACAGCGTAGCTCCGGCGCGTTATCCGGTGGCACTGCGCGAGGTGGCATGGTCGATGGCATGGCTGAGAACTCACGCAGAGGAATATCATATTGATAAGAACCGAATCATCACAATGGGCTTTTCGGCTGGTGGTCATCTGGCTGCATCCTATGGAGATTTCTGGAAAAACCATGAGTTCCTCGCAAAGGAGCTTGGCGTGGATGCAGAGCTGCTTCGTCCGAATGGACAGATCCTTGGTTATCCGGTCATTTCTTCCGGACCAAAGGCACATCGTGATTCCTTTACAAGTCTGCTCGGCGAGCATTACGATGAGCTGGTCGATGCGATGTCTTTGGAAAATCAGGTAAATAAGGATGTGCCGCCGACCTTTCTGTGGCATACGGAGACAGATGATCTGGTACCGGTAGAAAACTCCATTCTGTTTTTTAATGCGTTGCATGAGCATCATATCCCGGTAGAGATGCACATTTATCCGATTGGCGGACATGGCATCAGCCTTGCGACTGAGGAGACGAGATATCGCGATGGCGGCGGAATCTTCCCACAGTGCCAGAACTGGATCGAGATGGCGGTCCGGTGGGCGAAGGAGATCGGATAATTTTGACCTGAGCAAGTAGCGAAGCGGATTGCTTCTGCCAGAAGAAAGTTTGCCAGAAATATAAAATCGGATGCGCAACAGAGTATCATCAGAAATTCCGCAAATGAGACGGACAGAGGTAAAGAGGGATATACATACAGGCAATGTGCATGTTTTAGCTTTCGGGACTGACTGGAATGTTTGCGGGATTCTTTTTTTTCTGAATTATGAGAAAAATTATCTGACGCGCGACAATATAAAAGAAAATGTTCCTGCCGGTAATCTGCATACAGGAAGATGGAAAACGAGTATTGAAAAAATCACCCGCCAAGGCTATGATAAACATATGACGACATCGAAAAAAAATCGCTTTCTTTCTATTATAAAGATGCCAGGATTGTGGGAGTACAAAGTACGGAACAATCCGTAAGGCATTTTTTGACCTTAACATCTTATAAATATGAAAGTATAAATATGAAAGAGAGCGATACACGTGAAAGGTCATAAGAAGGAAAAACAGACGGAGGAAGTAAAACATGGGATATTTTAAAGATGTGACGCCGGAATCGGTCGGCATTGAGTCAAAAGGAATTCTGGATTTCATTCATGACGTAAAGAAACATGGGATCGAGCAGCACAGTATGATGGTGATCCGACATGGAAAATGCTGTGCAAAGGGCTGGTGGAAGCCGTATGGACCGCAGTATCTGCACCCGGTGTATTCTTTCAGCAAATCTCTGACCGCGACCGCGATCGGTTTTGCGGAGCAGGAGGGAATCCTTTCCCTGGATGAAAAACTGGTGGATATTTTTTCAGACCAGCTCCCGGAGCAGATCTCTGACAATCTGAAAGAAGTGACGCTGGAGCATTTGCTTACGATGAGTTGCGGCCATGAGACCGAGATTGAAAATAAAGAGACGGAAGGCTGGGTTCGGATGTTCCTTGCAAACCCGTTTCTGCATAAGCCAGGTACATTTTACAAATATAATACGGCTGGCACAAACATGCTTTCGGCAGCCCTGAAAAAGAAAACAGGAAAAGACCTGATTGAATTTCTTCGTCCGCGTTTGCTTGACCCGCTTGGGATCAGTGAGATCTACTGCGCACGCACACCGGGTGAAGACTCAGTAGAGCATGGCGGCGGAGGCATGAAACTTCGCACCGAGGACATGGCGAAATTTACGTATTTCCAGCTGCATCGCGGTGAGTGGGAAGGAAAACAGCTGCTGCGCACATCGTGGTTTGACCGTGCCTGCGTCAAGCAGATCGAGACGCTGCACGATTCGGAAAACCATACCGGTGACTGGGGCATGGGTTACGGCTATCAGTGCTGGATGGGCACGCAGGCCGGTTCATTCCGTGCAGACGGCGCTTACGGTCAGTTTGGCCTGGTATATCCGGCGCTTGACCTGATCGTGGTCATGACGACGGCGACCGAGCAGACGCAGACACTTTTAACTTCCCTTGCAAAGTATCTGCTTCCGGCTGTGAAGGAGCAGCCGCTTCCGGAGAGTATCGCGAGCACATCCCTGAAAGGAGAACTGGAACATCTTGCACTTCCGATGGTACATGGTGACCGCTGCCCGCATCTGGAGAAAAAACTTGACGCACAGGTATATGCGGCGCAGAAGGCAGATGGCAAAAGCTGCTGCTCGCTGGAATATCTGATCGAAGGCGCAGGTATCTTTGACCTCTATGCGGGAGAGATCGACAAAATGGCGTTCTATTTTGGGCAGGATACACTGCAGTGGAGTGTCTGGGAGGATGGCGAGATCCGAAAGATCACGGCTTCCTTTACCGGAGAGCCTGCTGTTTCAGAGACAAACGGAGTCACATACGCAGCGACGGCCGGCTGGAGGAGCTTTGGCGCACTGGAGCTGGAGGTGCGCAGAGTGGATGCGATCAGCGGCTCAAGGATCATTTTCCGGTTCGATGGGAATATGCTGAGGATCGAATCCGATGACACACTCGTTTCGGTGGGCGGACTGGGTCTTCATCCGAAGCAGGTGACAGAGTTTGCGGCGAGATAGGAACAGGTACCGTGATTTTTTCTGAGCAGATAGTGGTGCGCGGAATAAATTTGAAAAAAAATCTTGACTTTTTGTAATTGTTGTGCGATAGTAGAAACTACGTGCGATTATTAAACGTATCGAAAATAAGTTCAAAATACTAGATAAATAGTTATTACGATTAAAAGGGAAACCGGTGCAAATCCGGTACGATCCCCGTCACTGTGATAGCCAGTTCTTTGCAAAATGCCACTGGAAGCAATTCTGGGAAGGTGCAAAAGAGCGTGAAAGCTTAAGTCAGGAGACCTGCTTATTTTTGTGAAAGATTCTTGCGGACGACGAGAAATTCTGGAATGAAACAGTTGACCTTTGACGGTGTCTGAGGGCGTATTTTGTTTTTACATAAGATTTCAGAGCGGATGCAGAAGCATCCGCTTTTTTTCGTTGAGGCAGATGTGCGGAATTATTCCGCAGCCGGGCAAAGGAAATCTGAAGATGGGGAATGTCCGCTTTACTGGTCGTATGTAGAGAAGGCAACTGAAAATTGACAGCCTCAGGCAAAGATCCGCATTCTGCGCGATTGGTATCGTTATTTATGAAACGATGTACTGGCCTGAGCAGCTGCAGGGAAGAAAAGAAAAAGGAGAAGAAGAGTATGAAGCACACAAAAGTACTGGCAGTGATCGCAGCTGCAGCAGCGATGATGTCGATCGGATTTACAGCAAGTGCGGAGGAGAAGGTACTGAACTTCGGCTGCGCAATGTACACAGACGGAATGGTAAACAGCGTACTGGATGAGAACAGCGGATGGAATGCCATGAGATACGGTATTGCAGAGGCTCTGTTCAAATTTGACGACAGCATGGAGGTTACTCCGTGGCTGGCAGAGAGCTATGAAGTAAACGATGAGCATACCGAGTGGACGATCAAGCTCAAAGATGGCATCAAGTTTTCTGACGGATGTGACCTGACACCGTCCAAGGTAAAGGCTTACTTCGATTATCTGAAGGAAATGGGACCGTCCGGTTCTGCAAAGCCGGAGAAATACCTGGAGTTTGAGGCAGAGGTAACGGCTGATGATGAGGCAAATACCCTGTTTATCAAGACAACCCAGCCGTATGCCAACCTTCCGGGACAGCTCTGCCATCCGACCATGGGAATCACGGATGTAGAGCATATCGAGAACTTTGATAACGGCATCATCGGTACCGGCCCGTACAAGATTGAGGAATTCAACGGCGTAGGCGTAGGCTATACCCTGGTTGCAAATGAATACTATCGCGAGGATGTCCCGTACGACAAGGTCAACCTGATGTTCATGGGTGACAACTCCGCAAAGACGATGGCGCTTCAGAGCGGTCAGGTAGACCTTGTAGAGAATATCACAAACGTTGCAGATATCCAGAATTTTGAAGACAGCGAAGACTATACCGTTGATATCGCATCCGGTGTGCGCTGCGGATTTTCCTGGATGAACTTTAACGGTGTGCTGGGCAATAAGACACTTCGTCAGGCAGTCCTGATGGCAATCGACTATGATACGATCTGCAATTCCAGAACGATCGGCGGACTGTATACACCGGGCTTCTCCGTACTGCCGTCTACCCTGAATTACGGCTATGACGAGCTGGTAAACCCGTATGAGTACAATCCGGAAAAGGCAATGGAGATCATGGATGAGGCCGGCATCGTTGATACAGACGGAGACGGCATCCGTGAACTGGATGGACAGAACATCAACCTGAGATATATTTCCTATGAGAACCGTCTGCTGAATGACTTCTCCGACGCACATGCACAGTATCTGGCAGAAGTTGGAATCGGTGTAATTCCGGAGTACGGCAGTTCTGATGATCAGTGGAGCAAGCTTGCTGCACTTGACTATGACTTTAACAACAACAACTGGATTACGGTTGGTACGGGCGATCCGTATGCTTA
Organism: Lachnospiraceae bacterium; assembly: GCA_902363665.1. Classification (GTDB taxonomy): domain Bacteria; phylum Bacillota; class Clostridia; order Lachnospirales; family Lachnospiraceae; genus Choladousia. The sequence goes on along the minus strand of CABJAW010000008.1, from coordinate 43,011 downwards.
CATGGCAAACTGGGCAACCGATACAAGCTACTGTGCATACTCCAATCCGGAATACGATGAGCTGTTCAATGAGCTGAAGAGCGAGATGGATCCGGATGCAAGAAGAGACCTGATCTTCAAGATGCAGCAGATCCTGGTCGATGACGCAGCAGTCCTGATCGATGGATACTACAACTCTTCCATGATCTACAGCAAGAAGGTTGGTTCCGCACATATTCATACGGCAGATTATTACTGGCTGTCAACTGAGATTGTTCCGGCAGAGTAAGCCAGGGGCAAAAAGGGAGGATTTGTTTTGGGTAAAAAGCAGATTTTGAAACGCCTTCTGCAGATCGTAGTCGTGCTGTTTGGTATCAGCTTTATTACGTTTGCGCTGACGTTTATGTCGCCGGGTGATCCTGTGCGAAACATGTACACGGCGACCGGTGTCATGCCGACAGAAGAAATGGTCGAAGAAACAAGAAATGAACTTGGACTGAATGACCCGTTCCTTACGCAGTATACAAGGTGGCTTGGCAATTGCCTGCGTGGTGATTTTGGCAAGTCCTACAGCTTAAACAAACCGGTAACAGAGCTTCTGGCAGCCAGACTCTGGCCGACACTGAAGCTGACTCTGATGTCAATGGTTCTGATGCTGGTAATTTCCGTTCCGCTGGGTATGCTCTCGGCACTGTATAAGGATAAATGGATCGACTATCTGGTCAGAGGAATCACATTTATCGGCTGTGCAATGCCGAACTTCTGGGTTGGACTTCTTCTGATGCTTGTATTTTGTGTTTATATCAATGCATTTCCGGTTATCAGCTCTGCGGGAGATTTCAAGAGCCTGTTCCTTCCGGCTCTGACACTGGCGATTGCCATGTCTTCAAAGTATACGAGACAGGTAAGGACCGCGGTGCTGGATGAGCTGAACCAGGACTATGTGATTGGTGCTGAGGCACGCGGCGTAAAACGCTCAAAAATTATCTGGCTTAATGTATTCCCGAATTCCTTGCTTCCGCTGATTACCATGTTTGGCCTTTCCATTGGTTCCCTCCTTGGGGGAACCAGTGTTGTTGAGGTCATCTTCTCCTATCCGGGTCTTGGCAATCTTGCGGTTTCTGCAATTACTTCAAGTGATTACAACCTGATTCAGGGATATGTATTATGGCTTGCACTGATTTATATGGTAATTAATCTGATCGTGGATGCATCCTATATTTACATTGATCCGCGTATGCGTTTAAAGGAGTAGGATCATGAAGAAGAAAAACAGATTTTTGCAGAATAAAACCTTTGTCGTGTTTTCTATTCTGGCACTTTGTATTATCCTTGCAGCGATATTTGCACCGGTGGTTACCGGTGGCGTAGACCCGCTGAAGGGTTCTCTGATGGATGCGCTGCTGCCGCCATGTAAAGAGCACATTTTTGGAACAGACAAGATGGGCCGTGATATTTTTACGAGAATCATTTATGGTGCGCGCGCTTCGCTGTCTGCGACCTTCGGCGTAGTTGCGCTTATTTTTGTGCTTGGCTCTGTGCTGGGCGTTATTTCCGGATATTTCGGCGGTGTGGTAGATGCTGTGATCATGCGAATTGCAGACATGATGCTTGCATTCCCGGGCCTGGTACTGGCACTTGCTGTAGCAGGTATCATGGGAGCCAGCATTAAGAACGCGATTATCGCGATCGTAGTCGTAAGCTGGACAAAGTATGCACGTCTGGCGCGAAGCCTGGTAATGAAGATCCGCGACCGCGATTACGTCGCAGCAGCGATCGTCACCGGCTCCAAAACACCGTACATGCTGCTTCGTTACATGCTTCCGAATGCACTTCCGACGCTGATCATCACAGCTGCCACCGATGTGGGTTCCATGATGCTGGAGCTGGCTTCGATGTCCTTCCTTGGATTTGGAGCAAAGCCGCCTGCACCGGAATGGGGCTACATGCTGAATGAAGGAAGAGCATGTATGCAGACGGCGCCGTGGCTGATGATTTTCCCGGGTCTTGCTATTTTTGTTGTAGTCGTAGTATTTAACATGCTGGGAGATTCCATTCGTGATATCCTGGATCCGAAGAATGAATAGGAGGAAAGACATGCTGGAATTAAAAGATGTAACGATCTCCTATAAAAATGTTCCGACGGTTGAGCACTTCAGTATGAGTATGAAACAGGGACAGATCATTTCTCTGGTAGGAGAATCCGGAAGTGGAAAGACAACGGTAATCCGCGCTGTTTTAGGTCTCCTTGCAGGCGGCGGAAAAGTAACCGCAGGATCAATCACATTTGAGGGCGAGGATCTTCTGTCTTACAGCGCAGAAAAATGGAGAAAGCTTCGCGGCTCTGATATTTCCATGATCTTTCAGGACAGCGGTGCGATGATGAACCCGACGAAAAAGATTGGAAATGTGTTTACCGAGTATATTCGGACACATGAAAAGATTTCGAAAAAAGATGCGTGGGCAAAGGGAATTATGATGCTGGAGCGGATGCGCCTTCCGGCAGCGGACAATGTCATGAATTCCTACCCGTTTCAGCTGTCCGGTGGTATGAGACAGCGGGTAGGCATCGCAATGGGTATGACTTATCAGCCGAAGCTTCTGCTGGCAGATGAGCCGACCTCCGCACTCGATGTGACGATACAGGCACAGATCGTACGGCAGATGATGCAGCTGCGGAAGGACTATAATACGAGCATTATCGTGGTGACACACAACCTCGGCGTCGCTGCGTATATGTCCGACTATATCATTGTGATGAAACATGGAAAGATCGAAGATCAGGGAGCAAGAGAGTATATTCTGAAGGAATCAAAGAACGAATATACGAGAAAGCTTCTGGATGCGGTTCCGTCTCTTGGAGGTGAAGCTTATGTCTGAAAAAAGAGAAGTAATTCTGGAGGCAAAGCATATAACCAGAAGATTTCAGGCTTCTCATGGAAGAACCCTGCTTGCAAATGATGATATCAACCTGAAGATGTACAAAGGGGAGACACTTGGACTCGTAGGAGAGTCCGGCTGCGGAAAGAGTACTTTCATGCGGTTTCTGGTTTCTCTGGACAAGCCTTCAGAGGGAGAAATTCTGTATCGCGGCACAGATATCACAAAGTTAAAGGGCGAAGAACTGCGTCAGAGCCGTCAGAATATCCAGATGGTATTTCAGGATCCGACACTCTCCTTTAACCCGAAAATGACGATCCGTGATATTGTCTGCGAACCGCTTTTGAACTTTAAGAAAATAAAGAAATCCGAAAAGGATGCCGTGTGCCGAAAGCTTCTGGAGATGGTAGAGCTTCCGGGCGATTTTGCAGACCGCTATCCGCACAATATGAGCGGCGGACAGAGACAGCGTGTCGCAATTGCGAGAGCGCTGGCGCTGGAGCCGGAAATTGTAGTGCTGGATGAGGCGACCTCCGCGCTGGACGTATCGGTGCAGAAGACCGTGATCAATCTGCTGCTCAAGCTGCAGCGGGAAAAGAACATTACGTTCGGATTTATCTGTCACGATATTGCACTGGTTCAGTCCGTGGCACATCAGGTAGCTGTCATGTATCTTGGCAATCTGGTAGAAGTGCTTCCGGGAAAGAATCTGTCTGAAAATGCAATGCATCCGTATACAAAGGCTCTGATGGGCGCGGTGTTTGATATCAACATGGACTTTTCCAAACCGATCGAGAGTATCGAGAGCGAAGCTCCAAGCCCGCTGGATCTGCCGAAGGGCTGTCCGTTCCAGGGAAGGTGCGAGCAGTGCATGGACATCTGCAGACGGGAAAAACCGCAGCTGGTGGAAGTGGCAGAGGGGCACAGCGTTGCCTGCCATTTATACAGAAAATAGTTACCGCTCAGAGTCAGCCGCAAAGCGGACAGTTGCAATCTGCGTTCGCTGTCTGCTGATGAGCGGTAACAAATAAGGTAATGTAAAATGAAAAAAAGCTCTTTAACGGAAGGCAATATTGGAAAGGCGCTGCTGTTTTTTGTACTGCCGATTATCGCAGGCAGTCTGATCCAGCAGCTGTATACGACGGTAGATGCAGTGATCGTCGGCCAGTTTACCGGAAAAATGGGGCTGGCAGCGATCGATTCAGTCTATACACTTTTCAAGTTTCCAATTAATTTTATGAATGGTCTGGCGGCAGGTGCGACGATCATCATTTCCGGATATTTCGGAGCAAAAGAAAGGGAAGGGCTGCACTGTGCGGTGAGAACCGCTCTTTTAGTAGCTTTTTTTCTTGGAATTATCTGTTCCATCGGCGGTGTGCTGCTCTCACCGTGGCTTCTGGATGTGATGTCTGTTCCGGAGGAAGTTCAGGGTAGATCACTCATTTACTGCCGCATTTATTTTGCAGGCTTATGGGCGATGATCCTCTACAATATGATGGCGGGGATCCTGCGTGCATTTGGGGATTCGAAGCGGCCGCTCTATGTACTGATTATCTGTGCAGTCGCAAACGTTGTCGGTGATTTTCTTCTTGTCGGCGTGCTTCACACAGGCGTTGGCGGAGCCGCAGCGGCAACTGTGTTTTCACAGGCTGTGAGCGTAGCCGTACTGTGGGTGATGCTGACGAAAGCGGATTTTCTGGAGGGCACACTTGTACTCTCAAGGATGACGATCTGTAAGGAGCATATGGGGATGATGATCCGAAAAGGCTTTCCGCTCGCGCTGCAGTCGATGCTGTTTCCGATTGCCAATTCGATCGTACAGGCAAGTGTTAATACGATGGGAACGGACAGCATCGCTGCCTGGGGGATCTGTGACAAGCTGGATCTTCTGATCTGGCTGATCGCGGACTCGATGGGACCGGCACTTACCACGTATACAGCGCAGAATATCGGTGCCGGCAAACAGCACAGGGCAAAGAAGGGGGCACTGGTTGGAACCGGAATCTCTGTAATTGTGGTAGCCCTGATCAGTGTTGTGCTCTATTTTTGTTCCGGCGTGATCGGGCCATGGTTTATTGCAAAGAAGGATGTAGATGCACTGATTCCGCTGGTTGTCCGGTATATGCGGATGATGGCGCCGTTCTTTGTTTTCTATGCGGTTGCGGAAGCGTATTCCGGAGCCTGCTGCGGACTTGGGGAGACGCTCGTTCCGATGATCACTACACTGCTTACCATCTGCCTGTTCCGGGTGGTTGCTATTTTAACCATTCTGCCGAAAATTGGCACGATGGAGTGTATTGTCCGGATCTATATTGCCTCGTGGATTCTTGCAGGATGCGCATTTGTAGTTCTGTATTCTATAAAAGAAAGAAAACTGCATAAAAAAATATAACTGCTGATATGAGGATATAAATATGAAAAAATTGTTGTGTATGATTGCCCTGACCGCACTGCTTATCTGCATGGGCATGTCAGTGCTGGCAAGTGAGGAAAATTCGGAAAAGACAGTGATCGGAGTGTCGGTCTACAACCTGAATGACACAGAGGTGCGGGCATTTCGAAACTATCTTGAGAATTATGTTGGAGTTACGTTTGATGTTGATTTCCTGTATTCTTCCGGAATCCTTACCGCAGAGGAGGAAATTGCATTCATTGATGAGCTTCATGAAAGAGGTGTGAAGGGAATCATTTCTTTCTTGTCTTCTGACCTGGAACAGGTACTTCCGGTATGCGAATCCTATGGCATGTACTATGTAAGGGGTTCAGGCACTATCAGTGATGAGATGTATGAAAAGGTAAAAGATAATCCATATTTTCTGGGAACAATCGGACCATCTGTGGCAGCGGAGTCGGAAGCAGCGGCAGAGATGACGGAATATTTTGCTTCTGAGGATGAAGCGAAGCAGAAGCAGTACATGATCATGACCGGCGGTGCCGGAAAAGCAAATGAAATGCACAGACTCAGAACGGTCGGTATCCTGAATCAGCTGCAGGAGGACTATGGACTGACCTATGACAGACCGGTGGAAGAGCTGGTACTGGCAGAGGATGTGGAAAAGATTGAAACCGGCACAGATCTTTCGATTACGCTGGTACCGGGCTATCCGAGCACGGACAATCTGAACGAAAGACTGGAGACGGCACTTGCCGGTGGAGACAATCAGGTAGTGCTGAGTGTACTTGGTGTGAACGATTTTATCAAAACGATTGATACGTACGAGCAGGAAAACAGCAAAGACGTACAGGTAGGAGCGATCGACTGCTTTACCGAGGAAAATTATGAACTGTTCAACACGAGCGGGTACGGCGGTAAGGAAAAGATGGATTACCTCGTCGGAAAATACGGCGCAATCGTAGCTCCGTCCTTTGTGGCAATCGAAAATGCATACGAGGGATTTGCAGACGAGTATCGTCAGGACGGAAGTGCTTTCCGTCTGGAGCAGTCCTTCTGGAAGGCTTCTTCACCGGAAGAATACAACAGTCAGTATGCACTGTCCGTAGGCATGTATGACAATACCTACAGTGCAAACGATATGATGAAGGTGATGAAGGCGTATACGGCGGATGCCGATTTTGAGGCATTTAAGGAGTTTACAGAGAAGTAAATTTCCGAGGATGGTAAAAATGCTTCTTTTCGCTCTTTTTCCGTTTGAAAAATCATTCCCACAATCTGGATGCCCCACTTTGCAGATGATACCTTAATGATGGGGATGGGAAAGCATTGCTTTGGTCCGACGGAGGAGGTTCTTACCAAAGAAAATCAACATAGAAAAGCATTTGTGATAACGGGCGGCCTGCAATAGGACGCCCGCTTGCTTTGTGCATTATTCTTGAAACTCCTTCAGATACACATCCATCGACCGGCTCATCTCCCTGGAAAAATCTGACTCATATTTGCGCTTCCAGAAGGCCTCCATCCAGTCATCGTACGTTTTCGCTCCGGTGTGGCCATTGAACATCCTTCGAATCTCTTCACCGGATTTTTTCTGATATGCATTTTCACAGACAAGATCGGAAAGGGCAAAACGCTCCGGCTTTTTGCGCTCAAGCTGTGAGGCAGTCGGATGGCCGAAGACAAGCATGGCAGCCGGATAAACATAGGAAGGGAGAGCGAGCAGGGAACGGATCCCCTCGACATTTTCCATGATATCACCGATGTAGCAGGAACCGATGGCAAGGCTCTGCGCGGCGGTAACGGCATTTTGAGCGGCGATCACGGCATCCTCGACGGCAAGCAGAAGATCTCCGCTGCCGGGGGTTCGCGGTGTGAGTCCGGCCTCCTGATAGAAGGACAGCCATTTCTGACAGTCGGCACAGAAGATGAGCACCATGGGAGCCTTTGCGATAAACGGCTGGTGGTCACAAAGATCGGCCAGCTGATCTTTTTTTGCCTGATCTGTGATATCGAGGATTGTGTAGAGAAGCTGACAGCCGGCTGACGGAGCGGCCAGCGCAGCCTCAAGAATCTGCGTTTTGTCTGCGTCGGAGATTGGTTCTTCTGTGAAGACGCGGACGGATTTTCGGTCGTGAAGGGATTTTAAAATTTCGTTCATAAGAGTGAGTCCTTTCTAAAGTTTTAATAAGTTGTTGAACAGGATTGCGAATTTTATTTCTTCCACCGTCCTGTCAGATAATGCACGCCAAACAGTACAAACAGTAGCAGGTTGTGCGCGATCATGCAGCCCCAGGCAGAAATCAGATTGCCGCCAAGCATCTGCGTGCACAGAAAGGTGCCTGCAATACGGATGCACCACATGCCGAGTACGTTGAAGAAGAATGGAGCCTTTGTTTTTCCGAGTCCCTGCATCATACCCTCAATGACGATCGGAACACCATAGAATGGTTCTGAAACGGCGACCATGCGAAGCACAATGGAGCCAAGGGAGAGTACGTCCGGATCATGGGAAAACAGGCGCATCAGGTTCGGAGCAAAGAGAAACAGCAGACCGCCGGAAAATACCATCAGACCAACCTCGAGAGGAATGATCACACGGGAGAGCTGTGAAAGACGGCGGTCATCGCCTGCGCCCTTTGCGTTTCCGGAAAGTGTGGCGGCGGCAGTCTGCATGCCCCAGCCCGGAATATAAAATGCGGATTCTACGGTGTTGGCAATCGTATGTGCTGCCGTGGAGATCTCTCCTAAGGAGTTGATCATGGAAGCAAAGACAACGTAGCCAAGGGAGGTTGCAAAACGCTGCAGCATATTTGGAAAAGCAATGCGCATGCAGGGGCGGAGTACCTCCGGTGCAGGGCGCAGGCTCTGCCCGCGCGGCGAGACCGTCTGGTGGCGGTACAGGCGGAAAAAGATCGCAACGCCGCCGTAGGTATAAGCGATTGCACTTGCAGCTGCAGCGCCGATGATCCCAAGCCCGGCGCCTGGCATCAAAAAGGAAAGCGAGCCAAACGATACGGTACGTGTTTCATAGATCAGAAAATAATTCAGTATGATATTGATCAGGTTAATCAGGCAGCCGACCTTCATTGGTGTTTTCGTATCACCGGCGGCACGCAGTACCGTTCCGAGGATAATTCCCATAGTGCGGGGCAGCATTGGAAGATACAAGATCAGAAAATAACAGGAAGCCATTTTTTGGATCGAAGGATCGACCTGCATCCATTTCGGTACAATGCCGCTTAAGGAAACAGTGAGAATTGTAAAAAAGATACCGGTGATTAATGAGACAAGGACAGCCTGGCTGGCTGCTTTTTTCGCCTGGTCCGTTTTTGCTGCACCGAGTGCCTGGGAAATATAAGAGAGAAAACCGATGCTTATGGCGGAAATGGTACTGTTTATGAGCCAGTTTACGGTGCTGGTTGCGCCGACTGCTGCCGTTGCCTGTGTACCGAGTGTTCCGACCATTGCGGTATCGATATACTGTACTGCTGTCTGCATCAGCTGTTCAAGCATCGTCGGCCATGCCAGGGCAACGATGATGGGCAGCATCTGAAGCGTGGTGTTTTTTCCGGATGAACCGGAGCGGGAGGTAGATGATGTGTTCATGATTTTACGTGGAGTCCTTCCTGTAGCTGAATTTTATGGCTTGATGACCTGAGCATAAAAGTGGAGCGCAAGCTTCACGACACGCTCTGGGCCGGATTGTGGGAGTGCAACGCACGAAACAATCCGCAGGTATCATAGCCGGGGGCTTTGACCTTAACATCCTCATTATATATAAGAAACGAATAAAATTCAACTTTATAGCAGGCAGAGTATGTGGCTTTTCCGCGAAAAACGGGTTGACAAACCAATGCTTCAATGTTAAAGTGAAAAATAGAGCAAAAAGAGAAATGCAGTGACGGGGAATAGTAACTTATCCGCTTTTTTCAGAGAGATGCCGGTCGGTGTAAGGCATCAGAAGCAATGAGATGAACTCACCCCTGAGCGGCTGCCCGAAATTTCAGTGTTGTGTAGTTTGCAAGCAGAAATAAATTGCCGGTGTTCAGCTAAGCTGGGCAGGCCTGTTTCAGAGCGGATTGTGAATATCCATTTTGATTGCACACAGAAAGAGTAGACGCAGACGGAGCACCCGACCGTTATCCGGGTAGGATATAAATGTATTTGTATCCGATGAGCGCATGCAGATCATGAAAAAGAGTGGTACCGCGAAAGAATGAATCCTTCCGTCTCTTGGGAATAAATCCCGAGGGGCGTTTTTTGATTCACCAGTTTCCCACTCATACAATGTACGCTCAGATCCCGAGCGAACATTACACCGTAACGGAGGAAATGACAATGAGACATGAATTTAAGAAAATCGAGCCGAAATGGCAGAAAAAATGGGCCGATCAGGAGATCTTCAAAGCAGTTGACGGCAGCGAAAAGCCGAAGTTTTACGGTCTGGTAGAGTTCCCGTATCCGAGCGGAGCAGGAATGCACGTTGGCCATATCAAAGCATATTCCAGTATTGAGGTAATTGCGAGAAAGCGCCGCATGGAAGGCTACAACGTACTGTTTCCGATCGGATTTGATGCCTTCGGACTTCCGACGGAGAATTATGCGATCAAGACATCGACCCATCCGCGTATCATCACAGACAAAAACATCCATCGCTTCTCCGAACAGCTGAAAAGCGTTGGGTTCTCCTTTGACTGGAGCCGTGTGATCGACACAACAGATCCGGATTTCTATAAATGGACACAGTGGATCTTTTTGAAAATGTTTGAGAAGGGGCTTGTATTCCGTGATAAGACGCTGGTAAACTACTGCCCGTCCTGTAAGGTGGTTCTTTCCAACGAGGACAGCCAGGGTGGAAAATGCGATATCTGCCACAGCGATGTCGTACAGCGTTCCAAGGATGTATGGTATCTGCGGATCACCGAATATGCAGACAAGCTTCTGGAAGGGCTTGATGCGGTGGATTATCCGGCAAACATCAAGCAGCAGCAGGTAAACTGGATCGGAAAATCGACCGGAGCATTTGTAAACTTCTCCGTAGACGGCATTGAAGATCAGCTTCGCATTTACACGACGAGACCGGATACACTTTACGGTGTTACCTTCATGGTAATCGCACCGGAGCATCCGCTGATCGACAAATACAAAGACCGCATCGGCAACTTTGATGCAATCCAGACATATCGCGATGAGTGCGCGAAAAAGACAGAGTTTGAGCGTACTCAGCTTGTAAAGGATAAGACCGGTGTCTGCATCGATGGCCTTACCGCGATCAATCCGGTGAACGGCAAGAAGATCCCGATCTTTATTGCAGATTACGTAATGATGGGTTACGGTACTGGCGCGATCATGGCAGTACCGGCACATGACCAGAGAGACTACGATTTTGCGAAGAAATTTGGTATCGATATCATCCAGGTCATCAAAGGCGGTGACATCGGGAAAGAAGCGTACACCGGCGACGGCGAGATGATCAACTCTGAATTTTTGAATGGCTATACAAATAAAAAGGATTCTATCGAACGCATGCTTGAAGAACTGGAAAAACGCGGCATCGGTGAGAAGGGTGTACAGTATAAGATGAAAGACTGGGCATTCAACCGTCAGAGATACTGGGGTGAGCCGATTCCGATCGTACATTGCCCGACCTGTGGTGATGTGGCCGTTCCGTTTGATGAGCTTCCGCTGCGTCTGCCGGATGTAGAAGACTTCCAGCCGGGCGAGGACGGACAGTCACCTCTTGCAAAGATCGATTCCTTCGTAAACTGCAAATGCCCGAAGTGCGGCGGCGATGCAAAGCGTGAGACTGATACAATGCCGCAGTGGGCAGGTTCTTCCTGGTATTTCCTGCGCTATATCGATCCGCACAACGACAATGAACTTGCCGCAATGGACAAGCTGAACTACTGGATGCCGGTAGACTGGTACAACGGTGGTATGGAGCATGTTACAAGACATATGATCTATTCCAGATTCTGGCATCATTTCCTGTATGATATCGGAGTAGTGAATACGCCGGAGCCGTATGCGAAGCGTTCTGCACAGGGTATGATCCTCGGTGCGGACGGCGATAAGATGAGCAAGTCAAAGGGGAATGTCGTTGACCCGCTTGATATCGTAAAAGAGTACGGCGCTGATACCCTGCGTACGTATGTACTGTTTATGGGTGATTACGGCGCGGCAGCTCCGTGGAATGACAGCTCCGTAAAGGGCTGCAAGCGTTTCCTGGAGCGCGTGGCAGGCCTGACGGATATCATGACTGACGCATCGGCAGATCCGGATATGGAAGTAAAATTCCATAAGGCGATCAAGAAGGTCACCGCAGATATCGAGGCAATGAAGTTCAACACGGCGATCGCATGCCTGATGACGCTGATCAACGATATTTACACGGCAGGTTCTATCAGCCGTGATGACCTTGTGATCTTTATCAAGCTGCTCTGCCCGTTTGCCCCGCATCTTTGTGAGGAGATGTGGGAATCAGTCGGCGGTGAAGGCTTCCTGTCTCTTTCCAAATGGCCGGAGTACGATGAGACAAAGACGGTTGAGTCGAAGGTTGAGATCGGCGTTCAGATCAATGGTAAGCTGAAGACAACGATCGTCATTCCGAATGGCTGTTCAAAGGAGGATGCTCTTGCAATTGCAAATGCAGATAAGAGAATCGCCGCACTGACAGAAGGAAAGAACGTTGTAAAAGAGATTTATGTACCGAACAAGATCGTAAATATTGTAGTAAAATAAAACAAAGAAATTTGCGGCAGCCGTAGAAGAGACGGCAGCTTCGCGCACAAAAAAGCACCGTCCGGTTCTGGGTAAAATCAGCACCGGGCGGTGTTTTTTCGGGCTGGCAAAGAAAAATGCCCTGTAAATATATATGCTGTACGGGTTTCTTTACTGAAAAAATAAATTGCAGTTCTTTGTCAAAGCGGATATTCGCAATCCGCTTCTTAAGTTTCAATCATGTCCGCATAATAGCTGAACTGCGCTTTGCCCTGCTGTTTGCTGTGGTACAGCGCCTCGTCTGCCTGCTTCAGGGCACGGTCATAAGAAAAATTTTTCTGCTGGACGAATGTGATACCGGCGCTGAAAGCAATCGGAATGCCGTCCGAGAATGAGAGCACCTGAGCGAGCTCAGACATGCGCTGGTCGAGGATCTGACGTCTGGTGACATCCTTGATAAAGGCGAGAAATTCATCCCCGCCAAGCCGTCCGATGATATCGCGCTGTCGGAATGTGGACTGGAGTACCTCCGTCATACGCAGCAGTGCGGCATCGCCCTGCGGGTGGCCGTACTGGTCATTGATCTGTTTGAAATCATCGATATCAAAGAGGATCAGAGCACCGCAGGCAGGCTTGTCAGTGCGTTCCATAAATGTTTCCACCTCGTCCCGGAACATACGCCGGTTGTAGACCCTGGTGAGCGGATCGGTGTTTGCGGCAGATACCTGGGCAAGCTCGCGTTTTTTGTCGGTATCGATATCCTTCAGATAGAGCAGCGCATAGTGGTGCCCGGTGAACCGCTCGCAGAAGACATGGATACTCAGCTCTACCCAGTGAAAATCGGCGCCGACCTTTCGGCGGTAGCAGAATTTTCGGGTGTCGCCGCGCATATTCTGAATTGCAGACTGATCAAAATAGTTCAGGCAGATGTCCTGATATTCCGGGGCAACGACACGGGGGATATAGTGGGAAGCTGCCTGATGGAAAGATTCGCTCCACTGGCGGCAGTATTCCTCATAATGTTCCCAGAGCCCGCCGGCGGTCAGTGGCCGCCCGTTTTCCAGATCAAGCTCTGTGTAGGCGATTGTCTCCGAGAGCATCGCCTCATAGAAATCTGTTTTTCTTGCGGATTCCAGTTCAAGGATATGTGCCTGTCCATTGTCCTCATCTGACAGGATGGGACGTTCGATGTTGCTGATTACGCGGTGGTAACCACATAAAGAGACAGCGCCGGTGGAATCTTTTATGCGCAGTCCGAGAAAACGGACAACAACCTCGCCGAGATGTGGATGATCCCAGATATATTCGGCCTGAACGATCCGCCCGGTCTCCTCCATGCAGAGGATTGCCGCATCAACGTAGTGACTGTAATTTTTGCTGATGCGGGAATGCCATTGATGATAGCGCTGCTGTGGAGTCTGAGACTCGGAGAGGCCAAGCGTGCGCAGCATTGTATCATCAGCAAACATCTCATTTTGCAGCGGATCGGTGCAGAGCCGAAGTCTCCACAGGCCAAGCTGTGTCCGGGAAAGGATATCGGCGGCGGTCAGACCTGGTACGGCACAGACGCGGTTCGGAGATGAGTTTTGCTTCAGACGGTCCGCAATAAAGCAGGCGGCAGCAAACAGCATTCCATCATTTGCAGGATGTTCAAGCGGGTTGCTGACACCGATGAATCCGATCGCCTGTCCGCACCAGCCGATCGGCACGGCAATTAGTCCGGTAATGTTCTGCCTGTGCAGCAGATCGAACTCAAGCGGTGAACCGGAGAGAATATCACCTGGCGTTTCGATGATCACGGATTCTCCGAGAGAAAAATAGGTGATCCAGCGATCGATGACAGAGGTGGAGAGTGTCTGGGGAAGAGCAGGCGCAGCTGCCTTTTTCAGGGAAGCGCTTGCGCTGCAGCACCAGATAGTGGCGCCGTGGACAGGCTCGTAAATATAAGCGCGGTCTGCATTGTAAAATTCGGCAACAGACACAAGCAGCTGCTCAAGCGCTTCTTTTGTATCTGGCTCTCCTGCAAACATATGGGCACAGTCTGTGAGATTGCTCTCAAAATCCAGTTTTTTGAAAAGTGTCGGATGAATGCTTTCTTTCTGGGAGGAGCCGATAGCGCGGTAACGATCCTCAAGCTGCATCCGGCTGCGAAAAGCTTTGGAATCCGAGTCAATATAGAACTGTTCAAAGATATCGGATGTGCATGGAGGGGCGAAGAGATAGCCCTGCAGCGTATCCGGAAGCAGTTCTTTGAGGATGGCAAGTTCATCCATTGTTTCAACACCTTCACAGCAGACGTGAATCTGCGAACTGCGCGCCAGTTCGATCGTGTTGCGCATCAGGCGGTAATTGTAGGAGCTGTGCTGGATACCGCTGACGAAGCAGCGGTCGATCTTGATCTCATCAAGACAGAGGCTTTTGAGATAACCAAGGCTTGAATAGCCGGTGCCGAAATCATCAATCGCGATCCGGATTCCGGCAATCTCCCAATGATAAAAAATACGGTTGTAATATTCATAATTCTGCAGCTGGACGCTCTCTGTCAGCTCCAGTGTCAGCGCATCGCCGGGCAGGCCGGACTCTTTCAGGATATCCAAAACCGTGGAGGTGATGTTTTCTTCAAGCAGCTGAATATAAGAAAGATTGACGCTGATGTGCAGGCAGGGAAGAGAGAGCCTCCATTTCCGGCAGACAGCAAGTGCGGTGCGAAGCACCCATTCACCAACCGGAACGATCAGTCGGCTCTGCTCAAGCAGGGGGATGAATTCAGCAGGGCTTACGATGCCGCGTGCAGGAGAATGAAAACGCAGCAGTGCCTCCACTCCGCAGATCCGGCAGCTCTGACACTGCAGCTGCGGCTGGTAGCAGAGAAAAAATCCCTCAAAATCATGCTGGATGCTGTGACGCATCTCGGAGAGCAGTTCCAGGGAACTTTGATGCTGCTTATAATCGTCAATTGAGAAAAAGAACAGGCGATTTTTGCCGTCTTTTTTTGCCCGGTCGAGCGCACTTTCCGCATATTGATACAGAGTTTCTCCGTCACTGGAAGAGTCGGCAGAGTAGAGGACTGCACCGGCGGACAGCGTGCAGAAGGAGACGGACTGTTTCAGCTGTTCATAGATATGGCGCGCATATTCCTGGTTCCGTCCGTACAGG
The DNA here is from genome assembly GCA_902363665.1 of Lachnospiraceae bacterium. GTDB lineage: Bacteria > Bacillota > Clostridia > Lachnospirales > Lachnospiraceae > Choladousia. Next base: position 27,881 of record CABJAW010000008.1, on the reverse strand, counting down.
TTCAGGGCAAAGCGGTCACCATCGAGGCGATAGGCCGGGTGGATTGCTGCGACGTGTTCTTCAAGTATCTCGGCAAACTGTTTGAGCAGGTGGTTGCCGTAGGAGCGGCCGTATTTGATATTGATGTCCTTGAAGTTATCGAGACCGAAGATCAGCAGGCAGCCGCTCTGGCCGCGGTTTAAACTGGCGCTGATATCCTCGGCGTATTTTCGCCCGTTAAAGAATCCGGTCAGCACGTCGGTTTTCTGCCCGAGTACGGTGTCGGAAACGCGGCCGAGCAGCATCAGAGGCTGTCCGTCCTCGTCATTCTGAATCTCGCCGCGGCAGCTGATCCAGCAGCGGTTGCCTTTGCGGTCAAGCAGGCGGTATTCCATGTTGTGGACTTTCTGTGTGCCGTCAAGGATACGCTGAAGATCCTCCATGACAGGAGCCGCGTCGCGCGGATAGATTGTTTTGACCCAGTCCTCGACCGGGAATCCTTTTTTGCCGCCGTCCGGCAGCTGATATTTTAAATGGATCTGATTTGTAAAGTGGATCAGCCCGGTATCGGACTCTATCAGATACAGATAATCATCGGTACTTGCACTTACCGCTTCGATCATTTGCAGATATTCCAGAATTTTCCGGTGCCTTTTTTTAAAAATAGGATCGCTCATGATGCCTCCAGTCAGTCTTCGTACATATTTCGGTATTCGGTCGGTGTGCAGTGGTTGATCAGTTTGAACATACGCAGAAAGGCGGACAGGCTGGAAAATCCGGAGGCAAGCGCAACCTCAATGACTGACAGATCCGGATCAAGCAGCAGCGATTTTGCATAATCGATGCGCTTCCGGTTCAGATATTTATAGAAAGAAGTATCGGCATACTGGCGGAACAGCCTTGTAAAATGATACTTGCTGAAGCCGGCGAGGGAAGCCATCTGTTCCAGTGTCAGATTTTCTGTAAAATGTTCGTTGATATAATTGCAGATATATAGAAATTTATCCATATATTCTTTTTGTTTGTTGTTTTTGGCGTCAAAGCTGTGCCTGGTAAGCTCGGCCTGGCAGCGCCCGACCGAGACGAGGATCTCAAGAAAACGGGCGTAGATCGCGGATTCCGAGTAGGGATCCTCACTGAAATATTCATCGCGGATCTCCAGCATCAGGCGGTGTACCTGTGCGTGGATCTGAGGAAAGGATTCCGGCGTGATCAGGATCGCCGGTGTGAGCCTTGAAGTCAGAAGCTCCAGCTCGCGGATACCGATCTGAGAGAGTGCAGGCTGAAAGATGATGCGCGTTCCATGTTCCGGAGCGAAGAGCTGATGGATAGTCCCCGGTGCGATGATCAGAATGTCGCTCTCACGAATCTGGTATTCCTGTTGGCCGCACAGGACGCGGTAGGAATTTTCCGTCGGCATGATGATCTCAAACGGGGTATGCCAGTGCGGCGGGTAATCTTCTGCTTCATCATTATTATAAAGACAGATCTGAGTGTCCGGGCGATAGGCAACCGTTTCATGGATGCCGGTTAGATGCTTAATCATTTGGAGTCCTTTCGTGGGTTTCGTGCTGCAGTATCTGCCAGATAAAATTTTATAAGGCATCCTTAAAAACGCAAGCATTTTACGCCTGCCTTATAAAATTTTATCTGTTTCTGAACAGTGACAAAAAATTGCGATTTTTGTTTCTTACAATATACCAAAAATGATGAGGAAATACAAGAATGAAAGCGCCAAAACTTTGCTTATTACAAGGAGAAAAAAGGAAAGAAGAAAAATATGCATAAAAATCATTGATAAAAACTGTAAAAATATACTAAATGCCAAAAGAATGATAAAATTAAAAGCAATAATTAAAAATTGCAACGCAATAATTATAAAGATAAATACAATTTGCTTTGTTATGATGGAAACATCAAGAGACGTAAAGAATATGTTCCCCAATGGCGCAGGGATTGATCTTCAAAGACGGTAGCTTTCATAAAACAGACGTAAAATGTCTGCATTTTTAAGACTGTTTTTGAAAAACTGGCGAACGCGGAGCGTTTTGATTCCGGTTTTGAAGATGCAGCCCGAAGCGGCAGCAGGAACAGAAAAAAGGAGGATATGCATTATGAAATTGAAGAAACTCATCTCTGTAACGCTTACCGCAGCAATGGCAACGGGCCTTTTTGCAGCAGTACCGGTACAGGCAGACGGACCGGAAGAGATCACCTGGATGTTCTGGGATGATCTGGAGGCAACCGAGGACCTGGTCTCCAAGGGATACAAAGAAGTACTCGACCGTTACAATGAGACGTATGACGGACAGTATCATGTGACCGCGATCACGACGAACCTCGAAGAGTACGATGGAAAGCTGAACGCGCTCGTTGCAGCAGGCCAGACACCGGACATGTTCATCTGCAATCCGGGACCGAACATGGACGTATACGTAAATGCAGGCGTTGCAGCAGACCTGACCGATATTCTGACGAATCAGGAAGCAGACTGGTATTCCTCATTTACAGACGGTATTTTTGAGAGAATGACATACGATGGAAAGATCATGGCAGTTCCGACGAACTTTGCAGCGGCTCTTTGCTTCTACAACACCGAGATCTTTGACGCGGCAGGCGTAGAGGTTCCGACGACCTATACCGAGCTGCTCGATGCGTGCCAGAAGATCAAAGATGCAGGCTATACCCCGATTTCCTGTTCCGCGGGTACGGCATGGTGCCTGTCCATGGTAGCCAGTTATCTGTGTGACCGCCAGGGCGTTGACCTTGCGGCAATCGCAGACCACACCGCAAACTGGACCGATGACAATTGCATCGAGGCAGGCAAGAAGCTCAAAGAACTCTCCCAGTACTTCCAGGAGACCGCAGCAGGTGACTCCAACGATCAGGCAACCGCAAACTTCTACAACGGCGAAGCTGCAATCCTGATCCAGGGTTCCTGGGCAATCGCTCAGATCAACGGCAACAATCCGGACTTCGAGTCCAAGTGCGGCGTATTCCAGTTTCCGGGCATCGAGGGAGCAAATGACCCGAACCGTATGATCGTTAAGACAGATAACCTTCTGATGAGCGCAACGACCGAGCATCAGGATGCAGTCATCGCTCTGATGAAGATGTTCACAGATGAGACCGCTCAGAAGTATACCGCAGAAATCGGCGGAAAGATCCCGATCGTAAAAGACCTTGAGATCGATTATGACAAGGCTCCGGCACAGCTGAAGTACGTTCAGGATATCCTGGCAAACGCAACCGGCACATTCGGATTCTACAACGAGTCTCTCGCATCCGTAGAGGCAGGCGACTGCTTCGACAACGCAATGGTTGACATTTTCCTCGACAACCAGACACCGGAAGAGGCATTCCAGACCGTTCAGACCTTCTATGAGGAGAATGTCTGGGAATAAAATAATAAAATGAACAGGGGCAGAAAGCGATTACGTTCCTGAGATTGATTGAAAATGTCTGCTATATATAGAACCATACGGATGAATTTCAGAAGCAACGGTTCTGACGACAGCGGATAATCAGAAACCGCTGCGGAACAAATGCAGGGAAAGACGCATTGTTCCTGCAGCGGCTCTTTTTATGCCATACATGCCCTGTCCGGCGCGGCGGATACAGCGCAAAATCTCATAAAGTGGATACCGCCAGGCGGAGAGGGTATGTAGAGATTACAACAAGGAGGCTGCTATGGATAAAATTTTAAAAGACAAAAAAGCCATCTTTATTTTCATTGCACCGGCGCTGATCATGTTCATTCTGATCCTCGTCATCCCGATCTTTCAGATGGTTTACTATTCGCTGTGCGATTATGCAGCACTGACACCGCCGGAGTTTATCGGGCTGGCAAATTATAAAAAACTGTTTTTCAAGGATGCGACGTTCCGCACTGCACTGAAAAACTCCATTTTCTTCATGCTGTTTTCGGCAGTGACACAGCAGGTGATCGGTATTTTGCTCGCGGTCTTTTTGACAAACATCCCGAAGGGACGCAACGTATTCAAAAATATTTATTACCTTCCGTCCGTACTTTCCTCCGCAGCGCTCGGTCTTTTGTGGGCATTCATGTTCAACCCGAAGATCGGTATCAACCAGCTGCTGGCGCAGTTCGGAATCAAGGGACCGCTGTGGCTGATGGATTCCAAGGGATTTATCGTGCTTCCGATGTGGGTCATCGCGTTTGTGGCACTGTGGCAGTACGTCGGACAGAATATGATGCTTTATATGGCGCAGATCACCGGCATATCGAAAGATATCTATGAGGCATCCTATGTGGACGGTGCTTCCAAACCGGCGGCATTCCGCTACATCACGCTTCCGCTGATCAAGCCGATGATGGTCACCTCCCTGTCACTGAACTGTATCGGTTCATTGAAATTCTTCGATTTGGTCTACAACATGACACAGGGCGGACCGAACCATCGTACCGAGGTGCTTGCGACGGAGCTGTACGCGGAGGGCTTCAATTACTTCAAATACGGCTATGCGAGTGCGATATCCGTTGTGCTGCTTGTGATGTGCCTGATCGTGACGCTCCTTGTCAAGAAGGTCATCAAAGTAGAGACGTATGAGTCATAGGAGGGCGGAAGATGAAAGAGAGTGCTGTAATCAAAAAAAGAAAAAAAGCGGTCAGCCCGGTCATCGTGGTCATTTACGTATTTCTGGTGCTGCTGGCCGTACTGTATCTGGCTCCGCTTCTGTGGATGCTTTCCGTATCGTTAAAGGACAACGCAGGCGTGATGGCAGCGCCGTTTGCACTGCCAGAGACCTTTCACTTGGAAAACTACACGCAGGCATGGTCGCTTGGCAAGCTGGGCACAGCGCTTGTCAACTCCACACTGGTCTGCGGCGTGACACTGCTTGTCAGCCTGTTCTTCGGCGCAATGGCGGCGTTCGCGATTGCGAGAATGAGATGGAAACTGGCAGAGGCAGCGCATACATTTTTCCTGATTGGAATGATGGTGCCGGTACACTGTATCCTGATTCCTCTGTTTGTCCGTTTTGCGAAGCTTGGGCTGACCAACTCCAGATTCGGCCTGATGCTTCCATACATCACGTTTTCCCTTCCGATGACGATCTTCCTTCTGACCGGATTTTTTAAATCGATGCCGGGTGAACTGATCGAGGCGGCAGCAATCGACGGCTGTGGCATTTACCGGATTTTCTTTAAGATCGCACTGCCGCTGTGCCGGACCGGACTTTTCGTATCAGGTCTGATGACATTTGTCGGCAACTGGAACGAGCTGCTGCTCGCGATGGTATTCATTTCTGACCCGGCAAAGAAAACGCTTCCGGTTACGCTGACGTACTTTGTAGGTCCGTATGCGACAAACTACGTGCAGATGTTTGCGGCGATTATCATTGCAATCGCACCGACCGTTATTGTATACTGTCTGTTCAGCAACCAGATCGTAGAGGGGCTTACGACGGGAGCGGTGAAAGGATAAGACAGAAAAACAGAAATTCAGTAAAAGGTGATACGGTGAAACAACCGCCATCGTAAAGGGCTGCAGCGGCTTGTAAATATTTGCTTTGGCGAAATGGGAATCGTACATTGGATAAAAGGCGGAGGTACAGGAACCGCCTGAAAATACAGGGAAACAGAAAGGCAGATGACCGAGATGAATAGAGAAGAGGCAAAGAAAAAGGCGGAAGCCCTTGTAGAAAAAATGACACTGGAGGAGAAGGCGGAGCAGCTTAAGTACGGCGCGCCTGCCTTAAAGCGTCTGGGCATTCCGGCCTACAACTGGTGGAATGAGGGACTGCATGGCGTGGCGCGTGCCGGTCAGGCAACGGTTTTCCCGCAGGCCATCGGCATGGCAGCGACCTTTGACACCGATCTGGTAAAAGAGATGGCGGATGTCGTTGCGACTGAGGGACGCGCGAAATACAATGCCTATTCCGGAAAAAATGACCGCGACATTTACAAGGGGCTGACGTTCTGGTCGCCGAATGTAAATATTTTCCGGGATCCGCGCTGGGGCCGCGGCCATGAGACGTACGGGGAGGACCCGTATCTGACGAGCCGCCTTGGCGTTGCTTTTGTGGAGGGACTGCAGGGCGACAGTGAGACGATGAAGGCGGCTGCATGCGCGAAACATTTCGCAGTACATTCCGGACCGGAGGCAGTGCGCCACGAGTTTGATGCGGAGGCGACACCGAAGGATATGGAGGAAACGTATCTTCCGGCGTTTCAGGCACTTGTGCAGGAAGCCGGTGTGGAAGCCGTCATGGGTGCATATAACCGCACAAACGGAGAACCGTGCTGCGGCAGCCCGAAGCTGCAGAAAATTCTCCGGGAAGACTGGGGCTTTGATGGACATTTCGTGTCCGACTGCTGGGCAATCCGGGACTTTCATGAGCATCATATGGTAACGAAAAATGCAAGAGAGTCGGCGGCGCTTGCAATCAATAATGGCTGTGATCTTAATTGCGGAAATACGTATCTGCATATTCTGGGAGCGGTGCAGGACGGACTGGTAAGCGAGGAAACGATTACGGAGGCGGCCGTAAGACTGTTTACGACGCGCTTCCTGCTCGGGCTGTTCGACGGAAGTGAATACGATGCGATCCCATATACAGAAGTAGAATCGCCTGCACATCTGGCACTTGCGGAAAAGGCAGCGCAGGAGAGCTTTGTTCTTCTGAAAAATAATGGCATTCTTCCGCTTGAAAAGTCAAAAATAAAGACGATCGGCGTGATCGGTCCGAATGCCAACAGCCGCGCTGCACTTGTAGGGAATTATCACGGAACAGCAAGCCGCTATGTCACAATACTGGAAGGATTACAGGATTATCTCGGAGAGTATGTACGCGTGCTGACAAGCACCGGCTGTGAGCTTTTCCGCGACCGTACCGAGAATCTGGCATTCCCGGCAGACCGCCTGTCAGAGGCAAAGATCGTGGCGGATAACAGTGATGTGGTTGTACTTTGCGTTGGCCTTGATGAGACACTGGAAGGAGAAGAGGGCGATACGGGTAACAGCTATGCATCCGGTGACAAGATGGATCTTCAGCTTCCGCAGGTACAAAGAGATCTGATGGAGGCGGTAAAAGAGACCGGCAAGCCGGTGGTTCTTTGCCTGATGGCAGGCAGCGACATCGATCTTTCCTATGCATCGGAACATTTCGATGCGGTACTGCAGCTGTGGTATCCGGGTGCACAGGGCGGCAAAGCGGCTGCGAAGGTGCTGTTCGGAGAGGTATCGCCGTCCGGCAAGCTTCCGGTGACATTCTACGAGAGCCTGGACGAACTTCCGGAGTTTACCGATTACCGCATGGCAGGCAGAACCTACCGCTACATGAAAGGAAAAGCGCAGTATCCGTTCGGATATGGACTGACATACGGGGATGTATGTGTGACGGGCGCAGAGATTGCAACATGCATGGAGGCAGCGTGCGAATCTGGCAGCAGATCGTTCGGAAAAGGCTTTGATCCGCAGGCACTTACGATTCTTGCAGATGTTCACAATGCAGGAATTCATGCGACTGATGAGGTGCTCCAGGTCTACGTCAAAAATCACGACTGCGCTGATGCGGACAAACACCCTGAGCTGTGTGCATTTATGCGAATCCATCTGGATGCAGGTGAGAAAAAACAGATCCGCATCCCGGTAGGACACCGTGCCCTTACTGTAGTCGGAGAGGACGGTATCCGCCGTGACAACGGAAAATCCTATACCTTCTATGTCGGCTGCAGCCAGCCGGATGCGCGCAGCGAGGAGCTGGCTGGAAAGCGGGCGGTGGAGATTGCGTATCGGAGATAGCAGACGCAGAGAAAATTATAATCCGCTTCGCCACTCGGCTAAGGCGACAAGGACAATGCGTGGGGGCTGAACGAAGAACGTATGCAGTTTGAGCGGGAATCGGAGTATTACCGGAGATGAAAAAATAAAGAAACGACTATCTCGTACGTACAGGAAAGGTACAGTGCGGGATAGTCTTTTTTGTGCAGGAAGCGAAGCATGAAAGCTGTTTCATCAGAGATTCAGCTTTTCAATCAGACAACTGTGTCTCTTGGTCTTTTTATCATAACTGATTCCGGCAAGAATAAGATTGCCGTGGTAGTCTTTTAACGCGGCCGGGTAGCGGCGTTCCTGGATCTGTGCGATTGCGCCATGGACATCCCGATCCCATTTCAGTTCAATAATGACGGCTGGTTTGTCTGCGTACAGTTTTCTGGGCAGGAAACAGATATCGGCAAAGCCTTTTCCTGTGGGCAGTTCACGGATAATGGTATAGTACTCCCGTGCAAAATAAAACGCGAGATGAATGGTGCAGCTTAAGGAATTTTCATCGTTATACTGCAGGATGGAAATCTCTGAGTGGGCATGGTCAATTCCGTCGGCAACAGCGGCTTCCTCTCCGTTCCACAGAGCTTCCAGAAGTTTTTTTGATGCGTTAATGGAATCAATTACCTCGTGCCAATCCATCATGCTGATTGCGTTGATATATTCCTGTGCAATTTCTTTGTTCGGAATGAACACTGTTTTATCCGGCCAGTGGTAGCCAAGGTATCCCAGATGCACCAGGAGTGTCAGAACATCGTCGCGGCACTGAAAGGTCGTCATGTCGTTGGAGAAAGTGCCCGTATTAATGGGAATCCGTTCGCCGGCAAGCATCTTTACGACGGCATCCTTTAAACCATCAAAATTCAGCTGAACATAGACCTTTAATGCTTCATACGTTTCTGTCTGGTTCCAGTAATTATCAAAAATACCGCTTTTCATGGCTTCGACGACAGACTTCGGGCTGTAAAGTTCACAGACTTGCTGGGTATTATTTTCTACAGTCAACACTTCATAGCCGTCATACCATGCACGCGTTTCCTCAAAGCTTCGGTCATAGCGTTCGCAAAGATTTTTCACTTCTGCTTCTGTAAAACCAAAATATTTTGCCATTTCCCGCGGATTTATCATGGAATACTCAGAAAACATATTTAATGCGGAATGTGTGCCGTATTTCTTAATTGGAAGGATTCCGGTCATGTAAGCGAGGGAAACATAGTCCTTATCTTTCAGCCACATCCGGAGAAAATCGAGGTATTTTTTTTGTGCATCCTGATCCTGCTGGTATTCACGAAACAGACAGTCCCATTCATCAATAAGGATGATGAAAGGATGCTTTGTGGCAGCATAAACATCTTTCATGACCTGTACAAGATCTGTTTCGTCGCGGTAACGGATTGTTTCATACGCATCTGTCAGATCAAAAATCACATATTTTTGGATTCGGCCAAGCATGTCCTGAACACTGTGTGAGGCACTCAGAAAATCCTGCATGTTCAGTTTCACTACATTGTATTTATTCAGATGTTCCCGAAATGAAGGACACGTTTCAATGTAGAGATTTTGAAACAGCGCTTCCGAATCGGTATCCTGCCCATAATAGGCGGCCAGCATGTCGGCAGCCATGGATTTTCCGAAGCGTCTCGGACGGCTTACGCAGATATACTTTTCTCTGGTATCAAGAAGCGCGTTTGTCCGTTCGATCAGACCGGTTTTATCGACGTATATTTCTGAATTCAGACTTTCCCGAAATCCTTTGTTCCCGGGATTGAGATAGCTTCCCATAAATACACCTCCTAATTGTTATCTGATTTAATTCGGTTCTCCGTTCTGATGCATCTTCTCATGCTCCTGCCGAATCTCCTCATACAGCTGATAAAACGTCCAGCCGCAGTTCTGCTCGGTCACGATGGCTTTCAGGGCGATGCGCACATTTGCCTTCCGAAGTGCATGGAGCAGAGCGTCTAGACGCTGCTCGGAAAACTGATGAAGGACGAGAACCTCCTCAGGGATGGACTGCGAGGGAGAAGCTTTAACTGTATCAGCGGCGGGATTTGCGCTTGACAGTGCATCTGCGTTGGTTTTATTTGCTTCCAGTGTGTCGGCTGTGGCATCCGTCTTCTCCTCAAAGCCCGGCACTCCGGCGAGCATTCCGACGGTCTGGTTCACCTGCTGCGGGGAAATGTTGCGGATCCGGATCCCCATGCGGACGAGGATTCCCTTTAAAGTGCGGCTCTGTTTTGTGGGCTGCGGGGTGTAGTATAAAACGGTTTCTTTCATGTTAAATCTCCTTCATTTATAAATGTTTTGAGTGTATTAATGTTCCGAGTATGTTTGCAAAATGCTTTCTGCAAAATATAGCGCAGACCGAGGGAATGCTTTGTAAAGCGGACATTTGCAATCCGCTTCGCTGCGTTCAAATACGCTCTAATAAATCAGTATCCCCAGCCCCGCCGAAATCAGTATCATCAGAATCGGCGAGGGCTTTTTCTTCCATATTTTTACGGATAGCCCGTGCAGAAGCAGAAGGCAGGCAAACAATCCGATGCCGCGCACATCCGGGCTGATTTTTTCGGAAAGAGAAGAAAAACCAAGCAGTGTACTGCCTGCCATCGTCAGTGCAGTGGCGAGAATCATTGCCACCACACAGGGGCGGACGCCTGATAAAAAGGCCTGTACGCCGGAGTATTTTAAGAAGCTGCGGATCAAAGCCGCGATCATCAAAATGATTACAAAGGACGGCAGGACAACGCCGAAGGTGGCGGCGGCCGCACCGGCGAGACCGGCCTGCGAAGAGCCGATAAAGGTCGCCATATTGACGGCAAGCGGTCCGGGTGTGGATTCAGATACTGCGATAAAATTCAGAAAGTCTGATTCCGAAAGCCAGCCGTATTGCAGAACCTTTTCGCGGATCAGCGAGATCATGCCATAGCCGCCGCCGAATGAGACGGCGCCGATCTCAAGAAAAGTAAGAAAAAGAAAAATCAGTTTTTCCATTTGAGGTCTCCTGATGTCAAAAAATGGCTATTATATGAAGAAAACAGCTATTTGCCTGAACCGGATCAAAGTGGATTGAGAATAGCTGTTTTGAATCTTCAGATAAGTTTGGTTTGATTATTTTCTCTGTGAAATCCGCTGCATGAGAAAACCGCCGATACCGATGCATCCGCAGATCAGCACATAAAAAATTGAGGAAAAATTCACCGAGAATACGGTACAGATCACCATGGAGCAGATGACTGTAATAAGAATCATGTAGTTGAATACGGTGTGTTTCAGACCTTTCAGCATGCGGATTCCGGCGGAGAAGATCAGATAGATCACGCATACCTGAATGCCGCGGAAGGCCTTGCCCACGATCGTGAGGTTCAGAAACTGATCGAAAAAAAGAGAGATCAGATAAATGATCAAAAAGGACGGAAGACAGACAGCAATCGTTGATACGAGCGCACCTGACACACCGCCAAGGCGGTAGCCGAGGTAAGTGGCGCTGTTTACGGCCACAGGACCGGGCGTGGACTCGGCGATTGCCGTCATGTCAAGAAATTCTTCCTGAGTCATCCAGTGACGGCGTGTGATGAATTCATTTTCCAGAAGTGCGATCATTGCGTAGCCACCGCCAAAGGTGAAAGCGCCGATTTTAAAAAACATAAGGAAAAGGGAACATAATTTTTTCATAAATAACCTTTCGTTTTGAAGATAACCTTTTGTGTTCAAATGTGTAAAATAACAATTCTGCGGTTTGCCAAACCATTATTTGCGGTATACAGTATATCACATTCGTACGTCTGTGTGTATGGAAAAATATTTGCGCCAGAGCGGATTGCGAATGTCCGCTTTACAACAGCTGTTTGTTGTTTGGTGTGCGGTTCGTTGACACACTGCTGGGATGCTAATATAATGGAATGATATCGGGGGCTTTTGCCCCGGGCGTCATGAAATGGATGGATAATAAACGTGAAAGAAAATGAAATCTGAGAGGATTAATTTATGAATACACAGAAAGGCGATAAGATGCAAAAACATATCTGTACCGCGCTGCTTGCTCATGTCGATGCCGGGAAAACGACGCTTGCGGAGGCAATCCTTTACCTGACCGGAGGAATACGGAAGCTCGGGCGCGTGGATCATCAGGATGCGTTTCTGGATAATTTTGCAATGGAGCGTGCACGCGGCATCACGATCTTTTCCAAACAGGCAGAGGTAATGCTGGATGATATGGAAATGACTTTGATCGATACGCCGGGTCATGTGGATTTTTCGGCAGAAATGGAGCGGACACTGCAGATTCTTGATTATGCGGTGCTGCTCATAAGCGGAGCGGATGGTGTGCAGAGTCATGTAGAGACGCTGTGGCGGCTGCTGAAAAAATATGAGATTCCGACGTTTCTGTTTATCAACAAGATGGATCAGCAGGGAACGGACCGGACGAGTCTGCTTTTGGAGCTGCAGAAAAAGCTGGACGAGCACTGTATTGATTTTTCAGCGGCCGACGATCCGCTTTCAGATGGTGAGACGGCAGAGGCAATAGCACTTTGTGAGGAATCACTTCTGGAGCAGTATCTGGAAACGGGGGAAATCCGAAAGGAAGATGCCGCGCGGATGATCGCACGGCGGAAGATCTTTCCGTGCTACTTTGGCTCGGCACTGAAGCTTCAGGGTGTACAGGAGCTGCTGGATGCTTTGCGTGAATACAGTGTGCAGAAAAGCTATCCGGAGGAATTTGCAGCGCGGGTCTACAAGATTTCACGTGACGAGCAGGGCAACCGCCTGACGCATATGAAGATCACGGGCGGCAGCCTGAAGGTAAAAGCAGTGCTGCGTGGCGGCGACGGAGAGGACGCGTGGGAGGAAAAGGTTAATCAGATCCGTGTCTGTTCCGGATCATCTTTCCGGGCGGTAAATGAGGCACAGGCCGGTATGGTGTGTGCGGTGACCGGGCTGAATCATACGAAGGCAGGAGAAGGACTCGGAACGGAATGCGGCGTGCATCTTCCGGTACTGGAACCGGTGCTTTCCTATCAGATCCGGATTCCGGAGGACTGTGATGTACATCAGACGTATCGAAAGTTTCTTCAGCTTGAGGAGGAAGAGCCGGAGCTGCATATCACATGGAACAAGGAGCTGGGAGAGATCTATGCGCAGTTGATGGGAGAAGTGCAGACGGAAGTCCTGAAAAATATGATTTCCGAACGGTTTGGCATTGCTGTGGAATTTGGCGCAGGCAGCATTGTCTACAAGGAGACGATCGTGAAGCCGATGATCGGAATCGGACATTTTGAACCGCTGCGCCATTACGCGGAGGTGCATCTTCTGATGGAGCCGGGGGAGCCGGGCAGCGGTCTGCAGTTTGAGACGGCCTGCAGTGAGGATGTGCTGGATCGCAACTGGCAGAGACTGATCCTGACGCATCTGGCGGAAAAACAGCATATCGGCGTACTGACCGGATCGGAGATTACCGATATGAAGATCACACTGATCGCCGGGCGTGCGCATCAGAAGCACACCGAGGGCGGAGATTTCCGTCAGGCGACGTACCGGGCGCTGCGGCAGGGACTGCGGAGCGCGGAAAATGTCCTGTTAGAGCCGGTCTATGAGTTTCGGCTGGAGCTTCCGCTGGACTGCGCGGGCCGCGCGATGACGGATATCCAGAAAATGCACGGCAGCTTTTCGCCGATGGAGATCGAAGGAGAAAATGCAGTTTTGAAAGGAACAGCACCGGTTGTAACAATGCGCGGCTACCAGACGGAGCTGATTTCCTATACAAAGGGAAAAGGACGGATGACGTGCAGCGTCAGCAGCTATCAGCCATGCCACAATGCGGAGGAAGTGATCGAAGCACGAGGCTACGATCCAGAGGGGGATTTGGAGAATCCAACGGGATCTGTGTTCTGTGCACACGGTGCAGGGTTTGTGGTCGACTGGGATCTGGTGCCGGAGTATGCGCATCTGGATACGAGCGGAGTGATTGGACAGAAAAAGAATGATGATGATCAGGATATAGTCGAAAATGAATATGAGCCGCGTACTGACGTACCGGCCGGGCCGACAAGCCGTTACGACCGTTCCAATCTGACGATCACGAATGACGAACTGGAAGAAATCTTTACCCGCACCTATGGCCCGATCAAGCGGGAAAAGAGCGGCTGGCAAAAAAGCCGGCGCATGGATTACAGCGAATCGGCTTCATCGGCACCTGCGAAAAAGCAGGAGGTGCGAGACGAATACCTTCTGGTCGATGGCTACAACATCATTTTTTCCTGGGAAGAATTAAACGAGCTTGCAAAGGTCAATGTGGAGTCTGCTCGGACGAAGCTGATGGATATTCTGAGTAATTATCAGGGATACAAAAAAATGAATCTGATTCTCGTCTTTGACGCATATCGCGTGGAAGGCGGACAGGGAAGTGTACAGAAGTATCACAATATTTATGTAGTCTACACGAAGGAAGCGGAGACAGCGGACCAGTACATTGAAAAAACGGTCCATGCAATCGGAAGAAAGTATAATGTCACGGTGGCGACGTCCGATGCGCTGGAGCAGGTCATCATCCTCGGGCAGGGCGGCCGGAGAATGTCGGCACATGATCTGGAAGAGGAGATCGCAGCAATGCGCAGAGAAATCCGTGAGCAGTATACGGAGAAAAGGGCAGAAGGAAAAAATTATCTGTTTGATCATTTGAATGATGAAATGAGTGATCTGATGGAAGATGTGCGGCTGGGAAAGAAAACATTGTAATGTTGCTGCGGTTGTCAGAGAAACAGCCGCAGCAATTTTGTTTTATCGAGGATAAAAATGGAAGCATCCATAAACAGGTGGGCAAGCAGCGTACTTAGAATAACTCCGTTTGAGGTCAGAAGAAAACCGGTATGAAAACCAAACCAGCACACGAAGGCAGAGTAGCCGCCCATCAGGATCAGCAGCGGAAGATTTTGCAGCACACCGCGCAGCGTGCCAAGAAAATCCTTCCATGTAAAGTCAAAATAAATAAAACGGCCGACTGCAAGCGTGACGAAATACATGATCAGTGCATCGTAGTTGTTATCGAGATAAATAAATTTGATATACAGCAGGATCAGGACGATGTAAAATGAGGAGACAAGACGCACGGAAGCCTTCTGACCCGGGGAGATCCTGCGCAGCGGCACAAATGCGCGATCCAGGTATCCGTTTAACACGACGGAACACAGAAGAAACAGCAGGAGAAAGAAGTCCTGATATTTCTGCCAGTAGAAAGCGGCTTCCGGAATCCGTGCATCGATCACGTAGTAGAGTGAAAGAAACAAAAGGATGGAGGTGCTGCTGAATACCATTTCGAAAAAGCTTTCGATCGTGTTGTATTCACGGGCGAGGTGAAAGGAACGGATCTGACGCTCACGGCGCGGTGAGAGATCCTCTGTCTGGAGATGGTAATGCATCTGCATCCGGGCGACGCCGAGTACGATTGCCAGTACGATGAGCAGACCGGCAAATGCGAGCAGCATGAAAATGCCGGCATTTTCAAAATTAAAATAATGAGCAATATAGTAATTGTTCATAAATAAAATCACTTCCCTGATTCTCTTTTTCACTATTGTACCACGCAAGTCAATTGTCAGAATTGCATAGATTCCGGAAAAATGAGTGGCGTTGTTTAGGAAAGAATGCTATAATGATTTTACGTGAGCGCAAAAAAACACGTGAAGTTGATAGGAGGATCAGAACATGGGAGTAGAAGCAACAAAAAATACGATTGAGAGCGGCAAAGCCGTACTTGGTATTGAGTTTGGTTCCACACGAATCAAAGCAGTACTGGTGGATGAGGCGAACGCGCCGATCGCTTCAGGAAGCCACGAGTGGGAAAATCAGCTGGTAGACGGAATCTGGACGTACAGTCTGGATGCAATCTGGAACGGACTGCAGGACTGCTACCGTGATATGACAGAGGATGTAAAGGCAAAATATGGAGTGGAAGTAACCTCTCTGGCAGGCATCGGTTTCAGTGCCATGATGCACGGCTACATGCCGTTCAATGCAGCAGGCGAGCTGATGGTACCGTTCCGCACCTGGAGAAATACGATCACAGAGCAGGCATCGGAGGAGCTGACCGAGCTGTTCCAGTTCCACATTCCGCAGAGATGGACAATCGCACATCTGTATCAGGCAATCTTAAACGGCGAGGAGCACGTAAAGGATATCGCATTCGTATCGACCCTGGCAGAGTACATTCACTGGCAGCTGACCGGTGAGAAGGTGGCAGGTGTCGGCGAGGCATCCGGTATGTTCCCGATCGATACTGCGACAAAAGATTACAACGCAGAGATGGTAAAGAAATTCGATGAGCTCGTAGCGCCGAAGGGCTTTGGCTGGAAGCTCTCAGAGATCTTCCCGAAGGTACTGGTAGCAGGCGAGAGCGCAGGCACACTGACTGCAGAGGGCGCAAAGAAGCTTGACGTATCCGGCAAGCTGCAGGCAGGCATCCCGGTTTGCCCGCCGGAAGGAGATGCAGGCACCGGTATGGCAGCAACAAACAGCGTAGCAGTACGTACCGGAAACGTGTCCGCAGGTACTTCCGTATTCGGCATGATCGTACTGGAAAAAGACCTTTCCAAGCCGTACGATGCAATTGATATCGTGACGACACCGGCAGGACATCAGGTAGCAATGGTACACTGCAACAACTGCACGTCCGATCTGAATGCATGGGTAAATATTTTCAAAGAGTTTGCAGAAGCATTCGGCGTGGAAGTCGATATGGGCAAGCTGTTCGGCACACTTTACAACAAGGCACTTGAGGGTGACGCAGACTGCGGCGGACTCCTGGCATACAACTATTTTTCCGGCGAGCATATCACAGGCTTCAACGAGGGCCGTCCGCTCTTTGCAAGAAAACCGGACAGCAAATTCAACCTTGCAAACTTCATGCGTGTCAACCTGTTTACAGCACTTGGCGCACTGAAGGTCGGCTTTGACATCCTTCTGAAGAACGAGGATGTAAAGATCGACAAGATTTACGGACACGGCGGTCTGTTCAAGACAAAGGGCGTGGGACAGGGCATCCTGGCAGCAGCACTCAATTCTCCGGTATCCGTTATGGAGACCGCAGGTGAGGGCGGCGCATGGGGTATCGCACTTCTTGCTTCCTATATGGTAAATAAGAAAGAGGGCGAGACACTCGATCAGTTCTTGGCAGATCAGGTATTTGCAGGAAGCGAAGGTCTTGAAATGCAGCCGAAGGCAGAGGATGTGGCAGGCTTTGACGCATTTATCGAGCGCTACAAGGCAGGACTTCCGATCGAGAAGGCAGCAGTGGAATCACTAAAATAAGTCGAAGCGGATATTCACAGTCCGTTGCGCAGTTTCCTGGTTCGAGAAATTAATATCAGACGCAGGGCGGGCTTACGCCATGCTTCGCGAAAGAAAGAGGACCTGGCTGGTCGAAATTGATCAGCGGGTCCTCTTTGCATGAAAGCAGAAATCTGTAACACATTTATAAATGAGAATGACATTGTATGCCCGGAAATAATCGCGTAAATCGTCATTGTGTTTTAGCGTAAATACTTGTACAATACGAAATGCAGAACACATGGATCAAAGCGGAAATTCGTAATCCGCTTCGTTAGTTATAGACTCATAAGGAATCCAGCCCCATTCTTGTGATATTTCATGACCGAGCAGCAGCTTCGCAGCTTATCACGAGCTGGATACAAGCAGTTTTCATTCCGCTGCTTATTGCTTCGTGCGACCATGCAGGAGATTTGCCCGGCTCGGTTAAACAAAAGGAAAAACAGGAGAAAGAAAATGAAATTTTATGTTGCCCCACTTGAGGGTGTCACCGGATACATTTACTGAAACGCACTGGAAAAATATTTTCCGGGAGCGAATTGCTATTTTACCCCGTTCATTGTACCGGATCAGAAGCATCCGCTGCGCAAAAAAGAGCTGCGGGATATCCTGCCGGAAAACAATCACGTGAAAAACCTGGTGCCGCAGATCCTGACAAACGATGCCGACCGGTTTCATGAGGCGGTGCAGGAGTTGCAGGCATATGGCTACCGGGAGGTCAACCTGAATCTCGGATGTCCGTCCGGTACGGTCACAGCGCGGAAAAAAGGAGCCGGATTTCTTGCATATCCGGAGGAACTGAACCAATTTTTAGACCGTATCTTTTCAGAAAACGAGGTGTGTATTTCTCTTAAAACACGAATCGGTATGAAAGACCCGGAGGAGGGCTTTCGTCTGCTTGAAATCTACAATCAGTATCCGTTATCGGAACTGATTATCCATCCGCGCACGCGGGAAGAATTTTACAAAGGCGAGCCGCATCTGGATCTTTACGCACAGCTTTCGGCAGTAAGCCATGCACCGGTCTGCTACAACGGAAATCTGCTGACGGCGCGGGATTATGAAGCGTTTCATGCAGCGTTTCCACAGACAGAGCGGGTGATGCTTGGACGTGGTGTGATTGCGGATCCAGGGCTGATCGGGCGGTTGAACAAGCAGCAAAACGAAATGGATTTGCCAGGCACTGCCAATCGAGATCTGGCTGCAGAAAAGAAGCTTCTCCGCGAGTTTCATGCTGAGATCTTTGCGCAGTACCGTGAAATTTTCGGTGAGGACCGCAACGCCGTGTTCCACATGAAAGAACTTTGGAGCTACATGCTTCAGAATTTTGAGCACAGCGAGAAAATCGGAAAAAAGATCCGCAAAGCTTCCAAAGTAACGGAATACCTCTGCGAGGTGGACCGCCTGTTCCGCGAGTGCAACCTGCGTGCGGATGGACCGGAGGCTCGTGGGCTGACGATGCAGAGTTAACATCTTGTTTTATGCAGCGGATAGGGATAAAAAGCTTTTGGTTGCGGGATGTCAGGTTTGGAAGTATACTGAAAGCAGAAAATCAGAAATAACACACAGGAGGACACACCATGAACCTTACAATTCTTGGCACCGGAAACGCTGCCGTGACAAAAATATACAACACCTGCTTTGTGCTGCAGGAAGGTAAAGACTGCTTTCTGGTGGATGGAGGTGGAGGAAATACGATTCTTTCGCGGTTGGAGGAGGCCGGTGTTTCTTTAAATGATATCCGCACGATCTTTGTGACACACAAGCACATGGATCATCTTTTCGGAATCCTGTGGGTGATGCGGATGATCTGTCAGAAGATGACGAAGGGCGCGATCACACATGATGTGACGCTGTACGCGCACGACGAGCTGATCACTTTACTGCGTGATCTGACGAAGACGTTGCTGCCCGGAAAGCATGCCAGATTTCTGGACGAAAAGCTGCATCTGATCGAGGTGAAGGATGGAGAGAAAAAAGAAATTCTTGGGCGTGAAACGACGTTTTTCGATATTCACTCGACAAAGGCAAAGCAATTTGGATTTACGATGCAGCTTGGAAACGGAGAAAAGCTGACCTGCTGCGGTGATGAGCCGTACAACGAGGCGGACGAAGCGTACGTAAAAGACAGCACCTGGCTGCTGCATGAAGCATTCTGCCTTTATTCGCAGGCAGACAAATATCAGCCATATGAAAAACATCATTCGACGGTAAAAGATGCCTGTGAGTTGGCCGAGCGTCTGCACGTAAAAAATCTGCTTCTGTATCATACCGAGGATGATACGATTACGCAGCGGAAGGAACTGTACGGCCGGGAGGGCAGTGCGGTATATCAGGGAAATCTGTTTATTCCGGATGATATGGAGACGTTTGAACTGTAATGTATATTGGAAACGAATGCGGAAAGCAAAAAGTGTTTTCTGTATTCGTTTTTTTGCTGCGGGCACTGAAAGCACAGAAAATATAGTTTGATAAACGAAAATCTACAGCTTCATTAACTGAAAATAAATCCAGATTACCCTTCTGGACAGAAAGAAAGTGATGTGTTAAACTGTACACGTTAAAAAAATAACAATATAGAGACCTGCTTTCAGCTTGTTGTGCTGCGGATACACAACCTGGAAAAATCGTCCGGAACAAACGGGAGGTATTTGGGATGGATGGCAGCAGTGTATGAAAGGAGATAGTAATGGCAAGAATATTGATCAGCCCGTCCAAATATATTCAGGGAGCGGGAGAAATGAAAAAACTCGGAACTTACGCACAGGCATACGGAAAAAAGGCACTGATTCTCATCAGTAAGGGTGGCTATAAGCGGATCGGTGCAGAGCTTGAGGAGAGCTTTAAACAGAGCGAGTGCAGCGCAGAGTTTGACTATTTTAACGGCGAATGCAGTAAAAATGAGATCAACCGTCTGATTGAAATCATGAAAGAAAAAGAGTGCGATCTTGTCATCGGCATTGGCGGAGGTAAGATTTTTGATACGGCAAAGGCGGTAGCACATTATCAGAAGACACCGGTACTCATCTGCCCTACGATTGCGTCGACCGATGCACCGTGCAGTGCACTTTCAGTTATCTATACCGATGAGGGTGTTTTCGAGGAGTATCTGTTCCTTCCGGCAAACCCGAATGTGGTATTGATGGATACCGATATCATCACGAAATCCCCGGTTCGCCTTACTGTTGCAGGAATGGGCGACGCACTTGCGACCTACTTTGAGGCGAGAGCGTGCAAGCGCAGCGGTGCTACCTCCTGTGCAGGCGGAAAAACAACCGGCGCAGCGATGGCACTGGCAAAGCTCTGCTTTGATACTCTGATGGAGGAGGGCATAAAGGCAAAAATCGCGCTGGAGGCAGGTGCGTGTACCGAGGCTGTGGAGAAGGTCATCGAGGCAAATACACTGCTGTCCGGAATCGGCTTTGAGAGTGCAGGACTTGCAGGTGCACACGCAATCCACAACGGCATGACCGTTCTGGAGGAGTGCCACCATATGTACCACGGTGAAAAGGTAGCGTTTGGTACGATCACACAGCTGGTACTGGAAAATGTTCCACAGGAAGAACTGGAAGAGGTCATTGATTTCTGTATCGAGGTGGGCCTTCCGGTTACCTGGAAAGAGCTTGGGGCAGAACATATCACAGACGAGCAGATCATGGAAGTGGCGAAAGCAGCATGCGCAGAGAACGATACACTTCACAACATGCCGTTTGAGGTAACGCCGGAAACCGTGGCTGCAGCGCTCAAGGCAGCGGATGCATACGGAAGATATTACCTCGGAGAGGAATAAAAAGAAAAACATATACTGCGGCAGACGGCAGAGTGGTCATCTGCCGTTTTTCATGGAAAAATTCAGTTAGTGAAGCAAAAAAAGTTCCTGAAATGGGATTCTTTTTTATACAAACTGAAACAGAAGAGTTGCAAAACGCCTGATTTTCTGCGTATAATAGGAAAAAGCAACAAAACTTGTACTGTGGTGATGCGATATAAAAGAATATCAGTGCTCTGTCAGGTCAGTCAATTTGGACATTTACAATCTGATTTGCGATTTGGTTAAGAAGAGAATGAGTAGAAAAGCAGGATATGGCACGCCACAGCAGCGCAAAAATGAAAGAAAAAACAAAGAGATAAACAGGCGGGATTATGGGGAGAGAAAATCAGGCAACAATCAAGGATGTAGCAAAAAGAGCAGGCGTTTCTGTGGCATCTGCAGGGCGGGCGCTCGGAAACTATGGAAAAATATCAGATGAGACGAAACAGAAGGTGCTCGCGGCAGCGGAGGAGCTGCATTATATTCCGAACAAGCTGGCGCAAAGCATGCGAAGCCATAGTACAAAGACGATCGCTGTGGTGGTGGCTGATATCCAGAACAACTTTTTTGGCGCGATCGTAGCAGCGATTGAGCAGAAGGCACGGGAAAAAGGCTATGCAGTTCTGATCTGTAATTCAAACGAGAAGCGTGAACTGGAACTGGAATGCTTGGAAATGCTGGCTTCCAAACAGGTGGATGGAATTTTGCTTGCATCGACGTTTACCGATCGAAAAGAGATACCGACAAAATACGTGAAGACGGTATTTGAAAAATTTCCAATTGTGACGTTTGACCGGAAAATCAATGGCTTCCCATTTACCTCCGTTCTCACGGATAATTATGCGATGGCATATACAGTGACGAAGTATCTGATCGGGCTTGGCCATGATGGGATTGCGACAATTGGTTCAGAGAAGGAAAAAGCGGTTTCCAATACAGTTCGTGAGCGAGAAGAGGGTTACCGGGCAGCACTGCGTGAAGCGGGAATCAGCCATGACGGAATGTGCATCACAGTTGACTGGCAGAAAGCAGCAGAGACAAAGAAACGGATCGATATTTTGCTGGATTATCACCGGATTACGGCAGTTATCGTGCTCAACAACTCGATCGTCGGAGAGTTTCTGAATGTACTTGATGAGAGGAAAATGAGTTTTCCGGATCAGATCTCAGTTGTGACCTGGGACGATGAGGAACACAATATTTACATGAAGATGACATCTGTGCGGCAGCCGTGCAGGAAGATGGGTGAGCTTGCGGCGGCGAGTCTGATCGAGCAAATCGAGGCGGAGGAGCCGCATCCGGAGGAGCTGACAATTACACTGAACCAGACACTTGTGAAAAGAGAGTCATGCCGGATTAATAAAACGTACTGAAAACAAAAAGAATAAAAAGAACAAAGAGAACGTTGCCAGAAGAAGGAGCAGCGTTCTTTTTTTGCCAATGCAGGTAAACTGTCTGCTTAAGCAGATCAGACACTCACCTGCTTCAATTACGGAATCAATAAGCAGGAAGAGGATTTCCTGTATGATGGAGCAGCATAAATTGTTTTTTTGATATAGGTGAGGAAACAGAGCAGTTAAAAAATGGCGTATGGATGCTCCTTTAATCAGATATGTGAAAACGTTCGCTTTATTTTTAGAAAATAGTATCATAAAACGGTTACGTGAAGGCGATTTAATATGGGACAAATTCGGTCTTTGTTCAGATTCGACAAAAAAATACATCAGAAAATAGTAAAAAACACGATTATACAGAAAGATGTTGACAGAAAATTAATGTTGTAGTATGATTTCAACTAAAGAAAACGTTCTCACAAAATAGTGAGAATTACATAAGAAAATTAAAGGAGGATAATTTCTATGGCACTTGTTTTAGGTATGAACAGCGGTTCCTCGTTCGATGGTATTGACGTTGTTCTGTGTGAGATCAACATGGATGAGGACGGATTTCCGACCGCTCCAAAATTTATCGCAGGAGGTTCTTATGAATGGCCGGAAGAGGTCGCTTCTATCGTACGTGATTCCTTTGTCAATAAGGTAGATATGATTGGACTGAACAGACTGGACTATCTGTGTGGTGCAGTATTTGCATCAAAAGCAAGACAATTCATGCAGGAGAACAACATCAAGTCAGAGGATATTTATGTACTCGGTCTTGATACACAGACGATCTATCAGGAACAGCCGGATCACAAAGCAATCGAAGAGATGACTGACGAACAGAAAGATGACTGGGTAGGAAGATGGTTGTCAAAGGCATATCCGGCAGGTCTTCAGATGGGAAATACCTCCGTTATTGCGAATCTGTTAAACATTGATACAGTGACTCATTTCCGTGCAGCTGACCACACATTCGGTGGAAGTGCAGCTCCGCTGATGCCGTATTTGGATTTCATTCTTTTCCGTAAGGAAGATCATCCGGCAATGACATTAAACATCGGCGGTATCGCAAACCTGCATCTGGCATGCAAGGACAGAAGACAGATGTTCGGCTTCGATACCGGTCCGGGTAACGTAATTTCCAACTACATGACAAAGAAGCTGTATGGAAAGGATTACGATAAAGACGGTGAGATCGGTGCAAGTGGAAAGGTGGACGAAGGACTTCTTGATTTCTTCATGCATCATCCGTTCTTCGACCGTCCGGTTCCGAGATCGGGATGGATTGCAGACTACAGCCCGGAGTACATCGACAGCGTACTTGCAAAATTCAGCTACCTGCCGAAGGAAGATATCATCGCAACTGCAGATGCATTTACCGGTGCAGCAGTAGCAAGATCGATGGTTGACAATATTCCGAAGGAGCTGATTGATCAGACTAAGTATCTGTATGCAAGTGGTGGCGGAGTGAGAAATCCTACGATCATGCGAGAGATCCAGAAGAGGATTCCGCAGAATATCAAGTTGACAACCTCCGATGATATCGGAATCCCGCCGGCATACAAAGAGGCAGTGAAGTTTGCAACGATCGCTTACTCGACAATGCATCACGTACCGGGAAATATTCCGGCAGCAGGCCATGCATCCCAGTATGCAATCCTTGGCAAGATCGCACTTGCACCGAGAAATATTGATAAAAAACTGATCGATTGAGAAGCAACGACTGAGAAGAAAGAAGGAAAACAGAAGGTCCTGTGCGGTATGACGCAGAACCGGAATATAAAATACAGACTATATAAGAAAGCGGGGGCTTTACAATGAAAAAAATGATCGCAGCAGCTATGAGTGCAGCACTTGCAGTTAGTATGATTTCAGGAATGGCATATGCAGAGGAAGCAACAGAAGCAGCAACCGAGGCAGCAGCAGAAAATACGGACGCATATAAAGACGAAGATATGTCTGCATATAAAGTAGACGGCATGTCAATTGGCGTTTCTTTCGGACAGAACGTGCATCCGTTCTTCAAGGCAATGCAGAAGGGTATTGAGGATGCATGCGCAGATTATGGCATTGAGAAGATCTCCATTCAGTCTGCAGATAGCTCTCTTGAAAAGCAGGTGACGCAGATTGAGAATCTGACCACAAGTGGCATTACCTCCCTTCTGGTAAATCCATATGATTCTGAAGGGGTTTCCGTGGCAGTGCAGGATGCAATCAATGCAGGCGTAAGCGTATTTTCCATGGACATTAGTATTTCCGGTGCAGAGCCGACCTACCATGTCGCATCTGACAACAAGAAAATCGGAGAATTGCTCGCACAGAAACTGGATGAGGAGCTTGGAGGAGAAGGAAAGATCGCAATCCTGGTTGAGCCATCTGTCTCTTCTCTGAAGGACAGACAGGCGGGTTTTGAAGGCTACATCAAGGACAATACGGGCATCGAAATCGTAGCAGAGCAGCTCGGCGCAATCGAGAGAACCGATGCACTGGAAGCAGCAGAGACGGTACTTCAGGCACACTCTGATATCCAGGCATTTGTAGGCATCAATGAGAACTCGGCAATGGGTATTGCAAGTGCGATTCAGTCTGCAGGACTTTCTGATCAGGGAATCATCGTAACAGGCGTTGACTCTACGGAAGATGTCATGAACGGAATCAAGGACGGCTACATCGCATACGGCGTAGCACAGAATCCTTATCAGATGGGATATATGTCTGTACAGGATGCAATCAAGGTTTACAATGGCGAGGAGGTAGATCCGGTCATCCAGCTTGACTGCGAATACATGACGGCAGATAATATCGATTACTATATTGAGCGTGAAGCTGCTTACAATGAATAAAGCGGGGGCGTCCATGGCGAAAACAGAAATAAAAATCAGTTGTGGATGACCGCGTGACATGCGGCAATCTGAAAATAAGGAAGAGGCTGTCATAGAAATTGATGTGATCCGTATCTCTTTTTCACAGAGATACGGATCATAAAAAGGATGATCAGCACCACTCTTCTCTGAAGTGAGGTAGAAAAAGTGAATAGAACGATTGTTGAGATGGATAATATTGTGAAATCGTTTGCCGGAATTAAAGCGCTGAATGATGTACATCTTGACTTAAGAGAAGGAGAGCTGCATGCTCTTATGGGAGAGAATGGTGCGGGAAAATCCACTCTTATGAAAATCCTGACGGGTGTTTACAGCAAAGACAGCGGCACGATAAAACTGGCAAGTGAGGATGGAAGTCTGAAGGAAGTAGAAATAAAGACACCACTTCAGGCACAGCATTTAGGTATTAGCATGGTGTTTCAGGAGTTTAATCTTCTGGACAATATGGATATTGCGGAAAATATTTTTCTGGGAAGAGAACCAGTAGATAGAAAACATTGTATCGACAAAAAGAAAATGTATGCGGATGCAAAAAAATGGCTGGATAAAGTACACCTGGATATAGATCCGAAATCGAAAGTGAGCGATTTAAGCGTTGGTTTTAAGCAGTTGCTTGAGATTGCAAAGTGTTTATCCTTCAATGCAAGGATCATTATTCTCGATGTAAAATGAGGTATAGATGGTAGGCGTGTATGGAGTGTATACAGTTTGCTTTTAGAGGAAAATAGGTACATGATACACAGATAATGGAAAAGAATGTGTATTCAGTTGAATATAGAAATAAGTAGTAGGTATGAAAGAATAAGATTCTTCCATGCCTTTTTTTATTATAAAGAAAGGATAGGTTGCACAGTATCCGCCCGGTCATTTTAGCAGATCTGCTGAATAGCTTTCTCCCGGAAGTGTGGTATAGTCTTGTGCTTGGAACAGGGAAACGACACAGAAAGGAGAAAACGATATGTCAGTACAGCCAGATATCATCTGGAACGAGCAATGTCTGGGGATACGGATAGGAGAACAGGTATGTATCTATCTGAAAAAGCATAATGCGGAATACCAGAGACTGCAAAAGAAAATACTGGAACTTATAGAGAAGTATCCAGTGATAGAAACATTTATGGAAGCGGCTCAGTCAATCAGTCTGACAGCAGACGAACATCAGGCACTGCACCAATATTTCCAACTGGAGAACGGAAAGGAAATGATAGAAGAAGAATATCATTTCTATATGGGACAGGCACAGATGATTTCGTATGGTGCCATGCTTGGAAAAATCAAAAAAGCAGTGTCAGGAAAGGACGAAAGTGATACAAAGAAATTACTGGAACTGCTAATGGATACCTGGATTGATGAGGTAGAAAATGAACTGAAAGAAAATGCAGTGTACCAGAAAATGCTCGAAAAAATATCAAAATATGAAGATCAGGTTCAGGCAATGGGACTTGAAAAAGAAAAACGAAAAATGATAGATGCATACGTTACGAAAGTAAATGAGAGATGGATTCTATATGCGGAATCCTTGTATCAGGCTGGTATGCAGAAAATCCTGGAATTACTGAATCTGTAAAAGAGACGGATAAAATGGGGAAGCACGAAAGACACTTCCCCATTTGTCACTTCTATTCATCTTTGCCATCAATGAGAAATATGTATGAAACCTGAAAGATTTCAGCAATGGCTTTTAATTCAAGATCAGTGACATAACGCTTGTTTGTTTCGATTCTGGTGATTACATTTTTATCCATATCGTAACCAGCTAACTGGAGTTTATAGGCAAGATCACGCTGAGACATATTGTGGGTCTTGCGAAGTTCAATCAATCGCTGGCTAATCAGATTCTTCTCACCAGACTGTGTCCTTGGCTTTGGCATCTTAAATCTCTTCCTCTCTGGTAAAAAGATGGTTTGTCTCACTTTTTGCACCATCTGTATTGATTTTAACGATTGGACAAGGTAGAATCGGTTGTAAAAGTGAGACAAAGACAGAAGAGAAGGGAGAAATATATGGAGCAGGCAAAAATAGAACAGCTTGCATTTTTATATTTATGCAGCGAGCATGATAAAAGGTTATTGCTGAAAAAAGAAAAAATGCCGTTAGTTGATTTTGACAGGTTGACCTACTTGATTTACCATTTAGGTTTTAAGGAATATCATATAAAAGTATGGATGGAATTTGCTGGGGACTTCCAAAAGGAATGGGATTGCCTGGAAGCACTTCAGGAAACAGGTGGGCGTGTTGGAAACATAGATAGTACAGAATCAGAAGTTAAACTCCATGAGATGTGGATTCAGGATTTTTGCAAAAGCACACCAAAAGAGATCGGAGAGTGGATACAAGACCTAGATTATAAATAAAAAATATGATATCATTAGTGGTAGAAATCGAATTTTGTTAGGAAATGACACAATAATGAGTAGTGATAAAGAAATTGCTCATAGCATTGCGATATATATAAAGCTATAGGGGGATGTTATGACAGAACAGCAGTATAAGGATTTATTGATAGCAACAGCAAAGATGAGTGATTATGAGCATAAAGATGAGGTGGTGGAGGCGCTTAAAGTTGCTTCTGTTTCATTTCAAAAGGAATGGGCTTTTACATATCATTTGCCTGATCATCGTCAAGAGTATATTATTATTAGCGTTGTTCCAGATAAATTAATTGTCTTGAAAGAACATGAAGATTTTGTTGATGATTTGTGCAAACAGGTTTATGAAC
>CABJAW010000007.1:157167-221672 GCA_902363665.1 Lachnospiraceae bacterium | reverse complement strand
GTGCTCTGGGATCTTTTTCTTTCTGTAGACTACTGACAGTATACAGATCATTCCAGAGACATGCAAGAAGATCATGATAGAGTTAATTTAAGAAGTCAACAACACCCTCCACATATAATCAATTATTTTTATTTAAAAATCTTCTCTTTTTCGACATCTTTCGACATTCCTCATTATACCAACCGAGGTCCAAAACCCGCATCTTCTCCGTGCAGATTTCAGACCTCTAATCTCATAAAACTAACACTGCCAAAGCAGATATTCGCAATCTGCTTTGCAGCTTAATTCATTTAAAAAGTAAATGTATCCTTCAGCCCCAGCCACTCCTGATCTTTATCACTCAGGTTCAGTGTCGTGCCGTCTTTCAGTGTGTATCCTTCCGCGCTCGCGCTGCCTTTGTATTCGCCTTCTACTTCCGGCCATTCGATGCCGATTTCCGGGTCGTTCCAGGCCATTCCGCCTTCGTCGTTCGGATGCCAGAAGTCGGTCACTTTGTAACAAAATTCTGCTTCATCGCTCAGAACCAGAAAACCATGCGCGAAGCCTTCCGGAATAAGGAACTGCTTTTTATTTTCTGCAGACAGAATCACTCCGTACCACTTTCCGTAGGTTTCTGAGTTTGCCCGGAGGTCAACAGCCACATCAAATACTGTGCCACGCACGGCGCGAACCAGCTTGCACTGCGGATACTGCTTCTGAAAATGCAGACCGCGCAGCACACCTTTCGTCGACATGGACTGATTGTCCTGCACAAAGCGAACATCAATGCCCGCCTCTTTCATATCCCTTTCATTATAGGTTTCCATAAAATAGCCACGTGCATCGCCATGAACGGCCGGTTCGATGACACAAAGCCCTTCGATGCCGTTTACATTTTTTTCAACTTTAATCTGTCCCATTTTATTTATCTCCTGCTACTGTTCAATTTCTTTCAGATAACGGCTCAGTGCATCCTGCCAGGTTGGAAGCGGAGTAAAGCCTGCTTCCAGAAGCTTGCTCTTGTCCAAACGGCTGTTAAATGGACGGGCGGCTTTACTCAGGCCATATTCTTCTGTCGTTACCGGGAGTACGGTTGTCGTATAACCAGCCTGGCGGTAGATCTCTTTTGTGAAATCGTACCAGCTGATATAACCGCCCTCGTTCGTCGCATGATAATAACCATATTTTTCCGTCTTGTTCATATCAATCAAAAGGCGTGCCAGATCATATGTATACGTCGGTGTGCCGATCTGATCATTTACTACACGAACCGTATCATGCGTTTTTCCAACATTCAGCATCGTTTTGATGAAATTTTTGCCGTTCAGGCCAAAAACCCAGGCAATGCGAACAATAAAATACTTTTCCAACGTCTGGCTGACTGCCAGTTCGCCTTCCAGTTTCGTCTGGCCATACACGTTCAGCGGCTTGTAGTCCTTACAATCCGGCTGCCACGGCTCTGTACCCTGACCATCAAAAACATAATCCGTACTGATATAGGTCATCTTACAATTCAGCTTTTTGCAGATATCTGCAATATTCTGCGTACCCCCTGCATTAATAGCACGAACCTTTGCCACCTTGTCATCATCCTCGGCCATATCCACAGCAGTCCATGCTGCACAGTGGATCACCGCATCAGGGTTCACATCCGTGATTACTTTCTCTACCGCTGTCTTGTCCGTGATATCAAGCGCAATATAAGGCGCTTTTGTCACTGCAGAATCATCTGCTACACCACTGTAATTTTCCTGAATATCAGAGCCAATGCCCTCATGGCCACGTTTCAGCAGCTCATTCATCACATCGTGGCCAAGCTGTCCACCCACACCTGTCACAAAAAACTTCATATCAATTCCTCCACTGCCTCTTAGCGATTGCTGTACATCTTCTCATAATAATTCTGGTACTCGCCGCTGATGATCGTTTCCCACCATTTGCGATTGTCGAGATACCACTGAATAGTCTTCTTGATGCCATCCTCAAATTTAGTCTCCGGCAGCCAGCCAAGCTCATTGTGAATCTTTGTCGGATCAATTGCATAGCGCATATCATGCCCCTTGCGGTCGCCGACATGTGTAATCAGGCTTTCCGGCTTGCCCAGTTCCTTACAGATAATCTTTACAATCTCAATATTCTGCTTTTCGTTGTGGCCGCCGACATTGTAAACTTCGCCAACACGTCCTTTATGAATGATCAGATCAATTGCTTTGCAGTGATCCTCCACATACAGCCAGTCACGAACATTCAGGCCTTCTCCATATACCGGAAGCGGTTTATCAGCCAGTGCATTGGCAATCATCAGCGGGATCAGCTTCTCCGGGAAATGATACGGACCATAGTTGTTTGAGCAGCGGCTGATAGAGACCGGCAGACCATATGTACGATGATAAGCCAGAACCAGAAGATCCGCAGCTGCTTTAGAACTACTGTACGGAGAGCTCGTATGAATCGGCGTTTCTTCCGTGAAGAACAGATCCGGGCGATCCAATGGCAGGTCACCATATACCTCATCCGTAGAAACTTGATGATAACGTTTGATGCCATACTTGCGGCATGCATCCATCAAAGTCGCCGTTCCAATAATATTTGTCTGAAGGAAGATACCCGGGTCTTCAATGGAACGGTCGACATGTGACTCCGCTGCAAAATTCACCACAATATCCGGATGCTCTTCCTCAAAAAGCTTATTTACCGCCTCACGGTCACAAATATCCGCTTTTACAAAACGAAAGTTCGGATTGTCCATAACCGGTTCCAGCGTAGACAGATTCCCCGCATACGTCAGCTTGTCCAGGCAGACGATCCGGTAATCCGGATACTTCTTCAGCATATGAAAAATAAAATTACTTCCAATAAAACCTGCACCACCAGTAACAATAATATTCATGTCCTTTGTCTCCTTTATCCGTGTTCTGTTTTCTCCGTTAATACAGATGCTCCTGATATTTTCCATCCATGACATCTTTCAAATACTGGCCATACTGATTCTTCTTCATGACCTCATATACTTCCATCAGATCGTCTTTACTGATCCAGCCATTCAGATAAGCAATCTCCTCAAGGCATGCTATCTTACGATGCTGATGCTGCTCCACCGTCTTAACAAAATTGGTGGCATCGACAAGACTTTCATGTGTGCCGGTATCAAGCCAGGTAAATCCCTGACCCAGAAGTTCTACATTCAGCGAACCATCTTCCAGATAAAGACGATTCAGATCCGTAATTTCAAGTTCTCCGCGGGCGGATGGCTTCAGATTCTTTGCAAACTCAACCACACGGTTATCATAAAAATACAGACCTGTCACGCAATAATTGCTCTTCGGATGTTCCGGTTTTTCCTCGATCGAAACTGCCTTGCCATTTTTGTCAAACTCCACAATGCCAAAACGCTCCGGATCGTCTACATAATAGCCAAATACCGTTGCACCTTTACCAGTTTCCGCATTCTGAACAGCATCCTGCAAACGCTGCTTTAAACCATGACCGGTAAAAATATTGTCACCAAGCACCATCGCCACAGAATCCTCACCAATAAAGTCAGCACCAATGATAAAAGCCTGTGCCAGTCCATCCGGTGACGGCTGAACCGCATACGTCAGATTCACTCCAAACTGATGCCCGTCCCCAAGCAGATTCTCAAACCGTGGCGTATCCTGCGGTGTGGAAATAATCAAAATGTCCCGGATACCTGCGTTCATCAAAACAGACATTGGATAATAAATCATCGGTTTGTCATAGATCGGCAAGAGCTGCTTGCTCGTCACTTTGGTTAATGGATACAGGCGAGTGCCTGAGCCGCCTGCGAGAATGATTCCTTTCATAACTTTTCTCCTTTTTGCGCTTGTATTAATTAATTTTTCATCAATTGCAAAACCTTATTTCCTACTACTGTCCCCACCATACATCCAAATCCATTATGAATAATATCGTCAAATTCAAATAATCCTCTGCATAGGATTAACTGCAGCAGTTCAATGCCTGTCGAAACTATTATACCAAACACCAGACCTTTCCACCAGCGCACTTTCCGATTCCATGTAATTGGAAACAAAATTCCCGCCGGGAATAGTAAAATCATATTCAGAATATTTTCTATAAAAAGCCCTTCCGGCGATAATGCACTCGTCCTTCCAATTGGATTTAAAATCTCCTTCCATGACCAGAATATTTCCAGCTGATATTTTCGCTCTCCCGGCATTCGGGTAAATACGGTTGAACCGAACACTGTGAGCAAATATATCAGCAACAACATACCGGCAATCCCCTGTCGTAAACGGATTAATCCTTTCCAATATAAAAATACCATACAGAAGAAGCCAAGTAAAAGTACAATTGAGATTACTATTGTTTCCTTTTCTGACCATATCGGATTATACATATTTACGATCTGAAAAATATCCAACCTACTTTGCTCCTTCTACCATTCAAACTTTCGTAATCCTGTTCACTATTCTTAATCATTAGAGTAATACGAAAATAAAAACTACACAAGATCCTTTACGCGGCACTACTTTTCAATATAAGAACATATCTGTTCATAAAGGAACTCTAATCTCCTATCTCTTAGTCCTGAATAATCATATGCTTGATCAAATTCAAATTTCTTATGAAAATCATCCATAAAACCAATGTAAATAGGCATATTTAGCATCTCTGGGAACTGATCTGCAGTAATATCGATTATTAATCCCCATTCAATATCTGTTGCTTCATAATGCGTTATATCAACTGGTTCCATACAGCTCCGACCGCTATACAAACTTAATATATCTTTAATTTTATCCGGCGCAACAAAATAATGTTTTTGTGGTTCTCGAACTTTCTCATCCTTTAAAACCAACCACGCATGCGACTGATCTCCACACCATCCGCAAACCCGAATTGTATCATAACCATTTTTGCAAAGATATTCGGCAAGCATATCACTTGTTGGTCCACAACAGCCACGTGGAAAATGATTAAAACAAAAATCATTATCAAATATATGATCTCTTTTTGCATTTTCAATCGCCACTCGAAATTTCTGCACTAATTCTGAGAGCTTATCTTCCATTTATATTTTCCTCTTGTCATACGCCCTCTACCAATTATTCTGTAAATCTAGATTTTCTGTTATATAATCAACTTGCAAAAAACAAAGTATTCTCAGTTCGCATTATATTTGAATTATGTAAAAAACTTCTTTCACAGCTTATACTCTCAAAAAATTCTAGGCAAATTCACTCGGCTTTTCCATTGAATTCCAATGAAAAGACTAGTTAAAATAAACTGCTGACCGGTATTCAATTACTCAATCTATTCATTTCTGAATACCAGTCAGCCTTATTCGTTATCCCTTTTATTTTCTCTTTCAAGAAAAAATGTATCTTATAAATGATTTACTCGGCAACCCAAGGTTGATACTCTTTCCCTTCAAGAATATCTGCAATACGTTTACATGCTTGTCCGTCTCCATACGGGTTACAAGCTCTTGCCATTGTATTATAAGCATCCTGATTTTCAAGAAGCTCTTTAAAGTTGTTATAAATAACTTCTTCATCTGTTCCTACAAGTCTAAGCGTTCCCGCTTTTACACCTTCTGGCCTCTCAGTTGTATCTCTCATTACAAGAACTGGACGGCCATAAGAAGGTACCTCTTCCTGAATTCCACCCGAATCTGTTAAACATAAATGACATCTTGCTTCAAAATTATGACAATCGAACACTTCAATTGGCTCAATAATATGGATACGATCACATCCGCCCAATTCTTCATCTGCTGCTTTTCTCACTACTGGGTTCATATGAATCGGATAAATCGCCTTGCATTCTGGATGTTCATCCAGCACACGGCGGATTGCACGGAACATATTATGCATAGGCTCTCCAAGATTTTCCCTTCTATGGGCTGTAATAAAAATCATTTTACTGTCACCAACCCAGTCAAGTTCCGGATGAGTATAGTCTTCTTTAACAGTATGCTGCATTGCATCAATAACTGTATTACCTGTAATAAAAATCTTAGACGGATCTTTCCCTTCTTTAATAAGGTTATCCGCTGCCATTTGTGTAGGTGCAAAGTTATACTGAGAAATAATGCCTACCGCCTGACGGTTAAATTCTTCTGGATACGGAGAATAAATATTATAAGTACGAAGACCAGCCTCAACATGCCCAACCGTAATTTGCAAATAAAAGCAAGCCAAAGCGGTAACAAATGTTGTAGACGTATCACCATGTACAAGTACAACATCTGGCTTTACTTCTTCAAGCACAGCTTTAATTTTTTCAAGAATTCCTGTTGTAATATCAAATAAAGTCTGCCCTTGCTTCATAATCGAAAGGTCATAATCAGGAATAACATCAAAAGTATTAAGCACCTGATCTAACATTTGTCTATGTTGACCTGTTACACATACAATAGTTTCTAATGAGTCACGCCTTTTTAATTCGTTAACCAATGGGCACATTTTTATAGCTTCTGGTCTTGTACCAAATACTAGCATTATTTTTTTCTTCATAATTATTTTCTATTCTCCTTCGCATAATTTAGACATTTTTATCTGTCCATTCCTTAATCCATTCCAAGTATTTATAGCCCAACTCTTCAGTTGGCTCTACCATCATACCTTCTGCCCATTCATTCCAAGCATTTAATATCGCATACTCTGAATTTTTTATATGATCCATATATGCAAAAAATATTTCCTTTTGTACTGGAGTAATAATAAATCCTCTGTTACTGTGTCTCGGCGTATTATCCCACTCAAAAAAGAACCCATGAATTATATTATCAGATTGTGGTTCATTCTTTATTAATTCCTTATATATTTTATTGGCATCATATTTTTGAAGCCACTTTATAATCCCCTTTTGGTTAAGTTTCTTTTTTGTTCTTATAATAAGATCCGAAATCTTTGTTTTACTATTTAAATATAGGCGTCGCCCAACTTGGGGTTCTGTAAGGTAAAAGCTTTGTGTACTACCGGATTTCTCTTCTACAAATTTTTTATACTTACCATTTTCTACAGCCATACATTCTTCAATAATATATATCCCATCAAATCCATTTTCAATACACCATTTATCAAAGCAGGAAACCATTTTTTTCTTTTCTTCAAAAGAGCAATCATATATCATAAACAACGGCTTATTATTTTTCTTTTCATATCGATCATCTTTAAAAAATGGAAGTAAATAATCAAAATGCCTTTTCCAATCCGTCTCATCCCCATATGTTTGTTCTAATAATACCTCCTTAGATCCCTTCCACGATCTATTCCAAGTATGATTAGCCCAACAAAAAAAGAATGGTTGATCAATTTCTTTCCATCTAAGTAAATTTTCAGCAGGCTTTTCCAAGAGCATTCTTCCGCAAAAGTAATAATGATAATAAATCATTCCATAAATACCATATTTATGCATAAGTGAGGTCTGCCACTCCACTGTTTTTTTGCTCATTAAATCGTAGTAATTGTTATTAAGTGGATGCTTAGGTTGTAAATGCCCTTTAAACAAAGGTTGCGCTTTTTTTACATTAATCCACTCTGTAAATCCATCTCCCCACCACTCATTATTTTCGGGAATTTCATGAAACTGTGGCAAATATAATGAAAATATTTTCATATTACACCTCGTTTTATCTCATATTTTTGTTTTCTTTATCTGACTTGAATATAACAATTCTTTTTCACAGGCAGAAAGTACTAATCGCAAATACGCTCCTCTATGTTTTAAATACTGTTCTACTATTTGAACATTTTCCTCTATTAAATTATCAGTATCTAAATATGGAATTTTATTATCTCTTAGCACTCGCATAGGCTCAGGCAAAGCTTTATTCATCCCAATAAGCAAACCAGCAGACAAATAATCCGAAAATTTATTTGGAAAAGCAACTTTATTAGTTTCTTTATAATCACGTAAAATATATCCTACATCACATCCACATAAAGTCTTTTCATATTCATCTTTTTTCAAAAGCCCTACAAAATAATTTTTTCGAGGAAATGCCCGATCTAACTGTTGTTCAAAAGCCTCATCTGTATTGCAAAAAAACATAAAGTAACTATTGTCAATCATTTTGTCATATTTTTGAAAATCTTTGATTATTTCATCAATCTTTTGCCATGCCATACGATAACCGCTATAAACAAACACTACATCCTTATTATTAATAGAATAATCCTTTCTCATTTTCTCTCTATTAATTTCAACTTCCTCCAAATTCAAAACTCTTGTAATTCCACATCTCACCTTATAATATTTAAGTTTTCTCTTTAATAATAGTTTTCTTTCACAGTTTTCTTTTAACTCCTCTGATACAACAAATGCTCCATCAACGTTACTAATTGCTAACCTAAATGCCATATAATAGGCCGGATACATTAACTTTCTTTTAAAATTAGGAGCATATTCTAATTTTTCTTCAACACATGCTTGCACATCTAATAATACATCACATTTTATTTTATTTTGCTTTAATACTCTATGAATACCATATGTAAGCATTTCAATCTTATGCCCATATAAAATGATACATTTAGGAATTTCTTTAATTATTTGAGTATATAGATCTTTTTTATTTCTTATATAACGTATCTCATAATATTTTTCAAATACATCTTTATTCCCATGATCTGCAATTCCATGGTAAATAAGAAATTGTGTATAATATCCATACATATCATACAAGGCCTCTGCCCGCCGCATTAATAGCGTTATGTTTCCTGCAGACGTATCCATATCAGCATGTGTAATTAAAATTATCTTTGTTTTTTCCATTTTAATCTCCTGTTTTCCAATTATAAAGCGATTAATTTTTCTTCTTTTTTATACATATAATTGAATGCAAATTTTCTATAAAAAAAGAATCTCTTAATACCATTAATGAGCTGAAATAAATCAAGCTTCCGCATACAATTAATATAATAAGTGAAACTACACTTTGTCCTAATTGCTCTTGTATTAATAATAAAGATACTAACATAATAATTCCAGAAATTATATATTTCCAAACAGATAAAAATATGTTTTTAAACTCCAATTCACCACTAACACAGCAATAGAAAATTTGCAAAACAGCACCAAC
Source organism: Lachnospiraceae bacterium (assembly GCA_902363665.1). Lineage (GTDB taxonomy): Bacteria > Bacillota > Clostridia > Lachnospirales > Lachnospiraceae > Choladousia. The sequence continues at coordinate 212,620 of CABJAW010000007.1, read as the reverse complement.
TACTTCGGCGACAACAGATGCAAGTGCTGCTCCTACCGCTCCAATCCTTGGTATCAATATCAAATTCATCACAAAATTAACTATTGCACTTATACAAACTACAATTGTATATATATTCTGCTTTCCAATAGGTATTAAAAATGCATATCCAGAAACATATGCAGCCGAAACCGCCAATACCAAAACACTGAAAATTGGCATCAATATAATAGCTAGTTCAAACCCTTCCCCTAAAAAAACAGGGACAAATGTTTTTGAAACAGCTATAATGCCAAACATAATTGGAAAAGAGAGCATCCAAACAAATCTATAGCCTTTATATATATATGCTTTTGCTTGTTGCTGCTTCCCATTATTATAAAGATTTGCTACTCTCGGTAAGATTACTGCTGCTGCTGAAGTAACAACTGTCAACGCCATCCTTGCTATTTTTTCTGATTGTTCATAACATCCATTTTGATACGTTGAATTTGTAATAACACCTATCATCGATTTATCTAAAACTAAATATACCTGTGTTGCAATGGTAGGCAAAAAAAGCAATAACATCTCTTTTACATTACTAAAAATATGTAAATTTAAAGGTTTTTCGACATATTGTGGCACATACATCCATGCCCAAATATTTGCTATTATTGTAAAAATAGAAATAAAGCATACGTATACTGGCAAATCCGTTGATTTTTTTATAAAAACAAATATGCAAATCACCTGTGCTATACGGATTATAAGATTTCTAAATACTATTTTGGGAAAATCTTCTATTCCTTGATAAAACCAAGTAATATCAACCAATACGTTTATAATATTTAACGATAATATCATAAATATAATTCTATATTGATCAATACTGTGCAAAAACACCAAGTAAGCCACAAGTATAATAATTACAGTCATCATCCTAAAAAGGACAATTTCCCAAAAAGCTTTTGATAGCTTTTTTTTATCATCACGAACCTCCGCTATTTTTCGTTGTCCAAAAGTACTTGAACCCAAAACAGCAAACAAAATAAAATATGATACAATTGAATTACAATAACTATATATTCCAATACTATCTACCCCAAGCACTCTTGATAGATATGGTGTCGTTATTAATGGAACACAGATCGTCAACACTTGATATATTGTATTCAATATATAATTCTTCTTTATACTTTTTCGTTCTGCAATATTCACTAATTTAAGTACCTCCCTTATTTGCTTTGGGTGTTTGCATACATATCAACAGCAATATAAATCCATAATAATCCCCAAATTGATTGATATTTAGTTGTATTTAAGAAAAATGATAGTAAAACAAATATATCCACCGCTAAGATTGATGTTTTTAAATTCTTTTTTTGAATAAATTTCAAAGCATTAACTACCGAAATAATCGTTAACATAAACCCTATTCCACCAACTGCCATCGAATAATCCATAAAGGCATTATCAAATGTATTTGTTAAAAAAGCATTGCCTACATATTTTTGTAATATTTTATATGAATTCCCTAAACCGGTTCCAATAAAGGGATTATTCATAAATATATCACCAAAGATTTTATAGGACTCTAATCTATGTGAAACAGAACCCGAACCACTTAAATGTAGAAATCTATTCAAAATAAGAGTATTATCCAAATTCGATACCATAACAAAGGCTATAATAATACATGGTATTACTAAGGTTAATTTTTGTTTTATATTCGAAGTCCATATATAATAAATTATAAATACACATGAGATAATTATTGCTGATCTACTTCCGGATAATGCCATTCCTATTACTAATATAACAATACTCCCTAATATAAATAGCACTTTATTACTTCTTTTTCTTAGAAAATCTATGACAGGTAAACACATAACCATTGTAGAGCCATAAACCAATGGATTAACAAATGTAGACTTTGCTCTCCATGACAATCCACTTGACATAGCCCAATTGTACTGTTCTGAATAATCCGCACTTCCATAAATATCATAGATGTTTAAATCAAAAAACATCTCAGCAATCGCAACCCCAATTGTGGCAAAAATTAGTATTAATATATATAAGTATATGTTATAACGATCATTATCTGAAAGGTTTTGTACTTTAACCAACAACAGCATTCCAAAAGTTTGGAAAAAAAACTTAACACTATTAGACAAAATTTCGGTATTTTGCCTAAGTACAAAATTTAACATTTGTAAAATAAAAAGCAAAATCAGAGAACTAAACACAAAAAATTCATTTTTCCCTACTACACATTTTTTTCTTTTCAATAAGCTTTTCACACAGCCAATACATATGAAAAAAGTCATAAAAATTATATATAATGGCAAATTTCCAAATGGAGAAGCAACAAACATGTACGCCAAAAAATCAGAAGGAACTAAAAAATAGAGAGTCACAACAATTCCAACAGCATAATTTACATTTAAAATAAACATGGCTGTGAAACATCCTAATGTCATTAACATTATTCCAAATGTTGGTTTAAAAAGTAAAAAGATAAACAGATAACACAAAACTAACATCACCAAATTAAATAATTTTTTCCTTTTATTTTTCTTATGTAGTTCTTTCATCTCCCCTAATTTTTCTCCCTTTTACAGTCTTTCTATTCCGTTATTTTTTTGCTTCTATCAAATAAAATTGAGATAATTTTTCAGCGGTGTCATTAATATCAAATCCTGCCTCAATTATACGATTTTTAGCATCATAACGTTTTAAATCATTTGCCAAAATTGTATCTTTCCAAATTCCAGTTCCTAAATTAATCGGAAGATAATGCAACTCATCAGATAATTTCACCTCATTTGTAATAGTATTTGATACAAAACACGGCAAACCTTCAGCCTGTGCCTCAACCAACGCAACTGGTAATCCCTCCCATAATGATGGTAATACAAAACAGTCCATTGCGCTATAATAGTCTTGTGTATTTCCTTTAACCCCTAAATATTGAATCGCGTTTTTGCTTTGAAGAGATTCCCTTTTTTCTAATATCTCCGCCTCTAAAGGCCCTTCTCCCAACATAATCAATTTCGCTTTTGAATTATGTTTGTATATTTCATCAAATATATCTAATAAGAATAAATGGTTCTTTTGAGTATTTAATCTGCCTATATGGCCAACTAAAATTTCATCATCAGATATTTTCAATTCTTTTCTTACATTTTTCCTAGCTTCTTCTGAGAATGTAAATCTTCTTAAATCAATACCATTTTTTATTATAGTAAAATCATAATTCTCTCCAAATAACCATTTTCCAGATTCTTCAGAACACGCAAATCGAAAATCAACATTTTTTGCTAAAGATTTCTGTAAATATTGTTTCGCAAAAGAAGAAATACCTTTCCCATTAGAAGTGTTATGACTATGCGCTATTGTAACTAATCCATGCTTACTAGCTATCTTTAAAAATATAGAGGCCGTACTTCTTATATGACTATGTATTATTCGGTACTCAGTATGTTTAGCAAAAAACTCCTCCCACCATTTGACATACTGCATATGATTCCATCCTTTGTACTGAGGGCAAGAGTAAATACATCCGCCAAGTCTGCGAATCTCATCATCAAAAAATTGTGGCATCTTTGAATGTTTTATAATATCAAATTGAATTTCATTTCTATCGATTGCTCGATAAATACTCATTAACAAATTTTCAGCTCCTCCAGTATTAAGTCCACCTACAACTTGCAAAATTCTAATCATATTAGTCATCTCTTTCATACATTTATTTATCAACACATTCTCAGTCAAAAAATATTTTCACTTTATTTCTCTCATATATGCTTCTACGACAATCGACCTATCAAAGTTCTCCTCAACCTTCTTTCTTGCCGCCAAGCCCATACCCCTTTTTTCCTCATAACTTAAATTCATAAATCTATCAATGGCTTCAATAAGCTTTTCACTATTCTTTTGTGGAATCATATACCCATTTATTCCATCATCGACAACTTCCCTACACCCTGAGCGATCTGTCGTAATAATTGGTCTTCCACAAGCTGAAGCCTCCAAAAGTACATTTGAAAGTCCCTCTGGATAATATGTTGGATGAACCACACAATTCATGTTCTCTAAAAATCCTGCAACATCATGAATCATTCCATGATAGATCACCGTCCCATTATCGTTATATTCATTCAACTTTCCTTCATACTCTTTTTCACAAAAACCGCATACATGAAACTCTGTATTTGGATACTTTTCTTTGATAAATTTAGCTGCATCCAAATATTGGTCAATTCCTTTTTCTTTCATAATTCTGCTGATAAATGCAAACCTTACAATATCATCTTTCGGATAATCCTCAACTGCAAATCTGGTCAAATTTACACCAGAGCCTGGAAGTAAGCCTTGTTTTCCTATTGCAATGTTGTGGGCAATAAAAAATTGTTGATTTTCCTTATTTTGAAAAAACACTTTTTGAACTTTTCTAAACGCAATTTTATAAAGGAGTACCATTAATTTCTGACTCATTCCAGGATTTTCGACTGCTGTTCCAAGCCCTGTAATGTTTGCAACAAATGGAATATTCTTTTCACTTGCTGCCATAGCTCCATAAATATTAGGTTTTATGGTATATCCCAAGATAATATCTGGTTTCACTTCTGCAAGCAATTTTCTATAATTTAGAAGAAGCTTTCCTTCACTGATAGGATTCATTCCATGCCGATCCATATTAATCTCGTGGAAAATAGCACCAAGTTCTTTCAACTCGTCAATCCGTTCTCCATAAGGTGATGAAATGTGTACTTCGTATCCATCATCCAAAAGCCTTTCTACTAATTCAAGTCGAAAATTGTAAATAACTACATCATGATTCACTAAAAAAAGAACCTTTTTTTTTTCACTATTACTTTCTGTCATTTTAATACTCTCTTTTAAAGAAATATTTTGATAGTCGACTCCACTATATAAACTTATTTCATGTTTATATACCGAATTTCCAAACGCCTTATTTACCATCCCGCCAATCTTTCCTGGTACCTTTCCCCCAATCCAAACCGCAGGCTTCATAATTCCGCCAACCAGTCTTACCTTCTTGCCAGACACTTCTCCAATCTCTTTCACCATCTCGCTGGTTTTTGTCCATTCTCCATTCTGCGGAATCAGTACGATTGCATTCTCTTTTACTTCCTTTACCAGCATAATCTGGCACAGAAACTCACACAAATTGTTAATATGGAGCATGCTGCGTTCATTGTCTACATTTGGAAATACCGGAAGTTTTTTTGCAAGCTTTGCCAAGGTCGGATAATTTCCCTTGCTTCCTTTCCCATAGATCATCGGCGGGCGAAGTACAATTACTTTAAAGTCATCATCCGCCAAGCCTCTTACAGCTACATCTGCCTGCAGCTTGGAATCGCCATAGAAATTTGCAGCTTTTGGAACTGTATGTTCATCAACTACTTTCTTTTTTCCATAAGGTGCTGAATCACCGTAAACAATCATAGATGACATAAATACAAATTCTTTTACGCCCTCTGCTTTTGCCTTTTCGCAAACTTCAACTGCAAGGTCTGTATTTACTGCATAATATTTCGCTTTTGTTGCTTCGTCTACATTTCCAACATCTGCATGTGCAATTCCCGCCACATGATAAACAATATCATATTCTGAAAAATCTTTTTCACGCCAGGACGCATCCAGCATGTCAACTGCATCAATTTCGAGTGCCGGATAATGCTCCGCTGCATAAGCACGAAATGTTTCCCCTATATAAGAACCAGCGCCAGTAATAAGCACTTTTTTCTTCGTTTCTGTATCTACTTCAACTGGTTCGCCAAATCCAATATGGCCAATTAATTCTTCTGCTGTTTTACCATCTGTGTAATGGCGTCCAACTGCTTTCTTCATCTCTCCAGTTCCGCCTTCTACCACTGAATCATCATGTGCAAACACTCCTACGCTTCCTAAAAAGCACTTCAGATCCATCAGCGGCCCCATCTTTTTCACATACTCACCGTCGAGTTTTGCTTTCACCGGAATTTCAAGTTCATCTCTTCCGTTGATCTGTGCCCATCCGGTAAGTCCTGGTTTTACATCATTTGCATTATATTTATCTCGCTCTGCGGTCAGAATGTCCTGATTCCAGAGACCCGGACGCGGTCCGATTACAGACATATTCCCTACAAAAATATCCCAGATCTGCGGAAGCTCATCCAGACTGTGTGCACGCAGGAATTTGCCTACTCTTGTGATGTACTGCTCTGGATTATCCAGCATATGGGTCGGCACATCATGTGGGGTAGACATCTTCATACTTCTGAATTTATGCAATTTGAAATACTTCTTATTCTGTCCCATACGTTTCTGCGTGAACAGCACCGGCCCCGGATCGTCGATTACGATTGCAAGCGCGATTCCTGCATAAATTGGTGAAAGGACTACCAGTCCGCCAAAGGAAAGGATTACATCCAACGCCCGCTTAATACATTTCTCGTAAAATCCTGGTCTATAATCAGAATCACCGACTGCTTCCAAATGGCCTCTTGCTCCGTCTGCATTTTCCGGCTCACTCTCATCTTCTACAAAAACGACTTTTTTCCCCTCTAACGGGTTCTTTTGCTCCGGCTCATTCTCATATACCGTTGCACTTTTTTTCTTTTTGCTGATAAAACATAAACCGGCAAATGCAACCGCCATTGCCATCGCAGTAGTCTTTATGATTTTTACAAGTTTTTTCTTATCAAACGACATTCTCTGTTCCCCTTTATCTCTTTTTCGTATATCTCTTTATTTACTTCCGTATCCAAATACCACTTCTCCGGCTTCCAGCTTTCGGCAGCTCTCTACCGCAGCACCTGCATTGACAATTGCTCCTGCATTGACATGCACATTGGTTCCAAGCACTACGTCATGATCCACGATTGCACCAACTGAAATAATACATCCTGTTCCAACAACCGTTCCCGCATTTACGATCGCCTTTGGTTCCACAATCGTTCCCACACCAATCTCTGCCGTTTTACTGATATATGCGGCAGGATGAATCAATGTCGGAACTTTATAGCCCGCTTTCTCCAGGCATTTCTGTAATTCTCCACGCAGCCGATTGTTTCCGATTCCCACAAATGCAAATTCATAATCTTTTACAAATTGCTGCAGTTCTCCGATCTTTCCGATTGCTGTCTCGCTGTGATCGTCTAAAAATGAAATTTTTTCATACCCGCAGGCTTCTGCTGTCTCTGCCACAACTCTCCCGTGACCGCCAGCGCCCAGTATTAATATTGATTTCATACTCTGCTCCTTGTTTTCTGCCATCTGAACAAAGCCCCGTCCTCTGACGCTCTGTTCACATACCAGAACTTCTCGCAGGCAGCTGCCCTTTCCTGCAGCCGCCTGCTCTGTTCTTTTTTTCGCTTTTATTCTATCTCTCGTGCTATTTTCTGTCAAACACTTCTTCACATTTCCGTCACTTTTACGCCGGATGATACGTCGTCACGACCTTCTGTACCCGCTCACGGATGTCATCGCGGTTTTTGTAGGCTGCTTCCATCAGCTCATCGAGCTCTCCGAGAAATTCATCTGTGTCAAACGGGATTGGGCAGCCGATGTGGATCAGATCGTTCTCGGTGCGCTTCAGCCCTTCTTCTGCCATCAGCTTCTCCTCGTAGAGCTTCTCGCCCGGGCGAAGGCCGGTGTAGACGATCTTGATGTCCTCATCCGGTTTGTGGCCGGACATACGGATCAGGTTGCGGGCCAGGGTGTCGATCTTGACCGGTGCGCCCATGTCGAGCACGAAGATCTCGCCGCCGTGTGCGTACGTGCCTGCCTGAAGGACGAGGCTGACTGCCTCCGGAATTGTCATGAAATAGCGGATGATGTCCGGATGGGTGACGGTGACTGGACCGCCTGCCTCGATCTGCTTCTTGAAAAGCGGGATGACGGATCCGTTGCTTCCGAGTACGTTTCCGAAGCGGACTGCCACGAACTCAGTTTTTGCACGCTTCAGTGCTTCTGTCGTCTCTTCGTTATGTATCCGGCTGTCCATCCAGTGGGTGAACAGCTGCGGGATCTCGTCTGCCTTGCCTTCTTTGATCTTGTGGTCAAAGGCCTGAATGACCATCTCGCAGAGGCGCTTCGATGCGCCCATGATGTTCGTCGGGTTGACCGCCTTGTCGGTACTGATCAGGACGAAACGCTCGGTACCGTATACCATTGCCGCGTAGGCTGTCTTGTAGGTGCCGATCGCATTATTTTTGATTGCCTCACACGGGCTGTCCTCCATCAGCGGTACGTGCTTGTGAGCTGCCGCGTGGTAGACGATCTGCGGGCGGTAAGTCTCGAAGACCTTGAAAATCTTTCTGGAATCGCGGACCGATCCGATGATGACATCGAGCTTCATGTCCGGGTATTTCTTTTTCAGCTCCAGCTGAATGTCATAAGCGTTGTTCTCATAGACATCGAAGATGACCAGGTGCGCCGGATTATGTGCAGCGATCTGGCGGCAGAGCTCACTTCCGATTGATCCGCCTCCGCCGGTGACGAGGATGCGTTTGCCCTGGATGTACTGAAAGATCTCGTCCATGTTGACGCGGATCGGATCTCTGCCGAGCAGATCCTCGACGGCTACCGGCTTCATCTTACTTAAGGAGACTTCTCCGTTTGCCAGCTGATACATGCCCGGCAGACGCTTCAGGTCACAGTTTGTCTCTTTGCAGATATTCAGGATCTCGCTGCGCGTCTGTGCGGATGCGGTTGGGATCGCAAATAAGATCTCCTCAATGTGATACTTTTGTACGGAAGCAATGATATCTTCTCTTCCGCCGACGATCGGCACGCCCTCGATCAATCGTCCCCATTTGTTGGAATTGTCATCAATCACACAGCACGGTTTCAGCTTGATCTCCTCTGTATTTTTCAGTTCTTTGAGGATCATCTGGCCTGCTGCTCCGGCTCCGATCACCATGACGTTACGCTGCTGGTGGTCTGCCATCTGCTCGCGGTGTTTCCTCATAAGATTGATATATCGGTATGCAAACCGGATACCGGTCGTCAGGATGATCTGCGTCACTGCTCCGATCACGTAGTAGGACACCGGCATACGCCTGCAGAATATCGTCATTCCGGTGATGTGAAACAGAAATGCGATCACATTGGCTACCAGGATGTGGTTCAGCTCGCTGAAGCTGGCGAAGCGCCACAGGCTGTTGTACAGCTTCAGCACGTAAAAGATGACCAGACAGAATACGGTGTAGAATGGTGCGAATTTAAAAAACGCGGAGAGGTCTTCTTTTGGGATCGCGCTGTAGTGTAAATCAAAGCGCAGCAGCAGCCCAAAAAGATAAGAGGCGTTGACTGCGATGATGTCATAGATCACAAGATAGGCTGCGATGATTTTCCAGTGTTCCAGTTTCTTTGTTTTTTTCATTGTATGATGTTCTTCCTTCATTTTTCTCTTCTTATTTCTTCTTCGAATTCTTCTGTTATCCTTTACTCCACGGTCACGCTCTTGGCGAGGTTGCGCGGCTTGTCGACGTCCAGTCCTTTTGCCACGGATACGTAGTATCCCATCAGCTGCAGCGGGATCACAGCCAGTGAGGTGGCAAAATGCGGATCGGTCCGCGGGATGTAGGTCACGAAATCGGCGGTATCTTCGATATTATAATTGCCGTACGTGGTCAGTCCCATCAGATAGGCTCCGCGGCTCTTGCACTCGACCATGTTGCTGACGGTCTTTTCGTAGAGCTCCTGCTGCGTCAGCACACCGATGACCAGCGTGCCGTCCTCGATCAGGCTAATCGTGCCGTGCTTCAGTTCACCTGCCGCGTAGGCTTCGGAGTGGATGTAGCTGATCTCTTTCATTTTCAGGCTGCCTTCAAGGCAGATCGCATAGTCGATGCCTCTTCCCACGAAGAAGACGTCCTTTGCGTTTGCCTGCTTGGCTGCGAACCACTGGATCCGCTCTTTGTCCTCAATGATCTTGCGGATTTTATCCGGGATCGTCTGCAGTTCTGTGATGTAGCCTCTGTACTGCTCTTCCGTGATCGTTCCTTTTACTAATGCAAACTGGATCGCCAGTACATAAGCTGCCATCAGCTGTGTGCTGTATGCCTTCGTCGTTGCCACAGAGATCTCCGGCCCTGCCAGTGTGTAGAAGACGTTGTCTGCCTCTCTTGCAATCGAAGAGCCGACCACATTTACGATTGCCAGTGTCTTTACCCCAAGTGCCTTTGCCTCTCTCAGTGCCGCCAGGCTGTCTGCCGTTTCTCCGGACTGACTGATGATGATAACCAGTCCGTTCGGATCAAGAAGCGGGCGGCGGTAACGGAACTCGGATGCCAGCTCCACGCGCACCGGGATGCGCACCAGATCCTCGATCACGTACTGTGCTGCCATGCCGACATGATAAGCGGAGCCGCAGGCCACGATGTAGATCTGGCTGGCAGCCTGGATCTCCTCGTCGGTCAGACCGATCGCACTTAAATCAAACGCGCCATCTTTTAATACGGAATTCAGGGTATCCTCGACCGCACGCGGCTGCTCGTGGATCTCTTTCATCATGAAATGCTCATATCCGGCTTTTTCGGCTGCCTCTGCGTCCCACTCGATCGTTTTCGGCTCTTTCTGGATCTCTTCACCGTCGAGATTAAAGAAAGTGATTCCATCCTTGCGGACACGTGCCATCTCAAGATTGCCGATGTAGTAGACATTTCTGGTGTATTTCAGGATCGCCGGCACGTCGGATGCGATGTAGGATGCCCCGTCCCCTGTGCCGAGAATCATCGGACTGTCTTTTCGTGCCACGTAGATCTCTCCCGGATAATCGTGGAACATCATTGCCATCGCATAGGAGCCGCGGATACGGACCATTGAATGGTTGATCGCGTCGACCGGTGTGCCTTCGTACTTCTTATAATAATAGTCCACCAGCTTCACAGCTACTTCGGTGTCGGTATCGGAGTAGAAATGGTAGCCTTTGCGTGTCAGCTTATCTTTTAATTCCTGGTAGTTTTCGATGATTCCATTGTGGACTGCCACGATGTTTCCGTCGTCGCTGATATGCGGATGTGCATTCTTCTCGGACGGTTCGCCGTGTGTCGCCCATCTTGTATGACCGATACCGCAGGTGCCTTTTACGGATGCTCCCTCGTTTGTCTTCTCCCGGAGTACCTTCAGTCTTCCTTTGGCTTTGATTACTTCTGCATCTGCACTGCCGTCGCGCACCGCGAGTCCGGCTGAATCATAGCCTCGGTATTCCAGTTTGGAGAGGCCGTCCAGTAAGATCGGGGCCGCCTGTTCATCGCCAGTGTATCCTACAATTCCACACATAAAATTGCTGCTCCTTCCTTTTTGCATTTCTTCTATATATAATAATAGTATTGAGCGGATCTGCTCTTGCATCTTGTTTCCGTCAAAGTGTATTATGCTCCGGCATGACTTCTAGATTTTTCTTCCAGATGGGGCATAAAAAAGATGGCAATTACCCCCCCCGCCAAAAAATCGCGTTTCAAGTCTGCTGCCATCTCACTCCCGTCATTCGCTATGCATGCCATTTGTCAGTCATTTGCTTCGCTCTTGGTAAAAAAGCGAAATTTCGTCCCATTTTCGGGCACAATTCGTTAGTCGACAACATTATACGCGATTCTTCTTCTTTTTGCAACCGTCGCTCGTTCCAAAAAATGTGTGATTCTTCCCATACTTTTTGGGATTTCGTATATTAGATAACGGTTTTGCGTATCTTCATCAGTCTTTTGGATGGGTTTTTAAGTCTTTCAGATTTTTTGTTCTGTAATTTTTCCTAAATTTTTTAGGAATTATATGAATCGCATTTTCGTACATTTTCTACAATGTTTTTATGGTTGTTCCTGCCGCTGTTTTCCTGCGTTCATCCGCAATAGTACTTTTGCACAATAATTTTCTGTGTAAAATCCCGGTAAATTAAGGCTTACTTTATTTTCTTTTTATTTTTCTTGATTTTTTTGCACAAAAATCTGGCATTTTTGTTCTGTTCATTGTATAATATCTCTTATGAAGGATTTCTATTATGAAAGTGAGGACACACCATGAAACAGGACAATATGTTAGCAATGATTCTGGCCGGTGGACGCGGAAGCCGTCTTCATGAGCTGACCAGCAAGGTCGCGAAGCCTGCAGTCTCCTACGGCGGCAAGTATCGCATCATCGATTTTCCGCTCAGTAACTGCGCAAACAGCGGCATCGATGTAGTCGGCGTTCTGACGCAGTATGAGTCAGTGCTTCTGAACAGCTATGTATCGGCCGGCAGACGCTGGGGTCTTGATGCAAAGGACAGCGGTGTTTATGTACTTCCGCCGCGTGAGAAAGCGGACGCGGAGCTGAATGTTTACCGCGGCACGGCAGACGCGATCTCTCAGAATATTGACTTTATCGATTCTTTTGCACCGGATTATCTGCTGATTCTTTCCGGCGACCATATTTATAAAATGAATTATGCAAAGATGCTCGCATACCATAAGGAGCACAAGGCAGACGCTACGATCGCCGTAATTCCGGTTCCGATGAAGGAAGCGAGCCGTTTCGGTATCATGAACACGCATGAGGACGGAAGCATCTATGAGTTTGAGGAGAAGCCGGCTGAGCCGAAGAGCAATCTCGCTTCGATGGGCATCTACATTTTCAGCTGGAAGACTCTGCGCAAGCTGCTGCTCGCGGACATTAAGAATCCGGATTCCCACCATGACTTTGGCAAGGATATCATTCCGGTGATGCTCGGTGAGGGCAAGAGCCTCTATGCTTACCAGTTCAAGGGCTACTGGAAGGATGTCGGCACGATCGATTCTCTGTGGGAGGCAAACATGGATCTGCTCCGTCCGAACAACGAGCTGGATCTTAATGACCGCACCTGGAAGATCTACACGGAGGATGTCACCGCGCTTCCGCAGTACATCAGTGCGGACGCAGTCGTGAAAAATGCTTTTATCACGCAGGGATGTGTCGTTGAGGGTGAGGTTAAGAATTCTGTCCTCTTCACAGGTGCAAAGGTCGGCGCGGGTGCAAAGGTCATCGACAGTGTGCTGATGCCGGGCGCAGTCGTCGAGGAAGGCGCCGTTGTCACACGTGCACTTGTCGCTAACGGTGTTCAGATTGGAAAGCAGGCCGTAGTCGGCAGTGCAGACAGCGAGCATATCGAGCTCGTTGCGAAACGTGTAAAGGGGGCTGAATAATTATGTATGATGCATTTGGTATTGTGAATTCTTCCGCGAGGGATGTCTGGGTCGAGGGTATGCAGGACTACCGTCCGATCGGTGCTTTTTCGTTCCTGGGCCGTTATCGTGTGATCGATTTCCCGATTTCGAATATGAGCAACAGCAATATTGACCGGATCATGGTCTATGTCAACAACAAGCCGCGTTCTCTTGTCGAGCATGTCGGCACCGGACGCCATTACAACATTAACTCCAAGAGTGGCCGCCTGCATCTTCTTTTCAATGAAAATAAGGGACGCAACGACATCTACAATACGGATATTTCTTCCTATATTGAAAATATGGAGTATGTGAAACGCCAGCACAATCCGTACGTAGTCATCGCACCGAACTATATGGTTTACACGATCGACTACTCTTCCCTGATCACGACACATGTCGAATCGGGCGCAGATATCACAATGCTGTACCATGCCGTTGACAATGCGAAGGACTCCTACCTCAACTGCAAGGTGCTCAACCTCAACAAGCAGAAGGGTGTGCTCTCTCTGGAGCCGAACCATGGCAATGCGAAGAACCGCAATATTTTCATGGATACATATGTGATGAAGACGGAGCTCTTCATCGACCTCGTTTACAAGGCTCGTGAGCTTTCTTCCATGTTCACACTGGCGGATATGGTCAATGAGGTCTGCGGCGAGCTGGATGTGCGCGGTGTGGCTCATCGCGGATTCTTTGCTTCGATCACCGATTTCAAGAGCTATTATGATGCGAATATGTCCCTGATCGATTACAAGTCCGCGCAGAACCTCTTCCATGAGGACTGGCCGATCTACACCCGTACGAATGATTCCTGCCCGACGCATTATTATGACACGGCTGAGGTCCGCAACTCCATCATCTCCAACGGCTGTATGATCGAGGGTACGATCGAGAATTCCATCATCGGCCGCGGCTGCGTCATCAAGAAAGGCGCTGTGATCCGCAACAGTATCGTGCTTGGCGGCTGTGTGATCGGTGAAAATGTCCATGTGGAAAATCATGTCGTGGACAAGCAGGCGAAGATCATCCGGGCAAAGGAAGTCGTAGCGCCTCCGGAAAATCCGGGATATGTGAAGAGAAGCGATACGCTGTAAAGAATTCTGCTGCAGCAGGAAAATAATAGTTTTTTAGTGTGAGTGAAAGATAGCCGTTTGATACCACTTTGAGGATGATGCAAAGCGGTTCCTGGAACAGAAAGGCGATCGGAGCAATTTGTTTGCTGCGGTCGCTTTTCTTTTGTTGATTTTTCTGGTAAAATTCATACTGTCAGAAAATTATAAGGCAGGATTCCTTATAATCTCTTACAATTTTGTATAATCAATCACTACTCTGGAGGATAAATTTTATGGCTCTCACTGCTTTTCTTCATGGAAAGATTTATACGATGCAATCAAAGGCGGCGGATGTCGCTCCTTTTACGTTATTAAAAGACGTCTCGGATATTGTGATGGCGGAGGCGATGCTGATCGATGGTGACACGATCACTGCAGTCGGAAGTGACGCGCAAATTCTTGCGCGGATCCGGGAAATCAGCGCCGGAACGGGTTCTGAAACTGTGACTGCGGTTGACCTCGCAGGCCGCTGCGTGCTTCCTGCTTTTAATGACAGTCACTGTCATCTCCTGGCTACCGGCCTGAATCAGATCCGTTTGGATCTGCGCGGTGTGCGCTCCTGTGAAGAGATCGTGGAACGCGGGCGGGCGTATCTTTCTTCTGCTTCCCTCTCTGCGGATGACTGGATCGTCGGATATGGCTTTGACCAGAATCTGTTTGAGGATAAACGGCTGCCGGATCGTTTGACTGCGGAAGCGATTTCGTCTGACCACCCGGTCTTTCTGGATCGTGTGTGCGGCCACGTCGGTGCAGTCAATCGGACTGCGCTTCAGATCGCCGGATTTGATGAGAATACGGTCATCACCGGAGGCGTGCTGGCACGCGACGAAAACGGGAAGCTGAACGGCATTTTAAAAGAGGCTGCGCTTGACAGGATGCGCCGCCTGATCACGGAACCCTCTCCCGCCATGCTTGAAGCGGCGCTGCTCCATGCAATGCAGGATGCGAACCGTTTTGGACTTGCCTCGGTACAGACGGATGACCTGGAGAGTGCGGCGCTCGATTCAGTGATCGCTCTTTATCATAAACTGGAGTCGGAAGGCAGACTGACGCTCCGCATTTATGAGGAAATCCAGCAGCCGCGTGTGCCTCAGCTACAGGAGTTTCTCGCCCGCAGGCTTCGCACCGGGGATGGGGATGATTTTTTCCGCATCGGAAATATCAAGCTTCTGACGGATGGCTCGCTTGGCGCACGGACGGCCTATATGCGACAGCCTTATGCGGATGCGCCGGAGACAGCCGGTGTGGCGGTCTATACACAGGATGCATTAAATGAGGTTGTCGCGCTGGCACACAGGAATGGAATGCAGGTGGCGTTTCATGCGATCGGGGATGGGGCGATTGAGCAGGTCATAAACTCGGTAGAATATGCCGGGAAAGCCGAAGCGAAGGCGTCTGCTTCTCTCTCGGATGAAAAAATATCTCACAGCGAAGCACATGCGTATACTGCCGCCGCTTCACACCGCCACCGCATCGTCCACTGCCAGTTTATCGGTGAAGATCTGCTTGCACGAATCAAAGATGCGGGACTTTGTGCGGATATTCAGCCGCCGTTTACGGCTTCGGATTATCCGATCGTCGATGCGCGTGTCGGGGTGGAACGCTCTGACTGGTCCTACGTCTGGCGGACGATGGCAGAGGTGGGGATCCCGCTTGGCGGAGGGTCTGATTCTCCAGTCGAGACGATGAATCCGATCTGGGGCATCGACTGCGCGGTGAACCGCACCGACCTTACTCATCTTCCGGTGAAGGGCTGGCATGCTTCGCAGTGCCTGACGGTTCCGCAGGCAATATCGCTCTATACACGCGGCAGCGCCTACACCGAATTTTCCGAACACCGCAAGGGACAGATCGCAGAGGGGATGCTGGCGGATTTTATCGTGCTTTCGGAGGATATTTTTGAGGTGGAGACAAGGCGGATCCGGGATATTCAGGTACTGGAGACGTATGTAGGGGGACGGCCGGTGCTGGAGTAGGTTTCTTCTCTCCCTCGTTTGTGTTATCATACTCTCCGGAGGTTTTTATCATGTCACATAAGAAAAAACATACGAATGATTTTGGACGGGATCCGATTCCAGGGCTTGTGCTGCGGGTTTCGGTGCCGTTTATGGTGGCGCAGTTCGTGAATGTGTTTTACAGTATTGCGGACCGCATTTTTATCGGCAATCTGCCGGTGGACGGGCAGACGGCACTGGCTGGTGCAGGGGTGTGTGCACCGATTGTCACACTCCTGTCTTCGTTTGCCACTTTGATCGGAATCGGCGGGTCGATCCTGTTTTCGATGCGGCTCGGGCAGAAAAACCACTCGCAGGCGGAACAGATCCTCGGCAGCTGTTTTTCTCTTCTGATGGGATTTTCGGCGGCCCTTACGATTCTTTTTCTGCTCCTGAAGAGTCGGCTTTTGTGGTGGTTTGGGGCAAGTGCGGAGACGTTTCCGTATGCAGACACGTATCTGACGATCTACACGTGCGGCACTTTCTTTGCCTTACTTAGTGCCGGAATGAATTATTTTATCACGGCCCAGGGCTTCCCGGCACTCGGTATGGCCACAACACTGATCGGCGCGGTGCTGAACCTGATTCTGGATCCGGTTTTTCTGTTCGGGCTTAATCTCGGTATCGCCGGTGCCGCTGTTGCGACCGTGATCGCGCAGATCGCATCGTGTGCTTTCGTGCTTTTGATTCTGCGAAGGAAATCTATGCCGATCCCGCTGCACATCCGAAAACCCTCGCGCGCCATCGTACAAAGTGTCGTCTCATTTGGTTTCTCGCCGTTTCTGATTCTTGCTACAGACAGCATTCTGCTGATTGCGTTAAATGCGGCGCTTCAGTATCATGGCGGCGCACAGGGCGATATGCTGATCACCTGTGCGACGATCGCACAGAGCTATCTGATGCTGATCACCTCACCGATGATCGGCATCACAGGCGGCAGCCAGCCGCTGATCAGCTTTAATTACGGGGCAGCCAGACCGGAGCGGATTCACCAGACGGTACGGTGTGTGCTCACCTTGTGCATCTGTTTTACCGGATTTATGTTCGTACTCTCGCGCATTGTGCCGGAGGGATTCGTGCGCATCTTCACCTCGGATTCGGAGCAGATTCATCTCTCTTCCTGGGCAATCCGCACGTACACGCTGATGATCGTACCGCTGGCCTTTCAGTATACGTTTGTGGACTCGCTCACGGCACTTGGAAAGCCGAAGGTCTCCCTGACGCTTTCGCTTTTCCGCAAGACCCTGTATTTCTCCTGCGCCTGCCTGCTGCCGTTCGCATTTGGCGCGACGAGCTCGTTTTATGCGGAACCGATCGCGGATGGGATTGCTGCGGTTGCGTCGACGACGACGTATCTGATGATTATGAAGATGCATCCGATAGCAGCGTCACAAAACAACGATTCATTATGACTATCTGATGAAACTGATATTTTTCCTTCGATTGAATCAGAATATTGCTTTATTTGGGTAAAAATCCATCTGATTATAAAAAATCTCCGAAGTAACTTTTATCATAGTCACTCCGGAGATTTTTCTATAGTCAAAAATATCTCTGCTCTGATCCTTCCGCCTTACTTCTTATGTACAAACCATCCGATTACATAGCAGATGGCGGCTACCGCCATTCCGTTGATTGATGCGATACCCCAATTCAGGATATTTGCCACGATGGCTCCGAGGATCACGCCCCCGACTGCAAACCAGTTGACATTGACCGGATTTTTCTCTTCTGCATGTTTTTCATAGGCTTCCCGGTTCATAAAGTAGGACATCACAAGGATGATGCCGACCGGCGGAAGTGTACAGTTCAGGATGTTCAGCCAGCCGCAGAAGTTGTTGTAAAGCCATACGGAAAGCACGGTTCCGATAATTCCGGAGACGAGCACCATCGGTTTTTTCTTCTGGTGGAAGATGTTTGCAAGTCCAAGTCCCGCAGAATACAGGGCATTGTCG
This sequence comes from Lachnospiraceae bacterium, assembly GCA_902363665.1. Classification (GTDB taxonomy): domain Bacteria; phylum Bacillota; class Clostridia; order Lachnospirales; family Lachnospiraceae; genus Choladousia. The sequence continues at coordinate 194,402 of CABJAW010000007.1, read as the reverse complement.
TTCGTGGTCCAGATGTTCAGTCCAAGGACGACTACTGCCAGCTGAAACAGGCCAAGACGGAGCATTACCTCAAAGATATCATTTCCGCCTACGAAAATATAGGCAATCGCTCCGAAGAAGAACATCAGCGAATTTCCGAGGAAGAAGGCTACGACTGTTGCAACCGTGCCGGTTTTTGCATCCTTTGCAAAGCGGGTAAAGTTCGGAGTTGCGGTGCCTCCTGAGACGAAGGAACCGATTACGAGTCCTGCTCCTCCAACCACGGTCAGGCTTCCGCTTGATACTGCGAACTGATCGATGATCGTGCCATCGCCGCGGCTTACTGCCATCACCATTGCCACCGTGCCGAGAATGCCGACCAGCGGGACTGCGATATAGCTGATGACCGTCAGGGACTCGATTCCGAAGTAAGCGGAGGCTGTCATACAGCCGCCTGCCAGGATCACAAGGATCCACATAGCGGCTTCACTTCCGCCAAGCAGCTCTTTTGATACCGGAAGTGCAAACATTGCCACACCTACGCCAAACCAGCCGATCTGTGTAAAACTGATCATAGCTGATGAGATACAGGAGCCGCGCTCTCCGAATGCCTTTCTTGCAAGCAGATCCATGCTCAGACCTGTCTTTGCACCGACATAGCCCAAAAGTCCGGTATATATGCCAAGGATCACGCCGCCAAGAATCAGTGCTTTGACAAAGCCCCAGAAATCAAGGCCTGCGGCCATCTCCTGGCCTGCCCACATGCTGGCTGAGAAGAAGGTAAAGCCAAGCATGATCATGAACATGGTGACAAAGCCGCGGCGTCCCTCCTGTGGGACGGCGGTTTCCGCGTAATCTACGTCGGTCGTTTTCGTTTTTACTGAATTTTTACTCATTGTTTTCTCTCTTTCCGTTGTGTAATTGACTGTGACGGGCGTTTCCCGAACGTTCCGGACATCAGGCCGCAGACCCGGCTGCTTTTTTCGTTTGCTGCTGTCCAGAACTGTTGATTACAAAATATACTTTCTAAGCGCTCTTGTAAACTCTGCGATCCTCTGCTCTGCCAGTTCCTTTAAGTTGGCACCTTTCATGCTCTCCACGTAGCCCTGCTCCTGGCGGTACAGCCACTTCGTATCTTCCGGACGGATCTTTTCGTAGTGGTTTGCATGCAGCCAGTCCTCGTAGCTGATCGGAAGCGGATAACCGAGCTTTTCTTTCAGCAGCTTATCAAAATCGATCTGATCTGCACGCTCTGCGATGCCGTTCCAGAATTCCAGCACTTCTTCTACGTGCTCATGGATCTCATATCGTCTTGCACCGCCATCGTAAATAATACATTTTTCAAACAGCGGTGTGCACATGGAAAGTGTCTCGCGGCGGAATTCCGGCGCTACGATTCCGCCTTTCCAGTAGAAGTCTACATCCGGCAGGTTGATGCCGGAGACACCCTTATCCTGATACGTACTGAAAATTCCTTCGTAATAAACGGCAATGAAGCCCTCAAACTCCGGCCAGAATTCACGGATCTCACCGGTCAGCTTTTCGAGGAGGTCGATTCCCTTCGTGCCGCCGATCGTAAAGATGATGATATTACGCAGCTTTGCGCCGTGTTCCCGGTAAAAATCAGTCACATAGCGCAGGCAGTGGATCAGCGTCTCGCCGCTCGCAATGATGTCACCGATCATCAATGTGCTGTCCGGCACCATGGTCAGCTTACTGTATTTGATCTCCAGTCCTGCGATCTCCTCATTTGCGAAGACGCGCTCACTTGATAAGAAGCTGATATCATGCACGCGGATGTGCTCACGGTAGCAGCTCTCCTCCAGCGGGTAATTCAGTGCGCCGCGCAAAATCGACAGGATGTTTGCCGTCGTCACCTTTTTCTGCTCTTTCAGGTAATACAGCATCTGTGAGGTCGACTGGATCAGGCAGTTGTACACCTCATACCCGACCACCTCCGGTGTGTTCAGCAGTTTTCTTGTCTCGGCCTCTGACAGAATGTAATATTCATTCAGATAATCGCCGCCGTCCAGCCGGTAACAGGCCACACCCTGTTCGTTAAATTCCGGCACCAGCATTACTTCATTCCAGTTCTTCATTTGTTTTTCCTCTCCGGGGAATCCCCTGTTTTCCCTCTTACATGATTGTGGTTTTAACCACACAGCGAAGCGGACTGCAAATATCCGCTTTGATTCCACAGTTGCTTTTTTGATTCATTCTTCTGCACATGAAAAACAGAGGAACCCAGGCGTCCTTGAAACACGTCGTTGAGTTTCTCTGTCTTTCCTGCATTTCATGCAAACTCTGTCATCTGACAGATCCTTTCTGATATGCTTCTCTGCTGCTGACGGACTTTGTCATGAAATCGTCTCTTATGCCATGATCGGTTCAACCGCAGCTGCCAGTTTTTCTTTTTCTGCCTGTGCCTCTGCCAGATCTTTTCCAAGTGTCGTGTAATAAATCTTGATCTTCGGCTCTGTGCCGGACGGACGAACAACTACGGTCGCACCATTTTCCAGCTTGTAGATCAGCACATTTGCAGCCGGGAGTCCGGTCTCCTCCGGCTTCTTGTAATCGGTAACGGATGCTACTGCATGGCCTGCGATCTCGGTCAGCGGATGCTCACGCAGGTTCTGCATGATACCTGCCATCTTGTCCATTCCACTCAGTCCCGGGAACTCAAAGCTGTCAATCTTGTTGTAGTAACGGCCATATTGTGCATAAATCTCTTCCATGCGCTGCTTTAAGGAGCTGCCGACGCTGCGGTAGTATGCTGCCATCTCGCAGATCAGCATGGAACCGATGACTGCGTCCTTGTCACGCACGTACGGGCCTGCCAGATAACCGTAGCTCTCTTCGAATCCGAAAATGAAACGGTCTACTTCTCCGGCTGCCTCCAGCTGTGCGATCTGGTCTCCGATCCATTTAAATCCGGTCAGCACGCTGCGCAGCTCTACGCCATAATGAGCAGCGACTGCGTCTGCGAGCGGTGTGGATACGATGGATTTCACTGCGACTGCCTTCTCCGGCATGGTACCCTTTTCGATGCGGCCTGCGCAGATATAATCAAGAAGAAGTACGCCGACTTCGTTGCCGCTTACAAGTTCGTAGGAGCCGTCCGGGCATTTCATTGCGATGCCGACACGGTCTGCATCCGGGTCCGTCGCAAGCATCAGATCTGCGCCTGTTTCTTTTGCAAGATTCAGTCCCTGCTCCAGCGCTGCAAAAATCTCCGGGTTCGGATAGCTGCAGGTCGTAAAGTAGCCGTTCGGATACTCCTGATCCGGCACGATCGTGATGTCTGTGATGCCGATGTCTTTGAGTACCTGCGTTACCGGTACGAGTCCGGAACCGTTCAGCGGGCTGTATACCAGCTTCAGGCCAGCTGTTTTGCAGAGACCCGGACGCACCTGACGGGATTCAATCGCCTCATAAAGTGCTTTTTTGCAGTCATCCTGCACGAAACGGATCAGTCCTTCTTCCACGCCCTGTGCAAAGGACATATATTTTGCTCCGGTCAGTACGTCGGTCTTCTGGATCTCGTCGTAAACGATCGCTGCCGCGTCATCTGTCATCTGGCAGCCGTCCGGACCGTATGCCTTGTAACCGTTGTATTTTGCAGGATTGTGGGATGCGGTCACCATGATTCCTGCGTTGCAGTTGTAGTAACGGGTCGCAAAGGAAAGTGCCGGTACCGGCATCAGTGCATCGTAGATCCGTACATGAATACCGTTTGCCGCCAGCACACCTGCCGCTGTCTTGGCAAACACGTCGCTCTTGAGACGGCTGTCATAGCTGATTGCCACGGTCTGTGTACCGCCCTGTGTCTTCACCCAGTTTGCAAGTCCCTGCGTCGCCTGGCGTACCACATAGATGTTCATGCGGTTCGTACCTGCGCCAAGCACGCCGCGCAGTCCCGCGGTACCGAACTTCAGTGCTACGGCAAAACGCTCCTTTATTTCGTCTTCATTTCCTTCGATTCTGGATAATTCCGGCTTCAAGTCTGCATCTTCAAGGTCTGCTGCCATCCAGCGCTTATACTCTTCGTTATACATTGTACCTCTGCCACTCAAAATGTGATTAAATATACCCACATCGAGATAATGTAGACTCTCACGAGTTCTACTTACTGCTTTATCGTGCATGCTTTGGATTGACCGAAATCATATCTACTCACAAGTTCTTGTACACTCCACAGTCGTAAATTCCCGAAATAGCCTTCGGTACATACCTACGTTTGCGTTTATTTATGCAACTTCGTAAGTCATAGCATCTCTCAAATTAAGTGCAGCATTGAGATCTCTGTCTTCGATATAACCACAAGCACATTTGAAAATTCTATCTGAAAGTTTTAAATCTTTCCTGATATTTTTGCAGTAATGGCAGGTTTTAGAAGATGGATACCATCTGTCTGCCACACGAAGTTCAATCCCATTTTCGTTGCATTTAGCTTGAAGTTTTATTCTAAACTCATAAAACTTCTGTGACGCAACTGCTTTTGAAAGATGCCTGTTTTTCATCATGCCTTTTACATTTAAATCTTCAATCGTAATGTAGGATGGTTTGGTTTTCACTATCTCTGCGATTGTTTTGTTAATGTAGTCGGTGCGGATATTATCTATCCTATGATGAAGTTTCTGTACCTTGAGCTTTTGTTTTTGTATATTCGCTCTTTGGGTGGACTCTCCTTTCTGTGAATTTTCATATTTTCGGGAAAGACTTCTCTGTTCTCGAATAAGTTGTTTTTCAAGTTTCTTTAATTTTGCTGATTTGTTAATGTTCTTATAAGTTTTACCATTAGAAACAGTGGCGAAATCCTTTAATCCAAGGTCAATGCCAATTCCTTCATTGGAATGATCAGCTGTCTTGTTATCCGGCAGTTCTACAAGAACCGAAACATAGTATCTGTCAGCTTTTATTGAAACTGTACCGCTTTTGATCACATATCCATCTTTTGTTGTTGGAATATATCCTTTCTCTTTGATGCGGACCCAACCCAAAGCTGGAATCTTAAGTCTATGCCTTTCACACACGCAATCCTTTGGGTTATTTCTGACGAAATACATTTTTACATCTGATTTACCTTTCTTTTTAAATTTAGGAAAATCACTCTGATGTTTAAAAAATCTTGTAAAAGCAATACATCCGTCTTCGATGGATCTTTTCACGGCTTTTGAATACACTTCCTTAATCCATGCTTTATCCGGATTATCCGGAATGTATTCATTGTTAAGCCATATACTAAAGCTCTTACCAGTCATAAACTTTTCACCTTTATCATACAACGCTTTGTTGTGACAAAGGTAGAAGTTATAGACATACCGGCAAGTGCCTATCGTCTTATGAATCCTGATTTTCTGCTCTGGTGTGGGATGGATCTCCGTCTTGAAGCTCTTTAACAATTTCTTCATCCCTTTCTATTTGTTTTTTATACTTACGGAGCCCATACAACCTGCAGGAGAACACATGAAGAATAGAAACAATATCCAATGATATTTTCCCGCTCAGAAGCAATGGCACCATCGCTTCGGCTGCCTGCTTCCAAACGCTCATGTTGTTACTATATCACATTCTTGTTCTCCAGACAACATTTCACTTTTGGAAAATAGGAGAAAGTTTTGAAACGCCATTTGTTTTTATCTGGCATACAGCTCCTGACGCTTTGCTTCCAGCTTTGCCCTCGCCTCTTCAAAGGTGATGTTCTGCAGCAGATATTCCTCCGCAATGTCAGTAAATTCAGCGAGTATTTCATTGTATTCCGGGCGCGGCGGACTTTCCAGCACGCGCTGGCTTTTAAAAAATACATCTACATTTTTGCCCTGCAGGCTGTCGCGGTAAATCTCCCTGATCTCATCGTCCATGTATCCGCTGATATTGCCGCTCCCGGCAATAATCTGCGCGCCGCCTTCCCCGCACAGCCAGGAAAGAAACTCAAATGCCTCCTGCGGATGTTCACACTCTGATGTGATTCCCGCAAACTGGTACTGCCCCCACGTGCTGTACGGATCCTGTCCCTCAAAGACCGGCATCGGCGCGATATCCCAGTCCGCTGTTTTCCGTCCGTTCCGCACATCTTCCATGATCAGGCCGGCTACCCACTCGCCCTGCGGCATCATTGCCACATTTCCATCTTCAAAAAACTGAAGATACTCATCGGAGGTCTCCATGACAGCAGAGAGCAGCGGATGGCTCTTATCAACATTATAAAAACGGTTCAGCAACCGCAGACCTTCCAGTGTATCGGAAATATCATCGTCGTATAAATAATTTTTCCGCTGCACACCGGCAAACTGGTAGCACCAGTCTGCAAAATAACCGCCCCATATTTTGTCATCCCCTGTGCCATTGTTTGTGAGCTGCTTTGCAAGCCTGGCGTATTCCTCCCACGTCATCTGTCCCGGATAAGCAACTCCTTCCGCATCAAATATCTCTTTATTATAATACAGCACCCAGCAGGTGCATCTTGTCGGAAGTCCATAATACCGGTCATCAATCGCATATGTGCCAAACATGTTTCCGTAGGCCGTTGTATCGAGCGGGCTTCTGGCAAGATAATCATTGAGTTCCAGCAAAAGCCCTTCCTCCTGATAGTCCACGATCTTCGTCACGCCGCGGATGCCAAGCAGATCAACCGGCTCTTCGCTTTTCACCACATCCTTGATCTTATCATCGTAAATATAATTTTCCATGATATGAAGCTCTATCTCAATCCCCGGATGTGTCATCTCAAACGCATCCACAATCTTGCTGATATAATATTCCTCATCATCCCAGATCCAATAATTCAGTACAACCGGATTTTGCACAGTTCCGGTGCTGCTGTCAGTCTCTTCTCCTGCAGCTCGCACCGGCAGTTTCTGATATCCGGCTGCCGCTGCCAGAAATATACCAGCGCCAGCTGCTGCAATGTATTGTCCCCATGTTTTTTTCATGTCTATATTTTCTGTTTTCCCTTCCTTCGTTGTCTTTTTTCTGTACTGTAAATACGCAAATACAGAAAACTGCATAAAATGATTCTGCTATTTCGGAATTCCTCTTCAAGCAATCACCATATTCTCCCGAAATGTGCTATAATAAATGCTTGGAATCCCACCGAAAGGAGAATTTTCCTGTGTTTTATGCAGCTATTGTTTTCATCCTTGTGATCCTGTTTCTTTTAAAGACCAACCGCGGCAGTTCACCTGCCCGCTACATGGCGGCCATCCTCATTTTCTATATGATGGCACTGTTCTGGCTAGTGCTTTATTTATCCAAGGATATGTATTATTATAACACGGCAAATTATTACTTTGCGATGCCGAAGTTCATCTGGAAATGGCTGACGCTCCTTACGATCAACCGAACCCTTATCATCCGCATGTGCAATTTCTGCGTAGTAGGCGTTCTGTATCTTGGCATCTGTTTTTCACTGTCGTTCATGCATCCGTCCCTGATGCGGATTGTCTCACCGGTACGCCGAAGTGCGGCTGCCATTCTGGCCGCAGAGCTGCTTCTGTACGAGCCTCTGATTGAAAAACACCTTTACTATCTGCTGTATCCGTCCGTTCTTTCGGTCGCCTCATACAATAAAATGCAGCAGATTCTGCATTATACCACCATATTCTTAAATCTGCTGCTCATTGCCGTCAGCTTCGGACTGCTTTTTTATACGCTGCTGCAGACTTCGGGTCTGCGCATGATCCGGCTGAATATTTTGGGTGTCACAGTCTCGTACCTGATGGTCATGTGTTCCTACCTTTATATTTTTCTGCAGTACCCGTGCCATCTGATTCGGATTTCCAAGCTGGCCGATACGTTCACGTATCTTTCGGCTCCGCTTTTGTCATCCAATGTATTTTACCGTCTTTTCCCGTATTTTACAATTGGTTCTCTGCTGCTGATTTCACTGTCCATTTATACCAGCAACGATTTTCTGCTGCGGATGCGCCAGGATGATTTTTCGATTTCCAAACAGATCGCGGCTTCGGATATCACCTCGCGTACCTTCTGTCATTTTATGAAAAATGAACTTCTGGCGATTGAGGCGGAACTGGATGAACTACAGACGACACCGGAAGGCCGCCAGGCAGTCCAGAATGTCATTGACCGCTGCGAACATCTCTATCAGCGACTCGACATCATCCACCGGGGTACCCGCTCCGCAACGCTCACGCTGCAGAAGGAACAAATTGGTACGGTGATGGCTGATTTAATCGCGGAACAGCTTGCTCACGTCGATGTGGAGGTTTCCTGCTTTTTCGATCAGGGCTGTCCTTTTGTCATGCTCGACCGGAATTATTTTGAGCAGGCTGTCATGAACATTATCACAAATGCATTAGAGGCAATGCAGAGAAAGGAAGGCAATGTGCCGCATCTTACCTTCACCTTAAGTTCGGTGAATAAATGGGTCATTCTTTCCATCACGGACAGCGGTCCCGGCATTCCACCAGATGTGCTTCCGCATATTTTCACGCCATTTTATACATCACAGCCAGTCGCGCGCCACTGGGGTGTCGGTCTTTCGCTGACACATAAAATTATTGCGGCGCACGAAGGGCACATTGAAGTCGAAAGCCAGAAGGACGTCGGCACGACATTCCGCATTATGCTGCCGGCGGTACATTAACATCATTCTATTACGAGGTACTTACTTATGATACGAGTTTTAATTGCTGAAGATATTGAACCGGTTTTGAGACGCTACGGGCGTATTCTCGGCACAGATCCGGAAATCGAGGTCATCGCTCAGGTGCAGACCGGCGAGGAAGCAGCCCGGGAAGCGCTTTTGCTTCACCCGGACGTCATTTTGATGGATGTGGAGATGGAAACACGGACTGCAGGGCTTGACGCTTCGCGCACAATCCTCTCCCAGGCTTCTCCAACACCAAAAATTATCATCCTGACCGTTTACGAGGATGATGAAACGGTATTTGAGGCATTCCGCCTCGGCGTCACTGATTATGTCCTGAAAAATTCAGCGCCGGAAGAACTGATCGGCTGTGTGCGCGACGCTTATCTGAACCGCTCTCCGATCCGTCCGGCGATCGCCCGCAAAATCCGTGACGAATTTCAGCGCATCAAAAAGCAGGAGGACAGCCTGCTCTACTGCATTCAGATTGTCTCGCAGCTGACACAGACCGAACTGAATATCCTTACGATGATGTCCCGCGGCTATACACGATCCCAGATCTGTGAGATCCGCTGCGTCGAGCTCTCCACTGTCAAATTGCAAATCCACACGATCCTGAAAAAATTCGGCAAAAATAATATGCAGGAGCTCATCGCCATGCTGAACCATCTGCACGTGCTGGAGTATCTGCACCTGTAAAAGAATAATGTACAGCAGTCCGGCATTTCGTTCCGAACCGCTGTACATTTTGTCGTATCAGGTATATTTTTGTGTTCTTACTTATTTCTCATACCAAAATTCTGCTGCGTCTCCCTGCGTGCAGTCCTTTGCAATCCACACCTGGAATTTTCCTGGCTCACTTCCGACCGTTCCGTCTGCGCGCAGAAAACGAAGCATTTCTTCTCTGATCTCAAATGATACTTCCTGCTCCTCCCCCGGCGCAAGTGTTACCTTGCGGAAGCCCTTCAGTTCCTTTACCGGGCGCACAACGCTCGCAGACACATCCTGAATGTAAAGCTGCAGTGTCTCGGTGCCTGTGCGATCTCCGGTATTTTTTAAGGTAACGGATGCCGTCAGGCATGTGGTGTCGGTCAGTCTTTGCAGTGTATCTTTCTCTTCTTTTTTCTCCGCATTTTCAAGTCTCACCGGTGATACGTCAAACTTCGTATATCCCATACCGTATCCAAATGGATACAGCGGTTCATTCGGAATGTCGAGATAACGCGATTTAAATTTATCGGTTCCATTCGGGTCATCCGGTCGGCCTGTCGCATAGGCATTGTAGGAAACCGGCACCTGCCCGACGCTGTACGGGAACGAGATCGGAAGTCTTCCGGTCGGCTCTGTTTTCCCGGTCAGTACGTCCAGAATTGCATGTCCTCCCTCTGTGCCCGGAAACCAGACTTCAAGCACTGCCCTTGACCGGCTGCTTACCTCCCGAAGATCCAGCGGCCGGCCGCTAAACAGGATTGTCACAACATTTTCATTTACTTCCGACACTGCCCGCAGCAGCCGCAGCTGTACCTCTGGAAGATCCAGCATTGCGCGGCTTGCTGCTTCGCCGGACTGCAGGAAATGCTCGCCCAGCGGCAAAATTACAAGATCCGCCTCTTTTGCAGCCGATACCGCTTCCTGCAAAAGCTTCTCCTCCTCTTCCGGCGTATATTCCCGCTCATCGTTTCTCCGGAATGCATGGGCTGCATAGCCGCGAGCCAGGATCGGGCTGCCTTCCAGGTACGCCGTTGCTGCCGGATTAAAAAGCTCTTCCGCTGCTTCGCGCACTGTCACGCACGGGTCTGTATCTCCGGTGATTGCCCAGCTGCTGATGATCGCTTTTCGTTCTGTGTACGGACCGATGAAAGCCACCTTCTGTTCCTTTTTCGGATCAATCGGAAGTATGCTTCCTTCATTTTTCAGCAGTACAAACGACTTTGCGGCCGCCTCTCTTGCCAGCGCACGGTGTGCCTCGCAGAGCAGGAGAGACGCTTCTGCTTTTACGTCCGCATCCTTATATGGATTCTCGAACAATCCAAGCCGGTTTTTCAGCTCCAGAACACGCAGCACGCTCTCGTCCAGCAGCGCTTCACTGATTCTGCCTTTTCGTACCAATTCTGCAAGATTTCCCGCATACACGCCAGTCATCATATCGATATCAACGCCGCACTCAAGTGCATTTTGTGCCGCTTTTTCTTCATCTTCGCTGTAACCATGTGCAACCGTTTCCTGAATTGCCGCAAAATCCGAGATCAACACCCCGTCAAAGCCAAGCTCCCCGCGCAAAATGCCGCGCATCAGTGTCTGGTTGACCGATGCCGGGATGCCATTCAGTGTATTAAAGGAGGTCATCACCATTCCTGATCCGGCCCTGATTCCCGCCTCATAACCCTTCATGTAAAAATCGCGGAAGGTATGCTCGCTCAGCTCAACGGTGTTGTATTCCCGTCCTGCCACCGGCGCACCGTACCCGGCAAAGTGCTTCACACACGCACATACCTTGCCCGGTGCTCCCATATCTTCTCCCTGAAAGCCTTTTACCTGCGCCTCTGTAAACTTTCCGATCACGTATGGATCCTCGCCGCAGGACTCCATCACACGGCCCCATCTCGCATCACGCACGAGATCCGCCATCGGTGAAAATGTCACATGCAGTCCGCTTGCTGCCGCCTCTTTTGCTGCCACAGCGGCACACTTTTCTGTCAGCTCCGGCGCGAACGTCGCAGCCTGCCCAAGCGGCATCGGAAAGATTGTCTTCATTCCGTGGATCACATCCATCATAAACAGCAGCGGAATGTGATGTGGATGGTGCTCCATATAATTATCCTGAATCTTTTTCAGCGTCTCTGCCCCGTAAGTACCGAGAATTGAACCGGCAAGATGTATATTTTCTTCCGTCAGCCCGAGGTCTTTGCCCGGCCCGGTCAGTACGTGCTCCACATCACTCTCATAAAAGTTGCCCATCAGTTGCACAAGCTGTCCTGCTTTTTCCTCGAGAGAAAGCTTTTCAAGAAGCTTCTCCAGTTCCTTTTTTTCCATTTCTACCCCCATCTGTATATATAAGAGACGTAACCCAAAAACAGGTTTAAAACGAAAGGCCTGGCTCTGAACGGTTACTTTCGTTCTACAAATTCGAACACTGCAAAATCCACCCATCCGCTTCCCACGTATCGGAAGTAGACTGCATGTACTCCGGCCGGAATTCGGATTTCTCCCTTAAGCTCCGTCCACTCTCCTGTAAAAATCCTTACCGGAATCTCACCGCAAGCGGTTTCACAGTTCTCGTCATCCACTGCGATTTTCAGTGTGCCGTGCGCACGCCCACGAAGCAGTACTGCTACCGTACTCTCTGTTTCAAAATCAAAATATTTATAGCCTGCCGTGCTGCCGTCCGTGAAATTCGCAATGTACTGTGTGATCTCATCTGTATCGAATTTGGCTCCGTTGTTCTTCTGCGCATTTTTCTTCTCAGCGTTTTCTTTCTTTGCGCTGTCCGTTTTTTCCGGCTCGCGGTCTGCAAAGTCCTGCGTCAAAAACGGATACTCCCATTTCATCTGGATCTGATCCGAAAACGGAATCCCGTCTTTTCCGGTCAGATGACAGCAGATTGCGGCCGGATACGTTCCCATGCCATGCAATGGTCCGCCGTTTAAGCCACATGAAGTAACCTCTGCCTGCGCAATTGTCCCATCTTCCGCAATCGTAATACGCTCTGCGCATCCCTGTCTTGAATACTGGGTCCGGTTTGTCTGACGATGATAAAAGACATACCACTGCCCCAGAACATTCTCGATACTTCCGTGTGTATTGCCGGAACAGTTGTGAGCATGCTCAGCTGTTCTTCCATCAATCCCGACATCGCAGATATCAACCAGTGTACCGCCAAATTTGTAATCACGGTTCGGATACCGGCTTGTCGCATAGCAGAGTTCTCTGCTTTGTACCGACGAATAAATCAGATAATAAATACCGTTTATCTTCCGGATGGAGCTTGCCTCAAAAAATTCATGGCCTTCGAATCCGGTTCCTTCACTGTCTGAGACATCCGGAAGAAGCTTCACCGGATCTTTTTTCAAAGTGAGCATATCCTGTTCCAGTGTCATAACCTGTGAGGCCTGTTTTCCTCCGATGTGCTCACGGTACATCGGGGCATTGCCGGAATAAAGATAAATCTCGCCATCGTCATCGATAAAAATACCCGGGTCAAACTGTCCAAGATCACCCTCGCGCTGGCCAAGCAGCGTTCCGTCCGCATGGCGGACAAAGCCGAGAAATTCATATTTTCCGGCCGGTGTATCGCATACCGCCACACCGATCTCCGGCAGAAAATCAAGGCAATAATAAAGGTAATATTTTCCGTCTCTTCCCTGCACCACGTCCGGCGCCCACAGTGCATGGATTCCGGGTGCATTCAGTCCTCCCGGAAACCGGCCCTTTGTATCATAAATAAACGGAATTTCATCCGGCTTCGCGTTTTTTTGATTCCGCGGATCCTGCTCCTTGCAAAAAATCACTCCCTCATAGCGCCAGGTGTGCAGGTCATGAATATCTGCCGAATAGCAGACATAATCGTTTAAGCAGAACATCTCCCCATCAAAACGGTCGTGACTTCCGTATAAATACAGACGGTCACCAAAAATATGCGGTTCCCCGTCCGGTACGTATTCGTACAGGGGAAGGTATGGATTGTAAACTTGTTTTTCCATTATGGTATCTCCTTTTTATTTGTTTTCACATTATCGTAACTGTTCAGAGCTAACCTCCAAAATACTACGCATTTTCCGCCTGTTTTATGAAATTTTATTTGACTCCGAATAGTTTCACATTAGCAAAAAAAGAGGAAGGCGTCAATCAACAGATTCCTCTTTTTTGAAAGCGGCAGCTTTCTGATTATTTCACCGTTTCAGAAATGTATATCAGCCCTTCACGCCCGTAAAGGCCACACCGTCCATGATCTGCTTCTGTCCCAGAATGTATATGATCAGAACCGGGATCAATGAGCATACGGTACCTGCCATGATCGAGCCGTAATCGGTGGAATACTGCTGCTTGAATGCAGCCAGTCCGATCTGGATCGTCTTTAAGTTGTCGCTGTCAAGGTAGATCATCGGCCCCATATAATCGTTCCACACGTTGTTGAATGTGAGCACGGTCAGGATCGCAAGACCGCTTCTTGTCAGCGGCAGAATGATCTTTGCATAGATACCGAATGTTGAGCAGCCGTCAATCTTTGCTGCCTCATGAAGGCTGTCCGGGATGCTCAGCATGTTCTGTCTCAGAATAAACACTCCGAACGCACTGAATGCCTGCATCAGGATCAGACTTGCGTGCGTGTTGTAAAGCCCCAGTGTACGTACCACCAGGAACTGCGGGATCATAATCGCATGCCACGGTACCATCATCGTTGCAAGATACGCCAGGAAAATGAGATCTCTTCCCGGAAATTTCAGCTTTGTAAATGCGTATGCTGCCAGCGAACAGGTAAAGAGCTGAAGCACGGTAATAATGACTGCGAGCTTTAAGGTGTTCATAAAATAAGTCGGGAATGCAATGCTGTTCCATACCTTGTCGTAGTTATCCATATGAAAGACCTTCGGGATCCACCGGATCGGATACTCAAAGATCTCTGTATTCAATTTGAACGATGCGCTTACCATCCAGGCGAATGGTACGATCATCGTAAAAGCCACAATACAGCAGAATAAAAATATCAGAACAGAGCCTGGCTTTACTTTCTTTTTGTTCATCACGCTTTCCTCCTCTAATCAACATTTACCCATTTTTTCTGTCCGCGCCACTGAATCAGCGTAATAATAAGGATGATCATAAACAGGAAATACGCCATTGCAGATGCATAGCCCATCTTCCAGTCCTGGAATGCGCTCTGATAGATCCTAAATACCAGTACGCTTGTTGCACGTCCGGGTCCGCCCTCTGTCGTAACGTTGATGATATCAAATACCTGAAAGGATGCGATGATCGTCAGGATCGTAACCATAAAGGTAGTCGGGGAAAGCATCGGCCAGGTGACATTCCAGAACATCTGCCAGCTGTTGGCACCGTCCATTTTGGCTGCCTCATAAAGATGGGCCGGTATCGCTTTCAAGCCTCCGATAAACATGATCATATAGTAGCCCGCCTGCTTCCATACAACAACGATCACAACCGTAAGCAGTGCGGTTTTTGATGACATAAACCATTTCGGCAGGTTGTCCTCTGCCACTCCAAGCAGACGCAGCACCTGGTTGATCGGTCCGTTGACCGGCTGGAACAGCATCAGTGCCACACATCCGACTGCGACCATGGAGGTCAGATTCGGGAAAAATGCGACTGTTTTAAAGAATGAACTTCCCTTCATTCCGCGGTTTAAAGCAAGCGCAAGCAGCAAAGAAAGCAGAATCGTAAGCGGCACGCTCGTCAGTGAGTAAAACAGATTGTTGATAAACGCCTGCTGAAACTGTGAGTTTCCAAACATTTTCACGTAGTTTTTAATGCCTACAAATTTCCATTTGAATCCGTTGTAATTTGTAAAGCTGATCAGCAGTCCCAGAAAGATCGGAATACCGGTAAAGATCACAAAACCGATAAAGTTCGGCAGCAAATACAGATACCCGGCGATCGCTTCCCGTTTCTCCATTCTGGTCATTTTTCTTTTCGGACCCTTTTGTTTTTTCATCTTAGCCATAGCAGCTCCTCCCTGTGATAGCAAAACCCGGACAACTGGTCTGTTGTCCGGGCAATTGTTATGTTCCGACAGCCCTCTGTTACAGTTGCGGAATCCGTTTTATTCTCGTTCGAATCTATTCTTCCTGAATCTCTGCACGCAGCTCCTCGAAGTTCTCAAAGGTCGTGTCCAGATCCTGCTCATCCAGCAGGTACAGATTCAGTTCTTCCTTGAATGCACTTGTGATGGAGCCATATGCCGCATACGGCTGCTCCTCATCGTAGATCTTTGCGCTGAAACGATACTCTACGCCGTCAGCAGTAACTGATTCGTTGTAAGTCTTCGTAGCTGCATCTGTTGTGTATGCCGGGACATCACCCTTGGATGCGATAATGGAGGTTCCCTCATCAGATGTGCAGTAGAACTCGATGAATTTGTAAGCGTCATCCGGGTTTGCTGCTGTGGACGGAATCGCAAGGAAGGAAGCCTGTCCTGTACTTGCACCTTCTTCACCGCCCTCAAAAATCGGAAGCGGAGCTGCTCCGAAATTGAAGTCCGGATGTACCAGACGGAAGGTCCAGTCGCCGTTGATCATCGTGTAGTAGTTGCCGCTCTCAAAATATGCGTATACATCGAAGCTTCCGGACTGCATCTCGCCAAGTCCCGGTGCACTCTGATCATCTACATACAGACGATGGAGAATCTCTGCATATTTCTTCGTATAGGTCAGGTCCTCAGAATCAAGATACGTACCCTGCGGAATTGCACCAAGGTTCATCTCCCAGTTCGGAATCAGCGTTCCCCACATCTTTGTGCCGTCTTCCTCAGAGGTCAGGCTTGCTGCAAGGTCCATGTACTCATCCCAGGTGATATTGATCGGGTATTCCAGACCCTTTGCATCGAACAGATCCTTATTGTAGAACAGCATCCAGCAGGTGCTCTTATCCGGCAGTCCGTAGAACCCCCCGTCCTCATCGGTAATGCCCTTCAGGGAAGTGTCTTTGATCTGAGTAAGGTCAATGCCGGATTCCTCTGCGTACGGTGCAAGATTTACCAATGCATCATTTTCCATATACTGGTTTGTCTGAGCCGGAGATCTGGTCCAGATCACATCTGCCACTTCAGAACCACCTGCAGTCATAACCTTGATCTTGTCGTCATAATCACTCTCCGGAATCGTATGACCGATTACTTCGATCTCATCCTGAGATGCGTTGAACGCTGCGATCTCATCACCTGCCGTACTCTCCATATCGGTCGAATAGTAGAAGTTAACTTCTCTCTTTTCTCCGTCTGCCAGAGCTGTCGTTGTTCCAAGCCCTGCCAGCATCGTACCTGCCATTGCTGCTGTCATCAAAACACTGACTGTCTTTTTGTACATAATGATCCTCCTTTTTGATCAAGCGTTTTTATTTTTATGTGCACATTTTTCTTCTTAATCGCTTTCTTTCTGTAGCCAATCATATCATTTGCACAAAAAAGGAGCAAGGTTGATGTTTTATCAACCCGCCCCATTGTAAAAGTTGCTATTATTCATACGGAAAACCGTACCAATATTCCGGCTGCTGCAAGTCACTTCTGCAGTTCATTTCCGGCCGCTTGTAAGTCACTTCTGCAGTTCATTTCCGGCCGCTTGTAAATCACTTCTGCAATTCATTTCCGGCCGCTTGTAAATCACTTCTGCAATTCATTTCCGGCCGCTCTTGTCCAGGTCTGCGTAAATCTTCCCTGCTCCAGCTGGTGGATCCGGCTGCAGAATTTCCGGCACAGCTCCCGGTCGTGTGAAATAAACAGATACGCCACTCCCGTCTCAGCCTGCAGCTGCTCAAGCAATCGAATCATCTGTGCCTGAGACACCATATCGAGCATGCTCGTCGGTTCGTCCAGAATCAGGCATTCCGGCTCCATGAGCATCGCACGTGCCAGCGCCATACGCTGCAGCTCTCCTCCGCTTAATTCCGCCGGATAACGCTTTACGTGTTCCTCATAAATCCCGAACCGCTTCATATAACTCAAAAACTCTGTGCGGTCACATGGCTTTTTTTTCAGAAGATACGGCTCGCATAAGCTTTCCTCCAGCTTCATTCTCGGATTGAACGATACCTCCGGGTGCTGAAACAAAATCTGAATTTTGCTGCGCAGCTCCTTTTTATACGGTATTTTCAGCTCTTTTCCGCGAAACCGGATACTGCCTTCTGTCGCCGGGTAAAGGCCTGCCAGAATCTGCCCGATCGTTGACTTTCCGCTTCCGCTCTCGCCCATAATTCCGACGGTTTCGCCGCATTCTATCGAAAAGGACACTCCATCTATGACATATGGAGTTCCTCTTCCATATCGTTTTCTGAGATTCTCAACTTCGATGAGCATATAACCAGCACCTGACCTTTCGTGTTCCGACCTCAAACATCGGTGGTTTTTCTTCGCATTTTTCACTGCAGAACCGACAGCGTCTCCGATAATGGCAGCCCTTCTGTGCATCTGCATCTTCTCTTGGGGGAGCAAAACCCTCCGAGACCTGAAGACCATTTTCCGGAAGTGCCTGAAGAATCGCCTGCGAATAAGGATGCAGCGGTTTTTTGAAAAACTCCTCTTTTTCTGAGTACTCCACCGCCTGCGAAGCATACAGGACGCAGATTTTTTCTGCGGCTGCCTGTGCAAAACGCAGATCGTGTGTGACGCACAGCAGCGTCTGTTCCTTCAGCTTTGCAAAGCAGTCTACGATCTGCAAAATCCGTGCCGGATCAAGCCCCTTCGTCGGTTCATCTGCAAACAGTACCGGAGCCTGCTCCATAACCCCCATCACGATCAGGCTTCTCTGCTTCATTCCGCCGCTCAGGGTATGCGGATACTGACGCAGTACTTCCTTTTTCAGCCCGAATCGTTCCAGCTGTCCTGCCGCTGCGCGGATTGCCTGTGCCATCCGCTCCTTTTGATGAATCACGCGCGGCTCTCCGATCTGGTAGCCTGCTCTCAGCAGCGGATTCATTCCTTCTCCGCTTCCCTGAGGGATATAGGCAATTTTTGTTCCGCGAATTTTGCGCATTTCTTTTTCCGGAAGATTTAAAATATCTCTTCCATCCAGTACTGCCCTTCCGGTGATCGCTGCACTGTCCGGAAGCATTCCAAGAATTGCCATCAGAAGTACACTCTTTCCGCTTCCCGTTTCTCCGATCAGGAAGACCTTTTCCCTGTCTTCGATTTTCAGGCTGATCTCCTCTACTGCATTGGCGCTTCCTTCCTTTCCGAAGCGCACTGTAAGATCACAAAGCTCTAGCATCCCTTCACCTCCACCTTACGCCATCTTCTGTTTGCTACCAGCATAAAGCCCAGCACAGAAAGAGAAATGCAGACCATCGGCGGCAGATACCACCAGTAATAATTATTAATGATTCCGTTTCTAAAATAAGCATAATACAAAATTCCGCCCCAGCTTTTCTGTCCGAGAACGCCAAGTCCCAGAAAGCTCAGACTGGCCTCCGTCAGCATCGCACCGGAGATTGCCAGTACACTTCTGGTCAGCACAATATCGGAAAGGTTCGGCAGCATATGCTTCCATATGATCCGCAGGCCGCCAACCCCCATCGTTTTTTCGATTTTAATATAGGGGAGCTCCATCAGCTCCAGTGCCTTTGCACGTACGATCCGCGCCGTCGACGGCCAGGCCGTGATGCAGATCGCAATTACAAGATTCCAGATACTTGCATCCAGATAGGCAGCAAGGACAATTGCGACCGGAAGCGACGGAATAGCCATTGCAACTGAGGTAAGCTTCATCAGAATCCGATCGCATCTGCCGCCGAAGCAGGCTGATGACAGACCGATGCCGGTTCCGATCACTGTAATCACCAGCGAGGAAACGATTCCGATCGTCAGCGACACACGCGCCCCGTAAATCAGTTCACTGAAAATATCCTGTCCGACATCGTTTGTCCCAAGGAAATGCTCCACAGACGGTCTCAAATACGGCGTACCGTGTGCAAACGGATCGTACGGTGCGATCACAGGCGCAAATACAGCCATGATCAGAAAGATCAGCAGCAGTCCGATGCCGAAATAAAAGGATCTGTTATACTTCACGTCCCGCACCTCCCTTAATCCGCGGATCGATCATCGTACAGATCAGATCTGCCAGAAAATTAAAAACCACCACGCAAACACCAATGAACAGGAAACAGCCCTGAAGCATCGGAAAATCCTTTGTTGTCACGGAATCATAGATCAGCGTTCCCATGCCCTTCCACGAAAACACAATTTCCACCATCATTGCTCCGGTCAAAATGTTTCCGAACTGCATACACAGAGATGTCACATACGGGCAAAGTGTGTTTTTCAGCATATGGCACAGGCGCACCCGGCGCTCAGTCATTCCCTTTGATACCGCCGTACTGATATACTCTCCTTCATTTACCTGGATTGCCGTACTGCGCATCAGCAGATGATTGGAGGCTGTACGGTACAGAATCATAATAATCAGCGGCAGTTGCATATGGCGAAAAATATCAAAGATCTTTTCGAGTCCGACACAGCCGCCCTTCGTAATTCCACTGATTGGAAACCAGCCGCCCTTAAAAGCAAAAAGAATCAGAAACAGAATTGCCAGACAGTTGGTCGGAATGGTACTGATCACAAGTCCTGCTGTTGTAAAAAAGCCATCTGCTTTTCCGCCCTGATTTCTTCCGCAGTACAGCCCGCTGACCGCCCCCAGGATTCCCGAAATGAGAATCGTCGGAATCGCCAGCCACATGGTCCATTTTACCCGAAACACAATCGTAGAAAGCACTGTATTTTTGGTACGGTAGGAATTTCCGAAATCGAGATGGATCGTCTTATTCAGATACGCCAGATACTGCTCCGGGTAGCTTTTATCAAGCCCGTAATCGGCACGTACCTCCTCAATTTTATCCGGATCCATACTCATCAGGTTAAAGTATTCATCCTCGCCCAAAATGTGACGCACCGGATCTCCCGGCATAAAACGGATCAGGAAAAAGTTTACCGTGACAATGCAAAATACGATAAACACCCCTTCCCCGAAGCGCCGCAAAAGATAGAGCCATTTTTCCATAGATTTTTTCTCCGTTTCTGAAAAAGCGGAGACTGAAAGAAACTGTTTCCTCTCTCAATCCCCGCTTTTTCTTATCTGTTCAGACTTCTCTGTTTACCCTTCGATTGTCCTTAAGTTGTACCAGGTATCCGGATTGATTACACCCCAGCCCGGGTAATTTACCCATCCGGTGTATTTATCCGTACGATACGGGTAGTATGCCTTATCCCAGCAAAGCGGAACGCCGACCAGTTCTTTTACATTTACCTGCTGCAGTTCCTTCGCCGCTGCTGCATAATCCTCTTCCCCGGTTGCATTCAGCAGATGGTTGTATGCTGCGGTAAAATCTTCCAGACTACAGGTACCCCACATGCTAATCGGATCATCAAACATATACAGGAAAGCTGTCTTATAATAAGCAACACCCTGAGTCGCGTATCCGATGTAAATCTCGTATGCACCTTCTTTGCGGAGCTTCTCTTCAGCCTCTGCATTGCGTACGCACTCTTCATCCAGCGTGCACTTCACGCCGATCGCGTCAAGGTTGTCGATCACGATCTCAGACAGACGCTGATACAGCGCAGCCTTTGTCTGATTATACTGCGGTGTAACCAGAACATTCATCTCTGATCCATCCGGCATTTCACGGTATCCGTCTCCATCCACATCCTTATATCCGGCTTCCTCAAGTACTGCCTGTGCCTCATCGGTATCCTGGTACAGCTTTGCAATGCTGTCATCGAATCCGATCGATGCCGGTGTCAGGATGCCTGCTCCCGGTATTTCTCCGTCCTCGCCGCCGATTGTGCTTGCAAGCAGCTCATAATCCAGAGAAAGGCTTACTGCCTTACGGAACTCCACATCATCGGTCGGCTGCTTATTAAATCCAAACAGAATTTCAAACAATCCAAGATTTGTACTCTTTCCTGAATCAACGTTCTCAACGCCTGAAATAGATGCAAGCATGGTAGCACTGATCGGGCTGGAGTAATCGTACATTGCATCAACCTCACCGGTTGTCACTGCCATTACAAGTGCATCCTGGCTGTCATACGTACGTACAACTACTTTCTTTACGGTCAGCTCTTTTCCAAGATATGTATCGCCGACTGCCTCATAGGTCATTGTTCTCGCATCTTCATCGACATCTACAAGCTTATACGGTCCACATCCGATTGTCGCATCGTCTCCTGTGTAGTTACTCGGATCATCGATATTTTCCCAGATATGTTTTGGGAAAATCCGAACAAACACAGCGGAATTTCCAAGTGTAAAGTACGCTGCCTTGTCTTTGACATGCATCTTCACCTGTGTATCGCTGACCTTCTCCACCGATTCAACCTTTGAAAGATAACCGGATGCCATCACATTATTCATGTAATCGACAGAAAAAATCACATCATCAATGGTAAACGGCTCGCCGTCATGCCAGGTAATGCCCTGATCTGTCGCAAAGGTTGCCAGGATTGTGCTTCCGTCATCCTGAATCTCCCAGTCTGTCATCAAATTCGGCTGGATCTCATTATTCTGATCGCGGGTCAGCATCGTACCTGCACAGAATGCATTGTAATTCATACGGCCAAACTGTCCCTGCTCACTTGCCAGTGAACGCGGCTCAATGTCCTTCGTAATTCCAATACGGAGTTCCTCTACAATACCGCCCTTCTGTGCATCCTCCGACACGGCCTCCGTTTCTGCTGCAAATGCCGGAGCTGCGATGCTTCCAAATGCCATTCCTGCAGACAGCACTGCACTGAGCAGCACTGAATACACTCTTCTTCTTTTCATGTTCCTTCCTCCTGCTTTTCTGTTTTCTTTCGCTATGCCAATACGACTCCTGCCTTCATACAGTTGCAGGTCACAAGAAAAAGGCACAAAAAACAGGCCTCCCCTCATCCCGGGGATTACCCGTCTGCCAAATATCCTGGCTTCGCTTCCTCCTCCCAGGCGCCTTCCCATTGTTCCGATCTAACGGATTTCACAGTGGCATACTGCCTGTTCGTCTGCGTTACAGTAGTGGTGACTGCTGCGGATTCTCACCGCATTCCTTGTCTGACATATCGTCAGGTGCAGCAATATGAATTTTCATTTGTCTGGCTTTGTACAATTTCACAAAATACTCTTCCTCTGTTTTTGTGAAATTGTCATAGCAGCGATTATACTATCCTTTTTCTATTTTGTCAATTCCGACAAATTATTTTATTATATTGAAAGAGCGTTGGTAAATATGTTTGTATTTTCAGTTCGGCTTTTCCGCGCGTTCATAAAAATGCGATCATAAAATTACAGTCATAACTTACGAACCGGATTACTTTTCCGTGCGATCACAAACCACGTTGCGGCGTGCTCGGATTCTCTTAACAGCTGATCCGTACACCACACCTGCTGAAATCCGGCCTGCCTCAAAAGCTGCTCTACCAGCTCCGGCGAATAGATCCGCTCACGGATCTCCTCCGTCTGAACGACCACTTCATCCCGAAACAGTTCAATCTTTAAATTTACCAGCCCTTCCTCCGTGCGTCCGATCTGAAACTGCAGCCTCGTACCGTCGATCTCACCGAGATCCTCCGGATCGCATTCTGCAGTCTCCCCTTCCTTCAGCAGATCAAACAGAAAATATCCACCCGGCGCCAGATAGCCGTGTACCCGGTGCATCACCTCTGCCAGATCGAAAGGATCGAGAATATGGTTCATCGCATCGCAGGTACTTGTCACAAGATCAAACCGCAGCGGCGTATCATACGTAATCATATTTCCCTGCTCAAACGGAATCTCCGGATAATTCCTTCTCGCCACCTCAATCATTCCCTCTGAAAGATCCATCCCATGCACCTTGATTCCATGCTCCTGCAGCACATGGCAGAGCACGCCCGTCCCGCAGCCGATATCAAGCATGCGCTCCACCCGGATCTCATTTTCCTGCATCCATTTTAAAAGCAGTTCCGCAAACTCTTCGGGGTAAAAATTCCAGCCGAAGGCATCGTAGACTTTGCTGAAAAGTGTGCCGTACATGATTTTCCGTTACTGAAAACTTATAAAAAGTTGTAAACTTCTATGTTTCATTCCTACTTTAACGAGTATGCTTTTGATGATATAAATATCAATCTACTCACAAGTTCCTGTACTCTCCATAGGCGTAAATTCCGGACTAACGTATCCGTACCTATTTGCATCAACATTTCAGTGTTAACTTGCAAATCTTTCTCCATAAGCCTTGAGATTTATAGATGCCTGGAAATCTCTGTCTATGATATTCCCACACTCACATCTATAAATTCTGTCTGATAACTTCAAATCTTTTTTGATGTTCCTACAACAGCTGCAAAGCTTTGATGATGGATAAAACCGGTCAGCTACAATAAGCGGAATCCCTTTATCATTGCACTTATATTCAAGCTGTTTCCGAAACAAAAAAAATCCCTGTTCCTGGACTGCTTTGGATAAATGTCTGTTTTTCATCATTCCACTGACATTCAGATCTTCAATACATATAAATCTTGGTTTTCGATTTACGATTTCCGATATGGCCTGGTTCAAATAGTTTTTACGGATGTTTGTTAATCTGTGATTTCGTTTTAATAAAAGCTTTTCCTTTTTGATTACATTATTTGTTTTACAGTAACTTTCCCCTTTCTTATTTTTCTCGTAAGAACGAGAAATACTACGCTGTAATCTGCGTTTCTGTTTTTCTGATTTTTTTACTTTCTGGCTCTTATTGATGTTCTTATACTTCACGGCATCAGAGCAGACAGCCAGGTCTTTGATTCCCAAATCTATGCCGACTCCGTCATCATTAAGCGTTTCCCTGCAGTCAGGAAATTCCACACATACACTGATCCACCAGTTCAATCCGTCAAAGGATATTCTCGGATTCATATATTTAACATCGGTCGGAATACGTC
The DNA here is from genome assembly GCA_902363665.1 of Lachnospiraceae bacterium. GTDB lineage: Bacteria > Bacillota > Clostridia > Lachnospirales > Lachnospiraceae > Choladousia. Next base: position 170,211 of record CABJAW010000007.1, on the reverse strand, counting down.
CATGTTCTGCAAGTCTTACCCAGTTCATTTTTTGTTTATTTGCTTTCCTGCCAGAAGAAAAGCCTTCAAATTTAACATGGGTATTACTGAATCGTATCTTAACATTGTCCTGATAGAACTTCGGCATTGATCTCTTTTTGGACTTGAATCTTGGAAATTTTTGCAAACCCTTGAAAAAATTCTTATAAGCAGTACAAACATCTTTAATTGCCTGCTTGGTGACATTATTTGAAATATTCAATAACCATGCATATCCATCAGAATGCCTAAGTTTTGTAAATTCTTTTCTGAGTTCTGAATCTGAAATGAATTTGCCACCTTTTTCATAATTCTCTTTTTCCCTGGCCAAAGCCCAGTTATAAGCAAATCTTGAAGCACCTGCATACTGAAACATCTTAGTTTTCTGTACATTGTTTGGTATCAGCATTACTTTTATGGCTTTTACCATCTGTTTCCTCCTGGATCAATTCCCGGACAAATTTCTTAGCTTTATTCGCTCGTTTTCCTTGTAATTTGCAACTGAATACAGTGATTATCTGAATCAAATCTTCAACCAGTTCCTGCTGTTCAGATCTTTCCGTATTATCAATGATCTCTATCTCACAATTATAAAGTGAAGCAATATATTCTATCAGCTCAAAACCAAATCGCAGTAACCGATCTTTATATAGAACAACAACTTTTTCAACCTGATTTTGAGATATTCGCCTGATCAATTCCTGAAGCCCTTTTTTCTTGTAATTGATACCGGAACCAATATCATATATTATCTCAAACGGCTGTCCTTTTGCCAGAAGATATGTCTTAACATTATCGATCTGTCGTTCCAAATCATCTTTTTGTTTATGACTGGAAACACGGCAATATCCGCTCATCAGAATAATATCTATAGCCACTTACTGTAGTATGATGCGGATGAAGTTTTCCATTGGCATCCCAATTTCGTAATGTCTGGGCAGATACGCCTATAATTTTTGAAAATTCATGTATAGAATAATATTTACTCAAAGCATCAACTCCGATATATGATTATTTCTTTTTCCAAATGCCGTTTGCTTTTGGTATTTGATCATATAGTCTTCGCCATCTATTGTTATTCCTTCTTTTCTTCCAGAACCGCCATAATATTTCTGATTGCGCTTATATTTAGAAAAACCAATCGCTGTAAGCATTCTATATCACCCGTAAGCCTTCATTACTTTTATATTACAAATTTTTTGTTTTTGGTGTCAATAGAATTTCATTTTATTTTTGACTCAATTATAAAAATTCTTTTCTTATACTTCACTATTTAATAATTCATCCACTGTTTCTGCCTGCGCCGCAGTACGCATTGTTTCCATATTGCCAATCATCCTTTGTTTTTCTTTTAATGCCGCATCGAGCGAATCCATGGCTTTTTGAATCTTCATTTCTAACTCGTCCATGCTTTTCTGATCAAATCCGCCTCTTCGATACTGCTGATAGGAAACAAGCATTTCCACGACTTCCGGAACATAAATACGAAGAAATCGACGCAGTTTTTTCTTTTCATCCGGCAGTATATCTGTCAGCCTGTCAAATGACTTCAGGTCATAGATTACACGATTAACAGATTCCCGCATTACCTACGGCAAAGTTCCGTCCAAAATGGCCTCAAATGATGCGATACTGCTTTCCACATCAGCCCGCTCTGCCAGCTCCTGCCGCGTAAACGGCTGCTGCAAAATCTCATCGGAATGCATCGTTTCTGATATCGTATCGATCTGTGCATGGAGGATGCGTTCCTGCTTTCGCCTGATCTGATAAATACTTTCTTCCATTGTGATGCCCAGATTCTCCAGGAGATCTGAAATTTTCCGATACAAAACTCCTGATTCTTTCTGATAAAGCACTGATCCGCCGATACCAGTTTCAGACTTTTGATATTTCTGATACTCAAGAAGCAGGTGCAGCAGTTCCGGCACATTGTTCTTCACAAGCTGCCTTAGCTGTAATACTTCTTCCTGCAGGCATAGCTGCGGATTTTCTGCGTCGGCATTTCCTCTATTTACAGTCTCCGCTCTCTTTTCTGCCTTGTCATCTGGTCTGCTCTTTTCTGCCTTTTCGTTTGGCCTGCTCTCTTCACATTCTCCAAGCACTGCTTCCACCGCTTCCAACTGGTCAGCCAGCTTCCATAATTTCCCGCAAAACTCATCCGAAAGCGTTCCCGCCGCAAGTACTTTCAATAAGAAAACATCTGTCCGGCCTTCTTTCTCAATCTGTACTTTCAGCAGGCCAATCCTGTTTCGATTCTCCGTTTCCCGCTTCATCCACTCATCCGTCTGCGGCTGTATCATGAAAAACAGACACATACTCAGCCAGATACTCAACTGCATTTGGCAGTCCAGAAAACGATTCAGCACTACAACGCTGTTATTTGCCGCTTGTCTGCCTCCAAGCCACCTCCAGATGTCAGCCTGTCTGTCCGGATAAAAGCTTTCAGCAAAATACCTGCGATACCGCTCTTCCTGCATTCTCTGAGCATGCTCAGCTGCAGATATGGCGGAAAACAAATGAAATACTTTTTCGAGGAAGATCGAAAGATACTGCGTTTTCTTTCCTGGATCCATCTCAAATAGTTCCAGATGCTGCTCTGTAACTGATGTGATAAACTGCGGCCAGATCAGCGCCATCCATTCCCGGTCTTCTCTTGTTCCTGATTCAAAAACAGAATCCCTTGCTTTACACCACACACCGTATCCAGACACCACGCGTCGCAGTGCATCACCCGCCTGAATTTCTGCATACTTTCCCTTTTCTGCGCCGGATATTTCCTCAAGCCATTGCACCGCCTCCATGCTTCGTATCTGCGCTGCTTCTTGTGATTCATTTTCCTGACAGTACGGCGCTTTGCCATGCCCCGTCGAGATCCTGCCCCGTGCCGCTCTCTCTTGCGGTCTATTTTCCTGTCGCTGTCTTACGTATGTTTCAGTATGCATGCAGGTGTCCTGTATCTGCACACTGTCTGGCTTTGACTGACTATGATACTGAACAAAACCCACGCGCACTTTTCTTCCGGAATCCATGGTTTGCTGTCCTGCGTTTCCACTAACTTCACGTGTCGATTCGCGGCTCCAGTCCACCGCAGCAGCTGTACCACCCATAGTTTTCAGTCTCAGATCTGATCTTCTTTCAATATTATTTTCCATTTCAGAAAAGCCGGATAGATCCGGCGGAAGTCCCTCAAGCCGATAAAGTGCCGGATCCATCTCCTGTAAAAAACGTGAGCCGTTCGCTCCGCTCCACGTTATCGTCAGCAGAGTTCTTGCCCTCGTCATTGCGACATAAAGCAGATTTCGCATACGGAGCTCAAACTGGCGCCGCTTTTCTTCGTCACCGCCTGCAAATGGCAGTGGGTAATTGCCCTCCTCAAACATTGGCAGAATCACGCAGTGAAATTCCAGGCCTTTCGCTGCAAACGCAGTCAGCACTTTAATCCCTGCTGTCTTCACGCAATAAGAAGCATCTTTTTGCAGCCGTTCGTGCTCCACACCTTCTGAAGAAAGCCAGCTGCCACACAGGTCTGCCTGCTGTTTTCCCGCGGTAATAATTCCGATCGTCAGGTTTGGATTCCGCTTTTGATACTCCCTTACCAGATTTATGAGATAGCGCTATTCTGCCATACGGTCTTTCAAATGTACTAGGCACGGTACGCTGCCTTCCCGCTGCGGCAATACCGGCTGCTCCTTATCTGGCATTCCCGCCGACATACCATTTTGACAAACAGATTCTGCAAGCGCGGCAATCTGTCTCGTCGTACGCGGCGGCTGTATCAGTGGTCTTGATGTCCAATCGATTTGCAGCTGCTCCGGTTTCCAGATTCTCTCGTAGATTCTCTGCCTTTTATCCAGCACGGCCATCATATCTTTTTCGTACAACATGGAAAGTGCCGTAAATTCTGCCAGTGAGAGATCCTGCGCCTCGTCAACCAGTACGCAGTCAAACTTCACACGCTTCGGAATCGCTGCCACATTACGGATCACCAGCAGCGGCACATCCTCCCAGTCTGTTTCTCCGCGCACTTCCAGCTCATGGCAGTACATTTCAAACAGCTGATATGCCACGATCCGATCCATCCGGCTCATAAAAACACTGCTTCCCCGATTTTCCCTGGAAAGTAAGAGATAGCTTTCTGCTTCGCCTGTCCATACGTTCATCTGCTTCATCCAGAGAAATTCTTCCAGCCAAAAATCCGGTGTCAGTTCCTGCAAATGATGCTTTCCAAACTTTTCCCGATGAGCGCACAGGATCTGCCGGATCATCATGAGCCTGTCGTTTTTGTCATTTTTTCCATTTAATTGTTGATTGGGAAAGCGGCGCGGCTGCACGGTTCCATTTTTTACAAGCACACCGTATATTTTCTGAAGACAGGCACGCACTGTGCTGATAAGTAAATTTCTATTCTGCGTTTTCTCCATCTCAAGCTGCTGCTCAGCCGCTCTGACCAGAGTATTTTGAAAGGTAAAAAAAGCAGTTTTACATTCCGTACCATTTTCATTTTCTGCCCGGCAATTTCGCCTTGCCTGTTCAAGCAGCAAAAGCCTTCCGACATCGGCACACCCATTTATGATAAGTACCGGATTTTTCGTGCTGTATTCCTGCGGACCGTATTTCTGTTCCGAAGCCGATGACTCTTTTTCTCCATCCATCTGGTCTATATCTATCATCTGCTGACATTTCCTTTCTTATTTATAGGTAACTCTTACTTGACCCGGTTAAATTCATCCAGAATCCCATACAGCTCATCATCTGAAAATGCGTCAAATTCATACAGTTCATCGTCTGCAGCTTCTGCGATTTTCTCCGAATCCAGATCCGGCAGGATTTTTTCTTCTTCCCATCTCCAGCGCTCTGCCGCCGCCATCCAAAATGCCCCGTCAATCATAATACTCCTCCTGATCAGCTGCAAATACAGCATTTCTGCAAAGATCAATCTGCGGACAGAAGCTGCATACTGCGCGTACTGCATCTCCTCTTCCGCACTTCATTTCCTCCTGTGTCGGTACCATCTTCTCCTTAAGATCCATGCCCGTTCTGCCATCCGGTGTCGAAAGTCCGGCAAACCTTGCAAGCACGACCTCCCGCACCTGCGGGTTGGGGAACTCCAGTTTCAGACGCTCATCCGTATAAGAGAAGCTGCCGCAATCGCTGTGTCCCGCTTCTGTTTCCTGTCCATTTGACTGCAGATAATCATAAATCTGTCTTTTTTCCGCTCCGCACAGCTGTGGAAACAACTCTATTACGTTTTGATATACTTCCTCTTTCGTGACCCCATCCGTCTTCAGGAGAGACAGAAGCGATTGAATCAATGGATTCACCGCATAATTTTCCTGAAATTCTGAATGATACGATGGATACTTTTCAAGGATATAGCTCAAAGTATAGCGCATCGGACAAAGTGCATATGTCATCCGGGCCTCTTTTGCCATGCCGCACGGCGCTTTGCCCACATCATATGGCCTTACCTTTTCCGTTCCATACGGTATACTCTCGACCCGTGCACCCGTAATTCCGGGATCTGCCTCCCGAACGGATTGAATTCCTGCTGCATCCTCAAAAAGTGTCAGGTAAGCAGATGGTGTCAGATGCTTGCCATTGAAATTACTGACCCACGAAAACGTCACATCGCGATTTTTCACTGCGCAGTAAATGAAATACCGGTCCGCTTCCGCTCCCTGATCCATCACGCGCTGCAGACAAAAAAGCAGTGGATTTCCTGTTTTTTCCAGACATTTTCGGATCACTTTTCTGGAAAGCGGCCATGGATATTCCTTCTGTTTTCCCGGCAGGCTGCTTCCATCGCTCAGACAGATGTGAATCCTGCCCCGGTTTTTGATGCAAGCCGCATCTACAAAATACAGCGGATACACAAGCCCGATTCGGTTCGGCTGTTCTTCCTCCTCCAGGCGGCCAGAAAAATAAAGATCCAGCGCTTTTGTGAGATCGCCCGGCGCACACAGAAGTTTCATATCGCCCGGCCGCTCCAGCTGCCTGAAAATTTCCGCCATCAGCGCCTGTTCCTCCTCATAGCGCTCCTCCGAATGTTCACACTGTGCAAGAACCTGAGCAAGACGCTGCATATGTTCGGATATACAAATCCTTTTTTTCGGCGCATACAACTGCTCGGCCAGCGAAAAAAGCTGTTCGATCAGCACAAGCACCGCATTTCTTCTTTCTTTTTCTCCTGCGAACACTCCGAATTTCACAAGCGGGTTCTCCATTGATTCCTGCCATCTGGCGATGGACTCCTCCGCTTCTTTTTCTGTTTCAAAAGAGGCAAGCACTTTTTCTTCGATCTCCCGAAACAGAGCAATCCTTGCTCTCCACTCCCCGGATGTTCTGCACCCGCGGAAAAAAGGAAGCAGATCGGTCAGTTCCTGCAGGTACACGCTTCCCGGAATTCCGTCTTTTACCAGCCATCCAGAAGAAAAAGCGGTAATCAGATCCCTTTTTTCCAGGACAACACTTCCCAGTTCTTCCTCCCACATCCGATTTAATACACCCACAAACCTGCCGACCGGATAAGCCAGAAGCATTCGTTCTCCATACGCATCTGGAAAATAATCACGCAAAATCCTGTTTGCCCTCTTATAATCTGCAGAATACAGTGCAATATTTTCCCGCCTGACCTTTTTCACCGCGTCTGCAAATTCCAGAACTGATGGATACTCCCGTATTGACAGGTGGTTTGAGAGTTTCACCTTTGTCCTGCCCGCAAAAATATCTCCATAGACATCTTCTGCCTGCGAACGTTCCATCTTCCATTCGCTTTTTGGCGGATATCCATTCCCCACATCATACGTTTTCTCCCAAACCTCATAGACAAACGGATACCTTTCATCATATGGGAAAAGAAACAGTAATTCAAACCCTGCCCGTTCCAGCTGCCTCATAAACCGTTCCTGAAACGGTGTGATATGATAAAATCCATGAAAGACAAGCTTTCCTGTTTCTGCAAACGGTCTTTTTTCTCCGAACGCAGCACACAGTACCGTCTCCCATTTTTCCTTTGTATTAAGGCTCTCCAGTTTTTCTGAAAGAACCGCAAGTGACTCATCTTCCTCCCGAAGATTCTCCCATGCATCCCGCAGCAGTTCTACATTTCGGTCTCCCGTACAGGGCAGATCCTGCGGCTTTACCGCGGCCTGCTCCAGCAGCATCACTGCGTTTTGCATGGCATCGAGATTTCGCATACAGCCTGTCAGCCAGCGAATTGCAGACGGATCATCTGTCTCCTCCAGACGTTTTCTCAGATAAGAGGCGAGAAGAATCGTCCGCTCAAACCTGCTGCGGTCTGAATTCCACTCCTGATCTGCTGCCATCACAAGATTTCCGAACTCCGTCACAAGTACCTGCGGATCTTCCCGGAACAGGCCGTCCGTGTGATCGACTGCCATACTGCCCTTCAGTCCTTTTCGCAGATCCGAAGAAACTGCAATCTGCGGAATATGGCGGATTTGATGAAACGTACGGCTCTCCCTTAAATGTGCAAGATCCGTATACGTATAAATTTTTCTACTCATAATCTACTCCCGTCTCCTCCAGCAGATAAGCCCAGGTCCGCTCATTTTTCGACTCCGGCACGATACAGGTGAGATTCCGTATGGCCCTCGTCATTGCCACATACAGAATCCTCGTCTCCTCCTTTGCCGCACACATCGTCTCTTTTTCTTTCATTTCCGCATAATAACTATTCTGCATCGATGAAAAAGTCCGGTAACGGTTCTTCTTTTTCCCCTTTCCTGTATAATTCCATCCTACTTTTCGCTCCTCCGGATCAATTAGAAGCTCCGTCTGCTCACCGCCGGGAAAAGTCCGATTCGTATACGGAAGAATCACCGTGTCAAACTCCAGTCCTTTCGAGCGGTGCACGGTCATACAGAGAACCGAACTATAATCATCTCCGTCATCCCAGACCGCCTCCGTCTCCGTACGGTTGGACGCGATATTCAGCTTCAGGAACTGATAAATATCGTAAAGATCCGCACCATCCCCGCTTAAATTACTCTGGAGAATCTCCATCAGCTTATCCAGATTTGCCTGATACTGCCGTCCTGCCGCAAATGCGGCTGCATTGCACTGCTGTTCCTTTTTTCCCTCTGACCGCCTCTTTGATTTTTCCTGTGCCACATAATAATCGACGACGGAGGATTCATCCAGCATTTCTCCAAGCACTGCCAGTACCGGCCGGAGGCGAAATTCCCGGTGATACTTTCCCCACTGCGTTTCCTCCAGAAATGGAATGAGACAGGAGGTCAGCCTCTGGCGATCTCCATACATCCACTCCATTTCATTTAAGTCCATCGCGCCGGTTTCTCCCGCATACGGTGTCAGCAGATAATTGAAAATCGCTTTGGGTTCCTCACAGAACAGGAAAGAGGTAAGCATCGTATAAAAATCCCGAACTGCAGCGGAAGTATAGAAGGAACCATCTGTCCGTACTGACACCGGGATCCGATTCTTTTTCAGAAGATCTGCCACGCGCAGAAGATCCGTATTAGAGCGGGTCAGCACCACAACTCTCGTCTTCTCTGTCGGCTGGATCTTCTCCCTGGCAATCCGTTCCATCAAACTCTCCAGTTCTTCCGATACAGCCCACACAATCTGGCGATTCAGCCGCTCCTTATCTTCGCCGCGGATCAGACGCATTCTTCCTTTGGCATGGTTAAACGGAATTACGCTGCTTTCGTACTGCAGCAGCCCCATTTCGTCCCAGACCGCAAAACATTCGTCCAGCGTTTTCCTGCTTTTTTCAATATACCAAACCATCTCTTACCTTTTTTCTTTTAGTTTACACCTTTTGTCATCCCTTTGGTCGCCGCACGGGCGACAAAAAAGAACCCTGACATATCATGCAGGATTCTTTTTTCCTATTTCACGTTTAAGATCCTTTTTTCTGCTTTTCCATATGCTCTAACACTTTAGTATACACATATCGATCCGTTATTTTATCAAATAAATCATATTCACCATTATGGTTCCAGTCATAGGAAGCGAAAGGACGTTGTTCCGGCATTCTATTTCTCCAAAGGCTGTCGGAGTCAAAAAGCTTATTTCATGGTATCCCGCTGCTTTTGTTTCATAGAATTCTTCCAACAACTCTTTCGTTTCTATTTTTCGAATATTCTTCTGCGTCGGAATTACCGTAATATTTTTCTTTTTTAATTTGATTTGCTCCATTTTCGAAAGTGGAATAATAATATTTTCATATGCTTCATCTGTTACCGTTTTTATGTACCATACCATCTTTCCGTTTTCTTTTACGAGGTGCTGACTGTACGGATTTAAATGATTCTGATGGAGCTACTCTGCATATCCTGTATCAATCTGTTCCATGAGGACTCCCTGCATATTTGATGACTGCTGATAAGTAATTTCGTTTGTATCCAACTCCATTCTCAATTCTGTATACATATCACTCCACCTTTACACTATGTTTTTTCGTATAATGTATATGTTTTTTTGATAATCATACCTTTCTTTGTCTATTAAGTCAATCTATTTTCCGTTTTTATCGAATTATTTATGCATTATCCTCAATTTTCACCTTCTTTATCGTCTCATCATGCCATCTCACTTCATATCCAACCATCCGTCTGCTTCTCGCATTCTATCCTTCCTGCCCTTTTCTTTTAGTTTACACCTTTTCCCACCTCTTTGGTCGCCGCACAGGCGACAAAAAAAGAATCCTGCCATACAGTGCAGGATTCTTCTCTCTTTTATTTATTCATTTGTAACTGTTCAGAGCCAAGCAAAATTTCATAAAACAGGCGGAAAATGCTTGCATTTTTAAGCCTGTTTTTGAAATTTTATTTGGCGGATACGCCACACCGACGAAATGCGTAGCATTTTGGAGGTTGGCTCTGAACAGTTACATTCATTTTAACCGAGTCAAGCACTTTTGTGATGATTCCCGTGCAGCGTCCCGACGAGTACCGCAGCCACTACGGTTCCGATGCCGGCGCTTCCGAGATGATGCAGCACTGTCAGACAGGTGACTGCGGAGACGGCGACCATCGTACAGCCAAAACCGTCTTTTACTCTGGAAAACTCATCAGACCTCGTGCGTCATCTCATGCCATGCTTCCCCGCCCCAGGTCGAATTGGCGTAACCGAGGTCTTTAAATCCGAATTTTTCGTACATCGCGACTTTCTCATCCAGACAGGTGAGTACCAGCAGAGCACGGCCTTTTTCTTTTTGGCGGCTCAGATACTGATTCACAATCTCGCGTGCCAGTCCCTGACGGCGGTATTCCGGACGTACATCAAGGCCAAGGAGCATGACATTTTTTCCGTTTGCATCATGAAGTGTAATATCGGTAAAAAATTCGTCGCGGAACAGTGGTTCGTCGGTCGCAATGCCATTTAAAAATCCTGCGATTTTTCCATTTTCACGGTCGATCGCCACAAGGAAAAGCTCCGGCGCTTTTTCAATGCGCTCGCGCATGGATTTCGGCAGGCATGCCTCATTTGGCGGAAAGCAGATCTGCTCAATCTCGATTGCTTCTTCGGTTTCCTCCGGGCGGATATCCCGAAATTCGTATTTCTGTGTCAGTGTTAATTCCATTTTTTCTCCTCGTTTTCTATAATTATTATTAATGATATCGGTAATTCTTTAGCAGCGTAAGAATCTCTGCTTCAATTATTAATTCCACCCCTCAGCGTCTCCGCTGCAATCCCTTCAGGTACTCCTTCTGCTCTTCTGTGATCCGGCAGCTTTCGCGCGCCTTCTGGATTGTCTTGTTGTGCACCCACACCGGCAGCCGGTTTTCCTGCAGATACGGAATCGTGCTCTCCCACTGCTTTGCAAGCGCCGTCGCGTAATACCAGGTGATCATCATATTGACGTAATATTCCTCGCTGGAAACGGCCGCCGGAAGCGCCAGATATTCCGGAGCAAAAGTCTCATCCAGATAATATGACAGCAGCATACCCACACCAAAGCGGCAGATGTAGGTTTTCTTTGATGCAACCCATTCCTGCACTTTCGGCAGAAGTCTTTCCGTATTCTTTTTAAAGACCGCCGGCCGAAGCGTATCACAGACTGCCCAGTTATCTATATATGGAAGGAATGCTTCCACATGCGCGGCGCAACGGTCAAACTCTTTGATCCCGCCAAGCAGGATCGCATGCAGCAGATCCTCATCGTAATACGGATGCGGAAGCGTTTCCAGAAAGACCATGCAGCCATCCGGTGACTGTTTCGCCAATTCCTTTGCGTATGACCGCAATGCAGGGACGCGTGTCCCGAGAAAACGCTCCGGTGCAATTCCCGGTGTCAGCTTTCGCTGGAATGCCGCATTTTTTTCATCTGCCATACCGCGCAGATTGTTTTCTATTTCTTCTATAATGTGGAATTTTTGCAGCTGGCCATCCAAATCAAAATACACGCTGTCACCCTCTTCGATTTCTCTCTCATACAGCATGTCATCCGGCTGTTTCACCTGAAGACTTGCTCCCTTTGGGTCTGTCAGGGTAACGACTGCCATCCGCTGCACATCTGCCGGGCGTTCCTCACAGCCAAAATCCATATCCTCAGAGATCTCACAGACTGTGTAAATCGCATATTTTTTCATCTGCAGCCCTCCTCCGTTTCATAAAGACCTTTCTTTGAGACAATGCGCGGATTGAACATAAATGACTACATCAAAAAATCCCATATTGACAATAATCACCGAGTTTTCGACGCAATCCGTCTCTTATTTTCTCAGCGTCTGCTCACTGTTTCTTCTCAAAAAGTCAAAGCGGATATTCACAATCTGCTTTGATGCCTGTCCTGCTGCTGACTTGGTTATTTGGGATTTGGAAGTCTCTCTGCGAACCTCTGCCTGTCTATGGAAGGCCGTACTTTGATTAGATATAGTCAACTATTTTTATAATAACATATCTGCAACGGAATAGGAATATTTTTCCCGGCAAATTTTTAACCTAGCCAAGAAAGTCCCCTGCTTCAATTGCGTGCAGCAATAAGCAGTGGGTAGGGACTTGCTTGTATCAGGAGTGGTACAAGCCACTCCTGGCTACGGACTTCCGATTTATCATATAGACAGGAAGATCGAAGAAGTCAGTGAAAATTTCAATCAGTCGTTCCCGTTCCTCATTTGATATGCCTTGATCTTCCGGCATAAAATTATACAATCTTGCCGGCATTTAATTTCACCTCCTGCTTTCCAATAGTTGATTCACATTATAAAGATTGGAATATCGGCGGTAAAATTCCTGACTCGCCTCTCTGAGCTTATCATCTAAAACATTCAGATATCGTATGGTTGTATCCAGATGCTTATGACCTAATGCCTGGCTGATCATCTCCAGTGGCCAGTCTGCTTCCCATCTGATATTTGCGTAATATCTCCGAAGCATGTGTGGGGTGGGTCTTTTTCTCCATCCGATACCTCCAGCAATTCACACAAATGGTTACATCTGTATGTTTTCTGTAAATTCAGATGGTTTGATGGATTTGGCACTGCATGGTTTTCTTCCCAATCATACAATGCATCTATCTCTGTACTCCTGATTCCCGTCACATCCATTAATCTATATGGTGTTCCAAAGAGGAAGCAACGATCTGTTGCATCTACCAATCCTGACCAATAGGATAATACTAGTGTTCCACCTTGTTTTACATAATCTCGCAATTTTTCTTCATATCCATCTAGCACATGTTCCATCGAAATTACATTTACGTTCAGTCCCTGCTCTCTTAATGCACGGTATTGCTTTAAGACACATTCCTGATAATACATATTTTCATTTCTTGGTCCTTGTGCATCTTTTAATGCCCAGCTATTTTCTCTATCATAAAGAACAGCTACCTGTGCAATGGTTTTCGTTCCTATGGTTTCTTGTATCTTTTCTAACGCTTTCCCGACTTCTGTTACTTCTTTAAATAGTTTGTGAACTACTCGGCAACTAAGTTGCCAGAGCATCTGAAATATGGCGGGATACCGCCTTTTTTCAGGGTGCGTCCATGACACCAATACTGCTTACCTTTCGGCTATACAGCTACTTTTATTATTTCTG
>CABJAW010000007.1:156455-157125 GCA_902363665.1 Lachnospiraceae bacterium | reverse complement strand
ATTTTTCAGTCCGGTTACGGACAGTTTCTTCTGCTTTCCCGATACGGAAAGATATTTCCGCAGGATATTAAATGCGCCTACTGTATCTGCGTTAAATCTTACTCCGCCAGTTATATACATACCCCGCTCTTTTCGATTTGACGCTTCTGCATATCTTTTTGATACTTCCGGTGATAACGGACTGCACTGACTGGTATAGCTTTCTTCCTGTTTTATCAATTGTATTCCATACAGTTTCAGTTTATATTCCAGCATGATGTACAGCCTGTTATATGGCAGTCCGTGAAACTTCTGGTTGGTCTTATGCCCCATATCTTTTTCTTTACGGATATTCCGGATGTCTCCCACAACCACACAGCGGATATCTTCTTTTCTGCAATATTCTGCAATCCATCTGGTCACTTTGTGAAGGTAATCCTTTACTGTATTCTGCTTTTTCCTGTAAAGTCTCTGAATATGTTTCGATAATTTTGGATATTTTATTCCTCTTTCCGATTGCTGCGCATACCATACAGACTGTACTCTGGCTATCTCTTTATGAAAATATCTTTCCAGAGAAAGATATTTTCTTCCCAGGATAAAAGTCCTGCCATTTCCAGAATCATAGCAGGTCATCAGATTATGAAGTCCCAGATCAATAGATAAATAATGTCCACTCTGGGAAAGCTGT
>CABJAW010000007.1:0-156353 GCA_902363665.1 Lachnospiraceae bacterium | reverse complement strand
CCGGCTCTTCAATCTCATAGATAACAATAAGATCGCATGTTCCGTTTTCCGGTGGATAGATCTGCAGCTGTTTTATACGATCCATGTCCCTGAAAATCTTATTTTCAAGATATAGAAATTTTTCACAGATCCCGTATGTTTCTTCCATATAGCTTTTCAGATCCTTTGGCAGAGACAGCCGTAGCTGGTCTGAACCTTTCTCATGCCGGATCCCCATCTGCATGTATGTAACAGGTATATTGTCCTGTTTAAAACGGGGCGGATTTGGTTCTTTGATTCCTCCAGTCTTTTTCAGGACATAAAAAGATTTCCATGCCTTGTCCAGCTGTTTGCAGGTCTCCTGAGCCGTCTGTGATGGAAGCTGTCTGTACCACAAATTTCCTTTATGTGCTTTTTTCTGATAATACCAGTCAGGATACTTTTCCAGTCCCAGTTCTTTATAATGATGACGTTCATAGTTACAGATATTCCAGAGTTTGGAAGCCGCATAACACATATGCCCTATGATATTGGAATATTCCGGCTGGATTTTTACAGATGTTCTATGTGACAGCAGCATTCCTCTCCCCCCCTTCAGACAGTCACGCGAACCGGTATTCACAGTCCGCTGTCAAGCGGATATTCGCAATCCGCTTCGCTACTTGCTCATAACCGAGTAGCTGCTTCGCAGCTTATCAGGAGTGGCTTGTACCACTCCTGATACAAGCAAGTCCCTACCCACTGCTTATTGCTCCGCGCAATTGAAGCAGGGGACTTGCTTGACTCGGTTAAATTAATACGACTTGCTCTGATGTTCAATATAACGGCGGATATTTTCCTCAGATACAGATCCGATCGTTTCCACATAATAGGAATGATTCCACAGCTCTCCCTTCCATAGCTGGTTTCTTATTTCCGGAAAATGTTCAAACAGTTTTCTGCCGGTGATTCCCTTCAGATACTTAACGATTGCTGTTATGGACAGCTTTGGTGGAGCTGATACAAAGCAGTGGACATGATCACCTTCGCCACATTCGAACGAATGAACGGCAAACCCCTTATCCTCAGCAATCTGCTGCACCAGTTCCTGAAGATATTCTTCGATTTCTGGTTTTAATATCTTTCTCCGGTATTTCACTGACCATACCATATGGTAGTTGATATTACACACGCAAGTCCTATAATGTATTAGATTTTCTTTCATACATATAGTATAACATAATGGGTAGAAACATGCAACAAATGTTTGAACATATTTTCGATTATTTATATGTCGGTTACGGCATTCATATCAAGAGTTGGGAGATTATTATATTATTTTCAATGTGCAGATATGCACAATCCTGCGCTTTCATCTCGGTAATTGAATTGCCGAGGATTCCCGCTTATTGTCCTAAAGTAACAGCCTCTCTTAACTTCTTTATTTACAGTTTGTCTACTTCTTTTTCTGAAGCAGTTCTCCGTTTGTTTCTTCCCCATTCATACATGACATAATAATTAACCACTACCCCATATTATAAATAACACCCAGAGATACTTATTTCAGACTGATAATCAGATTTTTATTGAATTTATTAATCTATATGTTATGACAACATATCTTTCAGACATGTACTCCGGTAGTCACTCGGTGATATTTTATATCTTTCTTTAAATACTCGATTAAATGTTCTCTGACTTTCAAATCCACTATCCAGACAAATGTTTGTAATAGAATCACTCGTATTTTCCAAACGATGGCATGCATAGTTCAGCCTTGCATCGTTAAGATATTGATTAAAGTTTCTATGGAATGTTTTGGAAAAGAGTCTGGATAAAACATATTTGCTCACCCCCAGATCTTTTGCCATCTCTTCCAGAGAAAACTTCTTCTTAAAATTTGCTGATATATAGGAAACTGTCTGGTAAATAAGATCGTTGCTCCCCACATTACTCTTTTCTACCAAATTTAATTTTCCTATGCAGCGTGCCAACACAATTTGAAGATATGCCTGTGCAACAGTAATATCCGACTGTTCTGTCTCTAAAATTGCATTTATAACCCTATATACCTCCGGTTCAACCTTTTCCGCTTTGATGATTGGGTATTCAGGAGCCATGGATTGCATGATATCTGCAAATTTGGCTATCGTAAATGGCGATGCAATCAGATAAGTCGCTTTATTTACACCGGGTGTCAGTACCTGATAGTGATGAATAACATCTGGAAATACAAAGCCTATATCTCCTTTTTCCATATGGTATAGTTCCTGTCCGACACCAAGTTCTAATGCTCCACTTGTTACACAAACGATCTCCAGTGCATTATGAAGATGTGGTTCAATATGTTTTGACTTCCTGTTTATTGCTATGATCTCCTCTTTTGTGTCAACATATTTTAACTGCATGAAATACTCCCCTTTGCAACATTTGTCTATATCTTCTTTCGATTTGGCAAGCAATCCTTTTACACCTATCTTATAATCAACTTGTAAATAAGGAAAGGAGGAATTGCAAATGAGCAACCTAAAAAAATATCTGAATGACCTTTTAGTATTCTACACTGAATATTTTGAGCATCCTTACCATGTATAAATACTAAAAGGACTATTTTGTGAAAACTGAATATTTTCTTAAGGCCATTTCACAAAAATGAAGTGGTCCTTTTTTATTTTCAAAATACAGTTCTATCACTTTATATATAGAAAAAAGCACTGTCTCATCGAACAACGACCAGACAACGCTTTCTCCTGTCAATTCTAATTTATGTCCGATGCATCTGTTACTTCATCTGCAGCAATTTCTTTTTCTGCTTTCAGTTTTTTATTTGCATCTTCTACATTCATTCTTGAAAGTGCAAACATAATCAATACATCAAAGATTAACGGAAGCCAAAGATACATAAACTGCATCATATCAAGTGCAGACTGCGGCTGAGTTGCATTTGTTCCGACATATCCACTGAACTCAAGCATCCATCCAACAACAGCGGTTCCAATACCTCCACCGATTTTTACGCCAAGAGAAGTACAAGAGTACATCGTTCCGTCAATTCTCTTTCCCTGTGTAAGATAAGTGTATTCAGAGCAGGATGCGATAACTGCATTCATATCTCCCTGCCATGGTCCCTGACCTAAGGCTGCAAGAGCTGTAAACGCCATCATCAGCGGAACACTGCCCATATATCCGGCAACAACAACAAGTGCTCTACCGATGACTGCTAAGACGTAACCTCTTAAGTTCAGTTTATACATACCTTTCCACTTACCAACTAATGTCGGTGTGAAAATCAGGGCAATGATCAGTGGAATATTTACTGCCCATGCAAATTGTCCAAACAAATTCTTATTTTTCAGTACCCATGTCATGTAATAAATGCCAGCTCCAATCATGGCACCATATAACTGCTGTAAAATATATGTTCCACAAATCATCATGTAATATTTGTTTTTGACAAGAAGCTTGAATGCCTGTACCATTCCATACTTTTCATTATCATTCTTTACTTCTCCTTCATTAAGTTCTTCCTCCGGAAGTTCCTTAACAGAAAGTGCTGAAATCGTATTTACGACCAGACCAATGATTGCATAGATAATAGCAACCGTTCTCCATGCCGCAGCATCTCCACCACATTTATCTACAAATCCAACTGTAATCGCCTGAATCAGAAGACTTGTTGAAAATGCAAAAATAAAACGGCAAGATCCCATCTGTACACGCTCTTTGCTGTTTTTTGTAATCAGTGACGTAAGTGCTGAATAAGCAATATTGTTTGCTGTATAAAACACACCATTTAACAGTGTATAAGAAATAAAGAACCATGCATATTTAGCCGTTGTTCCCAAACTCACCGGTACTGCAAAGCAGCCGACCAGCGTAATGGCACAACCAATATATCCGTATAGCATCCAGGGTTTCGCTTTTCCCATTTTACTGTGTGTTTTGTCAATCATTGATCCAAAAAATATATCCGTAAAACCATCAAATAGTTTTGATACGGCAATCAGGGTACCCACGACACCTGCAGCAAGTCCTACCGAGTCCGTCAGATAGACCATCATAAAAGATGTCAGGAACGCATAGACTACATTACCTGCAATATCACCTGATCCGTATCCAATTTTGTTATACCATTTCAAATACTTTTTTTCTTCCATCGAATTTCTTTGCTCCTCATCTTCATCGCACTTAGAATCTCAATATGGCTAACCGTATGATATCTAATTCTGTTTTTTTCTCTGATTTTGTCTGATTGCTCTGTATATCCGGACTTTACATTACAATCAGACTCTCTTTCCTTGTTTACGGGTTACATGAAACTTTATTATCCCTTTACATACGGTATCAGTGTAAACTGAAACCGGAATAATACATCATCAAATCGGTACTGCTCCAATACAACTGGACCACAACTATTAGAACCAATGCCATTTAATGCGTAGTCAACACAGAATACTACACTATCTGATTCTATTAATTCATAATTATGCGTTTTCTTCTCAAGTTCTTCCTGTGTATAATAAGAAGCATTGAATGAAAATGCCTTTTCTGCGGATGCCACAATTCCATATCGGCTGTTGTTAAGCTCTACATATTCACAATCATAATGGCTTCCATTTTCCTGTGGACGGATATAGTCCTCATGTAAATCCCCTACATCTGCCCGGTACAAACCGTGGCTCGCAGCCTGATGTTTATCACAATAACTTTCCTGTGGTCCCATTCCAAAGTATCTTACAGCTGAAAGTTTTTTATCCAGGAACATCCTCACACCAAATCTCGGAAGATCCGGGAATTCATCGTCTTTTGTTACTGCAATATCTGCATCAATCTTTCCAGCAGTTTCTATTTTCCATGTGATCGTCACATCAAGAATCTTCTGTACTGTCTCTGCCACAACGGATGCATGGCTTGTAATTTTCACACCATGCTTTCCCTGCACGACCTCTGTCGTGTAAGCTCTTGTATAAGCTTTATCATAATGGGCTTTCTTCCATTCAGACTTGATGTACATATCATTATCTGTTGGTGCCCTCCAGATATTTAATTCCATCGGGTGGTTCAGATATTCCCGACCTGCAAATTTCATCTCTGTAAAAAGTGCAGTCCGTCGGTCGATTGTATATGCGAATTCACGGCCTTTGATATGAATCTGGATATCATCTTCACTCACCTGTAATTCAGAATCCGTCACTGTTTTTTCAACCCATTTTTCTGCTAACTGGCATTTGGCATCCTTCTGGCTTACTTCGATCTCATCAAATCCAAGGATATAATCCTCTTCCAGCAGAGGCATTTCTTTTTTCAGGTGGTAAGTGAGTTTTAAATAACATTTTCCATTTTCCGGAACGTTGACCTGCAGGTTTGTTTTTCCTTCACTATGTGGTACCACAGATACTTCAGCAAGTTTTCCTTTCCCAATCAAAAGTCCATCCTGTGTCAATTCATAGCTGATTTTCACATAATCTTTCAGATTATCAAAATCCATGTAGTTATGAAGCACCAGTTCTCCGCTTTCTTTGTCATAGGAAATAACCCTTGCCGGGCGATAAACATTCTTGTATTCCAAAAGTCCTGTATGTACCGTTCTGTCCGGATATACTAATCCATCGATACAGAAGTTGCCATCATGAATTTCTTCGCCATGGTCGCCCCCATAAGCATATATAGTCTTTCCATTCTCAGCAGTTCCATGAGCAATCGCATGGTCACACCATTCCCAGACAAAGCCGCCGCACATTTTATCATTATCCTGAATCATCTGGAAGTAATCTTCAAAATCTCCAGGTCCGTTTCCCATACTGTGACAGTACTCTACCAAAAGGAAGGGTTTGCTTCCATCTTTATCCAGATATTCCTGAATTTCGGAAAGCGCCGGATACATCCGGCTGTACACATCCAGATTGCTGTAATCATATGTTTCATCATAATTACGGTATCTTGCACTCTCATATTGTGTGATACGGTCTGGATCAAAATTCTTTGTCCATTCCAGTGCTTTTTCAAAATTGCAGCCATAAGCACTCTCATTTCCCATTGACCACATAACAATACAGAAACGGTTTTTGTCACGTTCCACCATAAGTTTTACGCGATCAACGATTGCCTCTTCCCATACCGGATCATCTGCAATCTTCTCATTCCATCGTTTGAACCGATTGTAATCGGTGTCTTCTTTTCTGTAGATCATAAATGGACCATGAGCTTCAATATCTGCTTCATCTATTACCATGAATCCATACTTGTCACACATTTCATAGAAAAATGGTGCGTTCGGATAGTGGCTGGAACGGATCGCATTAAAATTATGCTGCTTCATTAACGTAAGATCGGTTGTAATCTGCTCCGGATTGATTGTAAATCCAGTAACCGGATCAGAATCATGTCGATTGACACCACGGAATTTAATCTTCTGTCCATTTAAATAAATAACCTGGTCTTTAATCTCTATCTTTCTTAATGCAATGTGATCTACAATTACTTCATTCTCTGTTTCAAGAATCAGTTTATATAGATATGGATTTTCTGTATTCCAAAGTTCCGGACTTGCGATTTCTAATACAGCTGTTCCTTCTTCAGCAATACTTCCTAGTGCTACAACTGCTCCGTTTCTATCTTCAATCGAAATTTTTACATTTAACGGAGAGTAGAATTTCATTTCAATTTCTACTTTCGCAAGCATATCCTCAATTCTTGTTTTAATATGATAATCACTGATTGCCTGTTTTGGGCGTTTCAAAATGTACACATCCCGGAAAATACCACTCATACGGAATTTGTCCTGATCTTCCAAATAGGAACCATCACACCACTTCATGACCAGAACCGCTATGCTGTTCTCTCCGTCCCGAAGGAGGTCGGTGATATCAAACTCACTGGTCATATGAGAAACCTGGCTGTATCCTATGTAAGAGCCATTGACCCATACATAAAAGCAGCTGTCTACTCCTTCAAAGTTCAAAAAAGCTTTTGATGCTTTCTCATCTCTGCTGTACTCAAAATTATGTACATAAGCTCCACACGGAATATCCTGTGGCACATATGGTGGATCAAACGGAAACGGATACCGGATGTTTGTATACTGGTGTGTATCATATCCTGCCATCTGCCATACACTTGGAACCTGAATCTCATCAAAATTTTCTGTATCATAATTCTTCTCAAAGAAAGAATCCTGAATGTCATAGATGCTGTTAAAATACTGGAATTTCCAAGTTCCATTCAATAACTGCATACGATCTGATTCTTCTCTGTGTTCCACCAAGTTATCCATTCTTTTGGATGCCGGAATATAATAGGCTCTGGCTGGCATTGTGTTTTCGTGCAGTACGCTTAGATTTTCATAATAGCGTGGTACGATCATAAATAACTCTCCTCCAATACATATACTTTTTTGTTCTTTGTTTCCCTAAAGCAAACCTTATACTTTACTTTTTGTTTACGTTCCTTAGTTATGCTATATATAGCTTATCCTAATCCGCAAAATATGTCTATGAATTGGATTAGACAAAATATGCACTAAATGATACAATGATAAAAAGTGCGAAAAGAGGTGCTGTCCTATGTATTTGAACACCGGTTATTTGAACCACTCACATATGGATTTCAAAGACAAACGTCGTCCGATGATTGTAGGTAGCTGTGGTACTTACCGTCTTTCCAGACATCCCAAACTTCCTACCTACCGTCCAAGGGGTCGTCTGGATTATCAGATTATATATATCACTGCTGGTTGTGGGCATTTTCATTTTGATAATGTAAATAACGAAACGATTGTTCCAGCCGGCAACATTGTACTGTACAGACCGAAAGAACTTCAGAAATATGAATATTATGGAAAAGATAAGACAGAAGTATACTGGATTCATTTTACAGGCAACAATGTAAAAAATATCCTACGGCAATATGGATTCCCGGATAAAGAGCGTGTATTTCAGGTCGGAACCTCTATGGAATACGAACAGATTTTCAAGCGTATTATCATCGAGCTTCAGCGTTGCCAAGATAATTATGAGGAAATGCTTGTCCTTCTGCTCCGTCATCTTCTTATCATCTTTCATCGGGAACTGACCAGGGAACATATCTCGAAAAATGAATACCTGGATCACGAGATGGATAACGCAGTTACCTTTTTCAGTGAAAACTACAATCAAAATATCAATATTGATGATTATGCTGCCTCACGAGGCATGAGTGTCAGCTGGTTTATCCGAAATTTCAAAAAATATACCGGTTCTACACCAATGCAATTCATTGTGGGAATCCGCATCAACAATGCTCAGATGTTACTTGAAACAACAACCTATTCCATCAATGAAATTTCTAAAATCGTCGGGTATGATAATCAGCTTTATTTCAGCCGGCTTTTCCACAAGCTGAAAGGATATTCCCCAAGAGAGTACCGAAAGATAAGAAACAAGTTCTAAAATCCACAATATCATAAATCCAGTTTTCCCTCCAAAAGAGGATGCCACGGAATCATCAAATCAACGATTCCATGGCATCCTCTTCTAGATATCAAAATTTCGAGGCTCAATCACACTCTCTATTTTCTCGCTGTCTACGCTTAGCAACTGCCATTACTGGCAGGCACCCAAGACTCGATACTGGCGGTTGGTTAGACCTTACCAGACAGGCATTTCATCTGCTAGACTACCCGCCCTTATCTGGGCGCACAATCCCGATTTATCATCCCACTTTATTTCTTCTATCCGACTGCCCATTTCTTGTTTCTCTGCCATTCTTCCTGTTCATCAACGATATCGTAGCTCATATCAAGCTACAATATTTAAAAAATCAATTTTTCAAATTTACTTTGAACTACACTTACGATAACATCAAGGATAACTCTATCTCATCTTCATCCATCGCTCCAGTCTCTTTAAAACCTTTGTTCCTGTATAAATTTAATGCATGAATATTATCCATATTACAGGTTAATGTTACTTTGTCCGATGTTCCAAAGGGTTTCGTTTTAATGTATTCAATCGTCAGATCCAATGCAATACTTCCATACCCATGTCCCTGATTAGATTCATCAATCATCATATGCCATATATCGTATTCCGGAATATCATAATCATAAATCACCATGACATAACCAATCATAGTATCATCCTTATAGATTCCAAACGGCTGACATTAATTCCTGTAAACATAAGCCTGTGCAAGGCTTCTAATTGGATTTGAAACAAAGCGTTCCTGTCCGTTTGCAAGTTTCAAATTAAATGCTTCAATAAAATTATCTTCTGTAATTATCCTAAGGCTAATATTATATTTTTCCATGTTATCCATATGCCTCCTATTCTTCATTCTCATTATTTCTTCTGTGCTCTGCAATCCTTCGATTTATCTTATCTGCTTCTTCTTTTTCCAGATACCACTTCACAAGGTATGACAATACATCACAAACTGCTGTAGAAATCAGTATTGCAACATACACCACTATAGAAACACTGTCACCCATAATAAGATAAATCACAGCACACATTGCAATTTCCAAAACTACAAGCTCTATACCTCTCTGCCACATGATCTGAGGAATCGTCATGTCTTCCTTAAGATAGATAGAAATACATGGAATCATACAAATTAATGCCAACCCAAACGGCAGAAAAAAATAGATAAAACTGATGCTGTTATTCCTTGCAAAAAGACTGCCAATCACTGCAATGGCAAGTGTACACTCTGCCACAACCGTTATGTAATCAAATAAAAACTCTCTTTTAGGATCAAATTCTTTCATCGTCTTCATCCTCCATAAAACAATCTTCCACTTCCTTTGCATACCTTCGCGTTATCAGTATTTCTTCACCATTTTCCATTCTGGCATATAAACGTCCATTCAATGCGGTTCTGACTGAAATAATATGTTCCACGTTGACAAGCATCGTTTTGGATGCTCTGCATATATTTCTTTTGTTGATCTTTTCTTCCACCTGATACAGTCTTCCTTTGATTTCATAAACACACTCTACTGTATATGCAAATACACGACCATCCACTGTCTCAAAATACAGAATATCCTCTATTCTGACAGATACTTTTTCCTTGGTCTGCTTATATCCGGTCAGAGTATTCCCCTTATGTTGTACATATTCTTTTATCTCGTGAAGTCCTCACACGACTGAAGTCACGTGCTTCCAGACGCTTTAAGCGTCAGACTAAATATCGGCGGATACGCCTGTAACTTAGGATGTGCGCAGTTATGCGCTTTTTCCTGCCAGATATGGCAGGTCCCCACACCACAGGTAGTCCGCTGTATATCTGCCTGCAGTTATGCTGCTTTTAAAACCCCCATCTGTAAATGGAGTTCCCTTAAGTCTGCATAAGTGCATGAGGTTCTACGCTTTACCGAAGGGACTTTTGCCTCCAGCAAAGACCTTTCCGTTGCCGGAAGGGGTTTTAAAAGTTCTCTTATAAAATATCTTGCACCAATATTATAAGATGCTGATAAGTCACAATTGTATCTTTTTCCGGTCTGGAAGGTACAAAGACTATGATTTTTCGGGTCACGGAGCACCAGTCCGGAGCCATCATACGCCAGTCTGCTGGTATTCCACGCACAGATTCTTGAAACCCTTATTCCTTTTCTGTGTGCCTGATACCCACAGCACTTCTGGATATCCCGCTTTCTCCATAAATGCAGCTTCTGTTTCTTCTTTCCGGATATCTTTCCCTGCATTTCCAGATATTCGAATACAATAACGTCAGCATGGTTTTCTTCTGCATATGCTGCAACTGCCCCCGCGATTTTTCTGCCAAGTTCTGTGTTCAGGCGTTTCGTATATGCCCACCTTCCCCCTGCCTGTGCAGGACCGTGCTCCCGCTGGAATTTTCGGATCCGGCCCAGTGTACGGTACATCCGGTCTTTTTCACTGGGGAAATCAATGAATTTTCTTCCCAGGACAGTTCCGTCTGGCCGCATAATAGTACAGACCGCATCGGTATTGATCCCCAGATCCACGCTGCAGACTACCTGATTTTTTACCGGTGTTTTTGTAAGTGTTACTTCTTCCGTATAAGAAAAACGCAGGAAATACTTATGATGCCTTCTCTCCAGTGTCGGAGCCGATGCCGTTCTCCCGTGCCAATGCTTCCGAAGGTATTCCATATCCGTATGCAAAAGCCGCACACAGAACCATTTCCAGTCATGGCCATCGTACAGTTTCAGGTATGCCTCATCTTTTCCCTCTGTACCCTCCCGGTACATCACATCTCGGTAAAAAACCGGCATGGCATGGTTTTCATACACAAGCCTGGGCTTTCCGGCTCTTTTCCCTTCTTTTTCCCATAATTCCATCCGTGTTTCATAAGAGGATACCGTTCCAAGCGCATGCTGGATGGCAGACCTCCTGAGATAGGATGGCATCTTCGGGAAGCGGAGGTCAAAACCGAAACGGGCAATATTCTTTTTTGTCGTATGTACCAGATGCTCTGCGGCATTAAACCGCCTTTTTGCATCCGGAATTACAGACAGCTCTTCCCACACTTTCCCATATACTTCGGTCAGATAACAGACAGCGGAACGGTAAATCCCCAGTGTCTGGCGGAGCGGGATATTCTGTTTTCGTAATTCCACACCATAGCTGGATACTGTCTGCATCTCTTTTCCTCCGGTCAGTAATTGTATTTTCTATCAGAATTTTTTCTTTTCTTTTTCCTTCTGCCCTTCGATATAGGCAAGTACCTGCTCCCTGCTCCTGTCACTGACCGTTATGGCACAGTAAGACGGATTCCACAGATGCCCGCCCCACAGTTCGTTCTTTAATTCCGGATGTACCAGAAACATCCGGCGTGCAAGATTCCCTTTCATAATTTTTATCATATCGGAAAGAAAAGCAGATATTCGCAATCCGCTACGCTACCTGCTCATAACCGTATAACTGCTATGCAGTCATACGGTTAAACTGGGGCTTACAATTTACAAGCAGATGAATATGGTCCGGCATAACCTCCATGGCCAGAATCTGAAATTTATATTCTTCTGCAAGATCCTGTAACATTTCTTTACATTCTGTATCGATTCCGTCTTTTAAAACCTTTTTTCTGTATTTCGTGCACCATACAAGATGGTACTGCAGGGAATAGACATATCCTCTACCATACGTAAACTCATTTTGATTTATATTAAAAATATCTTTTTCCATATAGGTATTTTACCATACGCATCCATTTATGTAAACATTTGTTCTGATGTTTTACAAAAAAATTTGCGCGTCTAACTCATCACTGAAGTAACGAGAATGCGACGCGCAGTTATTCAAAGCATACTGCTCCACAGCCAAGTTCCGCAGCTTTTTCCAATGAATAATCAAGCAGGATTTTACCATATCCTTTCCGTTTATATTCATTCTTGATACAGATTGGTCCCATCGTCATAATTGGAATATTTCTTCCATCATCCGCTTTAATACTCGTTCTCATAAACATGTTCTGGCCGATCAGCTTGTCCTCTTTGCCATTTTCATTAAGAAGCATCACAAAATCCAGTTCCGGAACAAATGCCGGATCATTTCGGAGCTGATGCAATACATAATGCTCAAGGCATCCTGGACGATACACATTCCAAAAACTTTCTCTTCCGGAAAGCCGTTTCCGCACTCCCATTTCGATATTGTTTTATCACTGATTCCCAACAATTCAGATAATTGTTTCTGTGTATACCCTTTTTCCTTTCTTTCATCAGAAATAAACTTTCCAATTTTTACCTGATCCATTGTTTTCCTTATCAAACAAGAATTTGTTAATTAGAATTGCTCTCAAAGCAACAATTATCTTAACATTCCCCAAATACACTCCAGTAATGTTAGTGCAAGGATAATGTTAATAACACGGAAATGCCGCAGATAAAACTTCTGAATCAGTACGCCCAAGCCAATCCAAGTACAGGTTGCGATCGTTCCAATTGTTGCAATAACCAGCTCAAAAAACAGCAAAGCCGGAAAAGAGGACATATATCCTACAACATAACCCGTTAGTGCGGTAACTCCGAACATATAGATCTTCACATTGACAAATTGCAGCATAAAGCCTTTCAGAAACGATGCCGATTGCTCTGCGTTTTCTGTTGACGGCTTACCGAAAACAATATGAATCGCAAGCCACAGGATATAGGCTGCGCCGATGTACTTCATCACTTCCATTACATTTGGAAGCAAAGAATTAACCCCATATACGAAAATTGCGCATAAGATTTGTACTACATAGTAGCCTGCAAAAATTCCAAAGAACAGCGGCTTTCCTTTTTTATATCCATAGTTTGTTACAGTATTTAATGCCAGAATATTTCCCGGTCCCGGAGTAAAGGCATTTATAACGCAATAAATCAGAAAATTGCTCAGTACCGCCATAGGCATAATCATCAACCACCTTTCTGCTGTTATTATATCAGCAAACAGGGGTACATACATAACACCTATTTTATATGATTATCCATAGTTTATGGCTATGGATTGACCGGAGCATATTTCCGTAATTCTCCCAGATAGCTTTTCCCAAGTTCACTTAATTCCTGATTTTCATTCAGCACATATCCAATATGCATTGTTTCATTTTCTGCAAGCGGAACGGAGATGATATTTTCTCCGTTCAAATATTTTGGGAAAATGCCGCTTGAAATAGTATAGGCATTCAGTCCGAGCATGAAGTTGACAATAGCCCCTCTGTCATTGACCCGAATTTCCTTATCCACCGGGATGGAGCTGAATAGTTCCTCTGAAAAATAGACAGATTCATACTCTCCCTGTACAAAGTTTAGCCGCGGATAAGGTGCAAGGTCATGGACGGAAACTACTTTTTTCGATGCCAATGGGTGATCTTTTTGCAAAAAAACATGAGGCTTT
Source organism: Lachnospiraceae bacterium (assembly GCA_902363665.1). Taxonomy (GTDB): domain Bacteria; phylum Bacillota; class Clostridia; order Lachnospirales; family Lachnospiraceae; genus Choladousia. The sequence goes on along the minus strand of CABJAW010000007.1, from coordinate 142,551 downwards.
GCTGAGAATAGCTCGGTAAACACCAGATGATTTTCCTCTATCACTTTCCGCATGACGACTTCGTTTTCATGCGATAAATAAAGGATGCCTAAATCACAGACACGATTTTTCACATCATCCAATATCTGATGTGTTCCGGTTTCATTATAATAAAAAGCGTATCGTTCTTGTCCAAAACGCTTAATTAACTCCACAAAAGCGTTTTCCGTAAAAGTATAGTGCTGAGAAGATACTCCAAATGTCACTTTCCCCGGAAGATTTGTAATATACCGATCCTCCAGCAGCTCCATCTGCTGTATCACTTGACGGGCATAACCGAGAAATTCAGTACCTTCTTTTGTCAGAGTAATTCCTGTTCTGCTGCGGAGAAAAATGGTGATGCCTGCTTCTGTTTCCGTTTCTTTAATAGAATTGGAGAGACTTGGCTGTGATATAAAAAGCATTTTTGCCGCTTCAGTAATAGAGCCAACTTCTGCTACCTTCAAAATATATTTTAATTGTTGAACCCTCATTTCTTTATCCTTTTTATTTTTACAGTTGAGTAGGCTTACACCTCACAATGTAAGCCCCTCACAGAACCGTACGTGCGGCTTTCCCGCATACGGCTCTTCATAATAATATTTGTATTGCTTTCCGTCGAAATTAGAACGTCAGCCTTCTAAATGTCAAAATTTCGAGGCTCAATCACACTCTCTATTTTCTCGCTGTCTACGCTTAGCAACTACCATTACTGACAGTCACCCAAGACTCGCTACTGGCGGTTGGTTAGACCTTACCAGACAGGCATTCCACCTGCTAGACTACTCGCCCTTATCTGGGCGCACAATTTCGATTCGCCGCGCTGTGCGGTCACTCTATTATTTTGTATCCGGCGGCTTCAAGCGCTTGTATCGCTTTCTCGTAATTCTCCTTTTTGACCAGAAGATAGTCCGTATTGTAAGTAGATACTGCAAAATCGGGATGTTATGATCTGCTAAGATCGCTGCGATTTTAGACAGTATCCCAATCAACGAAAACTCCAAAACGCCTTGAATCCGAAGTGCTTTCCAGCCATCATCACGCCGAATGACATTTGGCGGAACTTCGCTTGTGAGGCAAACAAGAGATTTTTCTTCGTCCGTTTTCCCGATAAAGCTATACTCGGAATCTAAATTTACAAAGGAATAATCTTCTACCTGACATACTGAAAATTCCTGATGGATTTTTTTATTTCCATCGTAGTGGCTCCTTTCATTTGTCACTGTCTCCATTATACGATAGCTGCTCATCTTAGAGAAGCAGGAATTTATCCGGCGCGGTGGAGTAAGGACGGTGTACATGGCTTTCGGGCCGCCGTCACGGGCCTGTGATTGCCTTGCGGTAAATGACAAGGGAAACGATCGCAGTAATCGCTTCCGTGATCCAAAACGCATTCCAGACGCCAACCGCTCCGAAAAACCTGCTGAGTAAAAACGCAGCCGGGATGATGACCACTACATACCGGCAAAGGGAAATCAGTAAGGAGGGAGTTCCTTTCCCAAGTCCCTCCAATGCGCCGGAAGATGTAACAGAAACCGCCGAGACGATAAACCCGGCCCCGATGATGCGTAAGGCGGTTTCCCCGGCCTGAATCGTCGCTTTTGTGTGGGTAAACAGCCCCATCAACTGTCCGGGGATCAGCAGACATATTACTGTCCCAAACACCATAATGATGCCACTCATGCACAAAACGATCTGATAAATCTGGCTGACCCGTTTGTGCTCCCCCGCGCCGTAGTTATAGCCAATCAGGGGACGCATCCCCTGTACAATGCCATTCGCTGGCAGATAGATAAAGGTCTGCAATTTGTAATAGATTCCTAAAACCAGAATATACACTTCGGAATATGCCGCCAAAATCGCATTGAGCGCCGAAATCAAAAGAGACGGAAGCGCAAGATTCAGGGTTGCGGGAATGCCGATGGAGTATAGCCTTATTACCATCTTTTTGCTGGGCAGAATGTACTGCCTGCGGATATGCACGCGAATTGGCCGCACAAGATAGACTACAAGGTAAATCGCAAGCGTCAGAGTCTGCCCGATGCCGGTTGCCAGTGCAGCGCCTTCGATTCCCATTTCCGGGAATAGGCCATAGCCAAAAATCAGAACGGGATCTAAGACAATGTTTGTGATACACCCGCACATCAGGCTTATCATGGTCGTTTTCATGTTTCCTACTGCCTGGAACAATTTCTCAAACGCCATGCTGACGGTAACAATGAGTGTAAAGGCGAACGCAACGACAGAATAGCGGACGCCAAGTTCAATGACCGCTTCGGATGAAGTGAACATCCGCAGGAAAACCGGCATGATCGTAATACAGCAGACTGTCATAACAACGCCATGAATCACGGCAAGCACAAGTCCCTGCGTTGCAGCCTGATCCGCTTTCCTGTTATCTCCAGCGCCCAGATAGAAGGCGATGACTGCGTTGATTCCAACGCCAAATCCAATTCCGACAGCATTGATGAAATTTTGAACCGGGTAAACCAGTGATAACGCCGTCATAGATTCCTCGCTAATCTGTGCGACGAAAAAGCTGTCGATAATGTTGTATAGAGAATTAACCAGCATGGATAAAACCATAGGCAGGGTCATGGATAAAATCAGCGGTAATACCGGTTTTTCTTTCATAAAAGTTTCATTCATTCGTGATTGCCTCCGGTGTTTCTTTTCTTGTCATAAAACAGATCGGATCTTTTCGGAAGCCAAAGGGTTCATAAAACTGTTCAGCCTCTTCCGTGATCAGCATTCCCAGCAGGGAACGGTATGTGTCTTCTGCCGTAATCGCCTTTAGGAGAGAGGCGCCCACACCCCTGTGCCGGAAATCTGCATCCACAACAACATCACAAATATAATACTGGGTGGCATAGTCTGTTATCACTCTTGCAAATCCGATTTGTTTTCCGTCGGCGGTATAGGCTCCATAGCAGATAGAGTGTTTCCATGACTCCATAATTGCTTCTTTCTTTCTGTTGCATGCCCATACGGTCTGTGATAGAAGGCGAAGTACGGTTTCTGTTTGCAGAGCATCCAGCCCTTTTTTAATATGTATTTCCATATCGTCTCTCCTTTTCCTGTTCTTACTGTGTTTTTGTACCGCTGCAAAGCGTTTCTTTTTTTCTGCCTGCTCGGAAGATCAGAAGCGCCAGAACGAATGTTGCCGTTTCTGTGACAGGGAAGGACAGCCAGATCCCTGTAATCTTCAGGAGTTTTTCCAGACCCCACATGAATGGAATGAGCAGCAGAAACTGACGCAGTAGCTGGATCAGCATACTTGGAAAGACCTGTTCTGTTGCCTGAAGATAGGTGGAGATCATGGTAGACCATCCGCAGAACAGGTAGCTGACCGCCATAATCCGCATAGCGGATATTCCAAAGGAGCGCATGGCTTCCGACGCTGTAAATAATTCCAAAAGCTGTGCCGGAAAGAAGTTGACGGTCAATGTTCCCAGTATCATCATACCGGAGACCAAAGCGGTTCCGTATCGGAAAGCGGAGTGCAGCCTATCTCTGTTTCCCGCACCGTAGTTAAACCGCATAATAGGCAAACAGCCCTGAATCAAGCCGTTTACTGTCATAACGATCAGCTGCTGCACCTTAAAATACGCACCGAAGAATGCAATCGCCGTATCGGAATACGCCACCAGAAACAGATTGACGAATGTCACCATAAACGAACTGAGGGCATTCATAATGAAAGATGGTAAGCCAAGGGCGAATATACGGGCAATCATCCACTTTTGTATATGAAATTCTTTGATCTTTATCCGCACTTTTTGCTTTTTGCCCAGCAGCAAGGCAAATGCCAAAATCATGGATAACAAATAGCCCGCAACAGTAGCCACCGCAGCGCCACGGATTCCCATAGCTGGAAAAACACCAATACCAAAAATTAGGAGTGGGTCAAATACAAAATTAACGACCACTCCTGCAATCTGGAACCACATAGGAGCAACCATGTTCCCAGTAGCTTGTATCATCTTCTGGATTGCGATATGCACCATGTTGGGAATTTGCATGAACGAACATACGCTCATATAGGCCATACTCAACTGATAAATTTCTTCATTATTGGTGAATGCTCCAAAGTAGGGTTTCATAATCAGTAATGACAGAAGATTGAGCAAAGCACCAATTCCAAAGGCCAGTAACAATCCATGTGTGACGGTGGTATTTGCCTCATCCTGCTTTTTCTCTCCAAGATACCCTGCAATCAGTACATTCACGCCGACACCGATCCAGATAGACGCCGCATTCATCAGTGTTGTAATCGGGAATGACAGAGAAACAGCCGTTAGTGCATTCTCACTCAACCGCGCTATAAACGCACTGTCTATCAGATTATAGGAATATTGCAGGAACATGGAGATTAGCGGCGGTATCGACATTTGCCAAATGAGCCTTCCAACAGGAGCAACCGCCATTTTATTATTGGTCTGCACACTTTCCCTCCTCTCCACAAATTGTCCGGCGCAAAAAAATTGCGCCGGACAGCGGGACATTAAATCCGAACAATATAGTTTTGTTTGCGTGCAGCGGGATGACCGGCTTCCTGGGCCGGATAACCCAATGCAATCGCCCCGACGCCACGCAAGGTTTCCGGTAGCTTCCACTCCCGCAGGAGAGCCTTGCCGCTTTCACTGTCAAAAATCTCACGTTCCCGATGTACCCATACGGTTCCCAGGCCAAGGGCATGGGCAGCGAGCATCATATTTTCAAGGACGCAGCTTCCGTCCTCAACAAAGGTGCTTGCGGAGCCATCTGCCAAAACCAGGATCACGACAGGTGCGCCATAATAAGGGTCTGTGTTGCTCCCCAGCACTTCTGCGTTTAGTTTTGCAATCTCCTTCCTATATTTGGGGTCTGTAATTGCAATGATGGTTGGAGATTGATGTCCTCCGCCGGTAGGAGCGTAAGTCCCTGCTTCCAGTACAGCGTCCAAAGCCTCGGAGGGGACAAACTCTGATTTATAAGCCCTTACACTGCGGCGCGTCTTGATCAGAGACAAAAAATTATTATCCATACTGATAAGTCCTCCATTCTGTCAGCACTTCTGAGATACGGGCAACAAAAAAGCCACACAACTATCACAAGACAGTTGTGTGGCAAAAAGATGACCGAATCCGGAAAAGTCCACTCAAATTTTACGGTTATTATTATAGCGAACTTTCAGGAGACTGTCAAACGTCAATCTTCTTGAGTTTTCGCTGCCTTATCCACGAAACTCTAAATCTGTTGTGTTGAATATACACAACTTTCATATCTATTTTTTATTGCAGTTTACGGAAACTCAAGTCAATCATCGCGTAAGGAAAGATAGAAAATATAGAATTACGTTATGTTGCTCTTTGATTTTGACTTTTATTGAATTCATCACTTGACATTGTGGCAAAGATTTCTCCGACATCGCATACCTCATCCACCACATCATTCCTCTTAAAGCGGAGTCTGTTGCGGTTCTTGACGTATTTTTCAATATCAAACTCATTCTTTTTGTCATAATCGGATAACAGCGGGTACTGCTTATGCTTCATTATATCAAAATTGTAAAGGATTGCTATCACCGCTATAACCGGAACCGCAATCATGGCAACTACAAGAACAAGCAACAACAGCACCAGTCCGATAATCGGTGCCGCTGCTTTTACCCATGTAATCGCTTTTCGCACAATCAGATCCTTTACCAGCTTTGCCACGCTGTCCGTCTGATTTTCCTGTGCTTTCATCTTATCCAGAAAGAACTTTATCTTCCTGCTCCGATTGGTCATCTTTTCATCCTTGCCCTCTATGGACACACCTGCCGCAATCCGGCTGCCATGCCGATTGCAGTTCCTACTCCCGGTGCAACCGCTGTTCCTGCCGCTGTAGCAGCTGTCTTTGTAGCAGTTTTTGTTGCAACCTTGGCAGTAGTCTTTGCTATTTCTTTTGCCGTCTCTTTAGCTACAGTCTTGGCAGTATCTTTGGCAGCTTTTTTTGCTGTCCTTTTTGCCAGCTTCTTTCCTGCCTCTACCTTCTTGATACGCTTCCTTGCCTCGGCTGCCGCCTTTTTTCTAAAAAGTGCTGCACCCTTAGAAGCAGTTCCGGTAACAGGGCGGCTTGTTTCATATGCAAGATATGCTGCCTGCGATACCTCCTGCCCGCCTTCCACCTGCTCTGTTACTGACCCAGCTGCAAGTGCTCCAGTTCTTCCTGCAATGTGAAGATTGGTATTCTTGGTCTTGATTGAAGTGTTGGATTCTCTATAGTTTCGCTTAAATCTTGATAATCCCTTATTCTTCGACTCTGACTGATGAATGGTACTCTTGCGATAGGACTTCTTTTTACCATCAGATATCTTTGCACCGATAGTCTTAGGACCTCTCTCTACTGTATAGATGTTGCTGCCTTTTATCTTAGCTCCCTTTGGCTCGTGGGCATGAATCTTGGCTTTCTCCTTGGTGTGAATAACCATTGGCTTGTCATCCACTTTCTTTATCTTCACTGTTCTCACCTTCTTTCTACATCCATTACCCAAAAATGGGTAAAAAAACAGCCGCTAAGGTATTTAACCCTAACGGCTTCTTAACTTATTATTTTATAAATTTCTCTTAATCCTCAATCTGTGGAATATTAACTAGTTGTTGCAATTTCTTTTCAAGAACTGCCTTATCTGGTAACTGTAGCTGATACTGTGATACCAACATCGGTGACATAGTTCTGCTCATAGCATACTCTACCACCTCATCATTCTTAGCTGCACACAGAAGCAACCCTACACTAGGATTTTCATTCTCTTTTTTCACCTGTCTATCCAATGCTTCAAGATAAAAATCCAACTTAGATATATATTCAGGCTTGAACTTGCCTATTTTAAGTTCTATTGCTACAAGGCACTGTAATCCTCTATGATAAAACAATAAATCAATTCGAAAATCATCACCACCAACCTGTACCTTATATTCTTCATCAATAAACGTGAAATCTTTTCCTAATTCCAAAATAAAATCCTTCATGTTTCTGATTAAAGCTTTTCGCAAATCATTCTCATGAAACTCATTTGGCAAATCCAAAAATTCCATAATATATGAATCTAAAAATGGGTTTTCTCCCAACTTTTTAACTGATTCTGGTAACAAAGTTTCCTTTGATAACATATATCTTTCATAATATCCACTGTCTAACTGTCTCTCCAACTGTCTTTTAGAATAATTTTCCTTGATGCATAGACGGATATAGAACTCTCTTTCCTCATCTGTCTTACATCCCGACATTATCAGCAAGTGATTCGTCCAGCTAATTTGTGTCACCAGTGGTGTCACAATGTCATTATCCGTGTAAGTCTCATAAAATTTTTTCATTCTATAAAGACCTCTTCGGTTAAATCCCTTAATACCAGGAAATGTCTCCTGTATTTCTCTTGAAATCTCATCTATATATGCATCGCCATACGAAGCGTGTTCCGTTTCCTTACTTAAGAACTCACCTACTTTCCAATACATTTTGATAAGTTCCTCATTTACTTTTTTTAATGCATTTTGTCTAGATTCCTCAATTATATGGATTAATCCAGCTGCCGACATCAAATCATTACCCATACAAATATTCCACCTTTCGAATTGTGACACCAGTGGTGTCACAATGTCATTTTTACCATTTTAGCGAGAAATTATAAACTTTTTTAAATCACTATATTTAATTATATCAAGATTCTCCACTCCTCTCAATTACTTTTTCCGGTAGTTTTTCCTTTTTCATCATCGCTATCATGTAACGTCCCTCCCTAACTAATCCTGCTATAACTTTCGGATCCTTACGGTCATTTTTAGTCGGATTATTGTCGTCGAGTTCTTTTGATTTTTTCACATGGTGAGGATTTACAAGCACCGGTTGGGACAATGCTTGCATAGAATCGTTCCATGCCCTTTTAAAACGAGAGTGGATTAATCGTTTCAAACTTTTCAATTATACTCATGCATATAAATTGATTTTTGAATATATCGAGACGTTCTACAACACCGTCCGTATTCATAGTCATTGTGGATATTTATCTCCAAATGAATATGAGGAACAATATCTAAAAAATCTGGAAACGACTGTAACAAGCTTAGCAAGTTAACAATTACATAAAAAGAGAAAATTGGTTGCATTTAATTTGTACTTTTGCTTGACATAGGACCAGTACCCTGAAAGAAGTCATATCATACGCAAGGGTTGTCACATCTTCTCCGAAGCGGTCAACCATTGTTTTCATCAGACTGTTATCACACCGTAAATCTACAAGGACTTTCTCGCCTGAGAACATAAAGAATACTTCAGGAATATGTACCCACTGCAATACGGGCATTTGCTCCCACCGGAACGGGTAGAAATAAGGGTGTTCCATTCTCTGCCGCAATCCTTACACTTCCATCAAGCCTTACGATTGGCAAAGACCGTAACCTGAGTTGGAAGTAACGGATAATTTCTGTCCGACCACTCGGCTGCTATATCCGGCAGAAGCGTTGCAAGGTCATTAAATCCTGCCAACACTTTATTATGGGAGCAATACGGGCAACCTGTTTTATTTATTGTCCTGCTTTTAACGGCTGCTTCCCACTCGTGACCTTTCTCGCATCTCCAAATCACTTTCTTATGAGAACCAATAGAAACCTCTGTCGGTTTTATCTTATTCTTTTTCGACCACTGCTTTACCAGTAGCGGCTCTAATGTCGCCAAATCGTTAATACCTGCAATCACTCTCGCACCGGAACATATCGGACATTTCTCTCCATTAGAACGAGCCTTAACGCTTGCCTGCCATTCATGACCGCAAGCACCTCTCCACCATACTTTTTTATTTGAAGCGAAAGTAATGTCATCAGGCGTAAGCGTTAAATTCTTTTCCGACCACTCCGAAACAAGCTCCGGGTGTACTTCTGTTAAACTGTTGTTCATAGCCAAACCTCAACCTCCTTGTGCTTAGAGTATATGAAGTTTTGGCTTTATCTTGTAGTTTGCGAATATCCGTATAAATAGAAAAAGCCCTTTGAGAAAGGGATTTTTCCTCTCTCAAAGGGCAGGTTGGCAAACTGGAATTTCTATTTGTGTTGCCATGTCATTACATAATCTTTTTCTCCGGTAGCCTCATCTAAGCCACTATGCTGAATCTCAAATCCTTCTCTCTTATAAAAAGATATTGCCCGTGCGTTCTTTTGGTATACGTTCAAGTGCAACTTATTCCTTTTATCCTTTGCATAATTCAGCAGAATTTTACCTATACCCTGCGATTGCATTTCACCAGAAACAAAAATTCCCTCAACATATTCATCATTTAACCCTATAAAACCCTGTATTTCTGTATCATACTCATACACATAAACCTCTGCTAGTAACAACGCTTCTTTTACTGATTTGAAATTGTTTTTCCAGTATTCGGCGGGGATAAAATTATGTGCCTTTATATTTGTATCCAACTATATATCTGCAACTTTATTTATATCATCCCTTTGAAATTCTCTAATCATAACGGTGACTCTCCATAAACTTGAATTTAAATTATAACGGTCTTTGCAAATACACCATATCTACCAACTGTATTCCACTCTCATAGATTGGGTGGTCATAATTATCTATAAAGAAATTTGATATGATATGCGAACGGACAAAACCACACTTTTCATAAAATGGTATTGTCAGTAGGCTATCGCCTGTTCCCACTTGCAGAATAGAATATTGCTCTCTGTAATTATTAACAATAAACTCAATTAAGGCTCTTGCATAACCTTTCCCTTGATATTCTGGAACTGTCGCAATGTTCTTGATTTCAAGTATGTCATTTTCTTTATCGGTTATGACACACTCACACTTGACCCCATTATCATCAAGTACATACATCTTGCCGTTATCAAGATAACGGTCAACCATATCTTCCTGCTCATCTGCTAATAGGAGCAAATCAAGATATTGTTTTTTATTTTCTTTAACTTCAATAATTTTCATCAATCGCACCTACAAATCCCGATTTGTATTTCTGTTTGTTTTAAAAATGGGCAACTCCGATTGGAATTGCCCACTCATTGCACTAATTATGCGATTTTTTCTTGCTTGCACCGATTTCTGCATCAATTGATGTAAGTTTGATGTAAATCGCTGTTTTTTTAGTTTTTTATCAAATGAAGTACGTCCCGTCTATTTGGTGAAACGGTACATCTTTACATCATCTTAATAAAGCTTTGCACCTGCCGGAATGTGGTCATCAACCATCAGAAGATGAAGCTTTTCTTCGCCTTCTTCTTCATGAATAGCACTGAGGAGCATACCGCAAGAGTCAATGCCCATCATAGCTCTCGGTGGAAGATTTGTGATAGCAATAAGAGTCTTTCCAACCAGTTCTTCCGGCTCATAAAAGCTATGAATACCGCTTAAAATGGTTCTGTCTGTGCCTGTTCCGTCATCAAGAGTAAACTGTAACAGTTTCTTTGACTTCGGTACTGCAACACACTCTTTAACCTTTACTGCACGGAAATCTGACTTGCTGAATGTATCAAAATCAACCATTTCTTCAAACAATGGCTCGACTTTTACCTTAGAAAAATCAATCTTTTCAACTGGTTTTTCAGCCTCTGCCGGAGCTGCTTCAGAAGTCTTGGAAGCTTTCTTGTCAGCGTCCAGGGACTTCATTGTCGGGAATTTTTTTGATTTTTCTTCATTACCCTTCGTGATGCTTCGCTGTGCTATTTCTATTAAATTGTCTTCTCTTCATCACCATTCATGATGAATCATTGTCAAATCATATCTGTTGTCAATTTGATGTCATTTGGTTATTTCTGTTGTCAGATGAAAGGGTTCATAAGCCCTTCTTAAAATACATCCATTGTTGCAGCCAAATGTTCAAATGTTTCCTGTTTTTTCTCCTCTGTCGCTTCTGCATAGATATCCATAGTGGTCTGAATATCCTTATGCCCCATGATCGACTGGATTATTTTCAGGTTGGTTTCTCTTTCACAAAGCCTTGTGCAAAATGTGTGTCTCAAGCTGTGCGCTGAAAAATCCGGCAACAGCACCGGCTCCCGATGCTCTTTTTTTGCCTCTATTTCTTCTGTTGCATTATAAGCAGATGAGATTCTCTTGATTGCCCGATTGACTGACTGGGCATTCATTATATTTCCATAACGGTTACAGAAAACAAAGCCTGTCATTCCGTCAATCTCTGCATCTGTCCAGCCATTTTCTTTCTGCTCTTCCCAGATCATTTCAAAAGCATCTTTCACTGTATCCAACATGGGAATCGTACGCATTCCGGCTTCTGTTTTCGGCGTCGAAATGTGATTTTCCGATGCCCGGTCTTCTCCTACCGGATAATACGTCAGATTATGATTGATGCTGATAATCCGCTTCTCGTAATCAATGTCTTCCCATCGAAGCCCTAAAACTTCTCCAATCCGGCACCCGGTTCCAAGAAAAATCGTAAAAATCGGCCACCAGTGAAAATAAATCGGATGCGTAGCAATATATTCCATAAATGCTCTCTGCTGTGGAATTGTCAGTGCATGTCTCACACCGGTTTTCATACCCAAATTTTTCTTTAATTCTGCCATGACTCCATCCGTAGGATTTTTTCTGATAATGTCATCCCTTACAGCCAGTTGAAAAGTTGGATGCAATAACGTATGAATGGTTTCCAATGTGTTAATCTTCAGTTCCTGCTTCTTGGTCAAATGATTATAGAACTGCACCACATCAGAATACTTAATCTCTGCTATATTCCGCTTTCCAAATGTGTCCCGGATAAATCGGTCATACATATAAAGATAATTACTCCTGGTCGTTGGTTTCAGATTGTTTTTGAGACTCATGTAGCGGTCAAATACAAAATTTACTGTAGCCTTTCCGGCAACATAAATATCCAGACCGTCCATCTGATCTTTCATAAGCTGTGCTTCTTTTTCCCGAAGCGTTACAAGGTCTTGTGCATAAACATACTTACGTCTTCCAAGGGGATCTGTATAAGTATATACATACCTCTCATCGGAACGTCTCTGTGATTCACCTTTCCGCAAGACTCTGCCTCGCAGATCTTTTCTTGTCTGTGCCATATAAAATCCTCCTTCAAATACAAATAAAGGAAGGACTTCATGTTATTCAGGTCTGTTCAAAATTCTTTCCAGTCCCTGCAGGACAACTTCTGTCACAGTCATTTTGTGTTTCCTAGCATAATCACAGATACACTTATACATAGAATCTTCCACCCGGATACTCAATACTTTCTTTTTTACATTTTCCGACTTTGGTCTTCCTATTTTCGCCATATCTGTTCTTATTCCTCCACATCCACATTATAATTTTCGTATGACAAGAAGTCAATCCCTATTTTTCGTCCTTCCATGATTTTTTTCTGTTCCCTACGCAATCCGAAATGTCTCCAGATATTTTTCAAAAATCTCACAGTTTACAAGAGCAACCTTGTCAATCTTATACACTGCTTTGGCTTCTTTCGCCAGCTCCTGGAATTTCGTCAGCCCAATGCTGTAAAGCTCTGCCCCTTCCTGATAACGGACGAATTTCTTTGCTATTTTCTTTGTTTTCTCTACATCTTTACGTGCATATCCCATACACGGCACCTCCTTTTTTTGCATGAAAAAAGCAGCTAACCTATTTTTCATAGACTAACTGCTCGTGTTTTTGTTCCATATTCAATTATATTTTACAAATCCGACAGTGAAATTCGATCGTATGCGCCATTTTTCTTATCTTCCGGATGTGGCTCCAATCCAATAATCGTAATATCCTTCTGATCCGGACCGTAAACCCAATACATTCTCATTGCACCACTAGTTTTATTTTCCAGATAAGATTGCCACACTTTCATTCCGTAACGTCTGGATAATGGTTCTATTTCATGGGTTTGAAGACTCGGATAACCTGGATCAGCCGACAACAGCTTTAAAGCCTTTCCCCATTTTTTATACAACTGTTCTTCCTTCTTTTTTATATTACCGGAACGATATTTCTCCTGCAGATCTAACCAAAGTTCCTGCATTTCAGGAATTCCCATTCGTATATTAAAGTTCATTCTTTGTTCCTTTTAAAAATCTGACAGGTCAATAGCCGGGGAAACATCGCCTCTTTTAAAGTTACTTACTGCACGATCCATATCTGCCAGAGTTCTGGCTGAAATGCTCTCTGGCACTGCCAGTTCCCGAGGTTCCAGAATAATGCAGCCATTTCCGTATTCTTTTACATTATAATACTGATAAGCAGCTCCTCTGAGGGTAATCCTTTTTTTATTGTCCAGATGGGCAACATAATCTTTCATTGCTTCCATTATCAACACCTCCTACGCAAGCATTTGTGTGGGAAATCCCACCTCTTGTTATTATAATACGCTTTTCTATATTTTCTGTCAATCCAATTTTATTTATTCCTGTACACTTTAGAATATTCATTCCCCGGCAGACGGCAGGCGGCAGATAAGGTATCTATAAAAATCGGTACTTACTCCAATAATTCTGCCACCATCATTCTTTTAATCGAATACTATTTTCCTGTTTTTCATTTACCCGATATTCCAGCTCATTCTTCATCCGACTTCTCACATCACGCATTGTTCGCCCGGATATTCCCTGCTCCTTTGCCTTTTCGTCTAATTCTCTGATTGAAATTTCTTTTTTATCAGCAAGCAGTTCCCTGATCAGCTTTGCCCCTCGCTCCAGCTTTGTTTCTGTTGCTTTTCCTTCTTTTCCATCTAACAATTCATCTGTGGAAATCTCATAGGCTCCTACCCATCGAAAGCCTTCTTCGTCTCCCAGTTTAAACGCCATTGTTTCCCCTGGTGGTACAAGAGAACTTTTTTCATGAATCAATACCCTCGTGGTTGGATCTTTTCTTACCTTCCCGATGAAAATTAAACTTCGCACTGCTGCCATAATATCAATAGAGCCAAGTCCCCGATACGTGCTCTGCGTCCCGGAAGATTTATTCAGATGTCCGATCAGCACAATGGCACATCCAGTCTTCTCGGCAATCATTCCCAGTTTTCGGAACACCGGACGTACTTCATTTGCCCGGTTCATATCCACATCTGCTCCAATAAATGCCTGTACCGGATCAATGATTACAAGCCTCACATGATTCTGTCTGACTGCCTTTTCAATTCGATCATCAGATAGGGTTAATGCTTCTTCCGTATCATCAATTACCATAATCCTGCTTAGATCTGCACCTGCTTCTATCAGTCTTGGCTTGATAGTGTCACCCATACCGTCCTCTGCTGTCTGATAAATTACATTGAACGGTTCAATATCTTCCATATTCGGAAACAATTTTCTGTTGGTACAGGCTGCTGTCAGCATCATAGCAAAATAAGTTTTTCCTTCTCCCGGATTTCCTTGAATGATTGTCAGTTTTCCAAATGGAATATAAGGAAACCACAGCCATTCCACACTGGTCTGTTCAATGTCTTCATAACACAACATCGGCACCAGCTCTTCTGTTTCTGGTACTTTGATTGTGATTGTTTCTGCAATTGCTTTCTTTCTGTCAGCGTTTTTATCACAGAGAATTTCGTTCCAGTCTTTTCGTGATGGTTTCAGACGAATTACACTGTATCCTTCTGAGATTTCTCCTGCCAGTTTCTCACAAGCCTCATTCCCTGCCTGGTCATTATCCAGGCACAGGAAAATAGAAGTAATCTGAGGGCGTTCAGAAAGAAAAGTCATCAGTGCCACACTGGAGACGCCACCCAGACTCAGGTAACTGCGTTTCTTCCAGTCTTTTGGAAATAATTGGATAAAAGAAAGCAGGTCAATGGCTGCTTCAAACACAAATAACTGATTATCCGTTCCTCTGTGGCAAAATCCAAAAGCTTTATCAGAACCGGCTACATCTCCACGATATTTCATTTCACCGGTTCCACGGCAATGTGCATATCTCGGAATACCATCTGCATCTCTGCCGACAAATATAACATTATGATGCTCCTTTTCTTCATAAATATCACCTCTGTCAATCCAATCTTCCACCAGTGTTTTCTCAATCTCTCTTTTTTCTGTCAGATACTTCATGATTTTTTCATTATCCTCATTTTTCTCCGGTAATCGGAAGTCTTTAGACGGGGCGGGGCAGGACTTCTGCCTGCCTTCGCCTTCTTCCCCAATCAGAATTTTCACTGCTTCCGGAAATGTTGCATAATAAAATTCCATCACAAAGTCTACCGGATAACCGCCCTTACTCTGACTATGCCGATACCATCGGTTTCCGGATATCGTTACACTGTCATGCTTTTTCCAACGGTATTCTCTGCCACTTTTCATCAACTGTTCCCCTTGTGCGTTCAGAAAAGACACAAGATTGGTCTGGT
Organism: Lachnospiraceae bacterium; assembly: GCA_902363665.1. GTDB lineage: Bacteria > Bacillota > Clostridia > Lachnospirales > Lachnospiraceae > Choladousia. Next base: position 127,214 of record CABJAW010000007.1, on the reverse strand, counting down.
TTGCTCTTGCAATCTGTTCTTCTGTATACTGCATTTTCATCATCCTTTCCTGTCTGTCCTGCTGACAGACTTCTATAAACTCATATCATAGTTCCGTTTTTTCCTCACTGTCTGTTGTTTTGCATCACGCTCTGCACATTCTTTCTTCTTCTCATCCAATTTTCTCAGGAGAGAAGTCTTCTTTTCTGGCTTCTTCTCTTGCTGATTCACCGGCTGTTGCTCTGCTTTACCGCTTTCTTCAAAAATATCTTCCGTCTGAGCTGCGTGAAATGCTGGGAACTTTGTCTGCTTCTCGCTTTTTTCTTCTGAACGCCCGGAAGTATCTGCTTCTGCCATTTCCCGGTCACGTCTAGCAATGTCTGCACAACTCTGTACCTTTTTTACAAATGCAAGTTCATCCTGATAAGGCTGATTATCTGCTTTCAGCTCTTCGATCACAGATCGGAGTTCTTCTTTCTCTCGTTTCCATCTGGCAGTTGGCACCTTTCCATTTTTATCCAGATGCTGTTTCAGCTCCCGTTCACATTTGCGATAATAATTGATTTCTTTCTTGTGCTGCTGATAGTATTTCTCCCGTTTTTTCGAGAAAAAGAAATGGTTGTACTCGTCTATCAATGGCTGATTTGTCTTTATTACTTCTGCCATCTTTTGTAGATTTTCCAGTTTCTTTAACTGTTCTCGCTTTTCGGAAATCTCTTTTTTACTGACTGATACAACACCATTCAGTTCATCACTCCTTCCCAGCAGATCCTCCATTGTTTCTATCTTATGGGTCTGGAGATAATTGATAGATTTTGCAAACTCCTGTAAGTTGGAGAGATTCTTCCCTCTCCGTTTCATCTCCGCATAGAAATTTGGGAGCGGTAGTCTGCTCTGCGTTTTCTTATCATAATAATCTTGCAAGCTTTCCAGAAGTGTCGGATTCTGCCTGCGATCCAGTTCGGCTTTCATTTCCTCATGCGCTGTCTTCATCCACTGAATGGATTCTTTCAGAGAAATAAACATCTGGTTGAACTGCCGGATAGCTCGGTTCAATTCCCCAATCACTGTTTTAATTCCCTTTTTCTCCATTGCTCGCACTTCATACCCTTCATGAATCGTCGGAATCAGATCAATTCCCTGCTCTTTGTAAGAGCGATGATCAATTCTTGCTGCCATGTGACATTCCCGGAATTTTTCGTTCACCTTCTCTGTCCACGCTCTTCTCCATTCCTTTAAAAGCTCCGGATCATTCCATCCGGTAGTGGAAACAGCATTGAATATATCCTTTCCTCTGGCATCTTTAATCCGATTTCCGTCTTCATCCAAAACATATTTCCGCTTCTGCTTGTTGCCCCATCTTCCATCTTCTGTAAAAGGACGGATTGGAACAAGTACATGAAAATGTGGATTGTCTGGTTCATCTTCGTTCTTTGATTTTCCCTCATGAACCGCCAGATCTATAATCATACCACGTGCTACGAACTGTTCCCTGCAAAACTCTCTCGCCAATTCTATATTTTCATCCAATGTCAGTTCATTTTGTAAAGCAATATCAAAAGAATAAGCTAACTGTGCCCGTTTACTTTTCTCTATCTGCTCTACTTCATTCCAGAGCGTTTCCCGGTCAGACAAACGTTCCGGCACATATTCCGGAGTCAGGATTTCTGTGAAAACCACTCCTGACTTTTTAGTATAGTCATGCGTCTGTCCATAATAATCGTTATAAAGCCTCTGCCCAGAAATATAAGCTGCGGAATTAACTACCGTCTGACCTTTTCCTCTGGAAACCTGCTTTACCGAAAAATGATACAGTGCCATTAGCTGCCATCTCCTCTTTCTGCTTTTTCAACTGCTTCTGCAATCTGCTGTTGCTCTTTGTGTAAGGCTGCTATGTGAACCTGCCGCACGATACTCTTGTTGCAACTGCTGTTCTGCAACTGATCCATAACATCCTGAACATCTTCCTGTTCCAAATCTCTGGATAATGGAAATGCTTTCTCAAACTCTGCACCTTTAACAATCAATCTGTGGGAACGTTCCTTTCGTTCCACCAACTTCTTTCTCTGCTCCAGAATATTTTTATTGTGAATCGCATGTTCCAGTTCCTTTTTACTTTTTTCCATGTTGGCTTTCAGTTCTTCCAGTGACATGGATTCATATTTTGGATTTTTCGCTCTGCTCAAGTTTTCAACCTCCTACTCTTTCTGTAAATAAAAAGAACCGGTCTTTTCACAAATGCCGATTCCTGAATATAAAAAACTGAGGTCGTCGTTCCACAATAAGGACATACTGACCTCTGTAATCTTAAAAATCTTTAATTGCTACAACAAGATAGGCCTTGTGCCGCAAGGGGAAATTATCCCCTTGTCCGAAATCTATGATTTCGCTATATTCCCGGATTGAAATTCTTCAAAATCGGGAACAGCACCGCAGGTCGCACGATACAGGCAGATGTAATTGCCTGTATAGAAGTGCGCTCTTAGCTTTGCTAAGAGAATCATGCCGTATCCGGCTTGCTACCTTTAATCTGTAAATTCCATCATCTCGTCAATAGTACAATTCATTTTCTTACAAATTTTCTCGACTGTTTCCATTGATACATATTGATTTTTTCCCATCCGGGCAAGGATATTTGCACTAATCCCGGTGAGGTGTTGCATTTCTATCCGTTTCATATTTTTATCAATGAGCTGTTTCCACAATCTGTTATAACTTACACTCATAAATAACCTCCACATTTTTATTAGGCAGATTTCTGCTTTTATTAGTCAAACGGAATTTCTCCATCCTTCGCTTCCATAAATCCGTCTTTATCTGTTTTCGGAGTTTCTGATGAATCTGCTCCAGCACCGCTGTCCTTGTTCTGGGCAAATTCATGTTCTTCCACAATCACATCTGTGGTATAAATCGTCTTTCCATCCTTATCCTTATAACTGCCAGTGCTGATGCGACCACCGATCACAATCCGCATTCCCTTGTGAAGATATTTCTGTGCAAACTCTGCACTCTTACCAAATGTTACACACGAAATAAAATCCGCTTCCTGTTCACCATCACGTTTATATTTTCTGTTCACTGCCAGTGTATATCTGGCTACTGCCATATCATTATCTTTTCCGGCATATTTGATCTCCGGATTCTTTGTCAGTCTTCCCATTAAAATCACTCTATTCATAGTTTTTACGTCCTTTCCGGGCATGATACCCTTTAATCATTGTTATTAGTTACTTGTTGCATCAGCGGTCTATTGTGCGTTTCCCTGTCACCTGCAGCCGTCTCAGACTGCCTCTGCCTGCATACACAGGTCACTGATCATAAGGCTTTGATCAACCGCCCATCATCGGGAGTGTCATTATGATTCCGCTTGCTTTCAGAAAAAGAAAGGTCATGGCAGAACTCCTGGTAGGCTTTCAGGGTGCACTTATCAATTGTCAAGGTTCAACAAAGGAACATTCCAAAACGTCCTCTAATTACTAAAGTCAAATGACTTTGCAAGATGCAAAAGATTCGTGATATTTTTTTACATTTTTATCATTTTTTCTTTTACTTTCGTTAGTCCCTTCATATACTCTGTATTGGGAGCGACAAAATCGGACATGATTTTGGGAAATTTTGAAAAATAATTATTCCTCTACCTATAAAGCGTTGGAAATGGTATTTACCAACCCCTTTTTGCAAGTTTTTTGTACATAAATGAAATACTTCTTCGCCAGTTGCATGTTTCCAGAGAACGTGAGGTCATAGATTTTCTTGAAAAATCATTTTTCCACTAATCACATGTGGCAGAATGTATAAAGTCAGATGATTTTGAAAAAAGCAAAAAAAGAAGCACTGACCATTCTAATAGTCAGTGCTTGTAAGATGATTATTCTTTCATTACAGGTCAAGCGAATAATAGTAACAAAACAACTTATTGAATTTCCACAAACGTCTTATAAAAATCATATGTCTTTCCGTTTTCTTGTGCACAGAGAAGAAAGCGGCTGATGATTGTACCGGTACGGTACGTTTCCTGAATGTATACCAAGTGTTCGGGCAGATCGTTAGGAAAACCGGTTGTCACTTCTTCTTTCATCAAAAAAGTTATATATCTGGCAGATTGTTTTTGCCAAAGAATACTGGATTCCGGAAAGGATGAAGTCATGTCAGCAGAGACTGTAATCCCCCGTTGTTCCTGTGGCAGGGATTGTGAATCCTGCACCCTTGTATATAGATAAGGATTTTCAATATACCGGCACAGCTTATCTCTTTCAATCAAGTCAAAGGAAACAACACAGTCTGTATCAATATCTGTTTCCTGATACGGCTGTGCTTTCAGCATTTCCAGCATTTCCACTGCCTGCATATGATAGCGCAGCTTCTTCATACGTCTTGTAAGCATCTCCTGCTGTCGTTTTAGTTCTACTATTTTTTCGGCAAACAATTCTTGATGCTGTTTCGGTGTAGAAGATTCCATACCACAGATTTCCTTCAACTGTAATCCAAGATTTTTATAAAAAATCACATCGGAAATTGTCATTAAATCTTCAATCGTGTATTCCCGATATTGGTTTTCAGCTTTTTTTCCGGGATGTAAAACGCCTTTGTCCTCCCAATATCTAAGAGTAGATGCCGGTATATCAAAAAATCTGGCTATTTCACCGATTTGAAATTTTCTATCCATAAATATTCCCTTCCTGTTTTCAAAACATACTTACTGTTATTTCCCTACTATAGCATTTTTTCTATTGACCTTCAATCTACTTGAAGGTTTATCCTATGATCAGGAGGGAAACTATCATGGAAAACACTTTAATTTTTACTTCGGAAAAAGAGGTACGCTTCGGAAAGCTATTGAAATTTATTATTCCGACATATCTGACTTCACTCTTTAACACAGTTTATACCATTATTGACGGGATTTTTGTGTCTGCATATGTTGGTACCGATGCTTTAGCTTCTATCAACATTGTTTACCCTATTGTGAACGTATTAACCGGAATCGCACTTGTATTTGCAACCGGAGGCAGTGCCGTTGCAGCTTTGCATATTGGTGGTAACAGAAAAGCAGAAGCAGACAGTTCCTTTTCTGTCAGTACGGTTGCAGCCATCCTGCTTGGGTGCCTTATTTCCCTGCTGGTTCTTGCAAACCTGTCTGCAATCCTGTCCCTGCTCGGTGCGACTTGCGTAACGATAGCAGGCTGTATAACATACGCACGTTGGTGGCTTCTTGCTGCTCCTGTTGTAATCGGAAAAGAACTGTTTACATATTTTATCCGTGTGGACGGTGCTCCCACATACAGTTTTCTGACAGCTTTATCCGGTGGTATTTTGAATATCATTCTGGACTATGTTCTGGTCGGACGTATGCACATGGGAATCTATGGTGCTGCGATGGCAACGATTCTTGGACTGGTATTATCATTTACGATGGGAATTTATTACTTTATCTGTAAACATAAATATCTTTCCTTTACTCTGCGTAATTTATCCCTACACGAAGCAATACACTGTATGATAAATGGCGCATCTGAATTTGTCGATCAGCTTGCCATAGCAATTACAACCATCGTATTTAACCGCACTGCACTCTCCTTTGCCGGTGAAGATGGTGTTGCAGCGGTTTCCATTATCATGTATCTGCAATTTTTATTTATCGGAGTCTACTTTGGTTTTTCTATGGGCATGGCACCTGTGCTGAGTTATGCATATGGAGATCGAAAAATCAGTATCTGCCGAAAATTAGAGGGGTATGCTCATCGCTTTTTTATAGCAGCTCCGATCATCATTTATGCACTTACTTACTTTCTCGCTCCAGCAGGTGTGTCCTGTTTTACAGATAAATCCAGTCCCGTATTTTCCCTTGCTGTATCCGGAATGAGGATTTATGGACTTGGTTTTCTGTTTTCAGGAATCAACATTTACGCTGCTGTTCGGATGATGGCATATGGGAAGGGATATTTCTCCGGTCTGATCACATTTTTGCGTTCATTTGCATTATTGCTTTTATTTCTGGCTGTGCTTCCTCGTATATTTGGTCTTGCAGGAGTATGGCTCGCCGTTCCTGTAGCAGAAGCTCTGACCTTACTCGTTTCTGTATGGTTTCTGCGACCGATTCAACCACAAAAAGGAACGGTTGTTCCGTAATCGTTCAATATTATTCACTCCGAAAACAAATGGATAGCCACCTGATTTCATCGCAAATCAAGTGGCTATCTGATTTATCCGATACTCGCAGAAATATTCAATACCTCTTTTGTCTGGGAATTGAAGGTCACTGTATATTCATACACCTCACCTTTTTCAGGCGAACTGGTTTTCAATGCTGTAACACTTACAATATTTTCATATGCTGCTTCCTGCTTCTGTTCGGAATCCAGCGGTACAAACTCCTTTTCACTGATTTGTTTTCCAACACTATAAGAAAAATCGTCCTCATCAATGTCAACCGCATACTCGTTAGAAATCATCTGATTTGCCTCTTTAATAATCTGTTTTTCTTCTTTAGAATACGCACTATCCTTTGTTCCACATCCTGAAAACGTCCCGATCACCAGTACTGTGGAAATCAGTATACTCAAAATCCTCTTCATCTTTTAAATCCTTTCATTACTCTGATATACTTTACGGAAAACTGCCTTTTTGTAGGAAACATTAATAATAAAATAAACTACGGTCTGCACTGCAAACAACACAATGGTACATCTGAAAGCGACAGGCACATTAGAAACGATTACATATTGCTCACTGATTGCAATTCCAATCCACAGATATGCTACTGCGACAAGAAATGGTATCCACAAGATCAGAGAAGTCACCTTACTAAGTGCTGCAGATAATTCTTTTTTTGACAGACCGATTTTTACAATTCCTCTATACTTCTTACACTCTGCTTCCAGCTCCGAATAGAGTCTGGAATAGATAAAACTTGCAACAGCAAGAATGAATGTAAAGCACAGCATACTTCCAATGTATAAGGTCAGGTTGTTCTGCAGCTGCGTAGAGTGATAATAACTGTATGCATCGATTACATTAGCATCTCTGGACTCAATCGTAGAGTTCAGCTTATTTTTTATTGTTTCCGGACTATCGCTGTTCGTTTCCCAATTATCATAGAGAAATGCCGTGATAGTTATATTTTTCATCTGCGGCTGCAATGCTTCAAAAACAGCATCATTTAAAACACAAATACTGCTGGTAAAACCAGACAAAGTGATGATGGAATCCGTATTTCCCTCTACGGATAATGTCAGACCATTTTCTTCAAAAAATGTCTGCATTGCAGATGGAACTGTTGTTATTGTTTCTCCTGCATTTCCTGTAACGAGAAAAACTCCGTCTTTTGAAACTGCCACCGGTTCTCTGTCCAGAAACTCCATCATTTTATTATATTCACTGGCAGAAATGATTGCTTTACGAGACTCCTCCGATTCGCTGTACCACAGATCAAAGGCTGCCTCCTGATATCCTGGCAGGTTTTGCAGTTCCTTTTCAATCACAGCCAGATCGCCGGAAACATCCGCATTTTCTGTCCATGCATTGTAACTCATGGCATATGGCATGATCTTTTCCGTTTCCTCTTTCACGCTTGTTGACATGGAAAACAAAATAATGATGGCAAAAAATGAAATAGCATACAACACGGCTGAAATTGTCATTGCCTGTGTATTTGCCCGCATTTTCGCTTTCTTGTCACTGCTGTAGAGCAGACGCCCTTTTGCGTGACTGCCTTTAGTAAGAGCAAGGACTATGCGCATTCCATATGCAAACAGCAGATATGTCCCGAGAACAACCGTAAAAAGCATGGCAAAAGATGTAATAAAGCTTTCCTGTATGTCTTTCGCCATCTGTGTTTTGCCTGCAAAAACACTTGTCAACAAGACCACTAAGATGAAAAAGATAATAAGGAAGGGCAATAACTTCTGAGGCGCTTCACCGGTCACCTCTGTTTTTAACAGCCGCACGACTTCTTTTTTGCGGATCAGCTTCGGTGTAAAAAAAGCAATAGATAGAAATACAAGCCCCAATGCGATCATGGTTACAACAATTGCCTGTATCGGAAAATAAAACGTAAAATCAGTTACACCGATGACCTTATTGGCAATGTCGAGAAAGAATTTCGAAAACACCAGTCCCAGAATGATACCTGTTATGATGGATACAAATCCAACAACCATATTTTCCAAAAATATAAGCTTATTCAACTGCTTTTTAGATGCTCCCAAAATCGTGATCAAACCAAATTGTTTGCTTCTGCTTTTCAAAAAGCATGCTACAGAATAAGAAATAAAACAAATAGTAAATCCAATTGACAGAATTTCTCCTGCTATAAGAATCAATCCCATTGTGCTTTGTTTATCTACGATGCTCATATGGGCAATATATATTAGGAAAACCAGCAAACGGATTAGGTAATAGGGCTATATATCAGCCCGCAGCCTCTTGAACCATAGGAGCGTTGAGCTCGATATATTCAGCCATGCGACGGAACTCATCAGCGTATTTGAATTTCACGCTAATATTGCCGCCCTCGTAAACTTTGATATAATCAATGAGCTCGGCCAGAATTTCCCGTGTCAGTTTGTCGATGTTCTGATATTTGAGAAATGCTGTCAGAAAAGGACTTTCCGCATCCACGCCGTTTTCCAGTTGTTCCTGCTCGTCTGTCAGCGTCCGCAGGACATTATTTAGGGCCTCGGCTTGCCGCTCATAGTCCTCGCTCATGTGGCGGTATTCGTTGCGGGTGATTTCCCCGTCTTTCCAGTCTTGATAAAGGGCTTGCTTATATCGCATGATTTTAGCAAGCTCTTTTTCTTTTGCGGCGATGGCATCCTCCAGCCGCTTTGACTTGCTTTTTTTGAGGGGCGCGGAATTGATACGGGACACCAGCTCCGAATAGGCAACGGCCAAATGTACCTGTTGTTGAATTGCAAACAGGACGCCCGCCTCCAGGCGGTCACTCTTGATGGAGTGCATGGTGCAAGCCTTTTTTGAAAGGCTTTTATATGTTCCGCACTGGTAATAGACATAAATGCCTTTTGAAGCGATCCGGGACATCGCCCTGCCGCAGTCGGCGCATTTCAGAAAGCCGCTGAACAGGTAAAGCTGCTTTGCTTTTGGAGCTGTGCGCGTGTCGCGCTTGAGCAAGCCCTGCACCTTATCAAAGGTTTCTCGGTCAATTATGGCCTCGTGGGTATTTTCTACGATAAACCATTCTTCCTCCGGCACCCGCTCCTGGATATGGATTTTATAGCTTTTCACCCGTTGACGTCCCTGCACCATATCCCCCACATAGACACGGTTTTTCAAGATCGTGTCTATGGTAATCGTGCTCCACATAGGATTGCTTTGGGCGTTGGGAGCATTGTATTTGAGCCCCTGCTGTTTCTTGTAGGCCGTGGGGCAAAGGACACCATGATCGTTCAGATAATAGGTAATCCCGCGCTTATTCATACCAGACAGAAACATGGAAAAAATGCTTTTGACTACTTCGGCGGCCTCCGGGTCAACCAGCAGGGCGTGCTTATCGCCGGGGTCTTTCACATATCCATACGGAGCATACGAGCCGATAAACTCACCGTTGCGGCGCTTCATATCAAACACCTGACGGATTTTCTTTGAGGTCTGGTAGCAGTATTGATCGTTCATTACGTTCGTAATGGGGACGATTATATTTGATACGCTGTCGGGGTTGCGGTAGCTGTCCACGCCCTCCGCCAAGCTGATAAAACGGACGTTGAGCCGGACGAAAAGATTTTCAATCAGGTTTCCGGCATCGGTATAGTTTCTGGAAAGACGGGACAGGTCTTTTACAATCACGCAGTTAATTCTGCCGCTGGATATATCGGACAGGAGCCGCTGAAAGTCCTCGCGGTTGGTGTCCGTACCTGTTTTTCCGTCATCCACATATACGTCCGCTTCCGCGCCCTCATAGAACTCATCCAGGTGGGCCTGGTGGTATTGTTCCAGGAGCCGCCGCTGATTTACAACGCTGTTGCTTTCATCGCGGCCACGGAGCAAATCTTCTTTAGAAAGGCGAATGTATTTCCCTAATCTCCAGCGCATCACATTATATGAAGTTGGGGAACTGGCGCTCATTGTCCCCCGGTTTGCTGTTCTTGCCATGTGTCCTCCTTCCTATCACATTACATCTATATTATACCTCTGCACCGGGGGTACAACAAGGATGACTCCACCTCTGGACAACGTGTCTGGAAGTGGCGGATCGTTACAGCCCGCTTTTCTGCCGCAGGAAAAAGCCCGTCAGCAATTCCTGGAGAGAGGGGCCGTCCTCGGCAAATTCCAGCTTGATGGCCATATCGCCATAGCGGAAACAATAGGGGTTTTTCAACTGTTCCAGCATACGGGCAGCTCGCTTTTCCAGCGGTAACGAATTATCAAAAACAAAACCGCTTGCGTCAACAAGCGTTTCCTTATCCACCGCGTCAAGATTGACGCTCTGCATCTTTTCAATCACTTGTGCGTTTAGCTTCACAGAAAACCTCCTTTGCAGTTATTCGCCAGTATTTCCAATGATGAGCAGAAACGGCCAGCACCGTGAAAGTGCTGGCCGTCCGGCTAAATGGCTACCTCTGGACACTTTGTCCAGAAGTCAGTAAGGGCTTTCCTCAAAGTGCTGCTGGGCCTCTTCCAGACTGCGGAAGTCGAAAACCTCATAGAGCTCCGCCACCACGCGCCGGATGTCGTTAGGAGAAAACCCGCAGTTCTCCATCGCGTAGATGACATAGCCACGGCAGGCGTTGTTGTTCCACGGCTGGGACAGCATAGCAACCAACATAGGATCATAGTCCATTCTGTTATCCCTCACTTTCATAAATGGCGGGGAACGCCGCGCTCATTTTCTTGCCCCGTCATAAGACAGCCATACTCGGCAGCGGCGCTCCCCCGCAAAGGGGGTGGCGGCCTGTGGCCCCCGCGCCTCCTTTGCGGAGAGAAAACCTCCTCTCACATACCACCAGAAAAAGAGGGGTGAATGGAGATGGTAACTTAGAAATTTTCCTGCAAATATTTTTTCATGCGCTCAATCCCGCATTTCACGGAGCAGCGGACGGCGCTCTTGTCCACGCCCTCCTCGCGGGCGATCTGACGGTAGCTCTTTCCCAGGATCAAATGAGCGTCCACCCGGCGGCCCTGGATCTCCGGCAGAGAGTTGAGGGCGTTCCACAGCCGGAAAAACAGCTCCTTGCGATCCATGAGCTCCTGGGGGCTGGGCTCGTGCAGGCAGGCGGAGTATTCGATCCCATCGTCACAGTCCAGGGAATAATAAGCCTTGTTGTAGCGCACCCGTTCCGCATGGGCCGCCTCGCGCCGCTTGCTTGCCATGAGCTCCTCGGCCACCTCGTCAGGCACCTCCACCAGCTCGTCCGTTAAGTACCAATAATAAAAATCTTTCAGATTGATCGTTGTCATAGCTTGTCCTCCATTTTGTTTCGGTTGATGGGTTGAGCGGAAACAAAATGGGGAGCTGGCGGGGAGCGGCACCCTGGGGAGCCGCCCCGCACTTCTGGACAAAGTGTCCAGAAGTCGGACAAGCAAAATGCGCCTGCGCGACACAAGGCCACGCAAGCGCATGAAATGACAAATTCATTTATGTACTGCCAAATTTCGTATCCGCCGCCGGACTGATCCTGCTGGGTGGGTGGGCTTTTTTTGACAGGTTAGGGGGATGGAAAAGGAAAAAGGACACAGCGATACCTCCCCAATACCGCCGTATCCTTAAAAAAGGGCGACTTTAATACACCCCCCGTATTCTCATTTTTGAAAAAGAAAACGGCGGCTTTGATTTCGATATTTCAAAGCCGCTGTTCTCTAACTTCGCGCAAATCTGCTGTTAGCGGCTCTGTGCGAATGATTTATGAAACCTGGTGCTTTGCAAATACGCGGCAAGATATAACTGCGCCAATTCCTAAAAAGAGCAATGCTGTCGGGATTGCCCACACCGCATACAGCATACCGTTATTCATTTGCTCCACTGATAAGAGCGAAACGGCCTGCACATGATACAAGGGTAAAAGCCCAATCAAGCGGAACAACGGATTTGCTTCTGTGATCGGCAGCAAAACCGGAAAAAGAAAAATTGCCATAGACGCAACGAAAGCTACAATCTGATTTTTACTGATTGCAGATATAAGCAGCGTAATTCCCGTTACGCTGAGAGTACAGGTAAACGCCAAAAGGATTTGATATTTTAGCAACGTTTCACAAGTGATATTGAAAGGAATGAACCCCTCTACATAGTCACTGGGAGCGAATAGAATACTACAATCCAGCCCTTCCGTTCCGTAAAAGATAAGAGCAAGAAGCAAGTTAAAAGCCGCAACCAGCGCGGTAGTGAGAATGGCGGTAAGAATACCTGCTGCTACCTTTGCAGTAGCACATTTGGTTTTGCCGTATTTACTTGTCAATATGATATTGTCAACACCTTCATACTCGCCGGAGAAAATCGGAGCAAGCATGATGATAACCACAAGAGCAAGTGCAACAAAAACCCGCACCATGTTTTGGCTGGTGGAAAGCCAACCGTCCACATAGCCAATTTTGATTTCTTCATTACCGAACACATCTGAAACACTTAATCCGTTCCAATTTCCCTCTTTATCAGAAAATCGGGAAAAGGCGGCGGATTGTGTAGCGTTTTGATACGAGTATATCGCATTGAGGCCATGCAGATCATGGGTCGGCGCAAAGTCATTCATCATTTGCTGTACTTTTTCGTCGGTCAATATTCCCTCGTATTTCGCGGCAATTCCCTTGTCGATTTCTACTGCCGTTTTACCTGAACCTTCCGCACTTACACCGTCAAAAGCATATTTGTTTTGATAGGTAGAAAAGGAAATCAAGACAGAAAACAGAAGTATTCCAACCAGAGCAATCAAAGATAAACGCTTTGAAAATACTTTCCGCAGTTCAAAAAGAATCAGTTTTTTCATTCTTCACAACCCCCTTTGAAATAGAACAGGTACAAATCTTCCAAAGTGGGCTGCACCCTTACCGCATTTTCCATCGGCGGACGATCTCCAATGATCCGCAAAATTGTCTGGTTTTCACCGGTATTCCGCAGATTGCTCGTATTGTAGGCGGCCGCATATTTTTCTGCATAGGCAGTCGGAACCGTGCATTCCCACACTTGCCCGTCAATTTCAGAAGTGATCTCCTGCGGATTCCCAAAGTGAATGATTTGCCCGGATTTCATCATAATGATTTCCTCTGCGATAAACTCCACATCGGAAACAATATGCGTAGACAGGATCACGATGCGGTCTTTGGAAAAGGCGCTGATCAAATTGCGGAAACGGACGCGTTCTTTCGGGTCAAGCCCCGCCGTCGGCTCGTCTAAAATCAAAATATGGGGGTCATTGAGCATGGCCTGTGCAATCCCCAAACGCTGCTTCATGCCCCCGGAAAAGGTTTTGATTTTGTGCTTACTTTCTCTCGATAAGTCTACTGCCTCCAGCAGCTCCTTTGACTTCTTCCGCGCCGCCTTCTCGCCCAATCCTTTTAGGGCAGAAACATAGAGCAGGAAGTCAAACGCTGAAAAATCCGGGTAATATCCGAAGTGCTGGGGCAAGTAGCCCAAAAGATTGCGATAGCGTTCACCCAGCCCCACAATGTTTTTCCCGTTCAGCAGAATTTTCCCGGAAGTAGGATTTTGGATATTGCAAAGCAGACGCATAAGCGTTGTTTTCCCTGCGCCATTTGCGCCCAGTAAGCCGTAAACGCCATTTGTTAAGGTAATATTCAAATCGTCCACGGCGGTTTTGGAACCGAACTTTTTTGTCAGCCCGATTGTTTTTAATTCCATAAAAAAGCTCCTTTCTCCATAGGCAGCAAAAAAATACTCTCCATGTGTTTTCATGGAGAGTATAGAGGGGAAATATCTACTTTTTATCTACAAGGCAGGAGATTTGAAGTAGGCGGATACCTTTGCCCCGGTTGTAGTATTTTCGATCTTCAAATAGCCATTGTGGTGTTCACAAAGCAGCTTGCAAATATACAGCCCAAGTCCAAAATGCTCGGAATGGTTGCTTTCCTCTGTGTAATATGGACTGGTGGCTTTTTGCAGGCTGTTTTTGTCAAAGCCCTTTCCATCGTCTGATACGGAAAGCAACAAGCCGTTGTCATGCAAGACGAAAGATATTGTTACCGTAGTCCTGGCATACCGAACCGCGTTGGAGATCAAGTTATTGCTGACCTGTGAAACAAAGGCCCCATCAAGGGATAACTGCGAAACAGGCATATCATTTTGTAAAATCAATTCTTTTCCGTTTTTCGCACATACGATTTTTGCGCTGTCATACAAAGAAGATGCCACTGTCTGCAAGTCTATCAACTTGTACTCCGGCTGCGCATCTTCCATGCGCCTAAGATTGCTCATACTGCTCACATAGCTTTCCATACGGGAGATATGTTTGCCCATTATGGCGGCGGTTTCCTGTGTTTGAGGATTTTCGCTGGCTTGTAGCATTTCATTATAGCCTTTTAGTACCGTCAGTGGTGTACGCAAATCATGAGCAAAAGCGGCGTTGAGTGCTTTTCGTTCTTCAACTTGCCGCCACATTTTAGAGAAATTGTCCGCAAGGGTTGTCCGCATGATTTCAAAGGACGCGCAAAGCTGTCCCAATTCATCGCTGTTATCATAGTCGATTGAAAAGTCCAAGTCATTGTTGGCTATTTTTTCAGAAGCCGTCCGCAGTTCCGCAAGCGGCTTTTTCAGCCTGTTTCTGTAAAACAGCAGCGCAGCGGCGATAATACAGAATGCGGAGTAAATGGGTGCAGCAATTACGGGAAGCATCTCCAGTATAGCGATTGTACGCTCGTCCTGTTTGGACATTGGGGCGAGTTCAGTCCCAATGTAAGCTCCCTCGCCCAACTGTTCCCCCTGTTCATTTGTCAAATAATATTTTTCGCCGGACGGGGGATAAGATGATCTAATATCTTCAGCAGCACTGCCGCAAATAAAAAAAGTGGCTACGGAAAGAAAAACTGCGAGTACAACAAAGGCAATTACATAGAGAACAAGGCTTTTTCGGAGAGATAAATAGTGCTTGCGGCAATTTACTTGACCCATTTGTATCCACACCCCCAAACCGTTTCAATATATATGCGGTCGGTATATGCCGCGAGTTTGGATCGTATTCTGCGGATATGCTCTGCCACAACGCTGCTGTCGCCCTCGCTGTCATAACCCCAAATACGCTCATAAATCCGTTCTTTATCAAAGACCTGGCCCGGATTTTGAGAAAGCAGCTCCACAATATCAAATTCCTTTTTGGCAAGCCCCAAACGCTTACCGTCAAAGAACAGGCAACGCTCTGAATAGTCAATCGTCAGATCGCCGGCGAACTTGATCTGCGCTTCAAAATTATGTCGTGCTTCCCGGCGCAGGTGAGCGCGTACCCGCGCTTCAAGCTCTACGAGGGAAAAGGGCTTCACAATGTAATCATCACCGCCAACGGCAAAGCCTTTTACCTTGTCTGCATCTTCAATCCGAGCAGTCAGAAAAAGGATTGGGCAGGATATGTGATCCCGAATACGCTGACAGACCTCCAAACCATCTGTCCTGGGCATATTGATGTCAAGCAAAATAATATCCGGCTGCTTTTCTACTTGTTTTAGGGCTTCTGCGCCATTGAAAGCGGGCAGGACACGAAAGCCCTTGCTTTCAAAAAAGCTGCCGAGCATAGAAACAATATCGCTTTCATCGTCAGCGATTAGTATTTTTGCTCCCACTTTGCACACCTCCTAATAATTAAGTGTAGTACTCATTTTTCAATTATTTATCAATTTTACTTGCGGAAAACTGCCGGAGCTTTAATATATTCTACTTTACATCGTTCTAAAGCTCAATAGCAGAAAGTGAAAATAAATAGTCAGTAGCATGAAATGCATACTCGTTCAAATAATAGAACCTGAAATGTAAAATTACATTAGGTGATATTATGAAGATTGAAAGAGATGAACGACGGTTTGATTTTCACGATATAGGGCTCGCCATCAAGCGGGCGCGGGAGGCCGCCGGGATGACGCAAGAGCAACTGGCCTATATTGTTGACCGAGCTCCGCGCACCATCATGTATAACGAGAATGACGGCCAGCACCCCAGCCTCAACACCTTTTATCAGATGGTAACAATGTTTGATATATCGGTAGATCAATATTTCTATCCGTCCAAGAATAAAGGGAGCGAGTGCAGAAAGCGGATTGACGCCATGCTGGGCTCCCTGGACGAAAAAGAACTGAAAATTGTAGAAGCCACCATCCAGGCGATGAAAGCGGCTAAAGAAACGGAGGATGCGTAAGAGAAGCACGCGCCTCCGTTTTTTCATGCCATGTTGCGGGGGTGCGCGTTTTGGCAAGCAATTCGGGTGTGGCCACACTCCGAAATTTTCACAGGCCGCAGGCCCGTGAAAATGCTTGTTGGGGAGCTCCCCAAACCCGCTGAACTTCTGGACACTTTGTCCAGAAGTCCCGGCGCAAGCGCCCATTATTGGCGGCCCGGAGCTAACGCTCCTGGGCCTTATTTTTTTGCTCGTCCGCGTGGCCGAGCAGGTGATCGATATTCGCCTTGACTGCCACGGCCTGCCGCATATCCGCCTGGGCCTTGCGGTATTCCGCATAGAGGGCCTTTTTCTTTTCAGAGAGCTCCCGGTGCTGCTTTTTCAGCGTGTCCATTTTGGGGAGCTTTGCCCCGCCCAAAAGCTCACTCATAGCCGCCTTTGCCGCCCGGTAATCTGCCAACTCCGCCTCGTGCTGGGCCAGATATTTTCTGCTATACCTGGCCGCCTTGTAGCCGTCAAACACGGGCCTCGTCTTTGCGTACTGCACCACCGCGCCCATGAGCTCGGAGGTTTTGGCAAGGGCGGCCTCCGTGTCCCGCAGCTCCACGGCCAGCTTGTGAGCCCGATCCACCGCCGCCTCGGTGCTGGATGCCAGCGCCGCATAGTCCATAAGATCGTGTTCCCGGAGATACAGGAGCGCGGCGGCCATCTGCTTTATGTTATAGACTTTGGCCCACCGCTCATAGGCCGGGCCCTTGCCCTGGGCCATGCGCTCTTGAATATCGATGATCAGATTGACGCACCGGGCCGGGGCCGGGCTGTCCTGGGGCAGCTCCGGGATGGGCCGCTCCCCGGCAATCGCCGCCCGGATGTCATCGGGATCAAAACCGGGGCCCAGGGTAGAAGCCCGCAGGCGGGTGTACTTATCCTGCCCAGGGGCCAGGAACGAGATCGCGCCACCCCGCCCATGCTTCACTTGAAAGCCGGACTCCTCCATGAGCCGCAGAAACGCCGGGAAGTCGGCGGGCTTTTGCTCCAGAGCCGCCACGATCCCCAGCCGCACCCGCTGTTGGGCCGAGGGTGGCTTTTCACCGATCCATTGTCCATAATGGAGAAAGCGGCCCTTGCTGTGCTGCTTCGGATTTTGAATAACAGACAGCTCGTGCTCAATGCACACCCGGTCAGAGAGCCGCCGCACCGCAAAGCTGGAGCCGATAAAGTTATGGAATTTCCGGGAACAGTCCTGGGCGGTGGAGTTGTAATAAATGTGATTGTGAATGTGGCCCTTGTCAATGTGGGTGCAGACGAAGAACTGATACTTGCCCTTTGTCCAGCGCATGGCTGTTTCATAGCCGATCTTATTTGCCTCCTCCGGCGTGACCTCGCCGGGAGGGAACGCCTGCCGGATCTGAAAGAACAGGGCCCCGCGCTCCACGGCCCGGCCCGTTTCCGCCTGGTACTGGCTTTTCAGCAGCAGGAACTCAGCGGGGGCGGATGCGGGATCACAGAGATAGGCAGACACGGCCCCCAGCTTTTTCGGATTGAGCCCATAAGCAAACCGCTCCTCCATTGTCTGGATGGCCGTTTTCCCAGCCGCTACCTTGTAGGGCCGGATGTAGGTTGTAGCGATAGCCGCACCTCCTTTCCCAGCAGAAAAAACGGGCGGCGGTCTGTTCCACCCGCCGCCCGGAACTTCTGGACAAAGTGTCCAGAAGTATCAGCTTGCCATAAAATCCATCGCCGCATACTTCACACCATAAAGGCGCTCCACCAGCCAGCCACCCAGGGCCGGGAGCCCAAAGGGAGAAACCAGGAACGCCAGCACGAACATGGCGATGCAGCCTGTGGTCTGCCCGGCCAGCAGGCAAAGGATCGCCAGCAGGGACAGGCCCACACACGCCACAACGCACACAGCGCCCGCCACGCAGGACAGAAACGAGAGCACCGCCACGGCGAGGATCAGGGCCAGAATAAAGGGGGCCGCGATAATTTTTAAGATCGTCCGCATGGTTCATACCTCCTACAAAAGTTTGATATTTGCCTCTATATATATTATAACTCCGTAAGAGGGGCCCAACAAGGATGACTCCGGCCCGGCAGAACACCCGCTTATACTCTGATTTCCCGCACCTCCCGTCCTATGGAGTGAGCATACCGCATGGTGAACAATGTCCCGCCGCGCTCCCGTCCATCATAGACGGCAATCACCCGCTGGGACTCCCCGGCCATGTAGCGGTTTCGCTCTAAAAAGCAAGAGTGGGCATATTCCTGGCATACTATTTTGATCCCGTCACAGGCCCGCAGCAGTTCATGGAACTGCTTATTTTTTGTTTTCAAGCGGCCCGCATAGGGGATGGCAGCCTCCAAAAACAGATCGGGGTTGTGTTTCTTTTGTTCCACCACAATAGCCGCAAACATGAGATCGGCCCCCTCCGCAAAACCGGAAATAAACCGGGTATATCCGTCCTGGATTGCCGCCAGCACCTCCCGCCGGAGCTCCTGCTCCACATAGGCGATCCGATCCTCTGGAATATCCCGGTGCCCCGTAACGCAACAAGTTTTTTCAGCCATAAAAAGACTCTCCTTTCTGCAATATTAAAGCCTGTGCATGGTAAAAAGATAAAGGATTTAATATCGCGTGTCAAGGAATACGCAGGACAGTATATCGTATTTCAAAGGGGTATACGATATACAATAATGCGAGAAGGGAGGGGTGTTCCCGTGTACGAGGAATTTACTCAAAACCGTATCGCACAGTTACGGATGCAGAAGAATGTTTCGGCCCGCGATATGTCGCTGACGCTGGGCCAGAACAACAGCTATATCAATCAGATCGAGAACAAGAAAGCCCTGCCGTCTTTACAAGGTCTGTTCTATATCTGTGAATACTTCGGTATCACGCCCCAGCAATTTTTTGATGATGGCAACGCCTATCCCGTCCAGCTTGCCGATCTGGTTGAGGATATGAAAAAGCTGGACGCCGCCTCGCTGGAGCATATCGCGGCGATTGTGAAAGAAATGGTAGGCAACAAATAGCCTTATGTGCGATGCAAGAAAACAGGGACAAAACGGAGAGCAGCCGTTCTCCGTCTTGTCCTCATTTTTTTGCCCACCTCTGGACAAAGTGTCCAGAAGTCAAGATAGCCGGGGAACGGCGCAGGGCCGCTCCCCGGCAGGTCAGAGCCGCACAATGGCGGAGAGCTTTTCCAGAAGATCGGACAGGGGCCGCCACAGCTTTTCATAGTCCCGTTGCAACGCCTTGATCTCCTCCGGGTAAATACCGCCGTAGGTGTTCGCCTGGATCGCCACCTGGTTTAAGTTGTTGGAGCACCGCCGCTGGAGCGACACCAGTTCCTGGACGGGTGACAGGTCAACGTGGAGGACATAGCCATTAAGGGCCATTTTCCGCATATAGGCCCCCATGTTGCGGATGCCCGCCTCGGCCATGCGCTCCTGGATCAGCGCCAGTTCCTCCTCGGACACCATCACATGAAGATGGATGGGGCGGCGGCGTTTCTTTGTCACCGCTCCTCCCGTTCCAGGCTCCGGCTGGTACGGGGCGGCTCCTTTACCTTGTCCAGCGCCTTGTCACGCTCCAGGGGCAGCGCGGGGATCGGCGTACCAAACACCCCGCAAAGCCGCTTCACTTCCAGATCGGCAAAATCCTGTTCATGCTTCTTGTCCATAGTCATCCTCCTATCTGTCGCCCCGGTCAGGGGCTTTCTTTTTGGGTGCGTCCGGGGCCCGCTGCTCCTGGGCCTCCCGTTGGGCCGCTTTCAGTTGTTCGGCAATCGGTGGCTGGTGTTTGGCCTCCTTGTGAGCCCGCGCAGCTTCCTGGCGTTCAATGCTGCGGACGCGAACGGCCAGTTGCTCCGGGGTGATGTATTCTTTCACCACATAACTGCCGAAGTCAGGGTAAAACCATGTCAGCCGCTTCTGATCCGGGACACGGTGAGCATCCTCCCATTTCCCCACCACCTGGGCCTGGGCATCCATCTGCCGCCGAATGTCCAAGTTTTCACGGGCGGGCCGAAGCTCATAGTCCTGCATTTCCCGCTCTGTCAGGGGATGGGCATAGATGATGGCTCCCCACGCCTGGAACGACTCACCTGGCACTTGCTGTCGGGTAAAGTACAAATCCATGTGGACAGGGCGGTTAAAGTAGCTGTTCGGGTAAGTGCCGATGTCGATGGGCCGCTGGGTGGAGTAGTATTTGTAGGTTTCCTGATCCGGGGCCTGCTCTATCTCAAACACATGATAGCGCCGCTGATAGTCCTCTGCCCGATTGTGCAAATCCCGTTCCGCCATATCGGGCTCGTTGTGGTAGTGGCCCCAAAAGAAGTCGCGGTGTCCGTCCTGCTCATTGAATTGCCATGTCACATAGGGGTTAGGGGCCTTGGGGTTTTCGCCCAGCACAAAGCCGCATTTGTTATCAAACAGGATCGTGCGGCGGATCACATAGCCTTGATTTTCTTCCAGAATAACACCTCCTTGATGTTGACAGCATCCGGGCCAAACAGGGGCAGGCCGTAGAAACATACGGCCTGCCCCAAAAGCGGCCCCGAAAAGCCTTGTAATCAGCGGGTTTCGAGGGCCTAATTGTCAACGCCCCAGCCCCGCTTTTTCCGCATATATTCCCGCTGTTGGCGGCGGTGGGCTTTCTTTGCACAGGCCGCCGAGCAGTAAGCCTGCCGCCGATCCGGGGCAACGGGCCCGCCGCAGATGGGACAGGGCTTAAACTCCGGCCTGGGCCCCTCGGTCAAAAGGGCGGCCTCCAGCGCCGGATCAAGGGGCAGCACCGCCTCCCGAAAGTAGCGGCACAGCGCCCCCGTCCAGCATTTCCCCAGCATATAGCACTCACAGTCCAGGGGCAGGCAGCCGCACTCCCGGTCATAGTTGGCACACCATTTTGTCACCAGGGCGCGGATCGCCCGTTTTTCCTCGCGTGTCAGTTCACGGGCCAAGCCGTCACCTCCCGCCAGCCGGGGCCATAAGCTCCCGGTAGCAGGACACGCAGCCGATCCCGCGCCAGTAGGGACACCCGGAACACCGGGAGCCCCTGGGCGGCTTTGCCGGGGCCGGAGCCTGGGGGCGGGGCTTCTGCTGCATCATCTTTTCATAGGGGCTGTTGGTAAACCTCATTTGTCCCCCTCCTCTCCGTCATCGCCCTCCTCGTCCCAGGGCGGGCCGTCATCGTCCTCGTCCCCGTAGCCGTCCGGCTCGTCATAGTCCGTGAGCTCGTCGCCATAGTCCTCCTGGGGCGCGGCGGCTTTCTGCTGTTTGGGGCGCAGCACCTTGAAATAGAACGCCGCTCCGCCGCCCACCAGGGCCACGGCCAGCACCGCCAGGAGCATCCCTGTGTTGCTACCCGTTTCCGGCTCGGCCTCCTCCGGGGCGGGCTCCTCGGTTTCCGTGGGCTCCGGCTCCGGCTCAACACCCACGCACTTGCTCATATTGACAGAGCAGACGGCACAATC
Organism: Lachnospiraceae bacterium; assembly: GCA_902363665.1. Classification (GTDB taxonomy): domain Bacteria; phylum Bacillota; class Clostridia; order Lachnospirales; family Lachnospiraceae; genus Choladousia. The sequence goes on along the minus strand of CABJAW010000007.1, from coordinate 105,478 downwards.
CGTATTGACGGCCCCCGCCTCGCATTTTTCAGAGCAGGAGCACACCGCCTGTTCCACGCCAGCGGCCTCCGCCGCAGCCAGCAGATCGGCCTCATCCACAACGCTGAAAAAGTAGGTTTCGTACTGTTCGCCCTCTTCGTCCACGGGCTTGTCATAGTCAATGACGATATAGAACGTGTTGCCGCCGCCGGTCTGGACGGTAATGAACTGCTTGTTGGTGTGCTCGTCATAGAGCAGATCGCGGGTCACAAGGTTGCCCTCTTCGGAAAAGCCCTCGCCGGGCTCAATGGTGGGCTCCGGGGCGGGAGTTTCCTCCGTCATGGTGGGATCGCCGTAGTCCGCGCCCTCGCCGCCGTCCGCGTAAGCATACGCCGGGACGCTAAAACCGCATAAAAGAACGACGGCGCAGAGCGCCGCCGCCATCACCCGAAAGCGTTTCATCTTCAATTTTCCTCCTTTCCGCTGTCCTCGGACTTCTGGACACTTTGTCCAGAGGTGCCGCCATCCCGGAGCCGCTGGAGCACCAGGGGCAGCTCCTCCAGAGAAACGCTCATGCCCCGCACGATGTCCACGATCTCCTCGTTTTCCGCCTCCCGGTGCTTTTGCTCCAGTTCTTTCAGCCGGGCCTGCTGTTCGCTGATTTTGGCCTTGACCTTATCAATCTCGGCCTGGATTTTTTTGCTCTTGCTTGCCGCCATAGATAACCTCCTTGTCAGGGTAAACGCCCGTAGGCGTAGAAATGAGATTGCCAGTAGCTTGTATTCAGGTTTGCATATTGGATGGGATCGCCACAATGGATCATCATCCCGTCCCCCACATAGATGCCACAATGGGACACGCCCGCCGTGTCATAGGTGCCGACAAAGAACACCAGATCGCCAGGTTTCGGGTTGCTGGTAGGGGTGCAGATGTTATAGAGCCCCTGGGCCCCCAGGCGGCCCACATTCCAGCCGGAGTGATTGATCACCCAGGACACAAAGCCGGAGCAGTCAAAGGACGTGGCCGGAGAGCTGCCGCCCCACACATAGGGATAGCCCAGGTATCTCTCCGCCTCGCCCAAAATGGCCGCAAAGGTTTCATCGTCCAGATATTCCTCCGGCACGTCATAGTCAGCGGGCGGGTTTGTGATGTATTTCCCCACATAGGCTGACTCCGGGAACAGATCGGGCCTGTTCCCCAGGGTGGACATATAGAGGGAGTAACGGGCCATTTGTTCCTCGCCCATCATTTCCACGGGCAGATGGGAAAGGTTTTTGTTTTCCAGCGTGACATAGCAGATGTACCAGGAGTAGGGATCACCGTCGCTGTCATACCGGGTTTCCCGCACCACGCGCTCCGTCAGGATATACTGGCGGTCAAAGAGGGTTTCCAGGGTGCCCTGCACCTCGTCCGCCGTCCATTCCCCCTCATGGAGCGCACAGAGGATAGAGATCAGCACATAGGGATCGTGCTCGATCTCGTCCAGGTCAAAATGGTATTCGTCATAGCTGTGGGTGGCGGTATAGGTGTCCAGGTAGTTTTGCAGCTCGGCCTCCATGCCGGAATAGGCCGCCTCCGCCGCCAGGATCTCCCCGTCCTCCGATGGGTAGGTGGTAGCGCCCACGGCCCCCGCGCCGGAATTTCCCAGCATTACCAGGGAGGAAGAACAGGACTGCATCATAAAGAGCAGGAGCACACAGGTCAGGGCCAACAGCACCCCCACGGGATGCCGCTTCACAAAGCCCGCGATCTTCGCCCCGGCCTTTTCCGTGGCGGCGGCGGTCTTTTTGGCCGCGCTTGCCGCTCCCGTCTTTGCCGCCTCCCGCGCCCGCTTTTGATACTGCTTTTTCAAGCGGTGTTTGCGCCACATCCGGGAAACGGGGTTGCCGGACATTTCCGGGTGTTCCTGGGCGGCCATGCGGAAATGATAGTCCGCCGTGGCCTTAACATACTTGGACTCGGCCCGCTGGACAGCCTTTGCCGGGTGCTGCCTGATTTTCTTTTGCACAAACCGCTTGCCATGCCGCAGGCCGGACTCGCCCACCAGCTCAGAGCGGTGGGCCCCCTCGATCCCCACGTTTTCCTGTTCATTCTCATAAATCTTGCCATGCACAAAACCGTGGGCGGCCCCGCCAGCGGCCCGGCCTATCCGCCGCACCGGGCCGGGCTTTTTGGGCGGCTTCTGTTTTGCCAGCTTATCCTTTGCCCGTTCCAACTTTTCCCCGCGCTCCTCCATGCGGAGCTTGGACGCGGCGGCCTGCTCCTGTTTGCTTTTCTGACGGAACTTCGTCGTCGCAAACTTCGCTTTGGCTCCTTCGGCGGCGCTGCCGCCAAAATCCGCCCGCTCCGTTGCTCCTCCTCTCCCCACAAAGTCTTTTGACTTTGCGGGGTACCCCATGTTCTGGACACTTTGTCCAGAAGTGCCGCTGTCCGCAGCCCCGGCCCCGCCAGGATCGGCGGCGCTCTCCCAGGAGCCGGGGCGCTCCCTGGGCTCCTGTTTGGGCTTATTCGGTTTTCGCTTCATTCTTCAAATCCTCCGGGCGGGTAGTCAGCAGGTTATAGATTTCTCCACGGGGGAACCGATCCACAAAGGGGATCGTCACATCCCCATAGAACAGCAGGCCCTCGCCGGAATTGCTATGGGTGATGTAGGAGAGCTGGTGCTCCGAAATGCCGAGCTGCTTTGCCAGAATTGCCCGGTCACTTTGGGCCTGGGACAGCAGGATCATAAAATCCGTGTTGTCCAGAATGGCCTCAATCTCCCGGCTGGCCAAAAGGTCTTTGACGTTCTGCGTCAGGGCCGAGGGTACACAGCCCTTTTTGCGGAGCATTTTCCACACGGCCACAAAGTAGCTGGCGGTGAGCGCGTCCCGGAGCAGGATATGGAACTCGTCAAAATAGCACCAGGTAGAAACGCCGCTGTGAAAATTCACATTGACCGCCGAAGTTACAAAGTCGTTGGTAACGTGCATGGCGATCTTGCGGAGGTTTTCTCCCAGCCCTTTGAGAACGATGCACACGATATGGGACGTGAGCTTTACGTTGGTCTGGTGGTTGAACAGGTTAAGGGAGCCGGTGCAATAGAGCTCCAGGGCGGTTGCCACACGGCGGGCCTCCGGCTCCGGCTGCTTCAAAAGCTCCTCGTACAAGTCCTGGAGCAAGGGCGGCTTGCCGTCCCCGATCCCCAGGGCCATATCCCGGTAGATCAGCCGCACACAGCGGTCAATCACGGTCTTTTCGATGGGCTGCAAGCCGTCCTTGCCGCCCACCACCAGTTCACACAGGGACAACAAAAAATCCGCTTTCATGGAAAGCGGGCTTTCGTCATCGTCCAGGTCAAGCTGAATGTCCATAGGGTTGATATGGCTGGGAGAGCCGGGGGCGATCTCCACCACCTGGCCGCCCAGCCGCCGCACCAGCGGGGCATATTCGCCCATCGGATCGACAATGATAATGCGATCCTTTGGGATAGTGAGAAACACGTTGATGATCTCACGCTTTGCGGCAAAGCTCTTGCCGGAGCCCGTGGAGCCGAGATAGAGCCCGTTGGCCGATTTCAGCTTTTTGCGGTCAGCCATGATGACGTTATGGGAAAGTGCGTTCATACCATAGTAGAGGGACGGCCCGGCCATGCGGAGCTCCCTGGTCATAAAGGGAATGAAGATCGCCGTGGAGCTGGTTGTCATGCCCCGCTGGATTTCCACCTCGTTATAGCCCAGGGCCAGCGAGGACACAAACGCCTGCTCCTGTTGCCAGTCCAGCCGCTTCAAGGCACAGTTATATTTCTGCGCGATACCGCCCACGGTAAACACATCGTTTTCCAGCCGCTGCCGGGTGGGGGCGATATTGATGATCGTGAACGTGAGCAGGAACATCCGCTCGTTGCGGGACTGGAGATCGGCCAGGAGTTCCGCTGCGTCTTTGGAAAACGTAATCAGGTCAGGGGGCAGAATGTCGGGATCGTACCCGGCCCGTACCGCCTTGCGCTGTTCCTCCACTTTCATTTTTCCGATGTCGGAGAGCTTTCCCTTGATGGTCTTAATGGCTTTGAGCTGATCCACCGTCTGAATGTGCATGGTAACGGTCATTTCCGCATCAAGCTCCAGAATTTCCGCCAGGAGCTTGTCAGAGAGCTCGGACGCCAAAATCTGCAAGTAGGACGCAGCGCCCCAATACTGGCCCACCCGGAACGTCCGGGATTGCCGGAAGTCGAAGCTGTCCGGGGCGATAAAGTCCTTTGTCCCCATGCCCGTCCGGGGAATGTCCTGCCAGGAGAAGCGGAACGGCTCCCGGCTGGCGGGGTGCATCTGACTGTGAAGCAGCGCCAGCCGTTCCTGCCCATCCATCGGAGCAGAGGGAACGCCCAGCCGTTTCAGATTGCCTGTCACATCGGCCTCCACCCGTTCCAGGCGGGGCCGGGCCTCCGCGATCCCCTCGGCGGGCAGGCCAAACGTGATGTATTTAGACCGCTCGATGCCGTTGTTGCTTTTGGCAATTTGATTTTTCAGCATACTTGTGAACTCGGCCCGGATGCTGTCAAAGTCATCCTGTGCCGGGGGGATATTGACTTTGTACTTGCTCCGGGAACGGGAACGGCGGTTGATAAAGGAGAGCTGGAACGGCAGGGAGCTGTCAAAGTAATTGAGGAACGAGCTCCACCCACCGAAAATCGCCGTCTGATCCTCGGTAGAAGCCACGGAATAATTGATGTCCTCATATTCCACGGTTTTCGTGTAGAGCCCACCGGGGAGCTGGCACACCCCGTCCGGGTGCATCACCAGATAAGGGATCGTCTGCTGGGCAGACAGCGCAGCTTTCCGGTTAGCGGCCTTTCCGGGGCCGCGCTTTGGGCTTTTTACTTTTTGCAATCGCATCCTCCTTTCTCACAGCGCCCCGCTGGGTAAACGGGGCATAGATATTTTCCGTCTGGTAGGGCCTCACCCCAGGCCGCAGGAAACGGGCCCGCAGGACGTTCCGCACCACCTTTTCAAAGGGGAGCCCGTCTTTTTCATACATCGCCAGCAGGAACGCCGGGAGCGCCACCGCCATCATCAGGAACATGGCTGCCGTGTTGCCGATGGAGCTCCGGGCCAGCAGATAGGACGGGATGCCCACCGCCGCCGCGATCCCGAAACACACAAGCTGGCGTTTCGTCAGGTTAAAGGCCAGTTTGGTCTTGATTTTGGATAAGTCGTTGGGAACATTCACATAGGGCATGGATCAACCTCCTTTCGCGCCCACCTCTGGACACTTTGTCCAGAAGTCCGGGACGGTGCTTTCCACCTCGTTCCCCCACACATCCCAGCCGGGCGGGGACTGCCGGGCGAACAGCTCCACCCTGGGCACGTCGCCCATGAGGGCCACGATTTTATCACGGGCCTCGTCCGGCTTTCGGCTGTGCTCCTGGATCGGGGCAATAATAAATTGGTGGACATTTGCCGCCTGCCGTTTCGGGTGTCCCCGTGTCGCCAGCAGGCAAACCTCCGCGTTGCCCCTCGTCCAAAAGCCCAGGCCATAAAACCAGCTCTCGGACTTTCGATTTTTCTTCAGCCAGACAAAAGCCACGGATTTATATTGAAAGCCCCACGCATTGATCAGCCGCAGGGCCTCCGGGAGCTGGGGGAACGTAGCCCACAAAAAAAGCACGCTGTCCGGGGCCGCCAGATCAGCCACCGGGAGCGCGCATATCTCGTCAATCCCCATTGTGGGGTAATGCTTCTCCGCCGCACCCTGCAAGCCCTTTTGCGTGTAGCGCCAGGGGGGATCGGCATAGATCACAGAATACTGTCCGATAGTTACACTCCTTTCTCCCCGCCCTCCAATGCTGCCCGCGCCACACGGATGCGCTCCGTGGCGGCGGCGTAGTAGGCGGGGACGGTTTCAAAACAGATGAAGCGGCGGCCCGTATTGAGGGCGGCCACCGCTGTTGTGGCAGAGCCCGCGCAGATGTCCACAACCACCTCGCCGGGCCGGGTGTAGGTTTTGATGAAATACTCGCACAGGGCCACCGGCTTCTGCGTGGGGTGGACGGTGCGCTGGACGGCTGGAAAAGTCAGCACGTTTCCGGGAAAGCGCAGGCCGTCCTCCGATCCGCTGCCGGAACGGGTGAATTTCCCGTAGTTGGTGCTGTTCCCGTTATTGCCCGCAATTTTCTTGTAGGGCTTGCCCTGCTCAAACTGCGGATTGTAAAGCGGGAGCTTCTGATAGAACACTAAAATATTCTCCGTCTTTTTCAGCGGAGCTCGGCGGGCGTTAAGAAAGCCTGTGCAGCGGCTTTTGTACCATACCCACTCATAGCGGAGCATGGACAGATTGGATGCCCCCAGCACCTTGTCATAGGGGCATTGGGCAAAGAACAATACAGCGCCGTCCGGCTTGACCGCCCACTTAACCGCATCCCACAGCTCCGGGAGCGGCAGGGGCACATCCCAAAAGTTCCGGGTAGTGCCGTAGGGCGGATCGGTCAAGAGCATATCCACAGAATGACGGGGCAGGGAGCGCAGGCCCTCGATGCCATCCATAAGGAACAGGCCCTCCGGGAGCTCCGGGGACTTCTGGACACATTGTCCAGAGGTGCCCTTATCGGTCATCCCTGGCCTCCTTGCCCTTTGCCGGGGCGGGCCGGGCGGCGTTTTCACGGGCGGCCTGCGCCCGCCCCTCGGCTAACTGCTGGGCAATCGTCTTTGCGTCATCCCTGCCGCCCAGTAATTCCTGCTTTTGCAAAACGGCCTCCGTTTCCGCCATAAAGCGGTAAACATCGGCCTGGTTGAAGTCCTCCGGCGCTTTCCCGTTCCACAGGCGCGACCCGTCAGGCCCATATCTTCTCGGCATATAACACCCCTTTCTCAATGTGCGCTAAAGATACTTCGCGCAATCGTCCCGGTTTTGAACAGCATGAAGCAGAGCAAAACCGTATAGCCCACGGTGCCCCAAATCGCCCCAATGGGATCTCCGCCTGTGGCAATTCCCTGGATCAGCACCGCATAAATCGCAACACACACCAGAATGAGCAGCCCCTGGAAGCCTACGGCAAACAGGGAGCGCAGATAGTTCTGCCCGATCTGTCCCACCTCCCGATGGGAGATCGTTGCCATAGGAATGGGGGCCAAACTGGTGAGCAAATAGATTTCCAACATTCTGCCATACACCAACACAAAAATGACGATGCCCAACGCCCACATGGTAACGCCAATGATAGAGGACTGGAGCCACAGGCCCAAAAGCGGCCCTAAATCCATCCCCTCCAGGGTGGTTTCCAGTTCCGCCATCATATCCGGCGTGATGTCCGTGGAGCCTTGAATCAGACCGCCCGCCTGGGCGATCACCGTCTGCGACACGTCAAAGACAGCCATTACTATGTTAAAGGTGTTTGAGAGAATGAAGATGGCACAAGCGGTTTTGAATATCCATTTGTAGATATTCGCAACATCAAACTCGTGCATATTGTTTTTTTCCAAAAGCATCTGAATGAGCTCATAGGTGGCAACAAAGGTCAGCACCAGCCCGGCAATCGGCAAGATCACCGTTTCGGAAAGCTGGCGGATAAGGGAAAATACCCCGGCGTTCCACGCCGCCGGGGTAGTCCCCACCTGTACCGCAATCTCTCCGACTTGGGTATTGACGTAATCAAAGAGCCCCTCCAGGTTCCCCATGATCCCGCCAATCAGCAGCTCTTTGAGCCAGTCCGTGAGCCAGTCGGTGAGAAAATCCATAAGCCGCTACCTTAAAACAGGCCGGACAGCAGAGGGATCAGGGTGGTGCCCAGCAGGATGATGCCGCCGCCCGCCATGAGCTGTTTTATCCCCAATTAGGTGTAAAACTCTGCTCGATGGCGGGCGGCGGCGTACAAAAAATCTATATGGTGTTTTTAAGAGAACCGTCCCGGCGGGACAGGTCAGGCAGTGACCTGTTCCACCTCCGGGATGGGTTTGAGATTAAAATGAATTTCGATAGAAATGTGTCTTGTTTTATCTTCGTCAATGCGCTCATGCACGACGATTTCTTTGATTAAGCGGTTGAGGGTGGCTGCGTCCAACTCTGTGATGTTGGCATATTCCTGAATGGCTTCCACCCATTGTTTTGCGTCATTGGCAAGCTGGACTTCATCGGACAGCCGCTTTCTGCCCTCGGACACTTTTGTTTTAAGTTCCGTCTGCTCGGTCTGTGTCTTTTCCAGCATGGTGTTGAAGTTCTGCTCACTGATACGCCCTGCAATCATATCTTCATAAAGCCGCATTACCATTTTGTCCAGAACCTCAATCCGTTCCTCGTCCCTTGTAAGGGAGCGTTCCATTGCTTCCCGCTGTTCCCGCTGCTCGGCTTCACAGGTATTGGTCAGGCGGTCAGCAACCGCTTTCCCGTCCATCAGGGCAGCTCTGGCACATTCCCGGATTTTCCGCAGCACATGACTGTAAAGGGTGTCATAATCAATCCGGTGCTGGGTGCAGTGGTTCTTTCCAAAGGCATTGTAGGTCTTGCAGGAGTAAATCTGCTGGGGATGTTTTGCGTTTGTGTAGCGTACCGTCAGAGACTTCCCACACTCGCCGCATTTTATCAGTCCGGCAAACAGGCTGATTTCATTGGTCTGCCCCGGACGCTGGCGGGATTTCAGCTTGTTCTGCACAATGTCAAAGCTCATGCGGTCAATCAGCGGTTCATGCTGTCCTTCCACTACAATCCAGTCCTCCGGCTTCTTTTCCCCAATCGTGCCGATTTTGAAACGGTAGTCCTTTTTCTGGGAAGCAATCGCCCCAGTGTAAACGGGATTCATCAAAAGGTCTTTGATAACGGAAAAGTCCCACATATACCGCCCGTTTTCCGGGTCTTTCTTTTCCCATTTGGTGCGGGTATTGCGAAGCCCCCGTTCCCGGTTCCACCATGTGGGGCAGGGGATTTTTTCTTCCTCCAGCCGTCTGCGGATATAGTTCGGACCATGACCGTTTAGGGCATATCCGAAAATCAGCCGCACAATCGGGGCGGTTTCCTCGTCAATGAGCAGATGGTTTTTGTCCTCCGGGTCTTTCCGATACCCAAACGGGGCAAGACACCCGGTAAACTGTCCTTTCTGCGCTTTCAGAAGATAAGAGGAATGGACTTTCTTGGAAATATCCTTGCTGTACATCTCGTTCAGGATATTCTTGAACGGGGCGATGTCGTTGTTATCCCGCAGGGTGTCGATACCGTCATTCATGGCGATATAGCGGACACCGTTTCTTGGGAAAAAGTCCTCAATCAAATGCCCTGTTTGCAAATAGTTACGCCCCAGTCGGCTGAGGTCTTTCGTGATGACAAGGTTGATTTGCCTGCGCTCAATGGCTCTCAACATTCTCTGTAAATCAGGACGCTCCATATTAAGACCTGTGAAGCCATCGTCCTGATAGACTGCCACAACCTCCCATCCCTGCTTTTCGCAGTATTTTTCCAGCATATCACGCTGGTTTGCGATACTGGCACTTTCGCCTTGCAGGTCATCGTCCTTTGACAGCCTGCAATAGACCGCCGCACGATAGCCCCCGGCAAGTGCTGAACCGATTGTTCTGTATTCCATTTCGTTCATCATAGCCATTTACCCACACAATCCAGACGGTATCTGGCTCTGTTGAACCTCATCTTCATTATACTTCAAATCTTTCTTTTTAGCAAGATATTCTTTTGTATTTGTTTTGCCGTATTTCTGGGAAATCAGGCTGACGAACACATCGGTGGCGTCCAGTTCCCCGTCAAATACGGTTGTCACTTCAATCTTGGTCTTATTTTTCGCCATAGGCAGTTATCCTCCATACATGAAAATAGCCAGACAGAGAACGGTCGGCAACGAAGTCCGGCAACGGGCTTCAAAAGACCTTGCAAACAATCTCAATCTGGCGTTGATTACTATTTATACTTTTCTTTTATTTTTCTGTTGTTTTGGTTGTCAGAGAGGGAAAAAGCCCGGAAATAAGGGATTTTCCCCGGCAACCGGCTCGGCAACGGGATAGCAACGAAGTCGGCAACGGGCTGTCATTTTCAGAATGGAAGCTCCATCTGCTCTGTGACCTCCACAAAACCGTCCATAGATTTTTCGGGCGGGTTGTCGGTGTCCGTTGCCGGGATTTCACGCTCCCAGCCCTTTTGTCTGCCGTATTCCGCAAACATCCTCGGATTGGAAAAGTAGTTCCACCCGGTAATGCACTGGTTCATTATCTCGTTGATTTCCCGGATTTCCCATTGCTTCGGCTCATCAAAGGTGTGGTTTAAGGCTTCCTTGTAGAGCTGCTTGGAGCAGACCGTTTCCCCGGTGTACTTATCAAGGTAAGCCTGTATCATCCCGGCTTTGGTGTCCTCCGGCATAAAATCCCGCTGGTGTTCTTTGAGATACCGCTGCATGGCTGGGCTGAATGACAGCTTGAACATGCCGCTTCGGTAAATCTCCATTGCTTCCGCCCACATCTGGCTGATATAGGCTCTGGAAGCGGCTTCGTCCTCCAAAATGTGAACCTCGGCTTGCTCCGGGTACACCATGACCGGGATAAATCGGCGGTTGCCGGAACGGTCAAGGGGGAGAAAGTCAAGGGCGTTGGAAGTGCCGCCGAACACGCATTGACGGGGGCGGTCTGCCGGGTGAGTTTCATAGGGAATTTTGTAAACCTCTTTCTGGCGGCTTAGAAAGGACTTGATTTCCTCAATGCTCTTGGCATTGGCGGTTGCCATCATTTCCGACATTTCAATTATCCAGTGACCTTGCAGCTTGCGGTACACGTTATCATCGTCCAGCTTCCGCAAATCATCGGAAAACCACTCGTCCCGGACTGCCAGCAGCCGGAAGAAGGTGGATTTGCCAGCCCCCTGACCGCCTACCAGACACAGCATGATTTCAAACTTGCTTCCGGGCTTAAATGCCCTTGTAATCGCCCCCAGCATGAACAGCTTCAAGGCTTCATAGGTGTAATCGTCCACATCAGCTCCCAGAAAGTGCCGCAGACAGAAGCGGATGCGCTCAGTCCCGTCCCATGCAAGGCTGTTCAGAAAATCCCGGATGGGGTGGTACTTATTCTCATTCGCCACAATCCCGATGGCGGTTTCAATCTTTTTCTCACTGGTAAGCCCGTAGGTTTCCTCCAGATAGAGAAGCAGATACTTCATGTCCGTATCGGTCAGGGCTGTGCTTTCTCTGTGAAAACCGATGGGCTTTATGATGTCCTTGCGGTCGGTCAGGATGTTGTAGGCGATTGCCCCGGCAAGCACAGGGTCACGCTGGAATACGGTCAGGCAGTTCCGTATGCTCTGGCGGACGCCGCCTTTCTCGGTGGTTTCCAGAGTTGCCTTTACTTCCTCAACGCTCTGGGGCGGCTGCATGGCGTTCATGGTGTTTTTTAGTTCTTGCTGCGTCTGCGGCTGCAAGCTCTGCCATTCGCTGTTCAAGCTGTATCACATCCTTTCCGTAGTCCATAATCAAAACCGCTTTTTCCTCTGTCTCCCCGAACAGCAGCACATCCAGCAGATATTCCACATGGGCTTGCTTCTGCAAGGCTTCCACGAACCGGGGATGAAACGCTTCCTCCGGGGAGTGCGGGGCATAGTCGGTTTTCCATACCCGTAAGAGGTGTAGATAATCGGCAAGGACACGGAAGCAATGTGCCTTTGCTTCCCGGAACTGTTCTTCCGGGGATTTCTGCCGGGGCTTGGGCTTCCTTGCCCTGCCCGGTGGCTTCCAGTCCTCATAGGCAAGCCCGAAGTCACTCGCCAACTGTGCGGCGGCTTCCTTTTTCCCCAGCCCGTACAGGGCAGCTACAAAATCAATCACATCCCCATCTGCACCACATCCGAAGCAGTGGAAACGCTTGTCCAGCTTCATGCTGGGGGTCTTATCGTTGTGGAACGGGCAGCAAGCCATCCCGTTTCTGTTTACCCGGATTCCGTAATGCTCCGCAGCCTGTCTTGTCGTAACGGACTGCTTCACAGCTTCAAATACATTCAAATCAATTCCTCCTTGTAAAAAAGAAAAGGCACTTATCATTCTCAATCTGAAAATGGCAAGTGCCTGTTAAAGTTCCATATCCTGTTGTTTGTGTTTCGTCTGCGCCGGGGCGTTTTTCTGTGCTTTCTTCTCGTCAGCCTTATCCTGCAAGACTTCTTTGAGGGGCTGCTTCTTGGGCGGCTCTTTGCTTTCCTCTGTGCCGGGTGTGGCTTTCCGTACCCAGTAGCGGATGTCCCGCAGCTTCTTCAAATCTTCCTGCACCTCGGTCAACGGTACTTTCAAGTCTGCGATTTCGCCCACAAGCTTCGCCTGTTCCTGCAAAAGCTCCTTTTTCGTGCTGTCCTTATCATCCGGGTGCTTGGCAAGGTAGGCACTGGCTTTCTCAAACCGGGCAACCTCCGGGTGTTCCAGCTTGAATTTTTCCTTAGTTTTCTTGAAAAATATCTTCTGGTATTTCTCATAAACGGGCTTACATTCCTTACAGTCCGTCCGGGCGGCAAGGATAGCGTCAATCACGTTGCTGCGGGTTTCCTTTGGCTTCATCTGCTTTCGGTAGTCGGCGGCAGATTTCCCGGACGTTTCTATAAAGTTTTCCAAATCCTCCACGGTGGAAAGTCCCTTTCTCTGAAGATAGGACAGGGCTTCGCTGACTGCCTTTAAGTCTTTGGAAGTTCCACGGTTTTGTCCCGCCCGTGTCCAGTCGCTCCGTTCTGCCTTTCGTACCTCCATGTACTTCATCAACAGATTGGGAAGAAATACCGCTTCCTCCGCAGCTTTTTCCGCAAGCAGTTCTTTTCGTTTTTCACTAAGCTCGATAATCCAGCCTTTGAGATTTTTAATAAGCTGCCGGATAGACTTCATCAGGCTGTTGGCGGCTTTGATTTCCCGGTTCAGATTTCCGATGTTGGTCTGAATCCCTCGCTTTTCCATCTGCCGGACAGCAGCACCCTCATGGACGGTAGGGATAATATCAAGCCCCTGTCTTTCATAAGAACGGAGATCCACCCGCTCCGGGCGGTTGTTGGCTTCCAGATAGCGGTTCTGGATGATCTCCCATTCATGCCGCCAGATTTCACAATACTTGCGGTCGTTCCAGTCAACCGTATCTTCCTTGTGACTTTTCCATCTGCCGGACGGAAGTTTTATCCGTTCCCCGTTCTCGTCAAGGTCATAAACCTTGCGGCTCTTGGGAAGCCATTTCCCATGTTCATCCATTGCCCGCATAGTCAGCATGACATGAGCGTGAGGGTTTCCGTCCCCTTTGTCATGGATGGCAAAATCCACGCACATTCCTTTGGAAACAAACTGCTGATTGCAGAAATCCCGGACAAGGGCGGCGTACTGGTCGGGCGGTATCTCTCTGGGGATGGTAAGCACCCACCGCCTTGCAAGCTGGGAATTCCATTGCTTCTCCACCGCTTCGGCGGCGTTCCATAAAGTATTGCGGTCTGCATACGACCGTGGGGCATTTGCCGGAAGCAAGATTTCATTGTGGACGATACCACGCTTTTCCGGGTAGTGCTTCACTTCCTGATCGTATCCACAGAACAGCTTTTCGCCGCTCTGGTAGGCAGCGGCGGCAACCGCAGACTGCTGTTGGCTTCGCTGCACAATCGAGATTTCGTTGTGTGGACAGGGCATTTCGTGTCCCTCCTTTCGGTAATTGGTGGATGGGGTGGCGTTTTACCACCTCATTTGGGGCAGAAAAAAAGCAGGAGACCTTTTCAGATTTCCTGCTCGGTGGTGCCGCCGGTGGGCGGCTGGTATTCAGTTTTGAAAGTTCGGGTCAGGGTGGCCCGATGATGAAATAAAATATCTGCATGAAGATTATTCAACTTCTTTTAGTAATTCTTCAACAGAAATACCGTAAAGTTTTGCAAGTGCAAAAAGATTTGATGTGGAAGGGTCGGATGTTCCATTTTCCCATTTTGAAACAGCCTGCCTGCTAACACCAATCGTTTCAGCAACAAATTCCTGCGTCATTTTGCACTGTGTTCTGTGTACTTTGAGTGCTTCACCCAACGATTTCCTCACTACGGATTTTTCCTGCCGTACATCTTTTGAATGGATATATTTGAGTAATGCACGAACAATAAGGGTAAGCAAACCAACAAAGATACATAAGAAAATTATTCCAACGATTATCATAAATACGGTTACTTTCATTTGACCACCTCCTAATGTTGCTGTTGGCTTCATTTCTCTGTACGGATATATTTAAGCAATGCACGAATAACAAGGATAAGCAAGCCGACAAAGATACATGAGAAAACTATTCCGACTACAATCATAATGATGTTTACTAACATTTGGATGACCTCCTTTCTTTGTTGGCTTTATTCTATCTGAATTACCGTGTTGCTACCACCAACTATCAAGCAATTATCAGTTGCATATCGGTTGCACAATGATAGCGTTCTGTTTTTTGACCTTATTATACTAAATTACCGTAGATAAGGATAGCTCGACTGATAAAACTTGCTGGACGGGAACAGCTTGCAGCGCAAGGTGTTTCCGGGCGGCAAGTCCACAAAAGGGTAGCTGGCGACAGCCAGCGCAGGGGAAGCGTAGCGTCCCCTGTATGATTTGGAGCAGACCATGACTGCGGAAAATCACAGCCCTCCGGCGAGGAGCCTTCGGAGAACGCAATGCACCAACCTTTGGGTGGTGTATAATTGCGCCCTTAGTAAACTAAGGGGGTTCCGGCATCTCCCGTTCCAGCAGTTTTTTCAATAGTTCCTGCGTGTCCTGTCTGTGAAAAATGAGTTTCAACAACAGCATGACATCATCATCTGTCAGGCGTTCCGGCTCTTGCAGAAAACTTTCCAGCATACCGCCACGGGTACAGAGCCGGTGCGTCCGTTCCTTTCGGGTAAGCTGTTTCAACTGGTGCTGCAATGCCTTTTCATCATTGATGGCTTTCCGCAGTTTCTTTTCGCTTTTTTCCAACTCCCGATTGAGTTTTTCCAGCTTTGAGGTATCAGGCAAGGGCAGCGTCCTCCTTTCCCGGTATCAGCACATAAATCCGGTTTGGTTCTCCAATGCCCTGACGCACCCGCATGATAAGTCCGGCAGTTTCCAGTTCATTCAGAGAACGCTTGACCGTCATGGAGCTGCGGGACAGGACTGCGGCAATGGCTGTGACAGGGAAGCAGACAAAGAGGATTCCGTTCTCGTCCTCCTGCCCTTTGGAGAGCATAGCGTCCAGCATCCGGCAGTACATGACCTTTGCGGTGCTGCTGACTGGAAATCCTGTCAACGCTCTGGGAAAAGGCATACAGGGCGGCAATGGTGTGTCTATCGTCATAAATTCAAAATTCATTCTGTGTGTTCCTCCTTTTTCTTTGCTCGTTTGGATAAATAACAGGGGCAGTCAATCACAACCGCCCGGAAGCTCTGCTTGCACCCATGCTGGCATTTCCGGCATAATTCGTTGTAAGTGACACGCCCCCGGTCATTGAGGTAAAAGGAAAGCTCATACTTCCTCTTTTTGCTCATTCTCGGCATATTGCGCTTCCTCCCGTTTTAGTGTATGGTTTCGGGGCGATTTTCGGTAAAATTACAGCCATAGAGCCGCTTAAAATCTCCCGAAGTATCAGCGATAGGGTAGACTGTCCCCCTATCAGATTGTTGTGTTTCGGTATCATTTCGGTGTCAGTTCGCCAGTTCTCCCCGGTGTCGTTCCTCCCCTGAATCTCACAGCGGCGTATCGCTCCCTTTGGTACGCTCGTTTTGGTCAGGGTTCCTCCATATCCCTGCCAAAATTCATGGCGCTACATCGCCGGGGAAGCATATCCCACACAGGCTGGTCATTCGATTGGAATAATCCATCGATGAACTACCTGTATCATAGAACATTTTTGTGCCCTGTGCCGTATGTCCACAAAGTAGGAATTAAGGGTAAAAATCAGAAATTTCCACGATTACGGAAAGTGTGATATAATCCAGATAAGCGGCAGCAATGAAACCGTTGGAAAGGAGCGTGTGCCCATGAAAGGAGCAACAAGCATACAGGAACGCCTTTGGGAACTCCGCAAGGACAAAGGCTTAAATCTGGAAGAACTATCAAAACTAACGGGTATTTCTAAATCAGCCCTTGGCAGTTATGAAAAAGAAGATTTTAAGGAAATCAATCATGGCAACCTTATCACGCTGGCAGACTTCTATGGGGTTTCCGTCGATTATCTGCTGTGCCGGACAGAGAACAGGGAGCAGATCAACACGCCACTGACGGAGCTGCATTTGAACGATGAAATGGTTGCACTTCTGAAAAGCGGTCGGATCAACAACCGTCTGCTCTGCGAACTTGCCACCCATAAGGACTTTATCAAGTTTCTTGCGGACATTGAGATTTATGTGGATGGGATTGCCACCATGCAGATTCAAAACCTCAACACCCTTGTCGATACTGTCCGACATGAAATCATAGAACGGTATCGCCCTGGCGAAGATGACCCACATTTGAAAGTGCTGCAAGCCGCCCATATCAGTGATGATGAATATTTCAGCCACATGGTTCTGGATGACCTAAACCTGATTATCCGGGATATTCGGGAAACCCATAAAAAGGATAGTGAGAGTGCGCCCCAGACCACTGTTGCCAATGAACTGAAAGAAAATCTGGAAGCGGTCGAAAATTTCAAGGGCAGCCGTTTGGAAAAACTGGCAGTGCTTTACTGCAAGCAGCTCGGTATCAACTATAAAAATCTGTCAGATGAAGAATTTCGCTGGCTTATTCGGATTCTCCAAAAATCAAAGAAAACGGGAACGCCTATCAACCAGAGGAAAAAACGGTAAAGGAAAACCGCTGTTGCATGGTTTGTTGGATTCCATGTAGCAGCGGTTTGTGCTGTGGTTATTACTTCATTCGTTTTCTTAATATTCGGCGATAATTTGTTTCTCCCTTTGGTGCGTCCTGTATAATTTCCAACACACCATCTTCAAGCATTTTATCAATGCGATTGGAAATCCATACATCACTAATTCCAAGTTGATATTTTCCTAAAACATTACCTATGACAATAGCCATTTTGAATTGCTCTGGCTGTTCCGCAATTTCACGAAGAATGAAACTATCATATATATCTTCTGAAACGCTTTGCAATTTACCATTTAACATTGCACGCAAAGGTGCATTTTCATTTTGAAGTTGATTCCATTTCATAGCACAAGCTGAAAGAAATACAGGATTAGCTTTCTCTTGTAGAGTTATATAGTTTCCCCATTCGCCAGGAGAGACCTCGCCCCATGCTATTTTGGATGTCATAGTATTTTCTTTTCCATATTCCCATGTAGGTAACTTAACCAAATAAATTGTTGTCTGGCAGTTTAAGGGTTGAAGTTGTTTCATAAGCCAATACATACCACAAAGCTCATCTGGATTATAGCTATACCAAATGCGAATTTCTTCCCCAGCTACATATCGTTCAATCACTGAGGTCAATGTAGTTTTAATTTTCTGTATTTTTTCTTCAACCTGATAATCTAAATCCTCTACAAAGCAGACAGACAGCATTTTCTTGAAAACATTTTTCCGCTGTTCGCCAATTCCATTATCAGAAATATCTCCCACACTAAGAGCCATATCAAAACAATAAACATCACAGCTCTTGCCTCCCAATGGAATAGCATTCTCCCAAGCAATGCGTTCTTGTTCCTGTGCTTGAAGCTGTGCTTTTTTCATTTCATCTGAAGATGGAACACTCCCGTCTTCATGCCTCATAAATATTGAAACAGCACTTCCTCTATACTTTCCCTTGCCGTAAGTTTGGGCAATTTTCAAACTTCCACAGGCACTTTCACCAAATACAATTTCAATCATCTTATATACCTCCGATTTAATTGCTCCCGTTATGAATAAATCATCTCATGCAAAACAATTTCTTCTGCCCGGTTATGAATGTTATTGCAACGCTGCACCCATTCCATTTGGTGGGTACGCTTCAATTCCTCGGTTACGCCCTCGGCAGTTTTCATCTGCTCCATGATGGTGTCTAACCGTTCCTGTGCCTGTTCGTTCAGGTCTGCAAGATATGTCCACAATTCCCCGGTCAGTATCAATGTATTCAATCTGGCTGGGTGGACTTCCCTTAAATATTCCCGGTGCATCCGTCCGTACTTTCCGATAGGGCGGTGTTCCTCCGGCAGTTTCAAGTCCGGGATGTAATAATCTCCGACAAGGATATAATCAATTCCGTTTTCCGTTATTCTTGGTTTCAATTCGCTCATGTTCCTTACCTCCTGTGGAAGCAGGCTCGTCTGGTACTAACTCAATCACATCGGTAATCTCACAATTCAGCGTTTCGCAGATACGGGCTAATGTATCCATGCTGATGTGCTTTCCCTCTTTGCTCATGTTGGCAATCATATTTGTTGTCATACCAGCGGCAAGCCTTAAATCCTCTTTTCTCATATCACGCTCTAACAGTGTGTGCCAGAGTGGCTTATAGCTGATGTGCATATTGTTTTCCTGCCTTTCTATCTATACCACCGGGGCGGCTGCCCCGGCAGGAACTTTTCTCTTATTATAGCACCAATCTTGTGAAATCACAATTTATTCTTGTAGCCTGCCGCTGATACCGTCTGGATTGTGCTTTTCCTTTCGTTTTTTGTTCCAACTAATTAGCCATGAACTGCTTCATACCCTGGCTTTTGGAGCCGGGATTATCGCTGCCGTACCCCTCCAGGAGATTGACAACGCCCCACACGCCCAGGCCAGCGCCCAGAGCAACAACCAGCGTCTGCAAAGTGGTGATCGCGGAAGTGAAAAACTGCATATATCCTCCATTTCTCCGGGGGTTTCCCCGGCCATGAAAAAAGCCGCCCATGCAGGCGGCAGGTTACGACCTCTGGACACTTTGTCCAGAAGTGCTTTATACATAGGCATCCGGATCGTCCACATCGTCGTAGTTGAGGATGTCCTCGTCCTCGCTTACGGGCCCTGTGTCCGATACGTCTATCTCGTACACCTCACAAGCCTCGTTCAGCCCAGGCCGCCTGCGGCGGTTGATGAGCTTATCAAGGTCAAAGGCGTTTTTCTGTTTGTCAGCCTCCGATGTATATTTGTAGTTCGGGTGCTGCTTCAAATCGTATTTGGGCGAGAAGAACGGGGGCAGGCCCCGCAGCTGCAAAATGCACTTGTCGCCCGGCATGGTAGCCAGTTCGCTGGGTGTCATCAGCTCCCGGCCCAGCCGCTGGGTGTTCTGGTTGTAGCTTTCCGACTGCCCACGGGAGCGGCCCTCGGTCTGCATGGAGATCGTGGCCTTTCCCAGCCAGTTCTCGGAAATTTCCTTGATGGTGGAGCTTTCCCGCCCGCCCAGGAAAATCACGCTGTCCATGTTTCCCAGGATCGTTTCGGCGTTGTCCTTGTATATGGCCTTGCATTGAGCGTACTGCTGGTAGAACAGGCACAGGCTTACTTCACGGGAACGGATCACGGCCACCAGCTTCTCCAGCGAGGGCACCTGGCCCGTGTTGGCCGCCTCGTCCCACAGCACCCGGACATGATGGGGCAGGCGGCCCCCGTGAACATTGTCCGCCCGTTCACACAGGAGATTGAACATCTGGGAAAAGGCCAGGGCAACAATGAAGTTATAAGTGGGGGTTGTGTCGGAAATCGTGAAGAAAACCGCCGTTTTCCGATCCCCGATGCGGTCAAGCTCCAGCTCGTCATAGCTCATAATCTCCCGGAGCTGGGGGATGTCAAAGGGGGCCAGCCGGGAGCCGCAGGAAATCAAAATGCTTTTTGCGGTCTTGCCAGTAACAAAATGTCAATAGTTTTTTAATCACTTTTTTTCGAAAGTGGGCAAAAAAATAGAGCATATGGATTTTTCTTCATATGCTCTACTTTCATATTAATTTTTAGATCATAAAACTGAAATTTGTTGTTCTTCATTCAATTCTAATGTTTACTGGACTTACTGTGATATTTCCAGCTCCCTCTACTGTGTACCACTTACCTTTTTGTAGTTTAATCTTTTCTGATACACCAGATGTAATGTATCCTACCGTGTATGTTTCGCCAGTCTCAATATCAGTAAATATCACATCTGTATCACAATCACCGCTTACTCTAATAGTTTCAAACAGTGGTTGTATTTGTTCTGACTTGAATGCAACTCCGTTTCTCTCTGCAAGTGTGAAAGTATGCGTCCTTTGAATACCAGTATAAAAAAGAATTGCAATCACAATTACCACTATTAAACACGGAATGAGCCATTTCCTTTTCATCTAAAACACCTCCGCAACTTCAAATTTTCCAGCTCGACAAGCTGAAAGTTATCTTCCTGCCAAGGATTTTCCAACAACATAAACACCAACCAGCATTTCTCCAATTGACAATCCCAATAGTAAGCCAGAAATAAAGTCCTTAAAATCCGAACCACCAATTGCATATGAAAGAGCCTGTACTGCAATACCCATTACAATAAGCATAATTCCATATAACATATTTTTTTGCTTTTCTAACTCCTGCGTTCTTCTTAGCAAATCTAAAATCTGCTCATCATCATAGGTACGAACACTATTTTCTTCGGATATTTCACCATCCATCAGTTCTGCCACTGTAACTTCAAGTTCTTCGCATAGGCTTTTTACAATGGAATAGTCCGGCATACACTTACCGGTTTCCCATTTTGAAATAGTCTTATTGGAAACACCAAGTTTCTCTGCTAATTGTTCCTGTGTTAGATTTTTCTGTTTTCTCTTTAATGCTATAAATTTTCCTGTAACTAATTGGTTCATATGTATTCCTCCATTCATTTGATGATATAAAGGTACTTCTTTCATCATTGAAATAAAATCCCTTGTAAGTAGAATATGGGTGGAATCTCTGAAAAAAATGGAATATTTCATAAAAAACTCAACAGAAACTTCAAATTTTCCTGTTATACAAACTGAGATTTATCTTTCTTTTCGCTTGTCCTGCCCTAATGCAATAAATCCAGCGGTAACAGCAAGGGGAAGCATAATATCATGTTCGCCTAATGGGTCTGTTACTATGGAATAAATCAAAAACACCGTACAAACCAGCAATACTGCCAATATAATCCCACGAACAATTTTTCTTGTTTCCATTGCATAACGCTCCTTTACAACTTCAAATTTTTCAGCTCGCAAGCTGGAAGTTATCAATCATCTTTTTTACTATGATTTTTTTGTATGTAACAGCCTATAAGACCCCCAATTGCCAAACCAATAAGTCCCCCTAATGTGTCACTTAAATTCTTTCCAATAACATATCCAACTGCAACCCATATATACCATTTACACATGATATCTGATACCTTCAAATCATTCATGATAATTTTCCTCCCCAAATTCGATTTGTTGCTCAAATCATATCACATTCTCAAACATATCTCAATTCCAATTGTCTCTGTCCCCATCTATTGCATTGCCTTTCGGCTTGCTTCTGCAACCAGCATCCGGTTAATCTTTTCTTGCATGGTTTCCTTTGCATCTTCATTGAAATGATAGCGGACAACATATACTGTCTGCCCGATTTTCTTTGTAAATGTGTTTCCTTCTGTTTTTTTATTCATCATTTTTTCCATAATCATCTATTTCCTTTCTTTCCTGTGCCCGACAGAGAGAGGTTTGCTTCTGTCCCTGCCGGGAGTTTATCGGCACGCTGACAACGCAAGTGTCAACATGGGGTTTGAAACTTTTTTCGGGTAGTTATTTCTGTTTTCCAAAATACTATTGAAAAGTTTTTTGAATGTTCTTGTTGACACCTGTTAAAAAGTAGCTGAAACACCGGTAAATACAAAGGATTTTGGTGTCAACAAAAATGTCAACAAGCAATAAATTTCCGGGTAATCAGTAGCCTTTCGGCATCAAAATCAGCCTTTCTCTCTGTCGGGCAGATCAAATGGCAGCTCCAACTGTTCTGCTTTCGTCAGCTTTGTAAATCCATCTTTATCCGGTTCGTTGCCACCCTCTTCTTCTGCTCCTTCCCTGATCCAGCTTCTCTGTCTGCCATATCCTTCCTTTGAAAATCTGTGGACTCCGGCTCTCTTCCAGCCAGTGATCTGCGTATCCATAATAGAACAGATCTCATTTGTCTCGAATTTTTTCGGCTCCCGGTCAAAATGGTCAAAGGCTTCTTTCCAGATCTGGACGGAACATACATGACTACCTTTATAAGCGTCCAGCCAGCCTTGTATCATTCCTGCCATCGTATCTTCCTGTGTGAACTGTTTTCGGTATTCACTGATCTCCTGCTCCATTTCCTTTGAGAACTTCAACAGGCTGCTCTTATTCTCCGTTGACCAGTAGATTTCCATTGCTTCTGCCCACAACTGGTCAAAATAGGATCTGGCTTCTTTTTCATCATCGAGGATATGCTTCTCTGCCTTACTGCTGTCTATGGCAATCGGCAGGAACCGTCTTGCCCCAGTACGGTCAAAAGGAATGAACTGCCTTGTGTTCGTTGAACCTGCAAAGATACACTGACGCTTCCGGTCTTCCTCATATTTATCATAAGGGTTCCGGTAAGTGTCTTTCTGTCTGGTCAGGAATGACTTGATTTCCTCATTGCTCTTTGCACTGATTGCAGCAATCATCTCCGACATTTCCATAATCCAGTGTCCCCGGAGATGCTCGTATATCTTACTGTCATTCAACTGCTTCAGATCATCAGAAAACCAGTCATCGTTCAATGCAAGAAAACGGAAAAATGTGGATTTTCCGGCTCCCTGCTGACCTACCAGGCAAAGCATTTCATCTGCTTTACAACCGGGACGGTAGATTCTGCTTAATGCTTCCATCAGGAAGTGCTTCACAACCTCATAGACAAAATCCGAAGCATCTGCCCCCATGTACCGTTGCAGGACATAACGGATTCTCTCCTGCCCGTCCCACTCCAGTTGTTCCAGATACTCACAGATCGGGTGGTATGCCCGGCTGTTGGCTTCTATACGGAGTGCCTTATCCATACATTTTTCACTTGTGAGTTTGTAATAGCATTCAAAGAAATAGTAGAAATAAGTCCTGCCATCATCATCCAACTTGCAGACTTCCTCATTCCACCAGAGTTTTTTTACAATATCAATCCTGCCTGTCAGCTTGTTGTATTTCATACTCTCACGCACAAGCGGATCATTTCTCAGCACAACCATATAATTTCCAACCGTTGCTTTCGCAGTTCCTTTCTGTGTATATTCCAGCATCTGTTTCACTTCATCGACTTTGCTTTTATCTACCATCCGGAGCATTTCTTTCATGGCATCTTTCTGTTCTTTTGTGGCGATCTCCTTTATCTTCTCTTTCGCATTGCTCAATCCGCTCCACCTCCTTCCATTTTTCTTTTACAAGTGCTTCCTTATCTGCCCTGTCCCCAAAGAGCAGGATATCCAGATAATACTCAACAACTGACAACTCCCTGAGCGCAGTCATAAACTTTTCATGCCATTCTTCTGTCCGTGTTTTTGGTGCATACTGTTCTTTCCATTCCAGAAGCAGGCTCAGATAATCCAGATAGGCTCTCAGGCATCTCAGATGTTTTTTCTGCCAAAGTTCTTCTGGTGTCGGCTCTGGCTTTTTTGCCGAAACGCTTCTCCTGTTCTGCGGTGATCCCCTGTCCCTGCCGGAATAAGGAATCCCAAAATCATCTGCCAGCTTCATGGCTGCATCTTTCAATCCAATGTCAAACAGTTGTGCCGTAAAATCAATGGCATCTCCTGTACAGCCACACCCGAAACAATAATATCTCCGGTCAACTTTCATGCTGGGTGATTTGTCATTATGGAAAATGCAGCGGATCAGTCCGCTCCTGTTGGGCTTTAACCCATACCTCTCCGCAGCCTGCCGGACGGTCACATTCTGTTTTACTTCATCAAATAATCCCAATTCGTTTCCTCACTTTCTTAAATCTGCTTCCCAAATCTAGGAAACAAGTTTTCACAAAAAACAAAAAAGCACTTTGTCCTGTCCTTACGGAATCAACAAAATGCCCTTATAGTTCCAGATCACTGGAATGTGATCTTCCTTTATTCAGTTGTTTTCTCTCTGCCTCTTCTCTTTGAATCTTTGCTACGTTCAATGCAAGTTTTTCTCTGATTGACGGCTTCACTTCTTTTTTGATTTCTTCAACAACGGCTTTTTTCTTCTCTGGCTGTTTTAACTGACGGACAACCCTCACAACAGCTTTTTCCATCGCATATTCGATTTTTTTAATCAGACCGTCCAGCCTGTTTATCGCATATTCCTTTTCTTTTCGTGATGCCTTACGTTCCGGACTCTGAATCCATCTCTTAGAATCTTCCGCAAGACGAATGTCATCTTTTCTGGTAGCCCGCATTGTTTCCTCTGCGACTTTATCCACAGCCTTGTCATAGGCTTCACTGGATACTTCGTCAAGCAAGGTTTCCACATCTTCAATACGGAGGGTAAGCTGTTTCAGTTCCTCTCTCTGCTCTTCAATCAGCTCGCCCTGACTTAGAATCCGGTCAGAATTGGAAATGAAATTTTCTTTAAATTCTTTTTCCTGCTGTTCTATTTTTTCTTTCTGTGACTGGATAACCTTTTCATTTGCCCTGACATGTTTTGACTGCCTTGCAAGTTCCAGATGATTCGCATTGACCTTATCCCTTTGCTGATTGAGCATTTCCTGCTGAACCGCAATCTCTTCTTTCTGCTTCATTCGGATATAGTCCTGTTTCTCCAGATACTGCCTTCCTCCATAGGACGGTTCTTCGTCAATTTCCAGTCCATGACGTTTGCAGATATCCAGGAACATTGTCCGGCAGGCAGAATCAAAAACAACCTTACGGTTATTTGTCTTTGATCTTTTCTTTTCCGGATTCGGAAGTTCAAAGCCAAGTTCTTCCAGTGCCGCTTCCTGTTTCGGTTCAATCTCCCCATACCGGTTCGTAGCATCGAATACATGACGCTCATGAATATGCGGAGTTGCTTCGTCCATGTGCAGTGACCAGTCAATGATATGCACATTAGAACCAAACCGCTCATCGAACTCTTTCTTGAATTCATCAAAAACCAAAACCAGCGTTTCCACAGAAGCGTGTTCATCTATCGTCCCAAGCTGATAGATACTTTCTTCCGGACAGGTCTTTTTATTTTTCAGAACATCTTCCACCCCTTTACATCTGTCGGGATGTCTTGCTTTCTCATGACGTTTATTCTGGTTAATCACATAATCGCTGTAATGATCCACATAGTATGCCATCTCAATCTGGTTAAAAGAAAAATTATCCTCTTTTCCCCGGTCTGCCATTGTGGTATATCCCTGATAGCAGTCCCAGTAAATATTCTGACGGACACGTTCATTGTCAATATGCTCACTGTGTTCCGGGTCAAATCTCCGGTCATTGTGAAGCGGATTGTAAACACCGTCTTTCCCAGATCTGCCGTTATGCCTTGTGCCTTTCAATTCACATCTCTCCTTTTTTCAAGTTGTTTCCCCGGAGGGGATTGCAGCGAAGCTGCCAAAAGTCTCTGTCCCCGTTACAGACAGTACCCAGTACCATATGGCGAAACGCCATATCACTGGGCAATGGCTGCCGCCCTTAACCTGCTAAGGGCTTTGCCCCTTAACCCCAGCAAGATGCTGCCGCTCTTTGCAATCTGGGCACAAAGGACTTCCAGCCCTCTGTACTCCCAGCAGACAAAACGTAACTCCTGCCGCTGTCCCTTCAGCATGATCTCCGTTCCGTCTGTTTTTCAAAAATCCTCTGCATCGGATTTTGTGAAAATATAAAAATGGGTAAAACAAAGGGCACTAACTTTTTACGGTTAATGCCCTTTCCTTTACTCATTCACTTTTCAGATAATTCCTATATGTATCATTCTGATAATTGCTTCAGAACCATTTTAACAGTCTTCCTAAGTTTCATTCCGTCCCTCAGTCCCAACCGGTAGAAAAATTCTTCTGTCTCTGCTCCACTGTTAAATATCTGGTCGCAATATTTTGTAATGGTCTCTTCCTGTTCCTGTGGAAGTGTTGCGATCACTTTTTTATATTCTTCCTCAACTTCATCTGGTTCTGTCACAGACAGCTGGCTCAGTTTCCAGTCTGCATACTCTTTTCCCATATGTTCCGTTATGGTCAGGTTGATAAATTCTTCAATCTCTTTTGTAATCTTCATTTAAGAATCCTATTCCTTTCTCCAGTGGTCTACTCCATCAATCTGATTTTGAATGTTTCCAGCCACACCACTGCCCAGCCAGAAAGCACAGGCAGGATATAAAGTATAAAACCTGCCACAAGCATCCTGACCGCTTCTGTGCCTGTCTCCTGTCCGAATCCATACCCTAAAACTGCTGTAATGCAGATGATCCCCGACAGGATATGAAATACCGTTGCCGACAGCCATGTGAAGAACATAACCACCAGTTGTATCATTGTCAGGCATATACGCACTGGCAGTAATACGATTTTCACAATAATTCTTACAACAACCATGACTGTCCACCCCTTTCACTGTTTCAGATAACTACGATAGCTGTCTATCACAGAATCTGTCACACCGCTTTTGTAAATCTTTCGGATATCAACGATTTTTTCATCTTTCAAAAGTTTCAGCCAGTCCAGTAAATCTTTTCTGCTGTTTGCAAAATTACAACATCTTCCGTCTGCGTATTCAATCCGGTATCTCATAAGTCCCTCCTACACATACACCAGTTCATTTAAAATAATTTCATCTACCCGGCTTCTTGCATTGTTTGCCCGGCGAACCCATTCCATCTGATCTCTGCTTTTCAATTCTTTCGTAATGCCTTCCTGCTCCATAATCTGTTCCATGAGGAAATCCCTGCGTTCCAAACACTGCTCATTCAGATCTGCGAGATACGTCCAGAGCTTACCACTCAATGTCAGATAGGAATACAAGCCACTCTTGTAATCTTTCAGATAGTTTCTGTGAAGACTTCCATAAAAACCAATCTCTCTTTTCTCTTCGGGTACTGCGATCAGTGGCAGATAGATTTCCCCGACAAGGATATAATCCAGACCATTACTGTTATCGTGAATGATTCTTTCTAATTCGCTCATGCTGATGCAACTCCTTTCTTCGGTTCTGCTGGTGGAAGCAGTGATACCGGCACGAACACACCCTTTGCAATATCTTCCTGACGGATTTCCTCTTTTTTTGCATCCATCTCAGCTTTCTTTTTTGCCTTTGTCCGTTCATAGTATTCTTGCTGCTTGCCATTTGCTTTCCTTTTCAAGTAATTCTGATGAAGCCTGTCTTTTCTGGCTTCCCGCTTCTTCATTTCTTCAATTTCCTCTGGTGTCATTTCCACCTCACCGAAATGTGGAGGTAAATATTTCCCAATGAAGTTAAAATAGATTTCCACTTCCTGAGTTGTCTCAATGCTTCCTTTTCGGTCACGCTCATGAACCACAATCTTTTCTACAAATTCATTCAGCATGTAAGTGGTCAATTCCTCAAAATTTTGGTATTTATCAACCAGAGCAATAAACTTCTCCGCTGATCTGCGGCCTTCTTCATAGCCTGATAATTCAGCTTCCATATCTGCAATTTCTGCCGACAAATCTTTCTGTTCTTTAGAATACTGTCCGTCAAGAATCGCATAGCGTTCATCTGGCAGCTTGCCAAGAATATTGTCCTCATAAATTCTGCAGATCAGTTTTTCCAGTTCCTGCACACGTTTTTTTGCTTCTGCCAATCTGCTTTTCAATCTTGTGATCTCACTGGACTGCTGTGAAGTCTGTGCCTTTTTTACTGTTTCCAAAAATTCTTCACGGTTCAGCTGTGAATACTCTGCAACAGCCTTTAACAGTTCCTTAATCAGCTCCATAACCACATCTGCATTAATTCTGTGCTGTGTCTGGCAGAGTGTTCCAACCGAAACTTTAGAATATGCAGAACAGGTATATTGTGGTACTCGCTTGCCATTATTTACTCGATGTACATACATTTTGGAACCACAGTCTGCACAATACATCAGACCTGTCAAGGGGTGGGCTTCTCCCCATCCATCTGGGTACCTTCTCACATTGCTTCGGATTCTCTGCACATTGTCAAAAGTTTCCTGATCTATGATTGCTTCCTGCGTGTTCTCAAACACCGTCCAGTTATCCTCAGATACATAATGGCTTTTCTTATCCTTGAAATGTTTTCTGGTCTTGAAGTTCACTGTATGACCAAGATACTCTCTTTTCTTCAGAATACCTGCAACAGTAGAAGAGCCCCAGCCATAAGGATCTTTGATTTCTTCTACTCTGCCTTTCCATAATCCGGCATCTTTCTTTGCCATATGAACCGCTGGTATCTCAACCTTATCCTCTTTCAGTGCCTTGGCAATCTGATATGGTCCGTACCCGTCCATTGTCATGTGAAAGATTCTCCGTACAACTACAGCTGCTTCTTCATCAACAATCCATACATTCGGATCATCCTTGTCTTTCAGATACCCATACGGTGTTGTACTTGCCACATGCTTGCCGGATTTTCCTTTCGCCTTGAAAGTTGATTTTATCTTTTTACTGGTATCCCTTGCATACCATTCATTCATGATATTTCGGAATGGAGTAAAATCATCGTCCTCCCGGAAGCTGTCTACATTCTCGTTGACTGCAATCAGGCGGACATTCTTCTGTCGCAGCAATTCCATATATTGTCCGACTTTCAGATAATCTCTTCCCATTCGGCTCATATCTTTAATCAGAATCGTTCCGACTTTCCCCGACTCTACTTCTTTCATCATGGCAAGAAAGCCTGGGCGATCAAATCTTGTACCGGAGATACCATCATCAGTAAAATGAACAAGATTGGTAAATCCATGTTCTTTTGCATATTGTTCCAGCAGTTTCTTCTGGTTTGAAATACTGTTGGATTCCCCGTTTAATTCATCATCACGACTAAGACGTTCATACAACGCTGTCATGAATCCCTGTTTCTCTGTCATAGTCAGATGTCCTCCTTCCTTTGTTTATTAATTGCCTGTTCTCATCCCATATCCGTTCCTGTACCGGGTTCTGATGTTTCCGGGACGTATTAACCAGAAAAGACACGCTGAATGCCTATTCAGTTCTGGTATCACTACGGGCAGACTGTTTCGTTTTCAAGGTTCGTGTAAGAAGTAAAAAAGATTCTTACACTAAACGAAATGCTCAGAGGTCTTTTTACAGCCCCCTTACTGCATCTTTTTTGATTTCGTGTCATCTTTTTAAAGTTCCTTACACAATCTCTGTACTGACGAAACAAAATACGGACATGTTTTGAAATTGTTTTTTACAAAATACAATTTTGTTCTTTAAGGTAAAAAAATAAGCCTCAAGAGACTTTTTAATCATTTTGGAGCTCCAACTCTTTAAATTTGATTGATTAAGAAGTCTCTTCAAACTTACTACACCGCTGGCTAATTTGTACTTTTTGTACTGCTTCACGGCAAAACAATCCGGCTTGCGCTTTTCCAGGCCCTTAAACATATAATCCACCGCGTTCATATAGGACTCGTCATCCTCTTTCACGTCCATGCCGGAAATCATATCCACCAGGGTATTGATGTTCCGATCCTCGGCGGGTGCCTCGAAAATGATATAGGCAATTAGGGCGCAGTACAAAAGCGTTTCCGCCTTCGTCCAAAACGGATCGCCCTCCTTGCCCTCGCCTTTGGTGTTGGCTATGAGGGTGTCCACGAATTTGAGGATGTCCGCCTCGTTGTGGATGTAGGACAGCGGATTGTAGTGCATGGATTTTGAAAAATCTATGCTGTTGAACACTTTGACCTGATACCCCCGGCGTTGCAGGAAAGCCCCCACCTGGGAGAGCACCCCGCCTTTCGGATCGACGCACACATAGGAGCTGTGCGCCTGGAGCAGTTGGGGCGTGAGCCAGAAACGGGTTTTGCCGGAGCCGGACGAGCCGATGATACAGGCGTTGAGGTTGCGGGCGTTGGCGGGATTTTTGGGCCGGGTGTTCATGGTAAGAAACTCCGTCTTTGTCAAAATGACGTTGTTCTCAAACTTTGGATCGACAAAGGGCTTGATGTCTTTTTCGGTGCCCCAGCGGGCCGACCCGTATTCCTCATCCCGCCGAAATTTCTTTGCGTTCTTGCTTTTGAAGTAGATCAGCAGGCGAAAGCCCACCGCGCCCACAATACCGATGAGCCAGTCAAAGGGGGCCAGCCCCGGCGCAAAGTCGGCAAAGGCCGGGCCGATGCTCTGCCCCAGGCCCATGAGCTTGTGAGCAAAGTCTGCTCCAGGGGCCAGGCGGTAGGCCGTCCCCAGCTTTAGGCAGGCCCACAGAATAAACAGGTACGGGATATTGGGTATCACATACTTTTTGACGCTATCTGTCCTCATGCACCGCCTCCCTTGCACGTTCTTTCTTGTGGGACGGCTGGCGGGCCAGTTCAGCGGCAGCCCGTTTGAGCTGTTCCCGGATGGGAACACGCTGGGACTTGGAACGCTTCAACACGCGCCGGGAATATTCCGAAAAGCAAGCGGTGATGGCGTCGGCCTGCCCGCTCTTAAAGAACAACAGGTATTTGTCCGGCCCGGTCTTATAAAAGGCATAGTCCACATTCCAGCGCCGGGCCACCCGATCAAAGTCCTTTGGGGACTCCACCTCGATGCTGTTCGTGGCGGCCCCGTGGCCCATAAGCTGGCGCACCGTCTGTTTTCCGTGGGGTGTCTGGCGGGCCCGGTACGTTTTCTTGATCTTCCGGCCCACCGCCAGACACGCCTGGGCCAGCACCCGGCCCGTGAGCTTTGTCGCCTTGATCGAAACTGCTATGGTACGTCTGGAAACGTCCTCGTCAATCAGCCGTATCCCTCCTTTCCATGAAAAAAGCACCTCTGGACAAAGTGTCCAGAAGTGCCGTTATCGTTCCTCGTGTTCCTTTGCGGCAATCTTCCGATAGCCCTCCAGGGAGGAACCGTCAATAATTTCTTTGTAGGCCGCCATCTGCTCCCGCACCGTGAGCTGCGGAAAGGCAAAGACTTTGTGCTCGTCGGGAATGTCCTCGATCCCGTGGTAGTGCTCGATGAATTGACCGCCGTTGTTCAAAACATAGCCTCCAGGGGCAAAGTGGCCGTCCTCTTCAAGCCGAATATCCCGCCCGTATGCCTCATAGTCAAAATAATTCAGCAGGTGCTCCGGCACGTCAATGGCCTCCATGTCCTCCACATAGATGCGGCCCAGGGTTTCATCGTCCTCGACACCGGGGTAAAACTCATAGCAATCCAGGTTTTGCACCAGATTGATGAGATCGGCCACGCTGGAAGTATGTTCGCCGCTGTCAATGACGGCCTCAAATTTCTCCAGTTCGCCCTGATCCAGCTCGGAGAGCAGACAGGCCAGATAATTGAGCTCGTCCAGGTTTTCATATTCTGTGAGATAGTCGTAAAGCCCCAGCACATCACCGTCAAAGCTGGTTATGAAAAATTCCTCATAACGTACCCCATCCACACCGATCCGCTTCAAAAGGGCCTGCACCTCCTCGGTGGTAGTAGGAAATTTCAAGGTTTCGCCAACCAGCTCGCCCTCGTTGTACTTTCCCAGGTTGGTGATGTAGGCTTCAAACAGGGACGCCATCAGCGGCGGCCCTGGCCCTTGACGGTCAGGATGCCCTCAAGGGTAGTCGCGGTAATCCCCAGGCGCTGGGCCACGGCAATATCATTTTTCATGGCCTCGGTCACGGAATGGCCGCACACCACCAACACACGGGAGCGCCGGAGCAGATCGCGGCCCATGTCGATGCCGTTCTTGTGCTCCTCCGGCACCGCGTCATTGAGGAACAACGGCAGATAGAGCATAGGGCAGATGGGGGAATAGCCCGCATCGTAGACCACGCGGCAGTAATGCGCCGCCTGCTCCATATCCACCGCAGGATCACCGCGCCACGCAGCGGTGATATAAGCAAGGGATCGTTTCATCTTCAACACCTCCGATATTTAATAGGTAGTTCAACCCTATCCCCCCGCCCTTTCCCATTCATGGGAAAGGGCGGCTCTGGAGGATATACCCCCGCCGCCTTGCCGGAAATAGCACAGCCGGGCCAGGCCGTCAAGGGCAAGCCGCCGCAAACGGCGGGCGTTCCGCCCCTTGACGGCCCGTTCCCGGCTGCGCTGCAAAATATCCGGCGACGGGGGATATATCACCACAGAGCCCATCCCCGGCGCGGGGCGTTCACCTCTGGACAAAGTGTCCAGAAGCGGGGCCCGGTTACTTCTCCAAGTCCTTTTTCCTGTCCGGCTGCGCCAGTTCGGGCGGCTGTTTCTCTTTCCACTCGTCCAGCAGCGCCATGATCTGCTCTTTCATTTTGGCAGGAGTGACCTCCTTGCCGAAATACTTAGACAGTTCAGCAGTCGAAATAATCACACCGCGATCCTCCTTTTTTTCTTCACTCAAAATGCCGTCGATCACATCGCCGTTGAGCTTGCCCTCCTTGTCCAGCTCGTGGAGCCGCTTCGCCTGGGCCACCGAGGGGGAGGACTGCTCCCCGTCAATGGAAACAGCAATCAGCCGCTGGTTTTCCGGCCTGATATACGAGATCTCCACCGCAGGCATAAAGCCCATCTGCTTTGTGTCCACCTTGTCCAGAAGCTCCGGCACCAGGGAGTTGAGCCGGATATACCGCATGACCTTTTTATAGTTCATGTCGTGTTCCTTACCCACAATCTCCACCGAGAGCTTACCCAGGGCCTCCGCCTCTTTCTCATTTTTCGGGCGGGCCCCCTGGCGTTTGATGGCCTCCACCTCCAAATCCAGCAGCTTTGCCAGTTCGCTGGGGAGAGGATCGCCCCGCTGCTTGTTGCTGTTCCGCATTTCCCGGACAGCTTCAAGATCAGTCATCTCGCGGACGATACAGGGCATTTCCTCCAGCCCGGCCCGTGTACCGCCATGATGGCGGCGGTGGCCCGCAATAATCTCATAGCCCTTGCCGTCTTTTTCCGGGCGGACGGTGGCGGGGGTCATAATGCCGTGTTCCTTGATCGTCCCCACCAAATCGTCCATCGCTTTATCGTCCTGCACCTTGTAGGGGTGCTCCCGGAACGTATGGAACGGATGAAGCTCCGCCATTTTCAGATAGACGATTTTTCCCTCTTCCACCGGGCGGGGCGGCACGTCAGGCGTGGGCGGCAGATTGATCTCCGGCGGCGGGACTGCCGCCTCCTTAACAGGAGCGGCCTTGCCCGGCTTTACCGCCTGAGCGGGTTTAGACGCAGGCGCACCGCCGGAGCCCGTTTCCTTGCCCTTGTCAGCTTTCTTACCTCTGGACACTTTGTCCCGAACAGCGGGCGGGGCCTCCTCACGGGCCGCCTTGTCAACCTTAGACGGGCGGCCTGTGCGGGGCTCCGCCGCTTTCTCCTTTTTCCCCGCAGACACCGCAGCCTGCTCTTTCGGGGGACGGCCCCGGCGCTTTTTCGGCTGATCCGCCTCCGGCGCTTTTTCCTCCGGGATAGGAGCCTCTTTACCATCCTTATCAGTAGCCGGAGCCTTTAATTTGTCTACGGCTCCATGCGCCGCTGCCTGTCGCTGGGACATAAGCTCGTTGATCTTGTCAAAATCAACCACTACTTCCCCAAGTGCAGAGCGGGCCGGATTGTCCTCACCCATACCGGGAATAACAGACTGTTCCGCCTGGAGCGCCGGGCCCGTACCAGGCGCGGCGGGCTCTTGCGTTTTCCCCGGCGCGTTGGTTTCCTGAACCGGGGGCTCCTGGATTGGCGGAGCCTCTTTCACAGGAGCGTCACCGGGACGATCCGGGCCAGGGGGCTCCGGGCCGGTTTTGAGTTTGTCATCTGCCATTCACTAACCTCCTTCAATTTTGGTGTATTGCACAAAAATGAGCGTTGATTTTCTATCGAAAAATTTTCCTCCTTTCCAAGTCCACCACGCAAAAAAGCCGCCCAGATTTTACCCGGACGGCTTTCAGCGTAATGTGATAGACTTTTATTTTATTTTTTCGGATTGCAGGCTCCGAAAAGCCTTATATTTGCAGTTTTCCTATTTTATATGGCCCTTAGCAGGATGGAAAGATAAAACCGTAAACAGGAAGAAAACAAATACAGAAAATACGCAATTTACAAAGTAAAATATATAATTTCTTCTGTCACGACTGATATTTTTACGGGCAAAATCAAATAATGTCACGTGGCTCACCTCCCAAAAGGCTCATGGCGTCAGCAATTTCCTGCTGAAAAGCTCTTCGATTTCCACCAGAGACAATCTCCTGATACAGCTGTCCGTCCTTGATGATCAGCACACGCTTACAATAGCTTGCCACAAAAGAATCGTGGGTTACCATCAGGATAGTCGCATTTTGCGTTTCATTCAGCATTTGGAAAAGTTCCATAACATCCTTTGTCGCCTTAGAATCCAGATTTCCGGTTGGTTCATCAGCTAACAGCAGTGATGGATTGGTTACAACTGCACGGGCAACAGCGGTTCGCTGTGCCTGACCTCCGGATATTTCAAAGGTCCGTTTCGAAAGAAGCTGCTCTATTCCCAGCATCTTAGCAACTTCCTCAGTGCGTTTTTTGATTTCAGGAACAGGAATCCCTTCCAATGTCAATGGTAACATGATATTCTCCCCAACTGTCAGTGTATGAATCAGATTAAAATCCTGGAATACAAAACCAAGCGTACTGCGTCTGAAATGTGCCAGTTCATCATCATTCATTTTATGAGGATCTTGTCCATCAATGCTTACATTACCGCTGGTAGGATGATCAATCGTTGAAACTACATTCAAGAGGGTACTCTTACCACTTCCTGACGGTCCCATGATTGCCACAAACTCACCTTTTTCAATACTAAAATTAATATCACTCAAAGCCGTATATGGAACCTTTCCCTCATATATTTTTCCAAGATGTTCTGTTGTTAAAATAGACATTTTTAAACCTCCGTTATTGTTATGCAAAATAGCTTATAATCGCAATGATCCACAAATGGGCTGGATAAAAAACATAAAAGAAATATTTCGTAAATTTATTATTTTTTCCTCGTTCTCCATTGTAAAGATACATAAATGGAAGAACTGTAATAAATAACCAGTCCGAATTAAATAATATCATATCCAGAGCAAGCATAGGATCGTCATAGCTAAATACGCCACTTATAGAAAATGTTGCAAGAATTAATGCATATATAATATATCCTAAATTTCGTTTTTTCGGCGATTTTCTAAACATATAAGTGATAAGCATAAATGGTAATACAATATTACCACCTTCGGCAAATCTGAGTCCTACAATAAATACACAGATTGCCAACAACACTTTAAGCACTCTTGTTAAGCAATTTTTTACGAACCACTTTGGGGAATCTGCAATTATATTCAGAATCAACACCCCAAGTGCCAGTGTCAAAAAGATATTGTTATCAATACGAATATCTTTGCTTCTTAATAATACTTTCATCAAACCGTTTCCAGCCGCCATAAATGCAGCCCAGCCAAACAATCTCAGATTGTATCGGATCTGACTCCTTGTATGCAGAAAACCTTCTACAGCATTAAATGCAAACCATACCCCCACGCAACGTGTTACTGCATGGAATATACTTACCAATAAAGGTGGCACCAGTCCTGGAATATATGGCAAATGATCTAATACCATAAGCATTGCCATAAACATCTTAATTTGAAATGCATTAAATTGACATCGTTTATTATTTTGAACAGACATTAATATATCCTCCTTTCTCGTTCTGTAGTCAGTATAATAGAAAGATTCATAAATAAAAATCGAGAAAGATTACAGAACATGACAATTTTGTAATCTTTCTCGAAATGTTGAAACAATTTATGATTGATCTTATTTGTGGTTGCTAAAATAGATTGTAAACGTACTTCCTTTTCCTAATTCTGACTGCACTTCAATGGTGTGTCCCAGATAATCTAAAATCTGCTTTACCATATACAAACCCAATCCACTGGATTCTCCGCGCTGTCTCCCATTCTGACCGGTGAAGAACAAATCATAAATCCGTCTGATATCACGGGGATCTATCCCACAGCCTTCATCCTGAATATGCAAGACAGCGGAATCTCCCCTATTCTCAGCACAAATGACGATTTTTCCACCTTCATTACTATACTTGAGTGCATTCGTCAAAAGCTGGTACAAGACAAACCGCAGCCATTTGGTATCGCTATAAACCACAAGCTCCTCCGTCACTGCAAGCTTTGGAAAAATGCCCATTGTGATGAACGAGCTTTTCAGCTCATTGATACAGTCTTTGCAGACACTATTCAGATTGACCTTTTCCGAATGAAAATCATTTTTTATTTCATCCAGTTTATACATATTTAAAACCTGATCCAGGTCATATTGTATCTGCGATGCTGAATGTGCTATTTTAGAAAAATCATAATCACCTTTTTTATTTTCTGAGATCAGACGGATTACAGACAGAGGTGTTTTTAACTGATGCACCCACCGATAGATCATGACCTTGCTCTGCTTTTGCTGCTCCTCCAAACGAGTTATGCGGCTTAGATATATGCGGTGCTGCTGCTCAACCAACTCCCGATAATGCTGTTCCTCACGTCCTTTCGGTTCTCTGATCAGGAAATCTTCCATAGCCTTATCTTCATCACAAAGTATCTCATAAAAGTCCCATGTTGAATATAATCTGTAGAGCAGAAAACAAAACAGAACAAATAAGGATAGTAATACATAATACCACCATGCTCCCCCGGGATTCTCATTGATCACAGTTAAATAAACAGTCATAATGAAAGTTGGCGCTGCCAGAAAAAGAAGGATTACCCATAAATGATCCAGAAAAAAACATTTTAAATGTCTTACAAAACGTTTATTTTTCATCTCCATCATCTCCCAAACGATATCCTATGCCTCTGACTGGTTTTATATTCAACGTAGAGCCGATACCGTCTAACCGTTTACGGATCCTGCTGATGGTCACATTTAAAGTGTTTTCCTCCACAAAATTATCATTATCCCAAATTTCATTCAGAAGATCTTCGCGGCTTACGACATCCGGATAGTTCTGAAACATGATCCGTATTACGCCTGCTTCTGTCTTAGATAATTCCGTTTCTTTCCCATTGCACCGAAGTACCAGACGATTTTGTGAAAAGCTACAGTCTCCACAACTCAAATCATTCGTAACAGCTGTGACATATTCACCATAAGTACGACGAAGAATGGCTGTAACCTTTGCTGTAAGCACATCCAGTGAAAACGGCTTTGTCACATAATCGTCTCCACCATTCATCATCGCATACACCTGATCCGAATCTGCATTACGGGAAGACAGAAAAATAATCGGACAGGAACTTTTTTCTCTGATTTTTCCGCACCAGTAAAATCCATCATAGGCAGGCAGATTAATATCCAACAGCACCAGATGTGGTTTTGCTTTTTCAAATTCTTTTAAAACATTATGGAACTCTATACATTTTTCAATAGTAAATCCAAATTTCTCCAAATGGCGTGAAACCAATTCTGCAATATCTGGATCATCCTCTACAATCATAATTTTATAATTCATACATCACCTGTATTCTAAATATCCTTTCTCCCCATCCATCTGGGACTTCACAAACACTTCATTCACATTCAAGTACACCTTGGTGTATTTATTTTTCAATTATTGACTTCATAATAACATACTCCCTCTATCTGGTACAGCTTCAATATTCTCTATTAGTTCTCTTCTCATATCCAAAATCCCCCTTATACATAGATTAGTTCCTGCTTAATAATTTCGGCAGCCCGATTACGGATACTGTTACAGTGGCGTACCCATTCCATAGGATTCTGTCTCATCAGTTTCTCTGTAACTCCCTCCGCACTTCGTATTTGTGTCTCAATCAACTCAAACCGCTCCTGTGCCTGTTCATTCAGATCTGCCAGGTAGCTGTCCAGTTTCCCAGTCAACAGAAGATAAGAATACATACCTGATTTATAGTTTTTCATATATTCTTTTCGAAGCATTCCCCAGTACCCAATCGGTCTGGTTTCTTCCGGTAATGATAGCACTGGCAGGTAATAATCTCCTACCAACACATAATCTAATCCATTCCTGTCATCATGTAGTATTTTTCTCTGATTGCTCATGTTCTTCTCCTCCATCAAATCTTTCTCTTCTCTCTCAGATATGCTTCAAATATACTTCTTCGAATCAACACCTTTTTCCCGATTTTATATACTGCCCCTGCTTCATGCGCCATACGGACAATGGGTTTGATTCCAAGTCTGTAGTATTCGCACGCCATGTTATAGGTCACGTAATCATGGCTCATAAATTCCAGATCTTCATCATCGATTTCATCTGAAAACATCCATACATTACCGCTCATCTTTTATCTCCTTACCCTTTCCTGTTGCCGGTTCATGAAAACGCTCCAGATAGGCATCAAAAATATCCCGGTTGATCAATACGGTTCCATCTATTCTGTAAATCGCACCTGCATCACTGGCGAGTTCAAAAAGTTTCTTATGAGAAATACTGTAAATAATCTCTGCCTGCTGATAACGCAGATACTGTCGACGCAATTTTCTAAGCTGCTCCGGTACTTCTTTCATACTTTTGATTGATTTATAATTTTTATCCATGATGTTTTCCTCCAAGACAAGAGAAAACACGCTTTGCGAATTTTCTTTTGTTATCGCGACAGTCGCCAAGGTCTCACGCAAGCGTGGACTTTGGCTCGTTGTTCGCGTAATTTACTGTTTTACAGAAGTTGACTGCCGGGATATATTTTTGAGTACGAAAAAAAGCACCTCTCAGATTAACTCTAAGAAGTGCTCTTGTTGTCCTGCATATCAATCATTGATTCAATGAATCAATTTTGATTTCATTCTCAAACCTGTGTCCTTTCACCTGAAATTCGTCATGCTTCATAACGATTCATTATTATCCCAAATTTTGTTGTCAAATTGTTGTCAACTGTGGTCTGACATCATGGTTTTAGAGATTTTATATTTAATTTTAGTACAGCTTTGCACCTGCCGGAATTCTGTCATCTACCATCAGAAGATTCAGTCCTTCATGACCATCTTCCTCATGTACTGCTGAGATCAGCATACCTTCGGAATCGATTCCCATCATCTTTCTCGGTGGCAGATTAACGATAGCGATTGCTGTCTTACCAACCAGTTCTTCCGGCTCGTAATACTCGTGAATACCGCTTAAAATCACGCGATCCTTGCGTTCTCCATCATCCAGTACAAACTTCAGAAGCTTCTTGGATTTCGGAACTGCTTCGCAAGCTAAAATCTTAACTGCACGGAAATCAGATTTTGCAAATGTATCGAAATCAACCATCTCTTCAAAGATTGGCTCGATCTTCACGTTGGAGAAATCAACCTTCTCAGCAACTTTTTCTGCCACTGCAGGAGCTGCTTCAGAAGTCTTATTTGCCTTCTTGTCAGCATCCAGGGACTTCATTGTCGGGACTTTCTCCGACGCAATTCCGAAGCCACTCATATTCCTGAGCAACTCCCTACTTTGCTTTTTTCAACCAGATAAAAAGCCTTGTTTACCTTTAAAATTGATTACTTTCCGCATAAGCAGTTGTATTATTTGATGTATTTGATGTAAATCCCGATTGAGAGAATGGATTCTTCAATCGGATTACTTACTAAATTATAATCTTTATTATTGAATAAGTCAATCAGACCCAAAAAAGCAGCGTACCAATTTTCATTTTAAAGTACGCCACTTTTTCCTACGCTATTGAATTATTAAAGTATTTATCCAGTCCATCAAACTCGGTTCTTTTTAGTTCCTTTGTTACATCAGTATAGATATTTAAGGTTGTTGTTATATCCTTATGTCCGAGTGTATCCTGAATAACTTTTATATTTACACCTGCTTCACACATTCTTGTTGTAAATGTATGTCTGAACGAATGACAACTAAAATGTGGTAAAAGCACTTCTGGGTTTTCTGTTTTCAAAAACTGCTCATCGTTGCAATCACGGATTATGCGTCGGATTGCCTTATTCAAAGTCGATTGATGTTGTGGCTGTCCGAAGCGATTGAGAAATATAAAATCTGTATATCCATCTATGGTCGCTTCGCAGTGAACCCCTAGCAGTTCTTGTCTTTCTTTTTCCATAACAAATGCTTCTTTAACAAAATCGAGCATCGGAACTTGTCTATTTCCTGCTTCTGTCTTTGGAGTATTCACATTGAAATAGCAGCCCTTTTTTCCTTCAGAAGTTCTGTGGTCATAATAAACCAACGTGTGATTAACATCTATAATCCCATCTTCCAAATCAATATCACACCATCTGAGTCCAGTAACTTCTCCAACTCTTAACCCCGTTCCAAGCATTACTGCAAACACCGGATACCAATATACTGCTGTATTAGAGTTCTTCAGATAATCCATAAACAATTCCTGCTCAGGTCGAGTAAGTCCCCTGCGTTTCTCTGTCTTGAAGCAATGAGCTTTTTTCAATTCCCTTAAAACATTATTTGTCGGATTGTTTCTGATATAGTTATCATCAACCGCCATATCAAATATCTGATGAAGAATGTTGTGGACACCATCAACCGTTGCTGGCTTCAATCCTCGCTCATCAACCAGATAATTATAAAATCTCTTAATATCTGATTTCAAAAACGTTGAAACTCTCTTAGAACCGATTTGCCGACGTACAAAGGTTTCATAAATATATTTGTAATTCTCAAAAGTGTTGTTTTTCAATCCTCTCTTCAGGTCTTTCCACAACTCATATAAATCATCGAGTGTAACATATCGTGCTTCCGCTTTTATGCCATCACTTTTGTCTTTCTCAATCGCTTCCTCTTTAATCCTGAGTGCTTCAAGCGTTTTTGAATAGACATATCTTCTTTTATGGTTTTCATCAGTCCAACTGTACTGATAACTTCCATCACTTCTTTGAAGTTCTCCCGTGCGAAGAACTGTCCTTGTTTTATCTTTTCGTTTTGGTCTTGCCACGGTTGTTCCTCCTATATTTCATTCCTGCTATTTAAAAATTCCACAAATTTGTCGATGATGACATACACCTGATAACCGTCTGTCGTCATAAAATTGCAGTCTTTCCTTTTCATCAACTCTCGTATTTTTCCCCTTCCGATACCTGTATAAGCGGCTGTTTCATTTACCGACAAACATTTCTTTTTCCAAAATGGCTGCTCTTTTTTCTTTTCTATAAGGCTTTCCCGATAAGCAATCATTTCTTCATCTGCAAAATCCACATTCATCGTTCTACCTCCTAAATCTCATACATTTTTTCAATGTACTCATCAAACAATTCTCTTTTTATCATTCGGCGTTTTCCCACCCATAACACAAATGGACAGTCAGCAAACCTTGTCATTTCACGAAGTTTTTCTCTGCCAATGCCGGTATAGGCAGTAGCTTCATCAATGGTCAGATACGGCTTATGCCATATCGGTACTTCTAATCTTTCTTTTTTTACTGGATTACTCACAATAATACCTCCTCATATCGAATACTGCTTTTTTATAAATTCAACAAATTCTTCTCTCTTGATAAGTCGCTTTGAGCCATTCCATAAAACGAACGGACATCTTTCATTATCGGTAAGCTGTCTGATTTTTCTGCTTCCAACACCTGTATAAGCTGCGGCTTCATCAATTGTAAGCATTACTTTCTCCCAAAGTGGGACATTATAGATTGTTTCATCTTTTTCGTTGTTCATATGCTGTAACCTCCTTTGCGTGGTTACAGCATACTTAAAAATCTACGCTGAGCCAACGATGCGAATTTGCTCATCGCAGATTTGACTTTTTCATTAAATAGAATACTGATTTGCAATATATTCCTCAAAAATTTTTCGCTTTATCATTCGGCGGCTTCCTATCCAAAGTACAAACGGGCAATCTTGCTTTTCCGTCATTTCATAAAGTTTTCCTGTTCCAATATTGGAATATATAGATGCTTCTTCAATCGACAAATTAGGCTTATGCCAAAGAGGTACATTATAACTCAGCTTCTTTACACTGCTATTAGACATTCTTGCACCTCTTTTCTTTCTTTGATGAATATCTGTCGGTAACAACATAATCCCAACCATCTCCATCACACTTATCACATCTGTCTTTTCGCTTTGCAAATGGGTCAAGTCGCCTTACAATATAGTCCGGATTGTGGATGTAATCATTCAGGCACTTCGGGCATAGACAACGAATATTTTCTTTCCCCTCCGGCTTGTAAACCCAAAGTCCAAAAGTCTTTTTCAAAGTTGCGTTTATCTGCCTGAAAAGTTTATCGTCATCTACCGTACCTATGTATTCACGCAAATCTTCTCTATTGACTGTCCGTATCTGCTCCAGAAGAACCATTGACGGTTTCTTCAGTCCAAACTCCTCGCCAAGAATAATGTGCGATGGCAAATATCTTTTCTTGATTACACTTGTAACCGCTGCAACAATAATCGTTGGAGCATTCTGGTTATAATCGTCTGCCTGAACGACAAGCACCGGACGCTCTCCGCTTTGTACTGAACCACTGTTATCTCCAAAGTCATAGTAGAATAAATCCCCACGACAAATCATTTTTTCTTTCATATACATAACCTCACAAGAATCAAATTTTTAAAGTGTCATTCGTATCCGGAATGAAATAACCCCTTCACTCATTTGGACAAAGGGTGCTGAAATGCACACCCAAAATCAGAGATTTTCATAAAATTTGATAAAGTTTTTCTTTGCCGCTGCAATAGACTTATCTACGGAGCTGTAATATACGCCCTCCTGCTTTGCAATCGCTCTGGAACTCAGACCGCAGCACACATTCTTCATAAGGCGTTCCCTTTGAAGTGGCTGCAACATTGAAAGTGCTATTCTTGCTTTCCTGATTTCACACTGGCGTAATTCTTCTCTTTCCAGTTCAAGTCTTTCTTCCTCTGCTCTTTCAAATGGGTCGTCAAACATAATGGCAAGCTCTTTATGGAACTGTGAGGACATTTCATCGTCATATCCATAGCAGTCAAGTGTGCGACTGCTTCTCTTTGCATACTTGTCCTCATTTCGGTTTGCATCGTTAATTACCTCTCCCTGTGCAATGGAAAGATGAACAAACGGAGAATATCTTTCTATAACAAGTGGATACTTCTCCCAAAGTTCTTTTACAGATAATTCCGTAATAATTGCCCATTTCTCATCTCCGGTATAACCGTTATATTCGTATTTAAGGTTTATCAGTTTACAATCCTTTGCAAATAATTCTTCTTGTTCTGTTAATGTAAGTTTGTTTGTCATTTCCGTAATCTCCTTTGAATTTTGAAAAATTGATAAGTTTCAAAATTCGGAGATTACGGGTACTCAGCTATCTGGCACTGCCATGCGTTATAAAACATAAAAGTCCTTTCCCAAGTAAGGGAAAAGACCTAATACTGCACGAAGCATAATCGAATAAAACAGCAACAAAAAAAGCACCGTCGAATCTGGACAGCAAAGAATACTTCTATTCTTCACTTATCCGGCTTCGTACGGTGCTTGGTAGTTTAGCAAATAAATTGCTTATCTCCGCTTACTCGATTAGAAATCGTTTCGATATTTACTTGTAATCTTCATCGCCTGCAATTCCTGCCATATCCGTTCCTGCGGATTCTGCGGAAGTAAGCGAGATTTAAGATATGGACATTCTTGCATTTCTGACACTTCACACTCAAATGTCCGGTTGCGTCTGAAAAAACTCTTTGTATCCTGAACCCACAAGTCGGGCAGAGAATATCACGCTCTTTCAGACTTTCAGCTTCCACTCTTGACAGAAGCAATCTCTTTTGTATTTCAGGTGCTACCTGAGTCTGTAACCTCATTGAGAAACACCTCCCAGATTTAACTCATTGGAAATGTACTCAAGGATATTGTGATACTCAAATAGCCCCATATCTCTCAATCTGATAACCAAGGCTGTATAAGATACTCCGATATAAGCTGCCATTCTGCGGATAACTGCTTTATCCTTTGAAGTAATGGTATTATCGCCATAAACTCTTATCGGATTTGACTGATTATATTTCGCCAAGGCATTTTCAATAATTCTTCTCGGCATAAGAAGCGAAGCTCCCATTGTATCTGCCTGCCACTCAACAGACGCAAACATCTGAGCCAGTTCCTCTTTGGAATAACTACGCTCACTGTCATACTCTGCATGAAAGCGTCCTTCACTCGGCATTGCATACATCTTACTCAAGATATGATGTGACGCTTCGTGTGCCATTGTAAATCTGCGACGTCCC
The DNA here is from genome assembly GCA_902363665.1 of Lachnospiraceae bacterium. Lineage (GTDB taxonomy): Bacteria > Bacillota > Clostridia > Lachnospirales > Lachnospiraceae > Choladousia. Next base: position 61,394 of record CABJAW010000007.1, on the reverse strand, counting down.
TGCTCCTTTTCAGCAAGAAGAAATTTATCAAGTACGATGGTATCTTTCGGGAAAACAAAGGGAATAATTTTTCCGTCCTGATGTACCAGCAGTGGTGTTGCTCCATCTGCCAGAAAGCCAATCCTGCCTGCATCATCTTCTGCGAAAGAAGCGTATTCAATTCGTAACATAAGAAATTCTGTAATGAAATGTTCTATGTCGATGGATTGAATCACTCGATTGCTAAACTTATTAGCATAAGCTGTTATCAAGCCTTCGCTGATTTCTTCCAACTCGGCTCTTGACATATAAATACTCAAGTTGTGTCCACCTCCGACTCCACCTTGTCCGGCGGTGCAACTCCTCCGGCAAAGTTCTGTTGTATTTCCGCACTATCCAAATTGATTAGATAGCGAATTCCTTCAAGTGTTCTCATTCGTCTGTCCTCTGTTATAGTTCTTTGATGATGTGACAAGCCACACCCTGAATGCAGCACTCATCTACAATGATGTCTTTCATCTTCTTATTTTCCGGGTGGAGAATGATTTTCTTATTCTCATCATCTCGGAAGTAGCGTTTCAATGTATTCTGATTATCCACAAGGGCAACTACTATATCGCCATCATTGGCTTCTACCTGCTTTTTAACAACCACAAGGTCGCCGTCATCAATCCCTGCTTCAATCATAGACTGACCGCTTGCTCTTAATATGAAGAAATCTCCTTTGCCGAAAATGGCAGTAGGAAGTGATACATATTCTTCAATATTTTCTTCCTCATACTGAGGACTGCCACAAGGAATAGAACCTACAATCGGTGTCTGTGTCTGTTCGCCACTGTACTTACGGGTCACATTGGTACGAATCTCCTGCCCGTCATACTCAATCATATTCTTCTGAGCCATCTCTACCAAGTATTTATATGCTGTACCTCTGGCAATGCCAACAGCTTCAGCAATCTTCGTAGTTGATGGGGATTGTCTGTTTTGCAGGTAATAATCCTCGATATACTTTTTTATCTCACTCATAAGTTCAGGACTCTTGCTTCTCATACCTGCACCTCGCTTTCTTTTCTATCGGAAGCAGTCTGCTTTCGATAGTTTTATTATACCTGATACGAAAATTTTTTCAAGTAGGTTTTTCGCAAAAGAAAAGAGGTGTCGCAATTTGCTAACACCTCCGCACCTTTTAACTCAATTTATTTCTTTTTAACTCAACCAATGTTAAAAGTAAAGTTTTTGTTTTCATTGAAAATTACAGCCTATAAAGGCTTTTTTGTTCAATGAACTTTTATCCTGCAATTTGTGCAGACCGTCTGCACAATTAGATTGTTGCCTCACTGTGGCAACAATCTAAGCAATATATAAATCTTCAATAACAGCCGTATAGATTTTGGATTCACGGAGTCCAAAATCTCTAAGAACACTTTTACTATGTATTATCCTTCAGCCAATAACACCGATACAACATATCTGTCATTTTTATTCCATTGAAAATTTCCGCCCATAAAGGCTTTTTGTTCAATGCAATTTAAATTTGCAATTTGTGCAGACGGTCTGCACAAATTACTTTTTCATATCAATTCTACTTCTAATATCTTCTACGGCAGGTAATGCATTTTTCAAATCTAACGGTAAATCCGTGCATAAGTGATATTCACTGACACCAATCGGTTTTGACATATCTCTCAATGCATACTCTGCAATTGTTCTATTTTCATCTCTGCACAAAATAAGTCCCACTGATGGATTATCCTCTGGAGCTTTCACTAAATCGTCTAAAGCAGATAAATAAAAATTCATCTTTCCTGCCTGTTCTGGCTTAAACTCGCCAGTTTTAAGGTCTATTGCTACATAACATCTAAGCTTTGTGTTATAAAACAGAAGGTCTATATAAAAATCTTTTCCTCCAACTTCAAGATGATACTGCTGTCCCATAAAAGCAAAACCAGTGCCTAATTCCATCAGTAGAGAAGTAACATTTTTTACAAGTTCATTTTCTATATCTGTTTCCAACATTTCTTCCGTATAATTGATGAAATCAAACATATATGGGTCTTTCATTGTGCTTACTACCATATCCTTTTGTTCAGCCGGTAATCGTCTTTCAAAATTTGATATTTTGTTAGCAACCGCCTGTCGCTCATATAATTGACTCTTAACTTGGGAATTCAAATCATCAACTGACCACTTATGTTCCAAAGTTTTTTCCAGATACCATATATATTCTTCTCGATTTGACACTTTACTCATCAATATCTGATGATGACTCCAAGTAATTCTTCCCAATCCGTACTCATCTACATCATCTTCCGTAAAAATCTGTGCAAATTTCTTCATATATTTTAAATTTCTGACAGAATAACCTTTTGCACTTGGAAATCTCATCTTCATATCCTTAGACAGATTTTCCACAAATTTATTTCCCCACTCAGAATTGCGGATAATAACATTTCCAATAAATATATTTGTTTTCATTATCTCACTATTTACACTGACAGAAGCTCTGCATTTAGCCTGATTGACATAATCATTTATTTCTTCTACTGCCTGCAAATATTGATTTGACGGTGTAAGCATATTGACTCCTTCCTAATTGTGCAGACCGTCTGCACAATTTAAAAACATATCATTTTCATATTCATAATAATTGATTTTTCACACAAATTCTAAATCATTTACGAATCACTACTCACTCTCTTGCATATCCTCATCGGCTTTTGCAATCATCTGTCTGTACTGTTCTTTCACACTTTCCGGTGCAAGTATCTGTACTTTTCCATTAAAGCCAAACACCCAACCGAAAAAGGTAGGACTGGCTGATACTTCGGTCTGTACTCTGAAAGAAGTCATATCATACGCAAGGGTTGTCACATCTTCTCCGAAACGGTCAACCATTGTTTTCATCAGGCTGTTATCACACCGCAAATCCACAAGAACTTTCTCTCCTGAGAACATAAAGAACACTTCTTTTGTAAAATTCTCAATATCAAAATCATCGGGCATAGGAATAATATCCTTAGCAAGTATATCTGGTCTCAATGCAATGCGGTCTACTCTAAAATTTATAACTTTTCTCTGCTTTTCAGAATATCCGAGAACATAATAATAGTCCCCACACCAGATAAGTTTATACGGACTGAGCTTATACACCTCGCCTTTATTCTTAAGAACTTTCTTCTTTAGTCCTGTATAGTCATAATACTGAAATGAAATCTGCTTGCCGCTATTTATGGCTTCATTTATCGTGTCAATAATATAATAAATCTGCTCGTTGTCCGGCTTTATTCGATTAACAACATAGTTGTTTCTCCTGAGTTTTGCCACCTGCCCTGCACTTGTCATTGTATGTATCTTCTCAATCAGTGCGTCGCTTTTCTTACTCGTAATAAATTTGGATGATTCTACTGCGTCAATCAACAGTTTCAGCTCAGGTAGCTCAAACTTACGGCTTGCCACAAAGTATTTACTTTGAGTGGAATGAATAACAACAATATCCATTCCAAACTCCTGAAGAGCCGCAATATCCTTTGTTATGGTAGTCCTATGAGCAGATATCCCATATTCATCATTTAATATATTGATTAACTGCGTTGTGGAAAGCATATTTTCCTCATCTGTTCTCTCAAGCAGTATCTTTTGTAAATATAAAATCCTTGGTTTTGATTCCATTGATTTCCTTTCTGAACTACTCCTACATATCTCCAAACACTTCTCCCTAACTCTCTCATTCGTCATATAGGGATAACCGTTCCATCTGTCATTGTCAAATTCTCTTATCATTCAAACCCAGAACTCATCTAGTCAGTCATTTTCTTTACAATCAATCTTACTTTATCATAATCATAAGGGCAGTAAAGCATCTGTCCGAAGCTTGCACTGTTCTTTTCCGCCTTATATGTTTTGACCAGTTTCATTGTGTCAGACTTATATCCCAAAATGTGGTTAATTAAAGTAAATGATATGTCCGTGTAATTTACCAATTACTTTCCTTATGAATCCATCTTATCCTTTAATGACTTTAACTAGAGCCTTTGCAATCATAATTGCGTCTTCTTCTGTATTGTCTCTACCAAACGAAATACGAATAGTGCCTTCTGAATACTCAGATGGTACTCCGATTGCCTTAATAACATGCGAGACTTCTGTATTTACAGAATCACAAGCCGAACCCGTTGATATACAAATTCCCATCAAATCCAAACGATGCAGTAACATTTCCCCACTCGTTCTGCGGATAGACAAATTTATATTCCCCGGAACATGATTATTAGAACCATTTCTAATAAAATCTATCTTAGACTTCAAAAGAACATCGTTAAATGCTTCATCTAAAGCAAGTAGTTTTTTATTCACTTTTTCCATTTCATCGCAACTTTTTTTCAATGCAATGGACATTCCTACAATCGAAGCAATATTTTCAGTTCCTGCACGCTTATGGAATTCCTGAGCACCACCATCTGCAAATGAAGATATTTTTGTACCTCTCTTAATGTACAAAAAACCAATTCCCTTTGGTCCGTTAAATTTGTGTGCCGAGGCAGAAAGCATATCCACACATAAGTCACTGACATCAATTGGAATATGCCCAACTGCCTGAACTGCATCTGTATGAAATAAAATACCGTTATCATGAGCTACGGTTGCTAACTCTTTTATTGGTTCAATCGTTCCAATTTCATTATTAACCATCATTACAGAAATCAGCTCAGTATTACCTTTTATAAATTTCACTAAATCTTCGCATGATACAACACCTTGTTTGTCAACTGGAAGATAATCCACTTGAAATCCAAAGTGTTCTAATCTTCTACAGGCATTCAGGATTGCATGATGTTCAATCTGCGTTGCAATTGTATGATGTTTTTTCCCCTTCTCAGCAATCCCCTTTATTGCCCAGTTATCACTTTCCGTGCCTCCTGACGTAAAATAAATTTCATCTGGTTGAGCACCGATGCATTCTGCAATTAAAGTTCTAGCTTCCATCAAGGCTTTTTTCGGTTTACGTGCAAATGAATATGGTTGCGACGCATTGCCATATTCTTCTTGAAGCCATGGAAGCATTGCATTAAATGCATCTTTATCCAATTTTGTTGTTGCTGCATTATCAGCGTATATAAAATGCTTCATAGCTATTCCTCATTTAAAAAGTGTACACCCTTCATCCTTAAATTCTTCTATTTTGTCCAGCAAATCATCAACAGTACATCCTAAAAAATCAGCCAAACAGTCCATACAATAAAAATTGGCAATGTCTTTTCCAAGAAGCTTTTTGTTTATGCCTACAGTATCTTTATCCAATTGCTTTTTTCCACAAGCAATACACTCTTTACTCATTATTCTCTCACCATTAAACATGGAACATCTTTATTTTTATATTCACTGTCAATCATGCCTTGCTGAAGTTTGATAATTCTTCGCATTTTCATAGCTGGCGTTAAACAGTAGTCTCTAAATTCCATCTTGTCAACATCAAACTCATTTCTAACATTTGGAAACAGCAGCTTTAAATATGCAGTTGCCAACCTTTTAATTGCCTCTGTATCACGAGTATCCGCATGCTCGGGAACTTCTACAATCTTTTCCACAATGGCACGATAACTCATATCATTTCTGAGTTCATGAAGAATAGAGCAGAAATATTCAGAGTTAAGTGCCCATCCGGTTAGTTTAAGACCATCATTCATTCTAGGTATATCCCACCCTTTAACGAATCCGTGAATACGGTCAAGAAGTGCCGTTTCCTGAAACAACGTAGGTAATTCTCCTAACATATAACCATACTCATCCATGTTTTCTTCTTTTATATTACCAAGGAATACTACACCAGCATCCGATTCTCCATTATAGCCATTGGAATTAAATGTACCGTACTCAAGATATCCTTGAAGTATGGAACGCATTTCATTTTCGTCGCCGAAATTTACAAGCTTTACTTCATCAATCGCTACATAGTCCGGACCACAAATATAACCCGGTTTTCTTCTGTTAGCATCATAAAACATTTTTGAACGGGTAACTTTTCCACCGTCTGTCAGCAAGCCGTTTTTACTGATATGACCAAAAACATAACTTTTTCCAGTTCCCTTAGGAGCTAGTTCAATAAGGTTTATTCTTTTCTCTACAAACGGCAATAGTCTAGTAAGCATTGTCAGCTTTTGAAGTTTCGTTTCATATCCGTCAGCATTATAGTCGATAGCTCCTAATAAGATATCTATCCATTCATCCGTTTCAAAGTTTGACCTCATTTCTTTAAAATACTCAACATCTACCGTATAAGGGCGAAAATTCTTGAAACCAGTCAACTTTATTTTTCCCGGAATCTTTGGCTTTACTGTATCGTCAGGTTGACGATATCCTAATTTTATAATTCCCCAAGTTTCTCCTGTATTTATCAAATCTTCTTTATAGACATCCCAAATAGCCGGTTCAATCAAAGTTTCCTTTTCAGTAACTCCAAAATCAGGAATAGCAAATGATATTTCTCCGGTCTTTATATTGATATCTACGGAAATTTTTGTCAGGATTTGAACACTTTCATTCTCATAGATGATTTTATTTTTTATACTCATCCAATCCTCTTTTTTGGGTATGAACTTCTTAACAAATGCAGATACTTCATCCACATCAAAATTCCCAAAATCATCGCTGAACATTTTCAAAAGATAATCTCTTAAAAATGCAGGAAGTCCAAGAGAAGAAAAGAAATTATTATTTTTTAAATCTTTATAAACAACCATTTCATCAAAATAGTCTCTAAGTTTATCAGTCATTTATTTTTACCTCTAAAAATCGAACATATTATTCTGTGACATTCCCTTTTTCTCAATTTCAAACTGCTGTCCAGATGCGAGAACACTGCCACCATCAAGGATATCAATAGAAAACTTGCCTTTTTTGCTGTAATTTTTCAATTCTATGCTGTATATATAAGGTTCAGCAGTTTCTTCAGCATTGTAATAATTACCATCCAATTTAATGGAAATATTATTACTTCTAATTCCAACATAAATTTTAATGATTGCGTATTCCTTTGCACCTAATGTTAAAACTCTTGATTCATCGACGATAAAGGCTTCTATATTAGATGCTTTTTGTGTAATTTCAATAATTGGAACCGCAACTTCCTCCATAGAAGCTCCACCGTGTACTTCTACATTTGCACGTCGGCTTCCCCTAAATCTGTCATAATTCGCCAGAATCCAGTATCCAGACTCTTCAATTGCAAAATCTGGTTTATCGTCAATTTCACTTATCTTGCAACATCTTCCTGAATGCTCGCCTTTTGTCTCCATATTCCATATATTTTCAGTTTCATGAAGGACAGCAAGTCGGCTAGCACCATGGTCAGAAATAATAATTGCTTTATTATATGACCCAGCAAGTATGCTTGCTTTAATTTTCGTCAATAAATCATCTATTATTTCGAGCTCTTTTATGAGGTAAATTGGTGTTTTTTCTTTCTCATAGTCGAAGCTATCTTTGCCATGATGCTTAATATCATCTAAATCCTTTATATCTGATATTAGACATCCTTTATCTTTTAACACATCTACAAATTCCTTGTTAAATACAGTTAATGATGGCAACTCGCATCTTGCACAAGATATATTTGCCGAAAGTCCGTATTCGCTACACTTCTGTTGAATAAAGCTTAAGTATTCAACTCCCATTGCATCAACAAAAAATACTTGTGCATTTTGTGTATCAAGTTTATCTACATAGGCTGTACGTGGTTTTAAGATTGTAACAAAATCCATTTTTATTGCCTGCTCTTCAACAACTTTATCAAAAGATGGCAGAATACGATTTGTTATCTTTTGATATTTGTAATTCTCAAAATAGGTATTCAAAAATTCATTTCTATATCTATAACTTGACAAATAATACGCTAAATCGGGATAGACATTCATCAAAATAGAAACCAACTCATCCTTTGAATACTTCACACCATAATTGCTAAGCCATTTGATGATTTTTTCTTTTTCCGGTTGTGTTAAATCTGTCAGATAGTAAATTTCATCTTCTCCTTTGGTTGATAAAATTTTACAAAAATCTATCGTCTCAGGCAATGGCTTTTTCAGCTCACTAATTAAACTTTTTCTTTGCCTATACAATTTCTGATAGTTTTCACTCTTCCAATCAATATCAAGTACAGACCGAAAAATATTCTTTATCAATTCACTGGATTTTGACGTCTTATTTAACGCAAGTTTAAGGTAATCATTATTCTTAACACCGCAAATCAGAAGTGCAATATAGTAAAGCCATCTCTTTTCAACGTCAAATTTCGGATATTCTCTTATTACATGTAAAAGATTATTTTCTGACCCAAAATTGTCTACAATAACCGTAGTCCACGTTCCTGATTTTCCCATTTGATGGAGCACATAATCCCATTGTTCCGGCAATCCACATGCTTGAGGAACAATTCCTGTTCTTGAATCTTTATTTCGGAGAATATCATAACTATTATTTACTTGTGAAATATGAAAGACTGATTCAGCAAAAGAGCTTTTATCTATTGCTGTTGCAATATATGCATCTCTATTGAAGCAACTATCTATGGCTGTTCCAATGTTCTGTATCCCACTATATGAATCCGTAAAAATATCGGAGAGCGTCGGAGAAATGAAATTTATATTGCAAATATTGTCAGGATTTCCATCAACGATAACCAATCTTCCGCTCTCAGATATTCTAGGATCTGTAAATCTGAGATATTTCTCACATTGATATGTAATAATTACAACATGACCAGAAATGCTTGTTGTAATCAGTGTTTTTAAAGCCTGCTTTGCCACATTTTCTCCAAATAGCATAAGGAATCCAGACAATCCGGTTATAAATGTATTACCACTGTTACTTGATACAGATGCGTATAACTCATCCAGTTTTATTGCCTCATCTTGGTTGCAAAACTCCTCTATAGCCGGGAACTTGTTACTACCCACCTTAAAATATTCTGCTATATTTGCTAAATCTTCCCTTGTTTGAACATCAACAATCAAAGGATATCTTTTATTAGAGTTCAGATATTTTTGAACTCTCTTTTTTGTGTCATCCAGATTCATATGTTTTATCCTCCGAATCACTTTTGTTTCTTTATGATTTCCAACCCAACAACAAAATTATCTTCTATCATTTTCTTCAGATATTCTTTTACCTGTTCAGCTGGCATTTCGTCTATTACTTTTTTTGCTTTTCCATACCCTGACTCATTATATTTTGCATTAGCCATCGTCTTAATCTTTGCTGTAACCGCTTTATTTCCAAGCCAATGATACGGCGAATCTGAGATATGGTTCTGAAGGTAAGTTCTAACTTCATCAACATCATCAAACAGTTCAGAGAACTCTTCAAGGAAAACATCTCTAAATGCTTTATCTCTATCTTCTTTATTATTCAATTTCTGCACATAGGTCATTTTATCAAGATAGTCTAGTGCTGTTGTAATGGTATTCTCATCTTTAGTTTTAGAATTTATAGCTCCAAATACCTTTCTTGCTGTTGCGACTTCATCATCGGGAACCATGGCAAGGATAGGCATATGATACTTATTCGACCACATATATGGTGAATCAGTATCGGTCAAATCGTTCCATTTCTTTTTAAGTTGAGTATACAACTGAGCATTCTTATATAAATCGACTGCTTTTTGAACCTTGCCGGTATACTTATCTCGCTCAAGTAAATAAGAACCTCCAAATCCATATGTATCATCATCAAGAATGGACTTAACATCTTCCTCTGAAAGGTCGTCTAAATAGAAACTACACGCTTTAATAAATAAACTGCTCTGTGAGCCCATAAAATACTTAAAGTTTTCTATATTCTCACGAAGTAAATCAAGAAATGGCTTCTTTTGTGAATCAAGAAGATTTCTTTGCTTATACAGGTTGTAAAGCATCTCATAAAATGCTTTGCTATCGCCAAGCTCATTTTTAATCATTGAATAAGCTAATCGAATCTGACCAATCTTATCAACCCATGCACGAATCGCTTCCATATAGGTTGCATTTTTAGATAAAACACCATTGCTTATTTCAATAATTTCATATTCACAAATAAGCTCATCTATTTTTGCATTGACTGTATCTGTATTCCATACCCAATTGGCAGCATCTGAGCTGAATTTATATTGCAACTGATTGATATACTGACCGCCGTCATTGATTTTTTCAGCAACAGCAGGAAGTTTCCCTCCATCGTATAATTTTAAATACTCAAGCATACCAGATTTGCAATTGTCCTTTGTGAGTATACTCTTCAAGTCATCTACAACGCCCTCATTATCTAAGCATAATTTCCCAATAGTAAGAGCAATGTCATTATCAGACTTCTCGCCTTCCATGTTCTTGTTATTCGCAATGCCACAATAGTTATCAATAAGTTTTGAAACGACATCTTTATCTGTCTTAAAAGTCTTATCGTCAAGCACATACTTGATTACCCAAATAGGGAAGGAAAAACCTTTCATCTGTTCTCGGATTCGTGACCTTGTTTCCGTAACAGAAACACAATACATTTTCTTTCTTTTGCAGGAAGTTGACCTCCCATTTTTAAGTATTTCTTAAATGCTGCTCTAAATCGGTTATGCTGCTTAGCATTAAACTCCAGAAACTCATTATCTCCCATGAGCTCTCGAATCAGCGTTGATGCGTCTTCAAAACCACAATCATAAATCATGTGCGAGGCATAATTATGATTTTTTGCATATTCCTCGGCTGTTCTTATTGCTGAAACATAACTTCGGCACGAAGCTTCTGCCATTTTCTCATAATTATACAAAAAGTCGAAAAATTGACCATCTGTAACTATGTCCTTTTCTTCTATCTTATATGGTTGTACCTGTTCCCGTAAAACTGAATTGGCATTTTTCCCAAACGAATAAATATCATCCGCCAATTTTGTTGCCCAAGATACATCATTTAGAATACTTATTACCAATTCCTCATCAGTACCATTGCCTAACATGGACATTATTTTTTCTAAAGTCATTCCATTGGGGTCATCGTATACCTTGGAAATATAATAAAGTTTCTGATAGATTTGAGAATATTTACTGTCCGAACTTTGGTTATCTTTAGCTTCAACATTGTCGCCTGAACCCTCTGTTGAGATTTCTACATCAGGAATCTTTATGCCAGACCTCTTTTCGCTTTGCTGCAAAAATTTCTTATATAAAGGTACTGCTTTATCAAGAACAATTGCTGTCTTTTTATGCATCAACCTATATATTTTCATTCCAAGGAGCTTTGATGCAACGGTTATAAATTCATTTTTATTATTCATATCCCAAAAGCTCACTTTACTCAAGCTACGAGAGCAGCAATACTCCGAACCTTCATCAAGTGCATTAACTATTGTATTAGAACTATATTTGCTTATTGGATTAGATGAAAGCCATTGAATAAATTTTTCTCTTGTATTCATATTATTCATAGCCTCCTTGTATCCTATTTGTTCTTTTGCAAGTATGAGTATTTTCTCAAATTCATCTGAATTTAATTTGCTCATTTTTGCCATTTCAATATATAACTTACTAGCTCCCGGTAATCCTTTTTTCCCATCTGTCAAGAGATACTCCATTTTTGTCATCTGAAGTGCAATTCCGTTTTCATTGCGAAACACTTCATCTATGTTAATCCCATTTGCCTTTGCACGTTGTCTAAGCAAATTTGATAATTTATGTACGCACTCTGCTTTATCAATTTTATTGTCACGAATTCTGTTACAAGCATCTATCAACAATGCTACTTCATACTCGTCCCATCCTATCCGAACTGTCATATCAATCCTCTATAATTTGACAAATATCCCCGATATCACAATGGAACACCTTACAAATCCTCATCAGCACTTCCATAGATACCGTTTCATCTTTATTAAACTTTGTTGCAACAGATGATGAAATATCTGCTGCACGCATTAAATCCTGTCTATTCATCTGATTATCAATCATAAGTTTACGAAGCTTATTATAGCTTATTTTCATCTGTAACGCTCCTTTGCTGTACACTTCATTCTTAGTTACAGTTACACGGATACTATTTTATCACATCATGTTCATTTTTTCAAGATGTGTGTGTTGCAACGCCTCATTTCAAGCTATAGTTGTCACTTTTTACAAACACCTATTATTCAATCCCTATGTACCCGATGGCTACTCAACTGAGCAGCCATCTTTTCAATTTTCCAGACACCGTCTGGAATTTTTAATATGCCGGAATACCGTATCCATAGATATTGCTGCTTCCGACTGCGTACTGTCTTTGCTTGCAGGCGTCGCCTGAGTTGCCCTCTACGGTATAAACTGTGCCATTCTCACACTTCTCTACGATACCAACGTGGTCTGTTGTACCGTCGCCTTCCCAATCAAAGAAGATAATATCTCCTACCTTTGGTTCATAAGTGCGGTCTTTCCATTTTCCATTTGACTTAAACCAGTTTGCACCATCCACGCAACCTGCAAATTTCGGAACAAGTCCGCTTTCAATATACCCGCATTGGTCAGCACACCAAGATACGAAGCAGGCACACCATTCCACTCGACTATTAAAGCCGTACCAGCTCCAGTAAGGTTGTCCGCCCTGATTGCCTAGCTGTGTCAAGGCAACCTCAACAATCGCCTGATTACCTCCGGCAGTAAAGGCTCGCCCATACGGATAGTATCTCAGAACGTGAGCCGGATATTGGGTATCTCCATAACTATCCCAACCAAGCCTTTGTGCCTGCTGAGTGGAAAACTCCACTGCATTGGCATAAGAATAACCGCCATACTTTGTTTTTGCCCAAGAAATATACCCATTACCGAAGTTGTAGCCTTGCAAGGCAAGTTTGATATGCTCCATATCTATCGGACTTTCCACTTCTGCCGAAGTAAGAGCCGCTTTCAATTCCTGAACTCCACACTGGATAGAATATTCAGGGTCTTTAATTCCATTAGGTTCGTGCGGATACCTTGTATTGAAACTTCCCTCTGCTGCCTGCATAGGGTCAAGTCCTCTGCCGCCGCTTTCCTGCATCATAACCGCCTTGATAAGTTCTACATACTCAGGAATGCCGTACTCTTTGGCATACTTCTGTATGATGGGTTCATAGGCTTCTACCTCTGCACTTACCGGAGTATAGGAATTACTGTCACTCCCTCCTCCGAACATTGCTACGGCAGCACCAAACACCACGACAATCATAATAATCAGCACCGCTATCCAACCGCCTGCGGCGATTGCTGCTACAAGTGCTTTTGTCCCTGCAATAATCGCTTTGACTGTCGCAACAGTAGCTTTCGCTGTGGCTTTGACGGTATCTGCTGTGGCTTTCGCCGCTTTCTTTGCCGTCCGAGCCGCTTTCTGTGTTGCTTTGGCTGTTGTTTTTGCTGTTTTCTGTGCTATAATGGCAGCTTCTTTTGTGGTCTTAATAGAAGTCTTTGCCGTTTGTTCTGCGGTCTTGACCGACCTTTGAACAGTATTGGTTGCACCTTTCGATACGGTCTTGACTGTCGTATTTCCTGCCGACCTTGCAGACTGTTTAATTGTTTTCTCCGTACGCTCCAGAGTTCGGATGCTCTGTTTTCCGACAGGATTGACCGATTGTTTCTGAAGCTGTTTCTCTGCACGCTTGGTCTTGAAATTCTCAATTCCCGTTTTGGCTTTCTGATAATTCTGTCTTGTTTCACGCACACCCCATCTGCCGACTTTATCTGCACGGTATGCTGTTTCGTGAACAGTCCTATCCGTTGCCGCTTCGATTTTATCAGAAGCATATTCCTCTGCGGAACTTTCCGAAGCATTCGTGGAATGTTCTGCCTTATCTTTCGTCATCACATAGGCTTTCTTCATTCGCTCCGTGGCAACTGCTGCCTTATTTATGGTCTTGATTGTACCTTTGCTTGTATCTCTTGTTTTTATATCAGCCATCGGTTTCCTCCTTTCTCGAAAAATAATAGAGAGTGGGGTTTAATCCACTCTCTTAGCGACAACAACAAGCCTGCCATTGTTTCTTGAATATTCACAAGTAGAAAGAGAAATAAGCTTGTCGCCATACTCTGCCGATACTCCGGTATCATACAAAGAAAGTTCCTTGCACTTAGCAACATACGCATCAAACTCTGCCGCATTTTCTGCGTCCGTAAACTCATAATACTTAAAGCTATCGGAGCTGTCTGTATAAACGACTGTCTTAAAGACTGCAATCACTTCATACTGGTGTCTGTCCGTCAGTGTATCAAAGGTAATCGTCTTATGACCTTCCCAAAAGCTCTTGTTTCTGTACTTCACCAGTCCCGTAAACATCGAGCCGTCATTCATATGGTGTCCGTATATAATGATGTTGTCTGAAGGTTTCTGCACATCACAATTTTCCTGCACATATGGACAGCCATAAGCGGAATAGGTCTTATCAAACTTGTGCTTTAGGTAGAAGTTCGGCTCATTTGCAGACTGCACGACCGGATAGTTGATATTGGTATCCTCAACCTTTATCCAACCCACCATATCCTCATTCTGCCGATAAAGTTCAAAATATTCCGCAAGATAGTCCTTATCTTCCGAAAACGTCACGCCCTCATTTTCCTTTGGCGGCTCGTCCTCTACAATCTCCGCAAGGTTATCATAGACTTCATTCTGCTTGGCAGAGTCAATGTGATTACGGATAATAAAGAAGGTGCTTACAGACAACACTACCGTAAACACCATCACAATAATAATATAGATTTTTCTGCTCATTTTCTCTTACCTTTCCATATCGTTTCTCTTAGGTGGAGTCAAATCTCTGCAATACTCCGGATACCTCAACTTGATACCCTCCATGAAATACGGAGCATATCCACAACAGAACAGTTCCTCCGGTGTATAGAGATTTTCCCTGCCTTCTTCCGTAAATCCATTCCAGAGATTAAAGGCAAGGTGGCAGACCTTGACTGTGCCACTTGTCTGCCAACCGCCGTGCATACCTTCCGGTATGATGCAGTCCCTCTTAAAATCAAACATCTTTCCGATGTTCATTCTCGTTTCTTCTGAAATACCCATCACATAGAAAAATGCTCTGTGATAGCAGTCGTTGACTTTGCACTTATCCAGATTTTCCAATACAAAATCTCTGTGTGCAGCATTGCGAAATTGAATTTTAGACATTGTAAATCCCTCCTTACGCTTCGCCCGGCTTGGTCGTCATCAGTTTATAAAGTTTCGTGTTCTTAGGGAATTTGTTTGCAAACGGTACAAGCGAACTTCCCACCTTGATAAGTCCGTGTCCTGCTTCCACGTTCGTGATATAGGACATCTGAAGGTCGGAAATATTCAGAAGTTTTGCAAGCTCAAGCCTGTCTGTGGAAGCCTGATTCAGCATAATGATGAACTCTGAGTTTGCAAGCATTGTTCTCGCTGTGTGGCTCTGCAAAAGGTCATCGACATTCTGAGTGATTCCACTTGCGTATGCACCGTATTTTCTCACACGTTTCCACAAGGTAAAGAGGAAGTTTGCAGAGTATTCGTGCTGGAACAGAAGATAAATCTCATCAATGAAGATAAAGGTGTTCTTACCCTTTGCACGGTTCTGTGTGATACGGTTCAGGATAGAGTCAAGGACAACAAGCATACCAATCGGCATAAGCTGTTTACCCAAATCAAGAATGTCATAGCAGATAAGGCGATTATTGGTATCCACATTCGTCTGCTTTGCAAAGGTATTCAGAGAACCGTGTGTAAAAAGTTCAATGGCAAGTGCCAGTTCCTTTGCTTCTGGTTCGTCCTGCTGCAAAAGTTCTGCCCTGAAATCCTGCAAGGTCGGTATATGTCCCTGATAGTCATTCTGCTGATAACTGCGGTACACGCTTGCCGTACAACGGTCAATGATAGACTTCTGCTTCGCTCCGAGATTTGTTCCGCCGATGAGCTGTTCACAAAGGGACATAATGAACTCAGATTTCAAAATGACAGGGTTTGCACCGTCGCCGTAATCCTTATTCATATCCATTGCATTGATGTGATTGTCGGAAGTAGCAGAAATATTGATTACTTCTCCGCCCATCGCATTGACAAGCTGTGAATACTCTCGTTCAGGGTCGATAATGATAATATCCGCATCTGAAGAAAGCACCTGATTGATGATTTCTCCCTTTGCCGCAAATGACTTACCGCCACCAGATACACCGAGAATAAAGGAGTTACCATTCAAAAGCTGCTTACGGTCTGCGATAATCATATTTTTGCTGATAACATTCTGACCGTAATAGATACCGTTCTCGTGGAAAATATCCTGCACCCTGAATGGGATAAATACCGAAAGGCTCTCTGTTGTAAGTGTTCTGAAGGCATCAATCTTTCTTGTTCCAAACGGCATTACCGTGTTGAGTCCATCTACCTGCTGAAATCTCAGTGTTGCAAACTGGCAAAGATGTTTTCTTGCTGTGGTAAGCAACGCTTCCGTATCATTCTCAAGCTGTTCCTTACTGTCTGCTGTAATAACCATTGTGATAACAGCGAACATCATTCTCTGGTCACGGGTCGTAAGGTCATCGAGGAACTCTTTCATTTCTTTCTTCTGCTGCTCCATATCATACGGAACAGTTGCAGAGAAGTTGTTATTGGCATTCTGCCTACGCTGCCAGTTTGTGATATTGGTTTCCACACCAAGCAGACGGTTCTCTGCTTCCTTTACTGCTTCATCCGTTGGAACGGGAACAATATCAATGGACATCATCAGATTTCTGTTCATATCCGTAAGTTCCGCTACCATACTGTCTTTGATATAGGACGCATATTCACGAAGAAAAAGGACTCTTCCATAACGGTTTCCCATCTTGAAATAGTCCTTTTCAAATTCCATTGTGTCGGGGCAGATATAATCCTTAAAATCGTGTCCCTTTTTTCTTGTTTCCTTAATATCAAAGTGGAAAGAGCTTTCTTCTCCCACACGATAGAAGTCGTGGAAAATACGAAGTCTTTCGTCTGTTTCCAGTTCCACACACTTACTTCCAAGCCTGCCGAAGTGAGCAATCAAATCTGCACCGACACGGGCAAAATAAGTTCTTGCGTCCTCCACACTCTTTTTGTTGATGGAAATGGTAATATACTTATCCTGAACAATAGAGTTTGCCCCCGTTGCCTTATCAAGAAGCATTTTGTTGTATTCCTCTCGATACTCGTCCAGATTATCTCCGGTTGTCGGAATAAGGATTGTCTGCTCAAAATCCAGTCTGTTGAGCCGACGATTATTGATTGTGATTTTTGTCGTTGCACCACTGTCAAGAGAGTTCAGAAGTTCGGAATATTCAAGAAACATCGCTTCCTTATCCTCACGGCTCGCAACTGCATAGTTAATATCCGTAAAGCGGTAGGTCTTTGAATATTTATCCTTTCCCACTTTGAAAATGCCATCATCAAAGATAGCTGCTACGGGAATCATGTCCTGCACCCCTTTCGGTACAACAAATTTTTCTTTATCCTGCTTAAACAGGTTCGTAAGAGTCTTAATCATTTGACTTCAATACCTCCTTCTGTTTCTGTTCAATGCTTGGCTTCATCAGTTCGTAATACACATTGGTGGAGTGAAACACCAGCTTCTTCGGCATCAAAAACTCCGATTTTATCCACGCATAGATTGCTTTTTCTGCGGTCATACCGTTGTACTTCACAAAGCCAAGTGCCGCAAACGGGGCAGCACCCAAAATGCACACCCACGATACGGTTTCCGTGCCAGCATACGGTCTGAGCAAGAAATACAGTCCTACCGCAACGCCACAAGCGAGAACAGAAAAAATGAACTGTCTGAGCGACAGTCCAAAAAACATTGACTCTGTATAATTTCTGATTTCTCGGTTAATTTTTACTTCCATATCTGTTTCCTTTCCTGCGGTTTTGGTCTTTCTCCCTCACGCATTTATCATTCAGGCAAAAGACTTTGCCTTTTCGTTTACCGCCATAGTAAACGCATTTCTTACAATCTCTTTGGTTCATCTCAAAATCTCTCCTTAAAGTCCCATCATCTCTCGGATAATACGGTCAGACATTTTTACTGCACCGACAAGAACAAGCATATTAAATACCAATTCCCCGATATATGCCCACACCTGCGTAACTGCTGCTGCGTCAGGATTCACTACTGGTGGCGATGAAGCAAATACGGAGAAAATAATACAAGCAAGTACGATGACTGCTCCCTCAAGTAAAACGGCACAATAGCTCTTGATAAAACTCTTACCGACATTCTGTGTCGGTTCTCCTGCAAATGTGGAAAGCGGTATCGGTGCAAGTGCTGTGTACATATACAACTTGAAAAATCTTCCGTACACCGTCATTATCAGAATGAACGACAGCACCGTGATAAATAATCCTCCGATAAGCGTTACCGCCCACAAAGGGATACTCTCAAAAAATCCGCAATCCTCTATGGTCGTTACCATCTCTGCGGGTAAGGTCGTCTGTTCCGGAGTTCCAAATCCGGCAGCATTCATAATGGTTGAAATTGTCCCTTGCACGATATTAAATAAAGCAAGCATAAGCTCCATTCCGTATGTGATAACACCTTTCGCCAGTGCAAAACGAACAAAGAGTTTCAGTGCGTGTTCCGGTTTCTTCACATCTGTAAAACTTCCGCAGGTCTTTACCATACCTATCACGAAAAACAATACAAGTAAGGCAAGCCCGATAGCCTGAACTGCACCATTGATGTCAACGATAACCTTCCAGATATTCCCGCCCTTAAAGTTCTGCGGTGTAGTTGTGATGAGCGTCCATATTTCCGACAGTTTTTCATTCCAAGTTTCAAGGGCATTTTCAAGATTTTGAACTACCCAGTTATCACTCATTCAAAGCACCTCCTTACAATTAAGGGGTGTACCTTAACTTGGCACACCCCTCGATAACTGTGTAACTCTTATCTTAGCCTGTGATAAGAGTAAGGATTTCTTTCGCAAAAGTGATAATGACACCGCCCGCAAGAGTCAGGAAGCCATTGGCTCTCTGAGAAGGGTCGTGAGATTTGAGTGAAAGACCGACCTGCACGATACCAAAGCCGAGCAAAATCATACCGATAGCACGGATAAGTCCGAAGATAAAGTCAGACAGATTGTTGACTACGGTAAGCGGGTCATTCGCTGCAAATGCAGTCGTTGTCATTCCAAGTGCCAACGCACCGATAATGACCATTGTGCAGTAAGCACGGAAGCCTTTCTTAACCTTTCCGGTCATAGGCAGTTTCTTTGTTTCCTGAATGTCAGTTGCTTTTTTCTTAAAAATAGTCATAGTTGAATACCTCCAAAATTTAATTTGTTTGATTGTTTATGAACAGAGCTTCCATCTCCTCATCGGAAAGAAGTTCCCAGTTCGTTTCTTCCATTTCCTTTTCAGGAAGTGTTGCAGGGTCAATGTCCCAAATGGCAATCGAAGCAATATCTTTTGTGACTTCTCCGTGCTTATAAGAACTTGCCTTTCCGTCTGTGGTAAGTGCCACATTCGGGTGTTTCATAATGTCATATTTAAAATCCATAATGGGTCTTTCCCCACGGATAAATAAAATAGCGAACTGATTATCGAGCATACGCACCTCATCAGGGGTAAGTAACTCTCTGCCGCTAATCTGATAGTTGGTGGAATAGTTACCGCTTCTTCCGGTACTTTTTCCGAACGTGTTGGTATCAATGGTTTCCTTGCCCAACAGCTCCGACACATATTTATGGGTTGACTGCTCATTTCCACCGAGGTAAAGAAATTCATCGCAGTTACCTACAATGCTCTCCCACTGTTTTTCAAACAAGGCTTTAAGCTGTGCCAAGTTCTGTAAGATGATGCTTACCGATACACCACGGGAACGCATAACCGACAGTATCTTGTCGAAGTCGTCCGGCAGTGAAACATTGGCAAATTCGTCCATCATAAAATGAACAGGCATCGGCAGACAGCCGCCGTGGATATGGTCGGCTGCATAAAACAACTGCTGAAAGAGCTGTGTGTAAAGAATGGATACCAAGAAGTTGAAACTGGAGTCGTTATCCGGTATCAGTGCAAACAGTGTCACCTTTTTCTCTCCGAGTGACTGTAAATCCAGTTCATCGGCAGAAGTAAGAGCAGCAAGACTTTCCAAGTTAAACTTTTCAAGCCTTGCTGCAAGGGTTATCTGTATGGATTTTAATGTTTTGGAAGAGCCGGAATGATAAGAGTGGTAATACTTCAAAGCAATGTGGTCAGGGTTATCTATCATCAAATCTGAAAACAGATTATCAAGCGGAGAAGGACTTGGGTCGTCCTCGTCCTCAATCGCCCCGGCTCTTAACATTTCCATTACCATTGCAAAATTCTGTTCTTCCGGCGGTGCTTCATAATGCAGATAAAATACAAGTGCAAGCAGAAGCATTGACGCTGCCGTATCCCAAAACGGGTCATTGCTCTGTGAACCTTTCGGAGTGGTACTCTTGAAAAGATTGGTTACGAGCTTCTGCACATCATTGTCGTTCTGCAAATATACAAACGGATTGTAACAATGGCTTTTCTCCATTGAAATCAAATCAAGCACACGCACTTCGTAGCCTTTCTTCTCAAGAAGATGTCCCGTATCTCGCAGGATTTCCCCTTTCGGGTCTAATATCACATAGCTGTTTCTTGCAGCATTCATAATATTAGGCTTTGCATAAAATCTTGTCTTACCTGCACCGGAGCCACCGCACACAAGCGTATTCAGATTTCGTCTGTGCTTCTTGGCATTAAGTCCAATGCACACATTCTGAGTCATCAGCTTATTTTCTGATAGTGGCTTTTGTCGGTACTTTTTATCAATGGCTCTGACATTGCCCCATTTGGCAGAACCGTGTTCTTCTCGTCTGCGGTAATTCTTTCTTGTCGAAAAGTAAATCCCGATACCCATTCCATAGCATAAAAGCAAAATGAGGACAGTTTTTAAGCTGTCCCCACATAATTTTATGGAAAATGGATTATCAAAAAGTGTCGCAAGATTGGCTGCTATCTCCGGCAATCCTCCGCTTATGGAAGGTGCAATCAGAAGTGACAGCCATATAACCGGAACGATACCGACAATGGATAAAATAATGGCAGTCTGCCTGTCATTATCTCGCTTCATCTGAGCGTTTCCTTTCAATCACTTTGAACTTTTTCAATGGGGCATTTCCGACTTTTACAAGCAGGTCGTCTACTGCGTCTGCGGACTTGCCTTCCTCCATCAACTTTGTTTTCTCATCGTTTAAGGAGCGAATGACAACACCGTGTTCATAATCGTCCAAAGCAATGTGGTAGAGTTTTTCTTTTTCCATATCTGCCCTCCGTTATCTCTCATAGTCCTTTGAACGCTCCTGCTTCTTGCGGAACATTTCATCAGAGATATGACTGTGAATTTCTGCCATTGCATTTCGTGTCTTGGAAAGCTCCGCACGGATTTCTTTCGGCTCTTTGGAAGCCAGTCCCTCCGGAATACGGTTAATTGCAAAATTCTGTGTATCTACGCCATACTTCTTGCAAATCATATATCCGATACACACTGCCTGAAAGCCCATATCCCTGCGGCTGTAACTTTCGCTGTTGATGGAAAGCTGTGCGTGTCCAAGTTCCTGAGCGACACACTGAGCAACTGCTACGCTGTCGCCCACATTACGTTTCACATACAAGGTCTGCTTTTCATTATTATAGAAAGCTGCCATATTCGGATACGGAAGTTCATCGGTTGCCGCAACCTCCACCGGAGATACATCAAGCATTGCCGTGATAAGTGCTTTCGGGTCACGGTTTGCTGATACTACCGGAGCTTTTCTTCCATTTGTCTGCGTAACATCAAATACCTTTTTGACATTGTAGGAAATACCCGGAGAACCATCTGTTCTTGTGTATTCCACTGGTTCAAGGATAGAAATACTCTTTGCCCCTTTGGTAATCTTCACATTGTCCTTACCCCAATCATCAAAATCTTTAAGCTGTGTCGCCTGCGGATACTGACTGTAAATAAGGAGAGCATTTGCTGCGGAATATCTGTCCATTCGACTCTGCGTATCAAGAAAGTTCTTGAACTTCTCAGGGTCACTCACAATCTCACGGGCAGCATCATCAATCATCTGATAGACTTTTTCTTTTTCTGCTCGCTTCTTTTCTGCATACTCCTCTTTGGATAATCTTGGCTGATTACCGCCAGCCTTTGCGGGTTTGAAATCATTTGTCATAGTGAATTACCTCTCTTTTGTTTTGGGTTTCTTCTTCGGCTGACGGTGTACCGTCTGACCGTTTTTCTGCTGCGGATTCTTGCCGCCTTTCTTAACCTCCGGCTCTTTACGCTCTGCTTCTTTTTGCTGTTTTGCCTGTGCCTTGTAACGGTCAAGTTTCTCTTTGACCGATGGCTTTTCCACTGGCTTTGCAACACCCTTATCAGATTGCGTTTCTACCGGCTCTGAGTTTTGCCTTGACAGAGGGCTTTTGTCTGTTTTGGCGACTGAGGGGTTTGCGTTTGCTCGCTCCTCTTTCTGCATTGGATTTCTGACCGCTTCTTCCATAATGATTTCACTCTTGGATTTAGTCGGCTTTTCTTTCTCAACCGCTTCACGGTCTGCGATAGCCTTCTCTGCTTCACTGACAATCGAAGCCTTATCCACCTTGCCAAGTTCAAATCTTTCAACGATACGCTGAATTTTAGAAGCGTCCTCTGCTCTTGCAATAATATCTACCGGAGCGTTCTCTCCTTTTGTGTTCTTATCTCTGAGGACACAATAAAGAACGCCATAGCGTTTTGCCTGTTCGGTAAACTTCTTCAAATCCTTTTGCGGAATGGAAAAGACTTTCAGCTCCTTGCCTGACTTAATCATATTGGTAAGCCTTGCTTTGCCCTTCGTCTTTTGTTCCTGCTTCAGAACCGATACCAAAAGCAATGCGATATTCTTCGCCGCCGAACCGCTTAATCTTGCAGCAACTTCAAAGCCTTCAAGCGAAAGCCTAACGACCTGCTCTGCTGCGTCACCACCGTTGTTCATAGCGTGATTTCTCCTTTCTCTGCTGTTTTTGTTCCTCTGTTTCGATATGCTCAAGGTTTTCTTCCATAACCTTTGACCTCTCCGCAATATCCTCGCAGAGTTTTACTTCCCGTCGGAGTTTTTTCAATTCTCCATTGATAGAAGCGATTTCATCTTTTGCCGCCTGAAGCTGACCATCATCAATATTTGTTCTTATCTTTTTTCGGAGATGTGTTCTTCCGGCAATCAGATTTTTCATCTGCTCCTCTAAGGAAGTCTTATATGAAAAAAGCTGTTCGTCCGTGGAAATATTTTCTCGTCCGAGCAGCCTTACTTCATCAGTAATCTTATCGAGCTTCATCAAATCATCTTTCAAAAGATAATGAAGCCTTGCGTTATTCTGTTTCTTATACTTTGGCAGATAACCGAGTCTGTAACAGTAATACAGATACAGCCCATAAAGTCCGCCTTTCTTTTTCAGCTTCTGCCCTCTGGTCTGCATACGGTACTGTCTTGGTTTATAAGTCGCCCTCTGGAACGGCTCAATCTCTGCCCATCTGTCACGATTTTCTTTGATACGCTCTACAATCCGGTCATTGGTATAATCTGCTCCGAGATTTTTCAGTCGTATCGGCTTATCGTATCCCTTTGGAATGACCGTCCAGTATTTTCGGCTTGGACTTAGGTTATAGGCATATCCCATTTCCTTGAGAGCAAACTGAAATTCTTTCAGGGTCTTGCTATGGTCGATAGCATAATCAATGGCTTCTTTTGCAACCGAATAGCGTGTCGGCATACCTGCCTTTTCTTTCATCGTCAGATAATCCGACTGCTTACTGCGGTTCGGATTCGGGTCATAGTAAAGTCCGTACTTCTCACAAATTCTGTCTGCAACTTTTCGGAATTTGAACCACGCTTTTTCCTCTCCCCACAAATGTTTGCCATCGACAAAAGAAATAGAGTTGATGACAAAATGGCAATGCAGGTGCTTTGTGTTCAGGTGGGTTGTCACAACGACCTGAAATCTTTCACCCCACACTTCATTTGCAAATTCCATTCCGATTTTCTGTGCCATCTCAGGAGATATATCTGTTTCCTTGAAACTCAAATATCCGTGATAGGCTTGGATACCGTCTGTCTTTTGGTACTGCTCCTTAACCGTTATGAATTGGTCACGGGCAATCGCTACATTACAGTTGATACCCTCAACATAGAACTCACGCTCTGTTTTTTCCTCGTCCTTTGCATAAGCAATAACATCTGCAAGAGCCTGATACTGTTCCGGCGAAAACTCCCTTTTGATTTTTGCAGAAGTCTTTTCCGGATTGGTCGCATAGTCAATGACCTGACCGAGCCTTTCTGTTACCGACCACAACTTTGTTACTGCCATTTCATTTCGCTCTGATTTGGACGAAGATATGTCCTCTCAATCTCTGACTGGAACTTATTCCACTTCGCAGCTTCATTCTTCAGCATAGGTGCGTCAATGAAACCAAGCGTATTTGCTTTAGCCGCAAGCTGATTGATGTTATTACCGATAGAGGAAAGTTCCCTCATCACATCATAGAAGCGGTCATCGGGTTTCTCTTTCGGCTCGTAACCTCTGATAAGTAAACGGATAAGTCCGGCTTCGGAAAGACAAGCCTTCTTTGCCTTTGCTGCCAAGTCCTGTGCTTCCTTGCGGTTAAAGCGTACAATCTTCTGAATGTTTCTCTTTCTCATAATCGGTATCTTCCTTTCTCTTTATTCTGCAATCTTTGTTAATCTGGAATAAGCACATCATCGTAACGCCAAGACAACTGCCGAACAGTGTTCCGGCGGCGATAAGTAATAACTCTCTCAAATCAAGTTCTCCTTTCTCACGGGGTATTAGGGGCAACCCCTAACGAGCCTTTTACCGTTTGGGAAACTGTGTTTATCCAAATGGTCTGCTCGCTAAGAATAAACATCTCCTCCGGGTTGCCCCGTTCTCAGTCTACTATCTCTCATAATCCTTTGATTTCGGCTTAAAAGGTTCAGCCACGATATTGCCGCCCACATCCTTAGAAAAGCGTTCAGGATGCTTGAACTGTTCCTTATACTTCTTCATCATATCGTCCGGCAAGCTCTGAAAACTCTCACTCTCAGGCGGTGCATAACAGATAAAGAACTTGCCGCAGATAATATCTACCATCTCTTTCTTATCATTGTCCTGCACATAAACTGCACGGTTAAGCGGAAGTCCTCTCATCTTTCCTTCCTCATTACAGATGATTGCAACATCATCGTCATAGGGCATATATTCCTCAATATCCCCGCCGACAACCTCCTGCATTGCTTCCAGACTGTCGTCGATTACAATTTCCTTCGGGTACTTTTCCGGTTCTACCAAGAGAACTTTAATCTTAGAATCATTCATCGTTCTTCATTCCTTTCGTGTATTTTTTTATTGTAAATTCCCATCCGCATACAAAGAAAATCGTTGAAGTCCTTACCTGCTTTTGGTGGCTCATCAACGATTTCATACTTATCCGGCAGAATAGTTTTTAAGGTCTGTGCTGCCTTTCTGCCCGCTATATCATTGTCAAAATGGATACGGATTTTCCTGACAGATGGGTTACTGCCAAGATACTTTTCCAGTGCAATCGGCACTTTACTGTCCTCAATTTTCTTTGCCGGAGAATACACCCCGGACAGCGAAACAAAGCTCATTTCTTTCCAATCCTGCCCGTTCAGCTTCGCAAGCGTGGCATAGGATAACAGGTCTATGGCACACTCAAAGAGGTGTACTTCCTCCAAGTTTTCCTTACCAAGCCGAAAAGAATAATCTTTTTTACTGCCACTGCAATCGCCCATAATCCTACGCTTATTCGTGGAACGGTAGGCTGCATATTTCGGTTCTTTCTTCTCGTCATAGCCTACAAACACAACATTGTGATACGGCAGGCTCTCAAAGATAAGGTCATTAGAGATACAGTAATTGATGATTTCAAAATCTATTCCTCTCCCGAAAAGATACTCTGTAATCACTCTGTTGGAAGCACATTTTTCAGGGAGAAGAAGTGGTTTATTTTCCTCTTTTGGCTGTGGCTTTTCATAGACCGGAGCCTGAATCGCTGTGTGTCCGATAATGGTTTCCACCGCTTCAAGGAAGCTGTAACCTTTAACCTTAATCAGATAATCCAAAGCACTCCTGCCACCGATACCTCTCGACCACCATATCCATTTCCCGTTTGAAATCTTCAAACTATCGTGGGTTCTGGTGCAATAGGTGTTACCTGAAAACTTAACCAGCTCATACGGTTCATAATTTCTCAGGTAGGTTAATAAGTCCATCTGCTTCGCCTGAATGATTAACTCAGGTGCGATAAATGGCATATCGACCACCGCCTTCCTGTTTATCTCTCATACGATTTCTCCTTTCTGTCGCCGACTGCTTCGCCCTCATCAGGCTCTCCGCCGACAATCTCATTTTCCTTTTTATCCATATTGAGCAGGATATTCAGCTCATCAAGTCGAGCAGTTTTTGCCCTCAATTCTTCCTCTTTGGCAAACGGCTTTTCGATTTCCTGCTTCGCTGTTTCAAACTGCTTTTCCGTATTTTCAAGGCTGTTTTTCGTATCAGCAAGTGCTTCTTCAAAGCGTTCAATGCCGTTATCTATTCTCACGATATTACCGTGAGAATCATCGCCAAGCGGTACATCTCTGCTTGTTTCGCCTTTTAATTTCACAACATAATTACGCTGAACCGTATCAAAATACAGTTCCATTTGAAAGCCACGGTACTCGCCAAGTGGTATCGCATTGGGACTGTTCATTGACTTGCAGGCATTGATGATTGCCTGACCTGCTTCGGCTTTTTCGGAATAAGAAACACCCGATACCATCATTCCAAGCGGCTGCTCGTCTATCGGTTTCGGGTGTAATTTTGCTGTTTCAACATCTTTTGTAAGTCCCTCTACACGGGATTTCAAGTAAGCAATCTGTTGTGGGTAGAACTTGATGACCTTATCCTCTAGTCCATATTTCTCTGATAAGAAATTGGATTTTAACATCTTCAGCTTCTGTACTTGAATGTCTAAGTCCATCTTTTCTTTGATATATGGATTACCTGTTGCAAGCATTTTTATCTCTGCATAGGAAAGTGCGGTTTCATCAATATCCTCTGCCGACCTGACCGGAGATTTGCTCGTCATAATCTGACTTGCGAACTTCTGCTTACCTTCCACAAGCTGATAAAGGTATGCGTCAAAGGTCTGCTCTGTTACATAGCGATAAATATCTACCTGCGGATTTTCATTGCCCTGACGGACAATTCTGCCGGAACGCTGCTCCAAGTCTGAAGGTCGCCACGGACAATCTACGTCGTGAAGTGCGATAAGTTTATCCTGCACATTCGTTCCTGCTCCCATCTTCTGAGTAGAGCCAAGAAGCACTCTGACCTCTCCCTTACGGGTCTTTTGGAACAGTTCCTTTTTCTTCATATCCGTGTCGGCTTCGTGTATGAATTTCACTTCACTTTCTGGAATACCTCTCTCAATCAGTTTCTTCCTGATGTCGTTATAGACGGAAAATGTTCCGTCATTCTTAGGAGTTGACAAATCGCAGAACACAAGCTGTGCCGATTTCTTGTCAGTATTTTTCTCCCATATCCGATAGATGTTATCGACGCAGGCATTGATTTTACTGCCCTCAAAATCAGGCAGCATATCGTTGAGCATACGTTGGTCAAGAGCCAGTTTTCTACCGTCATTTGTGATTTTCAGCATATTATCTACGCTTGAATCCACACCACCGCCACGCACCTGTTCTGCTCTTTCCGCAAGGGAAGCAACCATTTCTTTCTGCATTTCTGACGGCTTTACTGCAATGTTATGGTACTTTGCTTCCGGTACTGGCAGGTTCAACATATCCGCTGTCTTAATATCCGCAACCTCTTTGAACATTGCCATAAGTTCAGGCAGGTTATAGAATTTTGCGAACCTTGTCTTTGCTCTGTATCCCGTTCCTTCCGGTGTAAGTTCAATCGCTCTTGAATTATAGGTACATTATGGAAATTTAATTGATTTCTCCAACGAACTTGTAGAAAATCCGGATATTCTGGACTTTCTCTCCGTCGATGGTCTGAGGTTCAGATACCTCAATCTTTTCGATAAGACGGTTTACTATGGCTGTGGTCAGCTCTTTGATCTCTGCACATTCTGCCATTTCATTGGCAAGCTGTTCCGCTTTGCAGGTGCTGTCCTTCAGATTGTCAGCCGTAGTTTTCAGTTTTTCAATTTCTTCGGTTGTTTCTTTCTTTTCCTGTTCAAAATGGGTGGACAACATCCGGAACTGCTGTTCTGACACAAGCTGCTTTGTAAAATCCTCATACAGCTTGATGAACTGTCTGTCCGATTCGAGGAGCTTTTTCTCCAGTTTCTCCAGCTTTTTCTGGATATTTTCCCGGTTATTCGCCGCTGTCATATCCATCTGCCCCAGTACCTTCCGCATGAATTTCTCCCGGTTTTTTATGACCTTTTTTGCATGGGTCTGGATGTCCGCAAGTACAAGTTTCTCCAGATCGTCCGCATTGATGCGGTGCTGGCTGCAGAACCCGGTTCCCCTCACACGGTAGATGCGGCACTGATAAAAAGTCCGTTCGATGACTGGCTTCTCTTTATTCCTGCCATCGGTATGCACCATCAGGGTACTTCCGCAGTCGGCACATTTTAAAATGCCCCGGAACTTATTCTCATACCCGGAAGTACAGGGCTTGACTTTCGTATGGCGGTCAAGAATTTCCTGCACCGTATCCCATGTGTGTTCATCAACAAGTGCCTCATGGTCACTGGGAATAATGGTTCGCTCACTCATGGGGATATAACCCCTTGTTTCCTGCTTGAAATGCTTTTTATCATATTTCTGCACCCAGAAATAGCCTTTGTAAAGCGGGTTGCGTAAAATCCGGATAACGGTTTCCTGTTTCCAGTTATAGGCATCATCTTCTTTTACCAGAAACTTTCCAAAATATTCCGGTTTATAATATGCCGGCTTTGGGATTTTCTGTTCATAAAGGATTTTCCCGATTTTATTGTTTCCCATTCCCTGAAGTGCAAGCTGGAAAATATAACGGACGGTTGGTGCGGTTTCTTCATCAGCAATCAGGTGGTTTTTATCCTCCGGGTCTTTCTGATACCCGAATGGTGCGTGTGTTCCCATGAATTTTCCCTGGCTTGCCCGGATGTACTTACCTGACTTCACCTTTTTAGAAACATCCCTTGAATAAAACTCATTAAGAATGTTCTTAAACGGGGTAATATCCATCTCACCGCTGTTTGCGGAATCCACACCGTCATTCACAGCGATATACCGTACCTGATGTTTTGGGAAAAATACCTCGATATAAGCACCGCTCTCCAGATAGTTCCTGCCTAATCTTGAAAGGTCTTTTGTGATCACACAGGTAACTTTTCCTGCTTCGATGTCCGCTATCATCTGTTGAAAGGACGGACGGTTGAAATTCGTACCGGAATAACCATCATCTACATAAAACCGATAATTATAAATTCCCAGTTCTTCTGCTTTTCTTGTAAGAATCGCCTTCTGGCTCTGGATGCTCATGCTCTCGCCCACATTTCCGTCATCCAATGATAATCTTGCATAAAGTGCTGTCCATGTTTCTCTGATTTCTGTTGTCTGCATATTGACCTCCTGTGGTTTCTTCAATATCCAGTGACAGAAATACGCTGTCTTTATTATAGCGATTCCTGCCACCTCCTGCAACTGCTGATTTTATTTTTCCGGTGAAATCTGCATCTTTTCTCATCCCACCTTTTTCTGATTTTCCAGTTTCTCCTTTACATTCTGTTTCGCCGCTTCTTCACTAACGGCAGTCAGTACCTTTTCCATGCTCTCCTTGCCGGAATAAACGTGTTCCACCACATAGCGGATGGGTTCTCTCCGGCGGTTCCCTGCTTTTCTCTGCATAAAATCCCTCCATAAATACCAATGCTGGCAGAGGATTATCCCTGTCAGCACACCAACTGTCAAACTATTGTTTCTGTTTTTCGTAGTCCTGCAATCTTTACTCATTGCAATCTCCTTTCTGCCTGCCGGGGAACATCCCGGCAGATTTTCCTTAACGATGTATAAATCTAAAGTTCCATTTCCTGATGTTTCTTCTTTTGCTTCTGCCCCCTGTCCATTTTTTCATGCTGTCGGCTCTGGGACTGGTCTTTGTTCTTCTGATCCCGCTCATCCATCTTCCGGTTATGACGAAGCAGCTCCACATAGGCAAGATTAACGGTACTCCTGCCGTAACGTCTGGACTGTTTCTCGTATTCCTGTGTCAGCTCTTTGATCTGTGCTTCCCACTTTTTCGGTGTGAATTTTTCTCCTTCCCGAAGAAGTTCATAGACCGGAATACGGAGTTCTTTCGCCGTTTCCAGTTCTTTCTTATGCTGGCTGTGATAAACTGCCTGTGCGATTCCTTTCTTCTGCAGATATTCATTACGGATGGGAATGTATGGAGCATAGGCGGCATAAGCCTCTGACAGTTCCTTTAACCGCCAGATTTCCCTTCCATCTCTGTTGCAGATTTCCTCTGCTTCTTTCTTGGAAGCTTCTTGCTGTACTGCAAAGGTTTCCAGTGCTTCAAAGCTGTCAATGCCTTTTTCTTCCACGAACCTCCGCACGTTTTCAATATCCATCAGTGCTGCACGATTACTTACCTTTTTAAAATTCGGTGCCTGTATCAGCGGCAGATGAAGCCTTCCAAATGCTGCAAGAATACGTTCCAGCATTTCCAGAACCTCATTTTTCATCGCTGCAAATACGCTGACTTCCTTTGTACCGGAAGTTTCTTTCTGTATCGAACCAACTGCCGTCTGTTCTGCTTCACCTTCCTGTGCCGCAGGGATGTCTCCTGCCATTTTTCCTGCTTTCTTTTCTGCGGCATTCTTTGCAGCTTCCGCAGCTTTTTCCTGTTCCCATTTCTCCAAATTTTTCACACTGTTCCATGCAATATCATAGAACATCCTTGCCCTTTGCAGCGTCTGGTTATGCTCCATGATTGCCCGGTTCGCATCCCCTTTTTCGGTACAGATGCCTTTCCTCTCCAATGCACTGGCAATCGGGCCTAAGTGTCTGGTCGGCTCCTGCTCCAGTCCCAGCTCTTTAAAAGAACGGTGTTCCCAGTATTCCGGCAGACCGATCCGGTCATTCACCACATTGATGGTGTCCGTCAAATCCTTTCTCCATTTCCGGGAATTACCTTTTTCATTCCAGTCATTCACATCTACCGCCCTGCTCTTAAATCCCCGTCCGGACTTATTGCGGATTTTATTGCCGTCTTTATCAAGGATATATTCCTTTCTCTGCTTGGCTCCCCACTTCCCGTTTTCTTCCACCGGGCGCAGGGTGAGCATAAGATGGAAATGCAGGTTATGGATGCCATTTTGATTAACAGAATCATGGATTGCCCAGTCCGCACACATCCCTTTGGAAACAAAATTCCGCTGCACATAATCCCGCACCGTTTCTTCTGCCAGCTCATAGCTCCAGTCATTTGGAAGTGCTGCTTTCAGTGTCCGGCAAAGCTGGGCATTTTTCTGTTTCTCATTCAGCTCCACAGAGTTCCACAGCACTGCCCTGTCCAGCCATTCCTCCGGTGCATATTCCGGGAGATTGATTTCACAATGCACCAAATCTTCATGGTATTTCGGGCGATACGTTTTCCCGTCATACTCGCTGACAAGAACACTCCTGCTGATGTAAGAAGCTGCATCTACCGCCGACTGCCCTTTGCTCCGCTTTACAATGCCGAACCTTGTGCTGGCATATTTCGTGCGCATACTCACAAAGTTCCTCCCTTACCGTAAAATAGAGGGCAGCAAGAAAAGCCTTTGCAGATGGACGAAAGCCGGGTGTGTTTTCCGGGTTACGGGCAGATGCAAAGGATACAAAGGGGTAGGAAGCGCAGCGGACGGAGGGGAAAGGTTATTTCCCCTCTTGACTGGTGCAAGGCAGGCAACGCCCACCGCAGGTGCCCTCGGAGAGCGCACAAGACCATACGGAGTGTGGTCTATCTGTGCGCACCCCATAACTGGGGTGAACCCATACTCCCGGAGATACTGCTTACACTCCCTGCGAAAAACTGCCACCCGCAAAATCTTTTGAATTGGCGTATCCGCCGCTGTTTTCTTTTGTCTTCGTTTCATCGGCGTGACCGCCGTTTCTGTCTTTTTCATCTTCCATCTCATCCGCATTATTCTCCATCCTTTTTACGTTTTCCACCGCCTGCCTGCACTCTGCCGAAGCAAGAGCCGCTGACAAGATTACATTCAGTTCTTTTTCTTCATACTGATAACATTCCGGGAAATACTTTGCAACAATGCCGCCCATCAGATATTTATGATGGTTCTGTGCTTTCCTGCGTTTCTCATTCTCCTTTTTGCGCTCTGCCTCATATCTTGCCTTTGCCTGTTCCAGATTTTTCAGTGCCTTATCCATTGCAGCACTGGTTTCATTCCTGTTTTTTATCATGTGTTTATACTCCTTTTCTCATTTTTCTGTTTGATTTTTTATTTTATGGCATAAAAAAACAGCCTGAACCTTTTCCATGTCCATAGCCGCTCTCCTGCCATTTGGTTTTCTATTTTTCTTAATTTCCGTATTTTCACGGACAGCTTTCTTCCTGACACAGAGCTGTCACCTCTGTGTGCGGTTCTTTCATAAATTTCCCGCATTTTTATGGCGGTTCATTTCCTGCATCCTCTGCCTTGCCCATTGGCTGTGTTCCTCATTCTGCTTTCTCGGTTTCCGAAGGTTGATGAGGTGTTTTTCACAGGAATAGGTCTTGCTCACTTCGGTCTGCTCTACCACCCGGTAATGCTCCGGATAAGCTGCCGCCAGTGCATCCAGTTTCCGCATCATCTGCGGGCTGGCTGTATAAATACTGGCTTCCTGTTCATCGTTATTAAAATTGATAATCGTTTCCTGCTCATACTTTGTCAATTTCATCTACTTTTATTCTCCTTTCCGGCTCCCGCCTGTCCTGCTGTATTTGTATGCTGTTCCATCCACAAAGCCAGCTTCTGCTTTGTGACAAGTTTCCGTCCTCCCACCTGCAAGGTTGGAAAATCCGGAAGGTTCAATAGCTGGTATGCTCCTGCCTTTGAAATGGAAAGCGCCGATGCCAGCATTTTTGCATCCAGCACGTCCGGCAGCGTTTCAAATAATTCTTTCCCCACAAAAATCACCCCCTGTTTAGAAATGGGTAAAAGAAAGCAGCTATCATAGGATAGCTGCCGATGGGATGGATGGATTAGAATGTTTCCAGATATTTCTGATATTCTTCTGAGATAAAATCCTCATAACAGTCTGCAATATGACGGATTCTTTTCAGCACCGCACTGTGTGTCTGATAGCCTACAGCTTCCGCAATCTCCTGTGCCGTATGCCCCTCCATTTTCATTTTCAAAATCTTCTTATCACGCCCGGAAAGCCTAGCGGCAAACTCCGCAATCTGAAGTTCTGACAGCACCGAGTTTTCAAACTCACTACTTGTATCCGGAATATCAAAGTCTGTGCCATTTTCTTCTGCTTCCTCTGCAAGCTGCTCTATGGATACCGTCTTTTTTCTGGAACGGCTGTGTCCCCACGAACGCATGAAGTCCAGCTTTACCTGACTTCCTCTTTTATCGAAGTCCTCAAGGGTTCGGTTGTTCCAGATTTCATCAATCATCGGCTGCCAGTTCTGTTCTTGTATAATTTCAGGTACAAGGGTACCGATCAGATTGCCAAACTGCTGATAAGTGAGCCACGGAAGTTCTGTTCCTTCCGGCACGTTGTAAAGCTGCTGGAAAGAAAATCCACTGACCTCAAATTTGTCACGTAGAAGCGGCAGCATAGAGTAAGAGAGCCTCCACAAAGGGAAGTCCCCGGAATACTGTGCCGCACTGCCCGGTATTTCCCGGTAACCACTTTCATTTTGATACGGTATTTCAAAATACTGCCATGCGCTCCATGCCACACAATCCCAGACCAGTTCCAGAAATGTATCATCCTTTGTCAGACTGTCATATTTATCCGTCCGCAGCACCTCATAAGGGCAGCGTGGTAAGTTCAGATAAACAGGACGTTTGCTGACAAACTCCTGCGGCAGACTATAAAATAATGTCAGCCATGCTTTGCCGCTGTTCTTTGGAATTTTTATCACCTGTCCCTGCTTCATTTCAATGATTTCTCCATTGTCATTCCGCTTCTGTTCTTTTACATCTTTCATCCAAAATCACCCCCTACTGATACATGGCAGAAGTCCCATTAAAATGTTCCAATATTTTTGAAAAAGTTTTTTCTCTTTTAAATTTCACAATCTGTCCGTTATTTTCTAATATTTTTCTTCTGCTGTCCATCTGTTTTCAGCGGACATAAAAACAGGCGGTACCCAATCTGTTTGAATACTGCCTGTCACTATAATCTTTTTGTATATCCTATGCGTTTTCCCGCAGCCACCGATTGATGATATACTGCCAGTCCATTCCATCCTGCATGACACGCAGAACTGTAACTGTTTTCACTGCTTCATCCACGGTATAAAACAGCAGATAGGATTCACACGGCTTCATGTAAATATCATAACCACGATACCGGAAGCCTGTTGTATTATACCCGGTCGGAAGTGTATCAAGTGCAAGAACCGCTTTTTTAATCTTTTTGGAAAAGTTTTCTGCATATTCCCGGTACTTAAATTGCTGAAGGATATATTTCTTTTTTTCTTTCACATCCAGCTTGCCGCTCTGGGCAATGACAACTTTGTATTTTTTGTATTCCATCCGTACCCCTTATACTGCATCAATTTCTGCCCATGCTTCTTCCACTGTCTGCACTCTGCCATTTTCCATATCGTCAATGGCTTCATCCAGCTTTGACAGAAGGACATCCATTGCATCGTTGATCGTATAAGTTGTTTCACGGGATTTCGTTGCCTGTGCCAATGCCATAACCATCACCCTTTCTTAAAATAGCACTCATGTTTCTGTCTTTATCATACCACGAACCATCAGAAATATCTATCATTTTTTGACAGTCACACAACACTGGATCTGATTTAATTATTCACACATTTTTTCATTAAACTTATAACCAACTCCCCACACAGTCTGAATATAGACCGGATGACTCGGATCATCCTCTATTTTTTCCCGAATATGGCTGATATGGCTCATCACAATATTGTAATCTCCAGAATACGGTTCATTCCAAACAATATCGTATATCTGCTCCTTACTGAATACCCTGCCGGGATTTTGAGCGAGAAGCTGGAGGATTTCAAACTCTGTATATGTAAATTTCTTTTCTTCATTACTTTTAACAACCTCTCGTCGCTTAAAATCAAAAATTATATCTTTGTAATTCACTTCTGAGTTCGAATACATTTGTTGAAATGCAAATTTCTCTCTACCAACGCCTAAGACTGAAATAATAGAATCTATTACCTTTTCTTCGTTTCCTTCAAAAAATATCAGTAATACTTTTCCTATATTCATCACTCCTCACGATACATTTCTTTTTATCTGATTTTTTTCAACATTCCTTTCTTAACCTCATATACAACATCACATAAAATATCAATATCCTCTTTATAATGACTTGATATCACCGAATATAACTCCCACCAATACAAATCCTACTAAAAACCTTTTCCGCTTCATTATTTTCCCTCACCTATGTAAAACGGCGCTACAATAGCACCTCATATAAGTAGATGTATAACCATTACTCGGATAATAATCGTCATCAATTCTTGCACCTAAATACCTAGTGTGCTGACCGTTTTATACTTAGCCAAATAATTCTTCCATATATTGCTATTCCATGTTACAATAAAAAGAAACGGCGGTGGCGACTATGGCAAGACCTAAGACTTATATTATTAAGCTCAGCGATGATGAAAGAGCAGCACTTCAAAAGACTATCCGTAACAAAAAGACTTGTAAAACTGTTTTAAAACGGTGTCAGATACTGCTTGAACTGGACGAAGAACAGGGAACCGGGCTTACCCATTCCCAGATTGCCCGCAGTTATGCAGTCTGCCTTGCCACTATAACTAATATCGTCCAGTCTTATGTCAAAAATGGCATAACGAATATTGTCCGTTACAATATCAGCCCCAATTCCAGCGCTGCGCTCCGTAAAATGGATGGACGTACCGAAACACGTATTATCCAGATGGCTTGCGGCCCTGTCCCGGAGGGACATTCCCGCTGGACGATCCGGCTACTGGAGGAAAAAGCCCGTGTTGAGCTTGATATTCCGGTTGGAAGGGAAACCATACGGGAAACATTAAAAAAAATGAACTTCGACCTCACAAAAACTCCTACTGGTGTATCCCTCCAAAAGAAAACGCAGAATTTGTAGCCTGCATGGCGGATATCCTGGACATTTATGAAATGCCATATAACCCTGAAGTTCCAGTGGTATGCATGGATGAAAAACCCTACCAGCTTCTCGGGGAAACCAGAGAACCTCTGCCCATGCGCCCAGGTGACACACAGAAAACCGATTCCGAATATGTCCGAAAGGGCTTATGCAGCATATTTGTATTTGTGGAGCCTTTGGGCGGCGTACGGCATGTAAGTGTCCGGGAACACCGTACTGCAGTTGACTGGGCTGAGGAAATCAGGTATTTAGTGGATGTCAGTTACCCTGACCGAGATAAGATCATACTTGTCATGGACAATTTGAACACCCATGCGCTTTCATCCCTGTACAAAACATTTCCAGCTCCGGAAGCCCGCAGGATTGCCAAAAAGCTGGAAATCCATTACACTCCCAAACATGGGAGCTGGCTGGATATTGCCGAAATAGAACTTAATGTAATGACACGTCAGTGTCTGTCCCGTAGAATTGCGGACATAGTACTGCTCCGTCAGGAGTTGGCAGCATGGGAGGGCAACCGCAATGAACATACCGCCTGTATCCAATGGCAGTTCACTACCGATAATGCCCGAACTAAGCTGGTATCTCTCTATCCTAAATTTGATGTGGTGGTGAAAAATAATTAGACTAAGTATAAAACAGTCAGCACACTAGTACCTGTACCAGTGTCTCCAGATCCATAATCAGTATACATTCTTCCTGTCTGACCAGTTTTTCTCCATATACCACTATTGGAACAGGCAACCCCACTGCTCTTCACTGGCACAAAGCGCATTCCATAAGGACTGCTTCCTGTTTTTTTTACACCATATCATCATCCTTGAGAACCTGGACGCGCTTTACTATAAGGTTCCTGAGTAGTTCCAACCACGACCCCATCTTTATTCAGTATATTACCTGTTTTGGGATCTATATGAGAACCGGCTGGTGGCGTCCATTTTCCCGACTCATTCACTGTACCAAGCGCATCTTCCAATTCCTTTTTCGTTCGGGGCGTTTTCAGTTCTGGCGTTGGTGCCGAGCTGCCGT
This sequence comes from Lachnospiraceae bacterium, assembly GCA_902363665.1. GTDB lineage: Bacteria > Bacillota > Clostridia > Lachnospirales > Lachnospiraceae > Choladousia. The sequence continues at coordinate 24,046 of CABJAW010000007.1, read as the reverse complement.
CTGCATTGTCTGTATTGTCTATATTGTCAGTACTCTCAATAGTTTCTTCTTGAACAAATGATTCTCCTGAAGTCCTGTTATTTTTAGACGTATCTCCATTATCTTTATCACTGCAGCCTGTACATAACACCATTATTACAAACAACAAGCTAAAAACAACTTCTTTCTTATGTATCATTTTAATCTTTTACCTCCATTATGTCCGTTTAACTACTCCGAACCGAACTACTCAATTTAAAGTGATAGAATTCTATCATTGTCCCATTGGAATCCACTCCCTTTCAATGAACAAACTGAATTAACTGTAAATAAAGAACTTTGATCAAATCAATGACAAACTTTATTATCTTTATTTTTGCCATGATTTCAACCCCTTTTGCACCAAACGACATTTACAGTCTGTTTTTGGTCGATTTACACATTTTCTTTACGATACAAGGTGCTTGTAAGCCTGCTGTCAGTAATATTCCAACAGAAAAACAGATTGTATAGATGTACTTTCCCAGCAAGAATAAAGCTATATCTAACAGCCCAAACAATATCACGAAGAACACTGTTGTTTTTTTATATGTCCTTTTCTCGTTAGTATCAAGTCTTCTGTTTTCACTGTCTATTGGACTAAATGTAATCAGGCTCACAGACGCAATAACTGTAGCTATTGCCAACTTCAAATCACATTGCACATGCATTGATAACATTATGCACAGAAACAATAGAAAACCAGATTCAAGAATACAAGTGTGCAAATTTTTTGCATGATAACCACCACTAAATTTTCTCAGAACCATAAACGGAAAAATAAGTGCAACTCCGTGTTTTACACTCCCTAAGCCAAAGCCAACACCTCCTGCAAGGATAAGTGGTGATACCAATAGAAAAAAACTATATAATGCATACTTGTAAAGTTCCTTATCCGCCTCGTTTATCGCATTACACCGGACCATCCAATCAACTCATTTTTCCATTACTTGTTTCTCCTGTATTTCATTAATTCTTTCGGTGCTTTTGGCTGATACATAATCGCACATGAAGCTGTGTTGGCTTCAGTCTGTAACACAACATCTAATGCTGCTTTCATCCCTTTTGCAACCGATTTAGTTACCCGTTTCTTCATAATGTCCTCTCTCCTTTCCTAAAGATTGTCATTGATTTTCACATAAACAATCATATGCCGGAGACTTTATCGAACTGCTTGTAAAACGAAATAACAAAACAAAAACATATAATGAACTATAAATGAGCAAATTCCAAAAACTGCACAAAAAATCATGTCATTTGTTTTTGTAGCAAAGACAAACTATCTGTGGATTTGAAATAATGTTTGTGTAATAAACACATTTTTGTGCAAATTTCAATATTTGCTCATTTATAGTAATGAACCAAAATTGTAATTAAAATGTCTTTTCATACGCATTTTTTGCATTTGGAAATTCTATATGATAAGATGTATGTAAATATACATTCATTAGAAAGCCAGGTGCAAAAATGCGTATTTTAATTTGTGATGACGATACTCTGATAATTGAACAATTACAGAAATATATTGAATCCTACTTTGAGTCAAATCATTTAAAATGTCCCGAATTAGTTTCCTTTACCAGTGGCGAATCTTTATTGGCTGAGAAAAGCGAAAAAGATATTGTTTTTCTGGATATTGAAATGCCCGGTATGAATGGAATTTATGTAGGAAATGAATTAAAAAAAGCAAACAAAAATGTCATTATTTTTGTGGTGACCTCATATTCTGAATATCTGGATGAAGCAATGCGTTTTCATGTATTCCGCTATCTTTCCAAACCTTTGGACAAGCAGCGTTTTTTCCGAAATATGAAAGACGCCTTAGCATATTACAATTCCATTACTACCAAAATTCCTGTTGAAACTAAGCAGGGAGTATATTCATTTCCTGCTTCACAGATAATTACAATAGAAGCACAGGGACGAAAAGTAATTGTACATACTACCCGGCAGGATTTTGATTCCATTCATAATATGGATTATTGGCTGGAACAACTCCCCAAAAACAGTTTTTTCCAGACACACAGGAGCTTTATTGTTAATTTCGAACATATTGTGGACTTTGATCATTCCACCATACATTTATCGAATCAGCAGATTGCAGCTTATCTGACACGCAGAAAATACAGTTCCTTTAAAAATGCTTATCTACTATATCTGGAAAGTATGAGGTAAAAATAAATGGGACATATCGTTTTACTTCTTTTTAGCTTTTTTACAGAAGCAGTTGTACTATGGCAATACGCATCCAGCCTTTTTACCTCTTCTTATAGCAGTAAAATAAGGCTGGCACTATTGAGTGCTCTTTATACAATATTGTTTCTTCTTTCCCTGCTCGAACAAACAGGACTAAACGTTGTCAGCTTTTTTGTGTTTAACACTGTTTTTCTTTATATGTTGTTTAAACTCAAGTTGTTATTGGCACTCTTCCATTCGGCTATCCTTACAGCAATTATGGGTATATCTGAAATTGCAGTTCTGGGGATTACATCAAGATTTTTTCCGCATTTTCTCTTAGAAACAGATGTCGAACTTATTTTTTATACGGTTTTTAGCAAAATTTTCTTTTTTGCAGTCATCTATTTATTAATTCATCTGTTCAAAGGAAAAAAATCAAATCAGGAACAGTACGATCACTCCGAACTTCTTTTAATGTTAATTCCGGTTTCGTCTATTTTTATAATTTTTACTTTTGCAGCAATGGGTGAAACATCAGCCTTTGCACCGCCTATTGATTTTATGGTAACAATCTGTGCTGTTTTTCTGCTGATGGTCAATCTGCTTGTATTCGGCATCAACCAATATAATCAGAAAAAATCACAGGAATATACTGATATGCAGTTGCTTCTTCAGAAAGAATCGGATTCCGTTGAATACTATGAAATGATGCTTTCACAAAATGAAAACCAGAGCATTCTGATTCACGATATAAAAAAACATCTACAATCTATCAAATTACTCAATGAAAAAAATGATTCTGATAAAATAAATGCTTATATACAACAGCTTATGGAATCTTCTGACTTAAAAGAAACCTCAAAAATCTGTGATAATGAAATGCTGAATGCAATTCTCTGCCGCTACCAGCGACAATGTAATGAAAAACATATTGTTTTTCATACTGACATCAGAAGCGGTACTGTTCAAAATATTTATCAGCATGACTTAACATCGTTATTCTGCAACTTATTGGATAATGCAGTGGAATCAGCAGATAATATCCCTGATTCTTTTATTGAGCTTACAGTACAAAAAAAGGAAAATTCACCTTTTATCGTTATCATAATCATAAATTCCTGCCGAAGCACCCCTGTATATGATCAGGATGGACTTCCTGTATCCCATAAATCAAGCAAGGGCAGACATGGTTTCGGAATCAAGAGTATTAAAAAAGTCGTGAAACAATATCACGGAAATTTGCAAATGTATTATGATAATGATTCCGGTACTTTCCACACAATCATAACCTTGAAACAATAAATGCAAAAAAATCAGGCAATCACAATTTTTTATGTGATTGCCTTTTTTGCGCATTTCTGTATGGACTGGAATTGTTTTGTACCTCTAATAGTGGAGCGAACTCCACTGCCGTAATGGTTTCTCCGAAAGTGGAAGCCCAAGCGTCAAAGTGCTGTAACCCGTTTTTCACAAGCGTGTTGTACTGCAAATATCGCTGTATCGTGTAGAGTTCCACCATACTGTTTGAGATAGGTGTACCCGTTGCAAACACTGTTCCTCGTCCTCCGGTAATCTCGTCAAGGTAACGACACTTCATAAAGAGGTCGGAAGATTTCTGTGCTTCCGTCTGTGCGATACCGCCCACATTACGCATTTTTGTATAGAGATAAAGGTTCTTATAGTAGTGGCTCTCGTCAACAAAAAGCCTGTCTACACCAAGTTCCTCAAAAGTTACAACATCATCTTTCTTCGTCTGGTCATTGAGTTTATCCAATTTCTGCTTAATGGATTTCTTTGACTTTTCAAGCTGTTTGACTGAGAAGTTTTCCCCTCGGTTTCGCTTGAGTTCCGCAATTCCTTCGGTTATTTCCTCAAGTTGCTGTTCTAAGATTGCCCTCTGTCTTTCAATGGACATCGGGATTTTCTCAAACTGTGAATGACCGATAATGACTGCATCATAATCTCCGGTTGCAATCCTGCCGCAGAACTTTTTACGATTCTTGGTTTCAAAATCTTTCTTTGTTGCGACAAGGATATTCGCCGCCGGATAGAGCTGCAAATACTCAGCCGCCCATTGTTCGGTCAAGTGATTTGGTACAACAAACAGTGACTTATTACAAAGTCCAAGCCTTTTCGACTCCTGTGCTGCCGCTACCATTTCAAAAGTTTTTCCTGCTCCGACTGCGTGTGCAAGAAGCGTATTTCCTCCGTAAAGGATATGGGCAACCGCATTTTTCTGATGTTCCCTGAGTTCAATTTCAGGGTTCATACCATTGAAGATGATATGGCTTCCATCATACTCACGAGGTCTGACGCTATTGAATTTCTCATTGTAGGATTTGCAAAGCCTTTCCCTTCGTTCAGGGTCAGACCATATCCAGTCCTGAAATTCCTGCTTAATCATTTCCTGCTTCGACTGAGCAATCGCTGTTTCCTTTTTATTCAGGACAGCCTTTTTCTTTCCCTCATCATCTTCGATATAATCAAAGATACGCACATCTTTTAAATTCAGCGTTTCCTCAATAATCTTATAGGCATTGATGCGGGAAGTTCCGTAAGTGTTATATGCCCTTACATTTCCTTTGTCATAGGATTTGCCCTCAATATTCCACTCACTCGTAAATGGAGAGAAGTGAACTTTGATATTCCACTGTGCATAGCGTGGTGTTTCAAGCAAATGAAAGATAAACTCCTGCACATCGTCCGGCGGCAGCCAAGTTGCACCAAGTCGCACGGAAATTTCACTTGCAGTCAGGTCTTTCGGCTGCACCTTTTGAAGTGCTTCCACATTGACCTTATAATCTTCCGGATAGAGTTCTGCCGAGTTCTTTGCAATCCTCAGCTTTTCCCTGACATTACCCGAAAGGTATTCATCAGCCATCAGATACTTCGGTTCGTAAGAATTTCCATACTCATAAAGCGGGTTTAAGAAGATAACACCCTTTAAGTCCTCAAAGATTTCATTCTCCGATTTACCGGAAAGCTCCATCATATAGTCCATATCAATCGTGGCTTTTTCTCCAAGAGATACCGCCAACGCTTCGCTTGCCGTATCAACAGAAGTAACCGGAGTATGCGGCTTAATTGTCCTCTTAGAAAACATATCAGCCTTACGTTCCAGTTCTCCGTCCTCTCCGATTATCTCCAATGCGGAAAGCAAAGAGAATGAACTGTCCTGCGAAAAAGCAGAGGTATTTGCACGGCTGTTAATGAGTCCGTACTTACCTGAAAAGGTATCATAAAGTCTGTTTAATCGCTCCTGCTCCGCTTTGATTTCGCTGTCAGGGTAATCTTCTGTCTGCAATTCAATCAGCGTTCTGACGGAATTTCTAATAGCAATCATACCCTTAATTCGGTTCTCTGCGGTTGCCGACACTTCCACCGGAGTCATACGGGAATTTTCACGATAGTAGATTTTATCGCCCACCACCGTATAAGAAAAGTTTCTCACTGTCGGGTCTGCCGGAATAGAATTATCTTCCTCCTCCAGTTCTTCCTCAGTTTCATATTCCGTGATTTCTCCGTGAATGTTTGCTACTGCTTCATCAAGCTGTGCTGCAAGGTCTGCATTTTCATACGGCACACAAGTTGCTTCCATACCGAAACGCCCCGATACCATTTTCATTTCTCCAAGTATCATTTCGGGGTGCTGCACAAAATAAGAGTTCATCTTAATTCCGTTCTCATCGGTATCAAGATGAACCCAATCCGGCTCAATATCTATCAGTCTGTCACGCTTTTGCAGGATAAGAATATCCGAAACGACTTCCGTTCCTGCATTACCCTTAAAGGTATTATTCGGCAATCGGATTGCTCCAAGAAGCTCTGCTCTCTGTGCAATATACTTTCGTACTGCTAAAGTTTCCTTGTCCATTGTGCCTTTGCTCGTTACAAAAGCCATCACACCGCCGGGTCTTAACTTATCGAGGGACTTTGCAAAAAAGTAATCGTGTATCAGGAACTTATGCTTGTCATACCTTTTATCCGATACCTTAAAATCTCCAAAAGGCACATTTCCGACAACGCCATCAAAGAAGCTGTCCGGTAAATTGGTTTCTTCAAATCCCTGTGCCGCAATGGTTGTTTTCTGGTAAAGCTGCTGTGCAATGCCTGCGGAAATCGTATCAAGTTCCACACCATAAATCTTACTATCCTGCATTGAGTCAGGCAGCATACCGATGAAATTACCAATACCGCAGGACGGCTCTAACAAATTGCCCTCCTTAAAGCCCATTTGCTCCATTGCCTTATAAATGGTTGTGATAACTTCGGGCGGCGTGTAGAACGCAGTCAATGTGCTTTCTCTTGCCGAAGCGTATTCCTCTGGTGTTAATACCGAAGAAAGTTCCAGATATTCAGTTGCCCACGCTGAATTATTTTCATCAAAGGCTTCTGAAAGTCCACCCCAACCGACATACTTTGATAAAACAATCTGTTCTTCAGGCGTGGCAAATCTGTTTTCTTCCTGACATTTTTTGAGAAGCTGTATCGCCATAATATTTCTGCGGAAGCGTTCCTTTTTACCTACCGTTTCAACCTCATTTTCTCTGAGATTAAAGGTATGACGGTCTGCCATAGGCACATCAGGGTGCAGGTCAAAGCCTTTGACCTTTTTCTTCTGCTCCCAAGCCGGAACTACCGGCTCAGGCTCTTTTTCATTTCTTTCTTCGGCAGGTTCTTCCTTTACAATCAAATGCTCATTCATCGGATTCTCACGCACTTTTCTGTCAAACTCTGTGCGTGAAAATTCCTTATTGAACAGTGGCATATCATAGTCATAGAGCATTACTCTCTCATCATCAACAGATAAGATTTCGTACTCAGAAGCACCGATATACACCTTATCGCCAAGATGATATTCATATTTCACATCTTGCGATATTTCCGCTTCTTCAGGTTCTTTTTCGGCTAGTTCCTGCTCCGGTGGTGCATTAGAGAGTATCTCACGGTTTCTTTTCGTTTCCTCGATTTTGGCTCTGCGTTCCTCTTGGCTTTCGAGCCACTGAGGATAGTGTTCTTTTTCCTTTGGATTTAAGTATCTGTCCATTCGGATAAGTTCCCCGATACGCTTCTCCACCTGCGACCACGAAAGCGTGATATGTGGCTTCTCTTTACCGATACCTTTCGTAATCGTAATACCTTTTCCATCGTGGCTCTCATCAATGCCTGCTCCGATTATGACGGGATAAGAACCGCCCCAACCGTATTCATTTTTCAAGAAGTCGGCATTTTCTTTTGCAGAAAGGCTTTTTTCAAACTGCTCATAGATACGCATTTTTCCCTCAGAAAATCCGCTTCCATTCGCAAGAACAGCGTCGATAATCTCCTGAGAAAAAGTAAAGGCAGAGGTTTTCTTTTCCTCTGCCCGACCGTCTAATATGAATGTCATCTGACCGTCCATTGACGGTAATGGTTTTATGCTGTCACTTAATTCTCCCAGTAATCGCATAGCTTCAAAATGTCGGGCAATAACAGCCCAATCATAAAAGCTCTGTGCGGTTCTGCTGTCGTATTTGCCCTCCCACAAATGCAGAACGTTTTCAAAGGTCTTGTACCCTACTGTCCTGCCATCCTCTAAAGTAAGTTCGGTATAATCATTATTGAAAATACTCTTTACATACTCTGTGCGGTCTTTGTTATCAGGATTACGTTCATAATAATCTTTGATTTCTTCCAGACTTGCTGACAAATGTGGTGTCGTTCTGAGAATTTCATTGATTACTTCATCACGTCCAAAGAACGGAAGGCTTTTATCCTCGTGCGTTCTATCGTAATACTCTAAGCGAATATCACTTCCGCTTTCACGATTTCCTGTGCCGAGCTGCGAAGGGAGTTCATCAGACGAACCCATTTCATCATATCCTCCGCTTTCATCTGTTCGGTCACTCCCTCTTTCTGTGCCATCTGGCTCAGGATTGTTTCCTCCATCTTGCTGGCTCTCTGTTCCACTTCCGCCAAGTGCTGTGTCAGTTCGCCCCTCGTCAGGAGATTGTAGTAAAGGACTCTGTGATGTTCCTTCAGAAACTCTCTCCTCATCTGAGCGTATCTGCCCAGCGTCACTTCCGGCTGCTGGGGAAGTTTCAGGTTCGGAAGGCTGTAATCGCCCACCATCGTGTAGGTCAGTTCGTTCATTGTCCAAACTCCTTTCGTCGTTATTTTCAACCTTATTGTATTCATTTCTGTCCTGACCGACAATTATGCGATTTTGACGGTTGAGTGCAGTAATTGTTTTAGATATTTCCGTCAATCCCATTTCTGCAATATCACTGGTAGCAAATCCAAGTGCATTGAGTGTTTCCTGCGTATTGAAGTTAGTAACATCTCTGAAATCATCAAGTTCAAAATAACCGTCCGTATCAACGCCAAGCCTTGACATCATCATATATGCCACACTATTTGTCACGACATTTTTATAAATGAAAGCCACAATATCCTCTTCCACTTCCTCAAAGGAACTGCCCTCGGTTGCATAGTAAAGGTCTTGCAGATAATCAGGGATATTATCCTCTGCCGCATTTCTTGCTGCTCCCATAATTGCTTCGGCAAGACTGCTCTTATTCTCAATCTCTCCGAAAGTGCTTTCCAATGTTTCAATCACATCAGCTTCGTATTCCTGACGCATATCCCAAATCGGGACTGTTCTTGAATATCTGCTTTCGTGAGTATCTGAAATGTCAAAGTAATGTGTCAGTCTTTGCCGTGAACGGTTTTCATCAGCAAAAACAGCAATACCTCTAGCACCTCGGTTGACCCATCTGCCAAAAATTTTGTTCCACTGCTCTATCTCAAGAACCGCTGTTGCATCTGGTCGCTGTGCATATACAAGAAGCTGTTCGTCATAGCGTAACTTATAATTTCGGCAAGCCGAAGCTAAGAATGCCTGCCAGTTCTGAGGATTTGACACAACCGTTTTGCAGGTGCGGTTGTAAAGCTCAGAAATAAGGTCATATTTTCGTGCCATTACTTTTGCACCTCCTTATCGCTGTTTTTCTCTGTTTCTGGTCTTGTTTTTTGACGGTTCGGATTGATTGACAGGTTCAACTTTGCTTCCACTAAGCTCCATTTTTTCAGCAAACTCGCATATATGATAGCAGCAATTTCCGACGTACAAATGGTAGTCATCAATACACTTGCACACTCTGTCTGCTGTGTGTCCATCACGAAAAGTAATCCTGATTTTCCCTCCATCGGGAATATAGAATTTCAAATTGTAATGACTGTCTATAAATCGAATTTGCTTTTCCTGCGGCTCTGCTCTATTCTCCTGTTGCTTCATTTTCCTTACCTCTCATTTTTGTTGCTTCATCAGAACCGCCGCCCAAATACGAAAAGAGTTTACCGGACTTTGTATTCTTCTGAAGCTCCATAATCACACCCATATCAGGAATCGTGATATTCGGGATTTTCAGGATTGCTTCCATATCAAGCTGCTGCAACTTTTTCTCCGTATCACAACCGGAGTCAAAGAGTTTATTCAGCACCTTGACCTTATTCTGAAAAGTTGCTTTGTCTTTCACGAAAATACCTCCTTAGCTAATGTTGATTACAATAGAAATACTGCCGCTCTGTTCTTCTTTCTGCGGATTACGTGAATACTCAGGAAAAAGGGACTGTACTCTCTGCCTTGCCCTGCGTATGGTTTCAAAACAAGGAAGTCCGTATGCTCGGTAATTAAATACAATATCCTCAAGCGGAAGATTTCCGGCAGGTATATATCCGTATTGGTTGTAATAATGCAGAATGAGAAGCATATCATCATACCTCGACATCGGGCATTCCTTTAAGATTTCAAGCACTCGGCTCTCCACCGTTTTCTGTTGTTTCATAATGTTCCTCCAAAAAATTAAAGGGACAGAGTTTTTACGCTCTGCCCCGACTGGTTAATGTTCGCTTGTTACTTACTTCTTACGGTTTTTAACCTGAAGAAAGATAAAGCCGCCGACAATAACGGCGACTAATGCGATAGCGATAATTGTCTTTGCTTCCATTACTCGTTACTCTCCTTTTTCTTCTTTTTGTGTGCAACAACAGAAGTTACAGCGATACCGACAGCAGAAAGTCCGGCAAGGACATACCAAAGTTTCATATTGGTATCATCTCCTGTTTTCGGCGTATCTCTTAACTCATTGTGCATTTTTACAACGGCTGTTTCATCAAGTTTGATAGTAACATTCTGGTCGGCAGGTGTGATATATGCGGCAGACGCATTGTTTGCCACTTCTGATACGGTATATTCGCCAATACGAAGTCCCTCAATCACGATTTCGCCATTCTTATCTGTTTCAAATGTCATATCATACCCGTTTGCTCCGGTTACTCTGAACGCAAAACCTTTGACCTTACCGTCTGAAGATGTCTTGACGATTTTCAGTGTTCCACGCATAGCTTCATTGATAAATCCAACTCCAGCCTTATTCTCAACGGAATAAGTTGTTTCGTCTTTCTCAATGAAAACAGAGTATTCTCCCTTATCAAGCAGGAAGCCCTCCGGTGCTTTTGTTTCACGGACAATATATTTTCCGTAAAGCAGCTCTTTCATCTCATAAATTCCGGTTTCGGTTTCTTCAAGATTTCCGATAAGTTCATCGCCATCATCAATCTTTCCATTCTCATTGGTGTCCTTATATACCTCAAAGGTTGCACCCGTAAGCTTGTTATCCGGATATTCAGCGTCCACCTTCGTGAGTCTGATATTGCCGTGAACATACTCATTGACAATCTCAATTTCAACTACCTGCTCGGCTTTGCTGATATTGACCTCATACGCTTTTTCATCAAGAACAAATCCCTTTGGCTGCTCGATTTCTCTTACAATCCATTTGCCATAAGGAACTTTTGCAAAAGAGAAACTACCGTCTTTTGCAGAGGTAGTCGTCAGAAGTGCAGTATCCTTTGTAAATTCTGTTTCTTCGGCTTTGAAGATACCGATAACAGCACCCTCAAGTGCTTCTCCATTCTCGTCAATCTTCTTACCTGATACAGAACCATAGATAAGTTCATTCTTGATTTCTTTTCCGTCATTTACTTTGATTTCAACCGTTGCGGTATCCTGACCTGCGTATTCAAATACAACCGGATACTTCGTATCAGAGAGAATATAATGCTCATCGGTTGCAATCTCTTTGACATAGTATTTGCCAAACGGAAGGTCTGACTTCATAACAGCAGTTCCATTTTCATTTACGCTGACAATCTCAATCAGTCCATCAGCCGGAATAACGGTACCGCTTGCAGATACAATATCTTCTGCGGCATAAAGACCAAAGCTGATATTTTTGATTTCTCCGTTATCGCCAATACCAAATGTCTTGTCCTTTTCAATGGCTTTTGCAAGGCTTACCTGAACTTTCTGTCTTTCGTTATAGAACGATGTGGAAGTTTCGGTAACAGAGATATTCTGACCTGCGTAAGTAAGCTCAACCGTATGTGTTTCGCCACTGATTACCATTCCATAAGGTGCGGTAATTTCCTTGACTTCGTATTTTCCGAGATAAAGCTCTTTGCTCTTCACAAATCCATCGGAGCTTGTTGTGATAGTATCTACCACTTCGCCCTTTGAATAGCGGAGTGTACCATCCGGTGTACTAATATCTTCCGCAGCACGGACTTCATAAACTGCACCCTCAAGTCCTGCCACTTCATAAACAGGCTGATAGATAACATCACTGTCCTCAGAACCACTTACATTGACACCACTAAATACTTCTCCGGTCTTTTCAACCGTGATAGTACCTTTCTGTGCCATATTCGGCTTATTGACTTTCACAACAGTTACGCCGCCTTCCTCTGTGGAATTTTCTTCGGTAATATCAAAATATACCGGAGTATCATCAAGTACATATCCGTATGGAGCTTGTACCTCTACGATGGAATATCCCTTGCCGTAATCTAATTTCTCAGGTGTTACAAGAGAACCATTTGCGTCGGTATAGAACACATCAATCGTGGTCGGTGTCGGATAAGTAAAGGTCATTTTGACCTGATTGCCCTGTGGGTCGTAAATCTTAAATCCTGCTCCTGCATACGGAATACTCTTTCCGCTTTCTGCGTCCACCTTGACTACATTGACAAAGCTCTCAAAGTTACGGTTATTGATAAGATAACGGTAGGTCTGTGCGTTCTGTGAAATGAACACATCAAAATCGTCCATCATCTCTCTGCCTTCCCAACCGGAAGTCTGGTGTACGGTATAAATACCATACGGCATATCTTTTGTCTGACCGAAGCCATTTTCATCGCATACGATAGTATCTCTCTCGTCTTTATTGGCTGCGTCATAGCTTCCGGCAGATTTCAGGTAAATCTCAAAGGAAGCACCCTTTTCAGGTGTTTCAATCTTTGTTTCTCCGTCATCGGTATGTTTGATGATAGCCACATTGCCTTTGATTACCTGCTCGGTTACATCATTGGAAGTAAGGTTGTGTTCCACCTCATAAAGTTTCGGGTCTGCACCTACTTCATGGATAGTCTTATCAAGCAAATATCCCTCTGACGGTGTAATTTCTCGGATTGTCCAGTCGGTATCACAAACATATTCTTTAGTAGTGAACTGACCGTTTTCATCAGTAACATACTTATCTACAAGCGTTTCGCCCTTATAGATACCATAAACTGCTCCCGAAAGTTTGGCATTGCCCTGTGCTTCGCCTTTCTCAGCGTCGCTCTTTGTTACTGTTACAGTAAATTTCTTCAAAATGTTATTGAAGTTTCTTGTGGTTACTTCTTTCCACTTCACTGGTGCAGTCTGATTTTTCGGTACAACATAACGGATAGCTGTGTCCACTTCTTCAAGAGTATATGGTTCAGAACCACTGATAAGCACATCTTTGAAAGTTGCCACACCGTTTTTGTCTGTAACTGCATACTGGTCAACAGCAGCACCGGAAAGAGAAGTACCGAAAAGATGGAACTTCATACCTTCAACAAGATTATCTTCTGAGGACTTCACTACCTGAAGGTCGCCACGCTTCAATTTGTTATTAAAATTGACCTTTGCAACCTGTCCTGCTACAACAGTAACTCTATGTGTTTCCTGCGGCTCGTACTTATCGTATGCCTGCTCGGTTACAGTATAGATACCCGGCATAAGGTTATCAATCTGGAACTTACCGCCATTGGCTGTTGTAACCGTCTGATTGATACCGTTTCCGGTAATCGTGAAGTTAATACCGTCAACCTTGCCGTCCTCACTGGTCTTTACAATCTGACAAGAACCATAGCTGACTTTCATCTTCACATAACCGTTGATACTGTCGCTTACTTCCTGAGCATAGCTGACAACATCCTGCACACTGGAATTCTGACCGTGTTTGCCCTCTGACCATACAACCACACCTCTGCGGACTGCATTTTTCTTGGTTGCGGTAATGGTAAATTCCTTACTCGGTGCTGTATCCATAGAAACCGTAAGTTTGTTACCATTCACTGAAAAGCTCACTCCACTGATGCTTGCCTTGAAATTATATTTGGACAGCACATTATTGGAATCTGTCAGAGTAGTTGTGTACTTGCTTCCGTTCCACTCAAGTTCTATTGTCTTTGCCGAACCGGATGATTTATTACAAAAACTCGGTATGGTCGCATGGTTCTGTACACTCTGCACCATACTGTTGTAATAACTGAAAATCTTATTGCGAAGCGGATGCTTTGCATTGATGACATCTTTCACATTGCTGCAACCACTGGCTGCTACATGATTGAAGTTCACATCACGCTCTCCGATAACAGTTTCCCAGATAAGAAGCTGTGTGGCATAAGCCTGTGCAATGCTGTTTGCTGCTACTTCATTCTGTGACCTCCAAGATGTCGAGATTGTCCCACGATAGCCATACTGTAAAATACGACCAACGAAAAGACGGATTTCATCTCCGGAAATAACCCCGTTGGATGCAAGGTTATTAAAATAATTTTCGTCATACTTATTCATTGTCTGACCGACCTTGAGCGAAATTCCAGGCTCAATACAATAAGCAACATTGCCTGAGTATGAGCCAATAGCCTTAAGATTGGTAAAATTGGAACGTCCGGTATGCCAACCATTTTTCAAGGTCAAATTGCTATGTCCCCATACCCCATCGTAATTAGCATCGCCATCACGAGGGAAATCGACCATATAAACATCGGCTTTTTCTCCCGAAGCAGCATATGCTGTTGTCGAGCCAATGCCTGCAAAAGTGGTCACACACATAAGGGTCGCCAAGAAAAGCGACGTGACTCTTTTGAATTTTGACTTTATCATTGCGTTTCCTCCTGTAAAAATTGAAAAACACACCGTATCTCTACGATGTGCCTTTGTGGATTTTCTCTTACGACAAGATTTACCTGCCGAAAAACAAATGCGGATTTTTCGTTAATTTTTCATTTTACCATACACCTCCAGTCCGTTCATACTGTGCGATTGCCCCTTAGAGATAGACATATACTTTGAGATAGTTATATTCAAGTGAGATAATATATATCATTTTCGGTAGGTAGAAGTATAACTAAGGGGTTAGAGTGTGAGAAAGGGGAACTGTAACTCAGGCTATCTGCTGTCACGTTCTGCACGATTACGCAAAAACTTGTTGTAATGCTCCAATGCTTTGCAGACAAAATCCTCCGTCTGACTGACGGGAATGTTTTTCGGGATAAGCTGTCTTACTCTGTCGCCCCTCAACACGATTTTTTCCTTTTGGTTCGGCTTTTCCTCAGACATAACAGCGTGGATTGCTTCGGTTGTAAGGTTGCCCTCGTTGAATAACTTTCGCATACGGATTGTCTGGTCGTGTGACGGGGTTGCGTCATTTAGGTCGATTTCGTCAACCACATCACGCTGGCAATCTTCATCAAGATAAGAAAGTTCCACGGCAGGACGCATTTTAATACGCCCCTCATCAACAAATTCAAGCAGTTCAGGAACAAGGTTTGTCAGGCGAATATACCTGCGTATTTGTTCACGACTTTCCCCTACTTCTTCTCCAATACGAGAAACCGAAAGGGCATCTTTACCTGCCAACTTCTCCACCAGTGGTGTAGAAGTTAAATCTGTTCTTTGTCCCTGCCTTTTCATTGCTTCCAAACGCATTTTATACGCAAAGGCTTTTTCACTCGGCAATATCTCTGACCTCTGAAAATTGCTCTCAACCATTAAAATGGTCGCTTCATCTCTGTTCAGGTCTACAATCTCACTTCTCAGTGTTTCAAATCCTGCCAGCTCACAAGCTCGCTTTCTTCTGTGTCCTGAAACAAGTTCGTATCTGCCGTCCTCTTTCTGCCTTACCGTTGCCGGAGTAATCACTCCTCTTTCCTTGACACTCTCCACAAGCTGCATCATATCTTCATCGTCCCTGACCTTAAACGGGTGGTCGGGAAAATCATCAATCAGCTCCAATGGAATATCTCGGATTTTTGAAAGCTGTTCTTCATCTCTCTGTGCCTGCGTGGTAAATAAATCATCGAGCTTCGTGAGAGTGAAGTCGCTCTTTCTTCCTGCCATCGGCTAACACCTCCTTTGTAAATTCAGCGTATGCCTTAGACACTGTGCTGTTTGGCTCATAAGCATAAATGCTCTTGCCTTTGGAAGAAGTTTCAGCGGCTTTTACGGCAATCGGGATTTGTGTTCGATACATTCTTATCTGATTACCGAAATTCGCCCTGAGTGCTTCCACCGTACTCTTTGCAAGGTTTGTTCGGCTATCCACCAAAGTAAGTAGCATACCATCTATCTTAATATCCGGATTGATATACTTCTTTACTTTTGAAATGGTCTGCACAAGCTGTGCCATTCCCTTTGCAGGCAAATACTGAGCCTGAACCGGAATGATAACACTGTCTGCCGCCGATAAAGCATTAAGAGTAACCATACCAAGTGAAGGCATACAGTCTATAATTACATAATCATATCTGTTCTTCACTTGACTCAGATAATTCTTGAGTGTAGTTTCTCTGCTCATTGCGTTCACAAGGTTAAATTCCATTGCTGAAAGCTCAAGATTTGCCGGAACAAGGTCAACACCTTCTTCGTGGTGCAGGATACCAACCATAGGGTCTGTCATCGTTTCATTGATTACATCTGTGAGTTTCGTTGCAAGCGTGATACCCAAGCCGTCTGTATCCTGCCAACCAAGACAAGTCGTTAAATCGCCCTGCGGGTCTGCGTCTATGAGCAATACTTTCTTGCCCTGCATTGCAAGCCCGACTCCGAGATTAACTGTTGTGGTGGTCTTTCCGACTCCGCCTTTCTGGTTACATACGGAAATCGTTTTACAGTTTGACACTTCTTTTTGCCCTCCTTTCTGAAAATTCATAGCCACCGCATTATGGCTATGTACCTGACCGACTCATTTCCTAATCGGTCATAGCAATATTTGTTCTCAACACCCCTTGCCAAGCAAAATGCTTATGGGAAATCACTAAGGAACAGACTGCTTATCTGCATCATAGGATTCTAACCTCTGCCGGGTACTCCGCCAGCTCCGTAGAGAAGTATCATTATCATTCTGACTGTCATCGCCATATCAGGGGCAACCCGATACTCATAGCCGGAGTTCTCGCTATTCTGAAAAAGAAAAATTACGGCGTACCTGCTAAAGTGGCTATCATCAGAAATAAAGTCTTAGTGAATGACTTATTCAATTTTCAAGCGAAAAGGCTTCCGTTTTTGCTATCCGGAATGAACCCCTTCACTCATTTGGACAAAGGGGTATGAAATGCACACCCAAAATCGCCGCTTTTCCGAAAATTTTTTTGAAAAATTTTTTGAAATAAAAAAAGCCGCCTGCTCCGGTTAGGAAACAGACGGCAAATCAACGTTCTAAATGTATTCAATTTTCAATTTCTTTTTCTTTGCTTCAAGCACTTTACATAGAACATTATCTACTGCGTCGGTGTATCGTCCCTGAGCTGCTAAATTGTTCTTCAATTCAATGAGCGATTGTATCACTCGGCTTCGTTCTTCTTCATTTAAGTATAGATGATAGGTTTTCTCTCTCATTGGCTATCCCTCCATCTTTCAAATGTATTTTTGATTATCTCCACATCTTCCTCTGTATCAGAAGAAATAAATATATGTACGCTCTGAAAAGCTTTCTTTAAGCTATTGGCATAATCCAGTTCTGTGCCTTTCATCGGCAGCTTAATCAGCCTTATTCCTCTTTGCTTGCACATATATGCTTTCATTATTTCTATATTCTCATCGGCACTTCCTGACTCAATAGCCAACTTTTCTGAAGGTATGTATGTTTCAAGCGGAACTCCAAGCAATCGGTCAGAACCAAGTTCTGCTTTCAAGCCTTTCTTATTAGAATAATAGCTGACAGCCAAAGCAGGAAACAATGACAAATATTCTTGCTCACAAATTCGGCAGCCTTTATTCAATATCGTTCTTTCATTTATCTTCATACTCCACGAATGACCGTGCCTGCATTTCCACCACGCTCTCTTTGCTGAAGTTCGTGATACTTCTGTCGGCTTCAATTTATTCTGTTCATAATCCCATTCACTGAGAAGCTGATTATCTGTCGTCGCCAAATCATTATATCCGGCAAGAACTTCTCTCTCCGCACAAACGGGGCATACCGTACCTTTCACACGAGCATTGATAACTGATTTCCACTCGTTACCGCATTTACCGCATCTCCACCAGACATTTTTCCTCGACTTTGCATTTACTTCATCAGGCTTCAATGGCAAGTTCTTCTCCGACCACTCCGAAGCAATTTCAGGGTGTGTTGTCTGCAAATCATTAAATCCTTTCAGGAATATGTACCCACTGCAATACGGGCATTTACTCCCACCGGAACGGGTAGAAATAAGGGTGTTCCACTCTTTGCCGCAATTCTTACACTTCCACCAAACCTTACGATTGGCAAAGACCGTAACCTGAGTTGGAAGTAACGGATAATTTCTGTCCGACCACTCGGCTGCTATATCCGGCAGAAGTGTTGCAAGGTCATTAAATCCTGCCAACACTTTGTTATGGGAGCAATACGGGCAATCTGTTTTATTTATTGTCCTGCTCTTAACGGCAGCTTCCCACTCGTGTCCTTTCTCACATCTCCAAATCACTTTCTTATGAGAACCAATAGAAACCTCTGTCGGTTTTATCTTATTCTTTTTCGACCACTGCTTTACCAATAATGTCTCTAATGTCGCCAAATCGTTAATACCTGCAATCACTCTCGCACCGGAGCATATGGGGCATTTCTCGCCACTGGAACGTGCCTTTATACTTGTTTCCCATTCGTGACCGCAAGCACCTTTCCACCATACCTTTTTATTCGAGCCGAAAGTTATGCTGTCCGGTGTCAGTGGCAAATTCTTTTCCGACCACTCGGCAACCAATTCGGGATGTACTGTCGCTAAGCTGTTACTCATATCAAAACCTCCACTTCCTCTGTGATTAGAGTATATGAAGTTTTGGCTTTTACTTGTAGTTTACGAATGTCGGTAAAATTAAAAAGCCCTTTGAGAAAAGGATTTATCCTCTCTCAAAGGGCTTGGTAAACTTGAAGTTAACTATTTATCAATTCTTGCAGTTCATTGACAAACCGGCAGATATGAAATCCATCACACACTGCATGATGCACTTGGATGGCGAGAGGAAGTATGATTTTTTCATCATCTCTGTAATATTTCCCCATCGTAAAAATAGGAATCAAATAATCATATCCTTTCTGCAAATTCAGATTAAAGCCATCGAAGGTTGACCATGGTATCATCGATACATTAAAAACATTTTCGGGTACATCTGGTTTTCCTATCATTCCATAATTGCTTCCATACCGTTGCATATCATTCGCATACGCCATAGAAAATGCTTCAAAATCTGGTATGTATGGTGTCCAAAGGTTGGAAAATGTCTCTGTGTCCTCATGGAATATGGTATAGCTGGGTATCATCTCGTCATATATTCCCAGTTCACCCTCCTGATTAATTGCCGTTCTAAACTCTGAATGACGGTTTACAATCGTTGCAAGATAATAAAGCATCGCAGGGTATAATTTCATTCGTTTCTTTTTTATTTGTGTAATATCCAATTTAACAGTCATACTGTATGTGCAAGGTATATTCGTAAAGTAATGTTCAAAATACTCATTCCGTTTCCAACTACTTCTATCAATTTTTTCGAATACCATCTAAGTTCCCTCGCAAATTCTGATTATTGTCCTTTTACAAAGGCTGCATCATCTCAAGAATGATTCCATCCGGGTCTCTGAAATAAAACGCTCTGCTTTCCCCAAATCCATCTGCCCTGAAATCAAAATGCTGCGGTTCAGACAAACACTCCACATGATTTTCGATAAGGGTTTTGTAGACAGAATCAATGTCATCCGTGTAAAAGCATACTTCTGAGATAGATGTCGTAAACAAGTCTGATTGCTCTTTATGGATTTTGCTATCTACAAACTGAATCAATTCAACAGGTGGTGTTTCAAGAGCCTTCGAACCATTCAAATATGCAACCCTTGCTTTACAATTTTCCTTACGGAACATTTTATCTGTCTCTTCGCCTTCCATAAGGATTTCGCCCTGAAATTCAAGCCCAAGAATATCTCTGTAGAAAGCAATCGAGCGATCCAAATCAGAAACGGTTAATCCAACGTGATAAATTCTTCCAACCATTTACTATTCCTCCTTAACAAATGATAAATACCGATTTGTTTTTCTCTCATTTTGAAAATGGGCAATTCCGCAATGGAACTGCCCATATATCTTTAAAATATGCGATTTTTTCTTGCTTGCACCGATTTCTGCATCAATTGATGTAAGTTTGATGTAAATCGCTGTTTTTTCAGTTTTTTATCAAATGAAGTACGTCCCGTTTATTTTTTAAAACGGTACATCTTTACATCATCTTAATAGAGCTTTGCACCTGCCGGAATGTGGTCATCAACCATCAGAAGGTTCAGTCCTTCGTGACCGTCTTCCTCGTGTACTGCTGAAATCAGCATACCCTCGGAGTCAATTCCCATCATCTTTCTCGGTGGCAGGTTCACGATAGCGATTGCTGTCTTACCAACCAGTTCTTCCGGCTCGTAATACTCGTGAATACCGCTTAAAATCACACGGTCTTTGCGTTCTCCATCATCTAATGTAAACTTCAGAAGCTTCTTTGACTTCGGTACTGCTTCACAAGCTAAAATCTTAACTGCTCTGAAATCAGACTTACTGAATGTATCGAAATCCACCATCTCTTCAAAGATTGGCTCAATCTTTACGTTGGAGAAATCAATCTTTTCGGACTCAGTTTTTACATTTTTTTCAGGTGCTTCAGAAGCTGTATTATTTACATCATTTTTCTTATTTACACCATCTAAGGACTTCATTGTCGGGAAAAGCAGCACATCACGGATTGCCTCTGCACCGGTCAGGAGCATGCACATACGGTCGATGCCGAAACCAATACCGCCTGTCGGAGGCATACCGATCTCCAGTGCGTTCAGGAAATCTTCGTCGGTGTGGTTTGCTTCCTCGTCGCCTGCGTCTGCCAGAGCATCCTGCTCCTTGAAACGCTCTCTCTGATCGATCGGGTCATTCAGCTCGGAGTAAGCGTTCGCCATCTCCCAGCCGTTCATGAAGAACTCAAAGCGCTCTACGTAATCCGGATTTTCCGGTTTTTTCTTGGTCAGCGGTGAAATCTCAACCGGATGATCCATAATAAAGGTCGGCTGAAGCAGATGCTCCTCGACATACTTCTCGAAGAACAGGTTCAGGATATCTCCCTTCTTATGTCTCTCCTCAAATTCAATTCCATGCTCTTTTGCAAGCGCTCTTGCCTGCTCCAGATCTTTCACTTCATTCCAGTCAACGTTTCCATATTTCTTAACCGCGTCAACCATGGTCAGGCGCTCAAACGGCTTGCCCAGATCCATCTCAATGCCCTTGTAAACGATCTTTGTCGTGCCGAGCACTTCCTGTGCCACGTAGCGGTACAGATTCTCGGTCAGATCCATCATTCCGTTGTAATCGGTGTATGCCTGATACAGTTCCATCAGGGTAAACTCCGGATTGTGTCTCGTATCCAGTCCCTCGTTACGGAATACACGGCCGATCTCATAGACGCGCTCCAGACCGCCTACGATCAGTCGCTTCAGGTAAAGCTCTAGGGAGATGCGGAGTCTCAGGTCTTCGTTCAGCGCGTTGAAATGGGTCTCAAACGGACGTGCCGCAGCGCCGCCTGCATTTGCTACCAGCATCGGAGTCTCCACTTCCATAAAGCCCTGACCATCCAGATATTTGCGGATCGTGCTGATGATGCGGGAACGCTTGATAAAGGTATCTTTCACTTCCGGATTCATGATGAGATCCACATAACGCTGACGGTATCTTGTATCTGTATTTGTAAGACCGTGGTACTTCTCCGGCAGGATCTGAAGACTCTTGGAGAGCAGGACTATCTTTGCGGCATGAATGGAAATCTCGCCGGTCTTCGTCTTGAATACCTCTCCCTCGATGCCGATGATATCACCGATATCCAGCTTTTTGAATCCCTTGTAGGATTCTTCGCCGATGCTGTCCCTCGCTACGTAGCACTGAATGCCGCCCTGCAGATCCTGCACATTGCAGAAAGATGCTTTGCCCATCACACGTTTGGACATCATACGTCCCGCAATACGCACCGTTTTTGACTCCAGTGCCTCAAAGTTATCTTTGATCTCTGCGCTGTGATTTGTCACATCGTATTTCGTAATCTCAAACGGATTCTGTCCGTTTGCCTGAAGTTCAGCCAGCTTCTCACGGCGTACCTTCAAAAGCTGCTTGGTATCTACTGCCTGTTCCGTCTTCTGTTCTGCCACTGTTTTCCACTCCTTCTTCTCTTTTACAGACTTCTCTCGATTGCGAGCACTTTATAGGAAATCACGCCCGCCTGTGTCTCTACTTCTACGACATCGCCGATGCTGCGTCCGATCAGTGCTTTTCCGACCGGGGACTCATTGGAAATTTTGCCCTGAAGGCTGTTCGCCTCGGAAGAACCTACGATCTTGAACTCCAGCTCCTCCTCAAACTCCTCGTCGTATACTTTTACGGTACAGCCGACGTTAATCTTGTTGACATCTACTTCATCCTCAACGACTACTTCTGCATTTTTGAGGATTTTCTCAATCTCTTCGATACGGGTCTCGATATCTCTCTGCTCATCTTTCGCTGCATCGTACTCAGCGTTCTCAGAAAGGTCTCCCTGCTCTCTTGCTTCTTTAATCTTGCCTGCCACTTCTTTTCTGCGGTTTACCTTGAGGTCGTGAAGCTCGTCCTCCAGCTTTTGCAGGCCAGCATACGTTAATAAATTCTTCTTTGCTTCCATGATTATCTACACCCTTCCTTATGTTCCGGCTTGGAATCTTCTTTTCTGCAAAAACTGCAATACGGGAATCCGGATCGCAGTCATCGTACTATAATAGCCGATAAAGTACCGTTTGTCAAGGAAATATCAGAACCTTTCGTGCAGGAGCGTCTCCAGTTCACGGTACGTTTCCACGGCGTTGATCGCATCGCGCAGCTTTGCGGAATTTGGGAAACCGGCGGTATACCACGCAATGTGCTTCCGCATCTCCCGCATGCCGGTATATTCTCCCTTGAACTCCAGCTGCAGCCTTGTATGGCGCAGCATTGTTTCCAGAATCTCTTCTTTGGAAGGGCGCTTTGGCACCGGTTTTCCTTCCAGATATGCCACGATCTCTCGGAACAGCCATGGATTGCCGCGCACGGCCCGCCCGACCATAACACCGTCGCAGCCTGTCTCGTCAAGCATCCGCTTCGCGCTTTCCGGTGAATCAACATCTCCGTTCCCGATCACAGGAATCTTCACCGCCTCTTTTACCTGACGGATGATGTCCCAGTCGGCTTTTCCGGTGTAGTACTGCTCACGTGTCCTTCCGTGTACTGCCACAGCCGAGGCGCCTGCAGCCTCCGCAATCTTTGCGATCTCGACCGCATTGACCGTGTCGGCGGTAAAACCGCTTCGGATCTTTACCGTGACCGGTTTTCTGATCCGGCTCACCGTTTTGCGGACGATCGCATCGACAAGATCCGGCCGTTTCATCAGCGCAGAGCCTTCTCCGTTTCCTGCCACTTTCGGCACCGGGCACCCCATGTTCAGATCGAGAATATCAAACGGCCGCTCTTCAATATATGCTGCCATCTCACTGATAATGTCCGGATCTGACCCAAACAGCTGCAAAGAAACCGGCCGTTCCTCCTCGGATACCGCAAGAAGCGGAATCGTATTTCTATTGTGATACGCGATCGCCTTTGCGCTCACCATCTCCGTGCAGACCATCCCTGCCCCCTGTTCTTTGCAGAGCAGACGAAATGGCAGGTCACTTACCCCTGCCATTGGCGCCAGTATCACCTGATTTTTCAGTGTTACATTTCCTATCTTCATATATTACTCCAGGCCGTTTGCCATCAATACTTTATAATACAGTTCCAGTGACCGCAGCAGTTCTTCCTTCGTGCGCTGCAGTTCCTTGATCTTCAGCACGCCGCCGATCTCATCGTACGTCGTGTCATTCTCGATCGCTTCTGTACGAAAATGCAAAGATCCGTCCTCATCATATTCAACCAGGAAAATACCGCCGACATCATTGACATACATGACGCACATGATTTGCAGTTCATCCTTGATCTGCTTTGGAAGATTACTGAACTTCGGATTCAGATAATATTTCTCTTCGTATGAATTCGCACCGCACAGTACGGTAGTCTTGGTTTCTGATGCCATTTATCTTTCTCCTTCTCTCAATCATTTTTTGTAACTGTTCAGAGCCAATGTCACTTAGTTAAGCTTATTGGTTCACTATGAGGTAAACCTCTAACAAAAATTTATAAATTATAGTTGACACATCAATCAAAATGTGCGGCCGCTCTCGTT
>CABJAW010000006.1 GCA_902363665.1 Lachnospiraceae bacterium | reverse complement strand
CAATGTCATTTAGTTAAGTTACAGGGTTAGCCCCTAATTATGGGTCTAACCCAAATTTTTTCAAAAAGGCTACCCAAAGGGTTGACATAGGGAGCAAAATGTGCGGCCGCTCTCGCTACTGATAGATTTGTTGAGGTAGCGAGAGCGGCCACTTGAATTAGTGATATATCACTTTCTCAAGGAGGCACATGATCATGATCCATCAACAAATCAAAGAACTGATTTTTTCTTCTGTGGAACACGTTGTTTCTAATATTTCACAGTATGCTGTCCATCCCGATTCTGATTTCAAGAGAAGCAAAAAAATCCCTGCCCAGAAACTTATTTCCTTTCTCGTTTCACAAGGCTCATCTTCCACCAGGGTTGAAATGCTTGATTTCTGGGAACTGGATTCTTCCATGCCAACCGCTTCTGCCCTCAGCCAGCAGCGCGCAAAGCTTAAACCTGAGGCGCTGGAAGCTGTATTCCGGCACTTTAATTCCTCTTCCATGGAATTGCCGCCCGCTTCCTTTAAGGATCCGCATTACCGTTTCCTGGCTGCCGATGGCTCCACCTGCACTTTTTTCAGCACTCCGGCTTTCTCATCACCAGACTACTACTGTTGCCCGGGACACTCTGCCAACGGTGTCTACAGCATGCACCTGAATGCTTTTTATGACTTGGATACCCATACTTACACGGATGCGCTGATCCAGCCCGTCCGCTGCAAAAATGAATTCAGTGCTTTCTGTGATATTGTTGACCGGCACGATGTTTTGGACGGAAGAAAAAATGTCTATATCGGTGACCGCGGCTATTGCTCTTATAACAACATGGCACATGTTGTGGAACAGGGACAGTATTTCCTGTTCCGTACCAAGGATATCCATTCCAAAGGACTGATCGGCAATTTTAATTTTCCAGATAAGGAATCCTTCGATATTGATGTCAGAGTCACACTGGTCCGAAGCCATTCGAAAAAAGTTTTGGCAGGCATCCACACAGAAGGTTACATACGCTTTGTGGATCAGGCAGCTGCTTTCGATTACGTTGAATATGGAAGTTATGATACATATGAGCTGTCCTTCCGTATTGTGCGTTTCCACGTCAGCGATTCTACATACGAGTGCATCGTGACCAATCTACCACGTGATGAATTCCCTGCGGAACGTATCAAAACCTTGTACAATGCCAGATGGAATATTGAATCCTCATTCAGGAAACTGAAATATACCATTGGGCTGAGTAATTTCCATGCATATAAACCTGAATACGTGAAGCAGGAAATATGGGCAAGGCTACTTGCGTATAACATAACTGAAACAATGATAAACCACACAGTACTGGAGAAACATGGGGCAAAACATGAATACAAAGTCAATTTCACTATGGCTGCCCATATCTGCAGAGTCTTTCTCCGTCTGACCACGGAGAAAGACCAATATGATGTGATGTCCCTGCTGAAAAAGGAATTGATCCCTATCAGGAATGAACGCCAATACCCAAGACTCCAAACGGCTCATTTCCGAAGACCGCGATATTTTATATATCGGGCAGCATAGACACCTTTATCATTATAAACCGTTTTGAGGCAGATTTGCAATCTGTCTTTTTGTCGTGCTTTCCTTCACGGGTAAATCGTAAACATATCTGTAAAACGGTTTCACTAAGGTTCATCTGTAATTTATTCTGTAAGAATTCGCTCCCTATTAAACGTTAACTAAATGACATTGGGCTCTGAACAGTTACCATAATTTTTCACTTCTGCCAGCATACGGCGAATCATTCCGCGCTTCCCTGTCACTCCTGTAAAAGAGCCTTCACTTCATTAATATTCGCTGCTATCCGCTCCGGCACAGCCCCATGCTCCAGCAGAAACTCCCGCGAACGGAATCCCCAGTTGACCGCAATGCCATCCATTCCACTGTTACGCGCCGTTTCAATATCCACATCCGAATCTCCAATGTAGACCGCATGTGCCGCGTCTGCTCCCAGTTCTTTTAATGCCTGAAAAACAGTATCCGGCGCCGGCTTTTTTCGGATCCCTTCCCGTTCGCCGATCGCCACACGGATCAGACTTCCGAAATAAATCTGATTGAGCTTTTTTACCGCAAAATCCGCCTTGTTGGAAACGATCGCTACCTGATAACCTTCCTTTTTCAGCCAGTCCAGCAAAGCGATAATGCCCGGATACGGCTCTGTTTTTTCCATACAGTGCGCACCGTAATACTCCGTAAACGCATGATAAATTTCTTCATACTGCGGATTGGCACAGCCTTGCGGGATTGCCCGTTCGATCAGCTTCCGGATGCCATTTCCCACAAATCTCCTCACTTCATCCATCGTATGCTCCGGGATCCGATACCGCAGCATCACTGCATTGACGCTGTCTGTCAGATCCGCAAGCGTATCCAGCAGTGTACCATCCAGGTCAAAAACAACGGTATCATATTTCCTGCCCTGTGTATCTTCCATTTCAAAAAACCTCGCTTCTGTATCTTTCTTCCAGATGCCGTCAGCGCCTGCTTAACCAGACAGCGACCTATGATATCCGGTCTGACTATCTGTTAACACACATTCCTAAGCCTGCGTCCCACCCTGGCGCGTGAAAAAACGACCAAATTTCTACGCGCTTTCTCACTGCGATCAGAGGCTGCAGAGATCTTCCGGCATCCGCCACTTAGTATACACGCATTTTTCGAAAATGAACAGCTATTTTCCAAAGGTACATACGAAGAAATCGCATCTGTCTCCCTCTCGATTTTGTATCCCTGAATGGTTCTTTCCGTCTTTCCCAAAGAGCTTCGCAGCCCTTCAAGCAACGCAGCAGCCAGAATCGAAAGACAGATGCCAAGCATCACAAGCGCCGGAAACCATTCTGCTCCATGCGGAAATCCAAGACAGTGATCCAGATATATCTCAACCGCCAGGCCGGACAACACACTGCCAGAAATTTTCCCGATCATTTCTGCTTTTGTACGGCTGCCCCAAAAGCCATCACTGCCTTTTTTGCCTGTATTCCGCACTGTCTCCGGCTTCCATACGGTACCGCTTTCCGCCGATTTCAGGCATTTTACTCTTCGTCGTTTTGCATTTCCAGTCTGTTTTCCTCTCATTGCGCCGCCTCCATAGCAAACATTCGTTCTTATCTTTTTGTATTGTATCACAAGAACAAATGTTTTGCAAGAGGTTTTCCGAACATATTTTCTTTTTATCCGTGTCCATTTATCTTCAAAGCTGTCCTGCTGCGATTCTCTTTATTCTCCGTTAAAGATCTGCGCAATCGGAGAATCCGCCGACAGAATGACGGTCTTGTCACCACCTGTCATTGAATTTTTCAGTGCATCCAGGCTGCGGACAAAGGAATAAAATTCCTGGCGGTCTTTTTCACCATACGCTTCTGCCAGGATCTTCATATATTCCTGCTCACCTTCTGCCTCCAGAATCTCTGCCTGTTTCTTTGCCTCGGAAATCTGGATCGCCACCTCTTTGTCTGTTGTGTTGCGAATTACTTTCGCCTCGGAACTTCCTTCCGCCTTGTAGGTCGCCGCGATATTATCCCGTTCAGAAATCATTCGCTCGTATACGGCTTCCTTGTTGTCATCTGGAAGATCAAGCTGTTTCGTCTCAAACTTAATCAACTCAATCCCATACTGATCCATATTCGTACCGATCGCATTTAGCACCATCTGAGAAAGCTCCCCATCCCGGCTTGTGATCACCTGATCCTGGGTCAGTGAACTGATCGCGTTCTTTGTCGCATTATAAACTGCGGTGTTGATACGGCTTTCCCCACTCTCAATCGAGGAATTCAAGGTCTGCGCGAATTTCAGCGGATCACTGATGCGCCACAATACATAGCTGTCGCTGATCATTGTCTTTTTATCCTTTGTGATGACATCTGAGGCCGCCAGATCATAGAGCAGCGTCTCTTTCGGCAGGCTTTGCGTACTCTCCAGAAACGGGATGCGAAAACTGATGCCCGGTGCGTCAATGACCCGGTCGACTTTTCCGAACTGACGGATCAGCTTATATTCATTCTGTGCCGTCACCGTGACCGATGCCGCCACACCAGCCAGAAGGACTACTGCCACTGCCGGCACAATAATCTTTGTTTTCTTTTTTGACTTTTTCTCTGAACTCATATCGTTTCCTCCATCTTTTTTTCATTTGCATCTTATCTTTGTATCAGGCTCTGTTTTTCTCTGTACCGCAGATTCCATTATTGCGCATTATCAGATGTCGTTGTATCGCTTCCTGCTACTTCGTTCTCCTGGCTTTTTTGGTTACTGCCCGCTGACCCGGTTCCGTCAAATGAATCAAGCGGCAGGATTTTCTGTACACCGTCCCCGCTGTCGATCACGAGCTTCATCCCCGGCAGGACATTTTCCATCGCCTCATAGAACATGCGTTTTTTTGTGATCTCCGGATTTTTGCTGTATTCTTCGTACATTGCATTAAAACGTGCCACTTCAGCCTCCGCTTCATTGATGCGCACCTGTTTCTGTGCTTCCGCATCCTGAATGATCTGATCAGCCTCAGCTTCTGCCTCCGGAAGTTTTTCATTCCGGTATTTATTTGCATTATTCAGCGCGGTCTCTTTTCCCTGCTTCGCAGTCTCCACCGCTTTGAACGCTTTCATGACCTCCTGTGTCGGCGGCTCTGAATCCTGAATTGTGATATTGACCAGCTGAATGCCAAGATCCTGTTCTTCCGTCTGTTTCAGGATCATCTCCCGGATTCTGCTCTGTATTTCGCTCTTTCCGGTTGTCAGCACGTCATCGACATTGTAGCTTGCTATCACGGTACGGATACAGCTCTGTGCGATGCTTTTTAATATCTCCTCCGGCTGATTCGATGTATAGAGGTATTTGACCGGCTCTGCGATCCGATACTCCACGAAGAAATCCACATCGATAAAGTTGTAGTCGGCCGTGATCATAATCCCCTCATTTTCTACCGTTGCATTGTTGTCCAGCGTATAACCGATCGGAAAGCCCTGGATCGTTGTATTTACTTTCTGTACCTGCTGGATGAACGGAATTTTAAAATGAAGCCCCGTCTCTGAAATCGCTTTCGGTACGCCGAAAGTTGTCAGCACCGCCTGTTCCTGCTCCTGGATCTGATACGTTGCATCGCTGGCAAATACGACAATGACAACGGCAGCAGCAGCTCCGATCACAATGCGTTTCACGTGCTTTCCCATCTTTGGCATAATCGGCGTCCCAGAAAACGGAACTTTTCCTGATGTGAAATTAAATTGTCTCATACTCTTTCCTCCATTTTGTTTTTTATACTTTCTCTTCCTGACCGCGCTGCTGCTCTGCAGTCTGTCCGGTCAGTGTATTTCTGTGTTCACCTGTCTCTTTTGGAACCAGACGCAGCTGCTTTTGACATGTATCTGGCTCAATTTCTCAAAGAAAAGAAAAAGACTTTCATTTCGGACATAACTCTTTATGTCTAAAACAAAAGTCTTGCTGATTATATCACGATGCGAGTATTCTTCTCTACTGTATTGACGCATCTATGTACCACCTGGCCTGACCTGCCCTGATCCTGCAGTAAAGCTGTGACCGTCGCCCTACTTTTCCATGTGGCCGCTACTCCCTTTTCTTTAGCGGAATCATAGCACAGGTGCGAGGAATTTGCAAGCGGATTCGCAGGTGTTTTGAAAAAATTGATTTTGAATAATAAAAAGCCGGAACTCACTGATTTCTCAATGCTTCCGGCTTTTCTTCAGCGTGCGTTAGAGGATTCGAACCCCCGACCTTTTGGTCCGTAGCCAAACGCTCTATCCAGCTGAGCTAAACGCACATCTTTTATTTTGTTGAGTTTGTTTCGTTTCCCTCTCAACAATGAGTATTATATAGCGGCACTCTCTTTTTGTCAACACTTATTTTTAATTTTTTTCAATTTTTTTAATTGCATCTTTTTTTTTGTTTTTTTTGACGATTCTGACACTGCTTATTGCTCCTTACAACCACGCAATGAATTTACCCACTTAGCAAAAAAGGTCCGGGCCTCATCACCCGAACCTTTCTGCCAATCTATAGCAATTCAATAAAATAATGCAGGCAAGACGATTTGGCAGAGTGCGAAAGACGAGGATGAAATCTGCAGGCGTACTGACGCACGGCAAAGATTTCTGACGCAGTATTTCACGCTCTGACAGATCGGAGAGGATGCATTATTTTGCAGAATTGCTATAATTTGCCGCCGCTCTGTGACAGGATTCTTATCTCATACCCAGGCGGTCACTACAGTGCTCACTTGTACAGGATGATCGCCATCCTTTCTTCCATATTGTCATAAATCGTCTTCGCTGCCGCAGGCGGAAGGTTGACACAGCCGTGAGAACCATTCGTCTGATAGATCGTACCACCAAACTCATTTCTCCACCATGCATCATGCAGTCCCTGCCCGTCGTGGAACGGCATCCAGTACTGGACATCCGTATTCCATGCACCGTTGCCCTGACCGCCGCTTAAAACAGAAGGACTCTGTTTATATGGAATACTGAATACACCTGTCGCTGTCTCACGACCATCTTTCGGAAGTCCGGTAACCACATCCGTCTCAACCACAAGCTCACCGTCTTTATAAAACCACAGATGCTGCGCTGTCAGATCGACTTCCACATAATTGCCACAAAGGTCATCCTTTCCCTCTCGTTTGTAACCCTTCACTGCATAGACCGGCTCACGCTCGACTTCGGTATTGGAACGGATATCTGCAAGAAGCTGTTCTGCTTCCCCATCCTTATCAATCTGGTAGCCGTAATCACTGCTGTCAAAGTCGATCGTCCTGCCGTCATGTGTCGTAAACTCTCTCGCATAATACAGCGTATCATACTTCGCTGCGAGGTCATAGACGTAATTGTATACCGCTTCCTCGTCAATCACACCTTCTCCATCCTCAATGGTCAGCCAGTCTTTAATCGTTGACCAGTCGATCTCTTCCTGCTCATCCCCAAATGTCAGCCTGATATCTGCCTTGCAAAACGAATTGTAAATGTTCATCGTCGTATTCATCTCACTGTCATTCTGTGTCACAGCCGGAACGTAATAAAGTCCGGACGGAAATTCGACCGTTACATCTTTCTGCGGCCTGTCTGCTGCCACAAGCTTGTCGGCTGTATCCTTTATCATGACCTGAAGATCTGCATCATCAAACTCAGTACCGTACGTCTCCGGTTTGATATAATACTCTTTTCCATCATACTCCATTGTCGCATCCGTACTTGCCACGCGCGGTTTTGCAAATTTGGCTGCACAGACATTTGCCTTAAACGCCGCCTCATCATAATCGAACGGGATCTCCACCTCAAAGGTATTGCCATCCATCAAACTGAACAGCAGGCTGACATTCTGATCACGCATACAGCTCTCAATCGAAGAGAGAAGCTTTTTTTCATTAATCGTATATCCCATATCTGCAAGTGTAAGTACTTCTGCTGTCTCACCGCCCTCAGTCACCGTGATCTTCGGTGCACTGTAATCCTGCTCCAGCATCAGCAGCACTTCCTTGCAGGTCTTATCAGAGACATCATACCCGTTGATCCTCGTCTCCTTAAAAAACAATCCGCTGTTTACCTGCCGGTACAGGTAGTATGCTGCGCCGGCACCCACAGCAAGAATTACCAGCAAAATCACGCTGATTGCAATTTTCAGTCCTTTTTTCTTTTTTTTCTCCACTTTTTATCCCTTGCCCTTCTACGCCGCCGTCTGCCGCCTGACTCCCCACAGCACCTGCGTCTCTTTCATTTATTCTTCCCATATATTGCACTATTATCCAGCAATAGTCAAGAAAGGGAATCTTAAGTTTTTATTTTTAACAGAAAAAAGGAGCTGCGCTCCCACAGAAGATTTCTCTCCTATTTCGCCGCAGCTTCTTTTTCATTTGAAAATGTAACTGATACTTCTGTACCGACGCCTACCTCACTGCGCAGCCGCAGCTTTGCATGATGCTGTGCCACGATATGCTTGACGATTGCCAGTCCGAGGCCCGTTCCGCCTGTCTGCTTGGAACGGCTCTTGTCTACACGATAAAATCGCTCAAAGACGCGCTCCTGACTTTCTTTCGGAATACCGATTCCGGTGTCTTTTACGATCAGTACCGGAAAACCGTTTTCTTTTCCGATGATCACCTGCACCTTTCCGCCCAGACGATTATAGCGTATTGCATTGTCACTTAAATTGTACAGCAGCTCTTCCAGCATTTCTTTATTTCCATGTACGATACACGGCATCCCGCTGCACTCAATATGAATGCCATGGCTTTCTGCATTCAGACGCAGTGACTCAACACACGTCTCGGCAAGACCATACAGGTCCACATCCGAAAACGCCACTTCCATATCATCGGCATCCAGTTCTGAAAGCCGGATAATATCGTTGATCAGCGTCAGCAGCCGTTTTGCATTCCGGTGAATCTCTGCCGCAAACCGCTGGATATTATCTTCACCTGCAAGTCCCGTCTCGATCAGCTCTGCGTAGCCGGAAATCGAGGTCAGCGGTGTTTTCAGCTCATGTGAAACATTTGCGGTAAATTCCTGACGCATCTTTGCGCTTTTTAAAATGTCCTCATGCTGTTTCTGGATCGTCGTGATGAACGGCACCAGCTCCTCATACGTCTGGATTCCATCCACATTGTCAATATCACTGGCAAGCTTTTCAATCGGGCGGACCAGACTGTTCGTGATATAGCGTGAAAGCAGCATACACAGCAGAAACATTCCGATTCCGATCGCGATAATCGGCCGAAGCGTACTCTCAAACACACTCCAGATGTTTTTTTCCTCTTTGCTCAGGCGCAGGACATCTCCGTTTTCCAGTTGAACTGCATAATAATACATATCGCGGTTCAGTGTATCGGAATGGCGCACTGCGTATCCTTCCCCTGTTTCTTCTGCTTCCTTTACTTCCGGCCGGTCTGCATGATTGCCGAGCGTCTCATTTCCTGCCTGGCTGTCATACACCACATCACCTCCGGCACTGATTGCCGTGATGCGGATATCCGAATCAGGGCTGCGGTAATGATCCCTCAGTTCCTCCCCGGATGATATCATGCCGCTTAAGACCTCTCCGTATGTTTTCATATCTTCGATAATCTGCTCCCGGTACATATGATGAAAAACGGCGATCGCCATCAAAAGTGTTGTGCTCAGTGACAGAAACACCGTCAGCAGCAGATATCTGTTTATTTTCTTTTTCATCGTCTCTTTTGCTCACTTTTCTCGTTTTTCTTTTACGCTTTTCTAAAGCGCTGTTCTGCTGCGCTGTTTTGTTTTCTTTTCACAGACATCGGTTTGCTGCATTTCCCTGCTTTTTCAGCTCCGCTCCCCTGTCAGCATGTAACCCACGTTGCGCACCGTACGAATCATCGTTCCGGCACTTCCAAGTTTCTGGCGCAGAGTCTTGATATGCATGTCAAGTGTGCGGGACTCTCCCTCGAAATCAGTCCCCCAGACACGATCCAGTATCATATCACGTGATGCCACAATCCCCGCATTTAAAAGCAGAAGCTTTAACAGCTCATACTCTTTATATGTCAGTTCACACGGCTCATCATTTACAAAGACGGTGCGTTTTTCATCGTCCATAAAAATCGGCCCAAGCCGGATCATCCGCTCTTCTTCCATTCCGCGGCTGCGGCGCATCAATGCCTTTACCCTGGAAATCAGTTCCATGACGCCAAATGGTTTCGTGATATAATCATCTGCCCCGATATCCAGACCTTTTACCTTGTCAATCTCTGTCGTTTTTGCTGTTGCCATGATGATCGGAAGTTTTCGTGTCTCTGCGGTGTGGCGGAGCTTTTTGACGATCGTCAGCCCATCCTCGTCCGGGAGCATGATGTCAAGCAATACAAGCGCAGGCACTTTTTCCTTCAGCCGTGCATAAAATGCAGCCGCACATTCAAACCCCTGCACCTCATAGCCTGCATTTTTAAGCGCAAACATCTCAATTTCGCGGATGTTCTCATCATCTTCCACTATGTAAATCATTGCCATTGTTTCTCGTTCTCCTTTTCTGACAAACTCGTGACATATTCACAAATCAAAGCGGATATTCGCAATCCGTTTCGCTGCTTATAGGATCCGTGCCATGCTTTCTCCCACTTACAGCCTCATTTTACTGCAATATGCACTCCCATGCAAGGCGTGTCACTCACGATTTACGCTCATCTGCAGACTCTGTGCATACCGCGCAAACCGCCCGGCACCTTCATTTTCGCTTTTATCTGTCAGACAATTTTACTGCTGCGCCGTCTGCATCCTCTTTTTCATATCTACCTTCGGTGTGCCCTTTATACGGACCGGAAGCGCATAAATTTTCGAATATTCTTCAAATTTCTCCCGGAAAGATTTATTTTCTTCATCCTTCAAAGAATTAAGGTAAGCGTGTCTGCCGTACTCGTCATTATCCGCCTGTATCAGGCAGACTGCAATGTTTGAACAGTGGTCAGCGATTCGCTTATAACTCGTCGTCAGATCAGAAAGAATGAAGCCAAGCTCAATCGTACAGCGTCCCTCACGCAGACGGTCGATATGGCGCTTCTTCATCTCGTCACTGAGATCATCGATCACTTCTTCCAGCGGCTCTACCTTTCCCGCCATGGCAAGATCTTCTTCCTGCATTGCTTCCATTGCAATCTGTACGACCTTGCGCACTGCGGAAGAATATACCTCAAGTTCGGCCGCTGCCGCTTCAGAAAACGCCAGATTCTTGTCATAGATCTCTTTTGCTGCATTTGCAATAATGACGGCATGATCGGAAATTCGCTCAATATCGCCGATGCTGTGCAGCAGAACGGAAAGCGTATGGCTGTCCTTCGTCTGCATCTCGTTTTTCGTCACCTGCACAAGATAAGTACCAAGCCGATCCTCATACCGGTCTACGATACTTTCATCCTCATGCACCACTTCCACTTTTTCTGCATCATACACATTCAGAAGCGACATTGCCGTATCCAGCGCTTCGATCGTGATCTTTGCCATATGTGCACATGCCACGCGGCACTGATCCATCGCAAGTGCCGAATTGTCAAGGAAGCGATCATCCAGCGCAGACAGACCCTCCAGCGCCCCCTCGGTCCGCTCTTCTTCCTTTCCGTCGCGCACGGTAAGGATCGCAAGTTTTTCCAGCAGCCGGTGGAACGGCATCCAGAGAATCGTTGCAAATACGTTAAATGTTGTATGCACAACCGCGATCCCAGCTGCATTCGCTGCATCACCTAAAAATCCAAAATGTACAAAGAAATTTGCAGAGTAAAACAGAATCATAAACACAATCGTTCCGATCAGGTTGAAATAAAGATGGACAAACGCGGTCCGTTTTGCATTCTTTTTCGCTCCAATCGCCGAAATCAGGGCGGTTACACAAGTACCGATATTCTGTCCCATGATGATCGGGATCGCAGCCCCATAAGACACCGCACCAGTCACACACAGCGCCTGCAGAATACCGACAGAAGCCGAAGAGCTCTGAATGATCGCAGTCAGAACCGCACCGGCCAGCATACCAAGCACCGGATTTTTGAACATCAGAAGGATGTTTGTGAATTCCGGCACGTCTGCCAGCGGCTTCACTGCTCCGCTCATTGTCTCCATACCAAACATCAGAACTGCAAATCCGATCATGATCGAACCGGCATCTTTTTTCTTGTCTTTCTTGGAAAAAAGAAGAAGACAGACACCAATGATCGCAAGAATCGGAGAAAACGACGTCGGCTTGAGCATTTTAATCACAAAGCTGTCACCCTGTAACCCGGAAAGACTTAAAATCCAGGAAGTGACCGTCGTACCGATATTCGCTCCCATGATAATGCCGACTGCACGCTGCAGCGTCATGATGCCGGAGTTTACAAAACCGACCACCATAACCGTCGTAGCCGACGATGACTGAATGACTGCAGTTACTGCTGCTCCAAGCAGTACCCCTTTCCATGTGCTCGATGTCAGCTTTTCCAGGATCTTTTCGAGGCGGCCGCCCGATGCTCTTGTCAGGCCGTCCCCCATGACATTCATTCCATAAAGAAACAGGGCAAGCCCTCCGATCATTGTCAAAATACTGAAAATATCCATACACTTTCTCCTCTGCGCATTCTGCGCTTTTACATGATTTTTACTTTAGTGCCATTTTTGAAAGCGATTATATCCTTTTAAGGTAAAATTAAATGGTATCTAATGTAAAATCTGTGTAAAATATTGGACTATATCATTTTTTCAGCACTTTACCCAATTTTCGTCTTACTACCTGCCCTTAAATCTGGTAAATCCGTATGATTTTATTTTTTCTGCTGCCGCTTAATTTCCGGCATTCAGCTCCGCAAATACATCATTGACCACTTTTCCGCTCCTGTGCTTTCCGGTCAGAGAAAACTCCACCCACTCTGCCACATTCGTCGCATGGTCGCCGATCCGCTCATAGTACTTTGAAATCATCAGCATATCCATTGCCTGATCATTTGTATACTGTCCCTCGATCGAACAGCGATTAATTTCCTGACGCACTTCCGTAAAAAGGTTGTCGAGTGTATCATCACTGTCGATTACCTCTTTGGCCATGGAAAGATCCTTCTGTACATAGGATTCCACACTTTTGTTTACCATGTTCATTGTGTACTCTGCCATTTCCGTCAGGCGGACATCTTTGATCGGTACCGTCACGCTGCCGGTCTGCATGATCTCCGCGATATCAGTTGCCTGATCTCCGATCCGTTCCAGATCCGTGATCAGCTTCAGCGCTGCCGTAATCCGGCGAAGATCTGAGGCTACCGGCTGCTGCTGCAGAAACAGCTGCATACAGATACTCTCGATCATCCGTTCTTTCGCATCGATCTCCCGCTCTAACGCATCGATCCGTGTCACAAGTCCCTGTCGTTCTTCTTCTGAGAGCAGAAGCCGATAGCTCTTCATAATTGCCTTTTCGCATAAAAGTCCCATTTCCAGTAATTCTTTGTGGAGCTGCTCCAGTTTTTCAAGATACCGCTCTCTCATTCTTCTATTCCTCCCCGTGTTCCTTACTTCTCAGAGCCAGACAGCATTGCTTTCTCTGCTCTGGTACACACTGTCCAGACGGATATCCGCAGTCAGCTATGTCAAACAGCCGCTTTGCAGTTTCTCAGAGGCTCTTGTACTCCGTCCGGCAGATCAGCCGAATCGTCCTGTGATATAATCTTCTGTCTTTTTATTTTTCGGCATGGAGAACAGCGTCATGGTATCTCCATACTCAATCACTTCTCCAAGCAGGAAAAATGCGGTCTTATCGGAAATACGTGCTGCCTGCTGCATATTATGTGTAACCATGACGATCGTATAATTTTTCTTCAGTTCCACCGCCAGATCCTCGATCCTGGAAGTCGAAATTGGATCAAGTGCAGAGGTCGGTTCATCCATCAGAAGCACTTCCGGCTGTACTGCAAGCGCACGTGCAATGCACAGTCTCTGCTGCTGTCCGCCGGACATACCGAGTGCACTTTTTTTCAGGCGGTCCTTTACTTCATCCCAGATTGCAGCATCCCGCAGCGCTTTTTCTACAATATCATCCAGTTTCGCTTTGGATCGGATGCCGTGCGTCCGCGGTCCGTACGCGATATTATCGTAAATGCTCATTGGAAACGGGTTGGGTTTCTGAAACACCATGCCCACACGCCTGCGAAGCAGATTGACGTCCATCGGACCGTAAATATCCTCCCCGTCAAGCAGAAGTTCTCCGGTGATCCGGCATCCTTCTACAAGATCATTCATTCTGTTTAAGGATTTCAGCAGCGTTGATTTGCCGCAGCCGCTCGGTCCGATAAATGCGGTGATCTGGTTTGCTGGAATATCCAGATTGATATCTTTCAGCGCATGAAAATCACCATAATATAAATCCGTATTTTTAATCTCGATCTTTCCCATTTTTTACCTCTTCCATCCGTTTTCTTCTGCTTTCTATCTGTTTCCTCTGCTGGTCAGCCCTTTTGCAAGCAGTCCGGAAAGTCCGTTCAGCACAAGTACCAGCACAAGAAGTACTACAGCCGTTGCATATGATTCATCCATATGAAGGCCCTCACTGGAAAGTACATACATATGCACTGCCAGTGTACGCCCCGATCCCATCAGGCTCGGAATCTTTGCAACCGTTCCGGCGGTGTAAAGAAGCGCCGCTGTCTCGCCGACGATACGCCCCGTTGCCAGCACTACGCCGGAAAGGATTCCCGGCACAGCAGACGGAAGGACGATTTTAAAAATCGTGCGCAGTTTTCCGGCGCCAAGTCCAAAAGACGCCTCCCGGTAAGAATCCGGCACAGAAAGAAGCGCCTCCTCTGAAGTTCGGATGATCAGCGGGAGAATCATAATGACAAGAGTCATGCAGCCGGATAACAGGCTCAGGCCCCAATGCAGCGCCGTGCTGAAAAACAGAAGTCCGAACAGACCGTAAATAATCGAAGGAATGCCAGAAAGGGTCTCTGCCGTAACACGGATCAGATGAACCAGACGGCTTCCTTTTTTTGCATATTCCACAAGGTAAATCGCCGCAAATACCCCAAACGGAATTGCGATCACCAGGGAAAGTGCCGTTATGATCAGTGTATTTACAAGTGCAGGCATCAATGAAACATTGTCTGAGTTATAAGTAAGTGAAAACAAAGACGGTTTCAGATGCGGAGCACCGTGGATCACGATAAACGCTACCAAGTAAATCATGATCGCCATCGTCATGATTCCCGAAAGCCACACCAGTGCTTCTGCAAGCCCGGAAAATGGATGATTTTTACATTTTTGCAGCCATCTTCCGAACCTGTTGTCTGTATTTTTTTTCGTTTTCTCCATTTCGTGCTCCTCCCTACTCGCTCTCTGCCTTGCGTTTCAGAGCAGATACACAAAGGTTGATGATCAAAATAAATACAAACAGCACCACACCGGTTGCGATCAGCGCTTCCCTGTGCAGATCCGCCGCATAGCCCATTTCCATGACAATGTTCGTCGTCATCGTGCGGACTCCTTTCAACAGTCCCTGCGGCATCCAGGTCTGATTTCCGGCTACCATGATGACCGCCATCGTCTCTCCGATCGAACGTCCGATTCCAAGTACCACACCTGCCATGATTCCGGATTTTGCTGCCGGAAATATAGTGCAGAACACACTGCGTTCATGTGTTGCCCCAAGTGCCAGTGCTCCTTCGTAATAACTCATCGGTACACTGCGAAGCGCCGATTCTGTGACTCCTGTCACAGTCGGAAGGATCATGATTCCAAGCAGAATCGAAGCCGTCAGCATCGTGCTTCCATCTTTTCCGGTAATCTGACGCATCAGCGGGACGATCATGACCAGTCCAAAAAATCCATATACGACAGACGGGATACCGGCCATCAGATTCACCATCGTTTTCAGTACCGGATACAGCCGCTTCGGGCAGTAAAATGCCAGAAAGACGGAAAGCAGAAGCGCAAGCGGTACGCCGATCACGATTGATCCGGCCGTCACATAAATACTGCCCAGGATGAACGGAAGAATGCCGTACAGATTATTCGACGGTTTCCATTTCTGGCCAAGCAGGAAATCCGGAATACCGATCTTTGCAATTGCCGGGATTCCATTTGCAAACAAAAAGATGCAGATCAGTGCAACTGCAAGCACAGACGTACATGCCGCAACGAAAAAAACTATCTGCATCAATCGTTCGGATGTCTTTCCTTTCATATATTAAATGACTCCTTTTCATAAAGCAGATACTCCAGATTTTCTTTGTTACCTGCCTTTAACATATTTTGCGTTCAAATGGTATTTCTTCTGATTTTCTGAAAAATGCCCTGTGCCTTCTGATGCAGACACAGAGCAGCTTTCTTTTTTCGGAAATGTTTGCCTGTTACTGAAGCTCTTCCCAGGTAGTGATATTATCTGTGTAGATGTCCTTTACCTGCTCACTTGTCAGCTCTGTGATTCCGGAATCATTGTTTACAATAATTGCAATACCATCCTGAGCGATTACGGTTGCGGTCAGGCCTGTCTCCAGCTCGCTGTCTTTGAGCTCACGGGATGCCATTCCGATGTCGCACAGTCCGTCGATTGCGGACTGGATACCTGTGGTAGAATCGCTCTGCTGTACCTCGATGATTACTTTATCGTTGACTGTCTGATAAGATTCTGCCAGTTTTTCCATAACCGGTGTTACAGAAGAGGAACCTGCAACGACTACCTTGCCCTCTGCATCCGTTGCTGCATACGCTTCTACATCTTTTACCGGGATATATCCGTTATCTGCGACAACTGCCTGTCCCTCGGTGCTCATGATATAGGAAATGAAATCTGCTGCCGCATCACTTACTTCTGCGGTTGTTGCGATGTTGAACGGACGAACTACCTTGTAGCTGCCATCCTCAATTGCCTCTGCAGATGCCTCTGCGCCGTCGATCTTTACAGCGGTTACGGTGTCATTTAATGATCCAAGGGAAATGTAACCGATCGCATTGACATCCTCTGCTACCGTGCTGAGCATAACTGCGGTACTGTTTGTAATCTTTGCTGCCTCTGTCGTATTATCTACTTTATTTCCATCCGCGTCTTTTTCCTCAACGCCCATCAGCTCAATGAAGGCGCCTCTTGTCCCGGAGCCATCCTCTCTGGATACTACGGTGATATCTCCGGATGCTGCTGCCATCGCGGTCATCCCTGCGCTTGCTGCCATAAGTACTGCCATCACTGCTGCTGCTGATTTTCTCATAAATATTCTCCTTTTCTGTGAGACGCTCTCTGATTTTTTGCGCCGCACCCGGGCTTTTGCCGGTGTTTTTCTTTTTTGTTCCGTGTTCATGTTACGAGCAGTATTGTAAGGGAGCGATGTAAAATGTAAAACATGGGATATGTAAAATGAGGGTAAATTCAAAGTAAGGCAGCATCCAGTCTTTCAAACACATCCGGGGGCAAAAAACGGAGGAATTTTTTGAAGCGCCAAAAGATTTCCTCTTTCTGCCGGCTGTTTTGTACAAAAAAACACAGATGGAATAAAATGATACATTTCCATCTGCGTTCTTTTCGTTAAATTTTTATGTGCTCTGTCTGTTACCGCCCGATCACTTTTGCAAGCGCCCGAATATATTCCGGTGTCGTGCCGCAGCACCCACCGACCACTCCGGCTCCCGCCTCGATCAGCTTTTTCATGGCCGCCGCAAACTGTTCCGGTGTCATATCGTAGTGGGCAAAACCCATCTTATCCATGACCGGCATTCCGGCATTTGGCTTGGCAAGAACCGGAATTTCCGCCACTTCCTTCATAGAGCAGATCACTGCTTCCAGCTGATTCGGGCCAACCGAGCAGTTCAGTCCGACTGATACTGCTCCCATTGCCTGAAGTGTCTCAACTGCTTCTACCGCATCTCCGCCGTAAAGTGCCCTGCCGTCCGCCTCAAGCGTCAGCGAACACATTACCGGCAGATCACAGACCGCCTGAACCGCATCCAGCAGTACCGTCGTCTCATCCACGCTCAACATCGTCTCCGCGATGATCAGGTCTGCCCCTGCATTTGCCAGAACAGCTGCCTGCTCTTTGTATACATCCAGCAGTTCTTCGTAGGAAATATCTCCGGCCGGTTCCAGCATTCTTCCCGTGGTCGTCATATCTCCGGCAACATAAGCTCTGCCCCCTGCGATCTCCTTTGAAAGTTTTACGATCTTCATGTTGATCTCCTCAAGCCGGTCGGGCAGTCCGTGCATCTCCAGTCCAAGTCGGTTTGCAGAAAATGTCGGAGCGTAAATAATCTGGCTTCCCGCCTCCACATACCCGTTCTGCAGCGCCCGCACTACATCCGGGTGTTCCATCGCCCATAATTCTGTGCTCACACCGACCGGCATTCCAGCTTTTCGAAAATTCGATCCGGTTGCTCCGTCCAGCAAAACGATATCCGATGCTGCAAGTTCCTGAAATTCTTTTTTTGTCATATCCTTTTCCTCGTCTTTCTGATCCGCGTGCGCCGCAATCGCTGTGCTGTAATCATTTTATTCTCTTCATTTTGTGTATTGAAACCGTCTCTGATTTGTGCAATCCCCGCATGATATCCCTCCTGTTTTTCCCGCATGGATATCATGCGCAGCCTGGCTTTTTATTTTTCGATCCCCATTGCTCCCCGGATTGCGCCAAGCAGCTCCTCATATGTCTCGTACGCCGGAATCTCCGGATACTCAGATTTAATTTTATCATTGCTGCGGAACAGAAATCCTGCCTTGCTTGCCTGGATCATGCCGATGTCATTGTAGGAATCTCCACTCGCGATCGTCTCAAATCCGATCGTCTGCAGCGCCTTTACCGTCGTCAGCTTAGACGGAACCACTCGCATTTTATAACCAGTGATCGCCCCGTTTTCTGCTATCTCAAGAGAGTTGCAGAACAGAGTCGGCCTGCCGAGTTTTTCCATCAGCGGCATTGCAAATTCTATAAACGTATCACTGAGCAGGATCACCTGGGAAAAGGTGCGCAGCTCATCCAGAAATTCTTTTGCGCCCGGAAGCGGATCGATTCTGGAAATCGTCTCCTGGATCTCCTTCAATCCAAGGCCATGCTCCTTTAAGATATTAAGTCTCCACTTCATCAGTTTGTCGTAATCCGGCTCTTCCTGCGTTGTTCTTGTCAATTCCGGGATTCCGCTCTCTTTTGCAAATGCGACCCAGATTTCCGGTACCAGAACTCCCTCTACATCAAGACATGTAATAAACATTTTTTCATTCTCCTTTTCTGAACCACCCTGTGTGGTATGATCCTGCTTTTTCCTGCAGGTGATTTCCTATAAAGCGGAAATTCCAGATCCGCCGCTGCTTTCATCTTAACACACGGTCCCTGCTCCCGCAATCGCTATTTCTGCCATCCACTGACGGTCATTTATGTCCTTCCACGCAGACCCACGTTGTCCCTTCTTTTTCATGGACGTGGATCTCCGCAAAACCCGCACGTTCAAACAGGTTTCGAAACTCTTTCAGTGTCGGATTGAACAGATGAAAACGGTTGATATTTTCTACGACTGCTTCCGGCAGGTCGTCTCTTCCGTAGACATCCGCCACAAGAAGAAAAGTTCCGCCTCTTTTTAACACCCGGAGCACCTCTTTTAAATTTTCCTGCGGATCCGGCCAGAAATAAAAACTTTCCACGGTGATGATCTTATCAAATGTCTCTGCCGGAAATGGAAGATCCGCAACGGAACCTTCCAGAACTTCCATTTTTCCCGCCGCAACTGCCGTATCGTTGACCTCTTTTGATGTCTTGACTGAAACAGACGAATAATCCACACCGGTCAGATGTCCCGTCGTCACCTTCTCGCTCATCCGCTTCAGCGTTGCCCCGCCTCCGCAGCCGATATCAAGAATCTGTTCGTTTCCTCTGATCTGCCAGTGCTCCAGCCCCCAGCCGGTCACAGCATAATGGCTGTCATTCATCCGCAGCAGCATTGCATTTCCGTCCTCACCCTGCGGTTTGCCAGGGTTCCCTGAGCGTGTAATCTCCGCCTGGGTGCGCCCTGTCTCCACTGAGGTATCCGTATGTACGAGATTTTCTGCTGTTTCGCTCTGCTTATGCATTTCGTTCCGCTCCGTCAGATCCACTCAAAATCACCTCCGGTCACCGCAAGGCTCAGAAGTGCATCCATCTTTTCTACTTCTTCTTCGCCCTCAATTTTCTGTTTCAGATCTGCGGTCTCAAGCAGATCCTCTAAAGATTCATCCGGACCGATCTCATAATCGATTTCCGCCTCACACTCCGGGCAGGAAACCCGTTCTTTTATTTCCAGAGACAGAAAACGGTTGCCGCATTTTCTGCACTCATAATATCCGCACTGTTTTGTGCCATCCGGTACGTAGTACATGCTCTCTCCTCCTGCTTTTCTCTGTCATCCACGTCCCATTTACTGCTGCCGCCCTGCACTCTCTCCAAGTACAATCCTGATCAGCTGCTGATCCAGCATCAGCGTCCGATTCCATGGATTGAAGAT
This sequence comes from Lachnospiraceae bacterium, assembly GCA_902363665.1. Classification (GTDB taxonomy): domain Bacteria; phylum Bacillota; class Clostridia; order Lachnospirales; family Lachnospiraceae; genus Choladousia. The sequence goes on along the minus strand of CABJAW010000006.1, from coordinate 224,448 downwards.
GACGCCATGGATTCCTTCTGCCTTGCCTGCCTCCTGAAACAGCTGTCCCATATCCGTCAGAAATGTCGACATGACGCTTCCGCCTCCTTTTACCTCTTCCTCAAAGCTGGTAAATACCATCCACCAGTTTTTCCCGTCCGGCGTCTGGATTGCCCGGATCTGAAGCGGTCCATCACCTGCCTGCGGTTCCACTGCCACGATCACCTGACCGTTTTCCCGCATGCGGCGACGCACTACTGTCAATGCATGTGCCAGCAGCTCCTGTGTCGGTTCCCGCTGCAGCGCTGCAATTGCCTCCTCGATCTTTTCGTTTCCGATGAGGCCTTCTTCTTTTATTTTCATTTTTTCTTTCATGGTTTCCTTTTCCGGCGCACTCTGTGGTGCACACCATTTTTGATTTGTAAAGCGGCTATCCGCAATTCGCTTTGCTCCCGATTCCGATCATTTTACAGGCAAAACGCTTCTGTATCTGCCGCATCGCGACACGACTCGCCTATTATACCATTTTTTTACAGACATGCAAATACGGCTGCTATAAAATAAATCCGTTGACAGCTATAAGAGAAAGCTATTGCAGTCAGCATCGTTATAATATGAATTTTTTTCATTATACGCAATCAGAGCAGCGATACAAAATGCGGTACTCTTTCATTTTGCAGCTGCCCTGATTTTTCTGTCATCCTGATTTTTTAGGACATCCCGTTTGCCATCTTATATTTGTACAGCATCTCCGCATGATTCTGCTCTTCCACCTGAATGTCCGCGAGCAGCTTCCGCACACCGCTGTCCCCAAATACAAACACGTCCGTATTGTACTCACCCGATACAAGTTTCTCTGTCGCAATGCAGTCTGTCGCCAGAAATGCATCGTTCTGCTTTTCCTCCGACCAGTTCATCGCATCATAGGATGCCCTCGGCATATAATTTTTTCCGTCGGTGTCGTTGCAGTCACACTGCGGAACTGTTCCGGAAAGTACCTGTCCAAGTGAATCGTAATGCTTCTGCTCTTTTCCCTGCAGTGTTTCAAACAGACTTTTCAGCTCCGGGTCCTTTGCCTGCTGTGCATATTTTCCATACTTTTCCACACAGCTTTTCTCCTGTGTCTGCAGATCCATGATTGCTGCCCGTTCTTTTTCGTTTAAAATCATTGCTGTTGCTCCTTTCCTGTACTGCGCCATTTTATAATCATGCAAAATAACCCGCTTCGCTGCTTTCCATTTTCGGTTTTGCACGATATCTATCATTTGCATAGAAGTAGTATGGACAGCCGTGCTGAGTTTTATTCTTTTCATGCTGATTTTTCGTCAAGACCGCCTGCAAACATCTGCTTTCACCCAATAGCCGCAAAGCTGTTTATTTTCGGATATTTCCCTTCGCGATATTCTCCCGGATCAGCTGATCGGTCACCTCATACAGTTTCTCGGAACCTTCTGCTGTGCGGCGCTGCCTTCCATAGACCTGCGCTTCCGTCACCTGATGCTCCCGCCAGTCACCGCCGTCATTGCTGTTGTTGAGAAGTAACGGCTGCAGATTGTCAAGTGCCCGCGCAAACTTCGCTTCCGGTGTCTTCCGCTCCTCAAATTCATCGAAAAGTGCCTGAAGATCCTGTTTCTGATCATCTGGCAAGAGTGAGTAGATCCTCTCTTTTGCCGCTTCCTCCCGCGCTTTCTGTGTCTTCAGCCCTTCCGCGTCGTAAGCATACGTATCCCCTGCATCAATCTCCACTACATCATGGATCAGGCACATGATCATCACCTTTGCCACATCAATCGGTTCGTTGGAGTATTCTTTGAGCAGATACGCCATGATCGCCATGTGCCACGCATGCTCCGCATCATTTTCCTGCCTGCCATGATCAGACAGATGAGTCTGCCGCAGAATATTTTTTTCTTTGTCAATCTCAAGGATAAAATCGAGCTGCTTCTTTAATCGTTCGTCCATTTACATTCCTCCATGTATTCCCCGTAAATCCAACATTTTTATCGTTTCCATCCATGCCCCATCTTCCTGAAGCCGGATGTGCCAAATATTCCGGATTGCAGAAAACAAAAAACGCCTGCCATACATTCAGTGGTATGGAAATGCTCTTTTCCCGGAAACAGAAAACCCATCAGGAAACGAGGTTTCCCGCATCTCCTGATGGATCATTATTTACACCTGAAATGTGTAGGCTTTAGAGCGTGTCTGAAAAATACCTTTTTGCAATCTGACAATCTCTAATACCGGATCACAGAAAAGCTTTTTGCCGGAAGTATCACACTTCCATCAATTCGGACTGCATTCTCCGTCACTTTCGACGGCTCCGGCATATTCTCCGGTTTCTCACCCGCGCGCTCCAGCGTCCAGATTTTTCCGTCCGCCTCTGTTTTCGCTCCCTGTTCATCAGAGAGGGCAAGTGTATACGGCTGAGCGTTTGTATTGACTGCTTTTACGATCACCTCTCCGGCCCAGGTTCTTGTCACAGATACGTAAATGCTGTCCGCACGAAGCGCTTTTTCCTGTCCTTCCATCTCTACGGTATAATCACCGAGGTGGTTTGCAAACAGCTTCTGTACATAGTAATTCGGGGTCAGATATACGTTTTCTGCGTCAAACCAGATCATATCCGGCTTCCACTGGCTGTGTCCGATCCGGTTGAACAGCGGCGCATAGGAAGCAAGCTTCACAACGCCTGCGTTCTTCTCAATACCGGTCAGAAGCGCCGCCTCTGCCAGTGCACTCTCCAATGTATTTTCTTTATCCTCCGTATGGGCTGCATATTCTCCTGCAAATACCGCAACCTCTCTTGGATAGCTATCGTACAGATCCACATGATCATACATCCACTGCGGCGATACGTAATAATGCTCATCCACTGCATAGCAGAAATTCGGATTCGTCTTCTGGCCGTTCCGGTAGAAGTCCCATGCAAGACCGGTCAGCGGTGCATCAAGGATCGGCCCTGCCGTTCCGAGCAGCCGCATATCCGGGTATACTTCATGAATTGCCTTTTCAAACAGCTCATGACGTTTAAACAGATCGAGATATTCCGTCTCCCACTGCTCATTTCCAACGGCGATCATATCAAGACCAAACGGCTGCGGATGCCCCATCTGCGCACGGAGACTGCCCCACTTACCCCTGACATCTCCATTTGCAAACTCGATCAGATCCAGTGCATCCTGAATATACTCCTGGAATGCCGGATCATCTGTGCCTACCATCTGCGTTGTACGGAACTGACATGCCGCGCCAAGGTTCAGTACCGGAAGCGGCTTTGCTCCAAGCAGCTCACACAGCAGGAAATACTCATAAAAACCAATGCCGTAGGACTGTCCATAGTGTGCATCAGGGCGCTGTACATCCAGCCCCTCTTTGCTCCTGTCATCATCAAACGCCCAGAGATTCGGAATATAAGCACGATCTTTCCATTCACCGACTGTCCGTTTCCAGCGATAACGGTTTGCAAGGCTGATTCCTTCCACAATACAGCCGCCCGGAAAACGGATAAAGCCCGGAGTTGTCGCTTTCAGTGCTTCAAACAGATCTTTGCGGAACACGCCTGCCACTGCGTCGCCCGGGATCATCGAAATCAGATCAAATTCGACCACGCCGGCCTCCTCAAGTGCGATCACAAACTGTGCATGCTTTGCATCTTTGCGGGCATGCAGCACTGTCTCATACGCTACCCAGTCGTTGCAGCGGGTTCTGCCTGCCTTGTCCATCTCATGGATCGCCTGAATCTTCTCATCTGCTACGCCGGTCTTCATCTCGATCGTAAGATCTGAAAACGGAAGATACGGGATCGGTTTTACCGCCTTTACCTCTGCACTGGCGCAAATGTCATCTGCACTGCGCACTTCAACGCGGAAATTTTCTCCCTCATACTGCACACATCTCGCATAGAAAGTCACTTTGTAATCCATGCCTTTTTTCAGAAAAATTCCGTCATAGGCCTTATTTGCGAATCCCTGTCCTGCACCTGCCGCCGTAAAACGCAGGTAGTGCGGATTCACCTCAGAAACCGGATCACCGGTCACAAACTGCAGGCGCGGCTCCCTGCCGTCCGCTCCTTTTACTGCCGACCAGCCATATCCGCAGTCGTCCACCACATAAAAATTGCCCGGTGTACCGAATGCTTCCTTTGCCTCAAACGAGCGGTTTTCGATCATCTCTGCATAAAGACCCCCGTCTGCCGCAAAATTAATATCCTCAAAAAATAATCCGATCATATCCGGTGAAACAGTTTCTTTCTTTCTGTCTGTTATTTTCATCTCTTCCTCCACATATTTTTAGTCAAAACGAAATTTGCATACCGTTCTTCTTTCAAAACACACCAGTTTTATCCCTGATAATATCAAAAATAGTACCATACGCGACGTAAAAATGCAAGCAGCACAGGACTTTTGGCACGTTTCCTTTATTCATTCCAATTAATGGTATTTCCCATTTCACCGAGAAGATTTGTGCTCATGACCCTGCGCACCTTCTTTGGATCTTCATACTGTCCGAGCGTCCACATCAGCTTCGTGACGGCAGCTTCCGATGTCATATTTCCCGTCTCGATCACGCCGTATGCAAGCACCTGACGACCAACCTCGTATACCGAAAAATCACTGCCCTCATACAGGCACTGACTTCCAACCGCAATCACCATACCATCCGCCACGGCCCGTCCGATCGCCTCCGACAGATTTCTGCCCTCAAATGGCAGACCGCCAATGCCGAATGCCTCCACATAAACGCCGCGGATCCCCATCTCTTTCAGCCGCTGAAAAATATCCGGAGACATGCCCGGAAAAATCTTCAGAAGAAAAACATCTGTACAAAAGTGATTTTGCAGCACACACTTTCCGGCTCTCCGCCGAAGCATCGGATTGATCATCAATCCTCCGCTGTTGATACGCGCCGCATACGGATAATCAATACTCTCAAACGCATCAAAGCTGCGCGTACGCACCTTGCTGGCCCGTGTTCCCTGAATGATCTTGCGGTTGAACGCCACATAAACGCCCGGGCAGTGGCTTGCTGCCATGTGAAGCGCCGCGCGGCAGTTCTCCGTCGCATCCGCGATCGGATTCTCGATTGACACCTGGCTGCCCGTGAGCACCACCGGAATCTCGATTCCCTGCAGCGCAAACGAAAGTGCACTTGCCGTGTAGGCCAGGGTATCAGTCCCGTGGATCACGACAATTCCGTCATACTCTTTTCTCCGTTCGTAAATGTGCGCCGCAATCACGCTCCAGTTTTCCGGCTGCATATTCGAGCTGTCAAGCATGAACAGTTCTTCCTCCACCACCGTAAAGCCTGCTGTCAGACCGGAAATACGGTCCAGGATCTCCCCTCCATGCAGTCCGGGTGCAAGTCCGTTCGCACTGTGAGAGGAAGCAAGCGTACCGCCGGTGCTCAGCATCAGTATTCGGTTCATATAAAATTATTTCCTTTCGAGTTCTTTTCTTTTTATAAAACAGGAAGCATCCGCTCCAAAGCGGATGCTTCGCTACTTGCCTAGCTCGGGTCAAATTGTAAATCCGGCATGTTTTCTGTTGTATCAGGCACGACTCTTTTATAAAAAAGTATAGAGGAAGTAACGGAAAAAGTCAACCGGTCGCCGCCAGATTTTCCATATCAATCTTGTAAAACCTGCTATTTTGTGCTATTCTTTTAATCAGCATATCTACAGAAAAAGATGGGACGTAAATATGAATCATACACTACCAGAATTTGTAGGAACCACGGTGCTTGACACGATCGGTCTTGTCATTGCCAATGTGGCTCCTGCTCTTCGCAAAAAAATGAAAATGGAAGCTCCTTACCGCAGTATCGGAATCATCAGTTCCAGGATTGGCGCCACAGGACAGATCATCGCTGTGGATGACGCAGTGAAGGAAACAAATACAAAGGTACTTTCCATCATGCTGCCACGCGATACTAAGGGTGGCGGCGGCCATGGAAACTATATTGTGATCGGTGCCGAGACCGTCGCGGATGCCCGAAAAGCAGTGGAACTTACCCTTGAGAAAACGAAAAAAAATGCCGGCGAAATCTACGTCAGCAGCGCCGGGCATCTGGAAATGGCATTTTCCCCGAGAGCCGATCAGGCGCTTGAATTAGCTTTTGGAATTCCACATGGGAAAGCATTCGGATTTGTGTGCGGCTGTCCGGCCGCAATTGGCATGGTGATGGCGGATCTTGCCGTAAAATCAGCCGACGTGGAAATTGCAAAATACATGACCCCAAACGAAGGCACCAGCCACACGAATGAAGTGATCGTCGCCTTATCCGGTGAAACCAGTGCTGTAAAGACGGCTGTTCTCACCGCACGGGAAGCAGGTCTTGCACTTCTTGGTTCAATGGAAGGAGAAGTAAAGAGTCTGGGAGAGCCTTATATTCTCTCTTGATTTTCAGGAAAAACGGCACCTTTTGCGTACTGCCATACTCTTTCAGCGTATTTTCACAGGCATCTGCATATTCATGAAGATAACAAAATATTCAGTGAACCTCACATGACTACGATTCCCATCTGGCTGAATATATTGGCAATTCCTTGGTTTCGGATCTTGGAGTGACCATTCATGACTTCCTCATAAGTCAATCCGTTATATAATCCACCCGGAGATGTCACCTCCAGTCTGTCATCACATTCGTTGCCAAAAGCTGTTCCTCACTCTGCTTTAAGATCTTCCAGTTTATCAGCTGCTCTTTCTAATCTATGCTCACTGGTACGAGTAATTCTATTTCCAGAATAAGAACTCTCTGGATGTTTAATAATTATTATACGGTCCATTCATCACTTTCCGCAAACAAGAAAAAGAAATAATCAATATATAAGGTTTGTCACAACATCCACAAACTTTAACTATTGTCCTTAAAATACAAGCTATCTTTCTGGAAAATAGCACAAAAAGGATGCACTACGGTAACTTCTCCATTACCTTGGCACATCCTTTCGTATTATTATTTTTTGCTATTCTTCTTAATGACAGCTATGACTTCCACATCCATGCTCGCCACATGTATGTCCTTCCCCGTGGCTGTGCTCATGATGAGAACACTTCACATTTGGATTATACTCAAGTGTTTCATCGATAAAAGCTTCTACCGCTTCATCCGCATCTCCGGAAACTCCTCCGAAAAGCTTAATACCGGCTGCCGCTAACGCTGTCTGTGCACCGCCTCCGATTCCGCCACAGATCAAAACATCTGCGTTCAATGCATTAAGAACTCCTGCCAATGCGCCATGTCCGCTTCCATTCGTATCTACTACTTCTGAATGTACTACTTTTCCTTCCTCTACATCATAAATCTTAAATGCCTCTGTGTGTCCAAAGTGCTGGAAAATCTGTCCATTTTCATATGTTACTGCTATTCTCATGATACCTTCTCCTTTTTCTGATGCATATTTTTTATAAATTTCCTGTTTGTAACATCCTCCAAAGCTGCAGTTGCTGCTCTGACCGTCACAGATTCTGAAATCACCACCCTCGATTCTGAGTGGATGCCCATCAATGAGTGCATCTGCTATTTTCTTTCTGGCAATCTCGTAAATCCGTTGAACTGTTGTTCTTGCAATCTGCATAGATGCTGCACACTGCTCCTGACTATAACCTTTCTTGTCCAAAAGACGAATTGTCTCGTATTCATCTACCGTCAGAACAATGGGTGTTTTTTTCTCAGTATCATCTGCCGGAAGGAATTCTAAAACATCGGGGTAATGACAGACTTTTCTGCATTTTACTGGTCTCGGCATAAACTGCTCCTTTCTCGCTTTTCTAAAATAATAGTCCTATAAAAGGCATATGTCAATAATATTTTTTGACATATGCCTTTTATGTAATTGACGCATCTTAAAAAAGCAAGTATACTATGTTCGTAAAGGAGATAACTATTATGAACTTCGAAAATTATTTTCCACTATGGAATGGCTTAAATACAGCACAGAAAAAACTAATTTCAGACAATTTGATCACACGGAATGTGGAAAAAGGAACGATCATTCACAACGGAAACCTGGATTGTACTGGATTATTACTGGTTAAATCCGGGCAGCTTCGAACTTACATACTTTCAGATGAAGGACGGGAAATTACACTCTACCGTCTGTTCGATATGGATATGTGTCTTTTATCCGCCTCATGTATTATGCGGTCCATTCAATTTGAAGTAACCATTGAAGCAGAAAAAGATACTGATCTTTGGATTATCCCTGCTGAAATCTACAAGGACATCATGAAGAAATCTGCTCCCGTCGCAAACTATACCAATGAGTTAATGGCTACCCGTTTTTCTGATGTCATGTGGCTGATTGAACAAATCATGTGGAAAAGTTTGGATAAGCGTGTTGCTTCATTTCTTTTAGAAGAGACCTCTATAGAAGGAACAAATGAATTGAAAATCACTCACGAAACTATCGCAAACCATCTTGGTTCCCACAGGGAAGTTATCACTCGAATGCTTCGATACTTTCAAGGCGAAGGACTCGTCAAACTCTCCCGCGGCAAAATCACAATCCTTGATTCGAAAAGACTGGAAACACTACAAAGATCATAAAACTGTTTTTCTATAATATCTAAAGAATCCTCCATTTATCAGAATTATGAAAATCATTCTAATAAATGGGGGATCTTTTTATGCTACAAAAAAATTATAAAAATATTTTGTTTATTTCTAATAATCCATACCACATGCATATGCCCTTTCGATCAGCGCACGGTCATTAACTATTGCATCATAGAGGCGGAATCCGCCGGAAAAGTTGTATGTTTCATAACCATTTCCCTCCAGAATACGGCTCGCAATATAACTTCGCAGCCCACTCTGACATATCAGATATATAGGCTTTCCTTTCTCAACTTCATTGATACGTTCCCTCAATTCATCTACAGGAATATTTTTAAATCCATTAATATAGCCCCTGCTAAATTCATCTACCGTTCTCACATCCAGCAACACGGCATTTTTATCTTTAGAAATCTTATCCAGATCTTCCAAATGCCATTGTTTTAAGATGCCATTTGCTATATTGTCTATCATAAATCCGGCCATATTTACAGGATCCTTTGCAGAGGAATAAGGCGGTGCATATGCGAGATCCAGATCTTTCAACTGGGTTGCCTTCAGCCCTGCATGGATTGCTGTTGCCAGCACATCGATACGTTTATCAACTCCTTCATATCCAATAATCTGAGCACCAAGCAAACGATAAGTCCCTTTTTCAAAAACCACCTTCATGGTCATCACTTTTCCGCCAGGATAGTAACCGGCATGACTCATAGGAGAAAGAATTACTGTATCTACCTCTAATCCTGACTTTTTAGCATTGGTTTCATTGATACCTGTAGTAGCTGCTGTCATATCAAACACTTTAATAACGGAGCTTCCCTGACTGCCCAGATAACGACTATCACCACCACAAATGTTATCCGCGATGATCCTGCCTTGTTTATTAGCAGGTCCCGCTAAAGAGATTAACGCATCATTGCCAGTAACATAATGTTTTACCTGAACTGCATCACCTGCTGCATAGATATCCGGTACAGAAGTTTCCATCCTGTCATTCACTACGATACTTCCCTTGATGCCAAGCTCCAGACCGGCTTCTTTTGCTAATGCTGTGTCTGGTGTAACGCCGATTGCCAGCACCACCATATCAGCCTGAAGGGACGGATTATCTTTTAATAGAATCTCTACTCCATTGTCCTTTTCTCTAAATCCTTCTACCGTATAACCCAGTACCAATTTTATCCCGTGCTTTCTCATTTCATTATGGATCATGGATGCCATATCCGGATCAAAAGGATTCATCAGCTGCTTAGGCCGTTGAACAATTGTAACATCCATGCCAAGCTCTCTCAAATTTTCTGCCAGTTCCAGACCAATAAAGCCACCACCTGCCAATATAGCCGATTTTGGATGGTTCTTATTTATATATTCCTTTATACGAAAAGTGTCTTCTACTGTACGAAGTGTAAAAAGTTTATCAATACCAACTCCAGGAAGTCTCGGCTGTGTTGGCTTTGCACCTGGAGAGAGAATAAGTTTATCGTAATTTTCTTCAAATATTTCACCATTCTCCAAATTTTTCACTGAAACAGTTTTACGATCCGGATGTATGGAGATCACTTCATGATGAATTTTCATGTTGATATGGAAACGTTTAAAAAAACTCTCTGGTGTCTGTAGTGTAAGTTCTTCCGGATCTGTGATCACGTCTCCAATATAATAAGGAAGCCCACAATTTGCATAGGATATGTATCCAGATCTTTCAAACACAGTAATTTCTGCATGTTCATCCAGTCTGCGTATTCTTGCTGCAGCTGTAGCTCCTCCGGCTACACCGCCTACGATTATTACCTTCATCTTATTTTTCCACCTTTCCTAAATAAGCAACAATGCCACCGATATTATTTACTTTAGAATATCCCATTCGTTGTAACATCCCAGTTGCTTGACGGCTTCGAGCTCCGGAATAGCAGTATACAAACAGCGGAATTTCTGTATTCTTCACTACTGAAATAACATTGTTAAGTTGTTGCAATGGCACATTTTTACTTTCTGGTATATGCCCTTCTTGATATTCCTGCGGAGTGCGGACGTCCAGCAGAACTGCACCAGCAGTCCTTTTATATTCCTCTATCCCTTGATTAATATTCGCCTGTTTAAAAAAATCAAAAAAGCCCATTAGCGCACCTCCTTAAAGCATCTCTAAAATCGCCTTCTTAGGTCTTGCCCCTGAAACCTGTTGTACAATCTTCCCATTCTTCATAACCACCAAAGTTGGAATACTCATAATACCAAATTTACTTGCCAGTTCAGGCTGCTCATCCACATTGATCTTTCCAACTTTGATATCAGGGCGTTCACCTGCAATCTCCTCTATGATAGGAACCACCATACGACAAGGAGCACACCAAGGAGCCCAAAAGTCTAAAAGAACGGTTTTCTCGGAATCCATTACTTCGTTCTGGAAATTATTTTTATTAATAATAATAGCAGACATTTTACAGTCCTCCCTTGTTTTTTCTTTTATGGCTTTATTATAATCTGAAATTCATTTGTTTTCTGTGATATCATCACATTATTATCATGATTAATTTTTTAAGAATTTATTCTTTCATTTTATGATCCGATGGCAGTCTCACTTCTCCGGCCCTTTTCTTCATAATAAAATTCTGTGTTTCCATCTGTGTTGGAATACTCTGTATTGGGAGCGACAAAATCGGACATGATTTTATAAATTTTTTGAAATTATTTTTTGAAGTGTAAAAAAGCATAAAAAGAGATGCCAGGATTTCTCCTGACACCGTAGTGACTGTGCCAACTTCGTGTCCACTGGGCACAAGGTTAGTTCATCTCATCAATATAGCTGACTCATTCCAGCGGTTCCGCTATTTTAAAAAGAACCATCAGAAGGTACTCAATGACATCAGTCTGTCCATCGGCTCCGGCGAGACCGTCGGCATCATCGGTTCCACCGGCAGCGGAAAATCTACTCTGATCTCCCTGATTTCACGGCTTTATGATGCGGATGAAGGAAGGGTGCTTGTGGATACCCATGCTTCTGGTGATGTCATGAGCCGTTTCACAAACGATGTGGATGCGGTCGGAGAAATGCTCAACACCACACTGATTCAGATCATCTCCGGTGCAGTCACCATCATCGGTACTGTTATTCTAATGCTGTATACCAGTCTGATCCTTGGTGCGATCACGCTCATTATGACGCCGTTTCTGACATGGATCAGCAAGAAAATCGTTGAGCGCGGACGCAGCGCATACCGGATCCAGCAGAAAACACTTGGTATGCTCAATGGTTTTTCTGAGGAAACCATTTCCGGCCAGAAGGTTATAAAAATTTTCAATCATGAAGAAAATACGCAGGAAGAATTTTTCTATTTAAATAACGAACTATGTGAAGCACAGATCAATGCACAGTTCCGGTCCAGTACGATGGGACCGATCACCCACCAGCTGTGCAATGTGTCCTATGCGCTGACAGCCTGCATCGGCGGCATTCTTGTCGTGGCAAGAGGATTTGACATCGGAGGTCTGACCGTCTCTTTAAATTATACGAGACAGTTCAACCGCCCGATCAATGAGATCTCGATGCAGATGAATACCGTCTTCTCGGCCCTGGCCGGTGCAGAGCGCGTCTTTGATGTGCTGGAAGAAGAACCGGAAGCTGCCGATACCGATCTGGTTTCACTTCCCGCGATCCGTGGACACGTCATTCTGGACCATGTGAATTTCGGATATGAGCCGGGAGTTCCGGTGCTGCATGACATCTCCCTCTACGCAAAGCCGGGCCAGAAGATTGCATTCGTAGGTTCCACCGGCGCAGGTAAGACGACGGTGACCAATCTGCTCTCTCGTTTCTATGATATTGAAAGCGGCACCATCACCATTGACGGTGTCCCTGTCGAAAAAAATAAACCGTGGATTTCTTCGCAGCAATATCGCCATGGTGCTGCAGGATACACATCTTTTCACTGGGACGGTACGAGAAAACATCCGCTACGGAAGACTGAATGCCACAGACGAAGAGGTAGAAAAAGCAACAAAAGCCGCTTCCGCCCATTCCTTTATCATGAATCTGGAACACGGCTATGATACGCTTCTGGAACATGACGGCGCAAACCTCTCCCAGTGCCAGCGCCAACTGCTTAATATTGCCCGCGCAGCCATCAGCAGGGCTCCGATTCTGATCCTCGATGAGGCCACAAGCTCGGTCGATACACGCACCGAGCGCCACATCGAGGAAGGTATGGATGCGCTGATGAAAGACCGCACCACCTTTGTTATCGCACATCGTCTGTCTACGGTCCGAAAGTCCAACGCGATCATGGTACTGGAAAAGGGCCGCATCATCGAGCGTGGCAATCACGAGGAGCTGCTTGCCGCAGGAGGACGGTATGCAAATCTGTATCATGAGATTGCGCAGTTAGATTAAATACAGAAAACCTGCTGTCGGCAGCTTTTCTGCATACTATTGTAAAAAATAAAGGCCAAAACTGTTTATTCAGCATTGGTCTTCATTTTTTAATCAAACATTCGCTGGTGTAGATTAGGAAATCTTAGTAAAGCGGACATTCGCAATCCGCGACCTCCGACTTGTTCTGCTTATGCTATACCGTCCTATATCCTGATCATATTCTCTCTCCGGCTTATCTTTTCCCTGTTTTTCCTAATTGATTCTCTCATAATCTCAGCTGTTCATGAATGAGTAATTCCTTCCTTTAATCCGTTTTCCTTTCCTAAAAATCAACTATTTATTCTAATATACCTCTTACAAGCTCGATTCAAAAACTCATAGTCATGTGTTACAACTATAATAATATATTTTTCTTCTGCCAGCCGTTTCATCAATTTTTCCACCTGACACATATGCCTAAAATCCAACCCGCTGGTAGGTTCGTCGAAAATAAGCAGTTTTTTTCCACTCATAACTGCCTGGCAAATAGCAAGCCTCTGTCTTTGTCCACCAGATAATATCATCGGATGATATTCTGCATACTCTTCCAAGTCGAATTTTTCAAGTAATTCCCTGATTTCTTGTTCAGAGGCTTCTTCATTTGCAAGCAAACATTCATTTTTCACACTATCTGAAAACAACTGATGATTGACTTCCTGCATGACCATCCCGAACAGTTTGGTCCGGGCCTTTTCCGACAGCTTTTTCCCTTGATACAGAATCTCGCCGCCTTTGGGCTTAAGCAGACCGCACAAGCAATTGCAAAAAGTAGATTTTCCGGCACCGTTTTTCCCTGTGATACCGATGATGTCTCCCGCTCTTGCAGATAAACTAATATTCTGAAAAATCATCTGTTTCTTTCTCTTAAAGGAAAGATTGCACACCTTAAGCTCTGCATTTTCCAAGTCACCGGAAATTTCCGGAATCTGTATCTGTTCCGGCACTATACTCCTTAATCCCAACTGTTCCCGCTCTGAATCTGACAAAGTCCTGAACTCCGATGGTGTAAATTCCCGTTCTATATGTCCTTCTTTCATATAAAGAATTCGGTCTGCAAATTGCTGAACCCAGGAAAGTCTGTGCTCCGCCACAACTACCGCATGCCCTTTTCCCTTAATTACCCTCAGTCTTTCACTCAACCGTTTGATTCCTGCCATATCAAGATTTGCCGACGGCTCATCAAGCACATAAATCTGCGGATTCATGGCATATACTGATGCAAACGCAAGAAGCTGTTTCTCACCACCTGACATGGAAAATACATCCCGGTCTTCCAGCTTCTCTATATCTAATTCATTTATTGTATTCTTAATTCTTTTTCGTATATATTCCGGTTCCACGCCTCTGTTTTCCAGGCCAAATGCCATCTCAGCATTAGAATTCGTATAAAAAAACTGAGTTCTTGGATTCTGAAAAACAGACCCTACAAGCTCTGCAATCTCATACATAGGCATCTCTGCAGCATTTTTCCCACAAACCGTAATCGTTCCATCTACGCTGACATCCTTCACAAAATGTGGAATCAATCCATTAATCAGTTTTGTCATTGTGGTTTTTCCACATCCACTTTCCCCGCATATCAATACGAACTCGCCATCCTGTATCTCCAGATTCACATCTGACAGAATTCTTTTCCCTTGTATTGTTACATTTACATTTTCAAACTTTATCATTCTCTTTATCCTGCTATCACCACTATAAGAATTCCAAATGTTACCAAAATCATTATCAACCAGTCTGAAATTCCCATGTGAAGTGTTATTTCACTGGTCTTTTTTCCTGGATTATCGATTCCTCTTGCCACTGCCGCCGCTGCTATTTCATCCGATGTATTGACTGCAGACACGATCAATGGAACTACCGTACACTCCAAGCGGGATGCCCATGAGATATTCTGAAGTTTCATAGCAGCCTTTATATGTACGAACTCCTCTTTCAAAGCTGGAAAATATCGAAGTGTCGTAGACATTGCTATGATAAATCCTTGTGGTAGATGCAATGTATACATGGCAGCGATCATTTTCTGCATGGACGATGTTCGAAGCAGCAACAAACCTGCCAAAAAACATGGCAGCATACGCAATGAATAATTAACTAAAACTGGAAACACCATATTCATCCATGTGGGACACTGCGGAAATACATACATTAGTAAAAGGTGGAAAGAAACAAGTAAAACGATACCTTTACCTGCCGCCTTATATAGTCCATATACCAGCATAAGCAGGAGAAATATGCCTGAAAGCATACTCCCCTGCTCAGAATTTTTCTGACAGAACATACCAATATTTGCCATTAAAAGCAGCCACAGCCCAGCTCTTGGATCAAGATGATTGATGACCGTTCTCTTATTCATCAGACAATCCCTGCTTTCTTAAAATGTTTACGGAATAAACCTTTAGCAATCAACGCTCCAATCACGCCTCCTATGACTGGAGAAATGCAAAGTATAATCAGCATTGGCGTAGAAATCAATCCCGATAAAGATCGGACATATTCTACAGACATTCCATTTTGCTGAATCTGCGCCAGAAAACTGTCTTTATACACCCATATTGCCAGTGGAGAGCCAAGCATTCCATAGCAGAAAAACACAAACGATATCATCATATGTGTAAAACTGTTATCATACTTTGTCACAGCCCTGTACAGTTCTGACAATACACATGCAATAGCAAATGTAATCAGTAACAATACTGTAAACTGACCAGTCACGAAATAAAGCAATGCAGTAATTGTTCCCATAATAAGTACTGCCCCTGGTTTTCTCACTTTAGATGTCATAAGCAGGAATGGGATTCCGGTCACAATTCCTGTCACGCCCGGTAACAGCAGCCATAACACTGGCACAAATCCAGTAAACATAGCTGCCAGATTGAGCATAAAATAAATTGCAGAGAAGATTCCTATTGTAATAAGATCCTTTCCTGATAGTTTTCTTGATTCTTCCATGTCTTTCGTTCCTCCTTAGCCGATTTTCCAGCCTTCCGACTGGCTTCTGATATCTACAAAATCTTTATATTTTCCAGGAACAGCCACCAGCTCTTTGTGGGTTCCCTTCTGAATAATCTGTCCATCATCCACCACCAGAATCTGGTCTGCCTGTTCAATCGTCGCCAGTCTGTGTGCAATGGTTACTATGGTTTTTCCTTTTGTAAGTTCCGATATAGCTGCCTGGATCAGATGTTCATTTTCCGGGTCTACACTGGCTGTCGCTTCATCCAGTATAATGATCGGTGCATCCTTTAGAATCGCTCTTGCGATGGAAATGCGCTGTTTTTCTCCACCGGACAGGCTCCCACCTCCTTCTCCGATGACAGTATCGTAGCCTTCCGGTAATGCCATAATAAAATCATGACAGCATGCTTTCTTTGCCGCTTCGACCATTTCTGCTTCTGTTGCATCTGGTTTTCCGAAGCAAATATTATTTCTCACTGTATCATGAAACAGATATACATTCTGAAATACCATAGAAATGTTGGATAACAGACTGTCACAGGTAAACTCTTTCACATCATGCCCTCCCACACGAACACTTCCACTGTCTGCATCATAAAACCGGGCAATCAGATTACAAATCGTAGATTTTCCGCTTCCGGAAGGACCCACGATTGCTGTAACTGAATACTCCGGAATTTTCAGATTCACATTATGGAGCACCTGTCTTCTTTCCTTCCCTTCCCCGTAAGAAAAATCTACATTCTGAAATTCGATATCATAGTGTGCAATCTCTATCTGCTGTCCATCTGCATCAATGAAGGACTCTTTTGTCAACGCATCCAAATGATCCAGGGCATCATCAATGACAGCCAGTACATGGGCGCAGTCTGCAATCGGCTCCAAAGAACCAAACACACGGAATGACAACAGAATGATAATCATCATATAAGTAAAATCCAGCTGTCCAGAAAATCCCAGATAAAATGCAGCGATCACGATACACACACTTGCTGTCTTTAACGCCAGCAGATGCAGTGCATTATAAGGAATGTACCCCCATTCTATTTTCAGATTAATATCACGGCTGTCCCTGCATGCTTTTTTCATAGAATCCATAGAAGCTCCTGCTTTTCCAAAGGATTTCACTACAGAAAGTCCTCTGGCGTATTCCAGGGTTGCTCCGGTCAGATCCCTGTTTGCCGCAGCTAGGATTGGTGCATTTCTTGTACTGTACTTTGAAATGATAAGCAGAAATATCAGAGAAACAGCAGCACCCGTCACTGCAATCAGCCCCACTCTCCAGTTCATACAGGTAAGCCACAAAAGAATACAGATAAAATTCAGATAACCTCCTACAAAGTTATCAATCATACGGATTCCCATTCCTTCCAGCGTATGAAGACCTGTAGTAATAGAATTAAGAATCGTGCCTGTATTCATGTTCTGGAAATATCCTAAAGATACACGTTTCAGTGCATCTCCTACTGCAAGTCTGTCTCTGGCAATCAATTCATAACTGATCGCCTCCTGAAATCTTGCTCTCAGATAATCAAACAGAAAGCGCAGAAAAATAAAGAACAACAGAATCACGATACTTTTCCCAATCCAAACCGTTGAGACAGCTTTTCCCTGTCCTTCGCATTCTACAAGCTTCCCGATCATATATGCAGCCCATATGACCGGCATTGCCGCAAACCAGCCTGAAAAAAAGGAAAAAATAAAACCGATATACAGATTCTTTTTAAAACTTCCACACCAGTCAATGATTCTTTTTACAGTGCCAAACATGATTCTTCACCTTCTTTCTGGCTTCCCACTGCCCAGTGCCTTGCTCCCACATGGGCCTGCCACATTCGCTGATAAAGCGGACAGTTCTGAATCAGCTCTTCCTGGGTTTCCGCCCCTTCTATACAGCCATTTTTCAAAACAACGATTTTGTCTGCATCTGTGATTGTGGAAAGTCTGTGTGCAATGACCAGCAATGTCTTGCCTTTTGTCAGTTCTTCCACGCTCTTCTGGATCTTGTTCTCATTTTCCGGATCCGTAAATGCAGTCGCTTCGTCAAGGATGACGATCGGTGCATTTTTTAATATCATTCGGGCAATGGCAATCCTCTGCTTTTCTCCACCGGATAATCGTTTTCCTGCTTCCCCTGCAGGGGTATCATAGCCCTGTGGCAGTTTCTCTATAAACTCCTCGCAGCACGCCTTTCTTGCCGCTTCCTGCACCTCTTCATCCGATGCTGCCGGATTACCAAGACGTATATTTTCCATAATGGAACACCGAAACAGAAAATTATCCTGTGTTACAAAACTAACCATTTCTGAAAGCTGTGACAGCGGAATTTCCTTAATATTTACATCACCTATGGTAATGCTGCCTGACGTCACATCCCAGAATCTTGAGATCAACCTTGCTACTGTGGATTTACCTCCGCCGCTTGGTCCGACCAATGCGGTAAAACTTCCTGCCGGCATTGTCAGGTCTATTCCATGCAGCACCTCGTCCTTTTCCTCACCGGTATAAGAGAAATGCACATTTTCCAGTTTCACATCATAGCTGTTGATATTTGCATATACAGAAGGCTCCGGCAATTCTTTCATCGTAAGAAAATCCTGTATGCTTTCGATGTTATATTGCATTTCACGAAGATTTTCAGAGAATACCTCTATTTTTGCAAAAGATGTCACCATGGACATGGACAGCATGACTGCCAGCACAAGCTGTGATATGGTCAACTGACCATGCATCGTCAGATACAGTCCCACAGGCAAAGTTCCAAGCAGTGTCGATGGAAACAGGGCGAATGTCATTTTCATGGTGATCCAGGTGGAAGACAGCCATTTCACAACGAATTTCTTATAATCCAGAATTGCTTTTGCATATTTCTCATAAGAGGTTCCTGCCCTGCCAAATGCCTTAATAACCTCTATGCCCTCTATGTATTCCACAATAGTACTGTTCATATGTGCATTGGATTCGTCGTACTGAGTGAAACTTTTTCCGCTGATAATCATGGTAAGTGTCATAAATACCATGGACAATGGAACAGTTACAAGAGAAGCCAGTGCAATTCTCCAGTCCAGCGTAAGCAAAGCGATAAAGCTGATTACCGGAAGCAGGATATGTCCGCTTCCTTCCGGAATCATATGAGCAATGGGTGGTTCCATATTTTCGATTTTTTCTACCATAATGCTCTTGATTTCACCAATACTGTGCCCTTCCACATCTCCTAATGGTGCTTTCAGAAACCGATCTGTCAGGCGGAGCCTTAAACCCTCCAATATGTGATAGGCTGCTATATGTGATATCCATGTGGATGCAGAAAAGCTTACAATTTTTATAATGTAAAAGAGTAATGCATACAGAGACCATCTTAAAATTCCCTGCATCGGAGCCTGATTCAGATTTCTTATATACAAATCGATGCCACGGTAAATGCAATAATATGGCATGAGTCCGCTGATAATACTGATAACAGATAAAACAACGGATATTCCAAGCCTTTGCCCGCTTCCTTCGGTATAGCCAAGCAATACTTTCATCCAGTTGTCTTTTTTTTCTGACGTTTTCCTATTTCCCATCAAATATTTCCCCTTTCCGAAATCTGTACTCTGCCGGTGATAGCCCCATCACACTTCGAAATGCAGATGAAAATTTCCCCGGATTTTCATATCCTACACTTGCGGCGATCTCCTGTACTTCTTTCTCTTTATCCTGTAACAGCATATTTGCGGCCAGATTCATGCGGTACCTCTTCTGATAAGAATAAACGGAATCTCCATAAACATCTTTAAAGCATTTTTTCATAGTTGTCAGTGGGATTTCATACATAGAGGAAAGTTCTTCGATGGTAAACCGTGTTTCAAGATTTCCTGTGATCTTCGCATGAATCTCTTTGATTTTTTCCATCTGAGTTTTATAATAATACGGTCTGACTTCTTTCCTGTCTTCTACGATCATCGTGTTTAAGTACAACAATAATTCCACGACTTTTATCTGATAATATTCTTTTGCTTTTGCAAGCTCTGGATGTGTCATGTTTTTCTGGTAAAACCCGGAAAGAATTGCCCCAAGTTCCTTATCTCCCCGAATTACATAAGGTTTCTCTTCTGCACAGTACCGGCTTCGAAGCTCCTCAATGGATACAGAGAATCCATGAAACAATTCATCAAGTGCCTTCTGAACTTCAGCAACTTCCATGAAAATACTGACTCCATGATAATGCTTCAGAGGATAATAAGTTGTCCCTTTATGATTCTCTCTGTTATCCAGACGGAGTTCCTTTTCCTGCATAATGCTGAACACGCCTGGCTTTACCTCCATCTCAATTCTTCCCTCCCGGCAATGGTCAATACAGAATATTTTTCTGTCATTCTTCAATTCAAATTCAGATGCGCACTGTTCCATGTGCATGTCTGAAAGACAAATCATCACACCTGGCATTACTCGGTAAACCGTCATAATGCCCTCTCCTGTCGCATCATTTAACATAAGAACAGCGCAATTCTCATTCTGAATCACAGGCTTCACATTACTTCCAAGACTTGCAATTTCATTTACATTCAAATTTCTTCTCATTCCTTTCACATAGTTGTTTTTTATGTGTTAGTTATTTCTAACCTTTTTTTATTATCTTACCATGAGAATTAAGCTTTATCCAGACCTGAACGGACGGCAATAATCCATTTAGACAAAAATAAAGTTCCAGACTTATTATCTGAAACTTTATTATAAATCCAGCATCATTGCATTACTTCACGCAACGGAAATATACCATAGAACCGTCAACATGGATATCCGTTTCTTTATATAGTTTTTGAAGGATATCTCTCAGCTCTTTCTCCGTCTGAAATGGTGGAGAAAACCACCCTTTCTTTGCAAGAATATTTTTTACCAGCCAGTCTGTCCGTTTCGACTTTCCCTTGATATAAAAGCAGGCAATAAAATTGCCGCCTGGTTTCAAAACACGCCATATTTCATGAAATGCTTTTTGCTTGTCAGGAAATGCATGAAAACCATTCATACTGACAACAGTATCAACAGATTCATTCTCCATTTGCAGATTTCCCACATCACCCTGAATACATTTGATATGTGCATGACTACCAAGTCTTTTTCTGGCTTGGTCAAGCATATCTATGCTGTAATCAAGGCAAGTAATATGTGCATTTTTCAAGGAACTCCATTTGTTTTCCGTAAATACAGCAGTTCCAACCGGAACATCAAGCAGATTTCCTGAAAAGTCATCAGGAACATATGCTAAAACTTTTCGTGCTATATCATTATCATCAGTGCCACTCCAAAATAACTTAATATATAGTTTACTGAAAATATTCCCTTGAGTAAGAACATCGTCATATATATTTTTTGATGTTTCATAAGCATTTTGTATTTTATCTGCCATATTACCCTCCAAATTTAATTTTCATTCTAAAAGCTTAAAACTATCATTCTCTGATCTTCCTGACATTACGATTCATTAGGTGTCTTCCAATATGTCTATAAACAAATGCTTTAAAAGCTGAAATTTCTTGATGATGTTCCTTCAATAGTTCATCTGGACAATCATAAACACCAAAATCCTGATTGATTCCTTCGCTCTAAATATAAGTATTGTTCCTATCAAATTCAATAATGAGATTTCTGAAATCCTTGACTGCTACTCCATAACCGCAAAATGCACCTTTACATTCCGGATTTCGTTCCTGTAACTTCTTTATATAGGTTTTATCCAAAATGAAAGCTTCCAGTTCATACCACTGATTTTCAAAATTAATTTCTACCCAGCTATGGAAAATATTTTTTGGAGCATTACGGTAAACAAACCCGGTCATAGCTCCTTTCTGCAATCTTTTATCAATCGTAAAACCATGTACTCTGCATGGAATATTGCTGGCACGTAAAAGTGCCATGAATAAAGTTCCTTTAGTATTACATTGTCCATAACCATCTGCAAGTACTTTTGAAGCTGAAATTCCGTCATCAATATTGTATCCAAATAAAATATCATCTCTTACATAGTTGTAGATTGCCTTAATCCTTTCAAATTCCCCATTTCCTTCCACTTCATATTTTGAATAAGTTTTTGAATTGCCGGATTAGAAAAATCAACCATTCGTGTTTCCCTAAGATACTTATCCTTCATTTCCTGTCGCCTTTCCCATAGGTTTTCTCACAACACAATGCATTCGCATACCTTTACGAATTTCAAATTTTTCTACTTCTAATCCTGCTTTTTTGCAACATTTTATGACCGCATCTCTTGTTGGCACCTGGACATCTCCATGTCCGCATATATTTGCCAACGGCATTTCCAATGTATTCATTAGCCATACCAATACTTTATTGTCACTGGTCACATCTCTCAGTATCAATCTTCTATTTGGGCGAAGACATCTTTTCACACTGTCAAAAAATGCCTGTGGATCTGGATAATGATGGAAGCTCATAGAACAAATAATTGCATCAAATGAATCGTTTTCAAAAGGAAAGTTCTCACAGTCTCCTACAACAAATGTTGCATTTGAAATATTTTTCTTTTTTGCCTGTTCAATCATGGCCGGAGTCAGATCCAGTCCTGTATAATGTCGGTCTGGATATTTTTCTGCTAATAAAGAAATCATCGGAGCAGGCCCACAGCCTGCATCTAATAAATCTCTAAATGGCTCCTTCTCTAATTCTTCCAGAATATCCGGATAATCTTTCTTGCACATTTCGTAAATGCCAGCATGGTTACTTTCATATCTTCCTGCTGCTTTTGTAAACTCTTTAATTGACAATTTTTTATATTCTTCATTTTTCATGCTTTTTTCTCCAATCACTGTACCTTTTCCTCCTTGTATCCGCATTTCTTCATTTTTTTCATATAAGCATAAAACTGCTTATGCAATTCCCTCATTTCATCTGGTGCCTTCATAGCATGTTGATACATAAATTTATCTCCAAAACTGCTTCCAAATGCAACTACCAGCATAATCGCTAAAAATGGCGATGGTAAAAAGCGAAAAATATTCATTTTCCATGGTGACAGTTTACCCTTTTGTTTTCTCAAAAAATTAAAATTTCTTTTCAGCCTTTCTGCTGTTTTCCTCATGATTTTCCATTCTTTTTCTACTTTCTCCGGATCGTCTGATTCATAATACGCATCCGCAATCGGTACCACCATAGCAAGATGACAAATCTGCCATAGATGCATATCCGTTACTTTCTGGTATGGTATATGAGCATGCCTCAATATCTCTGAAAACTGCTTAGTTCTTTCGGATTTATTTCCTGATATTTCTGCAAATGTTGTCGGCTGAATCAACCTTGGAGTAAGTGCTGCATCAAGGATACCCTCATCATTTATACTTCCGCCTGCTCCTGGAAAAGCCGGTAATATTCTCCCTTTCCCAACAATGTCTTCCCATTTATTGTAACTGTCCAGTGAATTTATCATTGTAACAATCGTATTACTTTTATTATTTTTCAATTCAGTAAGTGCTTCATACATCTGGTTTTCCCGGACAGTAAGCAAGACAAAATCATAAATTTCATCGTTTGGTAGTTCTCCAAGAATCCTAACCTCTGCCTTTATTACTTCCTGATTTTTCTTATATTGTAATCCATTATTTCTTAAAGCCTCAAGTCTTTTACCTCTGGCATAAATGTTTGTATCATAACCAGCTTCTGCAAATAAAGCCGCATACAAGGATCCAATCACACCCGCACCATAAATCAATATTCTCATAGAAATCCGTCCTCTTTTTCATTTTCAAGAAAACTGCCAACGCTTATGTTAGTAATATCTAACTCTTGTTTTCTAAAAAACCGTGTGCAAACAAAACTGTAATTCCACACGGTTTCTTTTCTTATGCATTCAGTATATCACTTTTACCTAGTTTATCAACCAGATTTTGTCTTCATAATATTTGAGATTTTGCTGATGCTCATGAGTATTATATTTACTGCACTTAGAATGCATTTTATAATTTCTCAACTTCTTTCTGATTATCCTTATCCAGTTTTCCTTTCTCTTTGAACAACTGCTTTTCTGCTTTCCTTGCAGTAATTGATTTCCAACACATCAGACGCACCCTGTATCTTCGTCCCGTCTGTTGTCTACTCTAAGATATTTTCTGCAAGTTCATATGGATTTTTCATAAGTCCTCCCATTATTTAGCCCCTGATTTTCATACCCAACACTGTTAGCCACCTCAATCACTTTCAGATTTGTAGATTCCAGAAACTCCGCAGCTTTTTCCATTCGTTTCTTTCGAAAATACGTCAGATAACTTTCTCCCAGAATTCCTTTCACATACAATTTAAAGCTGCTCTCACTGATACCAAAACGGTCTGCCATCAGAATATCGTGAACTGTCCCCTTTTATCCAGCTGTCTGTATATATCTGATTGAAAGAAACACTGATACCGGGTGCCAGAATATAAATGTCCACTATGCCTTCGTTTTCTTTTTTGCAAAATGAAAAATGTGTCTGATTTTCGTTATTCATGACCTGTATAAATAGCCATAATCATACAAAGCAAAGAACTAGCCGCAAAATATTTATGGCTTGATTTTGAACCTTTATATCCGCTATAAAAAGTTCCTAGCATCGTTAACAATGCTCCGACAGACCAATATTCATGAGCTTTCATTCTAACATCTCCCTTTGTGTTAATTTTAATATGTACCTTTTGATGAAATATGCAAACTGGAATTTATATAATTATTCCTCTAACTTTCCCCATTTTACAGGCTTTTCCGCCTGTCCATTAGTGAAATGATATGTAGTTTCCCTTATTTTTGCCCTTATGAGATAATCACAAGGGAAATAAGGGAATTTTTTTAGTCATTACCTACCACTTTATCAAGAAGCCGAACCGATTTTCGTTTCGCATCTCTTGTGGAGTGAGCATAGACATTCATTGTGGTACTGACATCTGAGTGTCCCAACAATTCCTGTACATCTTTTGGGGCTGCTCCATTTGCTAAAAGGTTGCTTGTATAGGTGTGACGTAACTGGTGGAAATGAAAGCCTTCAAATCCCTCTAATGCTTTTGCCACCTTTCTGCATACCGTCCCCAAAGTAGTCGGAAGTTCCAGACAACCATCCGGTCTTAAGCAGACAAAAGAAATTTCTTTATAATCTGCCGGGACTTCCTGCGTTCTGTCTAAGCAATAATATTCGTAGTACACTCTGTTTTTCTCTTTGACCTCTTTGTAGTAGTTCGTGTGATAAAGTTCTTCGTACTGCATTCGATTTTTTAACTGCTCTTTCCGGGCATTACGGAAAATCTCTACCAGTGTATCTCCAAAATCAACAACCCTTACTTTTTTCCGCTTGGTTGGTCCGATGATATATTTGCGCTTTGAGCCATCATATCGGATGCTGCGTCTTATGGTAAGGCATTGTTCTTCCAGATTTACGTCCTGCCATGCCAAACCACAGGCTTCTCCAATACGAAGCCCGGCATAATAGGCTATCTGGATTGGAAGTATTGCGGCTGGGTTCTTTTTTTGCAGATAAGCAAGCAGTCTTTCATAATCTTCTCGTGAAATTGGTTGGACATTTCCGTCCATATCCTCATCAGAAAACAAATCCACTTCATCCGTCTGATACCGCAGTTTAATATACTGCATAGGATTGAACGTAATATACTGCTTTGGAAATACTGCAAAGCGGAATGATTGCTGCATGACTGCGGAAAAAGAATGGATGTAATCTTTGCTGTAACCCTTTCTCTCTTTTCCATCGGGATGAACTCCCCCGAAGGAAAGCAAATCGAAGAAAGATTGCAAATGTTCAGAGGTTACATTTTTCAGTTTACGTTCTGCCAATGGGTGTTTCTTAATATTTCGGATTGTTCCGAGGTAATTCTCCACCGTACCATTGCTGAGCGTACCTGTTTTTAATTCCTCCTCTGCCCACACATCCAAAAGCTGTCCGACTGTGAGATTATCCGCTTTGGCAACAAATTTCTTTTTCTCATAATCATCCATTGCCTGACGGAGCAGTTTTTCAGTTTCACTTTTGCTTTCTGTTCCAACGCATTCTTTCTGAACAAGATTGCCGCTTGCGTCCTCTACATAGAAGCGGTAGTACCATTTCTTTCCTTTTTTTCTTACAGATCCTTTTGCCATAATCGTATGTCTCCTTTCGATATTAGACAATCGGAACTGATGAAATGCTTCGTGCGTGTAAGTATATCATAACTCCGGTTGTCTTACTATACCGATTCGGAATCTTCGTATAAGACTTCTGATAAAAGATTTGCAAGCCTTTGTTCTGCTGTTTTTGGTTTCTTGGAATAGAGCCTTACAATGTCTGCCATCTCATTAAAAGCATTGATGGTATGAGTGATTTCCCTTAAGAACATAATCTCATTATATTCCTCATTCGATTCAAACCCTATTGTTTTGGCAATATCCGTCTGACCAGCATTTCCCTTGAAGTTTTTGCAGGCGAACTGGAAGGAATCCAAAAACAGACCATATTGTTTTAACATCAGCAGTAATAAATCTTTTGAAAAAGCATCTTCTTCTTTGGTAAGGGCAAGCGGTAACTGTTCCAGAATATCTCCCATCGCATCACGAATCTGTAATTCTCTCTTATCCGTAATGTCGGTTTCATATTCATCTGTTTCCCCTTTGAGCCATTCCACAGATACATGGAGTGCTTCCGAAAGACCTTCCAGCACCATTTTTTTCGTATTGTCAATCGAACCATTCTCATAACGCAGGATTGTAGAAGCGGTAACTCCCATCTTCTCTGCGACATAAGGCTGTGTCAGATTCAATTCCAGACGGCGCTGTTTTATTCTGCTGCCTATCAGCTTGCGTAATTCTTTATCTTTCATGCTGACTGCCTCCTTTTTCGGTATGTATGAATTATAGCATTGTTTTTCCGAAATTGCAATATGCAATGCAATATTTATTTTTAACATTTCGTAACGCTTGACAAAAAGATGTGAAAAGGATATACTTACATCACAGGAATTGCATAATGCAATTTATAAGGAGGTGATTATATGGCGCAAAGAAAAATTGCATTATCCATCGAAGAAGCTGCCGACTATACGGGAATCGGCAGAAACACCTTAAGACAGCTTGTAGAATGGAAGAAACTTCCGGTATTAAAGGTTGGTCGTAAAGTCCTGATTAAAACCGATATTCTGGAAATGTTTATGGAAGCGAATGAAGGTCGTGATTTGAGGGATAGAGGAAATGTAAAAGCCGTAACAAGAACTGCGGCAAATTAAAAAGGCGGCTTCCCAAGAAACCGCCAAAGGTTCTATCAGACCGAAGCCATGATATACCTACACGCAAGAAGATTATACCATGTGCTTCTTCTGATACGCAACCAAGAACTTATGTTTGTGAAGGAAAGGAGAATGTAAGAATGGCAAAATCAACAAAAAGTTATGAAGCACGAATGCTTGAAATGGAAAAGAAAGAGCAGGAAAGCCTTGAAAAGGCGAAACGATATGCGGCACAGAAGAAAGAACTTCTGAAGCGAAAGAAAGCCGAAGAAAGTAAAAAACGAACCCATAGGCTCTGTCAGATTGGCGGTGCGGTGGAATCCGTTCTCGGTGCGCCTATTGAGGAAGAAGACATCTCAAAGCTGATTGGTTTTCTGAAAAGGCAGGAAGCCAACGGGAAATTTTTCTCAAAGGCAATGCAGAAAGAAGTCAATACCGATATGGAGGAAGTGTAATGGCGGGGGGGATGAGTTTTTCATTCCCTTCATTGCTTTTTCATGAAGGGCGCACTTATGGACAACCAGAGGTCGTCCCAATAAGTTTGCCACAAGTGGCAACCGGTCTGCGTTCACGCTTGCCGGGCTCGTTCCGTCGGCGGGGCTTTCAGCCAGACCTGCTCATGCCGCAGGAGGCACTCTTCGCCAGAGAGGCGCATTCCATGCAGGCTGCTATGCGCAGGGCACTCTTACGCAGAGGGCGTTCCGGCAATGCTGCTTTTCCTAAAACCGAAAGCAATGTTGCCGGAAATCTATGCCGGATGTGCAGAAAGGAGGAATCCAGACATGGCGATTTTTCATTACACAGTCAAAATAGTCGGACGAAGTAAAGGGAAATCTGTTATCTCCGCTTCCGCATATCTCAATGGGGATGTGATGAAAAACGAGGAAACCGGGAGAATCAGTTATTACACTTCTAAAAAAGAAGTGGTCTACACTCGGCTGATGATGTGTGAAAACGCACCTCCTGAATGGCAGATAGTACCAGAAGAAAATATAAAACGCTTTCAAAAATCTGTCCGATACAAAAGATCAGAAGATAAAGAAGCTGCTTTAGAAAAATTTAAAATCACATTTCAGAAACAAAGGTTATGGAATGAGGTATTGAAGATTGAAAAAAATGCAGATGCCCAACTTGGCAGGTCATTTGAATTTGCCCTTCCCAAAGAATGGAACAGACAGGAACAAATTCAATATACAACTGACTATATTCAAAAAACTTTTGTAGATAGAGGAATGTGTGCTGATTGGAGTATCCACGATAAAGGGGATGGCAACCCCCATGTCCATCTGCTTCTGACTATGCGTCCTTTTAACCCGGATCATTCTTGGGGAAAGAAAGAAGTCAAGGATTGGGATTTTCTCAGAGATAAAAACGGAAATATCGTGATTGATGAATCCCATCCGAACTGGTGGCAGGATAAGAAAAACCCTGACCGTCATGGAATCCGTATCCCTGTATTAGACGAAAACGGAATTCAGAAGATGGGTGCAAGAAACCGCCTGCAATGGAAACGGGTGCTGACCGATGCTACCGGATGGAACAATCCAAAAAATTGTGAACTGTGGCGGAGTGAATGGGCAAAGGTGTGTAATGAACATCTTCCTTTGCATAATCAGGTCGATCACCGTTCTTATGAAAAACAGGGAAAACTCCAGATTCCTACCATCCATGAAGGCGCTGACGCAAGAAAGATTGAACAAAAGTTTCTTGCCGGGCAGGAAATAAAAGGTTCGTGGAAAGTAGCGGAAAATCAAATCATAAAACAACAAAACACGTTATTGCAAAAGATACTGGACACCTTTGAAAAAGTATCGGGTGCATTATCATTATGGAAGGAGCGATTAAATGACATTAGAAGAAAGCCGGGAAATTATACCCTTAATGGAATCCATGATTGGGCAAATCGAAGAACAGCAGACCTTAATGGCAGAAATGATTCTGGAAATGCAGAACCGGGACACCCAACTCTCTCTTATGCAGGAACAGAATCAGAAATTGCAAAAATTAAACAGCGAGTTATCCGAGCTGCTCAACATTTTGCCAAATACCGAGGAACTGCTTTCCAAGATGGAAGAACAGAAAACGAAGATAGAACTTTTGGAAAACGAAAATCAGCAATGGCAGAAATTGGCACAGACTCTGAACAGCGAAAACAGTTTATTGCTGAAACAGAACACCGAATTGCTGAACTGGAACAGCAAATAAGGAAAGGACGTGATATAGATGAACGAATCCAGAGAATCAAAGAACGCCGAACAGTTGGAAGAACTTCTGCTCTTGACCGAGGAGATACAAGAAGAACTGGAACAGAAAGACCAGCTTATCGAGGAACTGAAGACGCAGCTCAGCGAATCTCTGACCTTGAACGAGAAATTAAACAAAGAGAACAAAGCCGGGAATATTCAAGCATTAAAGAACGACTTGAAGCTGGCAGACAGAGCATTGCAGATCGAGAAAGAGAAGCTGCGAAGCGCAAACGTCATGATCGGGGAATGTCAAGATAAAATACGATGCTTAACACAACAACGGGATTATGCCCGGACACATCAGAAAATCGTAGAGATACCGGTAGAAAAGCCGGTACTCTATGAAAAATGTGAAGCCTGTGACCGGACAGACTATCAGAATGCAAAAGCAAAATACGAAACACAAAAAGAGCGACTTGCAGGACAATATAAAGCAAAAACGGTAATGTTCCAAACAACCTTGTTCCTTCTTGCATGGTATTCGCTGACAACCACTCTTTTTCAGGCAGTACAGTCAGATGTGCTCCTTTCCGATTGTAAATCATTCTTCCATGATGCAGCGTCATTCATACAAACTTTTATCGGATGGACGATTGATGCTGGGCAATCTGTGGCACAGATCAGTACAAAAATTCCCAATGCGTTTATAGCCGGAATCATATATTGGTTATTGCTGATATTAGTTGTTGGAATATACGTAGCAGGAACAGGGATACTTGCGATACTGATAGAAATAAAGATTATAGAATTATATAAGAAAAACTGTTGGGATGTTATTACTCTACTAATGATACTGACAAGTGCTGTTGTCATCATTTATTTTGGAGAATCAATCAAAAAAGTAATGCCCATAAATCTTTTGTTTCTTTTATTATTTATACAGGGAATATATCTTGGAATCCGGTGTTATCTGAACACTCTTTACTGGACAAACCGATAAAAGAAAGGGCGGCAGTATTTTACTGTCGCCCTCTGGTTACTTATAAAGATTGGGTATTCTCTCTAATTCTATTGCTATATCCAATGATACTAACCACTAAAGAAATTCTAAAAATCCTGATTATAAATCTATCTTCTAATCTCACTTATGATATTCTCTTTTCCCATCTTCCAAGCCGGAAACATTACTGCCACTACTGCAATCACTACATTCAGCACCATAATTCCATTCAGAACCAGATTCGGAATATTAGTAGTATAATGTAAAAACTGCAGCACATGAGCCAGATAATAATTCATCACTCTGCGAAGAACTCTGTTATAAATAAGATAGATAAATACATCCGCCAACAATCCATACAGAATACCTGTCTGTAAAATCATCTTGTAAAATCCGCCGTCCGTAATCCCTATTGCTCTGATAATCCCGTACTCTCTTCTTCTGGTCAGAATCGTATGACTCATGCTGTTTACGATATGGAACAGGCTGATAATCAGCAGAATCACTGCAATACTGGAAAAGAAGATCTGCTGCTGTCCAAGATAACCTTTCTGTGTTGCAATTGCGGTCGTATAATCCTGCAATACTGCCTTGGGAACATCTCGGATTACTTGTAATAACTGATTGCTCACGATCTTTGCATCCGCACTATCAGCCGGCGATGCATTGATAAAACTATAATCTGTAATTCCAAAGTTTTCTTCCATCTGTTCGCCTGTCATAATCACACTCTGCGCATTTTTCCAGACTTCTGTATTCAGAAAATCTTTCTCCTGCGCCAACGGTCTGTTTACGATTGCCGCAATCTCAAACTCTTTTTCAATATAGTTTTCTTCGCCACTTTGGAATTTTAACAGTTCATCTGTATAGTTTTCTGTCTTTGGTACTCGAAGAGTAATGGTATCGCCCGGCTTCTTTCCATAAAAAAAGTAATTTCCCTGACCGTCCATATTCGCCGTCACAATCACTTGATTATTATTCTTTATTGTTTCCGGCTGAATCTCTCCCTCCAGAATAAAATCCCGAAGCTGTTCTATCATCGCTTCATCGTAACCGTACACATTATATTTAATCCGATAATTTCCATCTTCCTGCTGCTTACAGATCCCATCATATCTCTGGATATAATACGGCTCCTGATTTTGATATTTGAAATAGTCACTCCATTCTTCTTCTGACAAAAATTCGTTTTTGGAAATCTGTAATTCCCCCATCGTATACTTTGTCGCATATACATTCTCTGTTTCCGGCATGTTTTTAATCTTATCTGCTACCGCCTCCGGAATCGTATCCTTCAGCGAGTCAGATTTTAAAGAAATACGGTACTCAGAACCAAGCCCATCATCCGATATCAGCGAAAGTTCTGCGTGAACCTTCAAATTTTCTACCATATAGGTGGTACATAAGAAAATGCAACCGCCGATAGACAAGGATAATAAAATCCCTATTACCTTTCGTTTATTGGCAAACATGAATTTCCGCACCACTACATTTGCCATATTAACATTTCGCATAGCGTATATTTTTCTTCTTTTTACAAAAGAAGTATCTCCACTCATCACAGTTTTCAGCGAATCTTTCCGCATGGAACGAACCACGAGAAAGGCAACGAGTGCTAACGAAATCAGTAGAAATACAAAACCAAACACAACAGCTTCCTTTGAAACAAAAAACTCTACTGTATTTTCTCCTTCTGCTAACGTATGGTCCGCAACAGAAAGACCATTCCCTGCTCCACTGATTCCTTTTCCACCAAATACACCGCTAAATTTCTGATACATAAGGCTTAAAACACCATTTCCTAAAAGACATCCTAACGGATATCCAATGAAAAATAACGTCCAAAGTTCCAAAAGTAAGGTGCCACCAATCTGCGCTTCACTGATACCTAATGTCTGTAATATTCCGTACTCAGAAGTTCTCTTCGATACAGAAATACTGAATACGCTGTAAACTACGAAAAGACTGAACAGACATAACAGGAAAATCATTCCGTTGTAAGCCAGATTGTAGTCGCTCTGCAATTTCAAAACGATATAAGTGAAGTTTCCTTCTTCTTCAAACAGACCAAATTTCACGATTTCAGAAATGCTGCTTGGTGCTTCTCCGCCAAGATACTGTATTACTTCATCATTTTCTGCTACCGATTCAGAAGATAATTTATGTTCCTGTAAAAAAGCATCCAACTGTTTATATAACTTCTCATCTTCATTAAAACTGAGATATAAAAACGTCTGGCTTCCTCGACCTTTAAAAGAATCACTTACAAAAACTTCCATTTCACTGGAACTTGCCGCCCATTCGCTTTTCAGAACACCAGTAACAATATACTCTTTTTCACCAATGCGAAGGGAATCTCCTAAATTCCCTGAAAATCCAAGATTACTAAGCACAAATCCATCCGCTGCAATTTCATTTTCTTTCTCAGGGAATGTTCCTTCCAACAAGTCTCTGTGTGCCATTTGACGATAAGTTTCATCGGCATGGATAAAACAGATCATAAATTCTTCTGCCACAACGTCACGGATTTCCATTTTTCCACACTGTTCCAGCGTATATCCTTTTCCTTTCTCACCGCTTTCTACAGAATTAAAAAGTTCCTTATCCGTTTCAATATAATAATGCCAGTCTCCGTAAATAGTTTTGCTGTTCGCCAGATCACTTTTCTGACTGCTGTAAATCAAAGAAGAAATCCCGGAAAGCAATGATGCTGTTAATAAAATACTCGCAAAAATTGCAAATGTCTGGCTCTTGTAATACCGCATATATTTCCATGCCAGCTTTAACATACGACATCACCGCCTTTTGCCGGAAATCTTCTCTTTCCTGTAACAATCTGACCATCTTCAATATGAATTACTCTGTCGCAAGTCTGTGCAATGGCTTCATTATGCGTTACCATGAGAATCGTCTGATTGTACTTACGACAACTCGTTTTTAATAACCCCATAACCTCAATGGTTGTGGCTGAGTCCAAATTACCTGTCGGTTCATCGCAAAGCAGGATACTCGGTTTATTTGCCAAAGCTCTGGCGATTGCAACTCTTTGCTGCTGACCGCCGGATAATTCGTTTGGATATTTCTTGCGTTTCTCCCAAATGCCCAGTTCCCGCAACAATTCTTCGATATATTTGCGGTTAATATGTTTTCCACAGTCAAATGTAACCGGCAATGCCACGTTATCATACACATTCAACACAGGCATTAAACTATAATTCTGGAATACAAACCCTATATTTCTTCTACGGAAAATCGTCAGTTCTTTTCTTGAAAGAGAACCAATCTCTTTATTCTTTATAAAAATCTGTCCACTTGTCGGATTATCCAGACCACCGATTAAATTAAGACAAGTAGATTTGCCTGAACCAGATGTGCCTACAATGGCAACAAACTCGCCTTCTTCTACTTTTAGATTGATATTCCGTAGTGCCTTTACCTGATTATCTTTTTCTCCATATATTTTCTCAACATTTCGTAATTCTAAAATACTCATCCGTCATCACTCCTCTTTTCTTGATACATCCAGTATAACTGCCGTATCTTGCAATTTCTTTACAAACGGATGATTAGTTCTTACAGTTTTGTAAGAACACAGAAAAACAGCTTCCCTTTCCATACTCGGAATCTACCGTCATATATCCTTTTTCTTTTTCCAAAATCAGATTAGAAAGATACAAACCAATCCCAGAACCTTCCATATTCTCAACTTCTGGGCTTCTATAAAATCGTTTGAATATATCGGTCATTTCCTCCTGCCGGATACCACGCCCATTATCTGCAATCTGAATCTCTGTGTATAAATCATAACTTTTTACACAAATGGAAATAGTTCCTCCTCTATCGGTGTACTTAACAGCATTTTCCAACAAATTTACAAATACTTCTGCTGTCCATTTTCGATTATGATACAGTAATCTGTCCTCAAATGGTTCCAATGTAAAGTTGATTTCCTTTTTTTCCAGTTTCTCATAAAGCGTATCTACTGCGTCTAAAATCGTCTGCTTGATCCCTATTGCTTTTCCTTCAAAGCCATCAATATTTTGCTCCAATTTTACCATCTTCGATAAAGACTCCACAATCCAACTCAGCTTGTCAATCTGTCGTTGCATTTTTTCAGAAAACAATGTTTTCCGTTCTGATGTAATTTCCTCTTTACTTAAGATTTCTGCATAGAGAGAAATATTCGCTAAGGGCGTTTTTAATTGATGAGACATATTAGATACCAGACTTTTCACCTGCTCTTTTTCTTGTTCGGCACTATTCACGTGATTATCAAGCACTTCCTGTATCTGCTTGATTTTACTGACAAGGGCAGAATATTCTCCTTCTTCCACATCAGAAGCTGCAATCATTTCCCGATTTAACACACTGTCCAGCAAACGGTCAATCAGGCGATATGTTTTTCTTTTTTGATATATGCTATATCCAATCGACAAACACAAAAGCACTGCTAAAAGTATCGTAATCCACATCTCTTTATTCCTTCCAGATATATCCGATTCCATGAACTGTTTGAATCCATTTTGGTTTCGATACATCATCCTCTATCTTTGTACGAAGCCTGCTGATATTCACAGACACCGTATTGTTATCTACATATTTTCCATCACTATCCCATATCTTCTCTAAAATCTGCTCCTTAGAAAGGATATGATTCTTATTTTCAATCAAATACACCAACAGACGGTATTCCAATTTGCTAAGAGAGATTTCTGAACCTCTTTTATATACTTTACAAGTACTCTGGTCTATGCTTAATGAACCTGTAACAATCTTTGTACTTTCAGATTTTTCTTGAAGTATCCGCTTCATTCTTGCTTTTAATACACCCAGAGAAAATGGTTTTGACAAGTAATCATTTACCCCTAATTCTAAAGCCTTTATCTCATCCATTTCTGTATCACGAGCAGTCAGCATAATGATTGGGATATTGCTGTAGCTACGAACTTCTTTACAGAGTTCAAAGCCCGTTCCGTCCGGCAGGTTACAATCCAAAAATACAATATCATAACCACCGTTTGCGATTTCTTGTAAACCATCCTTTTTTGTCCCTGTCTCTGTCACATCATATCCATCACCAGAAAAGGAGAAGGAAAGTCCCTCTCTCAAATCAACATCATCTTCAACTATTAGAATTTTATATTTTTCCATCATGTATTTCCTTTATTGCTTCATATCAAATTACTGCTTTTTACTTCATATTTCATTATACAGTAACCACCCTCGTTGTAAAGCAAAAAGCAAGCCATTTCAGACTTGCTTTCCACCATACAGTTTTAAAAATTAAACTCTATTGTAAAATGCGTATTAGCAATCATCTTGCATCTTAAGAACCCTCAAGAAATGAGATAGATCTACAACAATATTTCACTTCTTGCTTAATAAAGTTCTAATGAATCTTCTGCATCCACCCACATCTGTAAATTGCCATCAAGATATAATCTTGCATATTCCAAAGGCTCATCCACAGCCAATGAAGTAAGCGCACATTCTGATCCATATGTGGTTTTTAAATTTTTTTCAGCTTCCCAGCAATCAATGCGAAGCATATATCCGGCACTTGTGTAAACATCAATACTATCGTGGTTTATGTTGTATTCTGCATAAATTGTTCTCATCGTATCTTATCTCCATTTTCTTTTGATAATCAGTTATAAAGTTAAATATCGAAAACATTTCAATCAGTTCACCATGTCGTTATTGTTATATGTTATATTGTGTTATGAAATTTTCTTTCCCTTAATTTTTCCCATATTAAGGTTCATAAAAACCAATGGGAGAATGTAACACAAGGGAAAGAGTAAGGGAAAGTTCACTTGCTACAAACTTAGTATTTTCAAGGGTTTGCGAAGAATTTGATAATCAAATATAACAGTTATTAAATTTCCTAAAATATGTGAAATATCAACTGAAATTGTTCAAGCTTTTCAAATACTAACGTCCTTAATTCTGTTCAATAATTGATTTATAGTAGTTACCAAAGTCAGCAAGTGAATTAACAATTGGAAGCATTTTTGTTCCGAGTTCCGTTAAGCCGTATTCAACTCTCGGTGGCTGCTCATGGTAATCGTGGCGATATGCCAGCCCATCACTCATCATTTGTCTTAAACTATCTGTCAAAACCTTTTGTGAAATACCATCTATACTTCGTTGTAGCTCATTGAATCTCCATGGACGCTCTTTTAAGTTACGCAAGATCAGCAGTTTCCATTTTCCTCCGATAAGAGATACTGCTGTTGCAACTGGGCATTCCGGTAATTCTTCTTTTGCTCGCATAATTCTCACCTCCGAGTCTATTGTAACACATTCATTTTTGAGTGTACAGTTACAAAAAGGTGCGTACTTGTTTTTGTATGTGTCTCACACTATACTAATACCAAGCAACCAGAAACTACAAATTAACTATGGAGGTTATTATGGCAAATTACACAAAAACAACTATTGGAAAGGAAAACCGAATTGAGCTGCATGAAAAGTTGTCTTTAACAGGTGCAGAAATCAGTTTAAACGAACTACCTGCAGGAGCAAATGTCCCATTTGTTCATTCTCATAAAGAAAATGAAGAAATCTATGGAATTCTTTCAGGTAACGGCAAAGCCATAATTGATGGAGAAGAAATTAGCCTTTCAACTGGAGACTGGCTAAAAATCGCACCTGCTGCAAAGCGTCAGTTTTTTGCATCCGATATTTCTGGAATTACTTATATCTGCATTCAGGTAAAAGAAAATTCTCTGGAACATTTTACAGCAGAGGATGCCGTAATCGGCTAATTAAAAGTATTTATTTACAAAAATGCACAGTTCACGATAAGCTAAGAACTGTGCATTTCTTTTTTGTTCAATATTACGTTTTCTCAATTTTTCAAACAAGAAGTTGTTACTCAATCAAATTCCGTAATGAATAACCCATTTATTTTTGTCCAATGCCTTTTTAAACAGTTTCTTTAATTCGCACAATTCAGGAATATCAGCAATGCTATCAATAAACGCCTTTAATGAACAGGGCGGAACAAGTGTAACACCACAATATGCAAGCCCTTTGCCTTTAACAGAAAGTGTATGCCAATAAAAGTCAATGGATGAAAGTCTTTCAACAACACCTTCTAAATCTTTATCATCAACAGAAATGCATTCGTATTTCCACGGTTCATATTCGTCATATCGCTCGCTCTGCCGAGGAGTATTCATCATAATTCCAAACTCATGTTTTGCCATATACCATCACCTCCGCAACTCCCGATTTTGCGATTACATAATCTGGGAGTTGTCTGTTATTAAACACCTGCGGCAAATTCTTCTATTAAATTGTTTATCAATTCCGGTTTATCTGTATTAGAATTATGTCCAGCTCCTTCAATCCACTCCAAAGGAATTTTGCTCTTTTGGTGCCATGCTTTGTTATACCTTATACATGAACCGGCATGGTCTTGAGTTCCACATATTAACAGAGATGGGCACTTCAGTTCATATGGCAGATTCTTTTCCATTGCCTCTGCCAAAATACGAAAACCATGCCCAGCAATTTGCGCATAACGCTTTTGGTCACCATCATAGACCAGCATCATTTCACGCATTAGATTTCTGCCATAATCAGACGTGGCAACTCCTTCCGTCCCCGATTTCAAAAGCAATTTCCACGGATAATGAGCATATACTGGTTCCATTCGCTTCAGAAGCCAGAGTTCAACCGCAGTCACATAGTTTCGTTGCAATGGTGCAGAGTCAATGGAGACAAAACCTGTTAATCGGTTTGGATAGAGCTGTGCATAAGCCTGCCCAACATATCCGCCCATAGACTGCCCAACAATGACCGGTTTGGCAATTTTATCTTGATTTAAAATATCGTTCAGCCATTTTGCCTTATCGAACAAATCGAAATCAAACCGAAACGGCCATGAAGCGGCGTGTGCCGGTGCATCCCATACCACAACATTATACTTCTCCTTGAAATGTTGAATCTGCTTATCAAACAATCTATGATCGGCAGTCAATCCCGGCAGAAAAACAAGGGTAATTTCATCCGGGTTTGACACGCTTGCCCAATAGTGAATCGTTCCGCATCGAGTATGATAAGTTTTTTCTTTCATTGAGCTCCCCTCCACAAATTCCGAGTTGTCTCTATCTTTATCTTTTAATTATACACAGGATTTGAATCTTTTTCTACTTATCTATAATCAAAAAATCCTCTCGAAAAATCCTCTTCCTTGTATTATAAAACTGCTTTCATAAAGTTTTTCTTCTTTTTCAGAATACCTGCGTATCACTACGAATATTCCGACTGTCAAAATCACTCCAAATACGATTTCTGCCAGAATTCCATTCGTTCCCATTCCATAACTCTCATTCAGATAATAAGATGGCAGGAAAGAAAGGATTGTTCCCACAACCGATGGCGGTATAAATCTTAGAAAATTCTTATAGCATAGGCACTTTACCATTTCCTTGTCTATCATTCCCAACATTCGCAAACTACAAACGCCCCTGCTATTTTCTTCCTTCTCTGCCTGGATACGTGAATGAATTAACAGAAACTCAGCCATTATCATAAGCCCTATCACAAATGCCATCAAAAATAATAAAAATTGTCCTGATTTCTTTGCATCCTGGTATTTCTCCACTTTCGAAGACAATTCATAATATGTCTGCTCATCTTCATTCAACTGATTGCTTTCCTGCAGATATTCTTTTACTTCACATACTCCCGCATAAGAATCTTCCCAATTCTGAAACTGAAACAAGTTTGCGATACCAGCACTACCTGTTATATCTGCACTTAATTTTTCGAAATCAGAATCGTTGATGATCAGTGTTTTATCTGCAAAGGTCGGATTTTGATTAAACAGTATCTTTACATCTGTTCCAACAGACTGCAGCTTTCGGTCCCCGGAAATCGTTACAGTAGATACTGGCTGTATGTTATGTTCATACCCATCTTCCAGATTGTACTGAAACAAATTCAAAAACTCGCCTTCCTGAATCTGATAATCACATCCAAAATCCCGGTTTATTTCTGTCACCGGAAGGTAATTAAAAACATCATCTCTGATATAGGGAAGCTGAATGACCTGTTCTACAGTAACACCATTTTTCTCCAATATATGAAGGACATCCTGTACTGAAACCTGATTCATTCCATAGATTTCTGAATACACCATGTCATAGGGAGAATAACTTTTTGCATCCTGTAGAAAAGCCGGATATAAAGTCACACATACCCCCGTAAGCATAACACATACCGCTATTATGAGAGAGGCTAAAATATACCTACATCCCCATTCTTTCTTGTGTCTGCGGACAAATGACCATTCCACCAGATGAAACCTCATGTAGTTGGGTGCAAGTCTGCATAAGAACGTACCGATCTTTCCTGTTTTTTCTGCCCGATATTGTGCTTTTAGCAGGGTTCCGATTTTATCCAGCATAAGTCTCCCGGCATTCAGGATAAAGGCAACTGCCACCACTACTGTATATAGAACTGCTGTAAGCTTATATGCTTCCGGGCAAAACTGCCATTGCACTCCGTGAACATCTATTGCATAAATGATAACGGAAAAAAATAAAAATGACAGCACAGTTCCTGCCGCAAGTGCTATTGCTAATGCCAGCACGGATATGATCACATTTTCAAAAAGTAAGTTTCTAAACGCTTCCTTCCGGCTCATGCCAAGAGAAAACATCACGCCGTATTCCTGTTTTCTTGATGCCAGAAATGCCTGACACGAAACAGGAAGAAAAAAAACCAAAAACACTGCAGACAGAAAAAATGGAAGATAAATGTTATTGGATATTGATGAATTTACAATCGACGCATTCATAAACGTTCTGTTTGTGGAAATAACTGCAAAACAACAGAATAATGCCGTTGCAGATAAATTGCATAGAAAGTACAATCGATATTTGTAAAAACCAGCTTTCAGCATCTTTCGGGAAATATCAAAAAAGGTCATCTTTTCCACCTCCCAAACCGCACAGCGTTTTCCATATATCTTCTCTGAAATTATCGGCAGTGTTCTCTTTCTTTACTTCTTTTGCCAGATTCCCATCCTGTAGAAAAAGTACCCGGTCACAAAAGGATGCCGTATAAACATCATGTGTCACAAGCAGAAAGCTGATGCCAGACCGTTGATTCATCTGTTTCATACATCGCATCACATCCCCGATGGTCTTTCGGTCAAGGCTTCCTGTTGGCTCATCTCCAAAAATAATATCCGGTTCATTGATCAGCGCCCTGCCAATCGCAACTCTCTGTTTCTGCCCTCCCGATATTTCCGTAATTCCTTTGTCAGCTAATTTTTCAATGCCGAGCACATCCGCTATTCTTGAAAAACGCTCTTGCTGGATGTCTGCTTCTTTTCGTTCAAGAATGAGTGGTAACAATATATTTTCTTTTACCGTCAAACTCTCCAAAAGCTGGAAATCCTGAAAAATCATTCCCATATGCTTTCTGCGAAAAAATGCCTTCTCTTCTTCCGTAAGCTGTGAAAACGTTTCTCCTCCTATTACGATTTCTCCATCGTCCGGTGTGTCAACCCCGGTCAGCACATGGAGCAGAGTAGTCTTTCCACTGCCGGATGGTCCCATAATAGCAACCATTTCTCCTTTCATAACTTGCAGATTCACATTCTGCAAAATCCGCATAGTTTCTCCTGCAGTTTTATAACTTTTTGAAATATGATTTGCATTTAATACATACATCGAAGTTCCTCCTGATAATAAATTTTAAATTTGATTATCAGAAGTATTTAATCATCCATCCGAACCGATAGACTGCAAAGGGTAACTCCCGGTCTGAAAGAAAACTCACCTTGTCCGAGGTCTTTAAAGCCATCATATACCCAGAGCACCATTATTTCTATTCCACCGAAACATATACACTCATAGAAATGCAAACATATACTTTCGCTTATATCGTTTTCACTATTTGAC
Organism: Lachnospiraceae bacterium; assembly: GCA_902363665.1. Taxonomy (GTDB): domain Bacteria; phylum Bacillota; class Clostridia; order Lachnospirales; family Lachnospiraceae; genus Choladousia. The sequence continues at coordinate 183,204 of CABJAW010000006.1, read as the reverse complement.
TTTTCCAAGCATTCCATCTGCTGTATGACTATACTTTCCAAATCCCCTTCTGCATAATATCCACTCCAGATTCGGAAATTTAGCGACAAAAGTAAAATCAGCATGATGGAACTTAAAACCATAATAGCAGCAATTCTCTGTTTTTTTACTGAAATCATATGAATCAAACCCTATACTTCTGCTTTATCATCTGGAAGTTATCGCTTAATCTTTCAAATTAGTTAAATCCTCTAAATACATTTCTATATTACCACACTCTGGACAGACCGCAACTTTTACATCATCTATAATTTTTGCCTTTTGTTTTTCATCTACATGAACAACAATCCCATAGCCCCCACCATTTACTTTAAGTCTTAAATCTGACATCATAACTTTTCCGCATTTTGCACATTTTCTCATTGTTTACCACCTCCAAATGTATAAATTAGTCGAGTAGACTTACACCTCACAATGTAAGCCCCTCACAGAACCGTACGTGCGGCTTTCCCGCATACGGCTCTTCATAATAATATTTACAGTCTCAAAACAAGCTGACGAAATCTTTGGCATTGCCAATGGGTAATATTTCAGCATTTCAATGAATCCTTCTCTTGTATAACTCTTTCTGTCACTTCGTCTATTCAGCACCTTAAACAGAAGTCCTCTCACTTGTTGTTTGTAGTTTGAAATCATTCTGCCATTAAAACTTATGCCATAGTACCTATAATGACCTATTAGTTTCAGATTTAGCATACCCATTAGTTTCTTTAGCGGTTTCTTCATACTGCCCACCCATTCTTTCAAACATTGATACTCCCTCTGTGGTTTGCAAATTGCCATAATCCACTGCATGCCATGATTAACAAAGATGAGCGCCGTGATGTGAGTATTCGCAAGCCCCGGCCATCTATCCGCAAGCAGCTTGCCGACAGCAAACAGGCCACCAGCCCGAAAAAGGCGGCGGCCATGTGGCCGCTTGCGTCCGGCGTCTTTTCTTTTTGCCTGTTCCTACGCATTTAGAACCCAGTATTGACGGGGATAGGATAAAGTATTCGCCCACCTCTGCAAACGTGCGGGAGAAGCCTTGAAACTGGCGGTTATCAGCCCCGAAAGGCGTAGGTTACAGTCATTATTAGCCCCCGAAACAGGTACAGACGCGCAGCGGGTGTATCTGTTTCGGGGGTATGCAGGTGATAGCCGCAAAGCGGCGTAAGAGGGTGCAGCCCTCTTGATCGTTATTCTTGTTCCAGCGGGAAGCTCGGCAACGCTTCCAGCAGCTTTAAGGAAATGTGCTGCCGCATATCCTCGTCAATGACTTTTTTCACTTTGCCGCCCGGCTGCCTGATCTCCACCGTGGAAAGCTCGTCGATGTAGTCCGCATAGTGGGCCAGCACCTTTTCTGTGGCCCACTTCTCACCGGCAACGGCGGCTTTGATTGTTTCATAGTCCAGCAGCTTTTCTTGTCCGTCCATCCTGATACCCCCGTCAGATTGATTTTTTCCATGATACCATATCTGGGAGTATGGAGCCAGAGAAACCGGCGATTTTCTGCTGGTAAATTCTACGCATTTAGAGCGGCACTATGGCGGGGATAGGATAAAACACTCACATACCCCGCCGACTATGCGGGAAAAACCTTGAAATATAGGGCTTTTTAAGGCCCTAAATGCGTAGGTTGGTGCTTTGTTGCGATATGCTCCACGGTTACGGTGTATTGTTCATATTCTGTTTTCGGGAATCTTTATGAAATCTTCAAAATTGCCCGGTATGCTATCCGTAAAATCAAAGAAAGGACTTGATTATATGGATATGATTTTGAAAACGACTGACCTCTGCAAAAATTTCAAGGGGCAAATGGCGGTAAACAATGTGTCACTGAACATCCGGCGCAACTCGGTTTATGGTCTGCTGGGGCCGAATGGGGCTGGCAAATCCACGATCTTAAAAATGCTCACCGGCATTTTGCGCCCCACATCGGGAAGCATCGAGTTTGACGGCCACCCGTGGAAGCGGAATGATCTGGAGCATATCGGTGCTTTGATTGAGATGCCCCCGCTTTACGAAAATCTGACTGCATACGAAAATCTCAAAGTCAGAACTACATTGCTCGGTCTGGACGATGCACGAATTAACGAGGTATTGCAAATTGTCCAGCTCACGAATACCGGCAAGAAACGGGCCGGGCAGTTTTCTCTTGGTATGAAGCAGCGGCTTGGTATTGCTATTGCATTGCTGAACAGTCCCCAGCTTTTGATTCTGGATGAACCGACTAACGGCCTTGACCCTTTAGGGATTGAGGAACTTCGAGAGTTAATTCGCTCTTTTCCCTGCAAAGGGATTACAGTTATTTTGTCCAGCCATATTCTGTCAGAAGTCCAGCAGATTGCAGATCATGTGGGTATCATTGCTGGCGGCGTCCTTGGATATGAGGGAGAGCTTCGCGCCGGTGAAGATTTGGAACAACTCTTTATGGATGTTATTCGCAGAAATGGTAAGGAGGGATATTAAATGGAGATGGCATATATTCAGGCAGAGAACCTAAAGCATAAGAGAACTTTCACAAAAACGCTGATCGTTCTGGCCCCGTTTGTAACTGCACTTATGAACTTTTTTGCCCCTCTTTGGTTCCAGCTCAATTCTTATAATTGGTGGTATATCCTGCTTTATCCTGGATTCCTTACGCTCACCTGTGCCTTGATTGAACAGCGGGATAATGGCAAACTAAAATATCGTGCCGTTGCTTCATTGCCTGTTTCGCAGAACAAAGTCTGGAAAGCAAAAATTGGAGTGGCCGGTATTTACTCCTGTGTGGGGAATTTCATTTTCCTGGCGCTAAATCTGTTGGGCGGTTTTGCAATATTAGTTATCAACGAAATTCCCCTGACAATCGGAATTTGGCAGGCTGCGGCCGGAACAGCTTGTATTGTCATTGCAAGCCTATGGGAAGTTCCGCTGTGCTTATGGTTATCAAAAAAAGTTGGTATCTTTGTCACGGTTATTCTTAATGCCGGACTTGGAAGCGTTTTAGGGATTTTCACGGCTACAACCTCTTTGTGGATGATCTGCCCGTATAGCTGGGTGCCGCATCTTATGATTTCCGTGTTAGGTATTTTGCCTAATGGTGAGCCGGTTGCAGATCAGAGTACGGCAATGGCATTTTGGATGATTATACTTGTATTGGTCATTTCGCTGGCCTGGTTTGCGGCGCTGTCATTTTTAACTGCAAGATGGTTTGAGAAAAAGGAGGTGGGGTAACTATGGTATCTGTGGTTCGCTGCTGGAAAGCAGAATATCAGAAGTGTAAACATAGCATTTTGCTCTATATGCACAGCATGATTCCGATTATATGTGCGGCGATTTTTGCGGGTTACTATCATATATCCAGATGGGAACTGGCAACCAAAATCAGTGCCTATCTGGAAGTGCTGGCCGTTGCGTTCCCGTTTCTGATCGGCATTATTGTGGGCCTGGTTGTTCAGATCGAAAATCAGGCCGGGCATTATCAGCTTTTGTTGGGAACAATCCCATCTCGCATGGCAACGTATATTGGTAAACTTGGTTTTCTGATGATCTGTGCTTTTGGCGCAACATTTTTAGCGTTAGGAACATTCGCTGCACTATATAGGGATGCTCCGGCAAGCCTTTACCTGAAAGCAGGGATTCTATTGTTGATTACCATGCTTCCCATTTACCTGATTCATTTGTTTGTGGGAATGAGCTTCGGAAAAGGTGCATCTATGGGATTGGGAATTGCAGGGAGTTTAATAGCTGCCCTTATGATAACAGGGCTTGGTGACGCTACATGGAAATATATTCCCTGGGCCTGGGGCGTTCGTGCTATGGATTACACTGTGCTTGCATGGGATAGCCCCCAACTGTATGCACAGGTAAAAACCGATTTTTTCAGCGGTATGATTATTTCTGTATGCTGCACTGTTTGTCTGCTGATTGCCAGTTTGGTTTGGTTTCATGGTTGGGAGGGAGGTAAAAACAGTGAATAAAAAGTGCCTGTTTGCCGTGGTAATTGTGCTTGTAAGTCTTATATGCTTATCGGCCTGCGGTGCGCTCCGCGATACCGCCGATAAAAATAAGGCCTTAAATGAATCTCTGCCGTATTATGAGCTGAACGCCGCAAACTATGATGAAATTTCATATAACGGCCTGACATATACCATAACGGATGAATGTCTTGAAATGTCAGAACTGCAAGAAGAAATCGGGCAGGTATCGAAACGCTTCAAAAATGTGGCGGGGGAAGATTTCAGTTTCGGCTACGTTTACAGTATTGTGGATGTGGATATAAGCAATGCCGTAGCTGTAAATATCAACAATGAATATCGGAAAGCTGACATTAAAAATAATGATGAGTAACCTCGACAATGTGGTATAATGGGGCGGGAGGTGATTTTTTGACCCACTTACTTGTAGTTGACGATGAAGTTTCTATCTTGGAATTGATTAAGAACAGTTTGAGGAAAGATGGATATTTGATAACAGTCTGTCAAAATGCGGATGATGTAGACATCAAAAAGCTGCATTTCTATGACCTCATTCTTTTGGATGTGATGATGCCTGGCACAGACGGGTTTGAGTTTTGCAAACAGATCAGGAATATGGTAGACTGCCCGATTCTCTTTCTGACCGCAAAGACATTAGAGGAAGATATATTGTTTGGATTGGGCATCGGTGCGGATGATTATATTACGAAACCTTTTCGTATTCAGGAGCTTCGCGCCCGTGTCGCGGCACATTTACGCAGAGAAAAAAGGGAGCATCACAGCACACTTTCATTTGAGCCTGATATAAGATTTGACCTTTCCGCAAAGGTACTGTATGTTTCAGAACAGCCGGTTCCCCTTACCAAAAGCGAGTATTCAATCTGTGAATACCTTGCGAAAAACCGGGGACAGGTTTTTACAAAAGAACAAATCTATGAAGCCGTTTTCGGGTTTGATGGAATAGGCGATAACTCTACGATCTCAACGCATATAAAAAATATTCGTGCGAAATTGGAGCATTTCAAAATAAGTCCGGTCAGCACCGTATGGGGGATAGGATATAAATGGGAGTGAAAAAGAAACCTACATTGAAAATATTGTTTCGCCAGTTTGCTATCTCCCTCATTGTCATGCTGGTAGCGGCAATTATTGTCCCTTCTGGTTTGGAGGGACTTGCTGTAAATGCTGGATTAGCTACAAGAGCAAATCTAAGTGAATTGCAGGTAAAAGAGATCATTCCAACGCTGACGATTGCCCCGGATATTACAAAGGTTGTGATTCCACAGGGATGCGGCTACTTAATTCTGGACAAGAACTTTAATGAGCTTTACAGCAATATGGACGATGATGAAAAAGAAATTGCCCTGCTGTACGCAAAGGGAGAATATATTGAATATGCTACGGGGAGGCAGTTTGCACTTGTTGTCCGGGAAAACGAATTTTGCGTTTTAAGGTATTATATTGGTTCTCAATTTACAGTGTCATGGCTACCGGAATATTTTCCATCTCCTGACACGCTTGCGTTTATCCTGATGGCTGTAAATTCGCTGCTGGTCATTATCATACTGACCGCCAGATTTGCTAAGAACCTGCGTACACAACTGACCCCGCTTTTTGAAGCAACTGCGGAGGTTTCAAAGCAAAACCTTGATTTTGAAGTAGGACACGCCAAAATCAAAGAGTTTGAAGATGTCCTTGCATCTTTTTCAGATATGAAAGATAATCTGAAAATTTCGTTAGAACGGCAATGGAAAACCGAACAGACACAGAAAGAGCAAATCGCCGCGCTTGCCCATGATTTGAAAACGCCTCTGACGGTTATTCAAGGAAATGCTGATTTACTCACAGAAACAAATCTTGATGATGAGCAACGATTATACGCTGGTTACGTCGTGGAAAGCTCCGGCCAGATGCAGTCATATATTCAAACCCTGATTGATATATCACGGGCGGCGGTTGGTTATCAGCTCCATATTGAAAGTATAGACTTGCCAGCGTTCATGCAGCACTTGTTCGGTTATATGGAATCACTATGCCGGACAAAAGAAATCCGGCTGCAAATGAATACTGTTTCACTCCCTCAAATGCTGAAATTTGATAGGGTGCTGATAGAACGTACTATTATGAATGTTATCAGTAATGGGCTGGACTACTCCCCGCAAGGCGGAACGCTTTATGTGGATGTTCAGAGTAACAACGGTTTCGTGGAAATTTCAGTCACAGACGAGGGAACGGGGTTTTCTAAAGAGGCATTATGCCACGCACAGGAACGGTTCTATATGGGCGATCAAAGCCGCAATTCAAAGTTACACTTTGGTATGGGTCTATATATTACAAATTCGATTATGGAACAACATAATGGTCAGCTTATTTTAGAAAATTCAAAAGAAACCGGCGGCGCAAAGGTTACTATGAAACTTCCTTGCTGATTTTCCGATAGTGTAATGGACGTCTTTTATGTCCGTCCATTTTTCAAATCTTTATGGAATCTTCAAAAATTCCTCTTATCATGTATCTAAAGAAAAAACATCTTCCCAGCGGCAGAAAAGAAAAAAAACGCTGCTGGGCAGACCCATTTTCACGCTTAATTTATATTCACTGGTGGCGGTTTTGAGAAATCAAGGCCGCTGCTTTCTTTCTGTCATTCCCAGCAGTTAAAGGCATGGCGGCCCACGGGAGGACGCCGCCATGCTGTTTTACTATCATTATAATCTAATCCACTTCTACCGCTTAAAAAAAGCCTTGCCCCGCCACGGGAATATTCCGGCTATGAGTATGAACTATACCTTAATTTCATATTCAAAGCCGGACTGCTCCGACGGAGGGGTTACGCTTTTTTTAGCTGGTGCAGATCATAGATGCTGTGAAACAAAAAGAAGGACACGACAAAATAACCTCCCATCGGCTACCGTGTCCCTACAAGTCGTCATTAGTTTGTGTAGACGCAAAGAAACGGCGGCTCTGAAAATCAAAGCCGCCGCTTCATAGGCGCGTGAAAATGTGTCTGCTCTACGACGGCTGTTTTTATTTTGCCGTCGTCCGGCAGTTATGTTCTATATACTTTTGCAAGCTACTCCATTTCTCGATACCGCACCGCAATTTCTTCTGTAATCGGTAGAAGCTGACAATCTTCAATCGAATACACCTGATCGCATAGTTGTTCAATGTCCTTAAAATGGTGTGAAGTCAGAAAAATGGTCTTGCCTTCCGCTTTCAGCATGCGGATGATGGTCTTTACATCCTCATAGGTTTTGTAGTCCAATGCGTTAAAAGGCTCATCCAAAATCAGAATATCCTGCCCTTCCATAATCGCTTGTGCAAGCCCCAATTTCTGCTTCATGCCAAGAGAATAATTGTCTACTTTCTCTTTATTATCGGGGTCAAGCCCCACTTTGCTCATGGTCTGCCGAATTTCTTTCTCTCCAATTTTTCCTTGAATGTCCGCAAGGAATTTCAGGTTTTGAAAGCCACTGTAAATACCGATAAAGCCAGGGGAATTGATAAATACACCCATGTCTGCGGGGAAGTCACGTCCATTTTTGCCAATCTGCCTACCGCGCACATATACGCTGCCCTGATCTGGCTTCTCAAAGCCGCATATAATCTTGAACAGCACCGACTTTCCGCTGCCGTTAGCGCCAACCAAACCAACAGTTGTTCCCTGTTCTACAGACAGGGAAATATTCTGAAGAATTGCCCTGCCTCTAAAACTTTTTGATACGTTTTTTACTTCAATATATGAACTCATATTCTGTCCTCCTAATTCAATATTTCCTTGTAGCCCCACATAAGGACTCCTGCAATCATCAGCGTTAAAATAGCGGCCTCTATCCCAAAGGCGAACACAGTGGAAATTCCAATTCCTGGTTCCACAACAGAAATTCTCGTCAGGCTGGAAAGGCCAAAGGGCAGATAAGCTACCCAATTCCCCGGAAGGATACAGAGCAGATTTCCCGCCACTAACACAAGGAAACCGATTGTAACCTGTCTTGTGGCAATGTAGATGCTGAACATAATCAGATATTGCGCCAATATATCAAGGCACTTCATTAAAACCGCATAGAGCAGGAGCCTGAAAGAAACGATTGTTAATCCAGTGCTGAATAGAGATGCCCCTATAAGGCCAGCCATAAGCCAAAAGATTGTATATACCATGAGAAACTTTATGCTGACCGATAAAATGCCCTTCATCAGATGTCTGCGCCCCTTTGAGCGCACAGAAACAAATATAGATTGCCCGTTCACTGTTTGCTCCACAAAAGCGGCAAGCAGGTAAAGGGGCGCACCGCCGGTAATCAGCAGTTCAAGAAAGGGTAAAACTTGAAAATATCCGGTTCCATGTCCTGCAAACAGGGCATAAATCCATTCCAATCCTGATAGGGTGGTGTCATTGCCTAACCCTTTGTAAATCGAAACTCCCAACACAACACCTAAAAGAATCAGCAGATTGCGAGGGATCATGAGCGCGTGAAAATAGTAGCCAGCTATACCACGGCGGGATAACTGTATATGCGGCAACTGTCCCCGCCACGCAAGCCGAATAGATATAGCAATTATCAAAACAAGGAGCAGCAAGGTAAAGACGGTTATCTCGAAACGATGGGGCACGCCCAAATTGTGGTGCAAAATCAGCAAATGATTAAAACTCGTCAGCGGAATATTTTGAATTGCCGGAAGTTTGATCCACACAGCTGAGAGGATATAAAGAACGATTACAATTCGGATCGTCCACTTTCTCCCGGTGAAATGCCCAATCCACATACAGATTCCAAATATCAGCCAACTTCCAATAAGCTGATAGAGGGTAAAGCAGACAAACGCCTGCAAGGGACTGGAAAAAAGCTGTTCCAGAGTGGAAAACAACTCGGCTTCCGTTGCACCTGCAGCAAGGTTCCATTCGTTGCCTAAAGGTAATCCAATGCCAGACAGAAGAATTGCCCCTGTTTGAACGACCATCACAATAACCGCAATCGAACCGACACCTACCCACTTTTTCAGGAAATAGGAATGGTAGCTTTGGAACCGTAAGATTATCGGCTCTCCATCATCATCAATAAAGGCGAAGCAGCTTAACAGTACAATCGGCAACACAAAATAGGTCAGATAGTAATGGTCTGATACCGCCGATAAGATGTGCTGCTCGTATGCAATTCCTTCGTTTAACCTCCCGCTGATGGAAAAAAGCATACATCCAGCAAATAGGGCAAGCGACTTTCCATATCCCCACAAATGGAGATTTTTCCTGATAAGCGCAATCATAATGAACACCTAAATGGTTACGATAGCATTTTTCTTAGAAAGAAGAAACGCTGTCAGACCGATCACAATGCCTAAAACAATTGGGTCAAAGAGGAAAGAGAAGATTGACACGACCCGTGGATCAACTGTTATGGGATCAAAAGATACAACCAGCCGGTATCTCTCCAAACGAAGAATAGCCAGAACAAAATTCTCTAAAATGGAATACATAAACGGTCCGGTAAGGATTACAAAGATGTTCTTGCAGTATAAGGCAAGTACAAATCCGAAGGTCATTACAAAAAGGCTGACTATGCCTCTCCAAAGGGACAGGGCAACTGCATATAACAGTGGAGTCTTTATAAATGCGTTTTCAAATATATGGCTAAACGGATTTTCAACGAAAGGAACCACGGGCGTTTTTACATAGAGGGCAAACACTGCCGATAGTATATAAGGGATTACAATAATACAAAGGGTTCCCAGCGCATACGCAATCCATTTGGCAGTCAGGTAGTTCTTAATTTTCACTCGCGGCAGGACATAGAGCAGGAAGTTGTTTTTGCGCTCGTAATACAAATTCCAGCATAGCGGCACCACAACAAACAGCGGATAAAGCAGAGAAAACAGTTCTGTTCCAACTTCCCATGCCTCCAAATCGTAGTGCAGTGCATAGTTTTGATAAATTGTGCAGGACAACACACTCATGGCGACTGCCAGAAGAACTGTTGTCAATAGCACCGGCAGAAAAACTTTTTTCCACTCATTTCTCACAAGGTCTATCATATTCATTCCTCCCTTTCTTTTTTTTCAGTATATCGAACTCTTTCAGGCGCTTCAATAGCCCGGAAACAAGAGAGGGTTTTAAGGGAACAAGATAAATTTCGTTCCCTTAAAACCCTCGTTCATACCCTTTTTATGGCATGAGTACGCCAAAGACAACATAATTTTCATTCAAAATGGATTCGTTGCGGGTCAGGATTTTTCCATGATACCGTTCCGTCATGCGTAGGATGTTATACAGGCCAAAGCCGTGGCCGTCCCGATTTACCTTTGTAGTTACACCTTTTTCAAACAAGGCCATAAATTCAGTATTTGAAAGCGGAGGAGCTGGATTGGAAACTGTCAATTCCAGAAAGTCCCCCTGTTTCTTACTGGATAAAAAAACCGTACTTCCTTTCGGTGAAGCCTCGATTGCATTATCCAATAAAATTCCAATGGCCTCGATCCATTCTGTTTCCGGGGTGACAGTTTTCTTGAAAAGACCATGTAAAGATAATTCTATGTGACGATTTGCCGCTTCTGCCTGCTTTATTTTTCCAAACAGCATCCCGGCAATCATTTTGCTGTCGCATGAGAGCAGTTCCCGGTCATTAAGACTGATTCCAATACTTCCCGTGAGAGCCGTCACTTCTTTCCGAGCTTCTTCTATAGTATCAGCAGAGACAACGGCAGCTTCAATCGCCATCATCCGGTTATTAAATTCATGCTGCCTTGCCCTAACCTGTGAGATCAATTCTTCTACAATAGGCACATACTGCTCAATCATGTGGATTCGCTTTTGCTCCTGCATTCGACGCTGATGTAGGAACAGCAATATACTGTCCAGCAGCAGTACCGCAAGGATCAGTATAATAATTATCCATAGGTTGGCAAGAAGCCTATCCACATCAAAAGAGAGAATCGAAAGCACTGCCATGAGAAGCACAGCGATATTGGAAGATACGCTCAAAACTGTAAAATCGTTTCTTTGAACGAGTTGATGGAGCAACCCGAAAATTGGAGTGAAACCCAGCACGATTATAAGGCATAACGCCGCTATGCGGCTGCCTAACATGAGTAAATCATCCGTAGCTCCGCAGACAGCAAACAGAACCGCGCACAGGCATTTGACGAGCAGAAAAATGGAGAAGGCCGCCATTGTGCCGCAGAAAACCGTTCTGCTGGATTTGGAGCCGAAGAAAATACTGCTCAACAACAATACTGCAAAAACCAAAAACAGCAATCCAACAATATTGTCTGCTGGTAGTATTTCAAAACCTTCACTGCGGAAAGACGCTGTCATATTTGTGCCAATAGAGAAATCCACTCTCGGCACAACACAAAGTACAAGAAGAATAGGAAAAATGAAAAAATCCTTTGCCTTTATTTCTGCTTTTTGCCGGAAAACGACTTCACAGCAAAGAGCCAGTATTCCCGCATCCAATCCTAACTGTATCAGATTCATTAGAAAGTCCATGCTTACCCCCATAATTCGGCCTGATATTTATTTCCGATGGGGATTGTATCTGTAAATCCTTTCAGAAAAATCTTCCGCCCGGATTTGTCAATTTTCTCGATATGGGATTTGTTCACGACATAACTCTTATGGCACTGAACAAATGCCGGATCATCAAGCAATGCCAATAGTCCAGACAAAGTGTACCCAGAAATAGTATCTTCTTTGATACCGGACAGACGGCTGATGGTATGGATCACAAGTTTTTTTCCAAAGGCTTCGATATAGGCAATATCCTGTGCAGCATATTCTAAAATGAATTGCTTCTGCTCAATCTGGATGGTTTTGGCTTGTTGGTTCATCTGTTTAGACAATCCCAGCGCGTCACGAAATGCCACCGCAAATTCTTCTTCGCTAAATGGCTTTACAAGAAAACTGTAACACTTCGCATCTCGATAAGCTGAAAGTTCTTCTCCTGCCAATGCCGTTTCAAAAATGATCGGCGTATATTTATATTCCGGCAATTCGCGGAGCTGCTTTGCTAAACTGGTTCCTTTATAGTCCTCTAACTGAATATCGAGGATAAACAGGGAAACATCGTTCGCTTTTGCGTATTGCAGGGCTTCGCCTGCTTCGGGAAAAGAAGCCACGTCCAATTCAGAGAATATTTTATTGATATATCGGATTATCCTTTTTACTGCATTTGGATTATCCTCTACTAATAATATTTTACTCATTATGATGGTTCTCCACTATTATCTTTTATCTTTGAATTTTACAAATTAATTATATTATAATCTTTTTCGCCCAAAGGTACAAGCAGTAAGGGGCGAAATTAAATAGTCAGATAAATGAAATTGTATGTCGTTCAAATAATGGCACCTGAAATGTAAAATTACATCAGGTGGTGATGCTATGAAAATTGAACGGGACGAACGCAAATTTGGCTTTCACGGGATTGGACTTGCTATCAAGAAAGCCCGTGAGCGTGAGGGCATGACGCAGGAACAATTAGGATACATTGTTGACCGCGATCCGCGTACCATTATGTATCACGAAAATGACGGACAGCATCCGAGCCTAAACGCCTTTTTCCAAATGGTAACAATGTTCGGTATCTCCGTGGACGAATACTTTTATCCCGATATGGGAGCCGATGAAGCTGCAAAGAAGCGGATCAATATTCAGCTTAATTCCCTCAATGAAAGCGAGCTGCGGCTCGTCGAGGGAATTATCGACGCAATCATAGAAAACCGTGGAACGGAGGGAGCGTAAGAAACGGCGCTGCCTCCGTTTTTCGCCGGGTTTCCGGGGGAGCGCGTTAGCGGCAAGCAAGGCAAGTATATTGACACTTGCAATTTCCGCGCTGCGGAAATGCTTGTTGGGGTGCCCCCAAACCCGCTGGACTTCTGGCCACCGTGACCAGAAGAACCATTGTCTGCGTCGCCGTCCCTAACGGGCCTGCTCCTTATTGCGCTGGTTGTTCGTCAGCCCGCGCAGGTGATCCACGCTGCCCTTGACCGCCACCAGCTCCCGCATATCCTGCTGGGCTTTGCGGTATTCCAAATAAAAAGCCTTTTTCCGCGCTGCCAGTTGGCGACGTTTTTCTTTTAGTACGTCCATTTTGGGGAGCTTCTCGCCGCCCAGCAGTTCGGCCATTGTCGCCTTGGCTGCCCGGTAGTCGGCCAACTCCGCCTCATGCTCGGCAAGGTATTTCCGGCTGTACTTGGCGGCCTTGTACCCATCGAACGCAGGGCGGGTCTTGGCGTACTGCACCACGGCGGCCATCAGATCAGACACACGGAAAAGCTCGGCCTCGGTCTGCTGAATGTTCCCGGCCAGCGTGTGAAACCGCTCCGTGGCGGCGTCGGTCTTTGCGGCCAGATCGTCATATTCAAAGAGCTGGTGCTCTTTCAGATATTGTAGCGCAGCCGCCATCTGTTTAAGGTTATACACCTTGGCCCAGCGTTCATAGGCTGGGCCTTTGCCCTGACGCATCCGTTCCTGAATGTCGATCAGCAGATTGACACGGCGGGGCGCGGGCGTTCTCCGCATTGGGGTTTTGTGTGTGGGAGCCTTGCCGTCAATGACGGCCTGTACGTCCTCGGGGCCGTAGCCGTCCCCCAGCGTGGACGCCCGGAAACGGGCCGCCCGCTGTTGCCCTGGCACAAGGAACGAGATCACGCCGCCGCGCCCACGCTTAACCTGTATGCCTGCCGTTTCCATGCGTCGGAGGAAATCTGCGAAGTCCTCGGGGCGCTCCGTCAGGGCTGCGTCAATGGCAAGGCGGATCTGTTCTTTCTGTGAGAGCTTTTGATTTTCCCCCAGCCATTGACCGTAGTGCAGATACCGCCCCTTGCAGTGGAGCTTGGGATTTGCAATCACGGACAGATCGTGCTCCAGACATACCCGGTCAGACAGCCGCCGCAGGGCGAACGAGGAGCCGATGAAGTTGCGGAACTTCCGGGAGCGGTCATAGGCGGTGGAATTGTAGTAGATGTGATTATGAATGTGCTCTTTGTCTATATGGGTACAGACAAAGAATTGATACTTGCCCTTTGTCCAGCGTATCGCCGTTTCATAGCCGATGCGGTTGGCCTCCGCCGCCGTCACCTCGCCGTGGGGGAACGCCTGCCGGATCTGGTAGCACAGCGCCCCGTGTCCGGCCCTGCGGTCAGTTTCGCCCTGATACTGATTTTTGACCAGCATAAACTCGGCGTGTGCCGTGGCCGGATCGCAGAGGTAGGAGGAAACGGCCCCCAGCTTCTCCGGGTTCAGGCCATAGTCAAAGCGGTCTTTCAGGCTTTGCAGGGCCGTCCGCTTATCGGCCCGCTTGTGAGATTTGAGGTAGGTTGTGGCCATAAGCAACCCTCCTTTCAGCCGTCTTTCAAGGCATGTAAGAAAACAACAAAACGCTTCAAATCGTCGCCCGGTAGGTTTACGACCTGCCGGGCGATTTTTGTCGATTTTCGCGGATTGTCATTTCCGGCAAAAAATCAGATGGAAAAGGAGGCGGTCAGCAGACCAGGGCCAGCATAGGCCCCTGACAACGGACAGGATCATCCTGCTCACTCCCCACGGAAAGGGGGTGAGAAGATGAAAGTTACCCCTGATGATTACGGGAGGCGCTGCCAGTTTGACCATTTTTGCAAGCTGGTACTGTACCATGAAACCGTTGACTACTTCCGGGAAAGGAAGCGTCAGCGTGGCTGGGAAACATCCTTTGAAACGCTGCCGCTTTCGGAACTGGACACGCTATGCACGATAGATCAGTACCCCAGCGACAGTTTTATATTTCCGGCCTATGGCTGTGAGCTTCAGATCAGCGACGGGCTGGTGGCCGCTGCCTTTGCCAGCTTGCCCCAGCCGGGACAAAGCATCTTGATACTGCATTGTGTCCTGGAACTGACGGACGGCGAGATCGGCGCGGTGGTGGGAATGTCCCGCAGCGCCGTCCAGCGGCACAGGACTAAGACGCTGGAAACCATGAGAACAAGACTGACGGGAGGTATTGCAGAATGAAGCAGGCCAGATATAAGGAGCCTTTGCCCCTTGCAGTGATCGAGGCGGCCCGCGCCGGTGACGCCGGGGTCGTGGAACAGGTCTTGCAGTATTACAACGGTTACATAAACAAGCTCTGTACCCGGACGCTCTATGACGATTGCGGCCAGCTCCATGTATGCGTAGACGAGTACATGAAGCACCGCCTTCAAAACAAACTCATTTATGCGATTGTCTGTAACAGCAGATAGCAAAGCGCCGGGCGCGGCGGCCATGTGGCCGCCTGTGTCCGGCGTCTTTTCTTATGCTTCGTGCTGCCAGTATCTTTTCCGCTGGCGCTCGGCCTCCTTACGGCGTCGCATCCGTTTGGCGCAGGCCGCGCAGTATTTGGCCCGGTTAGACTTCGGCTGGAACGTGGCCCCACACTCGCAGCAGCGTTTCACTTCATCCCGGTCTTTGATGATTTCGGCGTACAGGGCAGCGTCCAATGGGAGGACGGCTGCCTGAAACCACCGGCACAGCAGCGAATAGGAAATGCTTTGTACGCAAACACATTCCTCGCCATCGTCCAGTAACAGGCAATTACCGTTACAGTAGGCTTTCTGGCTCCATAGCCTTTATATCTTTTCCTCCAATCGTAATTTTTCCTTTTTGAATATCCCAAAAACGTGCAATTAGTTTTGAAATGGTACTTTTTCCACTTCCGGAAGGTCCCACAAACCTCATGCTGTAAGAAATCCTCTGCATATCAAAACCGTAAAAGCGAAGGTCTTCGCCTTCCAATGCACTTTCATTGTACTGGCGCATATAGGAGATAAGTTCTGCCATCTCTTCCGTTCTATAAATGAAAAATCCAATCGCTGCGGCTGCTTCCTGTGCTGTCCCCTCCTAAAGCCGCCGTGTCAGCGTGTAGTCGTCAATCCTTTGTCGAGGGCATAAGGAACGGCGGCCTTGATGTTACTCAAAACCGCCGCAGTACCCGGAAAATCCATTTTGGGCGCACAAAGCTGCCTGCCCTGCAACGTTTTTTTTCTTTCCCCGTCTTGCGGGGCAGGATCGCTTGGCTTATTCGGTTTTAGTTTTGCTCTTGTTCGGCTGCCTCTTTCAGCCGGTCAAAACTCTCATCGCTGATGATGTGTTCAATCCGGCAGGCGTCAGCCTCCGCAGTCCTGAGGTCAACGCCTGCGGTGATAAGCTGCTCGGTAAAGAAGCAGTGACGCTCGTAGATTTTTTCGGCTACCTCGCGGCCCACATCGGTCAGATGGAGAAAGTGATCTTCGTCCATCATAAGAAAGCCGCCGTCCCGCAAGGTAGCCACTGCATGGCACACGCTGGGCTTTGACACCTCCATGTGCCGGGCCACATCTACGGAGCGCACCATACCGCGTTTCTTTTGGAGAACAAGGATGGTTTCCAGGTAGTCCTCCCCGGACGCATGAAGTTTCATCTGAACCTCCTTTACTGAGCCAGCTTCCAGCCGATGGCCTCCTGTCTGGCCGATACAAAATCGGCATACAGGCCCTTTTGCTGGATCAGCTCCGCATGAGTGCCGCGCTGGACGATATGAGCGTTGTCCAGTACAAGGATCTGATCGGCGTTGCGGACGGTTTTCAGACGGTGGGCAATCATGAGGATGGTCTTGTCATGGGTCAATGCCTCGATAGCCCGCTGCAATTCATCCTCATTCTCCGGGTCAACGCTGCTTGTTGCCTCGTCCAAAATGATGATAGGTGCGTCCTTCAGCATGGCGCGGGCGATGGAAATCCGCTGTTTCTCGCCGCCGGACAAAGTACCGCCTCCCTCGCCAATCACGGTGTCATAGCCATCCGGCAGGGCAGAAATAAAGTTATGGCAGCAAGCCTTTTTCGCCGCTTCAACCACTTGTTCATGGGTAGCATCCGGGCAGCCAAACTTGATATTGTTCTCAATCGTATCTGCAAATAGGTACACGCTCTGGAACACCATCGAGATATTCTTCATCAGGCTGTCCAGCTTGAAATCTCGTACATCCGTACCGCCTATGGTAATCTTCCCGGCATTCACATCCCAAAAACGGGCAATCAAGTTGCACATCGTTGTCTTTCCTGCCCCGGAAGGGCCGACAATGGCCGTAGTCGTTTTTTCGGTAATGGTAAAGCTGACCTGATCTAATATCTTACGGTCTGCGTAGGAAAAATCCACCTTGTTAAACACGATCTCGCTGGACTTCGGCGTAATATCAGCGCCTTTCTCGTCCATTACCGGCGTGTCATCAATGGAGTTTGCCGTATCCATCGAGGCCGCCAGCATTTGCAGCAAAGAGGCCATATTCCCGGCGTTCTCCAAATCGTTGAACACCATGAAAGAAGCAATCACCAAAATCAGACCGTAGGCCAGCGGCAGGGAGCCGTCCAGCCAGAACCAGACCGAGGCCAAAAGCAACAGGACGCTGAACACTCGGACAACAGCCTGTTTGATAGCGTCATAGGGAACGCTGGCCTTTGTCAATTTCAGGTTATCCCGGCAGCTCGCCTTAATTGCACTGCCGATAGACTGCGTGCTGTCCCGTTCCAGTCCAAATGCTTTGACAATCCCCATCCCCTGAATGTACTCCAACACAGACTCCACAAGGGACTCCTGTGTGTGCTGGCGTACCCCGCTGAGCGCGGCAGATTTGCGAAGCGCCAGTTCCGCCGCCGCAAGGTAAATCAGGACACCGGCAGCGGCCACAAGACCGATCCGCCAGTCAAATACCAACAGGACGATGACGAGGGCAACCGAGTTGAAAAAACCGCCCAGCACTGACACCAGGACACGGGCTGCTGAGTTCTCTACATCACCCAAAGTTGTTGTAACAATGGCGGTAATATTCCCGATACTATTCTTGTTGAAGTAGCCCATCGGGATGTAGCGCAGCCGATCTCCGATGTGGATACGCTTTTCCGCCACCATGCAATAGCCGGTTTCCGTCTGCTCCATCGTGGAAAAATAGGTCGTGATGATACGCCCAATGAGGGAAACGGCCATAATTCCCAGCGAAATGCAGATAAACTTTCCGTCCCGGTTGTCAGATACTAACGCGCCGATCACTACAAAGAGGGCGGCAAACTGCATGGCTGAAAACAGCCCGGACAGGAATGAGAATAACAGGGATTTTTTTAGAAGACCCTTTTTGCTGCCTGCAAAAGCAAAGATTTTTTTCAATGTTCCATACATCTGACAACACCCCCTTACATCTGGTCTTTCGCGCCGATGTGCGCCTGCCACATATCCCGGTAGAGGGGGCAGGTTTCCAGCAGCTTCTCATGCGTACCCTGTGCGTGGATGGTTCCATCCTTCACCACAACGATGTTATCTGCGCCAACAATGGTAGACAGCCGGTGTGCGATCACAATCAGGGTCTTGCCGACAGTTAAAGTGGAAATGGCTTTCTGCACCAGCGCCTCATTCTCTGGGTCGATATAGGCAGTTGCCTCGTCCAAAATGACAACCGGCGCATTTTTCAGCATGGCGCGGGCGATGGCAATCCGCTGGCGTTCACCACCGGAAAGATGGGAACCGGCGCTGCCAACAACCGTATCATAGCCATTATCCAGCTTGCGGATAAAAGCGTCGCAGCCGCTTTGTTTGGCTGCCTGTTCCACCTCTGCGTCCGTGGCACCGGGCCTTCCCATGCGGATATTCTCCCGGATACTGCGGTTAAACAGGTAGTTGTCCTGGGACACATAGGAAATCTGGTCTGCAATTTCAGACAGAGGTATATCCTTCAGCTCATGGCCGCCGAGGGTAATGCTGCCGGATGTAACATCCCAATACCCGGCAATCAGCTTCGCCACCGTAGACTTGCCGGAGCCGGACGGCCCTACAAGGGCGGTCATGGTTCCGGGGTGGATGGCGAGATTCACATCATGCAAAACCTCTGTTGTCCCGTCATAGGAAAACGACACAGACCTAAGAGAAATGCCGGTATCTTCCAGCTTGATCGGCGTTTCTTTATGGTTCAGTTCTTCGGCGTTCAGAAGCTGGCTGATTTCTTCCACATTTGTCCCCAGTACAGCCAAATCGTCCGTAAAGGTAAAGGCCGCAATAATCGGCCCAATCAGCCCCAGCGAGAAAATCACAATGGACAGGAAGGTGGAAAGCTCCAGACTGCCGGAAAGCCAGAACGCAAAGCCGCAAGGCAGTACGCAGATCAGCACCGATGGCAGGATGGCATTGTAGGCGCTCATGGTTTTCTGGTTTTCCCGCATCCAGTCCACATAGTAGTTGGCGTTATAATTCACCGCGTCAGAATATTTTTTGTAGGAACCGGCGGATTGGCTGAACGCCTTTACCACCTCAATCCCGCCGATGTACTCTACAATGGCATTTGCCATCTGCTTGCCTGCCTTGACAGCACCCTCCCATTTGACGGGATAATTCTTCATACCGGCAGACATGACAGCAAGGCCCACCACCAGCGTAACAAGGGACAGGAGCGCCATGCGCCAGTCCAAAAGGAACAGGTACACGGCGATTACAAGCGGCACCAGCACATTTGCGGTCATTTCCGGGATCAGGTGTGCGAAGGTCGATTCCATGCCTTCAACCCGGTCAACAATCGTCGTTTTATACTGGCCGGACGGAGTATCTAAAATCGTCCCCATCGGGACGCGAGCCAGCTTTGCGGTGATATTCTCCCGCAGATCACACAGCGTGTAATAGGTCGCTGTGTGGGAAATCGTTGTAGAAAGGCAGGAAAACAGCACCTTCCCAAAGTAGCCGCACAATGCAATAATACCAGCGGTCACATAGCGGGAAAAATTCTGTTCCCCAGACAACATCATTGTGACAATATGCGCCACGCAGAAATAGGGCACCATCTGGCAGGCCACGCCTAATACCGCAAGGATAACACTGCCGATGAATTTTCCATGATAGGGCTTGCTCCATCCCCATAAGACGCCTATGGGCGACTCTTTCTTTTCCTCCTTCATTCTGTGGACACCTCCTTCTTCATATCACTCAGGAAAAACTTTAGCAGGCGTTTTCGGCCATCGCTGTCCTCTATGGAATAACTTTCCTGAATTTGCCCATTTTCTAAGTGAAGGACATAATTGCAACAGCGTAGAATAAATTCCGGGTCATGCGTTACCACAAGCGCGGTTCTTCCGGCATTTGCCACCTGATTGACAACATTAGCGACCTGCCTCATGTGAAACAGGTCAAGGCCGCTGGTCGGTTCATCAAATAAAATCAGAGGCCGCCCCGAAGCAATCGCAGAGGCAACCGCCACACGCTGCTTTTGGCCGCCGGACAGCCCCATCGGGTGGCAGTCCTCAAAGGAAAGCAAGTCCATCTCCTGCAAGATTTCTCTTGCCTTCTGTTTATCCTCGGTTCTCATACTGAGCAGAATTTCATCCAGAACACTTTCGGTAAAGAGCTGGTGGTTTACATCCTGCATGACCATATAGCAGAGTTTCAATCGTTCTTTTCTGGAATAGTTCTTGCTTTGATCCTGCACCGTTCCCTTGAAGTGCTTTTCCAACCCGCAGAGGCACCGAGCAAAGGTGGATTTTCCCGCACCATTATGTCCGATGATGGCCGTGGCGCTGCCGGATGGGAAAGAGGTTTCCGTTATATGCAAGGTTTCCGGCTCATGCTTATAGGCGAAGGACACATTCTTTATCGTCCAAACCGCCTCGTTGATTCTCTGCGGCGAGCCTTCAACTTCTGAAAGCCCCGCAAGGTCAAGGGGCCGCAATCCCATATCATCGCGCTGTTTTGCCGACAGGCCGCAAAATTCCTCTGCTGTATAATCACCTTCGATTTCTCCATCTTTCAGGTACAGGACACGGTCAAAGAGGCCGGACAGATAATACAGCCGATGCTCAGAGATGATGATGGTCTTTCCCTGCGATTTCAAAGTAAAGAGAAGCTGCCGGAAATCAGCGATAGCGTATGCGTCAAGGTTTGATGATGGCTCATCCAGCACATAAACATCCGGGGCAATCGCCGCTGCTGATCCGCAGGCGATTTTTTGCTTTTCACCGCCGGACAAAGAAAAAATACTTCTATCAAGCAGCGGCTCCAGCTTTAGTTGTGTAGCTACACACTTTACACGGTCGCGCACAATATCTTCCGGCATCCCGTGGTTTTCCGGGCCGAAAGCCAGTTCGCTGGTCGTGTCCACATTGAAAAACTGAGAACGCGGATTTTGAAATACAGAGCCGACTTTCAGAGAAATATCAAACAGTGACAGGTCACGGGTGTCCTTTCCATCCAGATAGACGGAGCCGGTATAAGTCCCCTCATGGTAATGAGGGATCAGTCCGTTAAACAACCGGGTCATGGTCGTTTTTCCGCAGCCGGAAGTCCCGCAGAGCAGGACAAAAGAACCGTCCTCAATGGTGCAGGAAATATGTTTCAAAGCGCCACCGGTTTGCCTCTCACTGTCATGAAGGGCGCTGGCCGGATAGGAAAAGGACACATCTTGACATTCAATCATTTTCTTCACCCCCTTGCGGCAAGCACATAGATTTGCGCTGCAAATGCTCCCAGACAGATCAGCAGAAAAATAACATCCTGCACATGAAAACCCAGCTTACAGATATTCGTCCGTTTTACCGGGCCTCCCAATCCCCGCGTAAGGGCTGCCTGGGACAGTTCCTCTCCGATTTTGACGGAGCAGATCATCATGGGGACAATCCGATACTCTAAAATCGCACCGACTTTTCCACCACCAAAGCGGACACCACGCATCCGCATGGCGTCCCCAATAGCGCTCCATTCTTCCGCAACCGTGGGAAAGAAGCGAAACATCACAGACATAGGAATGGTGATCTGCTGCGGCAGGTGGAGCCGTTCCATCGCCGCAACAAATTCGCTGACCGTGGTTGTCGTTACCACGAAATATCCCATGACCACGCTGGGGGTGAACCTCAGCAGAATGCCAACAATGGCTACTGCAATGTAGTTTGCTACGCCAGCCAGTCGGGACAGACCGAACATTTCCAGGCACAGACTGCCTCCAAAAATCAGGATATAGAGAACAGCGCCTTTCCATTTTCTGGCCGCTGACAAAAGTAACAGCGGGATCGCCGCCAACACGATGATGTAATACTGCATGATGCCTTCATACGAACCGCCTAAAATAAAGACAGCTATGGTAATCAGTACCGCCAGTTTTGTCCGGGGGTCTAATAAAATTCCGCGATTGTTTTTTTGACTTGCAAGAAGTTCGCGGCTCATTACACAATTCCCGCCCGCTCAAAGTGCTTTTTGAAAATCTTTCGTCCAATCAGGCCACCGACAAGACCACTGACGAAAGCAGCAATAAGCAGTACCGGCAAAATCCAGTCGGGCATATAGGCCATGAGTGTGTCGGCATATTCCTGACCGTAACCGGGGAGCAGGTTCTGGTAGTAAGCGTCACGCGTCACAACGATGGGAATAAACGCCCCGATTACCCACATGGAAAAAACGCCGTGGATCAGCACTTCACGCTTGGCGTTCTTGTAGTCACAGGCTTTCATCATAAAATCAGAAATCAGCCCGAAGATCAGCCCGGTAGGAATGCACCACCAGCCCATGCCGGTCAGCAGCATAATGATACCGAGCAACACTCCGCAAATGGTAAGCATACCGAATTTCTTGATTTTGGAGAAGAACAACATCATCGGAATACCGCCCACAAGCGGCACAATTACGCTGATAAGCGGAATAAAAATCGGGATAAAACCGATGGACGCCGCAGCGAAAATGACGATAAAATAAATCGCCGTGAAAATACCGATGTTGATGAGATCCTTCCCTTGCAATTTGTTGTTCATTATGAAACCTCCTAACATGATTGCTTTCTGATTAGACATCACTAACCAAATCTAATGGTAGCACAGATCCGATTATGCTTCTATGCACATATCAGCATTTTAGGCCCGTATAGCAAGGAGTTTTTTCGTTTTGCCAGAATATCCATTGACTGGGAATTTTCTCGCCGGTATAATAATATCAACGATTTTGCGTGATGAAAGGGGCGAAGCAGTTGCGTGACATGATATACAACATTTTAGAAAACAGCGATGCTGTTTCTGGTGTGACTTTGAAAAACAGTCCAAATAGCAGCACATTGCTTTTGGATCGGGCAGATGGCAAGGGACACATGACATTCCATACACTCTTTCCGGGGATGACCTTAGCTTTTATTTTTGTAAACGCTCCCGTATGGCCGGAGTCGGATGAAAATTCAAATCTAAAGCCTTTGTTGATTAACTATTGCATTTCGGGCAGAAGTGAATTGCTCCTGGATGACGGCTCCTACATTTACCTGAAGGAAAATGATTTTTGTGTCAGTGAACAGACCGCACAAAAAGAATATATCTTTCCTACGAAGCAGTATCAGGGGATAAAAATATACTTTGACCTGTCACTTCTTCTTCAGTCCTGCGGTGAGCTTTTGAAATCTTTTTCGCTTGACCTCCCCAATTTGGAAGAAAGTTATTGCGGCAATCATAAGACATATATCAACGAAGCAGATAGCGAACTGGAAAATATATTTCAAAACCTCTGGCGGCTTTCTGAAAGGCCTTCTATCTTTCATTTGCAAATCTATACGCTTGAACTTCTCCACCGGCTTCTCAACATGGAAATCCGGCCTCCGAAAACCTGCGGCTTCTACACGGAAACGCAGGTTGAAATTGCAAAAAGGGCAGCGCAAATCCTTTCCGATGATCTTCGCCAGCACATTCCTGTACGGCAGATTGCAGAACGCTTTTCGGTCAGTGAAACCAGCCTGAAAAACTATTTTCGAGGCATATATGGACAAAATATATCCACTTGGCTACGGGAAATCCGTATGAACGAAGCCGCAAGACTTCTTTCGGACACAAAGCGTCCGATTGCCGAAATATCCGAACAGGTCGGCTATTCTAATCAAGGGAAATTTGCAGCCGTGTTCAAAAAGCAGTTTGGACTATCGCCGCTGGAATACCGGCGGTCAAAAAAACTGGAAAATATATAAGATAAAGCCGGGATTGCTTGCTGGCTTGCAAAATCCCGGCTTCATCTATGCCCAAAATCAGATATAAACTAATTCCTGCAACAACACTTCCTCCACCTGCGCTTTCAGCGTGTTCATCAACCCCACCCAGCGCATGGGGTCACGGGCTTTCAGTTCCTCGGTAACGCCCGCCGCCTCCATCATGTAAGGCAACATGGTGTCCACGCGCTCCTGCGCTGTCCGGTCAATCTCTAACAGGTGTGGATACAGCTTCTCGCTCATCAGCAGATGGTTGTAGAGAATGGGGCGATGTTCCTTTAGGTAGGATTTTCGCATTCTGCCGTACTTGCCGATAGAAGTTTCCGGCTGTTCATAAAGTTTTAGGTTGAGTATAGCCTTCAATATTGGCATCGATCACCCGTCCAAGGTACACCGTATTTCTCCTAAGCTTTTTCAGATCGCCGTCCGTCTTATAGCAGGCGAAGGCCGCAGGCATCACAAAGGCCGCATGGCAGAGCAGATAGTCCTCCATATTCGGCTCATAGACGACCTTGTATTTGGTACCGCCGAAAATCTCTCCGATCAGTTCCGCATTGGAGACCGCCCCACGCAACTGCCCAATGGTGATTTTTTTCAGGTCGATAGAAACGACCCGGTCAGGTTCCCGATGCCCGGCAGAGAGCGCAAAGGCAAACAAGACATTTTTCTCCGGCAGTGCCGCCGCCAGCGCTCTTGCCTGCACATTGTTACCCACAAAAACAATATTTTTCGTCTGATTCGCCCGCAAGGTTTCCAGAGCAGAATCCAGCTGCGTATATCGCAGAACGACAAATATCACATCGTACCGGACATTCGGTGCCAGTTCCGTCACCACAGGAATATTGCTGACCGATGTGCGGAGGGAGAATTGATCCTTGATCCGCAGTCCGTTCTTCCTGATTTCCTCTGCCCAGTTTCCCCGGGCAAGCAGGGTCACATCCTTTCCGGCGTGAAACAGATTCCTTGCCAGATTGCACCCTAAAACACCTGCACCATATACCAGAATTTTCATTGCTTGCCTCCAAATCTGATCTTTACAATCTGCATCTTCATCATTCCGTCACCGACCCTGGCGAGAAAACGGAAAAATCCGCTGACGGATGGGTCTTTCAAATCGGTGTAGCCCAGCATATAGCCGCGGCTCGAGACCCGCAAACGGCTATCCCACGCACCGATCTCTTGGGGAGCGTCTGAAACCGCAAAATACGCGCCCACATCCTTGATTTTCGCGCTCTTGAGCCATGTTTTGGCAATCATCTTTACCGCCGTCCGGTTCGCTGCGTCAAATACCAGCACGCCGCCGGGGAAAGCGTCCGCCATTTTTTGAACCAAAGTCTTGACTTGCTCGGTCAAAAAGTAGTAGAACACGCCGGAGGCAAAGAACACCGCGCCGCCCGAAGCGTCGATTCCAGAAAACCATGCTGTATCGTTCAGATTGCAGGGGATATTTTTCTCCCGCTCTCCGGCGGGCAGCAGCTCGTTGCGCACGGTAATGACATCGGGAAAGTCCAGATTGTATATTTTGCAGCTGCCGTTGTCGCAGCTTCTCCCGGTGCTGTCCAGCCCGCAGCCGAGGTTGACCACCGCCGCATTGGGGTGAGATTTCAGATAATCCCGTACCTCCAAGGCAAGGTCATTCTGCCGCATGGCGACTTCCAGTGAACCGAAACGCTGCATCAGGCTGCGGGATTTTTTCTCCGCCTCAGAAAAATCGTAGTCGATCTCGTCAATCAGGCGAACCGCTGTTTCGTCCCGGTAGAGATTCGGGTATAGTTCTGAGCAGACCTTCCGCGCATATAGCGGAATGATCAGCGTCTCCTGCACGGTGTTTTTCTCGATTTTGTATTTCATGGGTATCACTCACTTTCTGATAAATGGCAGTTCCGGCATACAGTCACGCTCGGCGATGTGGGTCAGCATTTCGGCGAACCCCTTTGGATCGCGTATCTGATATTGCATGTGATCGTATCCCTCAAATACGGGGTAATTGCCGCTTGGGTAGGCTTTCATCACTGCCTGACGGTATTTGAAATGATCCTCTATGCTGCCAAACTCGAAATAGATATGCTTTTGCAGTTCTTCGGGAAGGGACGGAAAGGGTTTATCCTCCAGGCTTTCCAGAATATGCCGCCTCAAATTTGTATAGGTCAGATTTTCCCCTGCGGCGATAAAATATGGCTTTATGGAATCGTCGTCACACCACAGAATCTTTTTCAGTGTGCCGCCCTTCGACCAGTACAGGCTCCTGATAGCGAAATACAGAAACGGCGTTATCATGCGGCGCGTACCTTTTCCGATTTGCGCAAACTGCCCGCCGTCAAAGAAAGCGTGCTCCACGGGCAGCTTCGTCTGCGTCAGAAACGCCATGGCAAGGTCTGCACCGATGGAAGAAGCGACCACCATCGCCAGCCGCTCCACGCCCTGTCGATGCAGAAAGCCCTCCACCTGCCGTATTTCGTCCAGCTTGCTGACATATTTCTGCCCCTCGCAGTACACGGTGGAGGTAGGCAGAATACAGAAATACCTATCCTGTAAGTAGTTCGCAACCGGTTCGCTGCTTTCTCCCGTCACGCCCATAGCATGAAAGAACAGCACCGCAGGATGATTCCTGTTGCCATAAGTTTGAAACAGCATTGATATCACCTCAGCTTTCCGTAAAAAGCATCATAATTCCCGCAAGCACCGCCGCTATGACTGCCATGCCCACCGTGCCAAACAGCCACTTTTTGCCCTTGTCCTTGGTGGTGATATAGGGCTTCAGGTCTTCCGTTCCCGGGATTTCCCATGCGCTCGTATGTCCCACCCAGTAACCATCGATTAAAAAGCGGTCGATCAGATTCATAATGGATAAGATCACCAGCAGCTGCCAGAAGCCCGCAAGAAAACCACGCGCACCGTTTATCCCATAGACACAGACCAGCACATAGGCAATATAACCGGGAACGCATACCGCTTTGAAAATCAAAGCATTTCGCTTGATTTTCGCGTGTGTTGTAAGTCCCAGCGTTACGCACCGCTCCTGCACCTCCTGGCTGTAAAGATGCACCATGCCCACCGCGCCCTTGCGGATACCGATGGCGCAAACCAAAATGAGCAGAACGCCCAGCCCGATGCCTTCCAAAATCACCTGTAAAAGCATTACCGATTCCTCCTGAAGCCCGCCTCATCCCGGTATTCGGGATGTCCCTTCAAGTACGGGTTTTTATCGCCGCAGATGGTGTAGTCGCACCGGCAGCCGTCCACGCAGGTAGTCGTCCGCACCAGCCTTGCGTGGAGCAGCTCCATGGACGCATAGTCCACATTGCACAGGGCGGGCATAATATCCGTAAGACCGTGCTTGATAGCAAACTCCGCTGCCGGACACGATGTAAATTCATAATAAATAGGATTGTCGGTTTCATAAGGCGCAACCGACATCTCATAATCGTGCCATTTGTCGCAGCCGCTTTTCGCCCGCACAAACGCTCTGTGCATCAGCTTCCTCCAGAACGGCTTGTTGCAGTCCACGAACCGCAGCTTGCGGAAGGTCGGAAGAATCAGATTTTCCTCCATCTCCTCGATCTCACGGAACGATGTGACGGCTTTGCAGACCACATAATAGCTCATGATGGCGATGCAGTCGTAGGTGCCGCCTACGCCGTTGTGGAAGTTCTTTTTGCCGCCCAAGTCGGTGCGCCAGTCGGAGAGAAAGACCGCGTACTGCCGCTGCACCTTTTCCCATACTGTCTCCCGCTCTGCTTCCGGATAGTGCAGGGCGATCTTCGCCCGTATCTCCTTCTTGCAGGGTTTAGAATACAGCACATGGCTTTTGCGGTCGAATAGAAGCTCGTTGTCCTTCATCTGATTGCCTCCCTCCTTGTTCTTTCTTGCGTGCATGAGACCGTCTTAGATTTAATCCGCTTTCCGGCAGACAAACCACGCCATGCTTTTCAGGTTTCTCATGTCCACATCCGCGTACATTCCATCCAGCCGTGCTTTCAGGCTGGAAGCCGTCTCATACGGCGGCGTGAAAAATCCCGCTTTTTCATAAACGTGCCGGACAAACCAATCCGTCCGCTTCTGCTCGCCCTTCACATAAAAGCATCCGCAGAATGTTCCGCCGGGTCTCAAGACCCGGAAAATCTCCCGATAAGCTGCCTCCTTTTCAGGGAAAGCGTGAAAGCCGTTCAGTGACAAAACGATGTCAAAGGTGTCGTCTGCATAGGGGAGCGCCCCCACATCTCCCTGCCGGAAGGTTACATTTTTCAGGTGCAGGCGGTCAGCCTTTTCCCGTGCCTGCCTCATCATATCGGGCGAATAATCGAGACAGGTAATGTCCGCCTCTGGCATAGTCTGATAAACCGGCATGGTCAGAATCCCTGTTCCCACCGGCACTTCCAGCAGCTTGCCAGAGAAATGCTCCGGAATACCGGACATTGCCTTTTCCAGATAGGCGTTGTTTTCCGCCTTGTTCATTGCCCACACCAAGCGGCACACCGCTTTCCCGCTCAGGGTGGAGCAGGTGATCATGCCGTCATAAAAGCTATTTCCACCTGTCAGCCGATAGGCACTGCAAATGACTTCTTTTCGTTCCATGATTTTCCCTCCGTGTTTCAGTCATCACACGACCGTTTCCGAGCTCATTTCTTCAAAATCTCCACGATTTTCGCAAAGTCCTCCTTTGCCTCCTTGAAGATCGGCAGCATACAGTAGCAATGCACCATCTTCGGGCGGGCGGACACCGTGTAGCGGACATTTGCCCGTTTGCAGGCTTCCTCGAAGTCCGGCAAAGCACCGTAGAGCACCTCGTCGGCAGAATAGAAGAAGTGGATATCGCCTACGCCGGTAAAATCTCCCCGGGAGCCGGAGAGCATATAGTCCGGCACATTCTTACAGCCATGCCGCATGAACTTCTCCACCGTCACCATAAAGGCATAGTCGATGGAAACATCCCTTTCATTGAGCGCCTGCATCCGTACCTTTTCCGCGTCGTTCCACGGCACCTCGCCGGGGGATACGGCGATGATGTGCCTTGGCTGCGGCAGCGGCTCGGGCTGCGCGTTGTTGTGTGCCGCAATGCCAAGCGCCAGCGCACCGCCAGAGGAAAAGCCGCAGGTGCTGACATTCCCGCCGCCGTACAGCCCAATCATTTTCCGGTAACATTCGTAAACCATCGCATAGGTTTCGGTGATACAATACTCCATGCAGAGCGGGTAAAATGGAAACCACACATCACAGCCCGTTTCCCGGCACAGCTTGCGCATCACGGGCAGGTCGCCCCTGTCCGGACCGATCACCATGCCGCCGCCGAAGAAATAGAGAATCGCGCGCTCGGACGGCTTCGGATGCTCCCGCACGATCAGGCAGGGAAAGCCATTTACCGCGATCGTTTCATAATGTGCCTTGCTGTCGGTGGGCGTAAAAACGCCACGATGCCGGTTCTGCTTTTCAATTTCCTTTCGCAGTGCATCCTCCGGCAAGGCAAACGCCTTTTTCGCGCCGGAGAGCTTGTATACGCTGCGTAAGATAGATGCAAAGATACTCATGATTTAGCCCCCTCATTTCCACGCCATAATGCAGAGCCAGCTTTTCTTTTTGTGTATCTGCACATCGTGAAAGCCCGCCTGCTCCAGATACGTCTTCAGCTCGGCGTCCTTGTAGATGGTCATGCCGCTGATGATCTCCGTCCACTTTTTGTCCTTGTCCGTATCGCCGTTGCTTTCGTTGCAGATGAGTAATGTCCCGCCGACCTTCAGCACCCGATAGACCTCCCGGAAACACCGGGGCAGGTCAGGCCAGAAATAGACGGTTTCAAAGGCCGTTACCGCATCGAACCAGTTGTTTGCAAACATCATATCCGCCACGCTGCCTTGCAGAACGGCGCAGCGCCCCTCCGCGATGGCGGCGTCGTTGACCTTTTTGGATTTCTCCACGCTGACGGGGGAATAGTCAATGCCCTTGACAATACCCTGTGGGCATTTTTTCAGCAGCCTTTTCATGTTCGCCCCGCCGCCGCAGCCGCAGTCCAGCACCTTGGCGTCCGGCGCAACATTCAGAAATTGAAGTCCCCACTGCGCCACAGGGCTGTGACCCAGATTCATCATGGCGACCATGATTTTCCCGCCAAGCCCCACAGGCTTTCTGGTGTTCTCAAAAAATGACATCTTATCACACCTCCGATTTCACACATTCCGCATAGGTCAGCGGGAAGGATGCCTTCAGAACAGCGCTTTTCCGCACCGTCCAGCCATTCTGACTTAGAAAGCGCAGGTATTCCGCGCTCGTCCACTTACTGCGGAGAGGAAAGCCCGCCAGCTTCATGAAAAATGCCCTGACCTTGCCGGAAAAGGAATTTCCCGCGTGGGTAAAGGTGGGCGCAATCAACACGCCATCATCTTTCAGTACCCGTTTTATCTCTTGCAGGGCCTTCTCCGGCTGCGGCACGATGTGCAGCGCGTTGGACACGATCACCACATCAAAGGACTTGTCCGCATAGGGCAGGCAGAACATATCCTGCACGGAAAAGTGCAGCTTTGTAGATTGATTATCCCGCTTCGCCTCGGCAATCATCTCCGGGGAGGCGTCCGTCGCCTCGATGTGTGCCGCCGCGTTCACGATGTGTTTTGCGATCAATCCCGTGCCGGTAGCAAGCTCCAGCACCGTCTTGGCTTTTACAACCGGCCGGATCAGCGCATACATCTCTTCATACGCCGCCCGATCCTTTCGCATAAAGCGGTCGTAACGATCGGCATTTTTGTCCCAGAAGTTCTTGTGTTTTCGCATCGCTATCATCCCTCCAGTCGTTAGATGCACCTAACCTATGTGCACACTTCTTTCGGTTAGATGTAGCTAACTATCGTGTCTTGGAAAAGCCGCATCTCTGCGGCCTTCCGCTTATTTAAATAACTCCCTGCAAGCGCCGTACACTAACGTTTCCAGCACCTGCGGGTACAGTCCTCCTATTTGCTCCTTGTGTGAGACGGTCAGAATCAGTCCGCGCACTGTGGCGGCAGCCAAGGGCGCACCGTGTTTTGGCGCAAGGTCGTGCTTCTCCAACAGCTGACGGATGTGCGTCTCGCCGTCGTGGTAATGGATGCTTTTCACATCCTCCGGCAGCCTTTGCAAAAGCAGCTTCGCATCGTTTTCGATGAAAATCATATCACCGGTATCGGACAGCCGCTGACAAACGGCAAGAACAGCCTTTGCCGCACGTTCCGACGGCGGCAAGCCGTCAGATTCACGCAGCGCGCGGTCAGCCACTCCGTAAAGCTCGGAGTGAATGTTCTCCAAAACCGCGAAGAAAAGCATTTCCTTGGATTCGTAGAATTTATAGAACGAGCCCTTCGCAATGCCGACCGCCTTCGTCAGCTGATCCACGGAGGTTTTTTTCATCCCCAGCGTGACGGCGCAGCGCCTCGTTTCCTTCAGCAACGCCTTGCGGAGCTGCTCAGTCTCGTAATCGGTAAAAGCCAAGCCCACGCCCCCTTAAATATGACCGCTTTGGTTCTTTTG
Organism: Lachnospiraceae bacterium; assembly: GCA_902363665.1. GTDB lineage: Bacteria > Bacillota > Clostridia > Lachnospirales > Lachnospiraceae > Choladousia. Next base: position 151,781 of record CABJAW010000006.1, on the reverse strand, counting down.
GTCATATTATACCGTGCTTCTTTCTGGTTTGCAAGAGGTGCTGAGAAAAAAACGCTAATCAAAAGGAGGCAGTGTTTCAGAAAGAGACGCTGGAATTCCGGTAACCGGTAATCGCTGTTGCCGCGGTAAAAGAAACTATATCGTAAAAGGGCATCAGAGCGAAGCATTCAAATGCTGCGTTCTGATACCCTTTTTGTTTCATATTGCACGGATGGATTGATTACAAGAAAAAAGCAGGAATTAACACAACATGAACGACATATGATATCTGCAATAATCTTCCTGTGGAACGATCTGCACAACGCTCGACGACATGGCCCATGTATAGAGACGGCGACTCGTATGAGCCACCGTCTTTATACATGATTACCGCTCAGGGTCATTTCTTTTTCGTTTACTGTGAGAATTTCGATACAGCTCTTGATTTCTGCGAATAAGAAGTTGCCGCACCTGCCTTTCTTCTGCATCCTCTCCAAGCAGACGAGACGCTTCCTGCTTGGCACTGAGCAGCATAAGTGACACCCATTTCCTCAAATAGAGATTTCATAAGAATTAGCTCCTTTTTGTGTTCTGCTCCACTGCTAAAAATTGCATTACAGTATTCCGTAATCACTTCTTCCTGTTCTGGTGATAACGTTTCCAGTAATTCCTGGTATTTCTTATCAATCTCACTTACCGCCTCTTTATCCTGATTTAACTTCCATTCTGAATATGCTTTCCCCATATGCTCTGTAATTGTCAGATTCACAAATTCCTGCACTTCCTCTGGTATGGTACTCGTAGATTCCTGTTTATCTTTCTTTTTATCATTTGATTTTTCAAGTGTCGTGTCATCAATATAACGAATGATTTCTCGAATATTTGACTTCATCGACTGCAGATATCCTTTCATCAGCACAGCTACTTTTCTAGCATCCGATTTTTCGGTTTCTTTTTCCAGCATATAAAACTCTTCCAGTTCTTTCAGGATATCCATCCCTGCTTTCATCTGAAATTCCACCTCAAGCAAATCATCCATCACTTTATATAATTCTTCCATTGTTTATTTCTGCCTTTCCATATAGCGCCACTATATTTTCCACAATCATCCAAAAATAAAGTCCTGTAATCCACATTTCACAACTTCAATCACTGCAACTAAGCGTCAAATATCCCTGTTCTTCCAGCTCCTTATTCAGATTGCCAATGATCTCATAAGCCGATGTCTGTTTTACCTCCAGAAGTTCACATATATCGGCTGCCTTTAAAAATAATTTGTTCTGCATAATCAGTACCTCCTGTATTTTGAATATTTATCTCTTCATATACTCTGTACTGGCAGATGTAAAATCGGACATCATTTTCCGAAATTTAGCAAATTATTTTAATTTTACAGTTTCCATATGTGTTATCGCTGAACCATGGAGTTAATATCATTGAAAAAGGGTATAAAAAAACAGTCTGCCCTGACGGAAAATATTTCCATCAAAACAAACTGTTCTTCATATTCACACTAATTATATTTTCTGAGCATAGTTACTTTTGCGAAAATCTCAGATAACTCCGGAAAGAAAACAAAGAAAAAAAAGATTTTTTAACTCCATTTGCACTCCACCGGAACATCCAGACAGCCCGCAAAACCTTTATTTATGGGCTTTTTCGCAATTTAATCCGCTACTCGAATTCAATAACACTAGGCCGCTTTTTCGTGTTACCGTGTATTAAATAAAATAAAAGAGGCGGGCTTTTATTAAATATACCACGTTGTATTATTATTTGCAATAGTTCCAAACATCACTCTAACATCACGGGAATAAATCGTATTATTTATTGCAGTGATGTTAATCAGGTATATACTCTATCACATCACTGATGCCGCAATTAAGAGCTTTACATATTCTATCTATCTGTTTCAGATTGACTGGCTCATTCTTTCCCATGGAAGCCATAGTCCCATAACTTAATCCGGTTGCGTCTTTTAGATCTCCCTTATTCATACCTCTATCAAGAAGCGTGTGCCAAAGCGGATTGTACGATATCATAATACACCAACTTTCTGTTGACTTATTTTTTTCTTCCTGCTATTATTTTCTTAGGTACCGAGCGGAAGCAGGAAGTTTCGGAGTCCGCTCGGTGTCTATTCGCTTAGTTCTTAATTATTTTCTTTTAAAATGGAGAGGTTCTTGATTTTTTCAAGTGCCTCTTCTTTATTTTTACTGTTCTCAATGATCAACACGACCATTTCCATAACGGTTTTAAATTCTAATGTAGTCATTATATCTTTTTCCATTTCTCTAACTCCTTTCCTGCTATCTCCTTGCTACAATTATAGTTTATCACTATATCTTCATTTTGTCAACATTTTTCTTCATTATTTTAGAGATTTTCTTCAATAAACTATTGACATGTACGGTACATATGGTAATATACAAGCATAAACAACAGAACAAACATTCGCATAGACGGTGCGAGGTTTGAGAGATAATAGGAGGAAAATGATATGTCAGAACTTTTAAAGAAACAGAACTACGGTGTTGAGGTTGAATTTACAGGTATTTCAAGAAAAATGGCTGCGGATGCAGTTGCAGAAATTATCGGAACTGCAGCTTCCAGACCAGATCGCACTTGCTACCAGACAAGAACCATTCAGGATTCACAGGGAAGAAAATGGAAGGTAATGCGAGACAGCTCAATTCATCCAATTCGTAAAGTTGGAACCGAGAACATGGACGAATACAGAGTTGAATTCGTAACACCGGTTCTTAAATACGAAGATCTTGATACACTGCAGGCAATCATCCGTAAATTCAGAGAAATCGGTGGAGTTCCTCACAGTTCATGCGGAATCCATATTCATGTAGACGGAGCGAACCATACCGCAACTTCTCTTCGCCGTCTGGTAAATTTCATGTATAGCAGACAGGAAATCATTTATGATGCGCTTGCAGTAGGTGACAGAAAATATCGTTGGTGTCAGCCAGTTTGCAAGAATTTACTTGATACCATGAAAAAAGACAAAAACATCACAACCGATTCCGTTGAGAAAATTTGGTACAGCCCAGCAAACGATGGCTACTGTGGTGGAATCAATCATCAGCATTATAACTCTACAAGATACCACGCATTGAATCTTCATAGCTTCTTCCAGAAAGGAACTGTCGAATTCAGACTTTTTAACAGCACTCTTCATGCAGGAAAGATCAAAGCATATGTACAGTTTTGTTTAGCACTCTCTGCATGGTCCATCGAATCTGATGATAAAGTCGTATTCAGAACCATGAACGGATACACAGCAAAGAAAAAAGTCACTTTAATGTATAATATCCTCACAAACAGACTTGGACTTTATGGTGATGAGTTCAAAACATGCAGACTTCACATGATGAAACAGCTTCGTGAGAATGCAAATGCAGAACATGTAGCTTAATCACAAATCGGCTGACCTAACGGCTTTACGGGGAGAAAGGAAATACCATGAGTTTATATGTAGCATACGGAAGTAATCTTAACGTACAGCAAATGTCATACCGTTGTCCTGGAGCGACAGTCGCATTTACCGGATATCTGATAAATTGGAAATTGCTTTACAGAGGAAGCCACACAGGATCTTATGCAACCGTCAAAAGGCAAAAAGGAAGTAGGGTTCCTGTTGCTGTTTGGAATATCGATAGCAAAAATGAGAAGGCTCTTGATCTGTACGAGGGATATCCGAGATTTTATAAAAAGAGAAATGTATTTGTACAATTAAAAAACGGCACTAGGAAAAAGGCTATGATATACCTCCTGCCTGACTCAGCCACTGTGGGAAGGCCATCTAGCCGTTATGTTAAAACTGTATTGCAAGGTTACAAAGATATGGGATTTGATACAGATTATTTGTACGATTCATTGGATTATAATTTAAAAGAAGTGAAATAAAGAGGGGAAATCCCCTCTTTAATAAGAGGTAACCGTTGCAGCGGTTACCTCTTTCTGCCGGGTTTTTGAGTTCCCTGGCGAGTGTGGGTTATGGCTGATTCCTTGTTCGGTACCCTAACAATCAATTCATCCAGCTCACAATCCAGGGCTTCGCAAATCAAGTCGAGGTGTTCCAGATTCACCCTATCTGCAAGCTCGTGGTACAACTCGTTGATGGTGTTGGGTCTTATTCCGGTTGCCCTCGCCAAATCTGCCTGAGTAAGTCTCATCTCCCCAAGCTTTTTTGACAGTAAAATTTTAATCATGCCATTGCTCCTTCCGTTATAATTTAGCACCTCTTGATATATCGGAAGGACTTTTGTTAGATTATATCAAATACTGTTATAAACTGCGTGATATATTTTATACCCTGTAAGGCAAATTTTGAAGCAAACATATTTTAAAAAGCACCTGTTTTGTTATTATTTGAATGTATTTGCATTCATGTGGTCAGCAATTTTCTTCCATGTATTCTGGCCACAGCAACCATCATCATCGATGCCGACATTCTTCTGGAATGTTTTAAGTGCCGTCTTGGTATTCTTTCCAAAATCTCCATCAACGGCAACTCCGAGTATTGCCTGCAGGCAACGTACTGCCGAACCTTCTGCTCCGGACTGCAGCACTGGAAGCTGAATATTTAATTTCTCGGTCAGGCTAACTTTTGTTTCGCTTGATGAAGTGTCTTTTTTCTGTTCTGGATATACGGCTTTTCCGTTCCAATCGAAGATTGTGTAACCTTCTTTCCAGTTTTTCTTTGCGTTTTCAAGATTTTTGTACGCTCCGATCTGACTCTTACTGTCGCCCCAGGTTTTCCGGATTCTGTAATATTTATCTACAGTTGTAGCTGCCGTCTTTGCACCGATCAGCTGCTTGAAACGGTTCCAGTCACCTTTTGCCCGGATTGCAGAAGGGCAATTCTTCGCACACACATCATAGTGGGATACCACATGATTTGCGTCAATTCCAAACTTCTTCATCAGCATCTTGCAGATCTCAACAGTGTTCTGGAACGCTTTTTCGTAATTATACCCTGCCTGCACACACATCTCAATGCCAATGGAATTGTGGTTGTTGCAAATTCCGAAAAGACCACCTCCGTAGTTAACGCCGACATGCCAAGCGCCTCTGTCGAATGGAGTTGCCTGATAAGCCTCGGTATCATCAACGTATACATGAGCAGAGTAGCCGGAGAAATTTCCGTCATGCTGGGCCTTTGCATGTGCCTTTGCATTTGCTCCTTTAGCAAAGTTATCTGTATTATGGATAACGATGTATTTAGGTACCTGATTTGCATAGCTGTTGTTATTGCTGATTAAACTTGTGTTAAGATTCATTGTAACATCCTCCTTATTCGCTTCTGGCATCGCAATTATCTTCGCCAGAATTTCCAATATCTTTGATCCATAATTCTTCCCTGCGGCCCAGCCTCCGCCCTGTGGATTTTCCTGTATCCCAAGCCATTCAACATATGGGGCTATTCCTCTTTTCACATAACAGAAACGAGGATCCACGCATACACCGTACAGTTTTTCGTTAGATGCATATGCTTTAAGATGCTGGATCTGTGCCCGGATGCCGATCCATGGATGAGAGAACGAATTCCCTTTCATACCATTTTTTGTAACGCCGATTCCGGCAAAATTGTTCTGGTCCAATGTTACGGCAGAACCATTGAATGTGAAATTACCTGTTTCGAGGCAACTTTGTGCAAAGGCGATATCTCCCCTTACTCCTTCCGTTTTTCCTTCTAATATATAATATTCAACCATATCGATTACGGATTTAGGTACTGCCGGATTAACTTTCTGTATATATGACTGCATCTGCTGGACCGTAGCAACTGCAGTTCCCATTATATTCGTTTTCATAATATCCCCCTAAAAAGGAAAGGGCTTAAGCCCCTTCCTTCTGTGAACCATTTATTTTTCCATCGTCCAAAAGATCTTTCACGCCGCAAAACCACACATCAATTATCTTAAGCAGCGCATCTTCCGACACAATAACCTGCAGCCACTTTGGCAGTAATCCTCTCGCCTGCTGAACAACCCATTTCAATTTCTGCTGTCCCGTTCCCGATTCTTTATACATATGTTCCGCTTTCAGGATCAGCTGGTATACCTGTTCACGGATACCTTCCAATCCTTTATGCTTGGCATACTGAAACGCAATAACCAAAGTCACTACAAGCAAAATTAACACCGCAACCAGTAATACTGGGAACGGAATCTGTTTTAAAAAGTTAAGTAATTCCATAAGTAATTCCTCCTAATCAATGCTGTATTTGGCCAGAACTTCTCTGTCCATTTCTTTTTTGTGTGCTTCTGCGCGCTGAAGATTTTCAAATGCTTCTTCGAGCTCGCCATTATGCTCTCCTTTTACAATTGCATGATGTAGCCAAAAGAGCACGCGCCCCGTAGCATGTGTAATTTCTTCATCCGCTTTTCTCTGTTCAATTTTATACTTAATGCGTTCCTGCTCTCGTGCCTCCACTTCCATGAGCCTTCGCTCAATATAGTGACGAATCAGAGCAAAAAAAATGCCGGCAACACCTCCGCTGCCAAGCACAGATAGACAAAATGTTTCGAGCATTACTCTTCCCCTCCGAGTGCTTTTAAGAGCCGATCCAGATTACCTCCGATTAACCAATCCACCAGTTTTCGCATAAGAACCTCCTTTCGCCATTAATAGATGCCAATGTGTTGCGCCTAAAAGGTCTATCTCTCGCATGCACCATACCTTACCTCCATGAAAAAAGGGAACCTCTACGGTTCCCTCATGCTTACATACTCTTCCTTTACTTCTTCAATAATCCCTGCGTCAAGTCTTTCATCTTCGCTCGCTTCTACATTCAGCATATTTCGCAAATGAGAAAGTTCGGTTGCCAGGCTCTTGATGAACCTGCTCTGCCTCACTATGATTTCATCCTGCTTTTCAATCATATCTTCATAGAATTCCACAAGTTCTAAAACCTGGTTTTCATCCATCGTCGTTACCTCCACTTGTATCTTGGTTTTTCTTCACCAAATATCCAATACCTCAGATGATCATCCAATACAATAGCTAATAGAGATAGGATATACCATGCCACAGTAAAAGGAAGACATATCTGTCCAATTATATTAAAGGGCATATTGCTGTAATCCCATATTCCAAGCCCCAATACAATATTCAAAATGTATCCGGAAAGGAACTCAATTGCAGTTATCCCGACAGCACAGATAAACATCTGTTTCCATATGAGCATATCCCATCTTAGAAATTCATTTATCGAACCGCAAAACAAGAAGCAAAGTCCGCCAACCAGTACCATAGGCAGTGAACTGTACCCTCGCCATATCAGTTCGATCATGTAGTAAATCGTACCTCCTATAGCGAAAAGCACAGCGTTTCTGCCTATGGTCTTCAGAGTATTCATTTAACCTCCTTGTCGGCTGCCATTTCGGCCAGATAGTCCTTTAAAACTTCTGACTGATATTCTTCCGGGATCGGCGCTCCGTATTCAATCTTGGCGATTTCCGAAGCTTTCGCACATCCTTTAATCCACATATTTACAGAGTTTCCATATGTTGTGTGATAACTCTTGAATTCCATTGCACCATTAATAATCTTCTGCATATCCTCAGCAGAATAATACCGGCACGGATTGCCGTCTTCATGGTATTCCAGTTTTTTGATGCCAGCGGTCAGCTGAGCCTGTTTTCCAAAGAGATTTAACTGATCTTCATTTTTAAGGCTAAAGTGTTCTGTTCCTGAAGAAATAGAAATGTCCACGCCTGCAAATACTGTACTCTGGCAAATCTGCGAAATCTCTTTCTTCTTATTTGCACGATAAGTTTCAATAGAAAGATAATCTGCGTTCAGACCTTCCTCCTTCTCTTTTAACTGGTCGAACCAGAAGTCAATGTCTGCAGATATTTCTTCTTTTGTTACAGTGTCCACTGTAACCTTAAAATAGATTTCATCTGCTTCCACTCCCTGTGGGCCTTCCTCGCTTTCTGGAAGCTGAGTTTCGTTTTTGCGGATCCATACATCTGCAGTCCCATCGGGTAAAGTAGCATAAGTGATTTTTCCCTGTGATACAGGACAATTCGTTTTATGCATAATTTTTCCTCCACATTTTATAATACTTTTCAGTGCTATATTCTTTTCCCTTGGCATAATCGCTGACTATTTTTCGAGCTATTTTTATAAGTTGATCAACCCGATTCTTTTTCCGGTAATGAGCCATATTCGTACTTTTGAACCATCCGAATTGAGAAACCACGCTCTGTACAAATTTCATTTTTACTTGAATTTTCTTACGCAGTTTATCGGAAAATATCTTTCTTTTGCGGCGAGCAGCCAAAAATATACGTTTTCTTATTGTGACCCACGTTTTTCTATGCTTTACCTGTTTTCCCAGGTATCCTTTTGAGACTGTATTTCCTCCATGAAATCGAAATCCCATATAGTCCAAAAGAGAGCCTCTGGCTTTTCCATTCCTGTCTTCATACATAGCCTTTGTCATTTTCCAGTCAGGCTTTATATCCAGATCAAGAATCTTATTCATATATTCTATGAGCATTCTTTGTGCCATATGGACGTCTTTCTTATTCCCGGAAAACAATACAATATCATCCGCATAAAATATAACGTGTGATATAAGTCTTTTTTCTCGTGCCTTCCCTCTGCGGGTAGAGATTTTTACCAGTTTTTCACTTGCATAATGATATGCATAGGAAAGAAAATAATTACAGAGATCCTTGCTAACAGGAGATCCTATGAGAATTCCTCGCATAGTGTCTTTGGATTCCGGATTCGGGAACTCTTCGTACAGTTCTATAAAAGTCATAAACATATACAAAAGTTCGTGCGATTTATGTAGATCCCGTTTCAGGTATCCCCTCAACTTTTCATGAGAAATCGAAGGATAACACCGTCTTATATCGCATTGAGTCATATATTTTGTTCCATCTGCATCAGAAGAAAGCCATTTCTTTACTGCTTTCTTTCCATAACTTTGGCCTCTCCCTTTTATAGATGCTACTTGATAGGTTCCAAATTTTGCTTTCCACAAAGGTTTTGCAGCATCTCCTGCAACTGCCTCATACAATCGGAAAAGTACCGTTTCTAATCCGAGATCTCGAATTTTGCCGCTTCCCTTGTCAGTAATCTTCGTATAACGGATTGCCGGTGCGGTTTGACACCACATAAGAATATGTTCCTTCATGGTTCTTTCCGCAATATTAGCTGCCATTTCCTCACTTAACAAGTGAAGTGTCTCTTTCCAAAAAGAACTTCCAGGTTTAAAGTTTTCCCTTACGTATTCTCTGCTCTGCGATGCATAACCAGAGATGAAGCGTACAGTGCTATTCTTTTTGTATTTATTATGGAAATAATCATCAATGCTATTTTCTATTTTGGCTGTATCAGATACAACCAGGCCTTTACAATATGTTTTCATTTTTCCTTTCTTTCTGCTTCAAGGACTTTCGGTTTTACTACTAGTCCCCTCCTGTGTCCACTACCGCCACAGGGTGTGACCGACATAAATGTCGGTCACATGCTGGTTTGTCTATTTCGGGCATTCCGCCCAAGCCCTTTCGGGGTTTCCTCTGAGGAAACGAAATACAGCACATCGATATTATGCAGAAATTCGAGCGGCGTAGTTCCACCAGTTGTTACCGAGCCCAATGCCCAGGGGCGCAGCCCGACGGCCGTCAACCGTACCGTTGGCCAGGTAGCCGGAGCCAAGAACGGAAGCCACTGTGCTGTAAGTCCTAAATTTTAAAATCTATTCACCCGGCTACGCCGGGAAACAATAATGGGGAGATCCCCTCTTGCTGTCGCAATTCACCCCCAGGCTTATGCAGCCGCTCTGCGTCCGCAACGCCCACAGGCAGAAAGACGAGCGGCGCAGTACCACCAGCCGCCACCGAGCCCAATGCCCAGGGGCGCAGCCCGACGGCCGTCAACCGTACCGTTGGCCAGGTAGCCGGAGCCAAGAACCTCTCGCTGGCCGTCGCCAGCCTTTTCGAGGTCCTCTGTATAGCACCCGTCAGCGTAACCATTACTTGAAGAAGCATTTACTTCTACTGGATATCTAACCTCTGGATCATCAGCTGAATACCCAAGCTTGCTAATATATTTCCAGCTTCCTTTATTGTCCGGAATCACATAGCCGAGAGCAATCCAGTCCTCTGTTGTTGCGCCAGCTGTCGTTATTTTTGTACAGTCGTAGCAGATATACGGACGCATAACATGGTTCTCAATCTTCATGACTGTGTTACCCTTTGGTTCCCAAAAACCAGAAGACATCTCCACACCAAACAAAATATATGGCTCTTTTCCACTGGCGTTACTTGTCGGTGATCCGCAGGAACCAAGCACGTCATCGCAACCACCAGTATTCCAAGGCATTGTAGATAACATTGTCGGGCACGTCACTCCCGAAACCGTAGTTGATGCTGTTGAAAACTTCTGTCCTCCATTATCCACATAGACAGCCGAACTATTATCGTCATAGTCTTCGATTTTGGTGATTCGTACCCTATTGGCCTTTGCGTTGAGGCCAGTATTTCCTCTATCTGTTTCTGGTTTACTATCGCTTGTTAACGAAGAAGCATTTCCAATGGAAACAGTTCCTCCAACGACAAGTTCTTTAGCAGCACTTTTGGATATAATGATACGTTCCACATCATTCTCCTGTACTGTGGCAGGTGTCTGTGTCCACCACCAGTTGCATCCTGCCATCACCGACTGGCTATTTCGAGTTGCAAAGGCAATCTCCATAAGTCTTGTCATTCTCTCGGAGTCCTGTGAGGTTTCAGCACAATACTGCGTGCCTTTCGCCCTGAACTTTGTGAGGGAACTCTGGAAGCTGTAGTTTTTCGGAGATACACCACTAATCGAGGACGCAACACCGTCCGCATTGTCACCAGACATATATTTTGCAATTGCCACAAATGGCCGGATTGTTCCGTCTGGTCGGATTGCGCCGCCCTCCGGCAGCCACTCTGCAGAATGTCTGGTATCAGAAATAACGGTATCCTCGCCATTACTGTCAAATTTACGATATACATACTGTGTTAAATACAGACACCATGTATCGTATTTTGTCCGAGAAAACTCATTATCAATGTCTTTGATGTACTGAACTTGAAATTCCCCATTCTCATCAACCGATCCATTGACTTCCAGATATGCAAAGCATCCTTTTCCGTCAAAATCATTTATTGCTCTCACTGTATTTGTGCTTGGTGCAGCTGCCATGCCTACAGCATCAAAAAGCCGGGTTCCATTGCTTGATGGAGTTACATCATAATTATCAAAATGCACTCCATATTTCTTGCCATCTTTATGCAGGTTCAAAAGAAATAATGCTTGTTCATTTTTTGAAGCTGCAAATTTTGTAACTGCTTCTTTCAGAGCTACATCATTATTGATCAGCTGTCCTAAAAGAGCATTAAATACATCTGCGTGTGCTGGATCAGAAGTTTCCAGTTTTCGCAAATTTTCATCAAATGTTGCTCCAGAAATATCGAAATACGACATTTTCTACCTCCTTATGATAACATTTATCTATCATTATCCGATTACTTGTTACAAAATATCGAAATACGTTAGAATGTATCATCACACTCGAACACGCATTCCATGTCTGCATCTTTTCCTTTCTTCAAAAACGCTTTCATGGCCACCATATCCCCATCTGCATCATACAACCCAACTTCAGAAATATAAGTGTTTGCCAGCTCATTTTCTGCCAGTGTGCAGCGATATCTGATTTTTGTATCAGAAAGAACCTCATAACCATCAACGTTCTTGCGAAGTAATTCATGATGTAAGGTGTTCTGATCGGCACTGTGTGGTTTTACTGTTCCGCCCGAATCTACACCTCCATCGCCAAAAGCCATACCTACAATCTTTGGGAGCGATGAAATCCCCGCTCTTGCTTTTACCATTTTTTTCTTAGCCAGTGTTGTAACTGTAGTCCCTGCCATTTAAAGGACCTCCCTTCCTGAATTTAGTTTTACACTTCCATCTAGCCTACACGTTCCATCCAGTCTTGCGGCCCGTGAAGGAATAACCATTGTGACCTCTACTTCTTCTTCATGCTTAACGGGCGCACGGATCCGGACTGTCTGCAGATATGGTGGTTCTCCTGCATCAAGCAATAAAGTCCCGTCTAACAAACAGTTGCCGTCCAGAATCTTATTCCCGTCACGCCAGCCCATAATTACCCTCTGTATGCCTCTAAAATCAGCTTTCTCAGCAGTAATCATAGCAGGCAATGAAATACACTGTTTCGTTTCAAAAGCCTCCTGATTGCCGATAAACAGCCTATGCCCGATAAAAGTTTCCATCGGATACCAAGAATCAAGCCTTCTTGTTCCATCCAGAGAAAAGTTTCCATCAAGAAAACCTTCCCACCATACAAAATCACTTCGTACGGAAAAGGAAGGCTTAAATATATTTTCATGATGTATATCTGGAATCCGGTGGAAAATTCGATCTGCTATAAAGTTCTCAGTTACGACTGTTTCAAATGGATAGACCGGGCGAAATTCTGTCGGATACCAATGATTCAGATTGATACTGCCATCAAGAGCGAAGGAACCATCAAGAGAATACTTCCACCATGAAAAATCTGAATGATACGTCACTCTCTGTTCAAAGCTCTCTGTGCATTCAATAAGCATGAGGATAACAGAAAGAAGATATACTGTGTGTGATTGCTTCAGCTTATCGACTTTACTCTTAACTTCTCCTAGTTCTACCTCTGTTTCACCTTCCAATTGAACGCTGAATATGTTAGGGTGAGAAAAATAATGTCCCGGCTCATTACAATCATGAACCTGGACATCATAATCCGTCACGCCTTTTAAAATCTGTTCCATTCGCCATGGGGTCATTGGTGCTTTTGTGTTTTTCTTTTCACGGAGCAACCGTCGTCTTTCTTCATATGACAGGTCTTCTCTTACGGGCAGTCCATACTTGATCTCATGATATTTAAGTCCCCATGTAGCTGTATCGATAAACATCTGGTATGGAAGTTCTTCAATATGCACAGTGGCCAGATCAAGCTCTCTGCCCATAACTTCGTATATCCATTTTCCGACATAGGATTTATCATACCAGCCTTTAGTTACATATGTCAGCATTCTGTTGGCCGAATCGCTCCATGGGAATCTTTCCAGATCTATACTCATGTCTCAGCCCCCTCTAATGTAAATGTCACATTACCGGTATCTGCATACTCGCTTGATGAAAGGTGAATGTTTTCTCTCTTTCCATCCATCGTAAAATCTATGAAATCGCTTACTCCGGTTATGGTTGACAATACTGTTCGAGCTGAATTGTAGCGAAGGATATTTGTTTCTTTCGCCGCAGAATAGACTGCCATCATTTCAGTTTTGAATGTCGAGATTACATCATCCATTCCAACGCCATCCAGAACAAGTCCTGTACAGGCAAAATCTACAGTTTTTACCGTAGCTGACTTGACGATCAGCTTAGACGATCCAGTAGGCAACAGTCTTTTGCTCCTGTCGTCCGGAGAAACGATATGGTTGTAAACTGCTGTGACCAGTGTACTTGATGCGGGCTGTCCGTTGCTATCAACTAAGATCAATCCCACTGTTCCTGGTCCTTCAACAGCTGGTTCTACAATACAATCTCCAATCCCGGGGACTTCTTTGGCCCACTTAATATAGTCAGCATCATTCGCTACATAGAACTGCGAATCTTGGAATTCTGCATGGATTCGTTCATAATAATCTTCATCATTTTCTTCTTCAGCACCACCCGATGTTTTCTCGCTGTTGGTAATTGCTGTAACGCCATTGATCGGTGATGCCATAATTGTAATCGTATTTGCCGGAACATTCCCGGATACCCCCGGAGCGACCGCTTCAACCGCAAGGTCCATGGTTTCATTCTCTGCGAATGTAACAGTTCGTAAAGTCTGGAACTCAACAGCTTCCATCTGATCTGTTGCAGGAACTGCAAAGACTGTGCCTGCTGCCAATACTGTGCCATAAGCCGCCGTAACAGACACTGTTCCAGTTGCTGCTACAGCTTCTTTCCTTGTCACTCCTGCTTCTGCGCCATGCAGATCCATCCAATCGCCCCAGGAATATTCCGGAAACGCAACCATCAGGCAGCGAACAAGATTGAACTGTACAAGCTGAGATATCTCGATGGCCGTAGGCATGGTAAAATCATATGGGAAATCACCTTCCATATCCGATATATCCGCCGGAAGGTTTCCCATCATCCTCTCCTGTATCTGGTCAGAATCACTTTCTGACACAAATTCCGGAACTTCAAATTCTGGTCTAGCCATATTAACCACCTCCTCTAAACTTCTATGATTGAATCAACGGTAAAGGGTTCTCCATCAACCGAATAAACTATAAATGATACTTTTACCCTCCCAGTACCCCATTCAAAAGAAAACTCTTCTACCGATGATGTCCGCGGATTGACCATCAGAGCTTCCTGGATTGTCCTTTCTAGAGAAAGTTCTACAGTGCTTTGGTCAGATTCTCTTGTTATATCTTCCGTTTCAGTTCCATGATCATCCGAATATCCCAGACAAGAATATCTTTCTGTAGATACCGTTTTTACACACCATATTTTATATGCTTCATATCCATCGTTCATTGGTACATTATTTGCGGCGGTGCGAACGAAATCTCCTTTTTCAAGATCCCACATTGGCGATGGTTTATAGTCAACGTCATATTCTTCGTCTTCCTCCTCATCCACAAAATCTGGAACATCCACAGTCGGCAGTAAATTTTTTGATTCTTCTTCCATATTGCCTCCTATAATCCACTTGCCTTGACTACTACATCTACGACTACAGGTTCTCCCTCAACCCATACGATAAGCACACGATCTCCCGGTTTTAACTTAGGCATAACCACCTTATGGCTATGTGATCCCGTTCCGCTGTTATGCCCTCCGTGCGTTCCTCCAGATACGTTTGTTGATAGATTGGCCAAAAGTCTGCAGACAGAATAATCCTTTTTAGGAATAGGCAAAGGAAAAGTATTGGAAACAAGGGAATAATCTTTCTTAATCACTCCAAAGTCGAACGAAAATCCTCCTCCTGAGTGTTCTCCCATTCTCGAATCCAATACCTTTGCAAGCTTTTCCATTCCATTTTTTTCCATTTTTGACATAATGTTCCTCCTGTCAGTCAAATGATCCATCGTCAACCCAGCCCCAGACATGAGTCTGATTCCAGTTTTGTGTAACCAGATGCCATGGGTGTGCTTTTCCGGAACCACCTTTGATCGTGATTTTTGCTTTTCCGGCTCCTACACTGTATCCTCTGGCATCTGGATAACTGCTGACATAATGCTTACCACCATGGAAATTAACAATATCCCCAACATCGTATGATTTTGCTTTTGTTTTTTTATTCCCACTGCTTTTTTTTGCTGCCGGTGCTTTTTTCAATCCCAGTGTCATAAGCATTTTATCTACATCATGCGTAGCAGATATTACGATATAATACCCAGCACTTATTGAAGCTGTTTTTATATGGATCTTGTCACCCTTCCGAATGATAGGAATATCCGGGAGTTTTATCGTGATTTCTTCCTTTGGTTTGCCATCATCTGCAAGAATCTCTCTCGCTTCTTTTTTTGCCTCATCCAAAGTATCATTGGTTCCCCTGGAAACAATCTTCTGTCGGATTCCGTAGCTTGTCTTTCCATCAACTGTAGCCTCAACAGGTGAGCATCCATCATCATTTGCTTTTCCGATGATTTTTACCCTTGTAACCATCCCGGTAGTGCTGATCTTATGGTTTACTTCTGTAAGATGCTGTGTTTCTTCAAAATGATATACTGTTTTATTTGTTCCAAAACCAACTACGGTCACATTCATTTTCACAGCCCGCAGACATGCCTCAATGCCACCTTTCTTTTTGGCTTCCTTGAGGATTTTCACAACCACTGTTCCAAGCTTTTCAGACTTATAAGCCAGTTTCCCATGCTTCACATTTGGTCCACTGTAAGATGTGACCTTTATGCCCCAGCGTTTCAACACTTGGACTATGGCTGACTTTGTCTTTACGCCGGCTGAAAAATATACATGATCTTGTGATTCCTGCAGATCATATAGAACATCGTATGCCTTTACCTTAAACTTCTCTCCGGATGTTCTCGCTGAAGGATTCCATTCAACTATTTTTCCTCTGGTTGCTTCGGCATTTTTGCCGCCATTATAGGAATACAAAAGTGCTGCATAACACCCAGGCTTGGCAAGAGAAGAAATTCTTCCCTTTGAAGTTTTATCGTTCTTGGCCGTAAAACTAATTCTAGCCGCAAGCTGGTTCTCTCCCTCTTCCCAGGATACATCTTCGACAAATTGCGTGATGTCGTAAGCCTTTTTATCTGCAGTCATAATGGCCACGAGGTATTTATATTTCATCGGATTTATCAATACTCTCGCCTCCTTATGGTAAAGTCAGTACTGTTCCTGGGTATATCCAATGCCCGTTGTCGCTATTGCGCCGGCCATGTTTCTTAGCAGCCGCTTCAATAACCTTCTTATTGGCATTGTAGATATTTCTCCACTTTGATTCAGTTTTATATTTCTTACGAGATATTCCGCAAAGTGTATCGCCTTGGACAATCCTGTAGGTCTTTTTCTTTTTAGTGGATTTCTTGGTACTTGGCCTGGTGTTTTTCTTTTTCTTTTTAGCTTTTTTCTCAGTCCCCAGTTCCTTTGTTGTATAAATCTTCATCTCGACATATGGAACAAAAGATATCTCGTACGAATAGTCCCCATGTCCGCCAAAAGGCTTATACTCAAAAGATTTGATAGTAACATCTTCATTGATACCAGCTTCAGAAACCACCAGATTTAACGGTGTCTTTTTTGTCTGCCAGCTTTTCAGTTTGCTGGCGCAGGTTTTTGGCGCTATCCATTTCTGGTTTACGGAGGCAAGCTTTTTTCTGCCTGCCCCCCAGAAATATCCAGACCATTTTATAATCTGAGCACCCATACCAGATGGGTAACTCATTTTTCCTTTTCCAAGAATGTTATATTCCTGATATGCTGTTTCTCTTTTTACATCAACATCATCTTTTGGCATCGAAGGGAACTGGAACTTCGATGCCGAATTATGCAATTCTTTTAATATCGCTCCCATGTTCCCTCCTTATGTTGTAACAGGCGTATTCTCATAAGCTTCGCTGAGCATTGTTGCAATTTCGCTTCCAAGATCGTCAGCCAGCTCCTTGATGTGCGCTTTGATGAGCCGAATAACATCACTGTCATTTGTATCTGATATATTGAACTGCGGAGAAAGGTTGACTTGCACCACAACGCCAGATTTATCTGACACTACATTCGTTGGTACAGTTTCTTTCTCTGTTTTTTCAGAATCTTGTGAACTGGAATCTGTGTCGAAATAAGGTGTCGTATTTGATACTTCTTTTCCAACAATTCCTCCGTTCGCATGCGCTGATATCTCATCATCAGGACCAAGAACTCCCAGTGTCCGTCCTGCGGATTTCCACAATTCAATACCTCTCTGCCGTCTGGCCGGCACTGTAGGAATGATATATTCCAATCCTTCCTCACCTACCCACGACAACTCAGCTCCATTCAATCCGACTTCACCACCTGAAGCGTGCCCGGCTATAGTGGCTGATACAGATGATCCGCTACTTGATGTGGATATGCTAGCTGATGGATTCGTAATATGCCAGTTCAATGTAACCGCAACATCTGCAGATGCAGTGAAGCCCTGTGAGAATGTGCTTTGTACCTGTCCGGCACATTCTGAGTAAATAGCTGCCGCATTATTCGTCTGGTCAAGTGTGACATCAACATGTCCGTCTGCTGGAATTGTCTCCGAGAAAGCAGATACTACATCAGCTGTTGCGAGAGAATAAATCTCAGCCGCATTATTGGACTGATCTAACGTAATGCTCGCATGACCATTGGCCGGAACATCGGTTAATGCGCTTTCAAGATCCGTTGTTACCTGCTCAGCAACGCCAGAAGTGTCTGTTGTCGTGCCTGAGAAGGTAACATTTGCACTGCCTTCAACTGGTACATCTCCTACAGCACCTTTTGCATCTTCTTCCGCCTGTGCCTGCATTCCGGAGGTATCGGTCGTTGTATTTGTGACATTTACATTTGCAGATGCTTCCTGCTCAATAGGCTCTGTTTCCGTTTCATCTGCTGCCTGTTCGGTTGCAGACTGCATGCCAGATGTATCCACCGTTACCAGTTCTGATGGGATAGTAACAGATGCGCCTGCCTGCACTTCAATTCCATTTGCCGCAAGTGTCCCGGATTCCATGCCGAGAGCTGCCTCAATCTGAGCCGCCGCTGTATCGGAATCCACTTCTACATCTGCCAGATCAACTTTGACTCCTTCTGCTGTCACAGACATTTCTGCTCCTTCTGCATCCAGAGCCGACATAGCCTGCTCGATAGCAGCCTGAGCCTTGTCTCCGTCAACTTCTGCAGTCAACGTATCCATGGAAATAGTCAGTTCCTGGTCTGGGTGAATAACATACGGGCTTTCGATGCCATTCTGTTCTGCAATGGTCTGCCAGTCAATTCCAAGAGCGTTGCCAATTTCCCACAGGCAATCGCCTTGATCAACCTTAATCTTTACATGATCAGCGGTAACCTCCTGTGTTTCACCCAAGTCACCAAGAGCTTCATTCAGCTTTGAAGTCCATGCATCTTTGTCAATATCAACGTCTCCATCAACAGAAGCTTTCAGTCCTTCAAGTGTCACATCTTCAGTTGTAGTCTCTGCCGCCGCCCTGTCAATCGCTTCTGCAAGTTCAGGAGGCAACTGACTGCGGACCGTTTCATACATTGGATTGCTCGGATCCGTAAGTGATGCTTTTAATTCATCACTTCCATTCTTCCAGATCTGATTAGCATAGTTCTGCCATGTTGCAGACGTATCGCCAGCAGCTGCTCCAACCTCAATAGCATCATTAAATGAATCCATAAGGCTTTGTGGAACTGCTTTCCCCGCTTCCCGGTAATCGTCAATTAGGCCCTGCATCTGTGTTACATCAGGTTTCATACTCTCATACATGGTACTCAAGGCATTCTGTGTAGCATCAGTTGTAATTCCTAATGTTTTTCCATTGCCAAGTTCGTTGAACCCGTACATCAATGCGCTGGTCATAGCGGATGTATCTCCGCTCTCTAACTGTTTCTGTGCTGAATCAATAGAAAACTGCGTATTTTCCGCAAGGCTCTGCCTGTTGCTCTGAATTTTCTCTGCATATGCAGAATCCAGAGTGTTTGAACCAAGCTGTAAGCTCTTAGACAGTTCACTTCCTTCCTGCCCCTTTACATACCAACCAGTCATGTCATGGTACTGCTTATTCTGAGCAGCTGTGATCCTGCCGGCCGATTCCATTGAATTCAACTCCGAATACCACTGTTCAACATCTGCCTGTACGCTTTCTTTTGCAGATTGCCTCTGGTCTCTCATTGCTCCCAGCAAGTCGGTGAACGAACCGCTTTCCAAATCAGCTGCATTCAGGCTACCGTATTCCTGGTTTATCCAGTCCCATTTTGCCTGTGCTTCCGATTCTTTCCACCGGGCAGTTATACTGTTCATCTTTTCCTGCAAAGCACTGATAGCGCCTTCTTCTCGGACACTAATTATTCCGTCTTCAAGCGCTTTCTCCACTTTTGCAGACAATTTATTGGATAAGTCATTCAGTTCGAGGTAATCTGCCGTAGCCCATTTCTCAATATCCTGTGCAAGTGTATTTCCTTCCAACGTCCCGCCAAGGTATGTCTGGACGTGGATATGCGCTGCAAATGTCCGGCTTTCCAGTTCTTCAATCTTGCTCTTAACAAAAGTTTCGATATTGCTTGTGTAATCTTCCTGTTCTTCTGTCGTAAGTTTAATTCCCACTCTGCTCTTAAACTCCAGAACATCATTGGATTCCAACGCCTTCTGAGCATCTTCTCTAAGCTTATCAGCGTTCTTTACCTCATTTAAGGCAACCTCCACATTGGCCAGGTATTTCTGATCAAGAATTCCAGAAGCAATATCCTGCACTTCCTGAGCTGATAGTTTGATGTTTCCGAAATGTTCTTCCAGATTACTGCTCAGAGCTTTCTGGTTGTAGTTATCAACTGCAACACCAATTCCAATCACTGCCGCTGTTACTGCCGCTGCCGCAAGTCCGAATTTAGCAGCTGTTGGAACCATAGCGCCCAAATCGCTGATAAAAGCACCTACACTTGGGGCTGTCTGCGCTGCAAGCCCAATGCTTTTGATAGCATTTCCAATTGGCTGTAATGTTGTTGCAATATTTTTTGCGTTTCCAATAATCCCAGATGCTCCCTTTGCGATCAGCATAGAGCTGAGCACAGAAGAAAGACCTGCTTTCTTTCCTCCCGGAAGAATAGCAGACGCACTGGAGAATAATGTTCCGAGGCCGGAAGAAATCAGATGTTTTCCATCTCCGCCAATCCAGTCGGAGAAAGGCTGGCCGATAAGAGTATCCCATGCAATGTCCATCTTTCCGAACATATCCGCATTCTGCCACTCATCAGATGCCGTCATGGTTCCGATTACTGTCTTCATGTGTGCTGCTTTTTTGTCCACAGTGTCCATAAAATCATTCAGAGCAACCGTTACAGCCGGCATTGCGTCCGTAATGGAATCAACGAATCCTCTGACATAAGGAGTGAGCCTCTGTCCAAAACTGTTTTGAACGCCCTCTACAGCTGACTGCATAAGAGTCATAGAGCCTGCCAGGTTGTCCAACATGGTGTCAGCCATATCCTGTGCGGCATCTTTTGAATTTCCGATTGCATTGGAAAGATCGTTATAATCCTGTTCTGAAGCATTAATGATAGCAAGCATACCGCTCATAGCCTCTTTTCCAAAAATGGTGGATGCCGCCGCTGTCTGTTCAGTCTCAGAAAGACCTCCTAAACTGCTTCGCAAATTATCCATGACACCTTTCAGCGTTTTCATGTTTCCAGAGCTGTCGGTCAGGCTAATGCCGTATTTGTCCATAGCCTCTGCCATGCTGTTAGTTGGCGCTGCCATGTTAGCCAGGGATGTCTTTAAGGCTGTACCGGCCATGCTTCCTTTAATTGAACTGTTAGCCATAAGTCCTAATGCCAAAGAAGTATCTTCGACGCTATATTTCATGGCTCCTGCGACCGGAGCAACATATTTGAATGATTCACCCAGCATGCCTACGTTTGTATTCGAACTAGCGGACGCCTTTGCAAGGACATCCGAGAAATGCCCGGCATCTTTTGCTTTCAGTCCAAAAGCTGTCAAAGCATCCGTAACAATATCCGAGGTGCTTGCCAGATCTTCGCCGGAAGCTGCTGCCAGGCTCATAATACCGGATATACCAGCGGTCATTTGTTCTGGTTTCCAACCTGCCATAGCCATGTAATTAAATGCCTGAGCCGCTTCAGTAGCAGTAAACTTCGTAGTTGCACCCATTTCCTGTGCTTTTGCGGTCAGATCATCAAACTCTTTCCCTGCAGCGCCAGATATAGCCTGGACCTGCGACATCATACTCTCAAACCCTTTGTATGTATTCACAGTATCAGCCAGTCCTGCGCTCACTCCAAGGAATGTTGCGCCCTGTGCTATTGGATTCTTTGCAGCATTTAAAACCGCTCCCATTGGAGCAGTAGCAGCATCTACTATACTCATAGTTGCCGTAAAAACGCTTCCGTCCCAGGCTTTTGCTTTGTCCCTCACATCGTCGATGATCGGACTTGCATTATCATCTGCCCCCAGTTCCGCTGTCCCGGAAGTTCCATCGAATGTGGCCACTGCATCTTCGGCACTTCGGATTATCTCCGTGGCTGTATCATCAGCTTCCACTGAGGCCACAGCCACTTCACCATTCAAGGCGGCCAGTGCATCCTCCACATCCATAATTTGCATCGTAGCATTGTCGTCCGCAGTAAGCTCTACTACCGCTTCATTTCCGTTTAGAACAGACAGTGAATCTCCAACACTATTTACCACCCCGGTGGCATTATCATCCGCCCCCAGTTCTACATCAGTACTTGTTCCGTCAAGGGTTACTGCTGCATCCTCGACACCAGATATTTCGGCAGTAGCATTGTCGTTTGCTCCTATCTCAATATCTGCTGAAATTCCTCCTACTCTTTCAGCTGCATCTTCGACTCTTGAAAGAACCGGAGTGGCATTGTCATCTGCCGAAACTTCAATAGAGTGCTCACGTCCAAGCGTTCGTTCCACTCTCTCTGCTGTTCGTTCAATCCCTCTGGTTTTTAATCCAGATGACAGGATCCGATTTACCTTCTGGGCGGCAGTGGCCAGGGTGTTCATCTTATTCGTGATATTTGATAGGCCAGGGTCTGTATTATCATTCACAGATACAGGAATTTCAATTCTAATTGTTTCTCCCATTTACCATGTCACCCCTTTTTCGTATTCGCCTCGATCCATAGCCTGGTTGAAGCAAAAAGAAAAGCCCTCTCTCCAGAGGGCAAACTCATTACTTCACTCGGCAATAAACCTTGGCGTTGAAATATGTGGTGGAGCAATGTTGACTTTCCACCGGCCATAATCAGTTTTTTGCAGTTTCAGCCTTCACTTCTTCATTATTGAAACCATTAACATCATCAATAATCTCCATAATGCGGTCTTTTTCTCCCGGAAGGAGAACAGCGTCAATTACATCGAGAGCATTGATAATACAGATGCCTTTTGCTTCCAGGCCCTTTTTGACAGCCGGATTATCCCACAGTTTGGCCTTGTCTTCTTCCGTAGTAGAGTTGTAGATCACGGAAGCCCTGTACTTTGGCATATCCAGTTCGTCCGCAACCCGGATGCCCTGGCGGCGATTCTTTGTATATTTTGTGTATTTTTTTCGAATATCTTTTAACATTTCATCAGTCAGCGAATGAATACTGAAGGAGAAATACTTCCGTTCGTTACGAATGATCTCGATCTTCTTTGTGTCATTTGCTGCATTATCAGCAGCTGCCAATAATCCTTCCAGATAATCATCCTCGTTTGCAAGGATAGTTTCTCTTTTCTCTTCCTCAGTTAATTCCGGATCCATAAAGTCTTTATTTGCCATTTCTTTTCCTCCTGTTAAAAACGAGGGGCTGATGCCCAGCCCCTCTTAATAGAAATCAGATTGTCAGTTTGCTCTTATTCTCAACCTTGCCATTGCAGTGCAGGGCAAAAGATCTTTTCAGCACATCGCCTGTAGCTACGTTCTGGATATCGCTGTCTCCGGAAAGGATACACTCTCTGTAGGTCACACGTTCCTGTGATCCATTTCTTCCTTCGATAACTCCTGTAAACATCAGAACAGGAGATTCTCCGTTTGCAATAGCATTGATAACCGCATTAAACAGCTCACCATCAAGAACTACGATTTCGGAAATGTTTACGGTAACTCCTACGGTTCCATTAACCTCAAGCTCTCTGTTCTGGCCAAGAGGCGCATATTTGTAGTTATTAAATGAACCTTTAGTAGTGAAACTTTCAACCTGTGCAAATGGTTTTCCAGCAGAGTTATAAAGCATCGCATCTTTGCCGGATCTGCTGTGTCTGGCATCAGTAGCCGCGCTCTTATTCAGCATTATTTATTCCCCCTTTTCTTATTCTCCAGATGCAGCAACAATAGTGCTGAACTGGAAGTAGTAATTCAGATAGATGTGCTCTGCAGAATCCAGATCGATCACTTCGATATCAAATCCACAGGTGTCTCCATCAGTAGTAACAGTTGTAGATTCAGTTACATTGCCGTACTGGATCTTTCCTTCTGCCTCCATGGCATTGCAGATACCCTGGATAGCTGCCATGATAGTGGCTCTTCCGTTTGTATCGTTATCAACCTTTCCAACCAGTGCGTCAGCTGCTGCATTTGCTCTGTTCAGAAGTTCATAACGGGTCTTTGTTCTACGGATTTTCTTCCATCCGCTGTCGTGGTTGGCATCCGGATGAACCAAGGTATTAACACCATTGTCAAGCCATACAGCCCCATCAGAAGCCGTAGAGAGGACCAGGCAGCCTTTTTCTTCAGCTACTTCCATCTCTGTATTTGTAAGGATTTCATTCAGAACGCTGTATCTGCTAAGAGTAGCGTGTGTCACGGACTGGTTCGCAGGAGTAGCGGCTACAACACCCGCAATATACGCAGCCACCTGATATCCTTTCAGCTCTTCATTGCCGGCATTGGCATTCGCATTCAGCGGCGCGATTACGTTTTCGGTATCGAAGCTGGAGATGGATGTCATCCTATCTTCCAGTGAAGAGGAAGGTTTTGGAGTGACAATTGCCATTCCAAAAGAGCCAGCCAGATAAATTCGGTCAAGAAATGCCGCTACCAATGCATGGACAGCGGCGTCTTCTGTATCAACACAAATGGTGTTGAAGTAATATTTCTCCACTTCTTTTAATCCGGCACTGTAGTCTGCGTTTGTTACTGTCGGATCTGCACCATCTGCGAAAGCCGACTGGCTAACCGCTGTAACGGCTCCTGATGCGTCAGTAATATCGACTACAAAGTTCTTTGAGGAAGCAAATGCTTCTTTCAGTGCAGTAGCTTCTTCTGCTCCTGCTGCAAATGTTACCTTTTCGAACTCAGAGCCATCCAAATATACGATGCACTCCTTCTTTGAGGAATCGCCAAGCTTCTCTCTGATTGTTGCTGTAAATTTTGCACCGCTTGGATATTTTGTTGAAAGCTTTGCCTTGCCTGTTGCACAAGCAAGAGAGGCGCTGCCAACCGTACCACCGTTTCCTACTCGAACAGCGATAAGTTTGACAGCGCCTCCATAGAACGCTTCTCTTAATGCATCTGTGGTGCCTCCAGTACCAAAGGTATTTTCATATCCTTCAGATGCCGGAAGAACTGTAGCTTTTCCAAGTGGTCCGATTGAAGACTTGAAAAGCACTGCTACAACACCATCAATTGCTCCAAAGTTTGTTTCGTCCCCTCTTTTCTGTACATTGAAGTATGCACCGGGACGGATTTTGTTTTCTCCAAGAGAAAAATAACCTGCCATTTATTTGACCTCCTTTTTCATGAATCTATCAATGATCTGTTTCGCTTCCGCAACAGTCATTTCTGTTTTTTTGCAGCCTTTGAAGGCTGCTACTGCACATTCGCGAGGAACTCCAAATACTTTTGTGCTTGCATTTTCAAGTTCCTGGATGGTGTACTTGTCAGCGGACGGCTGTACTGTTTGTGTCGCAGCCGGTGTCTTCTTGATATCTTTTTCTGCCATTGCTTACTCCTTTCATGTAAGATCGTTGACTGTTACGCCTGATATACCAGGCTGCTTAAATGCGTCTTTTAAGCACGCATAATACCCTGTCAGAGACATCTGCCCCTCTCTAAGGTAATCAGCATTGTTGTTCATTTTCAGAGCTTTCACGACCATTGGGGAATCATCAAACATGATGATCTCTTCATCCTTCGCTAAGCTCTGGTGAAGTGCGGCCATCATCTTCAACCGCAATGACGGTTTCGGGCACAGGAGATGCACCGAAATAACTGCATTGAACCACGACAGGCTACTCCTGCAATGACCATCTGTGCTGTCAATTGATTTCAGTCCAGAATAGAAAACAGGAGTATCTGCCGGAATGGTGTATTCTGATAACTCATCAATTCCAAAAACTATGCATTCTGGGAAAAGCTTCTTAATATACCTGTTCAACGCCATAACGGGATCTGGATCCGTAGTTTCCTGTGCAGGGTATTCCAGAATATCGAACACAATTTCTTTGCACAGCACTGCGTTTCCTTCCAAGATGTAAGGTTCGCTTCTGGCCCATGCAAAGCACATAGGTGCCTCCC
This sequence comes from Lachnospiraceae bacterium, assembly GCA_902363665.1. Taxonomy (GTDB): domain Bacteria; phylum Bacillota; class Clostridia; order Lachnospirales; family Lachnospiraceae; genus Choladousia. The sequence goes on along the minus strand of CABJAW010000006.1, from coordinate 126,015 downwards.
CTTCTGGTTTCATCACCACGTCCTGAAGACAATTCCTGATAGCAACTTCTATCTTCTCTACTTCAAGCGGATCCATGATGTCGTACAATGCGACATCAAGCTGGCCAGATGAAGACCGCTTTGTATCCACCTGTTTGTTGAAGACATAAGAAATCCTCGGATACTGGCTTTTCCCATTCCATCCCTCCTGCTGATCAGGAGGAAACTCTGTGTTAAAGATGGCCGGCTTATCTGCGTACTTGGACAGAGTTCCGTTCAGAAGGTTGTCCTGAGATAATCTTCTATACAGCAACTGATTCAGATCCATTTTCTACACTCCCCTCATATACGTTCACCGTTTCCATTCCGTCAGAAGAATATCTGATAGTCCACATTCCTTTTTCAATAGCCTCAGCCTGGATTGCGAAATGATTCTGGATATTCTGTGTTTCCGGAAGGAATAAAACTGTGATGGTGTCAGCAGTCACTTCTGTTACTATTCCAGACTGCGCTTTATCCCAGGTTTTATTTTTTGCCGAGACAAGAGATCCTCTTCCGATTTCAGCAAGATTTATAACTTTCTTTGTTTCTTCAGTCAGTAACATTTATCCTCCTAACTCCGAGAACAATGCCAGAATCTCCGGCATTGCAGTTTCTTTGATTTTTTCAACATAAGGACGGGCTGCCATTTTGCTTGTTCCATGTTCCAGGTATCCCGAGTAGTGCATTCCAGATTGGATTCCGAATATGCCATTTCCTCCACCGCCAGAACTGTACATATTCCAGTTTCTTCTCAGGTTTCCACTCCTTACACCAGGTGGACTTCCGGGAGCTGAAGGACTTGGATTGGCCAATACCGTAAGAGCGGCGTTCCTGAGTTCATTGGCACCCTGCATCATCTTTACATCAACCTGTCGTTTGGTTTGCTCTACGCGGTTCTTTACTTCTTCCTGTACAGCTGCCGCTGCTGCCTCCGGACTCATTTCAGATCATTCCTTTCTTCAAGATAGGCAATGCCGGCAAACCCAAGGTCTCCGGCATTATCAACAGCAAGAACTAAATATGCTTTTTCCTCATATGCAAGAATATCTGACTTTTTGAGATCACATCTTCCAGATACCACAAGGGTATGCGTCAGGGAATGCAGTTTCTGGTCCCATAGGTGTTTTGTCAGCTCCCTCTCATTCGAAGTCGCCTGTGCAAGAATTCCATCCACTATAGTTCCCGTATCCTCATATGAGTTCTTTGCATATCCATCTACATTGTCCACATGCATCTTCAATACCCGGAAGTTCTTCCAGAGATTCCCCGGACGAAGGTACATTGCGTTTCCAAACATCATATGTCTTCCCCCTCTGTTTCCTCATGCGACATCATTCCGGCATAAAAATAAGGCGGTGTTATCCGCCCTGTTTCTGGATTTTCTGCCAACGGAAGAATTGCTTCTACCGAAGCTGCACTGGCTTTCAGATCTTTTTTCAGATCCTCATACATTTCTTTCCACAGCTTCGCCCGTTCCCCCATGGATAAGGAGAGCGGGCCTACTTTCGTATCAGGTTCGAATGCAAACTTACGCATAATGCTTTCAAGACATCGGAGTTTTGCCTTTTTCCATTGCCTTGTAGTTGGAATCTTTTCTGGAAGTACCGCATTGTATTCCTCATCGCAGAGCGCACAAGTCTTTTCTTTTCCCTCGACCATTACATCTCCGAGTTCAAAACGCATACGGTCTTTTCCGTATTCAGCAATATTTCCCGGTTCGTACTGATATGTTCCAGGCATCAGGCATCACCTGCGCTTTCCTCCAGTTCTCCAAGGCTCTTCGCCTTAGTTTCAGCTTCTTTCTTTACAGCAGTTCTCGAATCTACTGCATTCAGAAAGATAAGCACTGTATTATCCTCTACAGTGTCTCTAATATGAGCTACAGCATCCTTCTGGTTCATCTGCATAGTTTTTACTGCTTCCTGAAGCTGAGGCTCTGTAACGTCCAAATCGAAGCCCTTATCTCCTTTTACGATTTCGATTTTGAAGAATACTTCTCCGACTGATGCCACGCATTCCTCAAGTGTTTCAACCGGAATACCGTCACGAATCACAGTCAGCACTCCCATTTTTTCAAGAGCTACCGGATCAGTGACTGCTTCGGCCGGGATTTCCTCTCCGATGAAGTATCGTTTTCCGCTCAGAGTGCATGGTTTATTTGCAACAAGCTTCATATGGCACCTCCTTAGACTGCAGATTTGTAGAATCTCGCCAGATCATCGGATGTCTTATGCATATCTGTTGCCATAAGTCCTTCCACGTATTCTGTATGTGTTCCATTCTCGCCAAGATAGTTCAGAATCGGAAGTATCTGTCCATTTCCAAGCATATCCCATGTAAAGATGTAGCCGGCAGACGGTTCATCAATGCTCGGTGCGTTTGTGGCATAGGCAAGAAGGAATGCATCCGGATCTCCGATGTACTGCATGTTTTCATCTTCTCCCATGCCGGCATTGTTCATGATGGATTTAAGCACCACGATCTTTTCTACTCCGAAGAGCTGTGCCAGAACGTTTTCTGTTACAGACGCTGGGTTTGCAGTGCTTCCACCATATTTAACCCTTTCAAGGATTGCCGGATGCACCTTCAGGGCATTGAATACATTGATACCAAGGCCGAGGCGGTTCGGCATGCGTCCTGTCTGCTGATTCATGTTTGTCTTCTCGCTATCGATAAATGCAATAGGATCAGAGTTTGCATTGCTGAATTTAATGAACTGGTTTGTGCTTGGAGAGGTATTGTCTACTCCTTCAAGTTCATTCTTCCATGCGCCGGCTTTGAAGTAGCTTTCCGCAAACAGACGATCCTGATGGATATTTGCCTGTTCTGCAATGGTTTTTACTCTCTGCTGTTTAGGCTGCATTGTGGTTGGTCCCTGTCTTCTACTGAGATCGGTCTGGCGAATCTGATCAGTTCCCATGATCATCTGGTCTACCTGGCATACATAAGGTTTCATGCTCTCGCCTACTACTGTAGGATCAACTTTTCCATAAGCAGGTTTTCTGCTCCAGTTATCTCTCAGAAGATCTTCCTTGCTGAACTCATAGTAGTTGTCAGAAGAAAGACTTACCGGACAGGTTGGGAAAAGAGCCTTTGCGAAGTAGTTAGCTGCATTCTGGTAATATGCCAGAGCCATGTTTGTAAGTGCTGTGTGAGGTCTGAATGCGCCTTTTGCGATTTCAAACTGGATTCCTGCTGCTGTGTTTCTCATCAATATTATCCTCCTTTATCAAGATTATGCTTTTGCCTTCTGGTATTTAGAAAGCTGCAGTCTGCTGTAGCCTCCAGCAGATACATTGTTAAGAGCTACCCCGATCACGTAATCACCAGCTGCCGCAACTGCCGCTTTTCCTCCGGTGGTCGCAGTAACCTCCTGCCCTTTCTTGATCTCAGCGGAAGCAATGACGAATCCGATGTCCTTAATCAGGATATCAACGTCTTCACCCTTCTTAACATTTCCAGCTTCTACACCGGAAATGTCATTATATCCACCTTCGATAATAGAAACGCCAAGCAGAGGTGCTGTGCCATCGGCAGCGACAACCACATTACCATCAGTATCGTATTTCAGAATAAGGTTACGGATGTCAGCAACATCTGCTCCTGCCTTTTCGGAAATAGTTGGTGACTGGTTGATCTGTGTTCCATTAAAATTTTTACCCATTATCATTCGCCTCCTTCTTAGTATCCGGCTTCGTTTTCATACTCAGCTACAAGCTCCGGATGTGCTTCCCAGGCTTTTGCCAGTGCCATGTTATATGGCATGGAAGGATCTTTTTCAATCAATCCCTTTGCAATCTTATCGATTTTTCCTTCTGCTGCAGACTTCTTGACTGCTGCAGTTCCGCCAGAGAATGATTTTCCGATTTCTCCAAATACGCCAGAGTTGTTGACCATTGCCACATTTCTGTCGAGAACGCCGATCATATCATTGTAGGCAGTTCCACCTGCACTTTTCAGCGTTTTCAAGGTCTTAGCCAGTTCTTCTGGCTTCTCTCCAAGAATTTCGTACTTCTTAGCAACTGCATAAAGTTCTCTGTCTTCCGTTTCCTCCGCTCTTTTCTCGAGAGCTTCCAGTTTTTCTCTTACAAGAGGATGCAGTCCTTTGTAAATATCATCGTCTGTATTCTGTTCTGGCGGTGCAAAAGATTTCTTTGTATCTGTTTTCTTTTCAGTTCCATCATCATCGAGAACGTCTGGGTTTTCCTCTTTTTCGCTTTTCTGCGGTGCTTTCTTCTCGATAGACGGCTCCTCGTTTGTCTCTACGGCAAACTTTTTGATAAGTTCATCATATGTCGCTCTTTCCTCAGCAGACATTTTTGACTTGTCGATTTTAATCATGTCTTCCAATTCTCCTTTCGTTTCTACGGATTTCTGAATGATTTCCTCCAGATTGCTATGCGCTTTCATCACCATAGGAAGATCTGTTTCGTCAGGCGCATCCAGATTCTTTTTGATTTTTGCAGATGTTCCCCCAGCCCATCCGGGAATGTATTCCTTCATAGCTGTAGCGAACTGTTCAATGCTTGTATCCATTGCACTCTGCTTCCCGCTGCTGTCCAGTTCTGGGTCGCACAGGATTGAATTAAGTGAATTCTGCAGGGCGTAACATACAGACCAGATTTCATCCCGGATTGCGTCCATGCTCACAGCGTTGATATGTTCATCAAATGTCGTGGCTGATTTCTGCACCTCTCCGCTGATCCAGTTCAGGAATCGTTTAAATAGTCCGATTTCCGGGTCTGATGTTTCCTCTGCTTTATTCTTGCCTTTCAGCAGTTTGATATCAGCTCTCTGATTTGCGCCTTCATCAACGAAATCTACTTTACCTACTTCCAGGCCTTTCAGTTTTGTTGCCACAATGCTTCCTCCTTTCGCTTTTATTTATCAAAAAAGCGCCCTTTTGGACGCCTATTGATCACATTTATTTAATTCCATGCCACGCTGTCTGAAGCAGAAATCCTAAAAGATACCAGATCTTATCCTTTATCTTCTTCATGCAGATTTCTTCTCCGAGCTGAGCATCTACACATGTAGATGTTTCAATGATCTCAAAACCATTTCGAAGTACGCAACGAACCATTACCGTCTTATAACCTACGGTACTGGTTTTGGTGTAACTGATAAAATCATTCACCATGTGTTCTCCTATTAATACGCCAGATATCAGTTTCGGATCCTCTTGAACCTGCATATAAGACTGTTCGAACACATCTTTCGGAGACCAGCTGATATATCCATCCGGATATTTAACTACATATCCCGGATTGCCATCATCTGAACCTCCAAACCTTCTTCTTGCTTCTTCAATGGTATCGCAGGCACCTGTTTTTAATGCCTGTGCTTCTGCAAGAGTTGCTTTTTCTGCCTCAACAAGCTTTGTTCCAATATACTTATTCATTGTTTACTTCTACCCTTTCTGCTTTCCCTTCAATGGAGAACATACTGTAAGTTCCATCTTTTACCTTCTCCCAAACATCCGCATCTGTTACTTGAAAGCCTATCCACCATCCAACAGGGAGCGTACCTTCCGGTATTCCCATTGCCGCCATCTTCTCTTCCGTAAATACAACACTCTCGATCAGATAAGCAACCCCTCCTCTTTCGTGCATCTCTCCACCTTCCCGGTAGAGATCAACAAACTTGTAAGCGGCGCTTTCAAGTTCATCAGGCTCTATGATGTCGCCCTGCCAGTCTTCCAGAGTTTCTCCATTCTCAGCAATAGCAACACTGGCCCAGCCGAATGCCTGCATTTTTTCATTATTTGTCTTCTTTACCTGGAACTTTCTTTTTGTTACCTCCGGCTTTTCAACCGGTTCGTCCCTTATTTTCATTATTTCATTGAATGTTTTCATTCTTCACCCTCACATACTTCACCGCACATTTACAGCGCGGGTGTAATGGTGGAATAGACGTTGCAATCTCTCTCCTTCCGGATACTGTTTCGAATTCATCATCCATTCCTATCTTAGTGCCTTCAAGAGCTGCACATGATGCACACACATGGCCGTCCAAAGCTGTTGACCACTCTTTTTCCATCTCCGGAAGGTTCCCTGCAGTTACCGCTTCCCTCACAAAAGCATCTGCGCCATGGTTATAGGCTTGTGCTATTTCCGATCTGGCTATAGTCTCTGCCCTATACCGCTGCTGTCTTTCTGCATATTTTGAAGCAGCCTCCCTCGCTTTCCGCTCAATTGACTCAGGTTTCATTCTCGGATGATCCGTTGTCAGCCTTTCCTTGATGGAGTTGTAATATTTGAGATTCGCCGCAGCCTGTCTCTCTGTCAGTCCTATTGTTGGCCGGATATATCTTGCCGTTTCAGCACTGCTCATATTAAGAGATTCAGCTTCAGCGATCAGATACCGAATTGCGCTCACCTGCTCATTACAACAATTTGTTATCAAATCTCCCGTATGATCAACAATCCAGCTTCGAACCCAGCTCTCAGAGCTTATTGCATCTTCTGCTCCACAAAAGAGAGAATTGTTTTTCCACCCTTCAAGAAACGCCTGTTCCCATACAGGTGTCATTTTTTCTGACAGCATCTTCGAATAATCCTGGAACCATATATCAAAAAGGCTTTCCGGATCTGTTTCTCCTATTACGAGTTCTCGCAGTTCTCTGTACAGCATGACTGCTGCCTGATCCTGCCAGAATCGAACAAGCCATCTTACTGGTTCATCAATATTTCCCTCGAGATAGGCGTCAAGTGCATCCAGTACTCTCTGTGATTCTTCGCTTTTTTTAACAGCCCTTGATCGTGGCCGTATTTTTCGCATCATCAAATCACCTGCCTAACCTTTTCTTGGCTTCCTCAGCATCTTGATTCTCTTCTGGATCCACCTCTGGTCCATCAGGTTCGTTTGCTGTCTTCTCCGGTGCTCTGCGCTGTGCTTCTCGCCGTTCATCTTTCTCTCTGGAATCTGGAACTTCCGTTCTTTCCGGCAGGTTTGCTGCCTCCCTGACATAATCTTCCAGTTCTTCATCAGGTATCAAGATTCCCGTGCCGACCATATCCTTCAGGAATGTTGACAGTTTCGTGATATCCCGTTTGTCCACATCTCCATGGGCGAGTGTAGGATAGTCCTCAATTCCATCGAAATGGGAACCATTGATGTCTATCAACGAAGGAATGCCCTGGTTATTGAACGTCTCGCAAATAATATCTAAAAAAGCTCCGAGCGCAACAGAAAACAATTCTGTCTTGTCCGAGCTTAGCGCGAAGCTTCCAGTCTTTTCATGTCCAAGCATAATAAAATCTGCAAGGACTGTCTGGGCGATCTTCGTATCGTATCTGTTTATGATTGCATTGGTGTCAAATTGTCTTGTGCCTCCGGTGCTCAGAAGTTCCGCTTCGTATCCATGCGGAAGAACAAGCCCTTCGGATTCATTTCTGCGAAGGTTCTTTACCATGGTAATAAGTGCTCCATTAATTTTAACCATGTCAGGATCTTGACTATCCCATATTTCTAAATTTTCAGGAGCATGAATAACTGGCAGACCTGCAAGATCTCGTTCAATTCCGATAGCTTCAATTTCCTGGATTCTCCGTTTAAAATACCAGGAGCGATATGCGTTTCTTAAAATACTCCGACCTTCTGGATTGTCTTTTACGCTCTCCGTTCGGAATAGCATTGCTTTACTCATCGGTATAGTAAACAGTCCATAATCCGGAGGCGGTTGCTGTGTCATTCCAATCAGATTGTCACTATCATCATATTCCCAGCGGTACAAGGTATCCTGTGCTCTCGGAGGAAGTTTCTGCCAACCTATCAGTCCATCAGAGTATTTGCTTGATGATCTTCGGTTCTTTGTTTTACCCATTCGGCGCTTATATACAATCTCATGGAAGCTCCAACCGTAAGGCAGGAATGACAGGATTTCCGAAATGGTATCTGTCCATGTGGCCTGCATGTCGTCCATACAGCTTTCAACAAACTCTGCAGCTTCCTTGTCTTTGGCACTGTCACCTCCCGGCTCTACATGCCACTCAACCTGCCGGATCAACATCTTAATTGCAAAAAGAATGGCTCCAACGGTATCGTCATTCTCTTTCATTTCTTGAAATACCTTTATCCCACGCATTCCAGACAGTTCCGGAAGAAATTCCTCATAAAACTGTCCTTCCCAGCGTTTCTGTCCAATCCGTCCATACTCTTTCATGTTCATCACCCCTCTTTCCGGCTATATCAGCCCCAGTAATTGTCTTTGGTCAGCTCCTGTAATTCTTTGACTCCAGGTGCTGTGCCTGTGTGTTTCTTGATCTTTCCGAGATACAATGCCAAAGCAAGAGCATCTGCTCGGTCGGGGGAATCCAGCCCCCTTTTCTTCATTTCTTTTTTTGATTCGATTTCAAGCTTTCCGTTACTCGTCATTGTATATTTTCTGGAGGAAAGCTGGCCGACCGTCTGCTCATCGTCTTCAATTACAATTTGCTTGTTATCCAGAAGATCTCGCATGCTGGCCCACATGGCGGTGGTCAGGTTATTGTACTTTTCAGCTGCATCTTTACCTGCTGCCGTATCGGTCTCAATCTTTTCTGCTGCATTTATCGGAATAATCTGCATCTTATACAGCTTCTGTTCTTTCCGAACTTCCTTCAGACGGTCAGTAACACCTCCACCAAGACCGGTGTCATCAATCTGTACATACACCTTGCCTTCATACTTTGAATACTCCCTGTATATCTTTTTGAATTCCTTTACGATGTCACCTACAGTGGCCATCAGGTTCTGTCCTCGCCTGTTTCGGACTATTTTGCAATGACCATGATAATTACGATATATGATCGTTTCATCATCTCCGAAACGGGCCACATCTACCCCCAGTGATACAAACTGCATCCCAGCTGAATCATCAAGTTCTAGCAATTTACTGCTGCACTGCTCGATCAGGCTTAACGGAATAAATACATCATCTTCCTGATTCGGAAATTCTCCACGGACACGGACACGGACTACGTTTGAATCCCATCCATACTTCCTTATGAGCGAATCAATATTTTCTTTGTTTGTTCTACTGCTGTCTGCAGATGATACAGTGTGGCATTTATACAGTGCCCTGTCTCTGGTATGCGAATCATAGAATGTTCCAGATGTTCGTGTTGGGTTTCCGCACAGAAGAAGTTTATTATTTGATCCGGATAGGGTACCAAGGATAGCCTCCATGATCGGATCCGCAACACCGGATGCTTCATCAACGATAAAAAGCATATTATCTTCATGGAAGCCTTGCATATTCTCTGGCTTTGTAGCAGTCCTAGCAACACCAAACCAACGCTTTTCATTGCCAACCATATAAACATAGGTCTTTGTCCATTTCAGAAGCATAGAGAGCAACTCAGACTTGCTCATCCACTTAGAAATCTCAGACCAGAGGACATCGTGCAACTGCTGTTTGGTTGGTGCTGTCGCAACGATTCTTGGATATGGGAAACAGGTTATGAACCAAAGAAATACTGCTGCCTCAAGACCAGTCTTTCCTACACCCTGTCCAGATTTAATACTGACCTTCGGGTTTGCCGCCAAATCTCTTGCAGCTTCTGCCTGCCATTCATCAGGTTCAAAGTTGAGCACCTCCCGGAAGAACATAACCGGATCATTTCGCCACAGCGGTATGCTTTCATCAAGGAATTCAGAGAACTGAATATCATCCATCTTTGTTCTCTCCTTCCCTTGCTTTTACCACAGCTTCGGCCCATGCACGAACAACCTCATTGCCCTTGCTTTCTCCGGCTATCTTCTGCTTTTCAAGTCTCAGCTTCGCAAGTGCTTCAATAGCCTTTGTCTTCTTTGACTGTACAGTTGACAGCTCTTTTTCAAGTCTGGCAATCATATTGTCCTTGTTTTCCATTGTGGTTTGCATGTTATACATATCTCCCGGCAGACGTTCTTCAGCAGATATTTTCTTCTCTATGCGTTCTTCGTAGAGCTGCTTGTCCTCTTCTGTTTTGAATGTCCTTTTGCTTTCGCTTCGGTTGAATCCATACAGGGATACTTCACCTTTCATGTTCCGGTATTTATTGATTGCAATCATAATCCTTCTTTCCCTCACGGCAAAGAGCTGAATCTGTTCGATCAGGAGCATTTCTTCATCCATCGGGATATCTTCGATCATATCTTTTTCAGACTCATCAAGGACATCCCAATATACAGAGGAATATGCTCCGTGTTTCTCTGCAATCTTATCTCCCGGTTTCAGTGGACCGCCCTTATTTCCAACTGCATTTCTGTTTCCAGGCTGTCCACCTTTATGGCGAGCGTTCGTTTTTTTCTTTTGCGAACGTTCGTTTTTCTTTCCTTTTGTCTTTCCGTCCCAATTCTGTGTTGATTTCCACCGCCGAACTGTGCTGGCCGGGACGTCCAACTTCTTGGCAATGTCAACAAGTTTCATCCCGTTCTTATACATTTCCTCAGCTTCAATGCTGTTGGGACTTCTTGCCCTTGCCAATGGACACCCCTCCCCTCCATCATCTTATTTCGGCATATGCAAAAGGGAGAGGTTGCACTCCCTCTCCCTGCTTTCTGTTCTATATGTCGTAGAACAATATTAAATTTTTGTAATAAATTCAGCTTTTGAATAGCCCGTCACCCCTTTTGTCATCATCTTCAAGAAGTCTTCTTTTGAAAAATCTGACAATCGGAAGATCTCCTCCGGTCTCATTCCAAGCTGTTTTCCGATTTCTTCAACTGTTTTGCCTTCGTCCATGAGTTCTTTAACGATTTTCTTCATAGGTTCGAGCAAATGGGTACCTCTTGCCCTATTATGGGTAACGGTACCGTAAATATTTTTCGCTTTATCTTTATGATCAACAATCACTACAAGCACTTTTCCCTCAAGACGTTCGTATAATGTCCTGCGATCATCTTCTTCCGAAGGAGGAACGTACTTCCAGTCAGGTCCTGCAACCGTCCATCTGTGGAATCCATCAATAATAGTACCGTCTGGTCTTACCACAATTGGCAGCGTCCATCCGTTTGTAAAGATAGACTGTGTGAGCAGTTCCAGATTTTGTCTCGAAACTTTGTTCGGGTTGTAATCATTTGGTTTGATCTTATTCCTATCTACCCAATGCATGGTCCTAGATGGTGCTGACAGCTTATTGTCCATGGTGTTCTCCTTTCTTCGCATCGTTGATATAACGTCCATATACTCTCTGGTACAGTGCCCGGAATGCCCTCATTTTGGGATCTCCGGATATCAGTCCTTCGTATATGTGCTTGCAATCGGCCGATGTAGCTATTGCTGATACCGCCATAAAGAAATTACGGTATCGTTCTGCCACATGCCTTTTATGCGGAGTGTCGAAAAAAACGTCCATGTGATTAAAAAGCTGTATCAGCTCCTGTCGATAATCTCTCTGCTCCTGTCCCTCTTCCGCCTCTTTCCTTTTTCTGGAACTTCTGCCGAACATCTCGCTGTCCCAATACAGGGCAGCCAGATAAGCGTTCGGTTCTCTTCTGATGATCCGTTCCATAAGATCTGGATAATACTCATTCATCTTCACAAGGCTTCTTGCTGTATCAACAGAAAAGAACTGGGATACTCGCATCTGCCTTTTACTGGATCCTGACTGCCAGAGGAACAAATATATCTCCGGGATATCTACATGATTTCTCAGAAGGAAGAGCCAGACATCATTGTCCGTCCAATCATAAATGGGAAATACCTGCTTTTTTGCAGTCATTTTGTTTCCTGCTTTTGTCATAGACGCAATATTCTGAAGCCTCTGTACAGATTCCGCTGTACGGATACCGACCATTGTAATTCCTGATACGGTTGTCCTTGGCAGGAAATCCTGATAAGCATCAATCCTTGGACGTAACAGTTTATGGTTCCTTATCGCAAAGGAAGGCGGCTGTCTTACCCATACGTCTTGTTTTGCGGAATCCCAGCAGATAAATGTTTCATCATTTGACAGTTCATTGAAGCAGTTAAAATGTTTTACTTCTACGCAATACCATTCAAACTTTGCTCCCATCATCATAAAGATGCGCCGCCACTTCTTTGTCATATCCTCCATGCAAGGAAGGATTGCTTCTTCATCTATAAACTGCACTGTAAGTTGTTTCATGTCAATCTCACCTCGATTGGCCAGATTGACCATCAGCTGCGCCACGCATAAGCTGTCCTTTCCCCCACTGAAAGAAAAGAACACTGGTAGCCCGTTTCCGAACACGTTTTTTATCCGGATCTCTGCAGCTTTCACAACATCGATATTGGCTTCACAACGTTTTACAGCCATATCTTTTCACCGCAGTTCGGGCAGATAACAAACTTCCGGGTTTCTGTTATTTCCGGTTCTGTTTCAGTGGTATTTTGCCTTTCCGACGATTGGTTGTCTGAAGTGTTCGGATTTTCCGAACTGTTCTCTGAATTATTGTCAGATATTTCCGCTGCTGCCGCTTTCTGCTCTCGTTTCTCATTGGCTTCCTTTATCTTCTGGATCTCTGATTCGTCCAATGTTCCATATTCAGAGATTTTCTCAGTTACTTCGTCTGCATCCGCGACCATCTGCTGTAATATTTCTTCATCGTATCCCGGAATGTCCAGATCGCCCTGCAATTCCTCAAGAAACTCATTCAATGTATCCAGATTATCAATTCCAAGAGCATAAGTCTTATTGTCGGCTATCATAAGCTTCTTTTTATCATTTTCAGAAAGTTCCGTTTTTACATATACGGATGCCTCCTGATAACCAAGGCTCACCATAGCCTCATATAAGCCGTTCCCGATCAGAATCACATTATTTTCATCCACAACAAGAGCTCTGGTCTGTCCAAACTTCTCAAGGGAGCGTTTCAGTTCCCTGATTTGCTGTTCAGAATGAATTCTGACATTTTTCTCTGGATGTTTAAGATCATCCAGTCTCTTTTTAATAACCTTCATTTTGTCCTCCATTTCTGAAGGGCAATGGCTTCCGGCTGCAACCGGCTATTTGATAGCTTTTAAAAATTCTCTGGCTCCATCGAAATGCTGTGCCGCATTTTCAACTATGGTCTTATCAATGTCGTAAACTTCTTTCCAACCCTGCTGTTCTGTCTCCATGTACTGTCTGGCAGGCCATGGATGTGTACCGCATAAATATCCCTTCTCCCAGTCATATATAGGCGGGAGCTTCACATCATAATAGTGAATGTATGCAAGGATATCTTCGTGCCTCCACTCTGCAAGAGGGCTGTATCTGGTGATTCCGGCTGAATTAGTGTAGATATTATCTTTTCCAACATAATTGCCGTCTGCCTTTCTGCGTCCGAGCAGGAGTATTTCCAGCTGATGTTCTTTATAATATCGCGCCTGTCCCCTGTGCTGTACGATATGGAACCACTGCGCTGCCTTATTGCTTTTATCCGGAAATAACATATCCGGATGCTTTTTCAGCCATTCCATATCCTGTCCGGTATTGATAATCTCAAGGCCAGAAGGTTTATTCTGCTCTATCCATGCAATAAATGCCGGATATTCCAGATTGCACCTTACAAGGACGCTCTGATCAATACCGGCTTTCTCGCATATCTCTCCAAGTACCAGTGAGTCTTTTCCCGCACTCCATGCATAGGCTGCCTTTTTCCCCTTGCATTTCTCTTTGATGTCTTTCACTGTCTTTTTCACAAGAGAATCCAGTTCTTTCTTTGGCACCGTCTCTTCAATGTGATCAAGCGCATTCTTCCAGTCTTCATTATTTCGAACGGATTGTTTTCTACCGAGCATAGTGTCTCTCCTTTCCGGAAGCAGTCAAGGCGATAAGTCCGCTCAACAGGACTGTCAGCAAGCTTCCCAGTGTTTTATATGGTCCACTATTCAAAACGCTGCCGTAGGCGAATACAGGAAGCCCTACAGCCAGTGCAGTAACCACACCTGCGATAATCCCTTTTGCATTCAGCCTTACCCCTTTCAGCGTCATGACTGTTGGAAGTAATGTTGACGCCCTCAGTGTGCCATAAAACAAAAACAGATGTGTCACTGTAATTCCCGGGATATTTGCAATCAGAATGCCAGCGATCAGAAGCACTGCCATTGCAGATCTGGTCTTCCTGATGTCTTTTCCTCCTGCAATATCTGTCGTAAGTGAAGATACTGCGCACAGGTTGCTATCCACTGTAGACAGCAAGCCGGAAACAATCATGAAAAGGAACGGCAATACTGCCCAGGACGGGAAAAAGTGGCGGATCAATTCAAAATTGATGATTCCAAGGTTCTGTGCCTGATATCCTGCACCGGCCCCCATAAATCCAAGAATTCCCATTGACAGTGGAACCACTGCAAAAAGAACTGCTCCAAGAAGAAACGCTCTTCCCAGCTTCTCTTTTTTTACTGCAAATGCCCTCTGCCAGAAGCTCTGATCGCCAAACGGCCCGGATAAAAGTCCGATCGTTGTCGGAAGCCCAAAGGCTAAGAAAATCTCTACTCCTTTTCCAGAAAAGAGCGTTGTGCAGTCTCCTGATATACCGCTCAGGCCCTGTATAATGCCCTGTGTTCCTGTATTTCTTACTCCGAATATTACAAATAGGCTACATGCAACAAGCATGAATACCATTTGAATAGCATCTGTAAGCATAGATGCTTTGATTCCAGAAAACAGGGAGTATGAAATTGCTATGCAAGCAAGTAGAATAGTCATGGCTTTGAACGAAATTCCTGTTACTGCACTAAGAATCTGGCTTCCCGCAAGAAGCTGAACTCCTGTTGATAGAACAGACAGTCCGATCAGCTGAAAGAGATAAACTCTTTTTACTCTATCGGATTTGTATTTTTCTTTCATGTAACCAGACAGTGTCATTCCCTCTGGCATTTCCTTCCGGATTTTCTTTGCAAAGGGAATGAATATCACCAGACAAAGGGCATTCGGAACCAGAAACCAGAACAGGCCAACCCAGCCGGTAGAATATGCTTTCTCAGTTGATACAAATAATGCCGGAGCCCAGATCCACGTTGCCGCAATGCTGAGAGCCGACATCAGCCAGTTTTCAGAACGGCTTCCAACACAGAAGCGTTCCACATTTTTTTCTTTCTTTGTCAGAATCACTGTTGCCAGGATCATAATAACTGCATATACAAATAATATTGTTACTCCATTCATGCGTAATCTCCTCTAAAATATTTTAAAGGAGCATTCCCATCTTTCTATCCTTTCCTCCCTCCCAAGATTGCATTAAAAAAGCCACTGGTTTTTCCCAGTGGCTCATGGCTTTTGATTAAAATTTTACCCGCATATCATACACCATTTTCGTTATTAAGTCAATGTTAAGTTAACAGATTCCGTTATTCTGATTTTATTAAAAAAACTTCAGACCGTCAATTCCGAAAAACAGCGAAGATAAGCGCTCTTTCGCAATTTTGATATCTTCATATACAGTGACCTTGCTGACCGAAAATTTTTTTGAAATTTCTGCAATTGTCATTGGCGTCTTTGATATGTAAAGGGCTTTAATAATCTTATAGCGTCTCTTATCTTTTTCCGATAATTTGCTACAATAGATACGGTATACATCAAGCATTTTGTCAATATGCTGCACCATGATAGCGGTTCTTTTGGCCGAAGTTTTGATGCTCTCCACTATGACCTTATCATCTTTCATGGTCATGATGTCTTCCAGCACCTCTGTAACCTCCCCTTCCTTGGACTTGTAGACGGCATTTTCGTAGCTCGCCTTTAAAGTTCTGTAATTTCTAAGGAGTAAATCAGTATTATGCAAACGACGATCAATCTTCTCCTTCTCGCTTTTTCTCTGTCCTACCATCATTGCATCAGACGCAACCTGCGCTCCGGCAAGGGCAGCCTGCTGAATCATTGCATCAATTTCCTCTTTTGTCAGTTCTACGAATTGTACTTTTTTCTCTGTGTCCATGCCATACCTCACAAATATTTCTTTCCTGTTTCCGGATCCTCAAATCGAATTCTGTCGCAAAGTTTAAAATTAAATCCTTTTGCCAGACGTTTCACCATCTTTACGAACATATCTGCCTCGTTGTCTCTCCGCGTCCAGTCAGATCTGAAAACCTGTGTCTGCGGTTTTGATGCAGAACAAATCGCATCATGAGCGGTCTTATCCTTACACCCGCTGGCATTATAAAGTGTTCTGTCCATGCTGTCCCTCCCTCGACCTTTTTAAAAATCCACTTTTATATCCTTCCCATTGCTGATCGGTCATTTCCGGTCCCAACAAATCCCTCACAGTGTCAAGTGCCTGCTTTGTTCCACAGTCAGGACATATTTCTGTTTTCCTATCCTTTCTCGACACTGCTGGTCTGGTGCCGTACTGCTGCCCGCATTCAGGGCATATCTTTCTTATCGCCATTGTCCCCACCTCCCATATCCAAAAAATCCTCGATGTTCATCTGCCCAGGTACTCTGTAGTTTTCCCAGTCAACAGGGCTCCGGTAATAATGTGCAGTTAGGCTATTCCAGCATTCCGGACCATATCCCCTTTTGATGCTTTCCGGATCCGTCAGTTTCTTTCCACACTTCTGGCATTTACTGTACATATGGGCTTCCTTTCTTTACTCGTCTGTATATGTTTCATACTCTAATCGAGATATTGGAATTACCTTTTCTTCCGGCACATTGCACATATCCGCAATGCTCTTTTTCTGCATGCTTACATATTCTTCAAGATCGATGTTTTTTGTATCAATATCGACATTCAGCTGCATATAGCCATCATCAAAGTCATACAGCTCCGCATCTAAAATTTTATAATATGTGCTAATACTACATTTCATTGCTTTTCCTCCTGCTTTTCTTCTTCTATTTTTCCGCACATCAGTTCTATAAGCCATTGTTCCTGTTTCATCAAATACTCATACTTCCACTGAAGCAACGCCTGATCCAGAGCATGATCTGCTGTATGAAGCTGCATTTTCACAGAAGATATCCTCATTCTTGTTTCATCGATCTGTTTCTGAATCCTCGCACAAAGCTCTCCGTACTTGGATTCTTCACTTTCTTTTCTCACTCTTTGTACTGCTACCGCGCACCATAATGTAAAAAACACTCCTACTGTAGCAGCTCCTGCAATATAAAATAATACATTTCTCATTTATTCACCTTCTCTCTTTACCAATTCATCAATTTCATGTCCTATCGGTTTCCATAAATGCAGCCAGCCTTCAGCTCCATTTAAATTTGCATATTGATACTTCTTTATGCTAAACTTGTGCTCTACTTCTTCATCTCCAAAGAAAATATCCTTTAATGCACGCATATCGTTCCCTGTTGGAAGAAGGTATTTATTTTGTGAACCAGGATCTTGCGGGGAGGCTGCTACGTGTTCATAACCATTCACACGTTCCCATATCACTCTACAGATTCCACAGTCCGGAAGTCCAATCTCTGCTTCATGCGCCGGAAACATTGTTTTGTGATTCCAAATGCAACGATTTTCCAATATTTTTTCTAAGCTTTTCAAATTACTCGCCTCCCACTATTTTTTCAAGACACTCATTCCATCCATCTTCGTATCCAATTTCATACCCCGTTGCAGTTTTCGAAGCTATATGGCGTTCCGGAAGTGGTATCAACGGGCACCAACCCGGCCTACAGCGAGCATCTTTATTCATCCTATTTGTGAGACCACACGCATAACCATAAACTGTATACCCTTTCTGGCAGAAACATTCTCCACAAGAATCTGGTGTGTCAAACATTATTATTGATTTATCCATCTTCTTCCTCACTGAATTTGAATTCGACATTTTCACTGCTATCAACACCAAACTGTCTGCATTTTGCCCTCGTTGATGTTCCTCCAGAATGTGATGTACGAAACAAAAACAGTTCCTGGACAATATGGAAATACGACATGTTATAGCAGAACCTTTCTTCTTCACTCAGCTCTTCTATTGCATTTTCTCCATGTACCCATCTGTACCATTCTTCGAAACATCCGACCAACTCCTGCATGAGAGAAATACAGTAATGTAGAATGTACTTTTCTTCATGGCTTTCAAGCTCTTTGTCTTTGCAATCCCATTTTGTTTCCCGTAATATCTTCCATAATTTTTCTACTTCCGGGGATCTCCACGCAACCATGCAATATGTATGTGCGTCTTCTGAGTAATGATAATAATTTCTCTTAAGATGTTCCCTGGCTTCTTTCTCTGTAAGAAACATCGTGTTTGGGTACATAAATGGTCTGATTGAAATACCAATTATCATGGTATCATCATGTCCATTGTCGGCAAGAAATTCATTCACTTCCTGCGTTGACAAATCATCATACTCTTCTTCTCCATCTTCCGTGTACGTCAGTTTAAAATCCCATGTATACCCTGTTTCAATTTTGCAGCCTCTATCGATATTGCAGTCTGGCAAGATGTTATCATTGAGATACTTCACCGTTTCTTCCGTTGTGCTTGTAACTGTGCTTCCATCTACTTGCAAGCACAGCTCGTCCGGATCCTCATTATTGATCACTCTCTCGCTACCTTTAATAACCCAGAAGCGAGGATCCGCTGTTCCTGTTGTATCCTGAGTATTCATTTCAAGCTGCAATTTCTTCAGAAATTCTATATCTTCCTGAGAAATATCTCTTTTCTCCGTTGTATCTTCATGATACTGCAATGTTTTATGGAATATTGCCATCTTAATTCCTCCTCTCAACGCCCGCTCCGCAGCATGCAGAATAGTAATTCTGTCATAGACTTCGTTCTTATCCCCTGTCTGCAAGGCAATACAATTTCCAACTTCCAGTTTCTATCCTCGCTTAATGGTGTAGGATCATTGAATTCTTCCGTTGCTTCTCCCCAAAACGGAATAGCAACCATAATGCCATAATAAGTTGATGAATCCGGGTGCTTTTCACTCATGTAATTAGCAAATTTGCCGCTCCGGAAATCTGGCAGAATGTCTTTGTAACATGCCATCGTAGTTACAATGTAATTCTTTTCCCCGAAGAAATTCAAACCATTACCGCTATAAACATCCTCTTTGCAGCTCTTGATTTCATAGCAGGTGAATATGCCTTTTTCTATTCCTGACACAGAGCATTGATTCGCCGGAGAAAATTCCATGTAGTCCACCCGCCTTGCCTTCGGTGTCCATGGATCAATACTAACCTCGCTGGCCCAGTGCGAGCCAGCCCCTCCGAGGCGAGTATCTGTAAGTAATTTTCCGAGGAATTTGGTTGTTTCAGTTCTTGTCATTTTCTACCTCATATTGGGTTTTTTTACCTTAATTGTTTCTTGCAATTCAGGTTTTGTGGTGTTGTTTTCTGCCCACATGCGAAGTTCTTTTGCCCCTGGATTGTTCTTTTCGATACCATCTGCCAAGTTGCGCAGGACCATAGAAATAATTCCGGCGTCTGCTGTTGCATATGGCGTAAGAGCTTTAATGATATTTTTACTGTAATAGTTCAAGCCTTCACTAAGTATTTCTGCCCCTTCTTTGTTTTTTCCTTCTTGGACCATTTTTCTAGCTCTAAGGACATAACTCTGCATGCGTTTCTCCTTAATCTTCCTCATTTCTTTACCACCTTTATCTTTTTTCTCAAACGTTCAGCATGTTCATTTGTTACGATATAATTTTCGCACTGCTTGCATCTCATATCTTTATTTTTTAAGTCCCCATCATAGTATCGACATTCCTCGCAAACATAGCAAAATATCTTTGCTTCTCCCGCCATTTGGTCTGAACTATACAAATTGTTCGCACAATGGTCGCAAAGACAGCCGGCACAAGGAAAAGCGTAATCATCCCGGCTCATAAATTTCTTTCAAGCATTTTTATGCTTTTAAAATAGAAAATCCATTTGTCCGGTTCTGGCATCTGTTTCGGAAAATCCTTCCAGTATTCGTATGCTTTTGACAGTAGACAATCAATGGCATGATTTTCTATATCATTCTCTGTCTTTAGCCACGCACAGTGTTCTCTGCAGTAATCTTTAACTGTCTTCAACAATTCCGATTTTCCGGCAATTTCAATAAACTCTTTCATCAATGGATAGTAGTTAATATCTTCGATACTCCCAAATTGCGTTTTCTTGAAGCTTATTCCCCGGTATTGCTTGCGACCGCTTTGATCTTTTCCGATAAATTCAGATCTAAAATTATTACTTGCGGGCTTAAAATCTTCAACCTTACATACAAGACCACATGCTTTATACATTTTTGTCCTCCTTGTACGGTTCTGGCATTTCTTTCCACGCTATGACTTCTGCATTCAGAATCCGAATTTCCAGTTTCCACCTTCCATCTACTGTGTGAGCAACATTAGTGCGGCATTCTCCATTATCATATTTGACGGTAACAATCACATTTCGGGAAACCTTCTCAAACATTCCCTTTTTCCATTTGCTCGTTCCTTTGAACTTCGCAAACATAGAATCTCTTTCCTCCGGTAATCTTTCTCTGACCGGAATCCAATCATTTATCGTCGGCTCTCTCGCAATAAATGTCAGCAATTCGCCTATTGGTACCAAATCAACACTTTTCCCATTTTGCTTTTTTATTACTTCTTCAAGATGGTTTACCAGAGCATCTGCATCAATTAGCCTCATCTTTTACCTCCAGTTTTCTCAAATCGTCAACCAACCAGCTTTCGTCTTCTGCTTCAATGAAATCAAACTTTGCAATTGTTATGCCCTCTAAATACAAATATTTGAAGTTACTTCCGTACATAGACTCAACTTTTCTGGCAAGATATAGTTGCCCTTTTCCATTTCTCAGCATGTAACTCCACGAAGGATCCAGTGCCTCAATAAAACTCTTTTCGGTTTTCGTGAGTTTAGGCTTTTCATACCACTTCAAATCATCTTGCAATTGTTCAATCATACTTAAAACATCGTTCGCAAGAATCATCTGGTCATCATCTGCGAATTTCTTCACTTGTATATGATAATTTAATAATCTGTCTTTTAACCGGCTCATACTTCTTCCTCCGATTCGGTCAGTTCCGCCTGCAACAGATCATCAATTACCGGAAGAATCAGTTTAGGTGCCATCATCATATGAATCTGTGTCGGAGCATTAACAATTTTGAAACACATATCAATATATACCTGCTTTGCTGTCATTCCATCTTTGTACGTATTTACTTTTTCTTTGTTTTGCTGGTAAATAGGGAGTATTCGGCATTTCTCAGCTACTTCATGAATTAACTTCTTTGATTCCTCCGAGAATTCAACAGTACCATCGTCTTTCGTCTGAACCAATTCTAATATCTTAATGATTTTTTCTTCCATAACGCCATCTCCTTCTCGCTTCTACTCTTTTCATGCGATGAACTTCATTTTCCAAGGCATTCACCTGTTTCTGCAGGTCATCCACATCGACCAACAGGTAAAAATCCGGCTGGACCAGTCTGGTCGGGCCTACATTCATATTCATCTCTTTGTGCAATTCCTTGCACTTGTTTTCTCTCTCATGCACTGCTTTATATACTTTCATCATCCACACCTCTCAAGAATTTCTCTACAAACCCGGTCATATTCCAAAAGTAATGTAAGATCTTTCGTTCGGCTCAGTGGTCGGTCTACAACTTCAACGTAAAATTCTTTCCGGATCATCTGGCCGTAGCTCGCAGAATTATAAACATCCTGCTTTTTGCAGCTAATCAATTCAGCTACTTCGGATCCAGTGATGGAGTACTCCATCACTGTCCCATTCCTTTTGCATAAGTTATATAACGCCTTCGCCATATTAATCACCCGTAATAAATTTCGCTGCATCCATCATCGGAAAACTCAACTTCTTCCAGCTCCCAACCATCGCGCTGGAATTCTCCTCGATATGCTTTTTCGTAATGGTTTTTTACGATTTTTTCGGCCTCTTGCATGTCTTTTGCTTTAACAATTCCGACTGTAGTTTCGCATCGGAATCCATCATGCTGATAATATCTATACAAATTCATTTATTTCATCCCCTTTCAGCTGTGCGTGGCAATAAAGTTTTCCATCGCCCATCTGTTTCCAGTAGCAGCCACCTGTGCTCTGGTTCGCTCATACGGGCTGAGAGGTCTTCCAGATGTTCCCCTGGTTCCTTCTGCCGGAAGAAGTCCCTTCCGGCGAAGATTTGCAAGTTCCTCTGGTGTTGCGTCTTTGATATCTTTTACTGATATAATCTCGATCATATTTAAGCCTCCCTTATCGCTACCGGAAGCACCATGGCTTTCATGTCGCTGTCCTCTGCTTCCACAATCATCGGTGTTCGTGGGCTGGTGAAGCCCAGTGCAATATTGTCACAGGTGAAGGCTTTCAATGTTTCCAGGACCAGTCTTGAATCGAATCCCAACCGTATGGATTTGCATACGGTTTCCTGAAGCGGTACCTGTTCCTGATAGTCTGCCAGCTTATCCCGGATACTGATATTCAGCACATCGTCTTCTATCTGGAATACTGCCGGCTGCTTTTCTTCCGTACACATCTTTGCCCTGGTCATTGCGCCGATCAATGCAGTTCTCGATGCACATGTATTAATCTCGCCTTCGGTAAACATTTTCTGATAAGCAAAGTATTTTCCTTCAATCAGTCTTGTGTAAATGGTATATTCATCAGACTTGAATACCGCACTGTTTTTGGTATATGTAAGAGTCACATCATCAATCACGCCCATGGAGATTAACTTCTTGGCAGTTGCCTTCGGCACGATCAGCTTCATATCCTTTGCGCCTTCTGCTTTAACAGAATCTACTGCGACCACGTGCCCGTCCAGTGCGGCAAGTGAAACTCCGCTGTCTGTACCCTCAAAATAAATTCCGGTCATCTGTGTATTAGCACCGCCGTCAGCTGCTGCATAAATAACATGGCTTATAGCCTCCATGATCTTTTTACCATTCAATTCCACTCCATCCGCTTCCGGATCCTCTGTAATATCAAAATTGAATTCTTCCGGAGGATAACTCTGGTATTTGTTTTTAATTGCTCCTATCTTGATCATAACTACATTCTTGTCGGTTGCGCTGATGTCGATTTCTCCATCCGGAAGATTTTTGATCAAGTCAAAGGCCTTCATTGGAATAATAAAATAACTGCCTTCTGAGGCCTCTAATTTGACCTTCATTGTGATCTCGGAGTTGGAGGCGATTAAATACCCGTCCTTTACCAGAATCCCTCCCAGAGCCGGAAACTGGTCGTTCTTCTGCACAATGCTTTTTAATTTGTCAATAACTCTGGCAATCTCATACTTCTGTACTTTCATCTTCATTCCTTTCCCGGAGGACAATACCATCAAGGTACTTTACTACTCCGTTTGAATATTTAATCCTGTAAGGTTCCAGTTCCTCCCGGTTCATGTACTTGTGTCCGTAAATTTTCTTCATATCCCGGAACACCACCCACGGAACTCGGTAGAATTCTTTAAATTCCAGGGATACAACCAGAAAGCACATTGCTCCAAGCTTCATATATCGTTCAAAACATGCCTGCTGTTCAGTAGTTACCACATCTCTGCTGATTTTGTCTTTGTCCGTATGTTTTGCATCGAACAGGATCATAGTTGAATCCATGAGAATTCCTTTAAAATCAGGCTGAGCCTGTTTAGTGAAACAGCAGATGAACTGCCCTCTGTTCCTGTCCATTGCTTTCAGTACCTTAAATGCTTCCGGGGTTTTATCAACTGCTGCAATTCCTCTTTCTTCATAGAATCTGGATGCTGCAATAATCATCCCCTCAAAATGTTCCCCGTTAGATCTGCTCTGCAGACCTCTTATTGAACGCTTATAAGTATCCATTTTCTTCCGCTACCTTTATGAGTTTGTTTATTGTTACTGCTCCAATTCCCGAAATCTTATTCAGCTGAAGGAATGCGATAAATTCCTTCGCTCCATCCTGTTTTTTGGAAGCACTGGCTTTTCCACAATTAAAGCCCTCGCTTCGTGCTTTTTCCACACGATCTTCCACATAATGCACAAGCTGTTCATCTGTCTTCTTTCTCATTTCCACAGCTTTTTTATGAATAAGGTTTTCATCAGTTGTTCTTCTACAGCTTCTCTTCGCCATCTTCAATCTCCTTTTTATTTTCCAGGTCCGGCACCGGTATATTGTGAGCAGTCAGCCATTTTGTAAAACAGGAATGGCACATATGGCCAAACGATGCCGCCTTGCCGCCCCTGACCGCTCTTGCTGTCAAGGTAACCATCTTGTTTTTATCTTCTGTCTTTCCACACAACATACAACTGCCGCTGAGTCTTTTATTAACTTTCTCGCTTCTCTTACGAATCTGCAGTTCCTTCGGATAATCCCTGCGCATATTCTTCTCGCCAATAATCGGAACCAGACTGTCTTTCATGAATACCGGTATCCCATTGTAATCAGCTTCTACAACAATCCTCTTGATCCATTCGAACTTAGGAATCACTTTCTCTTTCCTGTGTCCTGTCTCGGCGCCGATGATGATCCAGTTCAAATATTTCAGTGCAGAAATGTTTTCGTCTATATCTTCAAGCAATGGCTCTATACTGGCGAAAGTGTTTAGCAGAGTTGGAAGCTGGTATATCCGTTCCATGTCCTCACTATTCGTCACAGTTGTTCCATACCACATATTTCCTTTTCCGGAAGGCACACCGTACTGGGTGTACCTTTTCGGATTCTTGGTAAGAAACAAGTAATTGTGCTGGGGGTGTTTTGCACAAGCGTAAAGGACATCCTCTATCCAACTGTCAGGAATCCACTCTCCAAATATGTCTGCCATTGCTCCAACAAATATATTTTGCCCCTGTTTCAGCTTGTCCAGTGTGTCATATCTGTATATGTGTAATGTCGGTTCAAACCCAAATGGATATATGACAGGCTTTCCATCCTCATTCATGAACGGTTTATCCAGGACGAACAGATCTCCCTCCATTCGATATTGGTCTGTCTGGACCATATTTCTTTTCATGTTTCCGCAAAAACGGAGCGACATCTTATCAGCGTAGCAGTAAGAACAGCCATGCCGACAACCGGTAATTGGATTCCATGTATGATCGCACCATTCGATACCGCTCTTATTCATTGGCCAGCCTCCTTCCTGCATGTTCAAGGATTTTTTCTTCTTCCCACTTCACTTCGGAGAAGTCAATCTTCTGTCCACACTCACTACAGTATTTCGGTTGAAAGTTTGGCCCCGCATTCAACACATGATTACATCTGGGACAATAACAAGGCTTATGCTCTACATATGTGAATCCGTATTTCCGGTAAACTTCCGTTCTTACAACTGGTTTTCGTGCTATGAATTTCATCACTCCACCTTCTCTCCATACTCGATCACGTATTCGTACTGAGCTGATTTTCTATATTCGCCTCCGGGAACTTCTTTTCTGACAATCTGGACTGCATATCCTGCTTTTGCCAGCATGGAAACCATCTGCAATCGGTCTTCTTCGTTCCACTGAACGCTTCCTTTTCGAATACTTCTAATGCTCTGTTTTGCCATTATCCGCACTTCCTTTCCATCTTTTCTTCCCGTTCTTTCATCAACTTCTCAAACGCAGCTACGAAAGCTTTTACCGATGCCGGCATCCCACAGTTGTGACTTCCCCTGCACTGGATCACGCGACCATTGTTATATTCCATTGTGAAATATGGTGTATCGGGTTCTTCCACTCTGCGCACAAAGAAGATGTGTGTCTGCCCTTTGGCCACTCGGTCAACGTAAGTTCCAACACAATGGTGAAGGGCAGCTCCTTCATTCTTGATTTCCTGTGCATCTCTTGGCACTCTCAATATCAATCCTTTTCCTTTTATCAGGAAAGCGTTATCTATGCCGGCATTCTCTTTGAGCATTTCCTCCAGAAGTTTTTTCATGACCTCAGCCTCTCGCTTTATCCGTTCTTCTTCCCGACGTTTCTTTTCTGCGGCCTTTTTATCTTGTACTGCCTGATATTCCGCAGCTGTCCGATCATGTACTTTCTTGAAATTCTTCGGAAAATAGAAGAACATATTGTTGAGATCATATTTCAGTTCTTTGCACCAGTTCAAATAATCAAGCCAGTCCTTAGCGCAATTCTGCAGACGTTCTTCTCTGATATCCGGTCTTTCTTTACGCTGCATATAGGAATATCGCCAACATTGGCCGCTCTCTCCCACGCGATAATCAGCACCTTCGCGTTCAATATATCTGCAGATCTTATGGATGGTCGATTTCCTGTTCTCCTTCCGGATCAGCGTTGTGTTGCATCCAAAAATTTTATAGAACCGTTCCAGTTCTTCCGCTTTCAGGTTGTATCCCGAGCTTTGTGCTTCCTGCAATAATCTCAGTTCATCAATGTTTCCATCAATAGACTGCAGTACTCGTGTGTTCTCCTTTGTAAGGCCAAGGATTTCAAATATTGTTTTTCCATTTTTTCTAAGTCCCCTGACCCCATTCCGGCTTTCAGATCCAAAGGCACCATCGTGATACTCATTGATTAGATGCGCGGCCAGTTTATACAGACCCATTTTTATAAACCATTCAAGCTGTGGAAACTCCCTGTATCTGTTGATTGCCTTTGCATAATGTATCTGTTCACTCGGTCTATTCTCTGACAAAATTTCCAATGCCGAATATTTCATTGGAGTGTCTTTCCATGCTTCCGGCAGGTTTCCCGGATATAAGGTGCAGTATGAACTTTCTCTGTACCCTTCATCTGTACACCACCGTACAATACCGGTCTGTTTATATTCCCTGTATTCATAACTGCTGGTGTATGGAGTTCCGTTTGGTGCAAATTTGTAAAACGTCCTTACAATCTCAAATAATCCATCATTTATCTTTCCATCCAGCTTTACTTCTCTGTGTGCTGTAAAATACCGCCACAGAAACCCCTCTTCTCTTGGCTCAATAAATGAAACAATCCTCCTGTCATATATATGTGCCGGCATCCTGCCTCTGGCTTTAATAGTGACCGAGCTTCCGCAAAGGGGGCATATCCCCTTCTCGTTATTTCTTAACCGAATTTTCGTTCTGTCTACCCGTGTCACCCCATTACAATGAGTGCAATGCACCAGAGCCTCATTCTTTGATCTTGTTGAGTAAATCAGATATCTGCTGAATGACATCGCCTTTTCTGATACCCAGTTTTTGAATTCATCAGGGATTTCTTTAACCGTTTCCATAAGTGCATCAATTGGATTGGTTTCTTTAGCATGTCTTTCATCAAGCCGTTTTTGTCTGACCATGTCCTGAAAGCGTGTCACAGCTGTCCAGTCTTTAACATCTTTTTCTGTGCTCCATTCCTTGAAAAAGCTGCGCATACGATCAATGTCTGCATCCGTCCAGAAAAACATGTTCGGGGTATATCTGTTCCCCTTATCTCTATCCCAGTGATATTCATACAGGTGAATACATTCCATCCGATCAAAAGCTGCAGTCAGCCATTTCACTCTTTCAGAGGTCAGATCCTGTGATATGTAATCATTCTTGGAGAAAAATGTTCTTAACTGAGCACCCTTTTCTCCTTTCTTCAATTTGCCAATTGGATAGAATGTCACCATCAAAAGATCTTTTTCGATATCTTTGGTCGTTACAATATGTGTACCGGCAGCTCGTTCTGAAAACCTGACCATTTCGTCCGTAGCTTCCTCTCTCGGAATCTTCGCCAATTTTCTCTTTTCCATGCGACAGCCTCCTACAGAAGATCGAACAATGATATCTGGCCAGACAGTTCGCTGCTTTTGGTACTGGTTTTTTCGGTTTTCCGCTGCTTAGAAGCAGCATTTTTTTTCACTGGCTTTTCAGAAATCTGAGGTTTATCTTTTGTTTTCTGTGATTTTTTCTCATTATCTGTGATTTTTTGGGTAGTTTTTGTAGGTGTAACCGATTTTTTTGTTATCACAGGCTTTTTGCCTTTTTCCTTTTTAACAGATTCCGGCTTTTCATATTTGTGGTAATAATCCTCAGCCCATTCATATACAATCTGGTCTTCAACTGCCGCGGATCTACCATTCGACTGCTTTCTAGCCTGTTCAACAATATAGCTAAAGCACTTGTTCCAGGTCTTTCCCTCCTGCATCACATCTTCAGCAAGTCCCTGATCCTCTTCGCATCTTTTCATCAGGTAAGTAATGACCGGATCCGCAAAGTTCTTCTGAGTTGCTTTTTTCTTTTCTGCTTCCAGTTTTTCTCTGGCTTTCTGCTTTACCGGCTTTGCATTTTCAGCTTCTGCCGCTTCAACTTCTTCTTTTGTCGGAGCCGGAATCCCGGAAACAATATCAGCAAGAGAGGCTTTTTCCATTGGAACTGTATCCTCTTCCTTTGATTCATCGTCTTCCT
The DNA here is from genome assembly GCA_902363665.1 of Lachnospiraceae bacterium. Classification (GTDB taxonomy): domain Bacteria; phylum Bacillota; class Clostridia; order Lachnospirales; family Lachnospiraceae; genus Choladousia. Next base: position 97,826 of record CABJAW010000006.1, on the reverse strand, counting down.
GGGCCTCTAATTTGCCCTCTGTCGGTTTCTCTTCCTGTTCCCCTATTGTTTCACTGTCTGCAACCGTTTCCGCCTCTAAACGGTCAGTATCAGCTTCAAGTTCCTGTTTTAACTGTTCTGACATTTGTAATCTCCTTTCTCGAAATCAAAATAAAAAGTAATCTTCCCAGGGTTGCGTTCTTCAATCGGAGTTATCCATGAACCGCACATTTCTTTAAATATCTGAATCTGCCGTCTACAGTTCCATTCTCCCCTGAAATAAAACGGTGTGTACCAGAATTCCTGTCCCGGCTTTTCAACCGGCATCAGTGGATCTCCGCATACCGGATTGGATATCGTATTTGCAACAGCCACCCAGCCGGGGCATCCAAGAAGCGAAAGCTGTATGTAACACATCTGAGCAACTACCCTGTCTATGTCATTGGCGGTGAACAAAACTCGTGTCTGATAATTTATCTTTTTTCTGTGGAATATGTTTGCCGCTGCTACAAGAGTTGCTCCTGCTCCACATGCCGGATCATTGACAGATATCCATTCCTGTTTTTCCAATGTCTGTACATTGTCATTGATTGTTATGCCGGCCATACATTCGCAGACATTGTATGGTGTAAAAAACTGCCCTTTCCAGTGATTTCCCAGTTCAAGGCTCATGTACAGTTTTCCAAGAAAGTCCTGATTTGGATTCCGTTCCAGTGCCTCAACCACAATCGCAAAGCATTTGGCCGGCTTCTCTACCCCGCCAAGGCGTTTGATGCACTCTGCATATTCTTTCTCTCTTGCAGTGTGTCTCGGTTCCGTCTTATCCACCGAATTCGCCAGTGTGCAAGCCATTGCCGCCATTAGATCGGCCCACACCTGCCATGAACTCCGGCTGTAACACAGCTCTTGAAAAACTTTTATGAACTCTTTCTCCGTTCCCTGTATTTTCTCTATCTGCTCCATGCTGTTACCTCTTGAATCCGTGTTCCCGCATCAGCATATCTATATACTCTGGTGTCGCACGTTCTGGTTCTTCTGCTATCTGTTCCCGGTGCTGTTGTTCTATTGCCGCATTTTCGTGTGTGGTAAGCTGTGCAATATATTTATTTTTCGCTTCCAGAATACTCGGAGGAAGCTTTGCATCGTTCGTCTTGCGCTCGATCAGGGTTGAATATATCTTGAAGAAATGCGCTCGGACAGCATCCTGATTCTCATCGAGGCACATCTCCCGGAAGCCAAGCCGCTTTACCGCTTCTCTGACTATCGGCGTCAGGCTTTCCAGTGCTTCTTCCTGCCTGTAATATCCATACTGGCTTATAGCCTTCTGTACTTCTCCCCAGGCTTCTCCCTGGTCTTTGAGGTGCGGAACTGTATATTCTGCACATTTCTCTCGTATCTCAGATATCTGAGGCGGATATGTATGAGTGGCAAACAGTTCCATCAATGCTGTTTCGCAAAGCTTATAGTCTAGGTCTCCCAACATGCGGTACCACATTCTGATGCTGTACTGGTCTGGCATGACATTAAATGTTGGATAGGCACTTTTGATCGAAGCTCTGATAAAATCAAATTCTTGAGGTGTCACTTCAATCACCCATCCCTTCGCGCCAGCCGGCCGTTGCCTCCATATACTGATCCGTTGACATGTTCTTTGTAGCTACAGGTGCTTGCGGTGTTCTGGATGCCGGCATTGAATTCTGTGAACGTTCTAACCAACCAGTGATAAATCTCTTGATTCCTCTAGGTGTCTTACGATTACGAGGGTGACTGTCAAGCCATGCTGCCATTGATCTAAACTCCTGTTCAACATCCAATGCCGGAAACAGTTCTTTCAGTGAATTGAGATAATTAAATGTCACATCGTAGTTTCCTGAGCCTGTAATCAGAGGAAGAGAGATGAACGTGTTCTGCTTGGAGTCTTTAAGCTCCAAGCTAATGTTTTTATTATCTTTCTCTTTATCTAACTCTATCTCTTTCTCTATCTCTTTCTCTACGTCACCTATGCGTAACTGTTCCGTCACTTCAATGTCACATTGTGACGCTTTTTTGTCTCTTAACCGTCTCATTCTTTCAGCACTGGCACTTTCCGACCCTGTCATTTTGGAGCATTCCGACAGTGAATATTCGGTTTCGTCAATCAGCTGCATGAGGTCCTGCTGAATCAAAAACATAACCGTCACTCTTACATTTTCAACTTCTTCGTCCAGGTCCAGAGCAAGCTCGTCATAGAATGTTGCTTCTACTCCCTCGAAGTAAAGTCTTCCATCCTGTTTCATCGCCACAAGAAGCATTTTCAGGTAAATAATTGTGTAGGTGTCTCCTCCGGCAATCTTCCGAAGTTTTTTGATAGCCTTCTGACGGAAAAATCCGTCAGGAAGCTTTAACCAATAATATCTTTTCGCCATAAGTTCCTCCGCTTAGTAGATTACTTTTGAGCCATCATCTGTTTTAATTACTGTCACAGCCTGGCCAAATCTCGCTTTCATGGCATCGTCATGAGTGATTGCCATGATCTTCACATCGGAATACCGATCACGGATCGTCTCAAGGGCATCTACATAAGCCTGTGCGCCCTCATCATCAAGGAATGGTGGTTCATCAATAAAGAGCATTCCGAGCTGTATTCCTGCCGCTGTGGCCTTGATCTCGGACAGTGCAAGGATAACAGCAAGAGAAGCTTTTACCTTCTCGCCTCCGCTCTTGGAAGCATATGGAAGAGTTGTCTTGCCATATTCGTTGATCAGAACATCCAGCGTTGCCTTGTCTCCGTCCTTTCCTTTGACGGTGCGCTCCATCACAAATTCCACTCCCATCGTTCCACCAGTCATCTGGCCGAGAATATTGTTCGTAGTATCTGTGATATGAGGAATGATGTTCCTGATGATCTGGTGTGGAACTCCATCCTGTGAAAATGCCTGTTTTAATGCTTCGTAACAGTCTGCTCTGCCGGCAGCTACAGCAATTCCATTATTCAGCATGGAGATTTCGCATCGCATGGTATCGATATTTTCCAGACGTTCAAGGAGTACACCTTTCTGAATCTGCAATTCTCCAAGAGTTTCCTTGTTACTGCGAATCTGCCTGTCTGTTTCTTCCACCATATCTGCCGAAAATGTTTCCTTCATTTTTTCCAACATGGTATCCATACCAGTCAGCTGAGAAGAGAGAATGAATTTTCTGTCAGTAAGTCTTTCTCTCTCTTTTTCCATGCTCTCAATCCTTTCAAGAACATGCTGCTTTCTTTCTTCGTAAACAGGAAGTTCTTTTTCCTGTTCTACATAAGTCTGCAGATGAGCCATCTGCTGTTTGATCTGTTCCTGTCTGTCAACTGATTCCGATAGTTCATTAACTGTTTCCGTTATCTCAGAGGCCTTTGATTTGACCTGTAGCAGATTCTCCTCGCACTGCCCTATATTTTTATCGTTCGATTCCTTTTCGGCCTCTAAACGGGCAATTTCGAGTTTGTTTTGCTCCGCATCTTTCTTTATGCGTTCATATTTTGCAAGTCCATTCACCTGTATGAGCAACAACTTCAGCTGATCTGGATTGTATCCGATCTCCCAAATTTTCTTTTGTTTCTCCGCTACCTTCTTGTTCATTTCAGATGTCAGCGTTTCGATTTCTTTTTCAAACTTCTGTAAGCAGCCCCGTTCAACAGGAAGGTTTTTGACATCATCAACTGCTTTTGCAAGAAATCGGCAACTTGCATTTTCGATATCCGGACATCCGGAATTTTTCATAAATTCTTCCTGCTGTTTTATTTCCCTGAGCCTTGTCTGGTGATAATCACGTTTATTTTTTGCATCTGATATCTGCTGCGAATATGATGATCTGATTTGCTGCAGTTCGTGATCTGCAACAGATGCACGGTATCTCTTTTCCTGCTGGCTATCAAGTTCCTCTTTTTTGCGATTCAATTCTTCAAGTCTGTATTCCAGATCAGTCGGAACACTGGAACTCAGAAGAGAAATCTGAGAATCTATCTGCTCATTTCTGAGCTTGCTCTTTGTAATAATCCTCTGGTAGCGGTCACTATCTTCGTTATAGCTATCCAGTGTTCTTTTTGCATTTTTATATTTAATAACGTCCTTCTCTACTTCAGAAAGCTGTAAAGATAATTCAGAATGCTGTTTTGCTTTTTCCCGTATCGTATCGGCCAGTTCCAAAAGATTATTGCACGCTGTCAGTGTCTGCTTTGAATGGTCCAGATCGTTTGCCATTGCACTGTATTTTTCTGAGCATTCTTTCAAATCACTTCTGGTTTTTTCACTTTCCTTCTCGACCTCAGATATTTTTTCCTGGCGCTCGATCAAATTTCTTCTGGATTCATCCAGATTTTCAAGTTCTTCCTGCTTTTTATGAATATCTTTTTCTACTGTCTCCAGTTCTTCCTCTGGATTTCCCTGAGCCTTAATGAAGTCAGTCTTGATCCGAACGGCTTCTTTTTTAGAAGCAAGCTCCTTTCTTGCATCCGCAAGCTTCTTTCTGGCATCCAGTTCCATTACTCCATAGATTCCAAGCCCGAGCAGATTTCCAAGAATTGCGATACGTTCATCTTTCTTTGCCTGCAAGAATAATCCATACTGATCCTGCATAATCAATGCGCAGCTGCGGAATGTCATGCTGTCCATACCAAGAAGCTTCTCGATTTCAGCCTGTGTGTCAATGATTCTTTCCTTGGACAGATTCATCCAGTCAGCACTTTCTTCCTGATACTGCGACAAGTTCAGTGTTGGCTTTCCGGATTTTGTTCTGGTGCGGACTACCCGGAATCGTTTCTCTCCGATGTCGAAAATAAATTCTATGGAACCGCTTCTTGCATCCTCTGTACCTCGAATCCACGCCTTGCAATCTCCCTCACGGGTTTCTTCAAACAGGCAATCCACAATAGCATCCATGAAAAGGCTGCTCTTTCCTGCACCGTTTACTCCATTGATCGTGCAGAATGAAATGTCTGAAAAATCAAAACTTTCTTCCTTGTAGTTTCTGTAATTCCTTACCGAAATAGATACCGGCTTAAACACACCGTGAATCTCTGCGGTGGTACTCTGTTTCATGGCTTCTGCTATGATTGGTTCGGCAAGCTCAACGATTTTGTCTGGATTCTTAAATGTCTTTTCCTCCAACCATTTTTTTAGATTCAACCTTGGGTCGCTTTCCTCCGAGAGAAGCCCGCGGTTCGTGATGTCAATAGTGCTTTCTGCTTCAATATCTGCCACATAGAATGCACCAAGCTCATACAGGTTCTTTTGCAGTAGTGGAATGTTGAGCGCCTTTTTCTGCTCAGATGTGCAGGAATACCGCACCCGGACAATCTTATCTGTCACTTTTTCTGGAAGTTCTGTTCTATGAAGATACATAATTCCTTCTCGGATATAGTCGCCAGCCTCATCAGAATCCCATGTAATTGTCTGGAACTGTCTGTATGGCGTAGTATATCTGTGCCCTTTTACCAGCACGCCATTCTCGTTAAATTCGTGAACCCAGAACCCTCGTTCCTGTCCTTCATCGTTGAAATTCATGGCGTTGATTGCTCCGGAATAGAATACATTGTCAAATCCTTCAATGATCTGTGGGCGATGGATATGTCCAAGAAGCACCGCCTCATATCTTGTGGCCATTAAGGCTTCTCTTGGAATGACCGGCTCAAAGTTTGTGAAGAAGGACGTCTGTCCGGATTCCATGTTGCAACCAGGAACTGTATAATGCGCCATGAGAATGGGCGTTTTTTCGCATTCTGCTCTCAATGCCAAGATCATATCGGAAATATATTTTGTCCATGCAAGATTTTCTTCGTCTGCAGATAAACCAGGAAATTTTGCCCTGAACTCCTGTTTATCAAATCCCGGTATGCAGGCAATGTCTGCCAACGGCGTTTTTATCACTACAGGTTCTGTTACAACACTTACATTTTTGACATTCAGAAGCATTCTATTAAGCACTCTGAACTGTCCGCCTCCGTCATGGTTTGGTGTTCCTCTCATTACTACCACATATTTTGCAAAGTGCGCCAAAGATGTGATAATATTCGTGGCATTAATCATTTCGTCCGAATATCTTACTGGACCGATCTGCTCCTGATGGAAAATATCTCCTGATATGCAAACAATGTCCGGCTGTTCTTCTCTGGCTACTTTAACCATGTATTCCAAACATTTTACTGTATCCTGTGAGCGGAGATTTACTCCGTCCACCACAGGTCCTTTAAACTGACCGATATGCCAATCAGCAGTATGAAGTATTTTCATTTACTCATCTCCTTTACTGTTGCTTTCATTGCTGTGATCATGTTCTTCAATTCCGTTTCTAAAATAGAAAAGTTTTCCTCGCTAATTCCGCAGAATTCAACGCCATCATCGCCCATCTTTTCTCCGATAAAGAGAATATTTCCAACAATAGGGCATCCGTGTTTATCAAACTCGTAAAGATAACTTCCGATCAGATTTGCTTTGTTCGGCTTCAGTCTTCCCTCTTCATCAATCAGCATACTCACACACTTCCCTGGTTCTTTAACAGGGCTGGATGGCATTTTCAGTTCTGTGTATAATCTCTTTGGCATTACATGTTCTACAAGGTCACAGCCATTTCCGATAAGTTCACACAGAGCTTTGTTATGTTCCCGGATAGTACCGAACGGAAATTCATGTACGGACATTTCCAATTCTGTTGATACCTTTATTATTTTCATCTGCGTCCGCCTCCTCTCTGGCATTTAATGCATAGTGGCTCTCCAAATTTATTGATTGAATATTCATAAACTCTTTCATTTATGACTTCACCGCATCTGGAGCACTGAAAATCCATTGATCGGTCCGGCTCTGGTTCTGGCTCCGGTTCGGGAGCAATATCCGGCTCCTGCATTGGTGGATAATCATCTTCGCTTTCTGTATCCGAAGCATATGCCGGATTATCCAGATCGTCCTGAGTAAATACTGTGCTTTCAGATTCGAAATCCACGCTCTTAACTGCTATCTGTGGTGTACCAAACATATTGTTCACAGAGTTCATACCCTGCGTCAGCATTGCCTGTCTGACCTGTGGATCCGAGAAATCAGGTGAAAAGATAACTGTTGGGATAGCGAAATTTTTCAGCAATTCCGCCTTTGTGTATGTACCTTTTACACCAAGCAGAGCTCTTATAACACGAAGCTTCGCGCCGGTCATAGCCTTTTCAGCCCAGGTCTTTTTCAGTAGTGCCATGTTTACCATGACGGAGCGATCAATATATCTATCCCTGTCTTCTTTCGCAATCACAAAAGCCTGGCATTTCTTTCCCCATTTATTTTTGGATTCCACCCATTGTCCAGAAAAGATTTCCGCAGCTGCCTGTGCCTGTTTTGCATCAGTTATACCTTTTGCAGCTTTATCCGCAAACTCAATGCGATACTTCTCTTCTTCGTCCTCAAGACAGATCACCTTCTGATCGGTTTCTGTTCTGGCCGTTCCGTCAGCCTTGCGCATAGCGCCCTGAGCCTGTGCACGGTATGTAACGCGGTCAATGCGTTCGCCATAGGTTTCCTTGGGATTGAACTGGATACCGGCCGCCATAGCCATTTTGTTGAGTAATGGCTTAGATAAGGAAAACACATCTTCCCAGATATCCTTTCCTTTCTCATCCTGCTTCCCAGTCTTAACTGAACCAACCTTGAAAATGTCTCCGCTGTTCTCACCCAGATCGACCGGAACCTCTTCTACATGGAATTTGTAGAACGGATTAAGCTGCACGTCCGTTGCTGTCGGAACCAGCAGGTTGTAATTTTTGTATGCCGTAATAACTTCCGGCAAGCTTCCTAAAACCTCTTTCATCTACTTGATAACCTCCTGTTTTTGTGATAAAATGACGGTGACTTTAAAAACAAAGGGTCGATAACCTGTTTTTAAAAGTTCTGACTGGTCTTGGATAGGATCGTGGGTGCCGTCTACACTCCGCTTTCCCCTTATTATCCAAGGCCTTTTTAATATTCATCACCTCCTATAAACCAATTCAGAAACCAAAACAGTCCAACGCCAAATATTCCAACAAAGACTACTTCTGAACCGATTTCATGGCTTCCTCTTTCGAGATAAAGCTTGTTCGAAAGCATTTTGTAAAGAATCGTGCTTGCCAGAACCGGAAGTGTATACTTCAAAGTTCTAGCAATAAAAAGGATTCTCTTTCTCACTTTCTCTTTCTTTTTGCGGATGCAGTATTTCTCATACTCTTCCTCATTGAATTCTCGTACCACGGACAGATATACCCTTGTTTTGGAATCCTCTGTGATATACTTATATTCCATGTTTTTGCACATATCTGGCACTTTGCATACATTCATTTCCTTGCCTCCTTGTCAATGAGAATCAATTCCTTTGCAATAACACTCTGTAATGCCATTCTGTCCATTTCGTGCCAGCTGATCGGCACCGGGCTGTTATCCATAGCATTCAGGATCCGCTCTGCGGCCTGATGATATTTTTCAAGATCTTTTGCTGTCAGCATCTTTCCCTCCTATACTGCCAGTCGAAGCTGGCCATTTCTTTCTTCTTTCACCATTTTTTCGACAAATGCAGTTGCTTTTTCTTTTCTTTCCATTTCGATCAGGCATTCTTCATGGCAACTGCACCGTTCTCCCGGATCCAGATACGCTCCGCAATCCGGGCAGATTCTATAAAAAGCCATCGTATCCACTCCCTTCATTCAATCATGTATAATTTGTTAAATGCCTTTTTGGGGATTTTCCCTGACGGATACCCCTTGGCAAGCTGTCCATCGGCTATCAGGTCCGATCTAAGGGAACGTATCATGCGATATGCCGTATCCCTGCTCACACCCATCATTTCTCTGACCTCAGCGGCTGTATAGTAAGAACGTTCCGCAGATGTAAGCTTTTTGATTACACCGTTTGCATTTTTCATACCAAGCACCTCATTCCAGATTTCTCTCAATCCAATTTTTCAGATTCTGCGTGGTTTCATTTACTTCGTCTAATGTCTGAATGATTTTTTTCAGTTCCGGTTTTTCCTCTTCTGAGATAATTCCATCTGCCGTAATATCAAGAAGTGATTCCTTTGCCTCGTTTATCTTCTTTAAAGAAGAAAGCATTCTCAGGCTGATTCTATCCAGCCCTGCGTTCTCGATCTTCGGCATATTCTTTCCAAGCGGGCACATCTCACGGCAATAATTTCCTTTCAATTCTGGTGCCTTATAGCAGTCAGCCATCAAAAGGATCTCTTCCTGATATGGTATTGTGCTCCCAAGTTCGATTCTGGCTAACCTTGTACGATCAATTCCTATTTCTTCCGCAGCACCTTCTCTGCTGCTCAGACGCTCATTTGACTTTGCCGCCTCGTATCGTGCCTGGCAAAACATATTAGCCGCTGCTTTCGTAGCAAATTTCGACATTTTTCTCTCCTTCTATAAGCTGTATAATCAAGTTATGGTAATTAAATTGTGTACTCTGTATCGATATCCAGAGCCTTGCTGATTTTTTCAGCAAGTGCAGGTGCATACATTCTTCCATTTATGGTGGTTGTCACGTAGTTCCTGCACATCCCAACTTCACCGCACAATTCCGTGACAGACATATCTCTGTCGATTAAGGTTTTCTTTACTTCTTTGCACCATGGCGACAGTTTTCGCTTCAAAATATCACCTCCGTTTTCAACAAATGTTTATTACATTTGTTGTTTACATTTGTTTGCGATTGCATTAAAATAATCAGAAAGGAGTTATCATGGATAATTGGATTGATAATCTCAGAAGAATTGGGCTTAAACGTTATGGTGACGAAAACCGCCGGATTCTTTCTGAATTATTAAGAAACGGTATTCCTGCCGGAAACACTGTTATGTCGGAAGCATCTGCTGAGGCTCTTATCATTGCTGTGGCGGCCATGATTGAAGAAAACAATAAAGCATTGCTCTCCGATTTATCATCGATGTAACTCTCTCTTTTTTTGTTTTGCATTAAACATTTGTTTATTACATTTTTAATAATAATAGCATATTTGCTAGTTGTCAATACTTTTTTCGCATATTTGCTAAATTGGAGGTTTTTTATCGTTATGTCTTTGGTTTCTCGAATCAAGAATCTTTCAAAAGAAAAAGACTTGAATTTAAAGCTTTTGGAAGAACAGGCAGGTTTTGGTAATGGAACTATCCGTAGATGGGATAGTAGCCCTCCCTCCGCGGACAAGCTTCTAAAAATAGCACATTTGCTAAATACATCCTGTGAATTCTTACTTACAGGCATAGAACAAGAAAATTACTGCTCTGAATTTGAATCGGAGGTTCTTTCTTTATTCAGATTGCTTCCGCATGATGCGCAGTTGGAATTTCGAGGTGAATTAAAGGGGTACATAAAATGTTTAAAGCGACAGGAGGAAGATACTGTCGAACCTCTTAAGAAAGCAAAATAATAAGCTTCGAGTGGTACCGGAGCAGGAAGGGGAAATAAACATATGAGAAGAAAAACAGTTGCTATCATTTTGGCAAGTAGTCTTATTTCAAATATTTTTATTTCAAACAATCTTTTTGTATACGCTGCTTCTGAAACTGCATCTACGATTGCAGACAATGACGCCATAAGAATAGATGCCGAATCTCCTGTTTCTCTAATTTGTGATACTGAAGAATACACAGTAAATGTACAACGTATTTTTTACGAAAGAGGGAATTACGCAATAGAGTTTATGATTCAAAATCATTCAGATCATGATTTTAACTTTGGCTTAGACGGTTCAGACATAGATGGTTTTCAAATTACCATATATTCTGGGGGCACTTGTATAGCTGCGGGAAAAAAAGGAGTTGCTAAATTTCATTTCAGAGAACAAGATTTAACAGATTATGGAATAAACGATTTTCAAGTATTAAATACAACTTTTTCAGAATTTCCATTTGGCACGGGTACTTCGTATCCATTGCAAATTCAAAAAGACGCTTTTTCTCAAGCACCAGATCAGATCCGGGGAGCTGAAAACACAAAACTATTGAAAACAGTGGAAGAATTAAAGAAACAAATTGAGGAGTTGAAAGCAGAAAATGCTTCGTTAAAAGAGCAGCTTTCCAGTAATGCAGCTACTTCTGATTCAGACACTCCGTCTTCAGATTCTGTTTCGACTACAGACAACGAAAACGATCAGCGATTGTTAAATGCTATTATAATGTGTGCTGATGTAACAAACGGAAATGGTACTGATGCAATTGGACAGCGTGCATATATTGTTATACCTAAAGAAGTCTTGTCGCAGATTTCAGAAAACGGATACGCAACTTTTCTCGAGAACAAAATAAAAAATAGTGGATATAACTGGTTTTCTATAATATGTGATGACGGAACTGGAATAGTATTTTCCAATTCTTTCACCGGTCTTGGAACATATGGCGAATTAGATGATGAAGGGTGTGTGACAACTCCATTAGGTTATATATCGGCTTCCGAAAGCGGATACGAGTATGAACTGGCAAACTAATCAAGGAGATTTTATGACAATTGGTGAACGAATAAAAGAATTGCGGGCTGAGGCTGATCTGCGACAATCCGAGTTTGGAAAAGCAATAGGTTTTTCTGCTCAAGTAGTATCGAATGTCGAAAGAGGCTACTCTTTCCCATCAACAGAATTTGTTAATCGCAGTGCTGCATGCTTCGGTGTGCCAGCAGATTACATTCTTGGCCGGACTACTTCAAGATATGCTGTTGCGGATCCGAAAGAAGTTTCCGCAGTGCAAGCAAGAACAAAAACCCGTTTGGCTCAGTTGCAGATGAGCCTTCCGAACCTGATCAAAAAATCAACGCTGACAGAGGAAACCTGCTGTGACATTCTGGCCGGAAAGACTGTTCCTGGAATAGATGCCACTGCAAGCCTGTCAAAAGCCCTCGACACCTCTATGGATTACCTTGTGGGTAATTCTGAATACAGCTGTGCCATTGCTTCAGAAGACGAACAGGATATCATCCTGCGGTACCGTCAGTTATCCAAGAAGGGAAAACGTATCTTTTTGGGAATGATGGAGAAGATGGAAGAAGAAAAAACAGAATAGTATATTTAACTAGGGAACCGTTGGGGTGTTATGTCAGCCGCCGGACACTTTTGTGAAAGGAGGCTGGTGCTGATGGTTACATATGGTGATTTATTTACTTTTGTAATTATGCTTTGTGCAGTTGTAACTCTTGTTATCAATTTAATGCATAAAAAATAGCGCCCTCGTCCTGGTAAGATAAGGCGCTATTTTTAGCTATTGTTTTATCCGGCGGTCAGGTGTACGCTGACCAACGGCTCTCTTGTTAAGTACATTATATCTATATTCAACATTTTTGTCAAACATTTGTTGATTACATTTGTTTGACACATTTGTTTAATAATGGAGGATTCAGATGCCGGCTTATAAGTATTTCACCAAAGATGGAAAGACAAAATGGTATGCCAATTTTTACTATGAAGATTGGCTTGGCAAGCGCCAACATAAATGTAAAAGAGGTTTCTCTACCAAAAAAGAGGCTGTAGAATGGGAACGTGACTTTCTGGCACAAGGCGCAAAGGATCCAGATATCCTGTTTTCTGCTCTGATCAAGAACTATATGCAAGACTGCAGCTCCCGGCTGAAGCTGACCACTCTGGAAAATAAACAATATCTGATTGATATGAAACTGCTGCCATTCTTTAAAGATATGAAGATCGGTGACATTACTCCGATCGTAATCCATCGATGGCAAGATGCCATGATTAATTACAGGGACGAAAAGGGGAACCCTTATTCTCAGACGTATCTGAAGACTATCAATAATCAGCTGTCCGCTATCATGAATTATGCCGTCAAATACTATAAGCTCAGAAGCAATCCGTGCCTTGCGGCCGGTGCGATCGGGAAAAGCAGTGCAGATGAAATGAACATCTGGACCAGAGAGCAATTTGACTACTTCCTTACCTTTGAAAAGAAAAGTGCGTACCGGATGGCGTTCAGCCTCATGTTCTATGGAGGACTCCGATCTGCAGAAGTTCTGGCTATTACTCCGGCGGATATCCTGCCGGACTGCTCCATATCAATTAACAAGAACTTTGTGGTTATAAAAGGCGAGCAATACTTCCAGACACCCAAAACCGAAAAGAGCAAACGTGTCGTGAACATTCCGCAATCTCTGTATAAAGAGCTTCAGGATTATGTTGCCAGCATGGCTATAGAACCAGATGAGCGCATCTTCTATTTTCAGAAATCCGGTATGCGGTCAGAATTTAAACGTGCAACTGCCAGATCTGGTCTTCCGGAGATCAGGATCCATGATCTTCGCCATTCCCACGCAAGTATGCTGATTGACATGAAGTTTTCTATCAAAGAGATTTCGGACCGGCTTGGACATGAATCACCGGAAACAACCTGGAAAGTTTATGCTCATTTGTATCCAGGAAAAGACAGGAAGCTTGCTGACGCTCTCAATGAAGTAAGAGCCACAAATGATAATGCAGAAGATAAAAACGTATGAAACGTACAGTATCATATAATAACAAAAAATCCCCAAAAATAAGACACTTTCTCCCCATTAACATCACCGTAGCATCACGGGCAAAAATAAAATCCCGGAAACCCTTGTAAATAAAGGATTTCTGGGATTTTGCTCATTATTCGAATTCAATCGTTCCAGGTGGCTTGCTCGTCAGATCGTAGAATACGCGGTTGACGCCCTTCACCTCATTGATGATACGGCTCATGACAGTCTGAAGAACTTCCCACGGAATCTCTGCGGCCTCTGCGGTCATGAAATCGATCGTCTTTACGGCACGCAGGGCAACTGCATAATCATACGTTCTTTCATCGCCCATGACACCCACGGAGCGCATATTGGTTAGTGCTGCAAAGTACTGGTTGATCTCCTGATCAAGACCGGCTTTTGCGATCTCTTCGCGGTAGATGTAGTCTGCATCCTGTACAATACGGACTTTTTCTGCTGTTACCTCGCCGATGATACGAATGCCAAGTCCTGGTCCCGGGAACGGCTGGCGGAATACGAGTTCACGCGGAATGCCAAGTTCCAGTCCGGCTTTGCGTACCTCGTCTTTAAACAGGTCGCGCAGCGGCTCTATGATCTCTTTGAAATCTACATTCTTCGGAAGACCGCCAACATTGTGGTGAGATTTGATGACTGCAGATTCTCCACCAAGTCCGCTCTCTACCACGTCTGGATAGATGGTGCCCTGTGCCAGAAAGTCAACTGCACCGATTTTTTTTGCTTCTTCTTCGAAGACGCGGATAAATTCTTCACCGATGATCTTACGTTTCTGTTCTGGTTCGGTCACGCCTGCCAGCTTTTTGTAGTAACGATCCTGTGCATTGACACGGATAAAGTTCAGGTCGAACTGACCTTTCGGTCCGAATACAGCTTCAACCTCATCGCCTTCGTTTTTACGGAGAAGACCGTGATCAACGAATACGCAGGTCAGCTGTTTGCCGATGGCTCTGGATAAAAGTCCGGCTGCCACGGAAGAATCAACTCCTCCAGAGAGTGCAAGCAGCACCTTTCCATCGCCGACTTTTTCGCGGATTGCACGAATCGAATTCTCTACGAAGGAATCCATTCTCCAGTCACCTGCACAGCCACAGACACCGCGCACGAAATTGTAGAGCATCTTCGTGCCTTCCTGCGTGTGGAGTACTTCCGGATGGAACTGGATTGCGTAAAGATGTTTTTCTTCATTTTCTGCTGCCGCAACCGGACAGTCTGCCGTATGTGCAGTGATTTTGAAGCCCGGAGCTGCTTCTGCAATATAATCAAAATGGCTCATCCAGCAGATTGTGGATGGCGATACATTACTAAACAGACGTGAGGTTGTATCGACAAAAACCTCTGTCTTGCCGTATTCGCGAACATCTGCACGTGTTACCACGCCACCGAGGAGGTGCTGCATCAGCTGTGCGCCGTAGCACAGGCCAAGCACCGGAATACCAAGCTCGAACAGTTCTTTTGTATACGTCGGTGAATCTGCTTCATAACAGCTGTTTGGTCCGCCGGTCAGAATGATTCCTTTCGGATTCATGGCTTTGATTTTCTCAATGTCGGTCCTGTAAGAGTAAATCTCACAATAGACATTGCATTCTCTGACACGTCTTGCAATGAGCTGATTGTACTGTCCTCCAAAATCGAGGACAATGACGGTTTCTCTTTCCATGTTTTCTCCGTTCCGCATCTGTAGTTTTCTCAGATGCATAATGAATTGATTGTTTTTCTGTCAGTTTTCCTTATTATAATGTAGGTTCTCCCGATTGGCAACCCATATTTTTTGCGAGTTTAATACAATTCCATTTGAAATATTGCGATTTTTCTTGCATACAAGCATATTTTTTCTGCTTTTTCCATCAAACCTGCCAAGTAGTATAACAACCTGTAATATCTGCCTGAGAGACCTCTTCCTTCTGCCAAAATAACCATTGCATGCCCCGCCCCGAAACGCTATAATAATAGCAGAGATTTTATCAGGCAGATATGGCTTCTGCCCTTACTGAAAGAAGAGGTGAATCTATGCATACAAAAAAAGACTTTCGAAAGCCGGCTCCTAACCGGGCAAAAGAATATTTTCTGATCACAGTTGCAGTGCTGATCATGGATATCGGAATTTATATTTTCAAATTTCCGAATAATTTTTCGTTCGGCGGTGTCTCCGGTATGGCGGTTGTGCTTTCCAAAGCACTGCCCTTCACGGCATCGCAGATCAACCTTTTGATTAATCTTTTGCTGCTCGTTATCGGCTTTGCTTTTCTCGGAAAAAATTTCGGTGTGAAAACGGCTTATGTGACAGTGCTTTCTTCGATCCTGCTGAATATTTTTGAAAAGTTCTTCCCGATGCAGCACCCGCTTACTGATGAGATCATGCTGGAGCTTTGCTTCGCCATTCTGCTCCCGGCGCTTGCCGCGGCACTTCTCTTTTTTGAAAATGCTTCGGGCGGCGGCACAGATATCATTGCAATGATCATCAAGAAGTATTCAACGATGAATATTTCTACAGCACTGCTGGCCACGGATCTGATCGTTGTTGTCGTATCCTTCCTTATTTTTGACACGCTGACCGGGCTTTGCTCGATTCTGGGACTTCTGGCAAAAACGCTTCTGATCGACAAGTCGATTGAGCGTATGAAGCTCAACAAATTTTTCACGATCGTTTCCAGCAATCCTCAGCCGATCTGTGATTTCATCACGCATGAACTGGATCACAGTGCCACAACGTACCACGCCCAGGGCGCGTATTCGCACCGGGATCGCACAGTCATTCTGACGGTTGTCGATGTAAAGCAGGCGATTTACCTGCAGCGATTTATTCACCGTACGGAACCGACCGCATTTACTGCGATCACAAAGAGCAGCGAGATCGTCGGCAAGGGATTTTCAAGCTACATTTAATTGAATCACGCATTGATTTTTTTCTTATTTCTGTATACAATAAATCTGGCTCTCCTGCTGCTTTGTAAGCAAAGTGCAGGATGCCAGATTTTCTTTTGAAGCAGATCAGACAGAACACCTGTAAAAAAGCAGCCATCTCTGGTCTGAACCTACTTTTATCATAAATGAATTTGCATATTTTTATTATGGAGGATTTTTTTTATGAACAATACACTTGATTATATTGCAGGACAGCTGAAAGCGCTCACCGCGATTCCGAGTCCGACCAGCTTTACAAAAGCTGCGGCAGATTATCTGCTTAAAGTACTTCGCGAAATGGGGTACGAACCAGAGCTTTCAAATAAGGGAAACGTGTTTGTGACGATTGGCGGCAGCGGCAGCCCGCTGATTTTCGCCGCGCATATCGATACGCTTGGTGCGATGGTGCGCTCAATCAAGGAAAATGGACGTCTTCGGCCGACAACGCTCGGCGGTCATCAGTGGCGCACAGCGGACGGTGAAAACTGTACCGTCCACACCAGAGACGGCCGTGTCTACACCGGAGTCGTGCTTAACACAGAGCCATCCGCACACGTTGCAGATCAGCCGATTGAACAGACAGAAGAAAATATGGAGATTCTGCTCGATGAAAATGTCGCATCCAAAAAGGAAACCGAGGCACTCGGCATCCAGACCGGCGATATCATCGCCATGGATCCAAAAACTGTCATCACAAAAAGCGGCTACATTAAAAGCCGTTTTCTTGACGACAAACTCTCCGCAGCAATTCTGCTCGGTCTGGCACGCACGGTAAAAGAAGAAGGGCTTGTTTTAAACCGCAAAGTTTCTCTTCTGTTTACTGTTTATGAAGAAGTGGGACATGGCGGAAGCTTCGTTCCGTCAGACACAGAAGAAATGATCTCAGTTGATATGGGCTGTGTCGGCTCAGATCTTGGCTGTACGGAGCGCATGGTTTCGATCTGCGCAAAGGATTCCGGCGGACCTTACAATTATGACCTCATCACTGTACTTTCTGAACTCGCTAAAAAAGAAGGACTGGATTACGCAATTGATATCTATCCGCATTACGGTTCTGACGTGGAAGCGACCCTTCGCAGTGGTCACGATATCCGCCACGGTCTGATCGGACCTGGTGTATACGCTTCACACAATTATGAGCGTTCTCACATGGATGGCGTAAAAAATACTTACCTTCTGTTAAAAGCTTACGTTACGAAGGAGTCATTATGAGTGAAAAAATTCTGTACCTGGAATGTAATTCCGGAATCAGCGGTGATATGACGGTAGCCGCCCTGCTTGATCTTGGTGCAAACAGGGAAGTATTGATGGAGGCGCTTGAAAGTCTCCCTCTGACCGGCTATTCTATCGAAATTAAAGATGTTTATAAATCCGGCATCCGCGCCTGCGACTTCAATGTCATTCTGGATTCTGCGCATGAAAACCACGACCATGATATGGAGTATTTATACGGGGATGCGCATACACATGATGCCGCTGTATCCCATGAATATGCTCACGCACACGCGGACGGAGTTGAGGAGCATGAACACGCCGTAAATAAAGTAACCGATGCTCATGCTGAACACACAGTGAATGAAACACCGGGCACTCCTGCACACCACCATCATCACGATGCCCGTAATTTAAATGACATCGCCCAGATTATCATGGCTGGCCGTCTTACCGAGAATGCAAAATCACTTGCACTTAAAATTTTCCGGATTCTGGCACAGGCCGAGGCAAAGGTACATGGGAAATCAATCGATGAAGTTCATTTTCATGAGGTCGGTGCCGTTGACTCAATCGTCGACATTACGGCTGCCGCTGTCTGCCTCGACAATATCCAGCCAGATCAGGTCGTTATCTCTGCGCTGACGGACGGAACAGGCCAGATTCGCTGCCAGCACGGGCTGATTCCGGTGCCGGTACCTGCCGTGACAGCCATTGCATCAAATGAACATCTTACACTGAAAATCAGAAACGTAGAAGGCGAACTCGTGACACCAACCGGAGCAGCCATCGCCGCCGCTTTTCGGACAGAATCTACGCTTCCGGACTCTTTTGAAATTCTGCACACCGGTTTCGGTGCAGGCAAGCGTACTTATACCGGTGTATCCGGATTTCTCCGTGCCATGCTTCTGCAGTCTTCTGCCGGGGAGGATCACGATACAATCCTGAGCATGGAAACAAACATCGATGACTGCACCGGGGAAGCGCTTTCATTCACCCTTCAGCAGCTGCTCAAGGAAGGTGCGCTGGATGCCTTCTGTATTCCGATTTATATGAAGAAAAATCGCCCGGCCTATCTGCTCAAGGTGCTCTGCCAGCCGGATGACCGCGCCAAAATGGAAGCGATCATTTTCCACAACACCACAACAATCGGTATCCGTTTTCAGGAAATGCACCGCACGAAACTGGATCGTCGGATCATTGCAGTCGAGACCCCCTGGGGCATGGCAGATGTCAAATGCTGCACCTACGGCTCCGATACCTACTATTATCCGGAAAACGACAGCGTAAAACAGCTGGCTCTTTTAAACGAGGTTGGATTTTCGGAAATGTATGGAATGATTCAGGCATACACGAGGGCGAAAGGACTTTGATCTGACTAAAAAACTGCTGCACAAAAGCAATCCTTTACCTATTGTGCAGCAGTTTCTTATAGCGATCCTTGTAAATAATGCATTTAAGGCAGTTCAGCAGAGTGTGAAAGACTCAGGACGCATCTTTTTGCTCTTATCCTACTACGTTTCCATCCTCGTTTAAAATATGACAGATCGAATGCTCCACCATGTCAGATACTGCATTTTCCGTATAAAAGGCCATATGCGGCAGCATCAGGACATTCGGCAAATCTTTTAAAATCGACATTTCACGATGTCCCACAACCTGATATTTATAATCACCATAGAAAATGCCGAGCTCATTCTCAATCACGTCAAGCGCAGCTGCTCCTACTTTTCCACTCTCCAGTGCGTCCAGAAACGCCGGTGTATCGATAATGCTGCCGCGCGCTGTGTTGACGATCACCACACCATCTTTCATCTGGCGAAGCGTCTCCTCATTTACCATATGGTAGCTGCTCTTTGTCGCTGGAGTGTGGAAAGTAATGACATCACTTTTCTCAAACAACTCATCAAGTGTACAGTACGATGCATACTTCTTTGCCTCTTCATTTTCATACGGGTCACAGGCCAGAAGGCGGCATCCAAATCCCGAAAGATTGCGCAGGACATGTGTTCCAATTTTTCCGGTTCCGACTACTCCGACCGTAAGGCTGCCAATCTCTCTTCCGATATTTCCATTTAAGGAGTAATCCATGCCCTCCGCACGCTTGATGATGGATTTCATTCTGCGCAGCGCCATCAGGATCAGCATCACTGAATAATCCGCCACACTTCCGGTCGAATACGTCACATTGCTGACCTTCATGTCAAGACGGCGCGCCGCATCCAAATCGATATGGTCATAGCCGATGGTTCTCGTCGAAACATGCTTTACCCCCTGCTCTCTCCACGCGCGCATGATATCCCCGGTAATCGGTGTTGTAATGACACTCACACCTTCACAGCCCGCTGCAAGATGCGCATTTTCCACTGACGGTGTCTCGCGAATTGGAAGAATCTCCACTCCATACTGCTTTCCAAATTTTTCAAAAAATGCTGCTTCATCAAAATCCCGATAATTATATGCTGCTATTTTCATGATTACCTCTTTTTCTGATATTTCAATCCCTCTTTAACCGAGTAGTGAAGCGGATTGCGAATATCCGCTTTGACTTTTTTGTTACTACATTTCTTTTTTACGCCCGCACTGCCCAGCGCATCTTGGTAGACTTTGCTCGGCTGTTTCGGATACACTCTTCTTTCGACGGACGAATGACATCTTTTGCGATATCCTGATAAATCCCCTCCCGGTAAAAACGCTGGAACGACTTCTTTACCAGCCGGTCTTCACCGGAATGGAAGGTCAGAATTGCCACTTTTCCGCCCGGTTTCAGCACACCAGGCAGCTTTTCCAGCAGAGAGTACAATACTTCGTATTCGTGATTCACGTCGATCCGCAGTGCCTGAAATGTGCGCTGACTGGACTTACGAACCATCTCCTTATAATCCTTCTCCGGAAGAAATTTCAGCGCTTCCTCAATCTCATTATGAAGCTCCGTAGTCGTCCACCCTTCTTTATTCCGGCGATTTCTTGCCATAATTCTCGCTGCGATCTCCTCTGCATACGGCTCGTCCGAATTTTCTACAAGCATACCAACCAGTTCCTCTTCCGTCACAGAAAGCAGCCGGTCAGAGGCACTTTCTCCCTTTTGCGGATTCATGCGCAGATCCAGCGGTCCATCTGCCTTGTAGGTAAAACCGCGCTCTGGATTATCAATCTGCATCGAGGAAACGCCAAGATCTGCCAGTACAAAATCAAATTTTCCGGCTTCCTCAGCTACCTGATCGATATTCGCAAAATTCAAAAGCTTTACGGTCAGAATTTCCGGCCCATAACCAAGCTTTTCAAGCCGTTCTTTTGTCTTTTCCGATTCAATCGGATCCACATCCAATGCATAAAGATGCCCCTGTCCCTGCAGGCATTCCAGCATTCTCCTCGTATGGCCACCGTATCCAAGTGTCGCATCCAGTCCCTGCTGTCCTGGCTGGATCTGGAAAAAGTCAAGAATCTCATTTACACAGATCGAAATATGCATTCCGGCCGGTGTCCCGCCCTTACTGATTACTTTTTCAATTGTGTCTCCGTACTTCTCCGGGTTGAGTTCCTTATATTTTTCTTTATAGGATCTTGGATGGGTACCGGAGTAACGCACACGTCGTTTGTGAACGGTCTGCTGCCCAGATGGGTTTTCTGCCGAAGTATTTATTTTATTTTCCATTTTCCTGCTTGTTCCTTTCCTTTTTTCTGGATTGCTGCCATCAAAGCGGATATCCGCAGCCCCGCAGCGGGTTTACCTGATTCGCGTCAGAGCCAGGAGGCGCACAGCTCTTCCTCCCTTATTTTTGTAATCTGCACCGCCTCCAGCCAGTCGCCAAAAGCCACCTTTCCTGCCGCAGTGCATGCTGCAAGGGTATATTCCGGCGTCTGCCGCAGCAACATCCAAAGCTCTGGATTTCTGTCCTCTGATTTATCAGAAATCCCACCCGCATTTTTTACGTATCTTAAAAGCCAGCGTGTACAATCTGCCCGTTCCATTCCGTATCCCATTCCGCGGCCATTCCATTTCACGACACTTTCTTTCATGGACCAAAGTGCCTGAAGCAGCTGTTCCCGCTCCGGCAAACTTTCACAGGATTCCACAATCCGGCGTTCTTTTTCCGTGCAGATGCGGCGCATCAGGCTTTCTTTATACGGAAATCTCCGCTCAATATCAATTCCCGCCGGGATCGTATCCAGCGCACAGGCACAGGCCGCCCGGCAATGGCTCAGATTAAAATGAAGTCCGGGATACGCTCTGCTATAGGGCTTTCCCTGTTCCGTTTTCGCAAGCGAAAGTTCAGAAAGCGTCTGAATTCCATACATTTCGCCAGTCACACGCTGAAACAGCAGCCAGGCAGTGAGATGCTCCCGCTGATTTTGCAGCTTTTTTTCGTTTTGCGCAAGTGCTTCCGCCTCTGAAGAATCCAGAAGTCCGGATCGCATGGCTGCTCGCAGTAAGGGGGATTTCCATTCTTGTTCTTTCAATTCGCAAATATAAATGTTCATTTCATTAGACTAGCAGAAATGAGCGCGTTTTTCAAGTCAAAGCGGATATTAGGTTCGATTCGCTGCGGATAAGATCAGGAAGAATTCTTTCCTGTGATATTTCTTATTTTCTTCTTGCATTATTTGCATTAATATGTATAATACAAACAAGAACACGAAACGCTTCTTATGTACTCTCTGAATCTTTTTCTATAGCAATACCAGAAAATCACGCATAAAAGCAGGCAAGAAAAGATTCCGAGAGATTATTTCTTACCAACGGAGGTTTCCCATGATCATTAAAATCAACCAGCGTTCTGAAATCCCGCTGTATCTTCAATTGCGCAACCAGATCGTAACCGGCATCGGAAAAGGGGCATTAAAACCTGGTGAATCACTTCCGACCGTACGGCAGCTCGCCACCGATCTTGGCATCAATTCGATGACTGTCAGCAAAGCATATCAGCTGCTCAAGGCCGAAGGATTTCTGGAAACAGACCGGCGCCGCGGTAGCGTCGTCTCGCTCCCTGACGCAAACCGTCCCGGCGCAGCTGCCGCTTTTGAAGAAAAACTGACCGATGAACTCGAACTGCTCACTGCCGAAGCCAAAGTGCACGGCATGACACTGCAGGATTTTCTTTCTTTTTGCACCAACGCATTTCTTGAGATGGAGGTAGTATCATGATGCTGTTTCTGATTATGCTGTTTACCGATCTTTTCATGGTCGGCATCTGCTTTTCTGTCTATGGAAAAGCGACCCTTTATCATGATCATATGCTGCTCGGGGTACATATTCCGGAAGATAAGCTGGAAACGCCATCCGTCACTGCCCTGATTGCATCCTATAAAAAGCAGAACCGCCATTTCTATCTGATCCATCTGATCCTTGGGGCTGCTGTTTCGCTGCTCGCGTTCTGGTATACCTCAATCCTCATCATCTGCTGGAGTATCTGGCTTGTCGCATTTTTCTACGGCATTTTTTCCGATCTTTACCGTACACACCGCATGCTTTACTCACTTAAGACAGAAAATGGCTGGTATGATGATCTGGAAGAACCGGTCACAGCGGCTGCTGATACGAGCGTCTCTGCGCCGACTCGGAGGCTCACGCCGCCGCTTTGGCTGCAATTTCTTCCGCTATTGCTCTTTCTGATTCCTGTTCTGTTTCCTTCCATCCGTGAGCAGATTTTCCGTCATCCCGAAATGCAGCTGCCGCTGATATGTGCCACTGTCGTCGGCCTCTTTTTTCCATGCATGGCTGCCACAATCCTTCACTCCGGAAATAAAATTTACAGTGAACATTCTGAAATCAATCTGCAGCTGAATACACTGGAAAAAAGGACATGGTATTTCTGTCTGCTGCTTTCCGGCCTGTGTAACGCGTTTTCTTTCCTGGTGCTGCTTTGGCAGACTGCTTATCAGCCATTTTCAGGCATCCTGCCCTTTTCTGTAATTGCAGCACTTCCGGTCATTGTATTGCCGATCTGTATCTGGCGTCTTCACGTCAAAAAGAAAGCGATCCTCGCCACAGACACGGCCCCGCTGTACGTCGATGACGATTATTTCTGGAGAAACGGCTGGTATGACAATCCGAACGATCCGCGGGTTCTCGTGCAGAACCGCTATTCTTCTATGAACTATACCTTTAATTTGGGCCGACCGATTGGGAAAGTGCTTACTTACGGAATCTGTCTTGCAGTCGGTGCTCTGTTCCTCTGGATGTGCCTTCTTTTCCTGAAAATAGATTTCACACCGATCCGCCTTACCATCACAGGCGAAAACGTTTCAATTACATCCGGATATACCGATGCCGATTTTCAGCTCCGTGATATTGAAGAGATTCATCTGCTCGACCAGCTGCCGGCTGAATCCTTCACCAAAACAAACGGCTCCGCGGATAACCGTATGCTGCTTGGTATCTTCTGGGGAAGCCAAACGGGAAACTGCCGGATGTATGTGACACTGCGTGAATCACCGGTTCTTGAAATTCGGGTGCCTGAGTACACCGTTTTTTTGAACAGCACGACTCCGGGGCAGACACAGGCGTGGTATGAGGAGCTTCTCGCTGCCAGATACGTTTTCACCTTTTCTGATTAGCCCCCTCTTCCCTCACAAACACTTCTCTCAGCCGCTCTACCGCCCGTTTTTCGATCCGGGATACGTAGGAGCGGCTGATTCCAAGCTCCTTTGCGATCTCGCGCTGTGTGCGTTCTTTTCTGCCGAGCAGCCCGTACCGCTCACAGATCACCTGCAGCTCCCGTCCATCCAGCACACGCTCCAGGCACTCCCGAAGGCGCAGGATATTTTTTTCCTGCTCCATCTCCTCCAGAATATCCACTGGTTCACTCTCAAGAATATCCATCAGCCGCAGTTCCCGTCCATCCTGATCGGTTCCGATCCTTTCCTGCATCGAAATCTCCCGGCTCAGTTTCTTTTTTGTACGCAGCAGCATCAGCAGTTCATTTTCAATACAGCGCGCCGCGTATGTGGCCAGCCGGTTATTTTTGGTACAGTCAAACGTCATTACCCCTTTGATCAGTCCGATGATCCCTGTTGAGATCAGGTCATCCGGATCGTACTCCGGTGACTGATATTTTTTTGCGATATGCGCCACCAGCCTTAGATTGTGCTCGATCAGCTTATTTCTGGCTTCCAGATCCCCCTTCTTCCAGCATGCCAGATAATACTTTTCTTCCTCCTCCGAAAACGGCTTTTCAAATGTTTTCAACAAAGCACCTCTAAGCGGTTTTATGTTATCTTATGAAAAATACAGGCCGGAAGTGCCTGTTCCATGGATTTTGTGTTACATTTTCTTTCAATACCGCTAGACTATTTTTCAGATTCCATATATAGTAAAAATAGTTGCTTTCCCATTTGACCGATTCAGACAAGTGGGACAAACTCACCCATAAGAATGTTTATAAACGAGTAGTAAAGCAGATACAACTATCCACTTTAATTTTACACACAAGGAGAATCTACTATGGCAAAATGGCTTGATACTGCAATTTTCTATGAAATTTATCCGCAGTCCTTCCAGGACAGCAACGGAGATGGAATCGGTGATTTTCAGGGAATCATCCGCCGTCTCGACTATATCCGTGACCTTGGCTGCAATGCGATCTGGATGAATCCCTGCTTTGAATCATCCTTCCATGACGCAGGCTATGATGTAACCGACTATTACCAGGCTGCTCCGCGCTACGGCACAAATGAAGACCTGAAGCAGCTCTTTGATGAAGTGCATCGTCGGGGTATGCATATCCTGCTTGATCTTGTTCCGGGACATACCTCTGTCGAATCTCCATGGTTTAAAGCATCCTGCTCACTGGAAGAAAATGAATATTCCAACCGCTATATCTGGACGAATGATATGATGTGGGCAAAGGAAAAGATTCCAGGCATCAACAACTGGCTTTTCGGTATCTCTGACCGTGCCTCTGCCGTAGCGGTCAACTGCTTTTCCACTCAGCCGGCTCTAAATTACGGATTCGGCACCGTAACTGCTCCGTGGCAGTTTTCTGCTGATTCAGAAGAAGCCCAGAAAGGCCGCCTGATCCTGCAGGATATCATGTCATTCTGGCTTGATCTTGGCTGTGACGGTTTCCGCGTCGACATGGCTGCCAGCCTTGTAAAGGCGGATCCGGACCATCATTACACGAAGCTGCTGTGGCAGAAGGTTCGTGCCTTCCTCGATGAAAAATATCCGGAAGCAGCACTTGTCTCCGAATGGGGGGATCCGAAGGAAGCACTTGAAGCCGGTTTCCACATGGACTTCCTGCTCCACAACGGTCCGACACACTACATGGATCTCTTCCGCGAGACACCGTACTTCTCCAAAAAAGGTGACGGCGATATCAGTGAATTCGTCAAGGCTTATCTGGAGCACTACAACCGCACAAACGGCAAAGGCCTTTGCTGCATCCCGTCAAGCAACCACGACATGAAGCGTATGCATCATCTGCTCGACGAGGAGGAGATGAAAATTGCATTTGCATTCCTTCTGACCATGCCTGGCTGCCCGTTCATCTATTACGGAGATGAGATCGGTATGCGCTACATGGACGGAATGCCATCCAAAGAAGGCGGCTATGACCGTACCGGCTCCCGTACGCCAATGCAGTGGGATCACAGCGCAAATGCAGGCTTTTCCAGCGCCGCTCCGGCAAATCTTTATCTTCCGATCGACCCGAATGAAAACCGTCCGACCGTTGAAAAGCAGCTGGCTGATCCGGATTCCCTCTTAAACCTCATAAAAGCGCTGATCCGTCTGCGCAGTGAGCATCCGGCGCTTCTCTCCGGCAGCGATATCCGCTTCCTGTATGCCGAGCCGCACGCATTTCCGTTCGTCTATGAAAGACTGCATGAAACGGAAACACTCACCATTATCCTGAATCCGTCGGCAAACGAAGCCTCCTGCCCGCTTGAAACAAATCCAGGCGAAGTGATCTTCTCCTACAGCGGTGACGCGAAATGGGAAACCGGAACACTTACCGTACCGAAATGCAGCTTCACAATCTGCCGCAGATAAAATCAAAAAGCTTGTGTCGTGCTGCGCAGACTTCATAAGCAAATAATACATTAAAAGGAACGGCACCCGCTTTTCATAGATGCCGTTCCTTTTTCTCTGTCAAAGCGGATATTCTCAATCCGCTTTGCTACTTGCCTGGCTCGGGTCAAAGCGGATATTCGCAATCCGCTTCGCTACTTGCTCATAACCGAGTAGCTGCTTTGCAGCTTATCAGGAGTGGCTTGTACCACTCCTGATACAAGCAAGTCCCCACCCACTGCTTATTGCTCAGCGCAATTGAATCAGGGGACTTGCCTGACTCGGTTAAATGCTCATTTATACTGTCCGTCCAGCAATATTTTGCCATGTTTATAACATACACTGCAAAATTCAAAACGGGCATTTTCCCTCACTCTCACAGCCTCTTCCGGTAATCACTCGGCGTACACCCGTAAAATTCCCGGAATCTTCGGATAAAATAACTGAAATTCCCATATCCGACCTGAAATCCTACCTCCATTACAGAAAGTGGTGTCGTCTGCAGCAGGATACACGCCTGCTCGATGCGGTAACGGTTCAGGTACTGTACAAAACTCACATGAAACGTCTCCGAAAAGTAATTGGAAAAATATTTGGGGGACATGTGAATGATCTCTGCGGCCTGTTCCAGTGAAATATGCTCCTGATAATGCTCCGCAACGTACCTCAGTACTTCTTTTAAACGAAGCGCCGTCGTGGAATGCTCTCTTTGCAGCTGCGAACGTACCACAAACTGCTGGTTTTGTTCCAGCAAAGCAAGCACCCGGTAAAGATTCGCTTTGATTAACAGCTGGTATGCCGTCGGCTGTCTGGTGCAGAGGCTTCTAAGTTCCTCCAGCACCTGCAAAAGCTCCGCATGTCCATTTTGCACGCTCCCTATCTTCTGTGGAAACCAGCGCTGATCCCCGATCGGATCGATAATCGTTGTCTGCGTATAGTCATTTTCACGGAAATCCAGACTTTTCATCGAAAATACAAACGAATAATAATCGTTTTCGAACCCGTTTCCCTGAATCTGATGAATCTGCCCGGAATTAAAGAAAAAGATATCGCCTTCTTCTCCTCGCAGCTCCCTCCCATCCACCATAATCTGCAGCGTCCCTTTTGCCACAGTCAGGATCTCCACATCATCATGCCAGTGGCAGGCGACAAAAATCTCCGGTCTCCCGTGCCTTCCCTGCTCCGCTGTATAATATTGAAACGGAAAAAGCAGGGACCCATGTACCCGCTTTTCCTCCAGATCATTTTTCATATATCAACTCTCTGCCTTTTTTAATTTTTCCTCCGTTTTTCTCACGGTAACGAGATAACTGGAAATCAGGATCACATCTGCTCCGAACCACGCCAGTACCTCTGCCAGAAATACACCGGTCTCGCCAACCACTGCCGGAAGCAGCAGTGCTGCCGAAGTACGCATGATAAGCTCGCCAATTCCGGAAATCATCGGCCATACCGTATTGCCCATTCCCTGCAGCGAAGAGCGAATGATATACAGCACATACAGCACCGGGAGGCAGACACACATGATCGTCAGATATCGGTAAGCAACCGATATCGTCTCCGCAATCTCCTGTTCCGTTCCCGAAACAAAGCCACTGAGAATCAGATGGCCGGACAGCAGCATCGTAACAGCGATCACTGCTGAAGTAACCACTGCCGCCACAAGTGCCGAGCGTACTCCTTTATGAATGCGGTCCATCCGGACTGCGCCAAGGTTCTGTCCGACGTATGTTGTCATTGCAAATCCGTAAGAGGAAGTTGCGATCTCCAACACGCCATGCAGTTTGCTTCCTGCCGTAAAGCCTGCAATAAAGACCATTCCATAGCGGTTTACCACACTCTGTACGATCATGCCGCCGCCTGCGATCAGAAGGTTCTGCAGTGCCATCGGCATACTGAGAATGAACATTCCCTTTGAAAGCCTGCCGTCCAATCTGAAGTCTGACCGTGCAAGTGCAAGAATTTCAATCTTTCTCACCCGGTTAAAGCACAGGATACAGGAACACAGCTGTGCCGTTACGGTAGCGATCGCCGCACCTGCAATTCCCCATCCAAACACAGTGACAAACAAAAGATCCAGCAGAACATTGACAATTGATGCGACTGCCATCGCACGCAGCGGTGTCTGACCATCACCAAGAGCCCGAAGAATCGCTGCAAACAGGTTGTAGCCGGTGATGACCGGAATGCCGAGGAACGAAATCCGCAGATACACCATGGCATATGGTACGATTTCTTCCGGCGTACTCAGAAGTCCGAGCATTGCCCGGGCAAAAATCTGCCCGAATAGAAACAGTACAACAGCACCCAAAGCGGAAAGCACGGCAGAATTTCCAACTGCACGCCTGAGTTTTTTTCCATCCTGCGCACCAAACGCCTGTGACATCACGATTGAAAATCCCTGTGTCAGCCCCTGCAGAAATCCGAGAATAACCCAGTTCGGCCATGTCGTCGCACCGAGCGCTGCAAGTGCATCCACGCCGAGAAACTTTCCCACTACCATGCTGTC
The DNA here is from genome assembly GCA_902363665.1 of Lachnospiraceae bacterium. Taxonomy (GTDB): domain Bacteria; phylum Bacillota; class Clostridia; order Lachnospirales; family Lachnospiraceae; genus Choladousia. Next base: position 68,735 of record CABJAW010000006.1, on the reverse strand, counting down.
CACCACGGAATACAGCTGCTGGAATACATTTCCCAGCATCAGCGGGATCGCGAATGCAATGATCAGTGCGATCGGTTTTCCCTCTGTCATATTCTGAATGTGCGGTCTTTTATTATGTGATTTCCTTTTTTTTGATTCTTTTACGCCGTCCGTTTTTTCCTCACGGAGTTTTTCGTTCCTGCGTTCTTTTTCTTCAAGGACACTTTTTTTATCGGTATACGTTTCGTGGGCGTCCATTTCGCTGCCTCCTTCATACTGCGGTCAAGTTCTGCAGTAAAGCAGACCTTTGCAAGATCCCCTTACAGGATTCCATGACCTATTTCTGGCAAGTATAGCACTCATAACCACCCCGAACAATATACAAAAAACGGGATTCATTGTACAAAATCCCGCTTCTTCTGTTAAAAATCATGCTTTTCGCCCTGTTTTTGATCCAATTTCCTTTTTGGGCTTTCTCTTTAATTTTTACTCTTTTCTTCGGAGCAGATCATACTGCGCCCCCTGTCTATCGAGCAGTATCCACAGGGACTGTTTTGAATGCGGAGCACTTTCCATCTCCTCACCATCATCATTTCGAATGGAAAGAACCGTCGTGACGATGTTATCACCGTTTGGCTTCATGATCTCAATCTGCTCACCGACTGTAAACTTATTTCTCTGCTCAATATGGATGCGTCCATCCTCCGCCACATCGCCGATAATACCAAGGTATGTGTATTCCTTTACGTACGTATTGCTGTCGTAGATCTGCGACTCGTGGTCTGGTTTTCCATAGAAAAATCCGGTTGTAAACTGGCGATACGTACAGTTGGAAATCTGATCCAGATACCAGTCCATATTCGCCTCATACCGCTTCGGATCTGCCGCATAATCATCAAGCGCCTTACGGTATGTCCGCGCCACAGTCGCCACGTACAGCGCCGTTTTCATCCGCCCTTCCACCTTCAGGCTGTCAATGCCCGCATCGATCAGATCCGGAATATGCTCGATCATACACAAATCTTTCGAATTGAAAATGTAGGTGCCTCGCTCATTCTCCTCCACCGGAAGATATTCACCCGGTCTTGTCTCCTCCACCACTGCATATTTCCATCTGCACGGATGTGTACAGGCACCATGGTTCGCATCTCTTCCCGTAAAATAATTGCTCAGAAGGCATCTGCCGGAATATGAGATACACATCGCACCATGCACAAAGGTCTCAATCTCAAGGTCATCCGGAATATGCTCCCGGATCGTTTTGATCTCCCGCATGGACAGCTCTCTGGCGGAAACCACACGCTTCGCGCCAAGCTCATACCAGAAACGGTATGTCTCATAATTGGTATTGTTTGCCTGCGTACTGATGTGTCGCTCGATCTCCGGACATACCCGTTTTGCAATCTGAAATACGCCCGGATCTGCGATGATCAGCGCATCCGGCTTTATCTTTTTCAGCTCTTTAAAGTATTCCTCTACGCCTTCCAGATCATAATTGTGAGCGAGAATATTTGCTGTCACATAGACCTTGACGCCATGCTCATGGGCAAACGCAATGCCCTCCGCCATCTCTTCTATTGAAAAATTTTTGGCTTTTGCCCTCAGACCAAACGCCTCTCCACCGATATACACAGCGTCCGCGCCAAAAATAACGGCTGTTTTCAATACCTCCAGGCTGCTCGCCGGGATCAGTAATTCCGGATGTCTCATGTCTTTTCTCCGTTCTGTTTCCTTGCTGTTATACAGTCAAAATATGATATTTCATACTCATCATCATGAATATGCCTGCCTTACTTATGATACAGATATATTTTTCTGTTTCACAGGCAGATGGTATCCTTTTGCTTCACTGTCACCGCCGCTCCGTCTCCGACCGGAACGATCGAAGTCAGCAGGCCATCTGTATGCTTAAGCACATACAAATATTCCCGCATCCGCTTGTAGATCGTGCGGTTTCGGCGCTCCACCGCGTAATGCGACTCAATGATGTCCCCGTCCTGCAGCACATTGTCTGAGACAAGCACGCCGCCCGTCCGGAGCAGCCGCAGCGCATCCGGCAGAAAATGAATGTACTGCCCCTTTGCAGCGTCCATGAAAATCATGTCATAGGATTCATTCAGCCCTTTCATGATCTCCAGTGCATCGCCCTCCAGCAATGTGATGCGATTTTCGCGCCCTGCTTTTTTAAAATTCTCTTTTGCAGCCGGAATCCGTTTTTCATATTTTTCGATCGTTGTGATCTGGCACTCCTCCGACGTATGATCTGCCATCAGAAGCGCAGAAAATCCGACCGCTGTTCCAACTTCCAGAATCTTTTTGGGCTGATGCACGGCCAGGAGCACTTTCAGAAAACTCTGCATATCCTGGCGGATGATCGGTACTTCGTCCTGAAGTGCCTGACGCTGCAGCGCATCCAGAAACGGACCATTTCCAGTATCCAGTGAATTGATGTAAACCGCCATGCGCTCCTGTACGATCATACGTGTTTCATTTCCTTTCTGCAATGACGTCCACAGGACGCTGTCATTTTTTCTCTCACAAATTCAGTCCTCTTGTCACATCCTGCGTATCAAGCTCAACGCTCTGTGCGATCTCAGTCGTGACCTTCTGTAAGATCCTGCAGACTCGCAGCTCACTGTGCAGAAATGCATCGACCTGCGCATCGCGCCGGAAATCCTCATACTCCCGACCAAGGCGCTCCATTTCCTCATACATGTCGACCGATTCTTTTGTGTTCTGCACTTCAAAAATATGGCGGCGGAATCGATTGATTCGTTCCCTCTTTTGCGGATCCTTTGCTACTTCATCCCTTACACGGCAGAACTCCTGATACTCACTGCTCTCCTGGATCGCCTTCACAAGCTCTGCCGTACAGCTCTCTATTTTCTTCATTTATTTACTCAACTTCCATAATGATCGGTAATATCATCGGACGCCGCTTCGTCCGCTTCCAGAGAAACTCCCCGAGTGAATCGCGGATCGCATTTTTCATCTTGCTCCAGTCGGTTACCCGATGAGACAGACAGTTCTGCATCGCATCCTCGACGATCTCACGCGCCTCTTCCATCAGATCCTCTGCCTCACGTACATAAACAAAGCCACGAGAAACAATATCCGGTCCTGCCAGGATCTGATTTGAATATTTTTCCAGAGTCAGCACTGCGATTACAATACCGTCCTCTGCCAGATGCTGACGGTCACGCAGTACAATATTTCCAACGTCGCCGACACCAAGGCCATCGACAAGAATCGCACCGGTCTGTACATGGCCAGTCACCTTTGCACTGTCCTGATCCATTTCAAGTACATCGCCGGTCTTCATGATAAAGATATGATCCTTCGGTATACCGATGTTTTCCGCCAGCGTCGCCTGCGCTTTCAGGTGACGGTACTCGCCATGCACCGGAAGTGCATATTTCGGATGCACCAGCGTATAGATCAGCTTGATCTCCTCCTGGCATGCATGTCCGGATACGTGGACATCCTGGAAAATAACGTTTGCTCCCTTCATCGAAAGCTCATTGATGACCTTGGAAACTGCTTTTTCATTGCCTGGGATCGGATTGGAACTGAAAATAACCGTATCGCCCGGCTTGATCACGATCTTCTTATGGACATTTGCTGCCATTCTGGACAGTGCTGCCATCGATTCTCCCTGGCTTCCCGTCGTGATCAGCACCATCTGGTCGTCCGGATAATTTTTCATCTGTTCCAGATCGATCAGCGTATTCTCCGGAATATTCAGATATCCAAGCTCCGCAGCCGTGGAAATGACATTGACCATACTGCGGCCTTCCACTACTACTTTTCTTCCATATTTATAGGCGGTATTGATGATTTGCTGTACACGGTCCACATTCGAAGCAAACGTTGCGATGATGATACGGTGATCGCGGTTTTCCGCAAACAGATTGTCGATCGTGCGGCCAACAGTACGCTCAGATGCTGTGAAGCCCGGACGCTCTGCATTTGTACTGTCGCACATCAGTGCAAGCACGCCCTTCTTTCCGATCTCCGCAAAACGCTGCAGGTCGATCGCATCGCCAAATACCGGTGTGTAATCCACCTTAAAGTCTCCGGTATGCACTACGATACCGGCCGGAGAATAAATCGCCAGGGCTACTGCGTCCTGAATACTGTGATTTGTCTTGATAAACTCGATGCGGAACTCGCCAAGATTAATGGACTGTCCCGGTTTTACGACTTTCCGTTTAGTGCCACGCATCAGATTATGTTCGGTCAGTTTGCGCTCTATCAGCCCCATCGTCAATTTCGTCGCATACAGCGGCACGTTCAGCTCCTTGAGAATATACGGCAGCGCACCGATATGATCCTCATGGCCGTGGGTAAATACCATACCTTTTACCTTACTGATGTTTTCTTTCAAATACGTTACATCCGGAATCACTATATCAATACCGAGCATATCATTTTCCGGGAACGCCATACCGCAGTCCACGATCACAATACTTTCGTTATACTCAAATGCGGTCATATTCATTCCGATCAGGCCAAGACCTCCGATCGGGATGATTTTCAGTTTCATTGTCTGTTCTTTTTTCAATCTGCACCTCCAAAACTACTGCCATCTCCGGAAAAGCATCCTGAAAGCTCGCCTTTTTGGCTTTTCAGACTATATTTCCGCACAGCAGCACACAAACAGCGGAACGCGCCAGTACGCGCATCCCGTCTTTCACCGGTAACTTTTTTTCTATCTGCCTTACTGCTTTACGACGGCACATGGCCGCTTTGGCAGTTATATTCTTCTCAGCTGATTACAATATCCGATGTTTCACCGTTTATCACAGTTCCAGATCCACATCATCCAAAAGCTCTGCAAATATCTTTGATACCGCTTCCAGTTCTTCGTCATCCTCTACAAACACGTACCTGGCCTCTGCTTCTCCGTCTTCAGAGAGATCCTTGAGCAGATAAGCCTCTGCCTCATCCTCTTCTGATTCCGTCACGAGAAGATAGGAAACTCCGGCAATCCTGGTTTCTTCCACCACAAAGAACCCGACCGCTTCTGTTTCTCCGTCCGGGCAAAACTCAATTTTCTTCGTCATTCTTTTTCCTTTCAAGGCTGTCAAGATATCCCTGCAGGATATACACTGCAGCCAGCATGTCTACATATTCTTTTCGATTTTCACGGCGCACGCCTGCTTCGATCAGTGTACGGTCCGCAGCTACTGTCGTAAGGCGCTCATCCCACATGTGTACCGGAAGTCCGGTTCTGCGTTCGAGCATTGCCTTAAACTCCATCGTTTTTTCTACACGTTCCCCACTCGTATTGTTCATGTTTTTGGGAAGTCCCAGCACGAATTCTGTCACCTGATACTCTGCCACCAGTGCTTCGATTCTTGCAAGCGTCTTCCTCAGTTTATTCTCCGATGTCCGTCTGACAATCTCGATTCCCTGTGCTGTAATCCCGAGCGGATCACTCACAGCCACCCCCACAGTTTTCGAACCGAAATCCAGTCCCATGATCCGGATCATTCGCCGTCGTTCTGCCAGGATTTATTCTTGATATATTCCCTGAGCAGCTCCTCAACCAGCTCGTCACGCTCTACCTTCATAATCATGCTGCGTGCATTTTTGTAGCTTGTAATGTACGTCGGATCCCCGGACATAATATAGCCCACGATCTGATTTACCGGATTATAGCCCTTCTCAGCCATTGCATTGTAAACAAAATCAAGCACCATTTTCACGCGGGTCTCCGGGTCTGTGTTAAAAGTAAAATATTGTGTGTTATTAATATCTGCCATTTCTTCACGCCCTTATCCTAAACTGTATTTCCATTCTATTCTAATATAAGAACCGAAATTTTTCAATATTCTATTAACTATTCCATTCCTTTTTTCATCTTGCAAGTTACGATTCAGAAATTGTAACTGTTCAGAGCCAAGCAAAATTTCATAAAACAGGCGGAAAATGCTTGCATTTTTAAGCCTGTTTTTGAAATTTTATTTGGCGGATACGCCACACCGACGAAATGCGTAGCATTTTGGAGGTTGGCTCTGAACAGTTACCAGAAATTTATTCTTTCAACGTACAGATATGTGCTGCCGGTCCCGCGGTCAGAATCCCACGCACCGTTTCATTTGCATAATCGCGGTCCGCCAAAACTGCGGCTCTTATATATTCTTTCGTATATCCGGTAAAATATTCCTTTCCGGCAATCGTATTTTTTTCTTCAAAGAGAATCTCTGCTTCCCGTCCCATCCAGCTTTCTTCAAATGCCAGGCGGTTTTCCTCACCAAGCGCGATCAGCCGCTCGCTGCGAAATGCCTTGACCTGCTCATCCACCTGATCCGGCATCACTGCCGCACGCGTTCCCTGGCGCTTCGAATATTTGAAAATATGTGTCTCGTACAATTTGATCTGACGAAGAAATTCTTCCGTCACTGCAAACTCTTCCTCCGTTTCGCCCGGAAAGCCAACGATCACATCGGTTGTGAGCGCCGGAAGTGTAAATGCCTCCCGCAGAAGCTCACATTTTTCCCGGAATTCGCCTGATGTGTAGCGGCGGTTCATCCGTTTCAGAACGGTATCGCAGCCGCTCTGCAGTGAAAGATGAAAATGTGGGCAGACTTTTGGAAGCTCTGCCAGCGTGTATGCAAATTTTTCTGTCACAATCCCAGGCTCCAGAGAACCAAGGCGGATCCTGGAGATGCCGTCCACCTCATGCACTGCCTCGATTAATGCCGTCAGATCCATACCTTCGCCCAGATCCACGCCGTAGGAACTTAAATGGATACCGGTCAGCACGATCTCCTGGCATCCGCTTGCTGCAAGTGCACGTACCTCCTGCAGAACATCCTGCGTATCGCGGCTTCTTACCCTGCCTCTTGCAAACGGGATGATACAGTACGTGCAAAACTGATTACAGCCGTCCTGTACTTTGATATCGGCACGCGTCCGGTTTTCCGTGCGGTCGATAATCAGGTTCTCATACTCTTTTGTATGATTAATATCAATTTTTTTTGTCATCACACCGGATGGTTCTTCTGCTCTTTTTCCGGCTCTTTTTTGTTCAAAATCCCGAATCACTGAAACCAGCTGATTCTTCTGGTTATTTCCAAGAATAATGTCGATTGCCGGGTCTTTTTCCACGCCTCCGTCCGCTGTCTCCACATAGCATCCTGCTGCAACCACGATCGCATCCGGATTCATTTTTCTGGCTTTATGCAACATCTGCCTTGATTTTCGATCCGCAATATTGGTCACTGTGCACGTATTAATCACGTATACGTCGGCTCCAGGTTCGAACGGCACGATCTCATAACCGTCTTCCTCCAGCAGCTGACGCATGGCTTCTGTCTCATATGCATTTACCTTGCACCCAAGGTTATGAAGTGCTGCTCTCTTTTTCATTCTTTTCCCTCCGTTTTCGGCAAATTAACGAATAATTCCTGTTATCTTCGTATGTTTTCAGCTTGACTTTTCCCGGTTCAGCCGTTAAGATGATGCTGTAACAAAAAAAACTGATTTGGGAGGATTATAGCAATGAAAACAGTTCAGATCTCTTTAAACTCCATCGATAAGGTAAAATCTTTCGTAAATGATATTACAAAGTTCAACAATGACTTCGATCTTGTTTCCGGAAGATACGTTATCGACGCAAAATCCATTATGGGTATCTTCAGCCTTGACCTGTCCAAGCCGATCAACCTGAACATCCATGCTGAAGAGAACATCGATGAGATTATGACGGTTCTTGCTCCGTACATCATCTAATGTATCGGAACATTTACCACATCTGATTTGACAGATTTTATAACTGCTGCAGGAATCCTGCAGCAGCTTTTTTTATGCCTTTATTCAGCTTTACTCGACCCAGATGGTCTCTGTGGTCTCGATCGCAGTTTTTACCAGCTCGTCGATCTTCTCATCCAGCTTTCGCTCAGACGCCTCGATAATATGAATGTTTGGCTTTGTTACCGGATGCTTTGCCACAAAGATCGTACAGCAGTCCTCATACGGCAGAATCGATGTCTCATACGTATCGATCTTCTCCGAGATATCAATGATCTCCTGCTTGTCAAATCCGATCAGAGGACGGAATACCGGCATCTCGCACACCGCGTTCGTCGCAGCCAGGCTCTGCATGGTCTGGCTTGCTACCTGCCCGATACTCTCACCGGTTACCAGTGCCAGAGAACCTGTCTCCTTTGCAAAATGCTCTGCGATCCGCATCATATAGCGGCGCATGATAATAGTCAACTCATCATGCGGACATTTTTCATAAATATACAGCTGAATATCCGTGAAATTCACAACATGAAGATTGATCGGTCCGGCATACGGTGTCAGCTTTCTTGCCAGGTCTACTACCTTCTGTTTTGCCCGCTCGCTCGTATAAGGCGGCGCATGGAAATAGGTTGCATCCAGCTTGACACCACGCTTGCAGATCATGTAGCCTGCCACTGGACTGTCGATTCCGCCGGAGAGCAGCAGCATTGCTTTTCCGTTCGTACCAACCGGCATTCCGCCCGGTCCCGGAATAATCTTTGAGTAAATAAAAATCTTTCCGCTCTCACGAAGCTCCACATAAACCATAATCTCCGGATGATGCACATCCACCTTCAATCCCGGAAACTCTCTCAGGATACGCTCGCCAAGGATCGCATTTACTTCCATCGACTCAATTGGATACCGCTTGTTCGCACGGCGCGTATGCACCTTGAACGTCTGATGCTCCAGATCGTAGACGTTTTTCAGAAAAGTCAGCACATCGTCTCCAAGTGCCTCAATTCCCTTATCCTCCGCCTGCATAACCGGGCAGATTCCGACGATACCAAAAACATGCTGCAGATGTCCGACCGTCTCCTCGTAATCATATTCTCCTTCACAGTTCACAAAAATGCGGCCCTGCTCCTTATATACGGTAAATGTTCCATCACACTTTTTCAGTGCATGACGGATCTGGCGCACAAGCGCGTCCTCAAAGAGATGGCGGTTCTTTCCCTTGATCGCGATCTCTCCATATTTGATCAGAAATGTCTTAAACATGTGTAATTCCTTTCCTTTTTCAGTGTTCTTCTGTTCTGCCTGATGCGCGCGCATTCTGATCCATGCCATTCTGATCAAAAAATCAGCGGCTCTCTTTGCGCTTCTTTTGTTCCCACAGGCCTGTCAAAACGGTCGCTTTACTGGTTTCATCGCTCAGCTCTCATTATCGGCTGATCAATCAATGTCTTGCATATCTGCGCAGCACCGGCAGCAGTTCCCGCAGCGCTGCAAGCGCATAGTCCACCTCTTCATCCGTTGTAAAACGGCTGAAGCTGAAACGCAGGGTTGATTCCAGCAGCGGCTGTTCCATATGGATTTCTTTTAATACTGTGCTCACCGGAAGCTTCTTATTCGAAGAGCACGCAGAGCCGGACGATACGTAAATCCCCTTCTCCTCCAGCGCATGCAGCAATACCTCGCTTCGTACCCCCGGAAATGACGCACTCACGATATGCGGTGCACCTGCTTCTCCGCGCTGCGAATTTACGATCACTGCCGGATATTCCTTTTTTCCTGCGTGAAGTACCTCCATCTCCCTGCCGATCTGCTCAAGCCCGTCAATCATCCGCTCTTTCAGTTCCAGAAAATGCGCATAGCTCTCTTCAAAGTGTGCAAATGTCTGCTTTGCAGCTTCTCCAAGCCCGGCAGCACCCGGCACATTGTCCGTTCCGGAACGCATACCTTTCTGCTGTCCGCCTCCGTAGATCAGCGGTCTGATGTGCACCTTGTCGCTCACATACAGAAAACCGGAACCCTTCGGTCCATGGATCTTATGTCCGCTGACCGAAAGCAGATCGATATTCATCTTTTTCGGATAGATCGGCAGCTTTCCATATGCCTGGATTGCATCTACATGGAACAGAATATCCGGATTCTTCTTTTTGAGCAGCGCTCCTGCCTCCGCGACCGGCTCAATCGCTCCGATCTCATTATTGACCATCATCACAGACACCAGAATCGTATCCTCGCGAATGGCATGCTCCAGATCCTCAAGGCTGATATGGCCTTTTTCATCCACCGGCAGAAACGTAATCTCATATCCCTGCTCCTGCAGAAACTGCATCGGCATCAGCACTGCCGCATGCTCAACCGCCGTCGTGATCAGGTGCTTTCCGGCACGGCGCTTTGCATATGCGCCGCCGATCAGTGCCCAGTTGTTTGACTCGGTGCCGCCTGAAGTAAAATAAATCTCTTTCTCGTTTACCTTCAGAGACTTCGCAATGATCTCCCTCGCGTCTTTGAGATAATGTTCGGCCTCCACGCCCTTCATATGCTTCGAAGATGGATTTCCATAATCCTCCATCATTGTCTTTACTACAATATCTTTTACTGATTCCAGACAGCGCGTTGTCGCGGAATTGTCCAGATATGCTTCCATGTTCTGTTTCCTCACTTTTTTCTGCTGTTTTATTTCGATCCTTTTTTTGCAGAATCGTCTCCATACATCGGCTCTTATTGTACAGGAAACAGGGATGAAATGCAACAGGGAAATCCAGCGCATGGATAATGATTCACGATCCGTCTTGCTGTCTTTCAGATCATAAAAAAGCCCCGGCAGCATTTCCCGTTTCTGATTCTTCTTACCAGGAATACCGCCAGAGCTTCTTTGCGTCCAAAAATATATAACAGCTTATCATCCGGAATCCATAACATTGCGTGTCATCTCTTACTATGAAACTGTAAAGCGGACATTCGCAATCCGCTTCGCGACCTGCGTTCAAACCGCTGCTTTACTATCGCTTCACTCAATCCAGGTCCAGCTGCAGCATCAGCGCCGAGAGCACTGCAAGTCCTGCTGTCTCCGTCCGCAGAATCCGATGTCCGAGCGTAATCGGGTGCACACCTTTTTCCTGTGCATACGCGATCTCTGATTCTTCGAAACCGCCCTCCGGTCCGATCAGGATTGCAACGGATGTCCCCGGCTGCACTTTTGCAAGAATTGCACGGGTCTGTTCCATCCCCTCTGCGCATTCATATGGGATCAGGCAGACATCATACGTCTCCACCGCATAAATAACCGCCTCACGGAATGAAAATACCTTCGTCACCTCCGGTATCACCGTCCGCTTCGACTGCTTTGCAGCACTCTCGGCGATCGCATTCCAGCGTTTTCGTTTGGATTCCTCTTTTTTCTGATCGAGCTTTACGACCGCGCGGTGGGTCGCCATCGGAACCACTTCGTACGCGCCCAGTTCCACCGCCTTTTGAATAATCAGCTCCATCTTGTCACTTTTGGGCAGACCCTGAAATAAAGCCAGTTTCGATGGAAGCTCCGAGGATGCTTCTTTTTGCTCAAGGATTTCTGCGATGACTTGATCTTCCTGCAGTCTGCGGATCTCACAGAAATATTCTTTTCCGTCCGCTCCGCTGCTGACGGTGATCTTCTCTCCCGGCGTCATCCGAAGTACGTTTCGGATATGGTTAACATCACTGCCCTCAATCCAGATCTCCTTTTCGCCGATCTGCTCCGGCGCAACAAAAAAATGATACATGGCTCCTCCGCGATCAATTCTTTCTTGCAGTAACGGATACCCAGTCGTTCTGGTGGGTTACTTCCAGTACTTCCAGTCCGGCTGCCTTTACTGCCTCAACTACCGTCTCTTCCTTCTCATCAATGATACCGGAAGTAATGTAGATTCCGCCCTTTTTCATCTGATGAATGATCACCGGTGTCAGCGGAACGAGCACATCTGCAAGAATATTCGCCGTTACGATATCATATTTTTCATAGCCGACTGCATCCTGCACTGCTTTGTCATCAATGATGTTTCCGATCATGACATCCATACTGCCATCCGGGATCTCATTTGCTTCCAGATTTTCCTTTGCTGCCGTGATCGCACACGGGTCAAGATCTGTTCCAACCGCATGCTTCGCACCAAGTTTCAGCGCTACGATGGAAAGGATTCCACTTCCGGTACCGACATCAAGCAGCTCGGTCTCCGGTGTCACATATTTTTTCAGCTGACGCATGCAAAGTTGCGTCGTCTCATGCATTCCGGTACCGAATGCTGTACCCGGATCGATATGGATGATCATCTTATCCGCATCCTCCGGCTGTACCTCTTCCCAGGACGGAATGATCAGAATGTCATCGACATAAAACTGATGGAAATACTGTTTCCAGTTGTTGATCCAGTCCTTGTCTTCAGTCTGGCCTTCCTCGATGGTGCCCTCGCCGATATCCATAAAACTGCGGAGCTCCTCAAGTCCCTCGTTTACACGGGCAAGGATCGCCTCTTTGTCCGCATCCTCCTCCAGATAAAAGCTCAGATAGGCAATTCCGTCATCCTCCGGGGCATCCGGAAGGATATCTACAAACATCTGCTGCTTGTCGGACTCGGAAAGCGGTACCTTATCCTCAATCTCAACGCCCTCCACTCCGGCATCCGCCAGTGTGGAGATCACAATATCTTCTGCCTCTGTCAATGTCTTTAAGGTAAATTTATTCCAGCGCATTTCCCCATACCTTTCTTTTTCTATACTTTCACTTATTTCCAGTGGTACGCACACATTTCCCTGTTTCTCGCATCCAACTCTGCACATCGGAAGCCATGCATCTGCAATTTTCCCACTGCATTTTATCAATTTAGTTTAACATAGCCCCTGACAGAAGTCAATTACAGCAAAAAAGCCCCTGCAAACTGCTATGCAGAAGCTTTTTCTTACCTAATTTTCTGTTATTTCTCATTCTGGCCGTCCAGATCCTCAAAGGTCTCTTTCAGCTTATTCATGAAGCCCTTCTTTTTCCCCTTCTCGGCCTTTTCCGTTTTCTTCTCCTCGCTGCGTCCGAGGCTGTTGCCCGTCTCCATATCAAACTCCTTCAGAGCCTGCTTTGCAGCATCATTTAATTTCGTCGGAACCTGAACAACCAGTGTAACGTAATGGTCACCACGGACATTCTTGTTGCGCAGGGATGGAACACCCTTTCCTTTGAAACGGACCTTCGTATCGGTCTGTGTGCCAGGCTTTACAGTATAGATGATATCGCCATCCACCGTATTAATCTTGATATCCCCGCCCAGGGCCGCCTGTGCATAGGACATCGGTACTGTCGAATAGATATCCATATCCTGTCTCTGGAAGATCGGATGTCTGCCCACGATCACCTCGACGAGCAGATCGCCTCTCGGACCGCCATTTGTACCTGGCTCACCTTTTTCACGGATACGGATACTCTGTCCATTGTCGATACCTGCCGGAATCGTTACTTTGAATTTCTTCCGGCTGGATGTATAACCGGTGCCGCGGCACGCCGTACATTTTTCTTTGATGATCTTTCCGCTTCCGCCGCAGTCCGGACACGTCTGCACGTTCTGAACCGTGCCAAACAGAGACTGCTGGGTAAATACTACCTGACCTTTGCCGCCGCACTTCGGGCACGTTTCCGGATTTGTTCCTGGCTTTGCGCCTGTACCGTGACACGTCTCACACTCATCCTTCTGGTTGAGCTCGATCTCCTTCTCACATCCGGAAATCGCCTCCTCAAAAGTGATGCGGACGCTGGTGCGCAGATTTGCTCCCTGCATGGGACCTCTGGATGCTCCGCGTCTTCTTCCGCCCCCAAAGAGATCGCCGAAGATGTCACCGAAGATATCACCCATATCGCCGCCGTTAAAATTGAAGCCGTCGAATCCGCCAAATCCGCCTGCTCCGCCGCCCTGCTCAAATGCCGCATGGCCAAACTGGTCGTACTGTCTGCGCTTCTCCGGGTCACTCAGAACCGCATACGCCTCTGATGCTTCCTTAAACTTCTGCTCTGCCTCTTTATCGCCCGGATTCATATCCGGATGATACTTTTTCGCCAGCGCACGGTATGCTTTTTTCAGCGCTGCGTCGTCTGCATTTTTGTCCACACCCAGGACTTCGTAGTAATCCCTTTTATTCTCTGCCATAATTTCTTCCACCTTACCTGACAATGCCCCTGCAGGCACTGCCCACAGGGGTATTCCTTATTTTATCTGTCACCTGCCATACATTTCATCTGCTGCACAGCCTGCGTTTCTTTGCCCTAAAGCGCTTAGACTTCTCTGTAATCTCCGTCTACCACATCATCATCCTGCGGAGCGCTTCCTGTATTTGCGCTGCCCATATCCGGACCTGCGCCTGCTGCTCCGGCCGCACCTGCTGCTCCCTGTGCATTCTCATACACTTTTGCGAACAGTTTCTGTGCGCTGTTCATCAGTTTCTCCTTACCAGCCTTCAGCTCATCGATCTGTGCATCTGTCATGTCTTCCGGATTTGTCTTCTCGATCAGTTCTTTCAGCTCTTTCAGATCAGCCTCTACCGCACTCTTGTCTGCAGCGTCGATCTTGTCGCCAACCTCTTCCATAGCCTTCTCGGTCTGGAATACCATTGCATCTGCATCGTTTCTTGTATCGATTGCTTCCTTCTTCTTCTTATCCTGTGCCTCGTACTCAGCAGCCTCTTTTACTGCCTTGTCGATCTCGGAATCAGACATGTTGGATCCGGAAGTGATCGTGATGTGCTGCTCTTTGCCTGTACCAAGATCCTTAGCGGATACGTTTACGATACCATTTGCATCGATATCAAAAGTAACCTCGATCTGCGGAACACCTCTTCTTGCTGGCGGGATACCATCCAGACGGAACTGGCCAAGAGACTTGTTGTCTTTCGCGAACTGTCTCTCACCCTGTACTACATGGATATCTACTGCTGTCTGATTGTCTGCTGCGGTGGAGAATACCTGGCTCTTCTTTGTCGGGATTGTGGTATTTCTCTCAATCAGCTTTGTTGCTACGCCGCCGAGGGTCTCGATGGAAAGTGACAGCGGGGTAACATCCAGAAGAAGGATATCGCCTGCGCCTGCATCGCCTGCGAGCTTACCACCCTGAATAGAAGCACCAAGTGCTACACACTCATCCGGGTTCAGAGTCTTGCTCGGCTCATGTCCGGTCAGCTGTCTTACTTTGTCCTGTACAGCCGGCATACGTGTGGAACCGCCAACCAGAAGTACCTTGGACAGATCTGCTGCAGTAAGGCCTGCATCTTTCAGTGCGTTCTGTACCGGGATAACCGTTCTCTCTACCAGATCATGTGTCAGCTCATCAAATTTTGCTCTGGTCAGATCCATCTCAAAATGCTTCGGACCAGTCTCGTTTGCTGTGATGAACGGCAGGTTGATATTGGTCGTTGTGGAGGAGGACAGCTCCTTCTTTGCCTTCTCTGCTGCTTCTCTTAATCTCTGCAGTGCCATCTTATCGTTGGAAAGGTCAATGCCTTCTTTTTTCTTGAAGTCCTCAATCATGTAATCGGTAACTTTCTTATCGAAGTCATCACCGCCCAGTCTGTTGTCACCGTTTGTTGCAAGTACTTCGATGACGCCATCGCCGATCTCGATGATAGATACATCGAATGTACCACCGCCAAGGTCATATACCATGATCTTCTGCTCTTTGTCATTGTCAAGACCATATGCAAGTGCTGCTGCTGTCGGCTCGTTGATGATACGCTTTACATCAAGTCCTGCGATCTTTCCTGCATCCTTGGTTGCCTGACGCTGTGCATCGTTGAAGTATGCCGGTACAGTAATGACTGCCTCTGTTACTTTCTCGCCAAGATAGTTCTCAGCATCTGCTTTCAGCTTCTGAAGAATCATTGCAGAGATCTCCTGCGGAGAATATTTCTTTCCGTCAATCTCTACTCTGTAATCACTGCCCATATGTCTCTTGATGGAAGAGATCGTACGGTCTGCATTTGTAACTGCCTGACGCTTTGCCGGCTCTCCTACCAGTCTCTCGCCGCTCTTTGTAAATGCCACTACGGACGGGGTTGTTCTGGATCCTTCTGTATTTGTAACGACGGTTGCTTTGCCGCCTTCCATAACTGCTACGCAGCTGTTTGTTGTACCAAGGTCAATACCAATAATCTTGCTCATAATCGTTTCCTCCTCATCAGATTCTGTCTGTATCTTAATTTGCTACTTTTACCATACTGTGTCTTACAACGGTATCGCGGTAGAGGTATCCTTTCTGGAACTCCTCCACGATGATGTTTTCACCGGCCTCTTCATCCTCCACATGCATCACTGCATTGTGAAAGTTCGGATTAAATTCCTGACCGACCGCCTCGATCGGCTTGACACCGATGCTCTCAAGAGAGGCCATCAGCTGGCGGTAAACCTTTTCCATTCCCTGTACGAACGGATCTTCCTTCTGCTCGTCTGTCACACTGGCAAACCCGCGCTCAAAATTGTCTACCGTCGGCAGAAGCTTTTCGATCACGCTCTTCGCGCCAACCTCAAACATTGCTGCCTTCTCTTTTTCGGTACGTTTGCGGAAGTTGTCAAATTCTGCCATCTGCCGCTGTACCCGATCTGTAAGTTCTTCAATCTGTGTGTCTTTTTTATCTTTCTTTTTCTTTCCGAAGAAGCCTTTCTTTTTGCTGTCCTCTTCCTCGGAAGATGCATCGTCTTTTTCTTCCGGCTCAGCTGCAGCTTCCCGCGTATCTTCCGTAGCAGCCTGTTCTTCTGCAGCCGTTTCCGTGGTCTCTGTCTCTGCAGCTTCCTTCGAAAGCTCTTCGTTTCTGTTTTCCTCCACTGGACTTTCCACCTTTCTCCGGCAGCGCTCCACTTGGATCACTGCTTTCCTTTTTTAAATATTTCATCCAACTGTGCCATCAGCGTTTTCATCGTGCCGACTACCTTCTCGTAGTCCATACGCTTCGGTCCAATGACACCGATTTTGCCATACATGCCATCTCCCAGCTCATACGTCGCTGTCACCACGCTGCAATCCTGCATCGTCGCCACCGGAGATTCGCCTCCGATGTAAACCTGAATGCCGGTTTCATCATTCGAATCCTGACTGATAATATCTGCCAGCTCTTTCTTATCTTCAAATGCACTGATCAGCTCACTGGCTTTCTCACTTGTGCTCAGCTCCGGATATTTGAAAATATTCGTCGCTCCGCTGGTGTAGATCTCCAGATCATCGTCAGAAGTCTGAATGGCTTCAGCCACCGTATCAAGAACCCGGTCTACCAGCTCACTGTGTACCCCGGCCTGTCCTTTCAGCTTTGCAATCGTACCAAGATTGATCTCTTCGATCGTCAGACCGTTCAGTGCGCTGTTCAGCAGGATATTCATCTCAAGAACCGTCTTCTGGTCAAGTCCGTGCTCGATATCGAGAAGCCTGTTCTTGACGACATTTCCTTCTGCAACGATCGTTGCAAGAAGCTGACTGTCATTGACAACGGACAGCTGAATGAACTTCAGCTTCGTCCGGTGGTACTGTGGACCGGAAATCATCGCTGCATAGTTCGTATTTGCGGCCAGCACTTTTACCATCTGCTTCAGCAGAAGCTCCATCTTATCCTGCCTCTGAAGCACCAGCTCCTTCATCTCCGTAACCTCGCGGTCCTTTTCCTCCATCATGCGGTCCACATATAAGCGATAACCTGCATCGGAAGGAATCCGTCCTGCGGAAGTGTGGGGCTGAAGAATATAACCCATGTCCTCCAGGTCTGACATCTCATTTCGTATCGTAGCGGAACTCAGATTCAGGTCAGCGTATTTAGAAATTGTACGTGAGCCAACCGGCTCTCCTGTTTCCAGGTAGGTCTTGACGATAGCTTTTAAAATTTCCCATTTTCTATCATCGAGCTTCATCTGAACTCCTCCTGTTTCATTTTCATAAGGTATTTCAGAAGAAACAGATTGTTTTCTTCTGCTTTGTTAGCACTCTATGAACTTGAGTGCTAACACCTTATGCAGTTAATATAATACCTTGCCCTTTGTTTGTCAATAGCTATTTTTAATTTTTTTCCGCCTTCTCCACAATTTGACATTTCTTTCAACTGTGTTATAGTAGAATCTATTCTATGGATTTCCTTTCAGAAACCTGTTTTGGAAATCATTTACCCGCACATCTTTTTTTCAAGAAAGGAACCTTATATATATGAAGAAACAGACTCTGCTCTGTCTGACCCTCACCCTGCTTGGCATGGTGCTCCTGTGCTCACTCGCCATCTATCTAAAAGCAAGTGATCCATCGGACGAGCTGCTCGCACATACTCAGAAAACACAGTCGGAAGCAGATGCCGTGATCGAAACACTTCAGCGCAGCGTGCAGCAGGCCGACGAGGCACGCACTCAAGAAACCGAGACCGAATCCTCCGACTCTCCTCTTTTCATCTGGGTCGGTGATTCCCGCACGGTCGGCATGGAACGTGCCATGAAAGATGGCGACTGCTATATTGGCGCCTCCGGAGAAGGCTATTACTGGTTTTCTACCGAGGGACTCCCTCTTATGAAAAAGGCGATCCTGCAGTATCCAGACGCTCCTGTCATTCTCAACCTCGGTGTCAACGATCACGAGAACCTCGACCTCTACCTCGCTCTGTATCGCTCGCTGCTTAAAGAATACCCTGATACAGGCTTTTATTTTCTCTCCGTCAATCCGATCGACCCGGAGCGCTGCAGTGCAATCACAAACGAAGAAATCACAGACTTCAACGAGCACATGAAAACACTTTTTCCGGATACGTATATCGACAGCTATACCTGGATGATGGCTAATGCGGTCGAGACAATTGACGGAATCCATTACAGCGAGGAGGATTACCGTGCGCTGCACGATTTCACTCTTTCACAGCTTGCCCTGATGGAAGAAAAATAATTCTTATCACCGTTCAGAACCAGCTTTTTCAAAACGCTTGCTATAAGTGGTGACACAAATTTTACACAGTTTTTTTCTTGACTCATTTTTCTATTTGTTCTACACTAGAATATATCTGGATCTGACGGATCTATCCAAAAACAGTCTTCTCACCTGTTGGTGTACAAGACTGTTTTATTATGATAAAAAACACCGTTTTTCTGATCTGTCAGGTTTCTGCACTGTACTCTCATAATCTTTTCATGCCTGATTTTACGAAAAAATTTTTTATTACCCCCAAAAAGCAGATACAGAAAAGATTGCGGGAGGACATTACCAAAGAAGGGAGGAAATCATTTGTTTCAGACACTGTTAAAAGAAGTACGGGAATACAAACGAGCTTCCATCGCAACTCCGCTCTTTATGCTGCTGGAGGTGCTGATGGAGACCATGATTCCCTATCTGATGGCCTCGATCATCGATAAGGGCGTAAATGCCGGTGATCTCGGACACATCTACCGCGTCGGCGGACTGATGATCGTCGCAGCCGCCATCGGACTGTTTGCCGGCATGGCCGGCGGACGATACGGGGCAAAAGCTTCTGCCGGACTTGCCAGAAATCTCCGCGGAAGCATGTTCGATCATATTCAGACCTTTTCCTTTGCGAATATTGATAAATTCAGCACGGCAGGTCTTGTCACACGTCTGACCACCGATGTAACCAACATTCAGAACGCTTACCAGATGATGCTCCGCATGATGATGCGTGCTCCGGCGAGTATGGTCTGTGCGCTTGTCATGGCCTTTACCATCAATGCACGCCTTGCCAGCATTTATCTCGTTGCAGTTCTTTTTCTCGGCGTGATCCTGTTTTTCATTATCCGCCATGCCACCAGATATTTCCGGATGGCATTTCCAAAGTATGATGAACTCAACGCTTCTGTTCAGGAAAATGTCTCTGCGATCCGCGTCGTAAAAGCTTACGTCCGCGAGGAACACGAGACCACTAAATTTAAAAAAGCCAGCGAAAATATCTACCGTATCTTTGTCAAAGCAGAACACAACGTTATTTTCAATGCGCCTCTGATGCAGTTTACCGTTTATACCTGTATCATCCTGATCAGCTGGCTCGGTGCAAAAATGATCGTCAGCGATACACTGACCACCGGGGAACTGATGAGCCTTCTGACGTACTGCATGAATATCCTCATGAGCCTGATGATGCTCTCCATGGTCTTTGTCATGCTCTCTATGAGCACGGCCAGCGCAGAGCGTATCTGTGAAGTCTTAAACGAGAAAAGTGACCTTTCCGATCCGGAAAATCCGATCATGGAAGTGCCGGACGGAAGCATCGCTTTTCATCATGTAGACTTTTCCTATAAAAAGGACAGCCAGGAACCAGTATTGCAGGATATCAATCTCGACATCCACTCCGGTGAAACAATCGGCATCATCGGTGCGACCGGAAGTGCAAAATCCAGTCTCGTTTCTCTGATCAGCCGTCTTTACGACGTTTCCGCAGGCGAAGTACTGGTCGGCGGTCATAACGTAAAGGAATATGAAATGGAAGCGCTGCGCAACCAGGTCTCTGTCGTATTACAGAACAATGTACTGTTCTCTGGCACCATCTACGACAATCTGCGCTGGGGAAATCTGCAGGCAACTGATAAAGAATGCCAGGAAGCCTGCCGTCTTGCATGTGCAGATGAGTTCATCCACACATTCCCTCAGGGATATGACACCCGTATCGAACAGGGTGGAAACAACGTCTCCGGTGGTCAGAAGCAGCGTCTGTGTGTCGCGCGCGCCCTGCTGAAAAAGCCGAAGATCCTGATCCTCGACGACAGTACGAGCGCTGTGGATACCGCAACGGATGCAAAAATCCGACGGGCTTTCCGTGAAGAAATCCCGGACACGACAAAACTGATCATCGCACAGCGCATCTCCAGTGTTCAGGATGCTGACCGCATTCTTGTGCTCGAAGAAGGCCGTATCAACGGCTTTGGTACCCATAAAGAGCTGCTCGCCGGCAATGCCATCTACCGTGAGGTCTATGAATCCCAGACAAAAGGCGGCGGCGATTTTGATGAAAAAAAGGAGGTGTGAGTATGCCAGGACCAGGAAACCGCGTCCCGCGCGGACAGAAACCACAGGTAGCCAACCCGGGCAAACTTCTCATGCGCCTGATGGGCTATGTATTCCGCGATTATAAAATCCACTGCATCAGCGTTCTTGTGCTGATTCTCATCGGCGTTCTTGCCAATGTGCAGGGCACCATGTTTACCAAAAATCTGATCGATGACTATATCACTCCGTTTCTGCTGACCGACCAGCCGGACTTTTCTCCGCTTGCCGGAGCGATCGGCCGGGTAGCCATCTTCTACGGACTCGGTGTCATCTCAACGTATGCTTACAACCGCATCATGGTTTCCGTGACTCAGGGAACCTTGCGCAATCTGCGCAACGATCTGTTTTCCCATATGGAGCTTCTGCCGATCCGGTATTTTGATACCCACGCACACGGCGACATCATGTCTGTCTATACAAACGATATCGATACGCTCCGCCAAATGATCAGCCAGAGTATTCCGCAGATCATCAACAGCTCATTTACGATCGTCAGTGTCTTTGTGAGCATGCTCATTCTGAACGTGCCGCTGACCCTCGTCACACTCGTAATGGTTAGCCTGATGCTCATCTGTACAAAAAAGGCTGCCGGTCTGAGCGGAAAATATTTTCTTGAGCAGCAGCGCAACCTCGGTAAAGTTAATGGCTACATTGAGGAAATGATGAACGGCCAGAAGGTTATAAAGGTCTTCTGTCACGAAGAAGAAAGTAAAAAAGACTTTCACCGCCTCAATGACGCGCTGTTTCACAGCGCCGACCAGGCGAACACCTTTGCAAATATCCTGGGTCCGATCAACGCGCAGCTCGGAAATATCAGCTATGTGGTCTGCGCGATCGTCGGCGGTATTCTTGCCTTAAACGGCATTGGCGGCTTTACCCTTGGCGGACTTGCAAGTTTCCTTACTTTCAACAAGAGCTTCAACATGCCGATCAACCAGGTCAGCCAGCAGTTCAACTCTATCGTCATGGCTATGGCCGGTGCAGAGCGTATCTTCCAGCTCATGGATGAGCCGACCGAAGTCGATAACGGCTATGTCCTGCTCGTCAACGCCAAAGAGGAAAACGGAAGGCTTACTGAGAGCACCAGCCGCACAGGCCACTGGGCATGGAAGCATACCCATCAGGCAGACGGCTCCGTCGATTATAAGGAACTGCGCGGTGACGTCGTCTTTGACGGTGTGGACTTCGGCTATACGGACGATAAAATCGTGCTCCACGACGTGAAACTTTACGCAAAGCCAGGTCAGAAGATCGCATTTGTCGGTTCCACCGGTGCCGGAAAAACGACGATCACCAACCTGATCAACCGTTTCTACGATATTCAGGATGGAAAGATCCGGTATGACGGTATCAATATCAACAAAATCCGCAAAGCGGATCTGCGCCGGTCTCTCGGTATTGTACTGCAGGATACGCATCTCTTTACCGGAACAGTCAGCGAAAACATCCGCTTTGGAAAGCTTGATGCGACCGATGAGGAAGTCATCGCAGCAGCAAAGCTCGCGAATGCAGACGGCTTTATCCGCCGTCTCCCGGATGGCTACAACACAATGCTCACCGGAGACGGTGCAAACTTAAGCCAGGGTCAGCGTCAGCTGCTTGCCATCGCACGCGCCGCGATCGCAGATCCGCCTGTTCTCATCCTCGACGAGGCAACCAGCTCAATCGACACCCGTACAGAACGGATCGTCCAGGAAGGCATGGACCGTCTGATGAAAGGACGGACAACATTCGTTATCGCCCACCGTCTCTCCACAGTCCGCAATTCTGACTGTATCATGGTACTGGAACAGGGACGCATCATCGAGCGCGGCACTCATGATCAGCTGATTGCTGAAAAGGGACGGTATTATCAGCTGTATACCGGAAACGCAATCGGAGCATAAAAAACTCCCACAGCAGAAAGAATTTCTTCTTGTCTGCTGTGGGAGTTTTATTTTATGTTTTGTAAACTTTTTTACGCCAGCTTTTCTCCGGTCAGCATCTCATATGCCTGCAGGTATTTGCTGATCGTCTTGTCGACAATCTCCTGCGGAAGCGTCCAGTCATTGCCCGGGTTCGCCTTCAGCCAGTCACGTGCAAACTGCTTGTCAAAGGACGGCTGTCCATGCCCCGGCTCATAGCCTTCTGCAGGCCAGAAACGGGAGCTGTCCGGTGTAAGCATCTCATCGCCAAGCACGATATTTCCATTCTCATCCAGTCCAAACTCAAATTTAGTGTCCGCAATAATGATTCCACGGGATGCCGCATACTCTGCACATTTTTTGTACAGCGCGATCGTGTAATCACGGATCTTCTCTGCGTACTCTTTTCCCCTGCCCGGATAATATTTTTCCAGATGTGCAATGCTCTGCTCAAAAGAAATATTTTCATCATGATCACCGATCTCAGCTTTGGTAGACGGTGTGTAGATCGGCTCCGGCAGTTTGTCAGATTCCTGTAAGCCTTCCGGAAGGCGAATACCGCAGACCTCACCGGTCTTCTGATAGCTTGCCCAGCCGCTTCCTGTGATATAACCGCGCACGATACACTCAACCGGAATCATATTCAGTTTCCGACACATCATGCTGTTTCCGTCAAACTTCTCCTGCTGGAAAAATTCCGGCATATCTTTTACGTCTGTAGAAATCATGTGGTTCGGAAGGATATCCTTCGTCAGATTAAACCAGAACTTTGACATCTGCGTCAGGACAGTTCCTTTTTTCGATACTACATTGTTCAGAATTACGTCGAAGCAGCTGATACGGTCTGTTGCCACCATGATCAGGCTGTCTCCATTGTCATAAATCTCGCGCACCTTACCTTCTTTAATCGGCTTCATTTCCTGCATGATCTTATCCCTCACATTATCCCGGAACTGCCCTGCACATTCTGCCAGGCACGTTCCTGTGCTGTTATGTTACCGTTCAAAGCCGGACCTCTCCCCGCCAGCGCAGAAATCTTATGTATCTTTCTAGCTGCGAACAGCCCCGTCACTGCTCTGAACATTTGCATCGCTACAAAATTACTACTAATGTCCTGTACTTGTCAAGAATTTTTTCCCGCAAACAGTCCCGTGCAGTCAGTTAACCTGGATGCACGCACCCTGCCGCAGCGCCTTCAGACCGTCTAAAATGACAGATTCTGCCTCTTCCAGCGATACGGTACACTGCTTGTTCTCATCATCTTCTGCCGCGAACATCTTCTTCAGTGTCACTTTATTTTCTTTCAGCTCATCCTCTCCAAGGAACATTGCATACGGGATCGACAGCTTATCTGCGTAGCTGATCTTATGTTTGAACTTCTTCTTTTCAAAATAAATCTGTGTGCTGATTCCTTGCGCACGAAGCTTTGCGGAAATCTCCACTGCCGCTGCCATATCCTCTGTCATCGGGATCACGAGCACATCCGCGGATGTCGCAAGCACACGGTTCAGATAATCAAACTCATTTAGGATATAAAACAGTCTCGTCAGGCCGATCGACATGCCGACACCCGGAAGTTTTTTCTTCGTATAAAACTCTGCCAGATTATCATAACGGCCGCCGCTGCAGATACTTCCGATCTCCGGATGGCGGTTGAATGTCGTCTCGTATACGGTTCCGGTGTAATAATCCAGACCTCTTGCGATCGTCAGATCCACGCGGTAATTCTCCTGCGGAACGCCGAATTTATCCATGTAATAAACAACCTCAGAGAGTTCCTGCACGCCAAGATCCAGCCTTTCGCTGCGGCCTGCAAAACCTTTCAGTTTCTCAAGGATCTCTGAATTGGAACCCTTGAACGTCAGCAGCGCAAGCAGCCCGTCGGATGCCTCTGCCGGTACATTCATCTCAGACAGTTCCGCTTTTACACTCTCCTCACCGATCTTCTCCAGCTTGTCGATCACACGCATGACATCCGTCGCGATCTCACTCAGCCCATACATCTCAAACAGTCCGTTTAATACCTTGCGGTTGTTCAGCCGGATCTTAAAGTCGTGCAGTCCAAGTCCTGTGAATACCTGATACATGATGCTCGGCACTTCCGCGTCATTCACTACGCTTAAATCACCGTCTCCGATGATATCAATATCCGCCTGATAAAATTCACGGAATCTTCCCTGCTGTGCACGCTCGCCGCGGTATACCTTTCCAATCTGGTAACGCTTGAACGGAAACGTCAGCTCTGAATAATTTTTTGCCACATATTTTGCAAGCGGCACTGTCAGGTCAAAACGCATCGCCATATCCGTATCGCCCTTGCTGAAACGGTAAATCTGTTTCTCCGTATCACCGCCAGTCTTCGCCAGCAGGATCTCGCTGCGCTCCAGCACCGGCGTATCAATCGGATAAAATCCAAACAGACGGTAGGTCTCCTCCAGCTTCTGTTTAATTTTTTCAAAAAGGACCTGCTCCTTCGGCGGCAGCTCCATAAAACCTGATAAGTTCTTCGGGGTAATGATTTTCATGGTTGTTCCTTCTCTTTCTGTTGTTCTGTAAAACGGTTTCATTCTATCATGTTACTTTCCACTTGTAAAGTCTGCCGGATACACCAGATTCCACTGTCTGCGCAGTTCATCACACTGCGCCAGGATATCATGACTTGCCTGCCACGTCATCACCGGCGACTCCTTTTTTCCGTCCCTAAGACACGCATTGACATGGCGCAGCTCATACTGGTATCCCTCGTCCTCGATCCCCGGAACCTTCTGCTGTACCGGACATTCCAGGACTTCTGTTTTCTCCCCGATCACGATCTGTGCCCGTGTCGGCTTCCAGAACTTTGGCAGGATCATATGGCCCTCTGTACCATAAATATAAGCCGTATCGATCATATCTGTACGCACTGCGCTGCACATCATGCCAAGCTCACCTTTCTCATACTGCGCGATATACGCCGCCTGTTCATCCACCGGAAGATGCATTTCATCCGTGTTCATCGATGCCATGCCCATGAGCCGCACCGGATTCTTCTGCAGGATCATATGATTAAAATGCAGGTTATAAACGCCTGTGTCAAGAAGACCGCCGCCTGCACGCTCCAGATCAAAAAGCCGTGAAGACGGATCTTCCGTCCGGTAAGAAAAGTTGGTGCTGATCGCACGTACCTCGCCGATCCCATCCTCCGAAAAATACGGGCGCAGCTGCTCTATCAGAGGAAAAAAGCGTGTCCATACTGCTTCCATAAAGAAAACTCCATTTTTTCTTGCACATGCGACCATCTCGTCCAGCTCACGCGCATTGATCCCGGCCGGTTTTTCCACCAGTACTGCCTTGCCTGCATTCATTGCGCGGATTGCCAGATCCTTATGCGCCGGATGCGGAACCGGAATATAAACGATATCGATATCCTCCCGGGCAAGCAATTCCTCATAAGTAAGCGCCTCCGGAATCTGAAATGTTTCCGCCATCAGCTGCGCCCGTTCCTTTGTTCTTGATGAGACCGCTGCGATCTCCATGTCTTCTACCTGGCGTACTCCTTTCATCCACCGGTGCAGGATATTACCTGCACCGAGAAGTCCCCAGCGAATTTTTCTTTGCATAATGTTCCCTCCTACTTGTGTTCATTTCCGGACGTTCTGCACGCAGGCCACAGACCCACTTGCTTCGCAAGTTATTCGCTGCTTCGCAGCTCCTGTCTGCGGCTAATGGGCGTTCCGCCCATCCAAGAAGCATATCTCAGCCTTTCGCAAATAAATTTGCTTCAGTCTGTTCTATGCTTCTGCTGCTGTTCAGAACTGGTAAGAATAAATTCCGACATCACGTAGTTACTGAGGTTCATTCCTTCGGGCGTAAGAAAATAGCGGTCGCCTTTCCGGGCGAGCAGGCCATGCCGGATCAGGCTGTCCGGAGTTTCTCCGTAGACTTCCCTGATCGTCCTCCGGAATCGTTTCTCAAATTCTGATTCTGACACACCTGCCATCCTGCGCAGGCCGAGGAACATAAATTCTTCCATTTCATCGTTCTGCGTCAGAGCCTCTGTCTCGCGATAGCCGACCAGTTGCTCCGGAGCTGCGGTCAGATATTCTTCCATATGCTCTGTATTGCGATAACGCGTATGGTTCAGCAGCGAAGAGGCACCGAGTCCGAAACCGGCATACCACACACCAGTCCAATATCCATCATTATGGCGGCACGCAAATCCTGGTTTTGCATAATTTGAGATCTCATAGCGATGCATGCCATGTTCCAGCAGCTTTTCCTCTGTGCGCGCATACATCTGTCGTTCTGCCTCTTCAGATGGAAGAAGCTCCGGCTCCTCTCCCTGATCCCGCAATTCCTCATCCTTCCGATATCGTGTATAAAACGGAGTTCCTTCTTCAATGATCAGGCTGTAAGCCGAAATATGTTCCGGTTCAAGCGCCAGCACCTGATCGAGCGTCCGTTCCCAGGAAACCACACTCTGCCCCGGCAGCCCGGACATTAGATCAATATTGATGTTTGTAAATCCAACACGCCGCGCCGCATGGTACGTCTCCAGAAACGCTTCCCATGTATGGATTCTGCCAAGCAGTGCAAGTTCCTGGTTGTCCGCCGACTGCAGGCCAAGGCTCAGACGATTGATTCCAATCTTTCTATAATAAGAAAGCTTCTCTTCTCCTGCTGTTCCGGGATTGCATTCAATCGTGATCTCCACACTGCCAAAATCTCCATCAATTTCACTCACAAAATGAAACTTCCGTCTCACCACCTCCAGAATCCGCCCAATCGCCTCTTGGGAAAGTACAGAAGGTGTCCCGCCGCCAATAAAAACAGAGCAGACTACATACTGCTCTGCATTCGGAAACGCCTGAATTTCCCGGATCAGCGCATCTGTATACTGCTCCTGTGTTTTTTGATCTGCAGGTCCGGAAAGGAAATCACAGTACGCACACTTACGCACACAAAACGGGATGTGAATATAAATTTCCAGTTCTCTTGTCATCGTTTTCTCCGCCTGTTTTTTATGAGATTTTTGATCCTGGCACCCTGACATCCTTGATACCGGACGCACGCTCATAAGGCATTCTGCCTTATGAGATTTTGCGCTGATCCTGGCACCCTGACATCCTTGATACCGGACGCGCGCTCATAAGGCATTCTGCCTTATGAGATTTTGCGCTGATCCTGGCACCCTGACATCCTTGATACCGGACGCACGCTCATAAGGCATTCTGCCTTATGAGATTTTTTTCGCCAAGATCTTCCGTATTTTAAGTGCGAATACCGTACCGCAGATCGTTGCCGCCAGCGCATCTGCGGTACACTCTGCGAAGTAAATGCTGTCTGCCTTTCCAGTGACCATCGGAAAGATCAATGCGAACGGCACAAGCAGAAATACCTTACGCAGCAGCGCCATAAACAGGGAAATCTTTGCCTGTCCAAGTCCCATAAACGTTGTCTGACAGCCCATCTGAATACCGAAAATCAGCATCCCGGCCAGAAAGATCGGTGCCGCATGTCCCACAAGTGCGATCAGCTCCTCATCCTGTGTAAACATCCGTGCAAGTACCTTTGGAAACATCATCTCAAGTGCCGTCAGCAAAAAAGAAAATCCTGCCGTCACGGCAATAATCCTGCGGTATGCCTGTTTCACCCGGTTCAGCTTCCCTGCGCCAAAATTGTAGCTGAGGATCGGCTGTACACCCTGGGTAAATCCGTTGATCGGCGTGCTCGTCAGCTGCATGATACTCTGCAGAATCGTCAGTGAACCGACATACACATCATTTCCGTAGCGCTGCAGGCCACTGCTCATGACCACCGAAATCAGGCTTTCTGTGCTCTGCATAATGAATGGTGATACACCAAGTGCCATAATAGAACCAACCAGTTTCAAATCCGGCCGGATACAGTCCGACTTAAGCCGCAGTGATGTCTTCGGCGATGTCATAAAGCGCAGTACCCAAATTGCTCCTGCAAGCTGTGACAGGATGGTTGCAAGCGCAGCTCCCTGTACCCCCATATGGAATCCAAAAATGAAGATCGGATCCAAAATGATATTAAACGCGGCTCCGATGAGCACCGATCCCATTGCCGTCTTCGACTGCCCCTGTGCTGTAATAAACGGATTCAGTCCGAGTACGATCTGTACAAAAAATGTGCCGATCAGGTAAATCCTCAGATATGCACTTGCGTACGGGTAAGTCGCATCGCTTGCTCCTACCAGATACAAAAATGGTTTTTCTGCCGCATAAAATACAGCCATGACACCAATCGTAAAAACGCACAGCATTGTAAAAACATTGCCAAGGATCCGCTCTGCCTTTCTTTTATTGCCCTGTCCAAGTGCGATCGCCGCAAGCGGTGCACCGCCTGCTCCCGCAAGGGAACTGAATGCGGAAATAATCGTGATCACCGGAAGTGTCAGTCCAAGTCCGGTCAGCGCCTCCCTTCCGACGCCCTGCCCGATGTAAACGCGATCCACAATGTTATACAAAAGATTGATCAGCTGGGCAACCAGCGTCGGAATTCCCATGGAAAACATCAGACGGCCAAGCGGCCATGTTCCGAGTTTTTCTTCTGAATTATTCATAGTTTTATTACCTTTAGCTACAGCAGCTATTCGAAATTTTTTTATTTGTCATCCAGCTTCAGAACGCTCATAAATGCTTTCTGCGGAATCTCTACATTTCCGACCTGGCGCATACGCTTCTTTCCTTCCTTCTGTTTTTCCAGAAGCTTCTTTTTACGGCTGATATCGCCGCCATAGCATTTCGCCAGCACGTCCTTACGCATCGCCCGTACAGTCTCACGTGCAATGATCTTACTTCCCACTGCCGCCTGAATCGGGATTTCAAACAGCTGGCGCGGAATCTCGTCTTTTAACTTTTCGCACATTTTGCGGCCTCTCTCATATGCCGTATCCGCAAATACAATAAACGAAAGTGCATCGACCTCCTCACGGTTCACCAGGATGTCCAGCTTCACCAGATTCGACTGCATATAGCCCTTCATCTCATAGTCAAACGATGCATATCCTCTCGACCGCGATTTCAGCGCATCAAAAAAGTCATAAATGATCTCATTGAGCGGAAGCGTATACTTCAGAAGTGCACGCGTTCCCTCGATGTATTCCATTCCCTCATAAATACCGCGGCGCTCCTGGCAAAGCTCCATGATCGCACCGATGTACTCCGTCGTCACCATAACTTCCGCTGCCACAATCGGCTCTTCCATGTACTCAATCTCTGACGGATCCGGCAAATTTGATGGGTTCGTCAGATCGATCACCTCGCCGTTCGTCTTATGTACCTTATAAATAACGCTCGGCGCCGTCGTCACAAGGTCAAGATTGTACTCTCTCTCCAGCCGCTCCTGAATGATTTCCAGATGCAAAAGCCCCAGGAAACCACAGCGGAATCCAAATCCGAGCGCTACAGAAGTCTCCGGTTCAAACTGCAGGGATGCGTCGTTGAGCTGCAGCTTCTCCAGCGCGTCTCTTAAATCCGGATATTTTGCGCCATCAGCCGGATACATACCGCAGTACACCATCGGGTTTACCTTTTTGTAGCCCGGCAGTGCCTCGGCGCACGGCCGTTCCACACTCGTCACGGTATCACCGACGCGCGTCTCCCGCACATTTTTCAGGCTCGCCGTCAGGTAGCCTACCATACCGGCGCTCAGTTCGTCGCACGGAATGTACTGTCCTGCGCCGAAAAATCCAACTTCTACCACATCTGCCTCAGCACCGGTCGCCATCATTCGGATGCGCGTTCCCTTTCGCACAGTCCCGTCCTTCACACGCATAAAGACGATGACTCCTTTGTACGAATCATACACGGAATCAAAAATCAGCGCTTTAAGCGGGGCATCCGGGTCGCCGTTTGGTGCCGGAATCTTCTGCACCACCTGCTCCAGGACTTCATGTACATTTAATCCGGTCTTTGCGGAAATCCGCGGGGCATCCTCCGCTTCAATTCCGATCACATCCTCGATCTCATGCACCACACGGTCCGGATCTGCACTCGGAAGATCGATCTTGTTGATAACCGGCATTACATCCAGATCGTGATCGAGTGCGAGATAAACGTTTGCCAGTGTCTGTGCCTCAATTCCCTGCGCCGCATCCACAACAAGGATCGCGCCGTCACACGCTGCCAGGCTGCGTGATACCTCATAATTGAAATCCACGTGTCCCGGCGTGTCAATCAGGTTAAAAATATATTCCTGTCCATCATCTGCATCGTAAATAATACGGACCGCCTGAGATTTGATCGTAATTCCGCGTTCCCGCTCAAGTTCCATATTGTCGAGCACCTGATCCTGCATCTCGCGGCTTGTGAGCAGTCCGGTCATCTCAATGATCCGGTCCGCCAGCGTTGATTTGCCGTGATCGATGTGTGCAATAATACAAAAATTTCTGATTTTGCTCTGATCTGCTGCCACTTAAGTTCCTCCTCGCAGTAAAATAACCGTCAGGAAGCAAATCGGTTTCTCCTGACATCTTCGATACAGTTTAGCACACTTTTTCCGGTATTGTCCATAGGAAAGTCAGTGCTGCTGCAGTACTTCGTCCAGCAGATTCGCCAGGATCTCCATCGCATTTCGCTCCTCCTCCACCGTATTGAGCTGCGTCCCTGCCTCGATCAGCACAGAGCGCGGCCGCAGGTGCAGATTAAAACGTTCCGCTTTCAAATAGATATTTCGCGTAAAACCCGGATACTGCTGCCGCGCCGCAAATTCCATCTGAAAGGAAAATGCCAGATTCTGCTTCACATACGGATTCGGAAGATAGCTGATCTCCCCTTGCTGATTTCTTGAAATCCCATTAAAAAACATCACCATCGAACATGGTTTTCCATCAATCTCCGTCACAAATTTCTGTCCTTCCACACCGTCGCGGTGCAGATCGATCACGACCTGAATCGTTGGATACTGCGCCAGCAGTTCTTCAACTGCCGTCCGCGCATAATCATATGCCGCACTCCGATCCAGCACTCCATCCACCAGATCATACACTCCCGTGTCATGGATCACCTGATATCCCTTTGCTTCCAGCGCATCTGCCAGCACATCCCCCATTCCGACAATTGTCGTCCCTGTATCCCCCTCCACAGAATCTGCAAACTCTTCCTGTGAATGGGTATGGTAGATCAGAATTTGCGGAACGGCCGGATTTTTAACGATACTCAGATCTTCCGCTAAAAAAGACGCCGCATCCAAAAGATCTGCGTCAGCCACTGTCCCACCATCTACGGTAAAATATTCATTCACAAGATAATTAAAATCCGAGAGCTGCAAAAGAAGATCCGGGGAAATTGTCCGTCCAAGGACTTCCCTCGTCGGTTCGGATTCTGACAAGGTTTCCGTTTCTTCTTCGTATTCTTCCGGGTTATATTCCGGCAGTTTTTCTCCGTTATTGTTTTTGTCACTTTCTGTTTCACCATCCGTGTTTGTCTCTGTATTTATTTCTTTTTCCTTTGCTGCAGCATTTTCCGTGGCTTTTCTCCCGCTCTTTTTTCCTCCCTTATTTAACCCACTTGCAGACTTTAAATCGCGGCCTGCTTCTCCTCCGCTCTCCTCATCTGCTCCTTCTTCTTTCAGGGCTTCGCCATCTTCTTCATTCTCTGCAGCTGACAGAATATTCTTTGCATCTCCTGCATTTGCTTCCCTCTCGATTTTATCTTCCGCCGCACGTTCTCCGCTTCCGTCCGCACTCCGATCCTTTCGCTCTGTCTCCGATGCTTTTGTTTCCTTCTCCCCATGTTCCGCCAGATAACTGTACACCGGAAGTGCTGCCCGAAACCATTTTTCAAACCAGTTTCGGCCTTTCCGCTCAAGCACTGCCGCGTAACCGCCTGTCCACGTACGCGCCGCTGCATTTTCCAATTTTCGCTGCACCTCTCCCCCATCCAGCACCGTCTGCACTGCCGGCTGTCTCATAAAAAGGCTGCCGCCCTTGTATACAATATAAACGCCAAGCATCAGAATCAGAAAATACAGCATCCGCTGCATCCAGCCGTTTCCCCTCATAGTCCTCCCTCATACTTTCTTTCACCAAAAATCCTGATACAAGCAAGTCCCCACCCACTGCTTATTGCTCCGCGCAACCCCGCAGGGGACTTGCCTGACTCGGGTCAAAGCGGATATTCGCAATCCGCTTCGCTACTTGCTCATAACCGAGTAGCTGCTTCGCAGCTTATCAGGAGTGGCTTGTACCACTCCTGATACAAACAAGTCCCCACCCACTGCTTATTGCTCCGCGCAACCCCGCAGGGGACTTGCCTGACTCGGTTAAAAAACAGACAGGCTTCGAAATCTCTGCAAAACTGCAGCTTTCTCCGCCTGCCTGTGTATCAACACGATATTATTATTTATGCCCATACGGCACGTTCTATGCCTCTGTTTTTACTCATATCTTCCCGCAGAACACAAGATTCAGCCCTTCCGAGATCGTATAACTTAAGTATTTCACCGTCTCGTCAATATCTTTCGGTGTCACAAACATCGTATTCAGATTTGGAGCAATCAGTTCCCGGATCATCTCATGCTTCTCTGCCTGGTCCAGTGCATGAAGCGCCCCGGAAAGCTGCCGCATCTCATCCATTTTCTCCATTTCTCTGATCAATTCTTCCATCGTATCGTTGACGATCGTCGCGGCATCGACCACCGTCGGTACGCCAATTGCAATGACCGGAACCCCAAGTTCTTGCTGATTGATCGCATTTCGATGATTGCCAACTCCTGATCCGGGATTGATTCCTGTGTCTGTGATCTGGATTGTCCTGTTCAGACGTTTTGTGCTGCGTGCCGCAAGCGCGTCAATCACAAGTACCAGCTCCGGTTTCGTTTCCTCCACCACGCCCCGGATGATTTCCACCGTCTCCATTCCGGTCTGTGCCATTACTCCCGGCACGATCGCACTGATCACGCCTGCCTGCTGCAGTTCCTCCGAAATCCTTCCATACACCCGTATCATATGCCGTGTGATATTCAGATTTCCAACGACATCTGGTCCCAGTGCATCGGGCGTTACTTCCCGGTTGCCAAGTCCAACGACCAGGATCCGTTTGTCACACAACTTCTCTGCTCCGATCAGATCCTTCAGATGCCTTGCCAGTTCTTCTGAAATTTCTCTGTGATATCCCGCATCCGGCGACGACATATTCGGTGCTTCCAGGGTGATGTATGTTCCAACAGGCTTTCCCATCGCCCTCGCTCCGTTTTCCGTCTCAATCGTCACAATCGTCGTATAGATTTCTGCCTCCCTGTTTTCCTGTTCCTCCACTTTCACTCCCCGAATTGTCTCATGTTCCGCCTCACAGTTTTCCTTTGCCTCCAGTGCCAGATCCGTCCGTATTTGAAATCCGCTCATCATTTTCATTCTCCTTCGTGCCGCAATTACCTTGTTTATCGCTATTTTTTCCGCTTTTTTGTAAAATATGTATTGACACACCCGAAACTTTGGACTAATATATATGAGTATGTTTTCATTAAACGTCCGTGTCCGATTTTAATGAAGCAACTCAATTATACAAGAATGTTTGGAGGTGTAGAGATTGGCTAATATTAAGTCTGCTAAGAAAAGAATCCTGGTAGCTAAAACCAGAAACGAGCGCAATAAGTCCGAGAAGTCGGCTGTTAAGACTGCGATCAAGAAAGTAGAGGCTGCTGTAGCTGCAAATGATAAAGCCGCTGCTGAGGCTGCATTATTATCTGCTACTTCGATCATTGATAAAGCTGCAAAAAAAGGCGTTTATCACAAGAACAATGCAGCGAGAAAAGTATCTCGTCTGTCCAAGGCAGTCAACACCCTGGCATAAGCATAGATTTAGTTCAACTGTTAAGAGCAGCCGATTCCGTCATATCGGCTGCTCTTTTTGTTATTGTTCAGAGCAAAGTAAAATTAAAAAATGGCCGTAAAACGCTTGCGTTTTTAAGACCACTTTTTTGATTTTATTTGGCGAATACGCCTCACTGACGAAATGCGAAGCATTTTGGAAGTGGGTTCTGAACGATAACAAAGGACAGCAAAGATTACTCCCCTCCGGAATACCTGATAATCAGCATCTCCACCGCCAGCCGATCCCCAAGCTTTCCGCTCTTGACTGCCTGTTCCATCTCCACGCAGTCCTCCACCGCCTGCTGCAGCACCGGCAGTTCAAATTTTGCAGCCTGAGCAAGGCTTCGTTTCGCAATAAATGGTGCAACTCCTGCTTTGGACGCAACGGTCTGGCTGTCATAGCCCTGTGCCCTCAAATCTTTCAGTTGGAGCATCTGATTAAACTGGCGCGCAATCAGGAACAGAATCCGCATCGGCGGTTCCTTTAAAGACAGGAGATCATAATACAGATCCATCGCCTGTTTCTGACGTTTTTCTGCTACTGCCCGGATCATGTCAAAAATCTTATTTTCTGTCGTCACGGTGCAGATTTCCTCTACATCCGTATATTCCACACCATCTTTTTCAGCCGTATAACAGAGCAGCTTTTCCAGTTCATTTGCGATATTTTCCATATCATCACCGGTCTTTTCGAGAAACAGATCGAGTGCATCTCTCCGGATGCTTTTTCCTTCCTTTTTCATCTGGCTCAAAATCCATGCAGTCAGCGTTTTTTCATCCTGACGCCCAAGCTCAACGATCCGTCCGCTCGCTTTCACCGCTTTATACAGCTTCCCGCGCTTGTCGACTTCGCTCTCTACAAACACCATGTACGTCTCCGGAGGCATCGTCGGAAGGTATTCAGCCAGCTCAGGACAGGCATTTTTAAAAAACCCACTGTCCTCAATCTGGATCAGACGGCGCTCCGCAAAAAACGGCATCGTCTCCGCCTGATCAATCACCTGCTTCACATCGATCCCTTTTCCGGTATAGGATGTAAAATTCATCAGATCCCCGGCGCCGACCAGCGCTTCCCTCAACCGTTTTTTGTATCTGTTTTTCAAATAGGCTTCCTCTCCGCAAAGCAGATAGACCTGTTTGAAATTTCCTGATTTCAGATCTGCATTCAGATTTTTCATAGGATGTTCCTCCACTGCGCCGTCAGCCGTTCCAGAGAATACGCCGCATTTGCCGGGCTGGTAGACGGAAGGCCGATCGCCTCCATCTGGCATGTATCCTTCTGAAACCGGTCATACAGCCGTTTTGCTGTGCCGCCGTTTGCATAGATGGCCTGGATCTTCCCCGTTTCCAGAATCTGGCGCAGATCGTTTGGTACCACATTTCGGATCGAACTGTCACTTGAGCCGATGATGTCACACTCTGCGATCACATCCCACAGTGCGATTCCATGTGAAAGGAGCATCTCCTTTTTCTCCTGGATCGTCTGCGGTATCCTGCAGCTCAAAACGGCTGCAAGCACCTTCCAGAAGCGGTTCTGCGGATGTCCGTAAAAAAACTGCTGCTCCCGCGATTTCACAGATGGGAAACTGCCAAGAATCAAAATCCTGCTGTTTGCATCATAGACCGGTGCAAATTCATGTGTAAGATGCTGATATTCTCCTGCTTTTCCTGCCATTAAAAGCCCTCCTGGCGGCGGATTTTGCGCAGTTCAGCACGTTTCTGACCGGCCTCCCATTCGATCTGCTGTGTGACTCCCTCCACGATCAGTCCCGGCACCTCCACCGGATGCTGGTGATCATCCGTTCCGACCATCACAAAATATGCACGGTTGATCATCGTCCGCACACCCTGCAGGGATTCCGCATACGTATCGATCCGAACCTCCATTGAAGACCGTCCAACGTGTGTCAGCCGACCGATCAACACGATTGTATCATCCACTCTCGCACCCGTTTTGAAGTACATATTGTCAACCGCCACCGTGACCACGTTCATCTCCGCATGACGCTTCGCCACGATTCCCGCCATTTCATCAATCCAGGCGAGCAGCTGTCCTCCAAAAAGATAGCCTGCTGCATTCAAACATTTTGGCATCAGCAGATGAGACTGCTCCGTAAGAGAGTCCTCTACACGCTTCATTTTTCGTTCTGCCATTTTTCCTGTGCCTCCTCATGTATCTTTTCCGCCTCTTGTGCTGAATGACGGCGGATTTTAACCGAGTCAGGCAAGTCCCCTGCGTGGTTGCGCGGAGCAATAAGCAGTGGGTAGGGACTTGCTTGTATCAGGAGTGGTACAAGCCACTCCTGATAAGCTGTAAAGCAGCTACTCGGTTATGAAATATCATAAGGAAGAACCCGCTTGCGGAATCTCGTAAGGAGGGATCCGTTTACGGAATCTCGTAAGGAGGGATCCGTTTACGGGAGGATTCCTTACGAGCCAGATTCCTTACGAGCCTAGATTCCTTACGAGCCTGGTTCCCTTATGATCCTACAAGTAGCGAAGCGGATTTCGAATATCCGCTTTGACTTCCTATTACAATTTGTAACTGTTCAAAGCCAAGCAAAATTTCATAAAACAGGCGGAAAATGCTTGCATTTTTAAGCCTGTTTTTGAAATTTTATTTGGCGGATACGCCACACCGACGAAATGCGTAGCATTTTGGAGGTTGGCTCTGAACAGTTACTACAATTTTACAATTTTTCTCACTGCTTCAGGGCATGGAGAATTCCCTGCGTTATTTTGTTGAAATCTTTCACACCCGGCGTTTTTCATTATAACACAAGATTCTCTTCTATGCGACCCGCCAATTTCAGAAGATAACGTGATCCAGAGTTTGTTTGAAAAATCATTTTTTCCATGCTAACAGGCTCTAAGATTTCATATGCCGATATTTTTCTTTCGTGGCAAGACCGCCACGGATATGGCGCTCCGACTTGTTGAGATTCAGTATTTTTCTTATCTCCTCTGCCAAAGAGGGATTGATGTGGCAAAGGCGGTCGGTGATATCTTTATGTACCGTAGACTTCGACACCCCAAATTTTTTTGCGCTCTGCCGTACCGTCGCTTTCGTCTCGATGATATATTCTGCGATTTCCACTGCCCGCTCTTCGATATAATCCTTCACGTGAAAAAGCCTCCGAAGACGCTGTTTTTACAGTGTATGCGGAGGCTTTCCGTAATTATGTTGAATACTGCCGTTCTTACTCTTCTACTACCTCAAGTACATCCATTGGACAGGCTTTTGCGCAGATACCGCAGGCGATACATTTTGATGCCGGCGTGGTATCCTCTGCCTTTACAATCAGGCCAAACGGACATGCCTTTGCGCAGGCGCCACAGCCGGTACATTTTTTCTTGTTGATCATGTATACGCCCTTTGCATTCTGTGTGATGGCGCCTTCCGGACATGCCTCCGCACATTTTCCGCACTGTGGGCAGGCGATCGGACGAACCGTCTTTTTCTCAGTGATCTGCAGACACGCCTTATCCGGATCAAACACCTTATAAAAAGCCTCTGAACAGGCCTCCACACATGCCAGACACGCCATACAGGTACTTCCCTTTTTTACTTTCAGTTTTTTCATCTTACTTTATCCTCCGCATTTTTTCATTTATT
The DNA here is from genome assembly GCA_902363665.1 of Lachnospiraceae bacterium. Classification (GTDB taxonomy): domain Bacteria; phylum Bacillota; class Clostridia; order Lachnospirales; family Lachnospiraceae; genus Choladousia. Next base: position 30,659 of record CABJAW010000006.1, on the reverse strand, counting down.
CTATCATTATTGAAGAAATTTCTCAATAGCTTTTACTTAAATCTCTCCAATTCCTTTTTATAACTGCAAGTCTTCCCAATCAAACAAGCCGCACTTCCTCTCACAAGCCCGGCTGCTTCGCAGTCTGCAGTAAAGCGGACATTCACACACAGCGCTCCAGTCTCCGTACAATCTCCTGCGCATCCTCCATCTGCACGGAAGAATAATTCATAACGTATACATTTTTCCGCTCTGTTTCCCGATTATGGTAATGTGCTGACAAAGGAGAAAGACGAATGCCCTGCGTCTGGGCACATGTCAGGAATTCCTCCTCCTCTTTTTCTGTCTGAATCTCCATCAGGAAATGCACACCTGCTTCCTCTCCGGAGATGTGTACCAGATCTCCAAGCCGGCTTTCCCGGATGGCTCCCAGCAGAATATCCCGTTTTTTATGGTAATGGTTGCGCAGACGGTTGATGTGTTTCTCAAAAAATCCTTCCTCGATAAACTTTCCAAGCGTATACTGCTCAAAATTGGATACGCTGCAGGAATAAAAGGAAAGCCTCTCATAAAACTGCTCCAGAAGCGGAGGCGGTAGAATCATGTAACTGATGCGGACCGTCGATGCCAGCGTCTTGGTAAATGTATTCATGTAAATGACGCGGTCTGAGACATCGATGCTCTGCATCGTCGGAATCGGCTGCCCGCCAAGGCGAAGCTCACTGTCGTAGTCGTCTTCGATAATGTAATGGCTGTTACTTTTCGCTGCCCATCCGAGCAGCTCATATCTCCTGCTGACCGGCATCACGATCCCGGTCGGATAATGGTGGGACGGAGAAATATGGAGAATATCCACCCGCTTGCGCTGCAGCTCCCCGATCTGTACGCCCTCCTCGTCCATATCGATATATTCACAGGCTACCTTCCAACTCCGGTATATCTTTGCGATCTTGCGGTAACCTGGATTTTCTACCGCGTAGATTTTATCCGTCCCAAGCAGCTGGATCAGCAGGCCATACAGATACTCTGTGCCTGCGCCGATAATGATCTGCTCCGGCAGCACCGTCATTCCGCGGAATTCTTTCAGATATTTGGCAATAGCCTCCCGCAGCGGATAGATCCCCCCACACGGAGGATTCGTCATAAGCTGGATCTGATTTTCTCCCAGCACTTCCCGGATCATCCGCGTCCAGACCGTAAACGGAAACAGCTCCGACTGTGTCTGATTGCTTGTAAAATCTGCAAAGTAGCCACTTTCACCGCCGGTGATCGGCACCATTTCCTTTGTGACGGTTTTCTTTTCCGTCTCGACCTCTTTCTTCAGATCCGTCACATAAAATCCTTTTTTCGGAATGGAATAAATGTAGCCTTCCGCAATCAGCTGCTCATAGGCATTTTCTACCGTGATGACACTTATACCCAGATTTTTTGCAAATGTGCGCTTGGACGGAAGCTTTTCCCCCGCCCTGATATTTCCCTGTAAAATATCGTTTTTGATACATTTATATAAATATTCGTACAGGGAATCTGACCCTGTATTTGTGAATGTATACGTAATCATACGTTATTTTTCTCCTCATCTGATCTTACTGAATATATTTATTCTGATAATTTAAACCAGTTCACTTTTGTATTATACTCTGCCCAGACTGATTCGTACAGAAAAATATTGATTTCCATCCGGATCATCAGCTCCGGCAGGAAAGACTTTGAGAGTACACATTCATTCATAATCGGGAGGATTTTTTTATGGAAAACAGATATGCATTAAATAAACAGCTGGCTCAGATGTTAAAAGGCGGTGTCATCATGGACGTCACCACACCGGAACAGGCAAAGATCGCAGAAGCAGCAGGTGCATGCGCCGTCATGGCACTGGAGCGTATTCCGGCTGATATCCGCGCGGCAGGCGGTGTATCAAGAATGAGCGACCCGAAAATGATCCGCGGCATCCAGCAGGCAGTTTCGATTCCGGTCATGGCAAAATGCCGGATCGGTCATTTTGTGGAGGCTCAGGTGCTTGAGGCAATCGAGATCGACTATATCGATGAGAGCGAGGTTCTCTCTCCGGCCGACGATGTCTACCATATCAATAAAAGAAACTTCAAGGTTCCGTTCGTCTGCGGTGCAAGAGATCTCGGCGAGGCGCTTCGCCGTATCAACGAAGGTGCTTCCATGATCCGAACCAAAGGCGAGCCTGGAACCGGCGATATTGTACAGGCGGTCCGCCATATGCGCAAAATGAACAGCGCGATCGCACAGCTTAAGGGCATGCGGGAGGATGAACTGTTCGAAGCTGCAAAACAGTATCAGGTACCGTATGAGCTTGTTCAGTACGTCCATGAAAACGGAAAGCTTCCTGTTGTAAACTTCGCGGCAGGTGGTGTCGCTACTCCGGCAGATGCAGCGCTCATGATGCAGCTTGGCGCTGAGGGTGTCTTCGTCGGATCCGGCATCTTCAAATCCGGAAATCCGGAAAAACGTGCAAACGCAATCGTAAAAGCGGTCACCAATTATACAGACGCAAAAATGATCGCTGAGCTTTCCGAAGATCTCGGCGAAGCGATGGTCGGCATCAACGAAAGTGAGATCCAGCTTCTCATGGCAGAAAGAGGCAAATAATGAAGATTGCAGTACTCGCCGTTCAGGGCGCTTTTATTGAACACGAACAAAAACTGAAAAAGCTCGGCGCTTCCTGCGTCGAGCTGCGAAAAGCAGAGGATCTGAAACAGTCCTATGACGGCCTGATCCTTCCGGGCGGTGAAAGCACGGTGCAGGGCAAGCTGCTTCGTGAGCTTGGCATGTTTAATACGCTCAGGGATCAGATCCTCTCCGGTCTTCCGGTGCTCGCCACCTGCGCCGGCATGATCCTTCTGGCAGACCACATTGAAGGCGATCCAACCGTTCATTTCCAGACCATGCCCGTGACGGTCCGCAGAAATGCGTACGGCCGTCAGCTTGGAAGCTTCCACACTGTACACGATCTGAAAGGCCTCGGCGAAATCCCGATGACTTTCATCCGCGCACCGTATATTTCACAGGCTGCGGATGATGTGGAGGTTCTCGCAGCCGTCGATGGCCACATCGTAGCCGTCCGCTGCAAAAATCAGACGGCACTTGCATTTCACCCGGAACTGGATGAAAGCGATGCGCTGCATCAGCAGTTTCTTGCACAATGCAAAAATGCGTGAAAAAGTATTTTACGGCGTCATCTCCTTCAACCGCTCCGTCTCCGTCCGGATATTCGCTGTTTCCTCATCGGTCAGCTTCTCCGGCTTTTTGAAGCGGATTGCTTTCTGAACCGCCGCGATCTGTGCTTTCAGTTCTTTCTTTTTCTCTTTTTCAATCGTCTTTCGGTTCTCGGAAAGGTACTGCTGCGCTTTCACGATTGCACCGTTCGCCTCTCCAATTGTATCCAACTGCTCTTTTTTGTGCTGATCCTCATGCTCATACGCAGCTGCGTCATGAATTGCTTTCTCGATCTCCTCGTCAGACAGCTTGTTGTTCGCTGTGATCGTGATACTCTGCTCTTTTCCGGTTCCAAGATCCTTTGCAGAGACATTTACAATTCCATTCGCATCAATGTCAAACGTCACCTCAATCTGCGGCACACCGGCCATCGCACGCTTGATGCCGCTCAAACGGAAGTTTCCAAGCAGCGTATTGTCCCGCGCAAACTGACGCTCACCCTGCAGTACCTTGATATCCACAGACGTCTGAAAATTCGCCGCCGTCGTAAAGACCTTGCTGTATCTGGCCGGAATCGTTGTATTGCGCTCGATGATCCGTGTCGCCACGCCGCCGACTGTCTCAATGGAAAGAGACAGCGGTGTCACATCCATCAAAATCAGATCAGCCGCCGCCCCGGTCGTTGTCAGTCCGCCAAGCTTTGCTCCCTGCACCGCTGCACCGAGCGCCACGCATTCATCCGGATTCAGATTGTGCGACGGCTCTTTTCCGGTCAGGCGGCGCACCTTTTCCTGTACGGCAGGAATTCGTGTCGAACCGCCGACCAGCAGTACCATACCAAGCTCTGATGTCTTCACTCCCGCATCTTCCAGTACTTTGCGCACCGGAATCTCCGTCCGTTCCACCAGATCTCTTGTGATCTCATCAAATATCGCCCGCGTCACCTCAACCTCCAGATGCTTTGGCTCTCCGTGCACTGTCGTGATAAATGGAAGATTGACCGTCACGATGCTCTGCGCAGAAAGTGTCTTTTTCGCTTCCTCTGCCGCTTCGCGTACCCGGTGAAAGGCAACCGGATCTTTTGCCAGATTTATTTTTTCCTTTTTCCGGAACTCCTCCACGATATAATCTGTCAGCTTCTGATCAAAATCATCACCGCCAAGATGGTTGTCCCCCGCCGTTGCAAGTACCTCGATCAGTCCCTCTCCGATCTCGATCAAAGAAACGTCAAACGTACCGCCTCCCAGGTCGTATACCATGATCTTCTGTGGCTGTCCGTTGTCCAGGCCATAAGCCAGCGCCGCGGAAGTCGGTTCATTGATGATCCGCAGCACTTCAAGCCCTGCGATCCTGCCTGCATCCTTGGTCGCCTGACGCTGCGCATCATTAAAATAAGCCGGAACTGTGATCACCGCCTGATCCACCGTCTCGCCGAGATAACTTTCTGCATCCTTTTTCAGCTTCATCAGAATATACGCAGAAATTTCCTGTGGCGTATAACTTTTTCCGTCAATCTTTTTTCTCCAGGACGTTCCCATCTCCCGCTTCACTGAAAGAATCGTGCGATCCACATTCGTTGCCGTCTGGCGCTTCGCCACGTCACCGACAAGACGCTCGCCTTTTTTCGAAAATGCTACTACAGAAGGAGTGGTTCTGCTTCCCTCTGCATTCACGATCACCGTCGGCTCCCCGCCCTCCATGACTGCTACGCAGCTGTTTGTCGTTCCTAAATCGATTCCTATTACTTTTGCCATTTTTTCATCCGTTACTGAAAACTTATAAAAAGTTATAAACTTCTATGTTTCATTCCTACTTCAACGAGTATGCTTTTGATGATATAAATATCAATCTACTCACAAGTTCCTGTACTTTCCATAGGCGTAAATTCCGGACTAACGTATCCGTACATATTTGCATTAACGTTTCAGTGTCAGCCTGCAAATCTTTTTCCATAAGCCTTAAGATTTATAGATGCCTGGTAATCTCTATCTATTATATTCCCACACTTACATCTATAAACTCTGTCTGATAACTTCAAATCTTTTTTGATGTTCCCACAACAGCTGCAAAGCTTTGATGATGGATAAAACCGGTCAGCCACAATAAGCTTGATCCCTTTATCGCTGCATTTGTATTCGAGCTGTTTTCTAAACCTAAAAAACCCCTGTTCCTGAACTGCTTTGGATAAATGTCTGTTTTTCATCATTCCACTGACATTCAGATCTTCAATACATATAAATCTTGGTTTTCGATTTACGATTTCCGATATGGCCTGATTCAAATAGTTTTTACGGATGTTTGTTAATCTGTGATTCCGTTTTAATAAAAGCTTTTCCTTTTTGATTACATTATTTGTTTTACAGTAACTTTCCCCTTTCTTATTTTTCTTTTTCTCGTAAGAACGAGAAATACTACGCTGTAATCTGCGTTTCTGTTTTTCCAGTTTCTTTACTTTCTGGCTCTTATTGATGTTCTTATACTTAACAGCGTCAGAACAGACAGCTAAATCTTTGATTCCCAAATCTATGCCGACTCCGTCATCATTAAGCGTTTCCCTGCAGTCAGGAAATTCCACACATACACTGACCCACCAGTTCAATCCGTCAAAGGATATTCTCGGATTCATATATTTAACATCGGTCGGAATACGTCCATGTTCTGCAAGTCTTACCCAGTTCATTTTTTGTTTATTTGCTTTCCTGCCAGAAGAAAAGCCTTCAAATTTAACGTGGGTATTACTGAATCGTATCTTAACGTTGTCCTGATAGAACTTCGGCATGGATCTCTTTTTGGACTTGAATCTCGGGAATTTTTGCAAACCCTTGAAAAAGTTCTTATAAGCAGTGCAGGCATCTTTGACCGCCTGTTTTGTTACATTATTTGAAATATTCAATAACCATGCATATTCATTAGAATGTCTAAGCTTTGTAAATTCCTTTCTGAGTTCTGAATCTGAAAGGAACCTGCCGCCTTTTTCATAGTTTTCTTTTTCCATTGCCAAAGCCCAGTTATAAGCAAATCTTGAAGCACCTGCGTACTGAAACATCTTAGTTTTCTGTACATTGTTTGGTATCAGCATTACTTTTATGGCTTTTACCATCTGTATCCTCCTGGATCAATTCCCGAATAAGTTTCTTAGCTTTATTTGCTCGCTTTCCTTGTAATTTACAGCTAAATACTGTAATTATCTGAACCAGATCTTCAAGAAGTTCCTGCTGTTCGGATCTTTCCGTATTATCGATGATCTCTATCTCACAATGATAAAGCGAAGCTATATATTCTACTAACTCGAAACCAAACCGTAAAAGCCGGTCTTTATATAAAACAACAACCTTCTCAACCTGATTTTGAGAGATCCGTTTGATCAGTTCCTGAAGCCCTTTTTTCTTGTAATTGATACCGGAGCCAATATCATATATTATCTCAAACGGCTGTCCTTTTGCTATTAGATATGTCTTCACATTATCGATCTGTCGTTCCAGATCATCTTTTTGTTTATGGCTGGAAACACGGCAATATCCAATCGTAATGCGGTTTTTAGGCTTTACATTTAATACCTGGTTCAGTTGCTCATCAGAGTAATATCTATATCCACTTACTGTAGTATGATGCGGATGAAGTTTTCCATTGGCATCCCAATTTCGTAATGTCTGGGCAGATACGCCTATAATTTTTGAAAATTCATGTATAGAATAATATTTACTCAAAGCATCAACTCCTTTCAATAATATTCTACCCTAATATTTTATAAAACTCAACATGTACTTGTATGATTTTATAATTTATATTTAGCTGTTAATAACCTCTTTTCTGTGTAAAACAGACATTCACAATCTATATTTTCACGAAATCCGACAAATGCAGATCACCTGCAGCTCGCATCCATTTCATTTAAAGTAACCATCCTAAGCCAAATCCAAAGCGGATATTCACAATCCGCGTTCGCTGCCTGCTCTGAACAGTTACCATTTAAGTACAAAAAAAACGGCACGTCAAGCACCGCGCCGTTTCTTTTACTGAATATTCAGATTTTTTAGAAAATGATAATACTTTCCGATCAGTGGATTGCAGTTACCTCATAATCCTGCGCTTCCACTGCCTGCTTCAGCACATCATCTGCCACTTCCGCACTCAGCTTTACGACTGCGGTTCCTTTTTCATGGCTGACTGCTGCTTCTTCCACACCTGCTATCGCTTCCAGCGTTTTTTTCACTCTTGCCTCGCAGTGTCCACACATCATTCCTTTGATTTCCATTGTCTTTTCCATTGTCTTTTCCATTGTCTTTTCCATTGTCTTTTCCATTGTTTTTGTCTCCTTTTCTTTTTTGTTTTCCGGCGCAGTCTCAGATCCGTCCGTATCGTTTTCAGAACTCTCTTTCTGGCTTCCGATCGTCGTTTTACTGTGCTTTGCCGCATGCTTTTTATCTTTACGGGCATCGTAGAGCTGGAACAGATTCAGTCTCAGCGCATTCGTTACCACGCAAAAGCTGGATAAACTCATGGCAGCTGCTCCAAACATCGGATTCAGCTTCCAGCCAAAGATCGGATACCAGATGCCTGCCGCAAGCGGAATCCCAATCACGTTGTAGAAGAAAGCCCAGAACAGGTTTTCATGAATGTTCCTAAGTGTTGCACGGCTTAAGCGGACTGCTGCCGGTACATCACTTAACCGGCTCTTCATCAATACAACATCTGCCGCATCGATTGCGATATCGGTACCGGCACCGATGGCAATTCCAAGATCCGCTCTCGTCAGTGCCGGAGCATCATTAATTCCATCTCCGACCATCGCCGTACGGCCCTGCTCCTTCAGTCTGCGAATCACTGCCTCTTTTCCATCCGGCAGGACGCCCGCGATGACTTCATCCACACCGGCCTGCGCACCGATCGCTTTTGCCGTGCGCTCATTATCACCCGTCAGCATCACGACACGAATCCCCATGTTCTGCAGTTCACGGACTGCCCGAGGACTGTCTTCCTTGATGACATCCGCTACCGCGATCACACCGAGCAGTTTTCCATCCGCACAAAAATACAGTGGTGTCTTTCCCTGATTTGCAAGCTCCTCTGATTGACGGTAAAGCTCCTCCGCCTCTTTCGATCCGCCTGCCGTCTTTTTCTCAATAAATGCCCGGTTGCCGCCTGCTAAAAATTTCCCATTGCACACGCCGGTCAGGCCATTGCCCGGAACCGCCTCAAACTCTGCCACTTCCTGCGGTTTTCTGCCGCGTTCCGTGCCATAAGCCACGATTGCTTTTGCCAGCGGATGTTCGCTCTTCTGCTCCAGTGCAAACGCTGCCTCTGTCAGCTCCTCTTTGGATACACCAGCAGCAGGAAGCACATCCGTCACCCTCGGTTCGCCGCTTGTGATCGTACCGGTCTTATCCAGTGCTACAATCTCCGTCTTTCCTGCATTTTCCAGCGATACCGCTGTCTTGAACATGATGCCGTTCTTCGCACCCATTCCGTTTCCAACCATGATCGCCACCGGTGTCGCCAGACCAAGTGCACACGGGCAGCTGATGACCAGTACGGAAATACCGCGTGCGAGCGCAAATCCAATGCTCTCTCCCGCCAGCAGCCACACTGCGATCGTCACAAGCGCAATGGCGATAACCGTCGGAACAAAGACACCGGAAACCTTGTCCGCGATTTTTGCGATCGGTGCTTTTGTCGCAGCCGCATCACTGACCATCTGAATAATCTGAGAAAGTGTTGTGTCCTCTCCGACGCGCGTTGCTTCACAGGTCAGAAAACCAGACTGGTTTAAGGTCGCCGCGGAAACTGTATCCCCTTTTGCCTTATCAACCGGAACGCTCTCACCAGTCAGTGCTGACTCGTTTACCGCACTGTTTCCATCGAACACGATACCATCCACGGGTATATTTTCACCCGGACGTACCACAAAATGATCACCTTTTTTTACCTCTAAAATGCCAACCTGTACTTCTGCTCCGTTCCTCAGGACCGTTGCCGTTTTCGGTGCCAGCTTCATCAAACCTTTTAAGGCATCTGTCGTTTTTCCCTTTGAGTGCGCCTCCAGCATTTTTCCCACTGTGATCAGCGTCAGGATCATCGCTGCGGACTCAAAGTAAAACTCATGCATATACCCCATAACCCCATCCATATCTCCGAGCATCTGTGCATGTGTCATTGCAAAGAGCGCATACACGCTGTATCCGTAGGATGCGGTTGAACCGAGTGCCACCAGAGTATCCATGTTCGGAGCACCGTGCAGCAGACTCTTAAAACCACTGATAAAAAATTTCTGGTTGATCACCATGATTGCTGTCGTGAAAAGCAGCTGTACAAGGCCCATCGACACATGGTTTCCGTCAAAGAAATGTGGCAGCGGCCAGTTCCACATCATATGGCCCATCGACACATACATCAGCGGAATAAGCAGTACCAGGGATGCGATCAGCCGTTTTTTCAGAACCGGTGTTGTCTTATCCTTCAGCATCTCCTCATATTCTTCCATCGATGCTCCGGCACTTCCGCTTTCCTTTATATGAGCTCCTTTTAAGGAAGCGCCGTATCCGGCCTCCTCGACCGCCCCGATCACTGCCTCCGGCGCTGCTGTTCCCTCAACTCCCATTGAATTTGTAAGCAGACTGACCGAACAGCTCGTCACGCCTTCCACTTTCGATACCGCTTTTTCTACACGGGCCGAGCATGCTGCACAGCTCATTCCGGTTACATTATATTGTTCCATTCGGTATTCCTCCTGTCATTTCATCAGCTTCTGAAGCACACCTGCCAGCTCATCGAGCACCTCATCATTGCCGGCACGCACATTTTCGGCCACACAGGTATGCAGATGATTGGTAAGCAGTACACGGTTAAAGCTGTTGAGCGCTGCATTTACCGCCGCCACCTGCACCAGAATATCCGTACAGTATGCATCCTTCTCCAGCATCCCCTGAATGCCCCTCACCTGACCCTCAATCCGTTTCAGGCGGTTCATCAGGTCGCGGTACTCCTTTTCCGAGCGCTCCTTTGTCTTATGGCTGCACTGACAGCAGCACGATTCCTGCACTGCTGCATCTTCCTTTTTTTCCGACACTTCTGTAATTTTGTCTTTTTTATTTTCCATTGGATCCCTCCTGTTTTTCTGACTCAAGTCAAAGCGGATATTCGCAGCCACGCAGGGGACTTGCTTGACTCGGTTAAAGCGGATATTCACAATCCGCTTCGCTACTTTCCTGACTCGGTTAAATACAGTTCCGCGTTCATATACCCCCATCCCGTATCTTACAATGTACAATATATACCCCCTAATGGTATTTGTCAAGATACTTTTCAACTCTTTTTTCTCATTATGCCCGGTTTTATATTCTTTTTCTTCTGCCCAGGAAGACAGTAAAGCGGACATTCATAACCTTATCCGGAATAAGCCTGTCCCGCTTTGGTCAAAATGCCGTTTTTTAATTTTAGCAAAAATAGGACTGTTCCTTCGCCCTTTTTTCATATATAATAGAAAATTGTCTGCGAATCGTTATTATCATTTTAAAAGGAGAATTCACATGCAAAATTATTTGATCGTATTTCTGATATCCATGGTTCCGCTCATCGAGCTGAGAGGAGCGATTCCCTATGCCGTCGGATTTGGCATTCCGCTTTCCCAGGCTTACATCATTGCAATCATCGGCAATATGATTCCGGTACCGTTTATTTATCTCTTTGCCCGCAAAATCCTCGTATGGGGAAAGGACAAACCAGTCATCGGAAAATTCTTTACTTTCTGTCTTGAAAAGGGAGAAAAGGGCGGCAAAAAGCTGCAGGCTACAGCAGGCAAAGGACTTTTTGTTGCGCTGATGCTTTTTGTCGGCATCCCGCTTCCTGGTACGGGCGCATGGACCGGTACACTCGCCGCAAGTCTGCTCGATATGGATTTCAAGTCCAGCGTACTCGCTGTGCTGCTTGGCGTACTTCTGGCCGGCATCATCATGGGCGCTGCAAGCGCAGGACTGTTTGGTGCAATCGGAGCTATGATTGGATAAATCGGTCGGCGTATATTCGCAATCCGCTTCGCCACTTGCCTGACTCGGTTAAAACGCAAAGCCTCCATATACAGGATTTTTTCTGGCCTGTATGTGGAGGCTTTTTACTTATCTTGCAGTATTTTTTACCTATTCTCCTACAATTCCTCGATATACCTTACTCCCTCGACTCTTCGCAGGGTTCGCATCATAACATCATGGTCGAATTTTTTCTTTGACTTTACCGTTACCGTAAACGGAATTGTTTCTTCTGCATAATCATTCTCGCCCACCAGCTGCAGATTGCTGATCTCAAGATCCAGATCGCGCATATTTTTTATAAACTGATGTATTGGTATCTTTCGATCCAGCTCGATGTATGCATCCAGAGTCCGCGCATTCTGGCGTATCGAGAAATCCAGTTTTTCAAGCAGACTGAGTGCAAAAAATATAGCCACGCCTCCTGCCAGCGCAATCTCATATAGTCCGAGCCCCAGCGCCAGACCCACGCAGGCCACTGCCCACAGTCCGGCTGCTGTTGTAAGACCTCTGATCTGATTATGTGGCGTCACGATAATCGTACCGGCACCAAGAAATCCGATTCCACTGATTACCTGCGCTCCCATACGCCCCGGATCCCCTGTATGATAGACCTGATATATGTACTGATTCACAAGCATCACCACGCAGGAGCCGATGCAAACCAGCATATAGGTACGTAAACCAGCCGGACGATTTTTCATTCCCCGTTCAATTCCAAGTATTCCTCCAAAGAAAACCGCAGCCAGAATACGGATCCATATTCCGGCTGCGGTCAGTTCACGTGCTGCAATCATACTTTTTCTTTTCTGAACTGGTTCAGCTGATACGGCCAGTCCGTCTGAAGGATATCGATTCCCTTATCAATCAGCTTGCCCCAGGACGCTTCCGGTCCTTTCGTCAGTGCCACATCGTCCTCATATCCTGCATAAAGTCGGTGTCCCGGCTTATTTCCAAGTGTGATCACATTTGCCCAGTAATAAAGCCCCTGCTCATGAATCCACGCAATGCTTTCATCCCGGAACAGATCTGTATCTTCAGAAGAAAGAATCGCCTCCACACCGACTACATTAATGTCCGGATACGACAGTACCTTCTTAACTTCCTCCATATTGTAAGCGATCGGCATGTACATATATTTATTCGGACAGTTCTGGAAAAATTCCAGATATTCCTCTTTTACCGGCGTTTTGATCACTGCCTGCGAGATCGCATGCGGATATTTCTGCATTATCTCATCCAGTTTCGCAAGAGACGGCCAGGAACGATCCACATTGAACAGTTCCCCGTTTGTATAATGCTCAAGAAGCTGTTCAAAGCGCTGCAGATATCTACCGCTCGGCTCTCCGAGACCATTTCTGCACATCAGACTGTCCACTTCTTCTGACGACATGCTTAAAATACTCTGATCTTTTCCGAGAACTCTCCACTCTCCTCCGTCATGAAACATATACAGAACTCCGTCTGTTGTCTCAGACAGGTCACACTCAAAAAGATCCGCTCCCATTGCTCTGCAGGCATCGTATGCTTCTATCGTGTTTTCAATGATATTTCCGCACCATACGCCTCGATGAACTGCGATCAGCACTTTTTTTTCTTCAAATCTGCGATTCAGTTTTTCATTAATCGCTTTGTACTTTTCTTTTCCAAACATTTCCTTTTCCTCCTGTCTGTCCGATGGATATTTTCATTCGACTTTTATTTCGTATCCAATCAAAGCGGATATTCGCAAACCGATTTCATTACCTGCTCATAACCTTTATCATACGCAAGTTTATCTCTGGCTTATGATACAAACAAGCCCCTACTCACTGCGTATCATCTAATTTACTGTTTCCTCGCCCGTATACCAGATAAAGCACGATTCCGGAAATCACCATCATTAATACCGCATATACAAAGGTGAGTGCGGAATTATCTGCATTCGTCTGCGCATCGGTAAGTTCTTTGATATATACACCCAGCGGCTGATTTAACGGATGATATAAAAATACGGACATATCATAATCTCCAAGCAAGCCATTAAAATTCAGCGCAAGAATTGCAAGAACGGTTGGAAGAACCACCGGAAGGATCACGCGGAAAAACGTATAGATTGAGCTGGCTCCAAGATTTTTTGCTGCATCCTCCAGTGAATCATCCAGCGCAAAAAACGCGGCCTTGGTCATCCGAAGCGTGAATGGAATTTTAATGATCACATACCCAAGAAACATCAGGAAGAAGCTTCCCGTCAGCACCTTTCCAAACATCAGAGGATTCGGCCTGTTATACGTTGTGATCAGTCCGATCGCAATCAGTGTCGTTGGCAGCAGCCACGGAATCAGAAGTCCATATTCCAGCGCTGTTCCAAATCCATTCTTTTTCTTCTGAATCACACGGCAGGCAAACAGTACAAGTACCGCAACCGCTGCCGCAGCCAGAGCTGAATAGGCAATGCTGACCAGAAACGGCTTGTATGCCGTTACTTTCGAAAATACAGCTTTATAATTTTCCAGTGTAAGCGTTGAAAAATTCAGTTCCCGTTTTGCGATAGATGCGGAATCCATAAATGAAAACAGAACAATCAGAACCACCGGCACCACATAAATCAGGAACAACACGTATGCATAAATATGAACCAGTGCATTCACAATCGGATTACGGATCTTCTGCTTTGTAATCGTAGTTTTTACCTTTGATACTGACATGTAATGTCCCCGTTTTTCAATCTGTATCATAATAGTAAAAAGTAAAACCGTCGCAAGACCCAGAATCAGTGCCAAAAGCGCTGCCAGATCCTTTGAATTGTCATTTTTCGAAAACGTCAGAATCATCGGCGTAATCGTCTGAAACTCTGTACCTCCGATCAGAAGCGGAACAGATGTCGCCGACAAGCCCGTAATAAAAGTAAGAATTGTCACTGCCAGAAGTGATGGAGTGAGCACCGGCAAAACTACTTTAAACAAAATGCGCATCGTGGATGCTCCCATATTCTGAGCAGCCTCCACTGTCTGAAAATCGACTGCCCGCATTGCATTCCGCAAAAAGATCATATGATTTGAGGTGCAGGCAAACGTCATGACAAACAATACTGCCCAGTAGCCATGAAACCAGTCTGTCGGAAACGCTGGAAATATCTTTGCCAGAAAGTTCGTCAGAATGCCCTTGTTTCCATAAATAAATTTATACCCGGATGCAAGAATAATTCCGCCATAAATCAATGTTGTCATGTATCCGAGCCGAAGAATTTTTGCACCCTTTACCTCAAAATATTCCGTAATGAGCACAAGACTGACTCCTATAACACCAACCGTGATCGACAAGGTAGGTGCCAGAATAAAGCTGTTTTTTAAACTCCGCATTGCCTTCGCCGATCCAATCAGCTTCTGCAGCGGTTCCAGTGTAAAATGTCCGTCCTGGACAAATACAGACCAGATCGTATTGATATTAGGATAGATCAGGCATGCAACAATAAACCACAAAAAGAAGAGAAATGCAAAAATATTCAGTTTATTCTTTTTCATGTTTTATCACCCCTCATATTGCATGATATCTTCCTGCCGGAACGATACCGTTACCTTTTCTCCTGCATCATATAATGGTTTTCCGCTGTTTTTTTCGATTACCTTGAGCTGCTGGCCACCGGCCTCCAGCGTATATTTAATGTACAAACCATAATATTCCATATTTTTAACGGTTGCCTCAATCTGAAAAGCATCTCCGCCAACTTCCCCGTTTACATGCATGCGTTCGAGGCGAATGTAACAATGCTTTTGCAGATCCACACCGGCGCACAGCCCTGCTCCGGAAGCTTTCAGGAAGTTTTCCTCCAACCGATTAATATCGCCGATAAAATTACATACAAATTCTGTTGCCGAATGATTGTAGATTTCATCCGGTCTGCCGATCTGCTCAATCACTCCCTTATTAAAAACTGCAATGCGGTTCGATAAGGTCAGTGCTTCCTCCTGATCGTGCGTTACATACACAGTCGTAATCCCGAATTTTCTCTGCAGATCCTTCAGTTCATTTCTAAGCTGAATGCGCAGCTTTGCATCCAGGTTTGACAGCGGCTCATCCAGACAGATAATCTCCGGTGAGGTAACAAGCGCTCTTGCTATCGCCACTCTTTGCTGCTGTCCTCCGGAAAGCTCCGAAACCTTCTTTTTCAGCTGTTCTTCATTTAAATCTACTTTTTCCGCCATCGTCAAAACCTTCTGGCGGATATCTTCTTTATTCATTTTCTGAACCTTCAGACCAAAAGCTATATTTTCAAATACAGTCATGGTCGGAAACAATGCATAGCTTTGGAATACCATTCCAATGTTCCGTTTCTCTACCGGCATATTCGTAATATCCGTTCCACGTACACTGACAGTCCCGCTGCTCGGCTGAATAAATCCGGTAATCGTACGAAGTGTCGTCGTTTTTCCACAACCGGACGGACCAAGAAACGTAAAAAATTCGCCCTCTTTTACATGAATATTAATATTTTTCAGTGCTTCGAAACTGCCAAATCTGACACCAATATTTTCAAGTCTTATCATGACTCTTCTCCTTAATTGTTTCTGCTGCAGCTTTCCGTTTTCAGGAAAACTGCAGCTTTATTTTCTGTTCTGTGCTCAAACCGGCAGTTTGAACAACAACCTTTGATTGTTCAGCTTTCAGTTCAGGCCAAACGCTTCCTTACGGAATATAATTCAGCTCGATCTCTTCACACCAGTCATCCAGATGATCTGTCACAAATGACCAGTCAATATCCTGTGCCGGAAGATCTGCGATCTTCTGATTGAACTCGTTTGCCATTGCTACTGCGTTTGTATTTGCCGGAAGGGTGGAGAACTGCTGTGCCCACTCGCCCTGAATCTGTGCACTTCCAAACCAGTCAACAAAGCGCTCTGCTTCTTCCTGATTTTTTGTGCCATTTACAATTCCAACGCTTTCTACCAGATACGGAATACCACACTCCGGCACAACGTATCCGGTATCTGTTCCGTACTGCTCATCACGTGCCTCAATTCCGCTCGACCAAATCTGACCCATCATAACAGGGTTATCCGGATCTGAAATATGTGCATAGAGGTCAACGCCTTCCTCTGACGGAACACCATTTTCATAGTATGCTGCAATCTGCTCCCAGCCTTCATCGGAGATTCCAAGCTTGCCGTTTTCATCCTGGTAACGGCTGAGAATTCCGGTCAGGACGTGGCGTACCGTTGCTCCTCCAAGTCCGTTTCCTGTGTATTCATATTTTCCTTTATACTCATCCTTTGTCCAAAGATCGGTCCAGTCTGTCGGAGCCTCTTCTTCACTGAGCTGATTCTTATCATAAGCCAGAAGAATCGCCTGCTTTACGATCGCATGGTAATAATCCTCCGTGTCATTTAATCCCTCGGATACTTCGTCTGCCCATGCCGGCTTGTATACACTCAGAAGCTCCTGCTTCTTCAGTGTTTCCCAGACACTGGTGTACATACCGAATGCTACATCTGCAATCGGTGAATACTTTTCTGCATTTAATCTTGTGATCATTTCTGCCGGAGCCAGGCTTACATACTGGATCTTAAATCCGTCCTCTGCCGCTCTGTCAGCCAGCCAGTCGCCTCTTCCGTCTGAAACAGAATTGGAATAAACAGTCAGGGTAACTCCGGTCCCCTTCACTTCTTCTGCCGCATAGGATGTCGTCATCGTCATACCAATTGCCATAGCTGCTGCTAAAATTGCGATCATTCTCTTTTTCATTACCATTCTCCTTTTTTATGAATCTTCCTTTCAGTTTCCTTTGCATCTCTGCCTTGTAGCTTTATTCTATTTCATTTATTGGTACGTGTCAATTATTTATTTGAATTTTTTTGATTTCATGAACTTTCCCTAATTTTCATGGCATTTTTCTTCCGTTTTCTCCTGTTTTTTGTCTATTTTTTCTATTTTTCGTCATCCTTAGTTTGAACGAACCAATTTTACCATTGAGCAGCATCTCTTCCTGGTTTCAGACAGCATCCCATGTTCCCGTTTTGTATTCCTATCCGTTTCTACAGCCAACCCCATCTGCTTCTACAGCACACCACAGGTCTCCAGCTTATGAAGTGCATCCTCATATCCGCAAAAAGTGATTCCCGTCATTCCAATCTCACACGCAGCCTGTGCATTTTTCGGATTATCATCAAAAAAGATACACTCTTCTGCCTTCAGATGATATCTTTCCATCAGCTCAGCGAACAGCCAGCGGTTTGGTTTTACCATCTTCACTTCATAGGAAAACAGCCCTCCATCCATCAGCTCTGTAAAATCCAGTTCTTTTTTCGTCTCCTGCAGTGCGTACTCTCCATAATTTGACAGATAATAGACCTGATATCCTTTCTCCTTCAATGTTTTGATCAGTGTCTTTGTATAAGGATACTGGCGGATTGTATTGGAATACAGTCCGATCGCCTTTCTGATATCTGCCTCATACTGCGGGATTTTTGCGCAGAATCTTCGTATCACTTCTTCTGTCGTCATGACCCCTCGATCCATCTCGTTCCAGTCACTGCTCCGGTATACCGCATCTGCAATCGCTTCATATTCTTCCTCCGGAAGATGAAAAGATCTCAGATTCCCCTCCCAGTCAAACTCTGCAAGCACGTTTCCAATGTCAAAAATAATATTCTTTATCATTTCCTTTTTCCTCCGTTTTCTTTTTTATGTACTTTTGGCTTCTTTCCTGCACTTTCTTTTGAAGATTTCAATCGTACATTTTTGTTTTATCATTATTATTGGTACGTGTCAATATTCATTCTTTTCATCTTGCAAAATGCTTTTTTTTCTGATATTGTTACTATAGAAAAATCACGAAAGGATGTAACCAGAATATCCCGAAAGGAGCAACTTTATGCCCACAATCAAAGATATTGCACGTGAAGCCGGTGTCTCCCATGGCACCGTATCCAATGTTTTAAATAAAACCGGAAAGGTCAGCATTGAAAAAATCAAACTCGTAGAAGAAGCCGCTCGTAAGCTTGGATACGTTCCAAACGCACAGGCACAGATGCTGCGCCAGGGGACCCCCACCTCTGTGGCTCTTCTTCTTCCGACTCTCCGGGAAGACATCTATCTCGACCTCTATCAGTCGCTGCAGACTGCCATGCACAAAAATGGTTATGAAACCTTTATTTACGAAACGAATGACATCGCCGGAACAGAAAAAGCAATTCTGGAAAAGCTTCCATTTTCCGGAATTGCTGCCGTTATCTCAGTTTCCTGTCTGCTCGATTCCGATCCTTCTGCCTATCAGGCCATTCCCTGCCCTGTTTTTTTTGCAGAAAGAATTCCGGAGCAGCTTTCCCAAAACCAGTATGCCCTCTCATTTGATTATCGTTCTGCAGGCAAATGTATTGCATCGTTTGCAGAAAAAAACGGCTGGGAAAGAATCGCCTTCTTCTGTGATCCAAATAATTTCTGCAGCAGCCGGGAGCTTCTTGCCGGAATCCGGCAGACTCTCAGGTGCAGTGAAGAAAAAATACAGATATTTTCTTCTGATATCAGTCTTACCACTGCAAAGGCCTTCAGCATTATCCAGGCGGAAACTGCCTTCGACTGTGTCATAACGTCAAGCTCTCTTCGGGCTAAGGCTCTGGATTTCGCACTTCAGCTTTCAAAGCCTGCAAAAAGGCCTGCTATTTTTACCGTCGGTGCTGCTTCTCATTCTTACTGCACCACCTTCGAATTTGACTACAGTCAGATTGGCACAAAAATATCCAAGCTCTTCACTGCCTACCAGCAGGACGCTTCTGTTTTACCAGGGCAGACCGTTTTCAAAGGAAAAGGGATCCCATACACCTTTCCAAACGTCATCAGACAAAGCCCCTGTGAGCTCACTATGCTGACTCTGAATTCCCCTTCCACACAGGCCCTGCAGAAATTAATTCCTCTTTTTGAAGAAATAAGCGGGATCCGTCTGAAAATCAGCAGTCTTGCCTATGATGATCTGCACTCCTATATTGAAATGCTGAATAAACATTTTTATTTTGATCTGGTTCGAATGGACGTTGCCCGTCTCAATACGCTTGGACCATCCACCTATCTTCCTCTTGATGAGATCGGGATCTCGCCGGACATCTTTCCGGTCAGGCTGATTCAGCCGGCGTACAACAATTACAGCATGGTAAACGACACGCGCTACACGCTTCCGCTCGATCCAAGCGTTCAGGTTTTTCTGTATCGCAAGGATCTGTTTGAAAATGCAACGCTTTGCCGTGCTTATTACGAACGTTACCGGGAAGCTCTTGCCGTACCCGAAACAATCGAACAATTCCTGCATGTTGCAGAATTTTTCACTGCACATTATAATCCTGATTCTCCAACCAGATACGGAACAACGCTTACTACCGGCTCTTCTTTTTTTGCAGCCAGTGACTTTCTTCCGTATTTCATGGCAGATCATTATGATACCTTCTGTTCCGGAGAACCAATCCGGTTAAATACACCGGAAATGATACAGGCAATGGAAAAGTATCAGAAAATGGCGCGTTTTGCAGCACATGAAAATACCTGGACCGACAGCATCCAGCAGTTCGCTGCCGGAAATGTTGCGTCTGTCACCATTTATTCCAACCACACCGGAACCATCATCAATACGAAGCATTCAAATATTGCCGGGAAAATCAGCTCCGGAATCATTCCCGGCCATCACCCGCTGTTAGGAGGCGGCGTACTCGGAGTATCAAAATACTCCTCCAAAATCGAAGCCTGCAGGCAGTTCTTCCGCTGGTATTATTCACCGGATACTGCTTCTCTTCTGGCACGGCTCGGAGGAAGCTCTCCACTTCTCGATATTTACAACGATTTTAAAAACCGAACTGTCTTCCCATGGCTCAGTGCTTCAAAAAAGAGCTTTGAAATCGGAATAAGAGGAGTCGATCCTGATATCGCCCCGGATTTTTCCACAGTTCACTACGAATTTGCCCTCGGTATTGCGATACGAAATCTGATTGCAGGAAGTGCAACGCCTCAGGAAGCCGCCGCAATGGCCCAGGCTATCTATGATGCCCCATCCGCCCCAGTCAAAAGCATATAAAGTAAAAAACTCTGAATGAAACGCTTCTGTTGATTCTGCGTTCATTCAGAGTTTTTTATTTTTCTTTCGTTTCGTAAATAACTATGCCAATCGCACAGGATATGGATTTGAGTTTCACACCCCGATCAT
The DNA here is from genome assembly GCA_902363665.1 of Lachnospiraceae bacterium. Taxonomy (GTDB): domain Bacteria; phylum Bacillota; class Clostridia; order Lachnospirales; family Lachnospiraceae; genus Choladousia. Next base: position 10,307 of record CABJAW010000006.1, on the reverse strand, counting down.
TTCTCCAAGCTTCTTCGTCATCTCCTCGATGCATCCCTCTTCATATGGCACATTCAGACCGACTTCATGCAGCATATCCGCATAAAATTTTCCGGCTGACAGACGGCAGAGCTTTAAATAGCTCTCCCATGCTTCTTCATAATTTTCCATCATCTTTACCTTATACATAAACGCACACGTTTGCGCCAGGACGTAATCGATGTAATAAAACGGATCATTGAAAATATGCTGCTGCTTCTGCCAGAATCCGCCTTTTGAAAAGAACGGATCACCTTCATAATCCAGATGCGGCTTGTAGGTCTGCTCCAGCTTTGTCCATGCCTGTCTGCGCTCCTGCGGTGTCATTTCCGGATGCTCATAGACGATATGCTGGAATTCATCCACCATACAGCCATACGGAATAAAGGCCGCTGCATCCTCAAGATGCATCGTGCGATACCGGTCCGCATCTGCTCCAAGGAACATTTCCATATACTTATCTGCAAAGAACTCCATTGACATGGAATGAATCTCCGCTGTCTCCATTGTGATATCCCAATGCTCCTGGATCGGATCCTCTGCCGCAAGAAAGCCCTGGAATGCATGACCACACTCGTGCGTAATGACATCAAGGTCACCGCTTGTGCCGTTAAAGTTTGCAAAGACAAACGGTGCATTGTAATCCGGAAGGAATGTCATATAACCGCCCGCCCGTTTTGTTTTGCGGCCCAATACATCAAACAGTTCATTCTCCATCATGAAATCCATGAATTTCGCAGTTTCCGGCGATAAATCATGATACATTTTCTGGCCGGCCTGCAGAATCTCCTCCGGCTTCATCGCAGGTGCCGGATTTCCTTCTTTAAAATAAACACTTTCATCAATGTAGGAAAGCTTCTCCACACCAAGACGCTTTCTGCGCTTTTCATGAAGCTTCTGTGTAAATGGCACAAAATACGTCCGGATCTGTTCCCGGAAACGCTCCACCTCTTCCTTTCCGTAGGAATTACGCATCATCCGATAATAACCAAGCTCTACAAAATTTTCATAGCCCATTTTTCTGGCCTGCTCTGTACGGTTCTTTACCAGCTCATCGTAAAGCTCGTCCAGCTGATCTGAAATACTTTCAAAAAATGCACTGTATTTCTTCCACGCAAGGCGGCGTACCTCGCGGTCCTTGCTCGTCATATACGGACGCAGCAGGGAAAGATTCAGTTCTTCTCCCTCCCAGTCAATCTTCGCCGTTGCGATCAGCTTATTATAGCGGTTTACAAGTGCATTTTCACTCTGCATCAGCGGAATGAGCGATTCGTCAAACGCCTTTTGTGCGATCTCCATATTTTTGAACGCTACCGGCCCGATCTTTTTTTCCAACTCTGCACGGTACGGTGAATGAAACAGCACCTTTTCGTACGTCTGCTTCAGATTCTGAATTTCCGGCTGAATTTCGTCGTAATAATCCTGCTCCTTTTCATAAAATGCATCTGTCATATCGACATCATGGCGGATATGTGCCAGTGTCGTTACTGTCACGATATGATTCGTCAGCTTGTAATATTTCTGATGCACCGCAAACTGCTCTTCTCCGCTCTTCGCCAGCTTCAGCTCCTCGGTCAGTGTCTGAAATTCTGCTTTTACTTTTTCCATATCCAGCCGCTGGTACGGCATATCCTGAAATTTCATACTTTTCTTTACCCCCTGTTTTTCTGTTGTTCGTTTCAGAAATGCCCTGTATCTCTCGCTTGCCATCTGGTATATACGATATCCGGGCACGAACAAAGACAGTGTAACACAGAACCTGGTTTTCCGCAAAGACTTTCCACTCCCTCTGTCATCTCCACTGTAAGCCAAAGTGCAAAATACTTGCGCAAATTTTATTTCTGGCTTATACTTGGCGATAATGAAGCATGTTATCACACAGAAAGGAAATCCGGAAAAATGGAAAATATCACTCTGATCGGTATGCCGGGAGCCGGAAAAAGTACGGTCGGCATTGTTCTCGCAAAAGTTCTCGGCTATGATTTCGTTGACACAGACCTTCTGATCCAGAAAGAAGAAAACCGTCTTCTCTGGCAGATCATGCGCGATGAGGGAATTGAAGGGTTCAACCGCATCGAGGAACGTGTCAACAGTACGGTAACTGCAGAACACTCTGTTATCTCACCAGGCGGAAGCGTCGTCTACAGTGACCGTTCCATGAAGCATCTGCGGGATATCAGTACCGTCATCTATCTGAAGGTCAATTGCCAGACACTTGCAAGGCGGCTTGGTGACCTGAAAAAACGAGGCGTTGTTTTAAAACCCGGTCAGACACTTCAGGATCTCTACAAAGAGCGTATCCCCCTCTATGAAAAATACGCTCATCTGACGGTCGATGTCAGCAAAACGGACGTTGCCGGTGCCGTTGCACTTGTCCAGTCCGCACTTGCCACATACCAGGAGCGTCCTGCTTCCAGACCTTTCCAAAAATGATCCGCCATGAATCTTATTTTTCATATTGATGTCAATTCCGCTTTTTTAAGCTGGAGTGCTGCCGAAAAACTAAAAAATGATCCCTCCCTTGATCTGCGGACGATTCCATCGATTATCGGCGGTGATAAAAAAAGCAGGCACGGCGTTGTCCTTGCCAAATCGGTTCCCGCAAAAAAATACGGAATTCAGACAGGAGAGCCTGTTATAAACGCATTTCGGAAATGCCCGTTTCTTGTCATGGAGCCACCGGATCATCAGCTGTATCACAGACGCAGCCAGGAACTGATGGAATTGCTCGGAAGCTATACCTCTGATATTGAGCAGGTTTCCATCGACGAATGCTATCTGGCTTACTCTCCGATCAGCCACCGCTTTTCCTCACCGGAATCTGCCGCAAGAACGATTGCCGATCAGGTACGGACTACGCTTGGTTTTACGGTCAACGTCGGGATTGCCCCGAACAAGCTGCTTGCCAAAATGGCCAGCGACTTCGAAAAACCCGACCGCGTCCACACACTCTATACGGAGGAGATTCCGGTAAAAATGTGGCCGCTCTCCGTGCGCGAGCTTTTTATGGTCGGCAAAAGCAGTGCCGCAAGGCTTGAGGAGCTCGGGATCCACACAATCGGGGAGCTGGCACACGCTTCCCCTGAATTTCTCGAAACGCAGTTCAAAAGCCAGGGGCGCATGATGTGGGAGCACGCAAATGGCATTGACCACTCCGCGCTTGTACCGAACGATCATACCTTCAAAGGAATCGGAAACTCTACGACGCTTGCAAGTGATGCAACAGATGCCAGGCAGGCAAAGCAGGTGCTCCTATCACTGTCGGAACAGGTTTCCGGACGACTGCGCCGGAAATCACAGCTTGCTCATACAATCACAGTCGAAATCAAATACAGTGACTTTCGTTCCTGCTCCAGACAAACGCAGCTTCTCACGCCCATTTCCACCTGTGATGCACTCTACAGCTGTGCCTGTCGTCTCTTTGATGAGCTGTGGAATGGCGCTCCGATCCGGCTTCTCGGCATTCGTACCACCAAATTACAGGCCGAATCCGATCCGGTCCAGCTTTCCTTATTCGACGGGGATTTTCCGCTTTTTCCAGCTGATTCTTCCGAACCATCCACTGTTTCCGGCTCTGCCGCTTCCTCTCATCCGCCAAAACCGGATCTTGAAAAACAGCGCAGGCTCGATGCCGCCATGGATGAAATCAAAAAGAAATTCGGAGAAACTGCCGTGATGCGTGGCTCCTTTCTGGAAAAGAAAAAAAATCAGCAAAAGCCTTCCTGAAAAAACATTCATCACAAAGCATTTTTATTCATTCGATTTTTTTCTTGACATCAAGAAATCACGGGCGTAAACTACAACGTAAGAATGTACTAGCAGAGGTAAAATGCAAAAAATTCCGACAGTACATAAGAAAGAAAGGGATGTATAAATCATGGAAAAGAAAAATATTGACTGGAGCAGCATCGGTTTCGGCTATATTCCGACCGACAAGCGTTTTGTAGCAAATTATAAAAACGGTGCATGGGATGAGGGCGTTCTGACCTCCGATCCGATGGTAACAATTTCCGAGTGTGCGGGCGTTCTGCAGTACGCACAGACCTGTTTTGAGGGTATGAAAGCTTACACAACGGAAGACGGACACATCGTTACGTTCCGCCCGGATCTGAACGCTGAGCGTATGGAGAGCTCCTGCAAGAGACTGGAGATGCCGGTATTCCCGAAGGAACGTTTCGTAGACGCAGTCGTTCAGACCGTAGCTGCAAATGAAGCTTACGTTCCGCCTTATGGCTCCGGCGCAACACTTTACATCCGTCCGTACATGTTCGGAAGCGACGCAGTTATCGGCGTAAAACCGGCAAATGAGTATCAGTTCCGTATCTTCACTACCCCGGTAGGCCCGTACTTCAAGGGCGGCGCAAAGCCGATCACGATCCGTGTCTGCGATTACGACCGCGCAGCTCCACATGGCACCGGCCATATCAAAGCCGGCCTGAACTACGCAATGAGCCTTTATGCAATCATGGACGCACACCGTCAGGGCTACGATGAGAATATGTATCTTGATGCAGCGACCAGAACAAAGGTAGAGGAGACAGGCGGTGCAAACTTCCTGTTCGTCACAAAGGACAATAAGGTCGTTACTCCGAAGTCCAACAGCATTCTTCCGTCCATTACCCGCCGCTCTCTGCTCGTAGTAGCAAAGGACTACCTCGGACTCGAGGTTGAGGAGCGTGAGGTCTACTTCGACGAAGTAAAAGACTTTGCAGAGTGCGGTCTTTGCGGTACAGCAGCCGTTATCTCCCCGGTTGGCAAGATTGTCGATCACGGCAAAGAAATCTGCTTCCCGAGCGGTATGACCGAGATGGGACCGATCACGAAGAAGCTGTATGAGACACTGACTGGCATCCAGATGGGCCGCATCCAGGCACCGGAAGGCTGGATCAAAGTCATCAAATAAAACGGTACAATGATTCATAGTCTGCCTGATTTCGGCAGCCTATAGCAATTCAATAAAATAAAAACAAGGTACGGTTTAATGCGATATGTAACTATCGGCAGACCGTACCTTTTCTGTTGCTTTCGTTTCTGTTGCTTCTGTTTTTTCTGCGATGCATTCTTCCTTGTCTTTCGCACTGTGCTGAACTGTCTTAAATGCATTATTTACGAGGATTGCTATAGATTAAAGCGGATATCCACGATCCGCTTTGCTGCCCGCTCCTGACCGCTTCTTACCGCCCCATCTGCCGCAGCTGCTCCTCGATCGCCTGGCTGCTCTCGTCTACGAGAAGCTGACGGTTGTAGCGATAATAGCGCTCACACTCATACTGCTGCAGGAACTGCACCGTATAATAATCGCTGTTCAGCTCGGTCACGAAAATGACCATCTCCTGACCGCTGCCAAACACCTCTTCCATAAAATCAAATGCGTACTCCAGCATCTGTGACGCAGCCGTTTCTTCCTGTTCCTGCTGATCCTGAAGCGTTCCAAACCAGTCTCTGATCTTCTCAAAAACCTCCGCTCCGCTTCCCTCCTGCGCCAGATCCCAGACATCCTTTTCCAGAAGCCCAAGCACATCGCGGTAAATACGTTCTTCCAGCCTGGTCAGCAGTTCTGCCTTTTTCTTCGTTTCATATTCTTTCGCAAAGGCTTCTGTCGTCTGCTTTACAAAGGCCAGCGGATTTGTCCCGCCTTCTTCTGTCAGTCCTTCGCATAGCTCTTTTAACTGCCCGTAAAGCAAATCGATCCTCTTCTGGCCGCGCAGCACATCCGCAAACGCATTCCGAACGCGTGAAAGCAGCAGACTGACTACACTCAGTTTTTCATCGAAGGATGCATGACTCGCCTTTTTCTTCAATGCGTCATCAATCTCACCGCGCAGCACTGCTTCCAATTGATAATCCATCTGATACTTCTCGTATAATTCCAGATAATTTGCAAAATCCTTCGCGATCTTTTCATGCTGAATATACTGACGCACAACCTCACGATCCATTTTTTTGCCCAGCTTTTCGTAGACCACCAGCATCTGGGACAGATCCTCCCAGCCACGCGGTGTCGCAAATGTCCTGCCGTCTACCGTCGTCTCCATCCGATAAAAATTCGCCGTTCTCGTACTCAGGTAAGAAATAACGGCCGGATGCAGCTGGTTTTTCACCGCATACTCTTTCCATACCGCAAAATCCGGCTCCACCTCAATCTTTTTCACACGGTCCATCGTCACAACGTCAAATTCACGGACAGATTTATTGTATTCCGGCGGATTTCCGGCTGCTACGATCACCCAGCCCTGCGGGATCTCATGATTTCCAAACATCTTACACTGAAGGAACTGCAGCATCGCCGGAGCCAGCGTCTCTGAAACACAGTTGATCTCATCAATGAACAAGATCCCCTCTTTCAATCCGGTCTTCTCGATCTTATTATAAATGGAAGCTACGATCTCACTCATCGTATATTCCGTCACGGAATACTCTTTGCCGCCAAACTCCTTTTTTGAAATAAACGGCAGGCCGATCGCACTCTGTCTCGTATGATGCGTGATTGTATAAGAGACAAGCCCTACTTGGCACTCCCGCGCGATCTGCTCCATGATCTGGGTCTTTCCGATACCAGGTGCACCGAGCAGCAGCACCGGCCGCTGACGGATCTGCGGGATCACATATTCCCCATATTCATCCTTTAAAAGATACGCTTCGATCGTATCCTTGATTTCCTGTTTTGCACGTTTGATATTCATATACTATTCTTCCTTTTTACTTTTTTCCGTCTGTTCAGTTTCGCCGTATTTTATCTTTATCCATCAGCGTCACCATTGTTTTTTCGCCCTTTACCATGCAGCAGTTTTCTTTCGCTTCCGGCCTCTTTCTACCGTTACTGCCATTTTTATTTCTCTTACAATGATTCTGTCTTCTCTCGTTCTATGCAGTCCATCAATTCTTCCTTCTCAAGGATCAGCTTCATAGCCCACGGCGGAACGTCCATATCCCGGTAATCCTCTTTCATAAAGACGAATGCCGTGTCATACGGCGGCTTCTTCATCGGAAACGTCCCATAGCCGTCCGTAAAATAAATCAGTCCCCGCAGCTTCGTAAAGGTTTTTTTTGCCAGCAGCTCCTGTACATATAGAAATGCCGGCCGAAAATCCGTCCCGCCAAAGCCTTTCACCGTAAAGTGCTGCAGATAATCTTCCATCTCCTCATGATTTCGGATCACTACATCCTCCTGCACCCGGTCATCACACTGGATGATGTGAATATGCAGCTTCCGGAAAAAGCTTTCAGATTCGCTCAGCACCGCATACGTCTGATCGAGAAATGCACGGACCAGCTCCCCCTTGCACGACATTGAGGTATCGATCACAATCACAAAATCCTCGACCCGCTGCTCCTCCTTCGTCTCAAGCGGTTCGATCAGCGGCATGTTTCCGTAAAGCTCCATCCCGTAATTATAAAAAATATAATCAAAGGAATCCATGTCTACTTTCATTTCTTCCTTTAATACCGAAAACTTGCGCAGAAATTCCCGGTAATCGTACCGCTGCCGATTCTCCGCCGCGATGCTCTCCTCCAGAGTGCGCACATCATCCGCCGCTTCTTTCGAAAATGTCTCCATTTCGGTCTGCATCCGATCCCGGATGTCATCCCAGCGCTGCCTCTGCGGCTGCGGACTGTTCTTCTTCTGATTCTGGTCGTTCTCCCACTCACGGTGATCGTCCACGGTAAACTCCCGTTTCAAAAGCTCCATCTGCATTACCGACGGATGCTCCTCACACAGAAACCGATAAACCCGCTCCGCTGTCACAACACCGCCCCGCTCCTTCAGCTTCCGGTAATATTCCCGGCGTACCTGACGTTTCGGCACATGCACCGCCTTTAAATATAGATCGTCGATAATCGATTCAGCAGCAATATCACACGCAAGATTCCAGTATTCCACATCCCGGTTCTTCCGATTCCAGAGGTGGCAGAACAGACAATGTACGATACTGTGCAGATAGGCCCGGTTGATCACCGGCCGTCCCTTTCGAAACAATGCCACAACGCCGTCCGGCTGAAAATAAAGATTGTTTCCGTCCGTTCCAAGTCTGCGGATCTGTCCATCCGGCACAAAACGCAGGCTTGAAAGCGCCACATCCAGAAAACGCATATTCAGATACAGTTCATTTCGTGCCACCCGCAGGATCTCCATGCCAATCTGAACAAACGAAAGCGTCTCTTCCTTCTCCTGATAAATGGCATTTTTTTCTGTCATGGCTTTCCACCTCTTTTCTAAAAGTACAGTGATAATAAAATAACATCAACGCATATTGTAAAACAGCCATTCGATGTCCCGAATTTTTACAAAGGTCAGGGTCAAAAGGTATTTTTCCCTCAACTACATACACTTACCCTTTTACAGCTCAAGCCGTGCACGCTTCTTCACTGGCGCATGGTGTGCATGGCGATAATCCATCACAAAGCTCAGTGCCTCCGCATACTGTTTTTTTCCGGCCCATTCCGTCACAGCTTCCAAAAAGCAGTCAAGAGCCATTCCCCCAGCTGTTTCCGGCTCCTTTTTTTCCTTTTCCAACGCCCGGCAAATCCATCGTATTTCTTCGATCCGTCTGCTTTTTGTCAAAAATTCTGCATATTCCCTTACATGATTTTTCAGAAAATCCAGATAACATTCTCTTGCACGCCCACTCAGTTCTTTCGGATAACGAAGCCTCCAAAGCGCAAGCTGCAATACAAATTCCCCGGATTCCTGCGCCATGGCATGTGGAAATGCATTGTCGTATTGATAAAAATCAATTTTTCTTCCCTGGAAACAGTTTCGATATAAGATGCCGCTTCCGTGTACATGTGTCTCCAGAATCCGCGCCGGTGTGTTCTCCACGCCCTCCTCATAAAACTCCGGAAACATCAGGCGGGCCGTCACCGGTGCACGGTATGGGCGCTCCGGATCAGTGGTTCTGTCTGCTCCCTGATTTTTCAGTTCAATATAATCCACACAGAGCTCCTCCCGGATCTCATCCAGCATATCCTTCAGCATCGAACTGCCGTCCCCGCTCACCGCCATACAAATCGATCGAATATGATGACACCCGGTAAAAACACCGCTGCCCCAGTCCTTCAGTCCACCTCCAAACGAAAGCTTTTTCAGATGGTCGCAGTTGTAAAAGCAGTAGCGTCCAACCCGCACGACAGAAAGCGGAAATACAACCTCTTCCAGCTTTGCATCAAGTACCGGAAGATTTTTCTCCCCAAAAACAGATCTGCTGATTCTGATTTTTCCCTCTGCCAACTCCTTTTGAAACACGGCCTCATCGAGATGCGCCGAAAACGCATACGCCCCAATCTCCGTCACCGGAAGTCCGTCAATCTCTTCCGGAATCACAGCTTTCGTATCACGTGAAAAACAGCGCCTGATGACTGCGCTGTTTCCTTTCTTTTCATATGCAAATGTCTGCGTAAACTCTGCCCCCTGCTCCTGCAGCATGTCTGTATCCTCCGCGCTTCTTTTTCCGCTCTGGGGCAAGTTCCTTCCTTTCGAACCCAATAGTAAAGTGGACATTCACAATCCGCTTCGCGATCTGTCGTTCAAAATCCGTTTCTTCTTACCTGCTCCATGAAATCTTGCCATCATTCTACTCTGCTTTTCGTGGAAACACAAGAGGTTTGTGGAATTTTGCTTACGCTGTTTTCGCTAAGTATTCTTTTACCACGTGAAGTCCTCACATGACTGAAGTCACGTGCTTCCAGACGCTTTAAGCGTCAGACTAAATATCGGCGGATACGCCTGTAACTTAGGATGTGCGCAGTTATGCGCTTTTTCCTGCCAGATATGGCAGGTCCCCACACCACAGGTAGTCCGCTGTATATCTGCCTGCAGTTATGCTGCTTTTAAAACTTTCATCTGTAAACGGAGTTCCCTTAAGTCTGCATAAGTGCATGAGGTTCTACGCTTTACCGAAGGGACTTTTGCCTCCAGCAAAGACCTTTCCGTTGCCGGAAGGGGTTTTAAAAGTTCTCTTATAAAATATCTTGCACCGATATTATAAGCTGCTGATAAGTCACAATTGTATCTTTTTCCTGTCTGAAACGTACAAAGGCTATGGTTTTTCGGGTCACGGAGCACCTGGCCAGAACCATCATACGCCAGTCTGCTGGTATTCCACGCACAGACTCTTGAAACCCTTATTCCTTTTCTGTGTGCCTGGTGTCCGCATCTTTTCTGGATCTCCCGCTTTCTCCACACGTGCAGCTTCTGTTTGTTCTTTCCGGATATCTTCCCCTGCATTTCCAGATATTCGAATACAATAACGTCAGCATGGTTTTCTTCTGCATATGCTGCAACTGCCCCT
>CABJAW010000005.1 GCA_902363665.1 Lachnospiraceae bacterium | reverse complement strand
CGGTTGCGTTCGTTCTGCTTGGTTCCCCCGGACGCATAGGGCGGATCGGTTATAACTGCATCAAAGATCCCCGGCTGGAATCCTTTGACCAGTTTTAAGGTATCTCCATGCAGGATACGCCAGTTCTCCCCTCCGGCAGACTCATCCGGCACACAGTCCGGTTTTAAAAGATCTTCAAGTTTCAGGGTATTTCCCATAGGCATCATCCTTTCGGTCGCTTATTTTCCAGATTTCTCTGGAAGTGCTTTTCTTTATGGAACTGCTCATCGGCAGGTATCCTCTTTTTTCAGTGTTTCTTTTCTTGGCGTTCTGGGCTGTTCACGGTGGTCCGACAGCTCGGTTTCCACGTATTCGCTGATGATTCCCAGCGCTTCATAGTAATTGCTGCTCTTGTGGACACGATCCGCCATTTCGTTGGCCTGTTCGGACATCCCGGCACGTCTAAGCAGTCTTGCGGCATCCCCAAGGGTTGAGAAAATATTTCCGTCATGCCCTAAGAGCTTAAGTTCTGGACGGGACGGCTTTTGTTCCGGCTGCTTTTCCTGCACACCGTTTTCCGGTGCTTTCACCTGTATCTGGAAATCCGAGCCGGCACCAACATAGAAATGTAAGTATAATTCACCACCGTCTACCTTGATCTCCCGCTGTTCCAGACTTTCTCCCCAGCCATCGCTGTACTGCCCTCTCAGATACTGCCCCACCACACGGTATTCCTCTGGTGTCAGATTCTCCCGGAGTGTCAGGTTTGCACAGCCATATAAAACGCCCTCCTGTTCCTTTACCGCCATTGTAATGCGTTCCACTTTTTCCTTAATGTCCTTGTTTTGGTCAAAATAATCGATCAGGTTGCATGGCTGGTTGTCAGGCATACCGAGCCGGTTGATCTCGTCAACCTTTTCTGCGATGGATGTCTGATACTGCACCAGGTCAGGTCCTTCCAATGGCTCCGCATCATCCAGATTCACAATATCTGAATAGTCCGGAATAAACTCTGCCATCAGAGGTGACAGCATTCCCACTTCTATTTTATCTTTCAAAGCATCACCTCGCTTCCCTATTCTGCCGTTTCTCCGGTGTACGGGCAGCCATTTTTGCCATGTCTGCCCAGTCTGCCCCTTCGATTTCCGGCAGGTTCTCGATGATCCGATAGCTTCCCTCGTAGGCTTTTCGGATATGTTCACACGCCCACCGTCCGGCAAAGTCATTGTCGGTACACACTTCGATCTCGGTGATCTCCGGGTGCTGGGACAGAAAATGTTCCAATGCCTGCGGCTTTTTCATGCTACGCTGGCTCTGCCCTTCTTTTGGTGCGCTGATCCCGCCAAGCTCCAGACGGTACTTATCCCGGCTTCCTTGTCTCTGTTCCAATGTCATGTGGGCAAGCACATCCACACAGGCTTCATAAACAGCAACCCGTCTGCATCCCGATTTCGCCGGAACACAAAAAGCGTATGCCTTTTCACTTCCGGCCTGTTCCATCTTAAAAGACTTTCCGCTGGCATCGTAAATCCCACGCAGGAAAGCATATCTTGCCACCTGGTTTTCATCCCGTCCTATGAACACGGCATTGTGGTAGGGCAGACTCTCATATAAGATTCCCAAATGAACACACCGCTGTAAGACCTCGCCACTGATGCCCCGCTCTTTCAGATAGCGGAACACCCTGCGGCAGTCTGGGCTGGCCGTAGGCAGGACAAATGGCTTCTTTGGCTTTGCTTCCACTGGAGGAGGGATATAGGTGGGATACTCATCTTTCAGCATTTGCACTGCCTCCAGAAAAGAACACCCGTCTACATGAATCAGGAAATTTAAAGCACTGGTGCCCCCGATATCTCTGGATTTCCAGTGCCACTGGCTGGTCTGCTCGTTAATCTTAAAGCTGTCGTGGTCTGTCAGCTCCCATTCATTTCTGGCTGAAGATTTTTTCAGACGGTTTGGCTGATATTTCTTCAGGTATTCAATGGCGGTGATCTCCCTTGCACGTTTGATTTCTTCTTCCGGAATCCACGGCATTACATCACGGTATCCCGGAGCTGCTCTGCCTTATCCGTTTTCTCCCACGGGAATTCCTTTCTTCCAAAATGCCCGAACACCGCACTCTGTCGGTAGATTGGCCGCTTCAGGTGCAGGGTGTCACAGATCTGGCTTGGGGTAAGCCCGAACACCAGAGGGATCGCTGCGGCGAGGCAGTCATCCGCACAGATCTTTCCCGTTCCAAAGGTATCCACCTGCACCATGACTGGCTGGGCAACCCCAATGGCATAGGCAAGGGACACCTGGCATCGGCTGGCAAGTCCGGCAGCTACCATGTTTTTGGCGATGTAACGGGCCATGTATGCCCCGGAACGGTCAACTTTGGAACAATCCTTCCCGGAGAATGCACCGCCGCCATGCGGTACCAGGCTGCCGTAGGTATCCACCATTAGTTTCCTTCCGGTCAGTCCGGTGTCTGCATCCAGACCTCCGCACACAAATCTGCCCGATGGGTTAATCAGGATCTTGGTATCCTCATCCGGTGGCAGCATACGGAGTGCCGGGCGTAACACTTTCTCCCGGATCTCATGCTCCAGCTTCCGAAGGGATTTTTCCTTTTCATGCTGGCAGGACACAATGACGGTATCCAGCCGGGCAGGTCTGTCATCTTCATACTCCACGGTCACCTGCGCCTTTCCATCTGGCAGGATTCCCGTGATATATCCGCTTCTACGGCTTGCAGACAGTTCCCTTACAATGCGGTTCGCCAGAACCACTGGCATCGGCATAAGCTGCGGTGTCTCATCGCAGGCGTAGCCAATCATGATGCCCTGATCCCCGGCACCGCTGGCAAGTCCGCTCTGAACAGAAACAGTCCCTGCCCTGCGTTCTCTGGANTCTGCTTCATAGCCTGCACTCTCCAGCACCTTTTTGATGATTTCAAACACCTGTGGCTCAAATCGGCTGGTGATCTCTCCTGCTACAATGATGTTCCTTTTGGTCGCCAGCACCTCGCAGGCCACTCTGGAATTTTCGTCCTCTTTCAGACACGCGTCCAGAATGCTGTCTGCGATCAGGTCGCAGAGCTTATCCGGATGTCCTTCTGTTACGGATTCTGCTGTATAAAATCGTTTCATAATCGTTACCATCCTTTCCAAGTAAATAATAACGGCAGGAAACGCTCCTTTCTGGAACACTTTCTGCCGGATCTGGGTTATAAGTTGTCTCACATTCTGCACTTTTCTGGTACTTTCAGACACTTTTTTCAACCTAAATACTACCAATGCACACCCTTACATAATCCCCCTGTTTTGAACACATCCCTGCCCGTGCGGTCATTATTTGTCTCATTTTCTGCACTTTTCTGGTACTTACGAACACTTCTGACTCCACACTGCCCCGGAAACCGGCACCGCCAGGACGATGTTCCTGGCACCGCTCCATTCATATGAACACGTGACGAGCGTCAAAACCTTATCGTATATACACTTCAGGTAATCATCCCCGGTTTCGAACACTTCCCTCTGCTTAGCTGCTTTTAAATATTCCTGCACTGCCTCCGCATCTGCGAGTTTCTGCTGGAATGGGAACAAATTCCTGTCTGCTTTCAGCACCGTGACAATTCGATATTCCTGAATGCTATCCTCTGTCTGAAGATAAGCAAAGGGATGCTCCTGATAATATGTTTCATCTGCATAGAAGTCCAGATTTCCGAACATTGCCCCACTGTTCATGTTGTGACCGTAAATGATAAGGTTCCGACTTTCAGACACTTTGCAGTCTGCCTGTAAAAACAGGCTTCCGTTGATGTCATATTCCTTTTTGTAATTCCGTTTCAGGTAAAACTCCCCATTCTCCTGTTCGGACTGAAGCACCGGGTAATCGATTCCGGTATCTGGTATCGTCAGCCATCCCTGCACATCCAGGTATTGTTTCCGAAGAGTAACAAGGTCTACCGTAGCCACCGGGCATTTTCTTCCAGCTGGTTGGTCTTTCTTTTCAGAGCCTGAGGCTCCCGGAGCTTCCGGCTCCGGGAAATTCCCTTTCAGCTCTGCCACCAGCTTTTTGTTTTCCATTGGAAGATATACCATGTGGTAAATCAGAAATCCGGCACTTAAGAAAAGAGCAGCAAGACATACCGCTTGAAAAAGTTTTTTCACGATTTTCATCGTTCCTGTCCGGCTTTTCTCTTCTTTGGCTGACTCTTCTGTGTCTGTCCCGGCACAGGCGGTTTCCTTGCTGCTTTCAGGATTGGTTCTGTTGGAATCTGATTCTGCCTGCAGCCCTTTAAGATTCCGGTCAGGTACGACCGTCCGGGCGGATTAAAGTTCTGCATGTAATCTTTTGTCATGATATAGACAATGGCTTTGATCTCTCTTCCGCCTTTATTCCTGACGGTGATTTCCTGTTTGTCGTAAAAATCAGGATAGCCTTCATAAAGATCCAGGCTCTTTTCGCAGTCCCCAGTCAGTGACCAGAGGACGCCGTCCACATGGCTTCCCTCTTCCGGGAAGATGGTGGCAAGACCGCTTCCTGCGGCTGCAAAGGTCAGCCGATACCCCTCCAGGCGGACGGTTTCTACCACCTCCGCCTTTGGGCACCGATATGCCATCTGGTCCAGATCCATGTTGCTTCCATACGCAAAATATAATTGTTTCAGCCTATCTGCCCCCTTTTTTCTTCTTTCTTCTGGATGCCACACCCATGCCGATCAGACCGCCTGTGGAAAGGATCAGGCACAGGGCCGGAATCCAGAGGTTGGTGTCATCGCCTGTTTTCGGGTTACTTACAGACGGGGTGTCCTCCGGAAGCTTCTCGTTCGTCACTTTCTGGATGACTTCAATCACTGGGGTTTTGTCATCTACATAAGTAAATGTCACTTCATGCTTGGTCTCATCCAGCTGATATCCTTCCGGTGCTTTGGTCTCAACCAGATAATAAGTGGCTGCCTTATCAAATTTGCCATCCTTATAAGTTCCGATTGCAAGCAGTCCGCTGGTTGCATGACCGTTTTCATCAGTGGTCAGGGTTTCTACCACTTTGCCATCGGCATCCCTCAATTCAAATTCCGCACCTTTCAGTGCAGCTCCGGTATCCTTGTCCGTTTTCTCAATGATCAGACGTCCCTTTGCGGTATCATCTTTCATGGCTACCTTCTGGATCTCTGCGGTGTCTGCCACCTCGAAGGTGATCTCTTCCGAAACGACATAACCGTTTGGAGCCTGCTCTTCTTTCAGGGTGTATTTACCGATTGGAAGTTTTTCGATATAATGCGGCTCTTTACCGGAAGTCCAGGTTTCTACGATATTGCCATTTTCATCTGTGATGGTCAGTTTGGCTCCTTCAATCTCAGTATCTCCGGTAATATCCGTTTTGCTGATCTCCACTTTGGTCACATCATCTTCCATTACCTGTTTCTGGATCTCTACAGTATTCTCCACGGTGAATGTGATGCTTTCCGCAGTGGCATATCCATCGGCCGGCTTGGTTTCTGTCAGGGTGTACGATTTTCCTACAACCAGTTCTTTGATGATGTGCGGCTCCTTGGTGGATGTCCATTCCTCAACAACAGCCCCGTTTTCATCTGTCAGCTGTAATCTGGCTCCCGGCAGTTCCTCGCCTGTGGTCAGATCGGTTTTGGAAAGTTCCACGGTTGTCGGCTCATCTTCAAATACGAACTCATAGGACACTTCTGCTTCTTTGTCTCCCTGGTACTCAAAAACAAATTCCTGTTCTTCTCCGGTGGTGACAAATCCATCCGGTGCATACAGCTCCTTCACATAATAGGTTCCGTCAATCGGCAGGTCTGCAATAAAGGAAATCTTTCCATCTACATCTGTTGTTTTTAACTCGATCAGGGTATCTGCTTCCATCAGCACCTTTCCAGATGCGGACAGGATGTCGTTCCTAGTGTACAATCCAAAGATGCCGCCTTTTAATACACGGTCGGTATCCTTTTCTTTCTTCAGGACGTTCACTTTCACCTTCTGGCGGTTGTTCTGCCAGTCCTCATCGTATACGACAACCGGGATATCCTGATCGCGGTAGGAAAGATCTACATATCGTGGTTCTTCATCCAGGATATAACCATATGCTGTGCCTACCTCTTTGACATAATATTTTCCAACCGGAAGGTCAGATACTTCTGCAACACCGTTTGCATCGGTAGTTACAGTTGCTACCAGTTCGTCCTTGGAATAATAGTCCGGGCTTACGCCATCAGCTGCTTTGATATCTTCGGCAGCACGGATTTCGAAGGTAACATCTGTCAGGCTTCCTGTAATGTACTCAAAGAAATGTTCCACAACACCTTTGACGTTATCCAGCAGGGTGATCTTATCGAGGAATTCGCCCTTCTTGTTTACGATCAGCAGTGCTTTCGGTACATGGTCCTGCATTTCCACTTTCTGTATTTCTGCGGTATCCTCGATGGTGAATTTCACATCCGTAGTCTTTAAATAACCATGCGGTGCAAGGGATTCACGGAGGATATAGGTTTTTCCAACAGTCAGATATTTGATCACATGAGGCTCATCCTTTACGGAAGTCCAGCTGTCGATCACGTTTCCATCCTCATCCAGAACAGAAAGGGACGCTCCGTTCAACTCCACGCCTGTGGTCAGATCGAATTTTGTCACCTCGATGGTCGTCGGCTGGTTCTTCTTAATCGATTTCAGTTTAATGGTCTGGATGTCTTGTCCCTGATAGGTGGCATCAAATTCCAGTACCTCATCAGAGGATACAAAACCGTCCGGTGCAGAAATTTCTTTTACATAATAAGTTCCAAGCGGCAGGTCCAGGGTGAAGTGTGCCTGTCCCTTTTCATCGCTTGTAATCTCCTGTAATAAGGTGTCCGCTTTCACGATTACATTGTCACCGGATTTGATCTCATTCTTATTATAAAGACCAAAGACGGCTCCAGCTACCACGCTTCCGGTTTCTGCATCCTGTTTTTCCACGGTGATGCTTACCTTCTGGCGTTCATTGGTAAATGTCACTTCTTCGTCTACAACCGGGGTATCCTGTCCGGCATAGGTAAAGGTTACCTCTTCTCCTTTGGCATTCCAGGTGTAGCCCTCCGGCGTTTTTTTCTCTTCTACACGGTATTTTCCGAGCGGAAGATTCTCGATTACGGCACTTCCGGTTTCATCGGTCGTTACCGTTGCCACCAGTGTGTCCTTGGCATATTCCAGATAACGGTTGCCGTTCTCATCTGTCTGATGGTCTGCAGTATAGATATCCTCGGAGGCGTAAACTTCAAACACGGCTCCTGCAAGGCTGGCTTCCTCATAAGTAAAATCTTTATCAAAACCTTTGACTACTTCGCCTTCTTTGCGGATGGTCAGTCTGCCCTTAGCTGGGTGGTTCTCAAAATCCACCTCGATGATCAGGTCACCGCTGACCGGATCTTCCTGGTATGCGGTATCACTGTCTACCTTGATTTCCACGGTATTGGTGCTGTGGGTATATCCATCTGGTGCAGTCACCTCTTCGATGCGGTAATTTCCACAAGCCAGATTCTGTGGCAGGATCAGGCATCCGTTTTCATCCGTAAAATAGGATTTATGTACCGTAGTGGATGGATAAGTAGTCACTTGTTCTACATATTTCTTGTTATCCAGATCGTATACCTTAAATTCAGTATTCGGAACCAGAACAGATTTCTTTGTCTCGTCATCTTTTTTGACGATTTTTAATTTTGCTTCAAACTCTTCGTCCAGAAGCACACGCCATACCTGCGGCTGATCCGGATTGTTTTCCGAGATCACAACCTTAAAGTCATCGACTGGTTTGAAGTTGTGCGGTGTGGTGGTTTCTCTTACAATGTAGGTTCCGTATGCAAGCGGAATGGAGCATGCATATCCACGCTCATCTGTGAACATTTCTGTCTGTCCGTCTGCGGTCAGCACGACCGGGGTAGCAGATGCAAAATCATAGGAGCCGTCCTTATTTTTCTTCAGGCTGCTCTCCAGGTAAGCACGGAATCCCACACCTTTTAACAGATCGGCATCGGTCTTTCCGTTGTTGGCTGCTTTGATGACCTGAAACGGCTGTTTGATCACATCTTCCAGAGAAGTTGCGGTACGTTCTACCGTCTGAACCAGATCTCCCTCGTCATTGCACTCCAGATCATGTTCTTCCGTGTCTGCCAGATATCCGACAGGCGGAGTCAGTTCTTTAACGTAATACTTTCCGAGATAGAGGTCTGCGACTTCTGCATTTCCCTCTGTATCCGTAGTCAGGGTTGCAATCTGTGTTCCTGCCGGGTAAAGAACACCTGTCTGTCCATCTGGATGTACGATATCTTCACGGGCATACAATCCGTAAACAGCACCCTCAAGTGTTGCATCTCCCTGTGCGGTCTTTCCGGTTTCGGAATCCTCTTTTACCAGTTTGATCTTCGCATTGATCCGCTCATTCTGGAACGTATGGTTGAAAGAAACCGTTGCCTCTTTGTCTGTGGTGTACTGGAAGGTAAAGGAGTACACATCCTCGCCGTTTCTCACATATCCAGCTGGTGCACCCAGCTCTTTCATGTAGTAGCTGTTGGCGATCGGCAGGTCTGCCTGATATACGGCTTTTCCGTCTGTTCCGGTCACTGCTTTCTCAATGAGAGTATCTTTCTTGACCACAATGGTTCCGTCCGCTGCTTTGATGTCATTTCCGGCATACAGACCATAAGTGCCGCCCGGAAGATATTTCCTGGTTTCTTTATCCTGTTTGTATACACTCACGCTTGCTTTCTGGCGGTCATTTTTGAATGTCACGCTTCCCATGACCTTTTCCACATTACTTCCGGCATAGGAAAGGGTGATCTCCTGGCTTTCACCAGTGCATACCAGATTTTGTGGTGCCTGCATTTCTTTTACCACATATTTCCCCAGATATAGCTTGTCCAGTGTGGCACTTCCGTCATCCCCGGTGGTGAGTCCGGCTTTAACCAGTGCATCTTTTTTGTAGATGATTGTTCCGTCTGCGGATACAATGTCCTCTGCAGCATAAACGTTGTAAACCGCGCCTTTTTGTTTCTGCTCGGTATAAACAAAGGAAACACCATCATCGGTCACCTTTGCTCCGGTCAGGACTTCGCCTAATTTGTAAACGGTCAGGCTTGCCATCTGCTCTGCATCGGTAACGGTCTGTTTTACGGTATCCCCGATGACCAGTTTCACATCGTAGGCTTTGGTATCCAGCAGATATCCGTTTGGTACGGAGATTTCTTTCAGGTATACGGTATCCTGTGTTTTGGTGATCGTAACGCTGGAAGCTCCGTTGGCATCTGTGGCCGGCATCTTTGTGATCAGGTTCTTTCCATCCTTGTCACTGTAAACGCCATAGACTGCACCTGCGATGGCTTTGTTGCTCTTGCGGTCCTTTTTTACGATTTCTAGAGTTGCCTGTTTTACCCATGAAACTTTAAAATCCACATATTTCTCATCGGTCACGCCCTCGCCAAATACCAGGGCAAGGTCCTGTGTCTCGCTTCCGGTGGTGATCTTATAAGCGGAGTAGTCTTTGATGATGCTTCCTTTCATGGTGGAAGACCATTCCCCTTTGACATCCACAGCCTGTGTCAGCGGTGCGGATAAATAAAATTTGGTACCGCCGCAGATTTCCACGGATGCACCTACACTGCTGGTCTTTCCGGTTGTCACATTATGCAGTCTGACACCGGACGGCAGTTTCATGGTGATGGTCTGCAGTTCGGATGCCTTGAAGGTGATCTCTTCTGTTCTCTGGCTGTTGCCACTGATATATGCGGTAACATCTGCATTGGAGAAACTCATGTCCACTTCCGGGATCTCCGGCTGGCTCATGCAGTAATTGTAGAGTTCCATTGCCAGAGCCTGTCCGGTTGCATTCGTACCAGAAAAAGCGTCACCGCTGTTATTTGCATAGGATGCTGCCAGATGGACAATGATAAACTGTTTTCCGGCTGAAAAATCAGGATGTTTCTCAGAAAAAAATCCATTTTCACCGGATGCTTTGGTACCGTAGTAGCACACTTTTGCCAGTGCTTTGCTGTCACCCAGTTTGGTGATCTTGTAAACACCATCCCCAGGTCCCGCTTTGGATGGCTGCACACAGTAGGCAGTTGCAGACACATTTCCAAATTTAACGGTATATTTATAGGTTACATAGGAGCCCAAACCGTAGTCTGCATAATAGTATGCAGTCCCTCTTGTCACATTCACGTCCTGGGTTGCTCTTGTACTGGTATTGACTGCGGTGAATGAAACGGTTTCCCCATCTTCCATTGCTATCAGGTCAATATCCTGTTCCCCTGCCTGCTCCAGAACATCGCTGAGTGTCAGCCCGGATTCTGCATCGGTTGTATTTTCCGTTTCGGATTCCTCTAATGCGGCATCAAACTCGGATTCAGAAAGTCCATCCTGAAATTCGGATTCTGTTTCTTCCGGTTCTTCTGTCTCCGCTTCCTCTGTTTCAGATTCAGCTGTCTCCGGCTCAACAATTTCTGTCTCTACAGGCACTGTCTCAGTTTCTTCCTGCGAGGCAGCTTCCTCATCATCAGAACCTGTATCCTCTTCGGTAACTGCCTGTTCTGTCTGCGGTTCACTCTGAGCTGCTGTCACAGGCTCTTTTACGATCAGATTTCTCCCAATCTGATAAACCGGGTGGTTCTGGTTGACTGGCTCCACATAATAAACGGCATGGTAAGTGTCTGCATGGCTGGTGCTGAAGTTCTCCCCGGCGTCATTCTCTGCTTTCTGGAATATCACTTTGACTTTGCTTTCGTCCTTAATTTCCAGATTCGTGCGGTCACTGGAAACATCAAACTCCTGTCCGACTTCCAGCTCCAGATCGTTGGCTTTTACCACTTCCTCTTCATCCAGCAGATCCTTTACGGATTCATAAG
Organism: Lachnospiraceae bacterium; assembly: GCA_902363665.1. Classification (GTDB taxonomy): domain Bacteria; phylum Bacillota; class Clostridia; order Lachnospirales; family Lachnospiraceae; genus Choladousia. The sequence goes on along the minus strand of CABJAW010000005.1, from coordinate 243,056 downwards.
CTGGCGGTTCTGCCGTTTTCGGCTCTTCCGAAGCATAAACGGTCAACGGTGAAATGACCGTGGATAAGATGGTGACTGCCGCCATCACCCCTGAAAGGATCCGCCTGAATCGATATTTGCTCTTCATGTTTTCTACCTCTTTCTTATTTTTCTTCATTTCTCATAAGAACAGCCGGATGTTCCCACCCGGCCTGTCTGTTCTCGTTATTCTGTTATCTTGCGTCCTCTGTCCGTCCTGGCTTCTGCAGACAGGCATAGGTACTTTTGTCATACCGCCATGCTTTATCGCCGTCGAGGTTAGCAAGCAGATGCTTCCGCACATTTTTGTATTCGTCCCCGATTAGTCCGAGACGGAGCAAAAAGGTACGGAATGTAAATGCCGGGTTATCCCCGATCTCCGTCTTTTTGGCATGGGTACAGGACTGGTTGACCGCCTGTGCGGATATGGCAAGTGCCAGCGTAATGTTTGACCGGACTTTTCCTGCATGGAGGGTGCTTTCAAAACAACGCCATTCCAGTGTTCCCTTGGAAAAAACAGCATGTAGGTTTAAGGCATAATACCTTGTCCAGTTGTAATGCTCGGAGCTTCCGTCATTTCCCTCATACCATGCCCTTTTGAATTTTTCCATCGTGATGGTGCTGTTTGGCATCCGGCGGATCTTCTCCACTACCATAGGACGGACTTTCTGACAATACTCATCTTCCCTTCTCGTCTGTACATTTAAGGCTTTGAACAGAATATCCTCTTTGCAGTACATGATCGTCAGTGCATTTTTCAGACTCCTTGGTGTATGATTGGATGCGTCCACATGGACATGCATGCCACAGGATGAATTGACAAAAGCACCTGCGTTTTTGACACACCGCACCACTTCCTGGAGTTTCCCCATTTCCGAATATTCCAGTTTTGGGGACACCATCTCCGTGGCATAGTCACTGTCAGCATCCAGACACCGCCCATGATGTTGGCGTTGGCAACGGATACTGGAATCATACGAAAACTTCCAGACCTTTCCATCCGGGTCTTTCACACACCAAGAGCTGTATGACTGGATGGAATATGACTCCGTCCCGAACATTCTTCCAACAGCGGCAGCCGCTTTCTCACGGCTGATGCCTGTCATCTCAATCTCTGTACCGAAATGCTGGTCTTTTAGGTCGATCTACGTCACCCACCCTTCGCTTCTGGAACAGGTGAGCTGTTTCGAATCTCTTCATCCACGGCTTTCAGGTTCCTGCCTATTGCTTCAATGACATTGACAGTGACACCATTCCCGGCCTGCTTGTAAAGCTGGTTATCAGATGTCTCTTTTTCCATTTTGGAAATTTCCTCATCCCGGTATCCCTGCAACCGCAGACACTCCCTTGGTGTCAGCCTGCGGATTCTGCCGTGGTAGATCACGCCATGACGGTCGGTTGCCGTAATGGTGAACATCGGCTCTTCCGGTTCTTTCATCCTTCTCCCGTTCTGGCGTACATTTTCCTTGGCCGGTGTCAGCACTGCCCTTGGCGGTTCTTCCACCAGCACCCCGGAACTTTCGCCCCTGTGGTTATGGATGCTGGAATCCTGTCTGGTATTCAGACATCTTGCAACGTCTGTTACCAGCGGCGGAGGGGAGATATCTACAAAATGCAGTGTCCCCTGCTGGTTTCCGGTCGTCAGAGTATGGGCGATCTCATGCCCGACTCTTCCCCTGCGGCTGTTGATGCCCGGATATCCAAGGTCAATGCTGTCTCCCTCGTAGGCCATCTTGTACCCTTTTCTGGTATTTTCCTTAATCGGGATACCGACTTCATATAATCCGGTCTTGCCGCCCATACCGCCAGCTCCACTGGTCAGGGTGCAGCTCAGTCCTTCTTCTGCATAGACTCTTTCTCCCTGTTTACCAGCATGGACTTGTATAAGAGCTGTTCCATTTGCTTTTGGGAAAGGTAATATTTTTCCGGCACATCTTCCATCAAGATATCCGACAATATACACCCGCTTCCTCGACTGGGGGACTCCGAAATCCTTGCTGTTAAGCACCTTCCATTCGACATGATACCCCAGTTCAGATAGCGTACTGAGGATGGTGTGAAACGTCCGGCCTTTGTCATGCGAAAGCAGACCGGGTACGTTTTCAAGGAGAAAATACGCAGGTCGTTTGTCTGCAACCAGTCTGGCAACTTCGAAGAAAAGGGTTCCTCTTGCATCGGCAAATCCTTCCCTTCGTCCAGCGATGGAGAATGCCTGGCAAGGAAATCCCGCGCATAAAAGATCAAAGTCCGGCATTCGTTCTGTTTCAATATTTCTTGCGTCATTGCAGAACCACTCTCCTTCCGTATCAAACAGCACCCGGTAGTTGTGGTCTGCATACGCATCCGCTTCACAGTGTCCGACACAGGTGAAGCCTCCTGCCCTCTGCAGCCCTTCTCGGAATCCTCCGATTCCACTGAAAAGGTCAAAAAATCGAATTGTTCCGGCTATCAGCCTCCCTTCGCTGCGAAAAAAAACAGTGCAGATTTCTCTGCACCGTCTCAGTCTTTTAGTTTCTGTTTTTTGATGTCTATTCTTCTGCATCCTCTAGCTCTGTTGTTTCTGGTTCCGTCTCTTCGGTTTCCGACTCTGTTTCATCCGTTTCCTCTTCGTCTGCTTCGTCTGACGCTGTTTCATCTGGCTCCTCGGTTTCCGGCTCTGTCGGCTCTTCTGACTCTGGCTCTTCGGCTTCCGATTCTGTCGGTTCTTCCTCTGTTTCGGTTTCTTTCAACTCCGGCTCTTCATCCGTTTCTGATTCTGCAGACTCAGCTTCTTCCAGTTCCGTTTCGGATGGCTCTTCTTCCGGTTCCGTAGCTTCTGCTGATTCCGCTTTCCATTTGGCTTCCTCTTTTTTGAGTGCTTCTTCGATCAGTCCGATCAGGAAGTCTTTCTGTTTCATGCCGTTCTTGGCGAGGACTGCTTTCAGTCTGGAAAATAAATCCTCGGTTACCTGTACTGCTACTGTTCTTAAATCTGCCATGTTCGTCTTTTCTCCTTTTCTTGCTATGTGTTCTTCAATTACCATCTCAAGGTATTTTGGTATGCTGATTCCTAACTCTTCGACCTCCAGTTTTACTTTCTCATGCAGCTCTACCGGGATCTTTCCGCATATGTTTTTCATCTCCATTGCGTTTGTTCTCCTTTCTTTTTTCTATACACAACATACCCTAAAACGTGACAGAAAGCTATTCACAATACCCAACGAATATGAAACCTTCAAAAGCACCCAAAGGATGCAGATCTAATAACATTCAATAGGCATCACCCCTTTCAAAGATCCGTGATTTATACTAATTTGACTGCTTGAATTTTAGCTATTTTATCGCCGGGAAAGACTTGACTTGTTCAGAATGCATCCTCAAGCCCGGAGAGAAAATCCAGCATCTGTGATGGGATTTCTTCCTTCTTTGAAACACTTTCCCCGGAGCCTGAAATGGAAACACCTGCCAGTTCTTCCCGGATTGCCTGCCGGATACTTTTCTCCAGCTGGTTGTTTTCCTGATCTTTTAAGATCACTTGAACCAGATAGCTGCTCTTCTGCCCATCCGGAACACTTTGCAGGATCTCCCATGCCTTTTTGTGGTCCGGGTTATCAAGGTTCAGGCGGAACGAGAAAACGGGTCTCTTTACTTCGCGCACATCTGCCCCACAATCCGCTCATAGCCGGAAGCGTTGGCGTGTACGTCTGTCAGGTAAACCTGCCGACACAGCCCGTCCTGCGGTGTCACGTGCCGTTTCAGAATGCTGGCTCCGCCGCCTATGATTACAGACGGAATTGCCTTCAGATCGAACCCGGCTTCCATAATTGCAGACAGTATTTTCTCCGTGTAGAGCCTTCCATGCCGGACAATAATTTCTTTTGCGGCCGGGTCCATGCTGCAGCTCTGGCCGTTCAGAACACGTTCGATCTGAATGTCCGTTACAGACAGTCCGGTATTTCTGCGTACCTGCTCGGTGATCTCATCCACGCACCGGATCACACCAAGCTCCAGGCTGCGGCAGGTAGCGGCGTTTGGAACACTGTTGTCCAGCCGCATCAGGTCTACGGTCCAGCCACCGATGTCTGCGAGAAGAACAGAAGGCTCGTCCCGAACACATTCCGGGTGGAGAGCCAGTGCCGAGTAACCCTGTGGGAACAGTTTTACATCCTGAATCTGGATCTCATAGCTTTCATCCTCGTACCGGAAACGCAAAGGCTGCTCTTTCCGAAACAGATATTCCCGGAAACCTTTTTTCTCCCTGCCAAAACTTGCCAGTGGGAGGCCGGCTGCCAGAACCACATCTGTTTTCCTCTCTCCCCGGCGATAGCGGATTTCCTGAGCAATAGCTGCCATTGTCAAAAGATAATAATTGTCATTGGAAGTCTTGCTTCTCACCAGCGTCTGCCGCCCGGTTCCACACACATAAAATTTCCCATTGTACTGCAGGACATTCTGCATGGTGTACGGCTCGTAATCATACCCGGTCAATCCTGTCGGGAAGCACACATGGGGAGTTTTGATGGCATAATATCCATGGTCAATTCCTATAATGATAAGTCACCACATCCTTTCTGGTTTTTCTTGTTCTTTTCCAGCAGGTGGTCTTTTGGTCTGGAAAAAGAGAAAAAGGGCAGAACCCCGAAGAGCCCTGCCCGTAATAAAAAATACAGTTATGTATATTTACAAACAAATATGCATAACTGTATGCTATCACTTTTAATTAATTTATAACTTGGATTCTCTATTTCTGTTCTTGTAGCACATAAATACTGCTTTAAAATGTTCCTACTAGCTGCCTATGTTACTATTCTTTATTTCACCAATTCATGAATAGCTTTTACCATTGTAAGTCCATAATCAACAAGGAATTTTTTTTGTTCTTCGGAGTATGTCTTTCTTTCCTCTATTGCTTCATCTGTGCAATGTCTAAAGCACTGCATTTTCTTTCTATAATTCTTTACTATCGTATCGTCAATGAAGCCACAACATACATCTTCATATTCTGGTGTGATAAATTTTCCATCTTGTTTCAACAGGTTTTCAATAAGGTTTGCAATCTCAGCAATTTTTTCATCTATATGCATACTATTGAAAGATGCCTGTCTAGTAGAAATTTCAATAAATTTCTGATTTATAGAATCGTTCACTTCAATATTACAAGACTTTTGCTCAAATGTCAGATCTGCTACAAAGGTTCTTCTAGTCGCATAACGAACAGTTCCATTATCATCTCCACCTAGAGCAATAATTCGATTTCTAATATCTCTATATGTAAAGTCTGTTGGATCAACAGGGGGTCTTGCTAGTATTCTAGGAAACTCTTTTATCTCATAACCGAGCATATGTAGATAATATGTTATTAGATAAAACCAACATTTATTTTCACCTGAAAAATCAACATCTGGCTGACACAGTTCTTTAAATTTCGTTATTGCTTCTTCAACATCATAAATCTCAAATTGATAATTCTGAGTTTCTTCTTCACCATAAAAAATATTATATGTATAATTTACCTTTTTAACAGATTCCAGAAAACGATAATGGTATTCGGATTCCTTTATATTTTGAAAATAAAATTCTTTTAAATCCATGAACATACTCCATTCAAAAATCAAGCCACAACATCGACAATTCAGCATCTCTTCTCATTTTCACAAATTCTTCTGCAAATGTTTTTGCTGTTTCTCTATTATGATCTACATCCCAATGTTCCTTATTATAGTTTGCAGCGTTTGTCCAATTGAAAGTACCGTGCATTGCAACTTCTAAATCGATCACACAAAACTTCCTATGCATTATATTTTTGTACCGCTCTGACATCACATCCACCCGATAAACCTCAAAGTGATCTTCCAAAGTGAACGAAGGTTTCTCCTTATTAACACGATTATTATCAATAATAATTTTTACATCTAACCCTTCATTTCTTTTTTTCAATAATTCATCAAATATTTTTTTATTGGTGAACCATGCCATTGCTATCCAAATTGAGAACTTTGCTTCTCGAATTTCATCAATTATCCGATTTTGTATATCATCAAAAAGTATCTCTTGGCTTACTTCTTCTGGTGCAATATTAAGTATTCCGGGTTTTAATACCAATCCGCTATACTCATTATAATCGTTTGGTTCATAAACCTGTTTGCACAAATCATCAACAAAATCTTCATGTTCTTTCAAGACAATTAATTTATCTGGAACAACGCTAATAATAATATACTCTTGACGATGATCTGGCAAATGATATGTAAAAGCCCATTCCTTTTGAAATGAAACAGAAGCAACTTTAAGCGCCTCCACCACCTCATCTTTATGCTCATAATCACTCATCTTTGCTGTTGCTATCAATAAATCCTTATACTGCTGTTCTGTCATAACATCCCCCTATAGCTTTATATATATCGCAATGCTATGAGCAATTTCTTTATCACTACTCATTATTGTATCATTTCCTAACAAAATTCGATTTCTACCACTAATGATATCATATTTTTTATTTATAATCTAGGTCTTGTATCCACTCTCCGATCTCTTTTGGTGTGCTTTTGCAAAAATCCTGAATCCACATCTCATGGAGTTTAACTTCTGATTCTGTACCATCTATGTTTCCAGCACATCCACCTGTTTCCTGAAGTGCTTCCAAACAATCCCATTCTTTTTTAAAGTCTCCTGCAAATTCCATCCAAACTTTTATGTGATATTCCTTAAAACCAAGATGATAAATCAGATAAGTCAACCTGTCGAAATCAGCTAACTGCATTTTTTCTTTCTTAAATAATAGCCTTTTATCATGCTCGCTGCATAAATATAAAAATGCAAACTGTTCTATTTTTACCTGCTCCATATATTTCTCCCTCTTCTGTTCTTGTCTCACTTTTACAACCGATTCTACCTTGTCCAATCGTTAAAATCAATACAGATGGTGCAAAAAGTGAGACAAGCCATCCTTTTACCAGAGAGGAAGAGATTTAAGATGCCAAAGCCAAGGACACAGTCTGGTGAGAAGAATCTGATTAGCCAGCGATTGATTGAACTTCGCAAGACCCACAATATGTCTCAGCGTGATCTTGCCTATAAACTCCAGTTAGCTGGTTACGATATGGATAAAAATGTAATCACCAGAATCGAAACAAACAAGCGTTATGTCACTGATCTTGAATTAAAAGCCATTGCTGAAATCTTTCAGGTTTCATACATATTTCTCATTGATGGCAAAGATGAATAGAAGTGACAAATGGGGAAGTTCCTTTCGTGCTTCCCCATTTTATCCGTCCCTTTTTTACAAATTTAATAGTTCCAGAATTTTCTGCATGCCAGCCTGATATAAAGATTCCGCATATAATATCCATCTCTCACTAACTTCAGTAACGTATTTGTCTATTGTTTTTCGCTTTTCTTTTGATAATCCCATTGTCTGAACCTGTTCTTCATATTTCGATATTTTTTCAAGCATTCCCTGGTACACTGTATTTTCTTTCAGCTGATCTTCAACCTCATCAATCCAGGTATCCAGCAGCAACTCCAGCAGTTTCTTTGTGTCACCGTCATCATTTCCCAATATTGCTTTTTTAATTTTTCCAAGCATTGCTCCATAGGAGATCATTTGAGCCTGTCCCATATAAAAATGGTACTGTTCTTCTATCATTTCCTTTTCGCTTTCCAGTCGGAAATATTGATGCACTGCCTTATGCTCTTCTGTCGTTAGACTGATTGCCTGATTCGACTCCATAAATGTTTCTATTACTGGATACCTCTCTGTAAGTTCCAGTATTTTATTTTGCAGTCTCTGGTATTCCGCATCATGCTTTTTCAGATAGGTGCAAACCTGTTCTCCTATCCGTATCCCCAAGCATTGCTCATTCCAGATGATATCTGGCTGTGCTGTCATATCGGTGTCTCCCTTCTGTGTAGTTTTCCTGTTCCAAGCACAAGACTATACCACACTTCTGGGAGAAAGCTATTCACCAAACCTACTGAAATCTCCTGGCAGATTCTGTGCAACCTATCCCTTTTCCCACAAAAAAACTGGTATGAAAGACTCCTTGTTCTCTCATACCAGCTATCTATTTCTTATTTAACTGAATACACATTCTTTTCTATTCTCTGTGTATCCTGTACTTATTTATGGCAAAAATCAGACTACAGACACGCTATACACTCTTATGCTACATAATCCAGTTTACGACAGCCCGGCTCAAATGTCACATTAAACACTCCGACCTGTGACGTGGATACCGGTGCAAGATAGCTCTGGCCAATGAAATACTGTGCAAACTCCGGGGCAAATGTCCCAAGTGCGTTTCTTCCTGCGGTCTGTACGATTTTTGCCATTTTTTTGTTCCTCCGTTTTTTTTGATTATGCGACTATCCATTTTTTAATCGCTGCTCTGGCGCCGTCCACACTGCTTCCGTGGATCGCAAGTCCGCGCTTTACCGTTGCATTTCTCGTCACATTTTTGATATCCTGCTCTGTGCGGCTCAGTCTGCTTCCCTCATGTGTGCAGAATGGATGAATCTTTTTCCCTGAAAAATCAAAGTGCTCCAGGAATGTATAAACTGCCATCGGCATCGTTCCCCAGTAGTTCGGATAGCCAAGATAAATTTCATCGTATTTGTCGAGATTTTCCGGCAGGTTTACCAGCTCCGGCCGCGCCTTTGCCTGAAGATCTTTCTTTGCCTGCGCGATGCAGGTATTGTAATCCTTCGCGTATGGTGTCTTCTGCTCAATCTTGAAAAGATCGGCACCGGTCTGCTCAGCGATCATCTTCGCCGCCTTTTCCGTGTTTCCCACCTCGATGTACCGAAGCTGCCCCCCAAAATAATTTTCGTCTGCTCTTGAATAGTAAGCTACTAATTTCGCCACGCTGACTCCTCCTTTTTCCTGCGTGAATTTTCTGCATTGATATCAGTCAGATGAATTTCTGCCAGAACAAGAGTATCATTTTTTATTATCGTAATATTCTTTTTCCAGAAGCAATTCCTTTCTTACTGTCACTATACGCTCTGGAGTTCGCTCCAAGTCAAGATTTTTTTACAATTTTTCTCGTTAAATGTAAAATGTACGCCTGGTGTCTTTCTGTGCCTGAACAAATGCAGAAAATACTCTGAGCGTACATTGAACTTTAAGAAAGAATTTTTAATGGCCAGATTTTCCTGAAAACGAAAGGATACCCGAACAGCGGCAGGCTTTTATACCGCAATGATCCGTCCCATCTCCGCGGAGGTCCGGTGGGAAATGGAAACCACGGTCCGGTTTCCGGCCACCCGTTTCAGAGCCTGCAGGACTGCTTTTTCCGTCTCTGCATCGAGGTTTGCCGTGATTTCGTCGAGCAGTAAAAGAGAGGGATCTGACGCTGCCGCCCGCGCGATGGAAAGCAGCTGCCACTGTCCCTGTGAAAACAGTTCCGGCGTACATACCGTATCGTAACCGTTTTCCAGGTTTTCAATCGCCTCTTTTAATCCGGTCAGTTCTGCCGCCGCATGTACCTGTGCCTCTGTAATCGCAGGGTCAAACAAGGTGATCTCCTCCCGCACCGTTCCGGGCACCATATGGAACGTCTGCTCCACGTAGCCGAACAGCTTCCGGCGCTCTTCCTCTTTGATCTGCGCCGCCGGCGCACCGTGGATCAAGACCTCACCGCTTTGGGGCTCATAAAGACCGAGCAGCAGCTTTAAGATCGTGCTCTTTCCTGCCCCGGTACGGCCTGCCAGCGTCACCTGATCGCCGTCCATCACCTTGAAGCTCACATGATTCAGGACGATGTGTCCGCCGTAACCAAAAACCACGTCGCGAAACTCGACAAAGGGAATCTCTTCTGCTCTGTCTTCCCCCGTCCATCCTGCCTTTTCTGTCTCGGTTCCTGCTTTTGTCGTATTTTCGTTACTACTTCTATTCTCTGTTTCGCTTTCGTTAGCTGACGCTGCGAGATCTTTCGCATCACTTCCCTCTTCCACCTCCTCCAGTGCCAAAAACTCGTTGATCCGGTGGATACCCGCGACCGCCGACTGGATCGTCTGGATCTCCATGCCAAGGCTTTCGACTGGTCCGAAGATCTGCGAAATATAATTGATGACTGCGACCGCCGTTCCTGCCGACATACCGAACAGTTTCAGTACCTGCGGATTTCCCGATGCAGAAAGCAGCATGACGGCCGCGACCACAACTGCATTCAGGATCAAAACAACCGGTGAATACACTGCGTCATAAAAATTGGTACGCTCCATCGCCTGGTAGCTCTCTCCGATATACCGATCATAGCGCTGCTCCATATAAGCTTCTTTCCCAAGGCAGTGGATTGTCCGAATGTTGTGGAGCGTCTCCGGCACATGGTTGGATGCCCGTTCCACCGCCCTTCGGTTTTCAATCTGCGCAGCCAGCATATTTTTCTGCACATGACGCGTAAACCAGAACAGAAAAGGAAGAAGAACAAGCAGCACAAGCGTAAGGCCACGATTCTGAAACCAGATCACCACAAGAATGCTGATGATTTTGCATGCATCTGCAAACATACTGATAAGCCCTGATGTAAACAGATTTTCCACGGTATCCACATCGCCGACAAACCGTGACACAAGCGCACCCGGCTCCTGTCTGCTCATTTCATCCGCTGTAAGCGCCGTAAATTTTTCCATCAGTGCGCTGCGCAGCGCATGTGTGATTTTCTGCCCGAAGACCGTCAGAAGCCCTTCCCTTGCCGACTCCAGAAAACCGGCAGCGGCAAGCGAAGCAAAATAGAGCAGCAAAAAGGAACATGCAGCCGTTTTTCCTGCTGTAATCGTATCGACAATGCGTGCGAGAATGAGCGGCGGCACAAGCGCCAGAAGAATCGCGCCGACTACCGCACAGAAAATACCTGCCGACAGATATTTCTGCCGCTTTACTGTCATGAAAATGACCGTTTTTACCTGCAGCTTACGCTTCATCTTTTCTCTCCCCTTCCTCTGCACGGATCAGTTCTGCATATTCCGGTACTTTTTCCATCAGCTCCGTATGACTTCCCGTGATCGCTTTCCCATTTTCCATCCAGATTACCTGATCCAATTCCGGAAACAGATACAGACGGTGGGAAAATAACAGGACCACGTTGTCCTTTGCCACTTTTTTGAGATTTGAAAAAATTTCCCGCTCTGTTTTCCGATCCAGTGCAGAAAACGGATCATCCAGAATCAACAGCGTTTTTTTGTGACACAGGGTGCGTGCCAGTGCCAATCTCTGCGCCTGTCCGCCGGAAAGGCGTACCCCTCCGCTGCCAACCAGTGTCTGCACTCCCTCGCTCATTTCCGCAGCCTCCTGATCCAGACGAACCAACTGTAAGTACGTTACGGGATCCCCACTGTCACCCAGCAGGACATTTTCCGCAATACTGTCCGCAAAAAGCTCCGGATCGTGACCAAGATAGCTGATCCATCCGATGCGCTCTGCCTGCGCTGCATCCTGCAGTTCCCTTCCGTGATACAGAATCTGTCCCTCATACGGATACTCGCACAGGAATGCCTTTCCAAGTGTTGATTTGCCGCAGGCTACCGGACCGGTGATGCCGATGATCTGACCTCTTTCTGCAGTAAAAGAAATGTCATCCAGAATTTTTCTGCCGTCCGGATAAGAAAAAGTAAGATGCAACACCTGCAGAAGCGGACCAGTTCCCTCTTCGTTTCTGTTTGAAATGGCTTCTCTTCCTTTTTCTCTCTGCCTTTTCCTGCTTTCTTCTGAACCATCGATTTTCCCCTCTGCCTTTTGTGGTGCAAGCAAGCCCCGGATCCGTTTCCACGAAACCTGCGCCTTATGCACCGCATTGAACAGCTTTGCTGCACTGGAGGACTTCACTGACAGCTTTACAAAACACGCCAGAAACGTCGTAAAGGAAGCAATGTCCCATGCCTTCCATCCTGTTCCAAGTACATTTTTCTGTCCGAAGTATAAAAGAAACAAACATCCTGTCATCGAAATCACACGATAGAGAGGCGGCATCGCCGTACTCCAGATATTGGCCTTCACTGCCGTCTTTTCATAGTCGGTCAGATTTTTTTCATATGCCTGCCGCCGTTCTCTCTCACAGCCAAATACACGGTACGTAAGCGCATTCTGCGCACGGTCCAGAGTGGCTGTGCTCAGTAGGCCGGCCTGAACCTTACTGGCCGCACCGGTCTGCTGTACCACTTTCTTCATTTTTTCTGCTGTAATGTATGAAATCGACGGAAAAATCATACACAGAAGCGCCAGACGCCAGTCATAAAAAAGCAGCATTCCCGCATATGCGGCCAATGCCACTCCCGTGTCAAAAATTTCTGTCGTAAACTTTCGCATTCCTTCTACGCAGTCATCAACATCGAGGATCGCCTTTGTCATAACTGCCCCTTCGCCTTCTTCCTGCAGTCCGGAACGGCTTCTGCGCACCAGACCGGCATAGAGCACCTCTTTCATCCGGCGATTGACATTATTCGCAAAACGGCGGACATAAAACCTTTTGATATATCTTTCTCCCTGTACCACCGCAATCACTGCCATGTATGCCGCTGCCAGAACCATCATCTCCGAAAACTGTCCGGAACCATTTAAAATATCAACCAGCCCCCCCGTCATCTGCCCTTCAAACCAGGGTCCTGCAAGCAGGCCAAGATTATAGATCAGGCCGGAGACCGTTACGGCAAAAAGAACTTTCCATTCCACCTTAAAATAAGAAAGAATCCGGTCTGACTGAAACACACCTTCCTTGTTTTTACACATTTTCAACCTAACACTTTCTGCCAGTAAAACGGCCATTCGCAATCCGCTTCGCTACTTGCTTATGAACGCAGTCGCTTCGCGATCTTTCATTCACATCGAGATAATGCGCCTTCTCCAGCTGCATCAGGAAATCCCCTTCCACGAGAAAACGATTGGTAACTGCAATCATATGCTCGTATTTTTTACACATCTCACACATAAATGTAATCATTCAGAACCGGCTGAAGCCCGCCCTGCTCCATGTCCTGATACATGGCTGCAAAGGACCGGTTATCGTTAATCTCAAACTGCTCATCTCCAACATCCGCTTCTTCTTTTCCTTCATACTTTTCTTCATGATCTCCGATGCCGGTCGATACTCCTGCCGAAACCTTGGTCGCACAGATTTTTGCGATTCCGTTTCGAAATGCAGCGCTTTCGCGGCTGGACACAGTGATCCCTGCAAACGGAAGAAAGATTCTGTACGCACACAGCACCTGGCAAAGCTCCTTTTCGCCTACGTCCCGCGGATTGATTTTGTCATTATTGACAATCGGACGCAGCCGCGGGCAGCTTAAGGACAGTTCCGCATGCGGATATTTACGATTTATATAATAAACGTGGAGGGCCGTGGCCAGCGCGTCCTTCCGGAAATCATCCAGTCCGAGAAGCGCGGAAAAACCTGCGCCCCTCATACCTCCCATCAATGCACGCTCCTGCGCATCGAACCGGTACGGCCATACGCGTTTATGCCCGAGAAGGTGCAGCGTTTCATATTTTTCCGTGTTATACGTCTCCTGGAAAACGGTCACGTAATCCACACCGCATTCATGCAGATACTGATATTCATCCACATTCACCGGATAGATTTCAATTCCGATGTTTTTGAAATACTTTTTGGCAATTTTTACTGCCTCTCCGATATACGTTACGTCTGAATACGCCCTGCTCTCACCGGTAAGGATCAGAATTTCTTCCATACCTGTTTTCGCAATTACCTCCATCTCATGCTCGATCTCTTCAAAGGTCAGCTTCTTCCGGCGAATGTTGTTGTAACAGTTGAAGCCACAGTAAATACAGTAATTCTGGCAATAATTTGCGATATAGAGCGGTGTAAAAATATACACGGTGTTTCCAAAATGATTTTTTGTAAGCTCTTCTGCTTTCCTTGCCATTTGCTCCAGATACGGGGCAGCTGCCGGAGACAGAAGCGCTTTGAAGTCTTCAATGGAACAGGATTCCTTTGAAAGTGCCCGTTCTACATCTGCAGCAGTATATGAGTCATACGAAAACTCATCCATCGCCTTTAATACTTTTTCTTTTATATCTGACTCGATCACCTGCATTCCGTCCATATATTCCATATGGTTGGTCCGAAAAGACGGATCCTGCTCCAGACGGTGCTTCCGCTCCAGCGCCGCAAGCGGCAGCTGATCACTGTCTACGAAATATACCTGATTTTCTTCCTGCATCCTTCACACCCTCCTTAACGCAAAAAGCCGGTCAGCGGATCTGATGCGCTTCCGCCTCTTGCAAGAACTCTTCCCATTCCGGTCAGGTATGCTTTTCTTCCAGCTTCAATTGCAAGTCGGAAGGCCTCTGCCATCTCAGGAACATTACCTGCCGTTGCAATCGCTGTATTCGCCATAATTGCAGCCGCTCCCATCTCCATTGCCTCACAGGCCTGAGACGGCTTTCCGATTCCGGCATCCACAATAATCGGCAGATCAATTTCATCGATCAACGCCTGGATCATCGCCTTCGTTGCAAGACCTTTATTGCTTCCGATCGGTGCGGCAAGCGGCATTACGGCAGCCGCTCCGGCGCTTTGCAGATCTCTTGCCACATTTAAGTCCGGATTCATATACGGAAGTACCACAAATCCTTCTTTTGCAAGGATCTCCGTAGCCTTTACCGTCTCCTGATTGTCCGGAAAGAGGTATTTCGCATCCCGCATAATCTCCACCTTAACAAAATTTCCGCATCCCATGGCTCTGCTTAATCTTGCAATCCGGACAGCCTCCTCTGCGTTTCTTGCACCTGACGTATTCGGAAGCAGCGTCACTCCCTCCGGTATATAATCCAAGATATTTTCGCTCTCCTGCGTATTCGCGCGTCGCAGGGCAAGCGTAATAATTTCTGCCCCTCCCTGCTCTACTGCAGCCTTGATCAGATTCAGATTGTACTTTCCTGATCCAAGAATAAAACGACTTTTAAATTCCTTTCCCCCTAATATAAATTTATCTTCCATCTTTTTTCTCCCTTTCTGCAAGCATCTGAAGCATATCCTACTGCTCCATGATAAGCTGCACTGCTTTGTTTGCCTCATGTGCCGCACATACTGCCACTCTTGGCGCCATCAGTCCGATCCCGCCTCTTGCCAGCATAACCGCAATATTGGACCCCAGTCCTCCAAGCCCCGCAATCGCTACCTTCGCGCCGCGAAGCTTCACCGGCATCTCTTTTGGAAATCTGGCTTCCTTTAGATACTCCAGAAGATTTCTTCCGTCAAGCTGCTTTTCTTCTCCATTGATCTTTACAATAGCCAAACTCTCCTTTCCAGGACACCTGTGAGTAAAACGGACATTCGTAATCCGCTTTGCGTTCAGAAAAAATTTCTTCATGATACAAAAAACACCGGACGATACAATATCTGTATCATCCGGCGCCTGTCTGCATCTGTGAAAAGTGGTGCCCCCAGTTCACATAAAAAACAGAGAGCACGGACACAAAATCCAATCATTTCCGACATGTATTTCCCTACGTTGGCATTATCCAAATCAGGTTTCAGGTCAAGACTATAACGTCTACTCTCAGCCCATCCATTTGAGCTCCCCATTTCGGCTCATTATATCGCACCTGACCTTTATTTGCAAGTAACAGTACGACCGTTTTGTAAAGAACTTGTCGGACGCATCCATCGAAAGACGGAATACCTTTGTAGCATAATCTAAAAGTTGTTAATACTATTAAAACCACACGGTCTCATTTTTAGCCGCTGATTCATAAATTGCATCTAAGACCTGTGTCACAACCAATGACTGTTCCGGTCGTACAAGCGGATCCCTGTCTTCCAAAATGGCAGTCAACCACTCCTTAGCCTCCAGATACGGCGCATCATACCGCGTTCCAAAAAAGTCATGTGGCTCTCCCGGTGTAAGCACTTCTTCTGTCAGCCGACCGTATTTTCCGCGATTATAAATCACTTCTTTTTGATTTCTAAGTTCCGCTCCTGCTTTCGTTCCACAAAGTGTAACCTCTGCTTCACGCGCTTCCAGTATATTTAAAGCCCAACTGGATTCCAGTACAACCAGCGCTCCATTTTTCATCTTTATGTAACCAATTGCAGAATCTTCTACATCATATTTTGATGTATCCCATGCTCCCCATAAGTTTCCGTCTGTAGCCTGCGGCAATTTTCCCAGTTTTTTAAATACTGTTCCGGTCACAGATTCTACATCATAGTTGTCCATCAACCACAACGCAAGATCAAGAGAATGTGTTCCGATATCAATTAATGGTCCACCCCCCTGCTGGCTCCCCTGTATAAAACTTCCCCAGGTCGGAACCCCTCTTCTGCGAATCGCATATGCCTTCGCATAGTATATCTCACCCAAATCACCATTCTGGCACGCGCTGTGGAGATGACGGACATCCGCGCGGTAACGATTCTGGTATCCAATTGAAAATTTTTTACCTGACTCTTTCCAAGCGGCCATCATTTTTTCCGCCTCTGCAGTATTAATTGCCATTGGTTTTTCACACATCACATGCTTTCCTGCATGAAAAGCGTCTACTGCAATTGGGCTATGGCTAATGTTTGGCGTTAAGACATATACAACATCCACATTCGGATTCGCCAGCAGCTCCTTATAATTCTGGCAAACCTGTGCATTTTCTACTCCATACTCCTGTGCCGCCTTTTTTGCCCTGTCAAGTATGCCATCACAAAATGCTACTACTTCACACAAATCACCATTTGATTTTAATGCTGATAAATGTTTTCCTGTCGCGATTCCTCCACATCCAATAATTCCTATTCTTAATTTCATGTTCTCATCCTTTCACTGCGCCCATAATAAGCGCATTTTGTACCTGTCTGTTTAGTAACAAATAAATAATCAAAACAGGGGCTGTTGCTACTACCATTCCTGCACCAATTGGACCCCATTCCGTATAAAACATTCCTGAAAGACTCTGTAATCCGACCGTCAATGTTTTCCACTTGGGATCACTTATAAACGTCATTGCGAACATCAGCTCATTCCATGATGATAAGAATGTAAATAACGCAATTGCCGCTACCGTTGGCTTTACAAGCGGAAACATAATTTTCCAAAATAACTGATATATATTGCATCCATCTATACAAGCTGATTCTTCCATTTCTATAGGAAGAGATGCATAGGCATTTGTCAAAATCAAAATTCCTGTCGGTAATGCAAATACAATATATGGGATCAAAATTGACAGAGGATTATTAATGATATGCATCTTTCGGAAAAGTAAAAACAACGGCAGAAGTGTTGCATGAAGCGGGATTGTCATTCCTGAAATAAAAATCCAGTAAACTATTTTCTTTAATTTCCATCTCATTCTGCTTAGTGCATATGCTGATGTCGCAATTAAAATACACGCAACAATCACAACAAACATAGACACCCAAACGCTGTTAAAAAGATAGCAAAAAACATTTCCACCCATTAACGCGTTTTTATAATTTTCAACTTTCCATACAATCGGAGGCCCGGCAATATTTCCTCCAAAAATTTCTTCATTGCTTTTGAAGGAAAAGAAAACAAGCCATATAAGCGGATAAATCTGCACAGCGGCCCAAAAAACCAAAAAAGCCGTAATGATAAGCCGTATTAAAAGATTTCCTTTTCTTGAACGAAGTCTGGCATACATCTTCTTTCCCTCCTCAAGCCGATTCCTCTTTCACGCGAAATACCTTCTGTAAAATAACTGCCATAACAATACATTCAACAACGATAAATATAGAAATAGCACTTCCATAGCCATATTTATTAAGATTAAATATACTGCTAAACATTAAAGAGCTTGGAACTTCTGTCATATGAACCGGTCCACCATTTGTTAATACATAAATCATGTCAAACGCCTTTAAAGATCCAATTACCACAAAAATCGCACATGTTCTAAGCATTGGTTTCACTAACGGAATCGTAATATACCGCGCTGCCTTAACTCCACTTGCTCCATCCAATTTTGCTGCTTCCAATATATCTTTTGATATAGAATTAATAGATGTATAAAGCAGCAACATATGGTATCCGACATTCTGCCATATAATTGGAACAAAAGCGCTAAATAAAGCTGTATTTACATCACCTAACCAGTTTCTTTGTAAGCTTTCCAGTCCCAATACTCCCAACAGAGTATTCAGTACTCCATAATTCGGGTTATAAATTTTCAACCACAGCTGTCCAATTACAACCGAAGATAATGTCATTGGGATAAAAAACACTGTCCTGTAAAATCCTTCTCCCTTAATGCCGCTGGTAAGCAGCAGCGCCAGCAAAAGCGCCAGCGGCAGCTGCGTAACCAGTGTCACAAATCCGAGTAACAGTGAATTAACCGCGGATCTTAAAAACACCTTATCCTGAAACATTTTCGCGTAATTGGAAAACCCAACAAAGATTCCTTCTCCAAATCCATTCCAGTCAAGCAAACTATACCGGAAAGACATAATAATCGAATAAAAGATAATGCCACCGAACAGAATGAGGGAAGGTGCTACAAATGCAGCAATCGCTGTTTTATTTCCCAATATCTTATTCATACTTATCTTGTAGCTGCCATAGCTTCAACGTAATCATCTGCTGTCATCTGCTGTGCATAAATTCCCTGCAGTGACGTAGAATGAACATCTGCTGTTTCCGGATCCAGCAATGTATCCCATGCAAGGCAGAACCCATCTGCACCCTGCATCAAATCCAGTAATGTCTGCTGAAATGGTTTCAATTCCATATCGCCACTATACTTCCATGTCGGAAGGATTGCTCCCTCTTCATATGCATAATTGGAAAAATGCTCACTCATAAATGTCATAAATTCAACTGCTTCTTTTTTATGAGCGCTCGTCGCTGATGCTACAAGCGTTGCACTTGCGCCTCCGACAAATGCATTCTGGTCTCCGTCTGCACCAGAAACTGCCGGCCAGTTTACCATGGTTAATTTGCCCTCGAGCGGAGATCCTTCTTCACAGAGTTGGCCTACCTGCCAGTTTCCGCTATACCACATAGCCGCTCTTCCCTGACGGAATTCCTCTGTTGCCTCATCATTTGTAAGAGCAACACTATCCGAAGCAAATACACCTTCATCAACCATCTTCTGAAGTTCTTCCGCGGTTTTCTGCACAAATTCCTGATCAAAGTTTCCTTCGCCATTCAACAGCGTTGTTGTTGCTTCTACACCGCCATATCGAAGTGCCAGTACACCAAATGGAAACAGTCCCGGCCACTTATCTTTTTCACCCATTGCAATTGGCGTAATTCCATTTTCATTAAAGGTGGCGGACACGGCATATAAATCATCCATTGTTTTTGGTATTTCAAGACCATATTCATCAAACAGAGACTGATTGCACATCAACACTCCTATGAAGCTATCCAATGGAAGACCGTACAATGAGCCATCATAATAAAAGTTGTTACAAATATCCGGCATCATAGCGTCCAGATCAATCGTTCCATCTTCCACGTACGGATCAAGATTTTCTACCATTCCTGCCTCTACAAATGGCTTTGTAAAGCCACCTCCCCAAGCATAAAATACATCCGGAACTGCACCTGCTGCAAGTTGCGTCTTCAGCTTAGTTTTATATGCATCATTGTCTGCAGTGTCTTCTACGATCGTAATATTGGGATGAGATTCCTTATATTCATCCAATGCCTTATACCATCCTCTGCACTGCCCATCTGTCTGATCCACGAAGATATGGGACACGTTTAATGTGATCTGCTCTGCATCCTCTGCAAAAGCCGTGGTTGTAAATGCTCCTGCAACCATTCCCGTACATGCCAATACTGTTGCTGCCTTTTTTAAATGTTTTTTCATTTGCCTTTTGTTATTATTCTTCACGTGAATAATAACTTCTCCTTTCCTTTGTTTTTGATGGTTTTATTATAACAAAAGCTTTTCTCTTCCAATCTCACACTTTTTACATTTTTCAACACTTATTTTACCTGTTAGCTGTTTTTGATATTTTTTTGCTTTTTATTCTATATTTATTAGTTGTTTTTCCTTTTATTTTTTCTGTTTTTTCTATTTTCCATATCTGTTTTGCACTATTTTTCGTATTGTTTTCTGTATTCAGCCGGCGTTACGCCCACTTTCTTTTTAAATAAAATCCCAAAATAATTTGCATTATAAATTCCCACTTTTTCGCCCACTTCGTAAACTTTAAAGTTCCCATATTGCAAAAGCTGCTTTGCTTTATCAATACGTTGTTCTGTCAAATACTCTACAAATGAACTTTTTACCTTTTCTTTAAAAAAACGGCTTAAATAGCTGCTATTCATATAGTATACCTTTGCCAATGCCACTAATGAAAAATCCGGGTCATCTAAGTTTTCTTTTATGTATTGTTTCATAGAATAAATGAGTTTGTAACTGTCTGCCGCTGTCTCCCTTCCCCTTAGCATCTCCTGCAATGCCTGACATCCTATTAAAAATGCATTTTTTAACTCAAGTATATTCTCCGCGTGTTTTACATTTTCATAAAAATTCATATATTGCACTGCAAATGCATCAATGCAACGATCTCCGAATGAAGTGTAAAAATAAAAATAGATATTCAATAATTGCATCCGCAACAGTTCCATATCATCTAACGTAACATCTTTCCATTTCAGAAAATAACTATCAATTACTTTTTCTACTTCTTCTAAACCCTCTGCCTCAACACAATATTGCAGCCTTTTCAACTCGTTGAGATCCCATAACTGCTTGGTTTCTTTTTTTTGCTGTTTCCATCTCCATATATCTTCCGGTTTATTTTCTCCATTAACCAATTCGATATTTAATTGATTAACCGCCTCTATATAGCCCTCATGAATACTCTTTTCCTGATTATATATAACCTCTGTCCCATAATACAACGGACACTCAAATTCCTTTTTCCATTCCTCTTTCAGCTGCTTTAGTATCGTCTCAGGCATGATATCTTTTTCAGGATCAAGAATAATCAACCTATTATCCATTCCATGAACCCAAACCATTTTTTTTAATTTTTCCTTACAATAATTGACAATCCACATCTCACAATCTGAAAGTTCTTCATTCCCAGCCCTTTTGGCAGTCAGGTTTATTTTCCATTGAAAAACAACTATCCATACTACTGAGCTTGTTTCCAAAGCCAATTCCTCCATCAACTGGCTATTCACAATTTTTTCCGGCACATCAGATTCCAGAAGCTTTGTCAAATAATAATTTTTAACGATTTCCTCTGCTTCTCTTTTAAATACCGAAAGAGTTTCTATTTCATTTCTCTTTCTGTTTTCTTCCAGAATTTTTTTCTTGATCTTAACAATACATTCTGTAAGTTCTTCCTCATTGATCGGCTTTAAAATATAACCGTCCAACCCTATGCAAATTCCCCTTTTCGCGTATTCGAAATTATCATAGCCGGTAATTGCGATCACTTTTGTGTCTGGATTTCTACCCTTTATTTTTTCTGCAAAAGTCAGACCGTCTATATCTGGCATGCAGATATCCGTCAAAATAATATCCGGCTTTAAAGACTCAAGCTGCCGCATTGCCAGATCTGCTGATGCCATTTCTCCTACGACTTCAATATCTAATGCTTTCCAATCGATTATATTTCTGATTAATTGTCTAAGTAAATATTCATCATCTACAATAATCAGCTTTAGCATATTCAACACTCCTCCACTTCAATTTTCATTGTAATTGTAGTACCTCCATTTTCTTCCGACTCAATACTCCACCAAATTCGATCTCCATAACAATACTGAAGTCGATGAAGCGTTGCAAATAATCCGAAAGATTTGCCATTTCTTCCCTCTTCTCCTGAAATAGCCTTTTTCAGAGCTTCTTTAGACATTCCGCGGCCATTATCCATTAATGTGATTTTAATCTCCTTTTCTCCTGTCCGGACTATATCAAGATTAATAATCCCTTCTGTCGTAAACCCATGTATGCCATGATTAATTGCGTTTTCCACCAACGGCTGTAAAGCAAATTTCAAAATTTTCCACTGCATAATTTCCGGATCCGCCGAGTATCTATATTCAAACTCTCCACCAAAACGCATTTGTTGAATATCGACATAGCTTTTTAACATCACCAGGTTTTTCTCTATTGTTATAAAATCATCTCCTTTGCTGAGATTAATTTTATAAAATCTGGAGAGCGCATCTATCATTGCATATGCATCATCATATCGTTTTAAAACAAACAATGCTTTTATGGAATCAAATGTATTATATAAAAAATGAGGATTTATCTGTGCAGTAAGCACTTTTAAATCTGCTTTTCCCTTTAATCGTTCTGCCTCCTTTGTTTTTTCCAGCAATTCATTGATTTTTTTTACCATTTCATTGTAAACATGTATTAGTTCCTGTATTTCGTAATGAGCAGAATTCATTTTCACTGGCTGAAATACACCGTTTTGCAAACAGCGCATCGCAATCATCAGCTCCTTTATCGGTCGTGTATATAGTTTAGAAATCATAACAATGCAAACCAGGGTGAGCATAGCCTGTAAAATAATCAATGCAATATCCATTAAACTTCTCTCTCGGTTTCTTTGATAGGCATCCTCTACCGAAATGGCATCCATATAATACCCTTCCTCCGATTTCAAAATACAAAACATATATTTTTCATCGAACATATTCCGGAGCACCATTGTCTTTTCATTCTGAATCATGTCTTTTCCGATTTTCTGCATTTCGTCCGTATACACATCATCAGAGATCACAATTACAGATTCCTCATTATTCAAAAGACAAAATATACTTTCGTATTTGTCTGCATTATCCGCCACTAAAAAATCCTTTAACACGTCGGAAGAGACCGTCATAATCATATAACCGATTTTTTTAAAATTAGTCGTACTTCTTACTGCTCTTCTAAAACTGATCTCCGGCATATCACCTTCTCTGTAAAAATCATCGCTTGAAAAATCAACATGATATTCCCCATATTCCTCTTCATCATACCATTCATAATCTTCAATACAACGATATCGCGGATAATGCAGCGCCTGCTTATCTGCTGATGCTACCAATCCATTGTTACTATACAAATAAATAGATTCTATCTGCTTTACATTTACAACCAGTTCCCACAGATAATTATTAACCTTGTCCTGCAATGCAAAATCAACCTGTCCACTCGAATTTTTTTCCAATAACTCCTGAACTCCCGCATTGGAAAAACAA
Source organism: Lachnospiraceae bacterium (assembly GCA_902363665.1). GTDB lineage: Bacteria > Bacillota > Clostridia > Lachnospirales > Lachnospiraceae > Choladousia. Next base: position 219,926 of record CABJAW010000005.1, on the reverse strand, counting down.
ATCCTCGAATAACCATCCAAAGTGTCTACTAAATTTTCCATCATCTTATCTATACTATCCAAATATGTCAAAGACGCATTTTCAAGTTTTTGATATACGAAAAATGAATTATAATATCTGTTTACGCCAAGAAAGACCGTGAGGATTAAAACAATCGACACGGTCATAACGATTGACATTTTGCTGGAAATACTTACTCTGCTTACTTTCTCTTTCATTAATTTATGTATATTCATATCCCTCTATAATGTGATTTTATACACACTTTCTGCTGTTTTATATAACACTTGTTCCATTTCTTTTTCTGGCACAACGGTTTTGATTGTTTCATATTGCACAGCAACATTGTTTACGTGGTCTGAAGAAAACATCATCTTCTCTGCCCCCAGTTCCTTATAAATCATGCCCATATCTGCAACCCCGGTCCAAGTCGGTTCAAGATACACATTTTCACAAATCTGCGCCAAAATAACCGCTTCTCTGGCCATCAATCCCATTCCCGCATGTGCCACTACAATTTTTAATTCAGGATACTCTTTTGCAGCTTTCAAAATATGCATCGGACTTGAAAATGGTATTCCTGATCCGGTATGAACCATCATCGGCACACCCAATTCAGCTGCCACAGAAAAAGCATACATACCATCCTCTGATTCAGGATCACAGGCGTGACCAATTGGTGTTAATTTCAATCCTACAAAACCAAGCTCTTTTACGCACCGAATAGCTTCTTCTCTATATTCTTCCTGTGTGAAATGCGGATAAATAGATGCCATCCCCCAGATTTTCATTTTATCACACTTCGAAAATTCAAAAATTCTATCATGGATTTCTTTATTTGCCTTTAATGAAAACCGTGGTAACGATGGCTGTACAATTGCTCCCTGTACGATCGTATCCTTATAGCCATCCAGTAAATTTTCCTCTGTAATTACATGTCCAAACACAACATCTTTGCCCAAATGAGCATGTACATCCAGTGCTCTCATATTTTTACCCTTGCTCCTTCCTGTCATTTTATCGCTTCACTCGTGCGCCAGCCCCCTGCATAACTGCCTCAACCTCTTTTCGGTTTGCCATACTGGTATCTCCAGGTGTTGTCATTGCAAGCGCTCCATGTGCCACTCCTAATTCAAGTGCAGTTTCCGGATCTCCTGTCGTCAACATCCCATAAATCAGACCAGATGCAAAAGAGTCTCCACCGCCCACGCGATCTAAAATCTCAAGGTTCTCATACCTTTTTGAAGTATAAATTCGACCTTCTGCCCAGCAAATAGCACCCCAATCATTCACAGTGGCCGTCTTTACCTCTCTAAGCGTCGTTGCCACCATTTTCAGATTTGGATATTTCTCTACTACATTATTAATCATATTCTCATATCCTTCAAGATTTAATTTCTTTAATTCATTATCATTGCCATCTACATCAAATCCCAAACACGCAGTAAAATCTTCCTCATTTCCAATCATTACATCTACATATTTTGCCACTTCTTTATTTACTTCCTGCGCTTTCTCCATACCACCAATTGCAGACCACATAGATGGGCGATAATTTAAATCATACGAAACAATTGTACCATATTTTTTGGCAATTTTTATTGCATCCACTACCGTTTCACATGATTTTTCTGAAAGTGCTGCATAAATTCCTCCTGTATGAAACCAGCGTACACCAAGCTTTCCAAAAATATATTCAAAATCAAAATCTGCCGAAGTTGCCTTGGAAATTGCAGTATTCGCACGATCCGAGCATCCTAACGCTCCGCGGATTCCAAATCCTCGTTCTGTAAAATTCAGGCCATTTCTGCATACCCGTCCTATTCCATCAGTATCTGCCCACTTAATCAATGATGTATCTACTTTTCCCTGACAGATCAGATCTTCTAACAACATTCCCACTTCATTTTTGGCAAATGCAGAAATAACTGCTGTATTTAACCTAAAGCACTTACTCAGGCCTCGAATTACATTATATTCTCCGCCGCCTTCCCAAACTCGAAATGAACGTGCAGTGCGAATTCTTCCTTCACCCGGATCCAGTCGCAACATTACTTCGCCAAGTGAAACTGCATCATATTTACATTCACACGATTCCTTTAGATGTAAATCCATTTTTTCATTTTCTCCTTTTTTCGTTTCTATTTTTCTGACCTGATTTCATCTTTTAATTTTGCAGCTTCTGCTACCAGACTTCGGATTCTGTCAAATTCACTGTTTTGAATCCATTCTCTTTTTACCATCCAGCTTCCCCCGCAAGCTGCCACTGCCTTACATGAAAGAAACTCTTTTAAATTATCTTTATTTATTCCACCGGTCGGCACAAATTTCATTTCATTATACGGCGCTGCCAACGCTTTAATCATTGCCACCCCACCAAACTGAACCGCTGGGAAAAATTTCACCATTTTTAAACCACAGGCGATCGCCTGCATTATTTCAGATGGTGTAACGCATCCAGGTAAAACTGGAATTTTTCGTTCCAGGCAATAGCCAACCACTTTTGAATCAAACCCGGGACAAACAATAAATCGTGCACCTGCATTTATCGCACGTTCAACCTGTTCTACATTTAAAACAGTCCCAGCTCCAACCATCATATCAGGATACTTTTGCGTCATAATGCGGATACTTTCTTCCGCAGCCTGTGTTCGAAATGTAATTTCCGCACACGGAAGCCCACCCGCCACTAATGCTTCCGCAAGCGGTTCTGCATTTTTCGCTTCATCGATCACGATAACCGGAATAACTCCTATTTTTTCAAATTTTTCCTGAAGATCCTTCATACTACTGCCTCTTTCCCTCAATATTAACGATGCTGCATCTATCATTCGTTCTCATAGGTAGGAATTACTGCTCCTTTTGATGCAGATGCCACATTTTTTGCATACTGATACAAATATCCTTCTACCTTTTGGTGACATGTGTATTTCTTTTTCCTTCGTTCTTCAAAATCTACATCTATTGCATCAATTTTTCCATTTTCCACATCGACTGATATCATATCCCCATCCTGTAAATATGCAATCGCTCCATCGTCCGCAGCTTCAGGACAAATATGCCCCACAAAGCACCCGTTGTTTGATCCTGAAAATCTGCCATCTGTAATCAGACATACCTTCGATCCCAAGCCTAAGCCAACTAATAGCTTCATAGCTTTATACATTTCCGGCATTCCTGGTCCACCTTTTGGTCCTTCATTTCGAATCACAACAACTTCTCCACCTTGTATTTCTCCATTCCGAATTCCTGTCAACGCCGATTCTTCACTTTCATAAATCTTTGCTTTTCCACAAAAGTGTACTGCCTCTTCTGGAATTGCTGACGGCTTCGTTACCGCACCGTCTGGTGCTATATTTCCATACAGGATCTTAATACCTGCTCGCTTATGTACCGGATTTTGAATTGCATGAATTACTTCCCGCGATCTATTTTCTGCATGTATCAAATTCTCACATAATGTATCTCCTGTGCATGTTAATGCATCCACATACAGTTTTGCTTCCATCTCTTTCATCAAAGCCTGTACGCCGCCAGCTTCAAAGAAATCAAATAATGTATATTTTCCGGCCGGAATCATAGCCACCAAATGCTGAATCTCACTGCTGATCGTCTCAAAATCATCTATTGTTAAATCAATTTTTCCACTATGTGCAATTGCCAGCAAATGCAATACAGCGTTTGTTGACCCTCCCATCGCTGAATTTACCATTATTGCATTTGCCAGCGCCTTTTTTGTAATAATATCCTGAATCCTTATATTCTTATGTACCAAATCAACGATTGCTTTTCCACTATTGTAGGCGGCGGCCATACGTTTACTATATACTGCCGGAATCGTGGCTGAACCTGGCAGCATGATTCCCATAGCTTCTGCAAGGCATCCCATTGTATTTGCTGTACCAAGCATCGCGCAGGATCCAACTGTCGGCATTGCATTATCCTCTATCCATTTAAACTCTTTTTCTGTAATCTTTTCTGCCTGTAAAGCTCCTTCCGACTGCTGAATGCAGGAATGGTCGATCCACTCTCCTCCATAGGGATTTCCATCTGCCATATGTCCCGGAAGACTTGGTCCTCCATTAATAAAAATTGTAGGCAAATTTACCCTCATTGCCCCTATCAACATTCCCGGAATAATTTTGTCACAGCTTCCCAGTAATACAATGCCGTCTAAACGATGAGCCTGCACCATTGCCTCCACATCATTTGCAATCATTTCTCTTGCCGGAAGAATATAACGCATGCCCTCGTGTCCCATTGCAATTCCATCACAGGCACCAATTGTTCCAAATTCAATTGGCATCCCCCCTGCCGCCTGAATTCCTTCACGAATTCTTTCTGCCATCTGGCGCAGGACAATATGGCCCGGACAAATCGAATTATATGCATTTGCAATCCCAATGATTGGGCGTTTCAGCTCCTCTTCTGCATATCCGTCTGCTTTATATAAAGCTCTTACATTTGCATACCCGGGACCCTGTAAAATTTCATGACTTCTGTAAGACATCTTTTATCACCCTTCCATAAATTATAATCTCTCGCAATCTTCAGCCTAATAAACTCAAAACTTTTATCGTATTAACTCCAGTTTTCCATAGTCATACAGCCTGCTAAAAAAGGCAGGCTGTATTTCTTATTATTTCTCACATGTAACATATCTAAACTGATAGTTACCGGATCCAATTTCTTTTCTTTCTTGTCCCGGGATCAGCAAAACTGCATCCGTATTTGGCGGAATTACCACAGACACTAAAATTTCGTCTTCGTTTCTCTCCCAATCTATGCAGACTTCTCCATACGGTGTCTTTACACTGGATGATACAAATCTAAGATCTCCTATCATTGCCGGCTTAATTTCAATTTTCTTGTATGCCGGCTTTAATGGCTTAATTCCAGCCAGCTTTTCGTAAAAGAAGCTACTTATACTGCCGAACATCGGCTGATTATGATTCGCAGGACACTGATAAAATCCATACTCTTTTTCCCAGTATTCCCATAATGTAGTGGCTCCATTTGTAATCATATATCCATAGCTTGGATACGTTACGCTAGTAATCATATGATAGGCTACTTCACCAAGACCAAATTCAACAAGTGTTTCAAATAATAATGGTGTCCCAAAAATTCCTGTATCTAAGTTCCCTTCGCACTCCTTGGTAATATGTTTCTCCAAATACTGTTTTACTTCGCAAAGTTCCCTTTCTCTGATAGCACCCAACTTATTCGCAAATGCTTCCGTTCCCTGTGCCCCAATACTGTACCTGCCATTTTTAGAATCATAAAACTCGTTTCTAAAGCTAAGCACTGTTTCATTATATTGATTTTGAAAATATTCTGCATCTGCTGACCGTCCAAGCACCTCTGCCAATTCTGTCATAAGTTTCGCATTATATGCATAGAAAAAAGTATTAACAAATCGCGGAGGTATTAAAATTTCTCCAGGTGTCGACCATTCTCCAAGACAATCCTTATCTGTACCTTCGCCCTCAACAATTCCTTTTTCCATTCCGGTCTGCAGGAATTGCATCCAATGAATCATATTATCAAAATACTCTTCTGCGCTCTTCGTGTCTCCGTAGTAACGATACATAAGCCATGTGATAATAATCAAAGCACTTCCCCAAGCCGGACCACCACCGCCGTCCTGACATGGTACTGTGTGTGGCAAAAATCCTGTTGTCTTGTCCTGTGCATCTATAAAGTCATCCATCCAGTCGGAATAGAATTCATGCATGTCATAGCTATACATCATAGCTTTTGCTGTAACCAATGCATCCCCTCCATACCCCTGCCGTTCTCTGTGAGGAGAATCAAGTGGAATGCCTCCATGTAAACCACTCTCCATCGACCACAGACTTGCTTTCTGAATCTGATTGATCAATGCGTTAGAGCATATAAATTTACCTGACCGTTCGACCCCTGCCCGAATATGCACTGCCACAAAGTCTTCCATCTTTGGAACTCCCGGATATCCCTGTACCTCTACATATCGAAATCCATGCCACGTAAATGCCGGTTCATAATATTCTTCTTTTTTTCCACTTAAAATATAGATATCTTTTTGCTGTTTCCACCCACTTCCAGTACTATAATAATTTATTTTCCCATCCGGCCACAGTTCTTCACCAAACCGCAGCTGAACCTTATCTCCCTCTTTGCCAGATACTCTCATTTTAACCCAGCCAGTCATATTCTGCCCAAAATCAATCACATACATTCCGGGCGTTACTTCACTGATCTTCTTGGGAAAAAGTTCGCAAATCTTTTGATCTGACGGAGCTTTCTGTTTGGTTAATTCTCCGCCTGGTTCCTCTGCTTTACCTGCAAATTTCCAATCCAGGTCTTCGAAATCTTTTTCTCGCCAGCCTACGCTCTCCTTACGTGCATCATATATTTCTCCAAAATAAATATTATTATAAATTCTAGGACTTTCATGCCATTTCGTATTTTCATCGCTTATAAATACATCTTTGTCTCCATCTTCATATTCTATTTCAATCTGGAACAAAAGCTTTGGATATCCATACCATAATTTTTTTTCGTTAATTTTATCTTTTTGGTTATACCATCCATTGCCAAGCTCAATACCAAAAACATTTTCTCCGCGAACAATCGCAGTTGTTATATCATATGTATGGTAATAAACTCGTTCCACATAATGCGTTCGATTCGGCGTAAGAACATCTTCTCCACATTTTTTTCCGTTAAGATAAGCTTCATAATATCCTAACCCGGAAATATACAACCGCCCGGTTTTCGGCTGCTTCTCTATATTGCAGACTTTTCTAAAATAAATCGCTGCTGCCCTCTCTGACGCACAAATCCACTCTGCTTCCCAATCCGTCTTATTTAATAAACCAGCTTCAAAAAAAGCCTCATCACTCCATTCAGAAACATTTTCCTTTTCATCCCATATACGAACTTTCCAGTAAACTCTCTCTCTGGATAAAAGCGGCTTTCCTTTATACGAAATGTTCACAGATTCTTCGGAATAAACTTTTTCGCTATCCCAAACAAGAACTTCCTTAAGATCTGAAGCCTTTTTAAATGCCTGAATCTGGTAGGCACTCTGTTTGCGGTTTTTTCCATACGCCTTCATTCTCCAGGATAAGCGCGGAGCTACATTGTGAATTCCTATCGGATTTACCTTATAATCGCTACGTAAATCGATGGCCTTAATTTCTTCTTTACTGCCCTTCATCTTATCTCCAATCCAGAACAACACCCAGTGCCTGCGTGCGATCCTTTAACAGCATCTGATACATCTGCGGTGCCTCTTTATAGCTTACACGATGTGTAATCATTTCTGACATATCTACCTGTTTGTTGTAAATCAACTTAAAAAATGTTTCACTATTTCTTTCACATGTCCACGGATTGTCATAAGTTTTTACCGGTGCCTGTGAAGATGTATGTGCGCCAATAATGTTTACACTTACTGCATTACAACAATCATGAAAATCAATTAAGGTTTTTTTCTTAGGTGAACTCAACATACAAAGCTTTCCCTGCTGGTGCAAAGCTAAAAATTCTTCCGGAATCGCATCCGCATTTCCCGTTGTTTCAATAACAATATCCGCCATATCCCCATATGTATATTCTTTTATAATCGAGATTGGATCTTCTTTTGTAGAGCAAATTGGAATAATTGCCCTCTGATCAGGTAAATGCTTCAGTCTTGCTTCACTCCTGTTTACCACAAAAATTTCTGTACATCCTCCTGCAAGTAAAAACCTGGCCGCCAGTTGACCTACAATACCAGCTCCATATACTACAACCCTGTTTCCTAATTCGATACCAGTTCTTCGAATTCCATTGATCGTTGTTTCTGCAAGTGCAAAAAATGTTGCTTCTTCTGGTTTAATTTCATAATTAATCATACGAAGCTCATTTACATTCACAATGACATACTGTGAATGTCCACTGAAACTTGCTACACGTTTCCCAATTAAATCCTTTGAAACACCTTCACCTACTTCTTCAATAATACCCACATTTGAGTAACCGCTCTTTTGCGGATAGTGAATATATTCTGACCATTTTGATTTTTCCGGACATTCCCCAGTCAAGAAAGTTAATTCCGTTCCTGTGCTAATTAAGGTTTGTTCTGTCCGAATCAAAACCTCTGATTTTCCTGGCTTAGGACAATCAATTTCTTGTATTTCAACCTTACATGGTTCAGTAAAAATAACAGTATTGCTTTTCATTTTTTCTTCCTCCATCCGTTAAATTGTTTGTTTTTCGTTCATTTTTCCATATTTTTTAGTAACTTTATTATACATTTGTTTTTTCTATTTTCTTCTCAGTATTTTTACCTGTTTTGTATATTTTTTTGTCTTTCATAATCTGATGTTCTACACATAAAAAAACTGCATTATTTAAAATACAGTTTTAGGTAAAAAATATCCTTGCACAGGCTCAATTGGTTTTACCGGAATATTTCTTTATCTGCCGCATCTGTTTCACCCATGCATACTCCTGATATAAAATGCAATCTGATAGGGCAGTCTTTCTTCCGGGGTCTTCAGCTCGTTTCCCAGTACTTTTCTGATGTTTCCAATACGATATAATATGGTATTGCGATGTGTATAGAGTTCCTCCGCTACTGCCTGAATGCTTCCGTTGTGTTTCAGATAGGACCGAAGTGTTTCCACATAGCCCGCATGGTATTTACGATCGTATTCTTCCAATGCTGCCAGGCATTCTGTTTCCATCTCTTTTAGTACTGCTTTGTCTTCCACCATATAGAGCAGCCGAAACAGTCCGCAGTCGTCAAACTTTACCACCTGCTTTTTATGCGTGACCGCCATCCTGGCTGCCGCTTTCGCCCGCCGGTAGCTTACGGAAAGCCGCGAAATATCCATACATTTGCTTCCTATTCCCACACACAGCTCCAGCTCCGGCATACGCCTTTTTCCTCTCTTTATAGCACCTTCGATCAGCTGATATAAAGTCTCTTCTGGAACCTCATTGGCTACCAGCACAAAATCTGAATTATAATAAAAAAAGCTTGCATTATGCGTAATATCCTCCAGATAGACCTGTATCCGATAAGACAGCTTCCTTCGCTCTACCGTATCCATTGAATCCAGCCCTTCACAAGTCAGCAAAAGCACCTGAAAGCTTCCATCCACAGCAAAATACTGCAGTAATTCTTTCCGGTAGGCTTCCTGATTGTCAGGAGTCTCAATGGCCGCAATCAATGCAGATGCAATCTGCTCATCGGTATTATCCTGCAAAAACACACGAATGCTGAAATCCTTTATCATATCTGACAAATGGACTTCCCAGGGCACCGTCAGCAGCGGAAGGTCGTTTTCATCACAGTATGCTCGCAATTCTTCCGGTATCTCATTGATATACTGCCCCACATTGATGATCAGACCGGATGCATGGTACCGGTTCAGCTTCCTTGCCAGATTCATCCAGTCTTCCTTTTGGGGAAATCCCAATCCTGTTGTCACCGCAAGCTCCTTGCCCCAAAAGTTCTGAATAATTGTTGTATCTTCCAGAAGATGCACCCAGCTGATCGAATTCGCCCAGCCATTTTGTCCGGCCAGAAATTTCATCTCATACTTCTTTTCTCCTGTCAATATCATATCTTCTATTGTAAAACTCATACGATATGCCTTCTCCCTCCATTTTTGTTCTGCACTTACACTTTTCCGTTTTTGCTCTGCACTTACACTTTTCCGTTTTTGCTCTCACTTACACTTTCTCGTTTTTGTTCCGCACTTACACTTTTCCGTTTTTTCCTCATTATATCATACCTTTGTGCCGTCAGCACATATTTTGCCTGCGCTTTTTAGAGTTGAACCCCATAGTTTTTCTCTGATTTTGTGCTAAAATGTAAATAACTTAAGAAATTATTAAAGGAGGCGTGATTATGAGATTCGCACTTTATACAAACTCTCCGGATGCACTTCCGGCCCCGGAATGGATCAGAACGGAACGTTATATGTATTGTGACAATTTTATAAATGACTATATGAAGTCCAGACGTTTTGGTCTTCTTTCATTGGTCAGACGTCTGCTTCACAAATGATATACGGATCTTTGTTCTAAAAAGGACATCCTCTTCTCGGATGTCCTTTTTCTCTGCTGATCTTATTTATATTTCGTACGCTCTGAGCTTTTCATAATTGTAATCAGTGAACTAAGCAGCAACAGCATCGGGTAAAACAGCTTCGGCATGATCTGAAATGCAGAAATCTCACAGCCTAATTCATTCACCGCCGAGATCGCAACCAGCATCTGTGCGCCATAAGGAATCACTCCCTGAAAAATGCAGGAAAAGGTATCCAGAATGGAGGCGGTCTTTCTCGGTGTAATTCCGTATTCCTCTGCCATCTCCTTTGCGATAGGATTTGCCATTACGATTGCCACTGTATTATTGGCAGTTGCGATATCCATAGTTCCTACCAAAAGTCCCATTCCAAGCTGTCCGCCTTTTTTTCCACGGAAAATTTTATGTATCCAGCTAAGAAGTGCATCGAATCCACCGTATTCACGAATCAGCGCACACATGGCAGCTACCAGAATTGCCACCATACAGGTCTCAAACATCCCTGAGACACCTGATCCCATATTTTTCAGAATCTCTACCGGGGTGACATGCCCGCCTATCAGCATGATAAATGCACCGGATACAATTCCTGTCAGCAAGACCACAAATACATTGAGTCCAACAATTCCTCCGATCAATACCAGCACATACGGTATTACCTGCAGCAGATGGTACGGCTGGCTGACCTGCCCTCTGATTTCTATCTGAAAGGACAGGATCAGAATCAGGATCAGCGTGACGGCTGCTGCCGGAAGAGCAATCCAGAAGTTTTCCCTGAATTTGTCCTTCATCTCACAGCCCTGTCCATTGCATGCAGCAATCGTCGTGTCGGAAATAAAAGAAAGATTATCCCCAAACATGGCACCGCCCATAACAGAGGCCACACAAAATGCCAGATTAAATCCGGATGCCGTGGAAACTGCCGCCGCGATCGGCGTCAGAAGCGTGATGGTTCCTACAGAGGTTCCCATCGCCACAGATACAAAGCAGGCAACTACAAACAGTACCGCCACTGAAAATCTGGCCGGTATCAGGCTCAGCATACAGTAGGCAACACTCTCCGCACTGCTTCTTCCCACGACCCCTACAAAAGAGCCGGCTGCAAGGAAGATCAAAAGCATCGTGATGATATTTTTATCTCCGACCCCCTGCGCCATAATCTCCAGTTTCTTATCAAAATTCAGTTCTCTGTTCTGCAGACATGCAACCAGAATCGCTGCAAGAAATGCGATCACGATAGGAACATTATAAAATCCCATTGGAATTTTCATTACATACTCAAACAAAATCCCCAAGCCAAGGTATAATGCAAGAAATACACAAATTGGCAACAGGGCAATCCCTCTTCCTTTTCTCATTTTTCATCCTCTTTCTGCTGGAAGCTGTTTATAATTAACTGTTCTTTGCTCTTTTTTCATTTCATACGTACCATGCAAAAAATTTATCCTGCGTAATTTTATCCTATATGTCGTTCTTTTTCCATAAGGCAATTTTTCTCAATGCCGCGACAAAAGAACTACAGTTTCACAATGCACAGTCGAACAGAACATGTCAACGCAGCAGGCCTTTTCCACCCGATAATCGCTGCGGATCAGGACATCCAGATCGCGGGCGAGACTTGTCGGCTTGCAGGAAATGTAGACCATGCGGTCGACGCCATAGGCGATGATCTTCGGGAGCGCTTTCGGATGAATGCCGTCGCGCGGCGGATCCAGAACGATAAAATCCGGTTTTTCTGAGACTTCATCAAGCACTTTCAGGACGTCGCCTGCAAGAAAGCTGCAGTTTGACAGGCCGTTGAGCGCTGCGTTTTCTTTTGCTGCCTCGACTGCCTCCCCGACGATCTCCACACCGATCACTTCTTTTGCCACAGATGCCAGAATCTGAGCGATCGTACCGGTACCGGAGTAGAGATCAAACACGGTCATGTCCTTCGTATCTCCGATGTAATCGCGTGCGGTACTGTAAAGCACCTCAGCACCAAGAGAGTTTGTCTGGAAGAAGGAGAACGGTGTGATCTTGAAACGAAGCCCAAGAATCGTCTCGTAAAAGTAATCCTGGCCATAGAGGATCCGCGTCTCATCGCTGCGCACCACATCCGCAACGGAATCATTGATGATATGCAGGATTCCAACGATCGTTCCCTCCAGCGGCAGTGCACGGATCTGATCGACAAGCGGTGTCAGATCGTATTCCCGCTGACTTGTCGTCACGAGATTCACGAGAATTTCGCCGGTCGTCTCCGCGCGGCGCAGCAGCAGGTGGCGCAGCCAGCCCTCATGGGTCATTTTATGGTAGTAAATGCTGCCGCTTCTTGATTCCTTCCGTTCTATCTCCTTGAAATATGCAAGCACGCACTTCAGAATCTCCGTCATATCGGAATGCACAATCTTACAGTCTGATGCGGTCAGCACATCATAGGTGCTTCCCTTTTTGTGCAGTCCCAGGGAAAGCGGACCATCCTTGTATTCATCCCCAAATGAGAATTCCATCTTATTGCGGTATGCAAATTCCTTCGGGCTTCCCTTGATGCCCTCAAAAAGATAATCCGGCTTTCCCTCTTCATCCGTCTGTCCTGCCCCGGCAATCGCCGCATCCAGAAGGCTCTTCACCTGATTCGCCTTCATTGCCAGCTGGTCTTCATACATCATCGTCTGATACATGCAGCCGCCGCACTGTGGGAAAATGCTGCAGACCGGATCTCTTTTTTCCAGCGGTGACTTTTCCAGCACCTCTAAGAGTCTGCCCTCCATCTGATTTTTGCGTTTTTTATTGATCTGAAAACGGACCTTCTGCCCTGGAATTCCGTTTTTGATGGTCACGGTGCCTTCCTCCGTATGCACTCTTCCCTTGTTTGGAAAATCCACCCGCTCAATGATGCCTTCTGAAATATCTCCTTTTTTCATACATGGTTCCTTTCTTTTCCTGTATCTGCTTCCTTTTATAACAATCCGCCTGTCTGCCCGTAACCGGGCTGCCGCCCACCAGCTGCCTGCATCTGCTCATGATTGACCAAAAATGAGCAGGTGCCTTCCGGCCGCCTGCCCATCTGCTTCTTTTTTGATTTGTAACTGTTCAGAGCCAAGCAAAATTTCATAAAACAGGCGGAAAATGCTTGCATTTTTAAGCCTGTTTTTGAAATTTTATTTGGCGGATACGCCACACCGACGAAATGCGTAGCATTTTGGAGGTTGGCTCTGAACAGTTACTTTGATTTTAATCTGAAAGCACCGCAAAGACTGTCCTTTTTATAACTCTCTTCGCAGAACTTTTCTCCCTTACTCTTCCTCGGAAGCCTCTTTTTTCTCTTCTGCTTCCTCTTTTTCTTCTTTGGCTTCCGGAGTAGCCTCTTCCTTTTCTTCGTCTGCTTTCTCCTCAGCCTTTTCCTTTTTGTCCATCTCCGGGAAATCGTCATCATCAAAGAAGTCATCGAAATCATCTTCGAAGTCGTCTTCGTCATCGAAATCTTCCAGATAATCCGGTGCAAAGTAACGGTATACTGCATATGCGATACCGGCCACTGCTGCTACCGCGCCGACAATTGCGAGAACCCAGAGTACGGTATTTTTATTTTTGTCTTCGTCTCTTTTCTTTAATGCTTCCATGAGTTCATCAATCTTAATCATTTTGCCACGTCCTTTCCGGTGCAGATCATGCTGCCCTGTAAATTACTGCGTTCTCTGCAGCCTTTTTTATAGTATAGCACATCCTCTCGGATTTTACTATATAATATTCGTTCAGAGCCAGGTAAAATTTCATAAAACAGAGGTTGTTGTTTCACTCAGTTCTCCGTCTTCACCAGCTTCGCAAATGATGCAAACATCTTCTTCACACCGACCCGGTCAAAATTGACCGTCACTTCGTAGTCTCTCCCGCCCTCGGCGATATTCGTGACCGTTCCATTGCCAAACTTGATGTGGCGCACGCGGTCACCGACATTATAGCTCAGACCGTCTGCCTTCTTCACTTCAAACTGCTGCTGTGCCATGATCTTCGTCTTGAAATTCTCACGCATCTGTCGGTAAGCCGCATGGGCCTTCGTCTCCGGCAGATCCTTTTTTTCTTTCTGCGGGATTTTTGCGCGCTCATTTTCCGCCATGAATTCTTCCGGAATGTCATCCACAAAACGAGATACACGGTTGTAATGGATCTCACCGCGCACCATGCGCTGTTTTGCACTCGTCAGGAAAAGATTGGTGCGTGCACGCGTGATGCCGACGTAGCAAAGCCGGCGCTCCTCCTCCAGTTCGCTTTCATCCTCGGAAGAAATGCTGATATAGCTCGGGAAAACGCCATCCTCCATGCCGACCATGAAAACGACCGGAAATTCCAGTCCCTTGGCGCTGTGTAACGTCATCATCACCACATGGTCTGCATCCTCCTCAAGATTGTCGATGTCCGCTACCAGGGCGACTTCCTCAAGAAATCCATCCAGGGTCGGATTTTCCGTCTTCTCATCATAAAGCGCTGCTTTATTTAAAAGTTCGTCAACGTTTGCCATACGGTCAAGTGCCTCGTCCGTACCCTCCGCCTGCAGTTCCTTCATATAGCCGGTCTGCTCAAGAATGTCCTCGATCAGTGATTTTACTTTATAAAATTCCTGCTTCGTGCGCAGCACCTGGATCATCTGCACAAATGCCTGCAGCTTTGCCACGCTCTTGCCGATGCCCGGGATCGTCTCAGCCACACGCAGCGCATCGTAAAAACTCGCACCGTGTTCTGTCGCATAATCCTGCACCCGGCTGATCGTTGTCGCGCCGATTCCGCGCTTCGGTACGTTGATAATACGGCGTACTGCCAGGTCATCCTTTCCGTTGGCGATTGTTTTCAGGTAGGCGATCACATCCTTGATCTCTTTTCTGGAATAGAAGTTAACGCCGCCGACGATCTTGTACGGCACATTTGCGTACAGAAATTTTTCCTCAAACATTCGGGACTGGGCATTGGTACGGTAAAGAATCGCACAGTCGCCATACTTCCATTTGCCCGCGCCAACCTTCTGGCTGATTATGCCAGCCACGTACTCGGCTTCTTCAAAGCTGTTCATGAACTGGCGGAACCGAATCTTTTCGCCCTCCCCATTGTCCGTCCAGAGCGTCTTTTCTTTCCGGCCCTTGTTGTGGCTGATCACCGCGTTTGCTGCATTTAAGATATTCTGGGTGGAACGGTAGTTCTGCTCCAGGCGGATGACCTCCGCATCCGGGAAAAACTGCTCAAAATTCAGGATATTTCCGATGTTGGCTCCGCGGAACCTGTAAATTGACTGGTCATCATCACCGACCACACACAGGTTGCGGTATTTTGCCGCAAGCAGACTTACAAGTTTGAACTGCGCAGTGTTCGTATCCTGATATTCATCCACCATGATAAACCTGAAACGCTCCTGATACTGCTCCAGCACTTCCGGGCAGCTCTGAAAAAGCTCTACGGTACGGCAGATCAGATCATCGAAATCAAGCGCATTGTTATCAAAAAGCTGACGCTGGTATTCCTTATAGACCTCCGCCACCTTCTGCATCCGCTGATCTCCCTGTGCCTTCAGTGCATAATCAACCGGTGAAAGCATCTCATCCTTCGCCGCTGAGATCTCTGCCATAAAGAAACGCTCACGGTACAGTTTCGTGTCGATCTGAAGCCGCTTGCAGATCTCCTTAATCACGGATTTCTGGTCTTCGCTGTCATAAATCGTAAAATTATTTTCAAAACCGATCCGGTCAATGTACCGGCGCAGAATCCGCACACAGGTGCTGTGAAACGTCGCTACCCAGACACCGCCAAGTGCTCCGCCAAGCATCGCCTCCACGCGGTCCCGCATCTCGCCTGCCGCTTTATTTGTAAATGTGATCGCCATGATGTTCCATGGGTTCACATTCTTTTCCTCAATCAGCCAGGCCACACGGTGTGTCAGCACGCGTGTCTTTCCAGAACCGGCTCCGGCCAGAATCAGAAGCGGCCCCTCGTAATGGCAGACAGCCTGATACTGCTGCGGATTTAATGCATCATATTTTCCCATTTTTTCTCCTCTGTCTATTCATCAAAATCTGCGAACACCGTAAATCCACTGTCATCGGTGCGGACCTCTGCCACGACACCGTCAAATGTCTTCAGCCGTTCGCGGTTGCCAAAATTCGCAGACATCGCTACAGCGGGCTCGATCGTATAATACCAGCTCGACGGCAGTACGCCCTCGGTCACGTGAATCTTATCACCCGGCTTCACCAGCCCCTCCCGCTCCATTTTGAATTCCATTCTGCGCATATTTATTCCTCTTTCTGCTGCAGCCAGATTTCGTAAAATGCTTCCGCTCACATAAATCGCTTCCTCATTTATACGATGATGCCGCACAGTTTTTTTCGCCTTACCTATTCTACCCGATTCCCCCTGTTTGCGCAAGTGTCTCCGTTTCGAAAAAGATTTTTTCCGATATGGTTATTTTCATCTTGTCATCTGGTATTAAAGACTATATAATAAAAGAGTTAGAGAGGTGACATGCGTGAAACAGGATTATACAAAAATTCTTACGGACATTCTTGGGAACCTGGCTCATTTGAATCACATCCAGCCATCGGAAATCCCTCATATCAATCTGTATATGGATCAGGTCACAGGCTTTATGGAAGAACACTTAAGCAATTCCAAGCGCTTTGAGGACGATAAGATCCTCACAAAGACCATGATCAACAATTATGCCAAAAACAAACTGCTGCCTCCGCCGGAGAAAAAACGTTACTCCAAGGAGCACATGTATATGCTGATCTTCATCTATTACCTGAAGGGTTTCCTTCCCCTGACGGACATTCAGGCAATCTTAAAACCCATCAGCGATGAATTTTTCGGCAGTGACAGTGATTTTTGCATGGAAGATATTTATAAAGAAGTCTTTCGCCTCGGTGAAGAAAATATCTCTGATATCGGCCATGACATCCTGGAAAACTTCCACACAGCAGCCAATTCTTTTAAAGACTACGACGGTGAGGACCGCGATACCCTTCAGCTCTTCGCGTTTATCTGTCTGCTCAGCTTTGATATTTATCTGAAGAAAGAAGTGATCGAGCAGCTGATCGATGCGATGGAAAAAAAGAAAAACAGCTGAGCTTACAAAAAAACAGGAGCGCCGCCCGGATGTCCTGCTGCTTTCGTGGCACCGGCTTTCGCTCCTGTTTTTTCTTATTCTTCTTCCGGCTTTTCCGCCTCTTCTTTTTCTTTCAGACGACTGAATACCATCTCATACCCGTCATTACCGTAATTCAGTGAACGGTTGACCCGGCTGATCGTCGCCGTGGAAGCGCCCGTCTTTTCTGCGATTTCCAGATATGTCTTTTTCTCTTTGAGCATATGTGCTACTTCAAATCTCTGAGACAGCGAAAGCAGCTCGTTTACTGTGCAGACATCTTCAAAAAAAGTATAGCACTCTTCTTTATCTTTCAGGCACAGGATCGCGTCAAACAGCTCATCCACTGCTTCGGTCCGTATTTTCTTACTCATATGGTTACCCTCTCATGCAAATATAGTTGGCTGCGCCTTCTCTATCTTAGCACGTTACTTTAACACTGTAAAGCACTTTATATTCAAAAACAAAAATCTTATTTTTCTTTCTGTCACAGACAAATACGTGCTGCCTGAAAAACATTTCACGCCTGCTGCTGATCGATCATGAGATTCAAAATCGTCACATCCGTATCTTTCATGCCGACTCTTCCGACGTATCCCATATTTCGAATCGTATCTTCGACGTTATCTTTCACAAGTCCTTCGCCCGGCTGGAAGCAGTGGTTTGCACTCTCAAGCGTGTAGGCCATAATTGCCGCATCGACTGCCGATGCGATCTTCGCTGCACACGAGGATTTCGCCCCGTCGCAGACCATTCCGCTCGTGTTTGCAAGTGCGTTTGTGATCGTGCGCGCAACCGCTTCATAATCGCCTCCGTTTAACCACGCAATCGCCGCTCCGGCTCCACACGCTGCACTGACCGCCCCGCAGTATGCCGAAAGACTGCCAATGTAGGATTTCTGATGAATCGCCACCAGGTTGCTCACTACAAGTGCGCGGTACAGCTTATCTTTGGATACTTTGAGTTCCTTCGCATACTCGATGACCGGCAGGGAGCACGTCATGCCCTGATTGCCGCTTCCGGAATTAATGACAACCGGCATGGAGCAGCCATTCATCCTGGCATCCGATCCGGCTGCCGCTTTTGCCTTTGCACGAATCTTAATATCATCACCATATGCATACAAAAGCGTACGGCCTACTTCTGCGCCGTAAGGATTGCGCAACCCTTCTTCTGAAATTGCGGTATTCATCTCGATCTGTCTTCCGATTACATCTTTGATATCCTCGATGCGTACCTCATCAGCAAACCGCAGGATATCTGCCACATTCAAAAGTGCGCGCTTATCGCTCTGCTCCTTTGCACCGGCATCCGCTTCTGCTTTGCGCGCTTTTTCAAAGAGTACCACACCGTCTTTTTCGATCTTAATGATATTTGTATGCTTATCTTCGATCGTAACGCATGCACTGTGCCCTTCCAGCGTCAGCTCTGCCCGAATATAAAGGTTTGCGACACCTTCCTGCAGATAGCAGGTACAGAATTTTTTCTCCAGAAGACGTCTGGTTTCCTCACGCTGTTCCTCAGTGATACTCTCCAGTACTTCCAGTTTTCTTGATGCATCGCCTCCCACCAGGCCGAGCAGGGCTGCTGCCTCGATTCCGCGCATTCCGCCGGAATTTGGCACGGTCACACTCTTTACATTTTTGATGATGTTGCCGCTGCAGTAAACGTCGAGGTGGCCATTGCAGTTATCCAGTGCGGTCTGTGATGCGGATTTTGCTCCGTTTCTATCAGCGGTGCCTGCCTTTTCTTCCGTCTTATGCTCCGCGATTTGAACTTTCTCTCCATTGGATTCCTTCAATACCTCAGCTGCCTTCGCCGCTGCATAAGCGATCGCGATCGGCTCCGTACAGCCAAGTGCCGGTACCAGTTCTTCTTTTAAAATCTCGATATAGCTTCGATAAATTTTCTCTTCCATAATAGTTCACTCCTGAATCATGGCAGATATTCCGAACCGTCCTCTCACTCATGAGCAGAATCAGTACGTCTGCTCATGATATCTGTAAATCATCCACACCTTATTACTTCTCGCAATTTCGCAGGTGCCTCCACTGATTCGGTTAAATATCTCTGTTAATTGCTTTCCTTTATATTTTACGGCAGCAGTTTTCCAGCTGCAAGGTAAACGCGGTACCACTCTTCGCGGGTCAGCGTAATGTCTGCTGCCTTGCTGATATCCTGAATCCGCTTCAGATTTGTGCTGCCAACGATCGTCTGGATGCCGGCCGGATGGCGCAGGATCCATGCAGTCGCGATCGCATTCTGGGTGACACCATATTTTTCAGAAAGCTCGTCGAGTACCTTATTCAGTTCCGGGAATTTCTCATTTCCGATAAAGATTCCCTCAAACATGCCGTACTGGAACGGAGACCATGCCTGCAGCGTCAGCTTTTTCAGGCGTGCATACTCGATCAGACTTCCGTCGCGGCTGCAGCCGGCATCGTTGTGGATATTGACGTTCAGGCCTGCATCAATTGTCGGGCAGTGTGCCGCGGAGAACTGGATCTGATCGATGCAGATTTTTCCGCCACAGTACTGATTCAGCAGTTCGATCTGCATCGGATTGTGGTTGCTGACGCCAAATACTTTTACCTTGCCGGATTTCTCCAGAATATCAAATGCTTCCGCTACCTCTTCCGGCTCCATCAGCGCATCCGGACGGTGCAACAGCAGAATATCGATATAATCTGTTTTCAGACGCTTCAGGCTGCCGTCCACAGAATTTAAAATATACTCTTTTGAGAAATCATAACAGATCCCCGGACGAATCGCGCATTTCGTCTGGATTACCATTTTTTCTCTCAGTTCCGGTGTCAGGGCATTGCCAAATACTGCTTCTGCCTCACCGCCCGCGTAAATATCCGCGTGGTCAAAAAAATTGATGCCAAGCTCCATCGAACCCTCAATCAGGGCGCGTACCGCCTTCTCATCCGGAAGCCCTGTGATGCGCATGCATCCGATTCCGATTCTGGAAACCTCACCTAATTTGTCACTGATCTGAAACATCTTCATTTTTGTGTCCTCCTTCATTTCTGTTTTTCTGCTTTACTTTTTTCAGCTTACACCGCTTAGTGCTCCGCGCACTTGACGCAGGTGAATGCTTATCTGCGTTCAAACGCCTCATCAATCTTCCTGATCGCAGCGATATAAATCTCCACCGCCCGTTTTATATTTTCCACTGACTCCGCTTCGTCTGCGCAGTGGCAGTTCCCATGTCCTTCCTTCAGGCCGATCACCGATAAATCGCGTTCCTGTCCCGGACCAAATGCTACTGCCCGCGGAATCTTCCGCGCATACGTGCCGCCGCCCATCACAAACGGCTCCCCTTCTTTTTGGGTTGTCTCTCTCCACGCATTCATCAAAATTCTTACAAATGGATGTGTTTTTTCCATATAATAAGGGGCAGAATCTGCGGTATGTATCACCTCAAAACCAGCCGCCCCGGCACGGTCCGTCAGCTTTTTCAGAAATGCATCTGCTGTCAGCGTCACCGGATAGCGGATATCCAGCAAAAGTGTCAGATTCCCATCCTTCAGGTACGCCACGCCTGCATTGCAGGTCAGCTTTCCTGAAATCTCATCTGCGCACGCGATTCCGAGTGCTTCTCCGTAGCCATCCTCTGATATTTCACTTAAAAACCGGATCGCCACCTGTGTCTTCTCCGGCAGTTCCCGCATGACTTTCTCCGCCTCAAGCTTCTGGCACAGTACATGGAATGCGTTCACCGTCCCGTCCGGAAACGCTGCATGCCCTCCGATTCCGTCTGCCTCCAGATGTACTCCATCATCAAGTACAACCTTCGCATGCGACGGCACGCTGTTCGGCACTGTTCCACCTGAAAAATCTTTGAAACCTCCCAGCCTTTCCACTGTTCGAAGTGTCACATGATAATGTCCCTTCTCCCCGCAGCAGACCGGAAATCCGCAGTCTGCCACAAACGAATACTCCGGTGCCGGATAACGGGAAAGATAGTAATCCACATCCTTCATCCCGCTCTCCTCCTGGCAGCCAAGAATCTGACGCACCCGGATGTTTCGAAGCCATCCATGCTCACAGCAGTATTTCATTGCATACAGCACGGCAATTGCCGGTCCCTTGTTGTCCTGTACACCACGCCCGATCAGATAACCGTTTTTCTCTGTACATTCATACGGCGGATATTCCCAGCCGTCTCCTTCCGGTACAACATCGAGGTGATTCCAGATGCCGATCTCATGCATGCCTGCACCGGCTGTCAGGCAGAGGCAGTAGCCATCCACATCCTCACAGCGAAACGCTTCCCGCATACCGATCTCCCGCATTTTCTCCAGCACCCTGCGGCATTGCGTTCCAAATGGTGCACCCGGAATATCGTTCTCTTCCGCTGCCACACTTGGAATTTCCACCAGCTGCGACAAATCCTGCTTCATCGCCGCTTCCTGCGCAGTGATCCACCGCCGGATCTCTTCTCGTTCGTTTTTTTCCACAGATGCCTCCTCCTTTTTCCGCTTCTTCCACACATGCTCTGTAACTTCCTGCAGATTTTTGAATCCTGTTCTGACAATAGTTATCCCCTTTGGCCCAGATACAAATAAATTCTGGTAACTGTTCAGAACCACCTCCAAAATGCTGCGCATTTCGTCGGTGTGGCGTATCCGCCAAATAGATTTCCATGTAAAAGTGTTCATTCATGCAAGCATGATTCACACTTTTGCATGAAAATCTGCTTGGCTCTGAACAGTTACAAATTCTGTTATTGTTTCATGAGTCAGACAAGTTGCCCTCTGTTGCCCGGTACTTCTTCGGCGTCACCCCGACCTCCTGCCGGAAGATCCGGATAAACTGGGACGTATCGTTGTAACCGACCATTGCGGCCACTTCCGTCACGGACCACTTTTCCTCTTTCAGAAGCTCTTTTGCATGACTGATCCGGACCTGCCGCAGAAATGCGGAAAAGCTGATTCCTTTCTTTTCTGCGAACAGATGGCTGATATAGTTCTGGTTCATAAAAAATACCGACTCCGCCAGCTCGCGCACAGTAATGTCCATGCTGTAATGCTCCATAGCATATGCCGTCATCTTTTCCACGATCTCATTGCCGCTTTGTGCCGGTTTTGATTCCGCATCAGAAGACACTCCTCTCATCCGACAGATGCCGGATGCAATCCGTTTCAGATAATCCCGCAGATCATTAAGCGTATCAAACTGCATCAGCCTTTCGGTTCCCTTTTCCAGCTCTGCCGATGTTTCTTCAAGACTAATCGCACGCCGATACAGTACCATGATCTGTGAATATAAAAGCTCCAGACAGTCACACCGTATCGGAAGACTGTTGTTTACGCCTTCAAAAATCTCATCCAGCACTTCCTGTGTTTTCTGACTGTTTCCGTACTCCAGCGCTTTTTCCAGCAGATCCTCCTGCGCTTTCGGCAGATAGTATTCCATCTGTACTTCTTTTTCCTGGCGCTCCGCAAATAAAATCGATTCTTTCTGATTCAGCCTGCATTTCAGAAGATCCATCACCTCTTTGCAGGCCGTTCCTGGAGAAGCTCCGGTGCTTTGCACAGCGCTCACACCGATCCTCACATTCAGTCCCGCTTCTTCCAGGATCTTCCGGATTCTTCTCCACAAAAACAGTGTATCCCCTTCCGGGCGGATCACCAGCACCCAAAGCCCGGATTCCAGTTCAAGAAATCTCAGCTTTGTCAGAAATGCTGCTCCATACTCCCGTTCCAGCGCACCCGGAAACTTCTCCCTTGCTGCTTCCGAAATATTTCGTTCTGCATTCTGACTGTCTGCCACAAAAAAGATGACTCCCAGCTGGTACGACGGAAACGTACGTGCAAATACCGTTTTTTCTACAAACCCGGAGTAACCGGGTGTTCGGATGCTTTTCAGAAGATACTGCGTTGCCATATCCCGCCCGGACAAAAGCGCCTCTTTCCGCTCCGTCCGATGCTGTTCCATCAGACGATTCAGACATTTTGCAAGCATTTCATCATCGATCGGCTTGAGCAGATAATCAAATGCACCATTGGAAAGCGCACTGCGCGCATATCCAAAATCCGAGTACGCACTTAAAATAATCACCTTTGTCTTCCGTCCGTCCAGCCGGATCTGTTCAAGCAGCTGCAGACCATCCATCTTTGGCATCCGGATATCCGTCAGCACGAGCTCCGGATCCTCCTTCTGACAGATCTCCCAGCCCTCTGCTCCGTTTGCGGCCTGATAAATTTCAAATACATGTGTGACATCATACTTTTTAATCTGCCGTACCAGCGCCTCTCTGGCATATAATTCATCCTCAACTACCAGAAGCTTCATCCTGAAGCGCACTCCTTTCCTGCATCCTTTTTATCTGATCTTCGCCGCTCGTTTTCCTTCTCCTGACGCTCACCATCCTGTACTTTTTCTTTGATGTCTGTGCCTACCTTTCTTTGTCTACCTGGCCATCTTTCCTTTGTATTTTTTCTTTGTTAGCTTCCGCCATCTGCCGCTTTTACTGTTCTTGTTTTTTCTCACATTTTCTGACTTCCTGCTGTCTTACTCATCCTTTCACAGATCCTGCAGTCAGACCCTTCACAATGTATTTCTGTCCCATGCAGTAAATGATCAGCATCGGCAGCATCGCAAGCAGGTAAGCGGTAAAGGCCATCGTATAGTTAAACGAATATTCCGTCTTAAAGTTGTACTGAAACAGCGGCAGGGTCCAGATCTCCTGGGTCCGGTTCAGGATCAGAAGAGGAAGCATGAAGTCATTCCAGATCCATAAGACATCCATGATCAGCAGGGTGGAAATCATCGGCTTTACGAGCGGAAGCACAATTCTTACATACGTCTGAAATACGCTGCAGCCATCGATCTGTGCCGATTCCTCGATTTCATACGGAAGTCCGCGGATGTAGTTGACAAACAGGAATACGCCCTGTGTCAGACTGAACGCTGCATACAGAATGATCAGTCCGCCGTGATTGAGCATGTTCAGCTTCGACATCATCTTTGTCACCGGAAGCAATACAACCTGTGACGGAATAAAGAGTCCCAACAAAAGATAGTAATAGATCGTTTTATAATATTTTTTATTAAAATTCCGTGCGATCGCATAAGAAACGGACGGAACGAGAATCAGAATCAAGGTTATTGAAATCACTGTAATTTTAAGCGAATTCCGCAAAAAAATCCAGTAGTTACTGTTTGCAAAAAGCTCCAGATAATTGTCAAAATTCAATCTGGACGGAAGTGCAAAGAAATTTTTTCCGGCCTCTTCCAGCGTTTTGAAGGAATTGATCAAGACCAGCCAGAGCGGAAACAGAATCAGGATCAGACCGCATAAAAGAATAATATTGCGCAGTACCAGCCAGACCCGCTCATCTTTACCTGCTTTTTTCATCAGTCTGTACCTCCTTTACTCGTCAGTTTCAGCTGCGTCAGAGAAAACAGCGCCACAATTACAAACAGGACGCAGGCCTCCGCATTCGCCAGTGAGAAACGCATATTTTTAAACGCATCGTTGTAAATCAGGATACCGATCACCTCTGTCGCCCGCACCGGACCCCCACCGGTCAGCGCATACGGGAAATCGAAGGAGGTAAAGCCCTGCTTAATTGTCAGAACCAGATTGACCGTTACCGTCGGCAGCAGATACGGAAGCGTCACATAACGGAACCTCTGAAATGCCGTAGCGCCATCGATCTTTGCAGATTCATACTGCTCATCCGGAATCTGCTGCAGACCTGCAATAAAAATGACGGTCGGCATTGCAACTGCCTGCCATACCTGCACGAACACGACTGCAGGAAGCGCCGTCTTTCCGGTCATCAAAAGACTGTTCGACAGCCAGCCGATTCCCAGTGCCTTTCCGATCACCGGAAGCACCCGGTAATACAGCTGGTCCCAGATCAGCGCTATTGTCACGCCTCCGATCATCGCCGGCACAAAATAAATGGATTTTGTCAGTGTTTTAAACGCTTTCAGTGAATTCAGCGAAATAGACAGGATCAAAGAAGTGACAATAACTCCGATTACCAACATAATGCTGTAGAGAACCGTTGTCTTAAGTGAATTCCAGAAATAAGGATTTTTAAATAAGGTCTGATAATTCTTCAACCCGATAAAATTAAACTTCTGCGCCATTCCGTCCCAGTCAGTAAAGCTGTAGCGCACACCGTTTATAACAGATACGACGTAAAAAAATGTATACAATATGACCGGGATCAGCGTAAACAGGAAAAAAGTCAGCCTTCCCGACATTTTTTTTCGATTTGTTCCTTTCATACGTACTCCTTTTCTGATAAAAGCAGGGCTGCACAACAGATACCTCATTGTACAGCCCTATCTCATCTTACTGTGCGCTTGTAACAGCGATTGATGCGTCCATGTTCTTCATAACACCTTCCACATCTTTGTCTGCCCAGAATCCCTGTACAACATTGTAAAGGTCTGTAGTTACGTTATTGTTGATCGTGGATGCCATCCAGTCATGTGTCTGTCCTGCATTGATCATCTCAACCATCGGTGCAATTCCTTCGTCATCATTTACAACGCCATTGATACAGGACGGTGCGCCGTCATAATCACAGAAGGTCTGTGCGTTCTCAGTCTCTGCCAGATAAGCAAGGAAACGATATGCAGCTTCCTTCTCTTCGTCGCTGGCCTGTGCAGATACACAGATTGCTGCATCGATACCGGACAGGCACTTTGTATCCTCATACGTATCATTCGGAAGCGGGAAGATACCAATCTTCAGATCTGAATTAATAGACTGAATGGTTCCTTTTGCATAAGAACCGGTAATTGTCATTGCATACTGACCATTTGCAAAGTTTTCATAGCATGCGGTATCAGAAAGTGCCAGTGCATCTTCATTTGCATAGGAAAGCAGTGTGCTCATCTTCTCAAATACATTCTGGAATTCTGCATCTCCCTCGATTGTTGCCTCACCGGCTACTGCCTTTCCGATCGTCTCTACCCCGTTCGGTGCCCATGCAACAGTTGCTGCCTGGAAAAGATGTCCGACACGTGACGGATCCTTGCCATGCATTCCAACCGGTGTGATTCCTGCTTCCTGAAGCTTGTCACATGCTGCAGTAAACTCTTCCCATGTTGTCGGAACTTCAATACCGTTATCCTCAAACATCTGTACATTGTAGTAAACGCCAATGTAGTTGCGGCTGTACGGAAGTGCATAATATCCGCCGTCTTCCTGCTTTGTCATCTCCAGAGAAGATTCATTGACATTTTTCAGGAAGTCCTGATCGGAGAGATCCTGTACGTAGCCGTTTGCAACCTTCTGCTTAAACTGTGTCTGCGTCGGGAAATCTGAGAAGATCACCGGAATATCACCGGATGAAATTCTGGAAGTAAGAACAGTGCCGGCATCCGGAACGGTATTCATCTCGATCTCAATATCCGGATTTTCCTCATTGAATTTTTCAATGATTGCCTTATAGCCCTTCTGCGGTCCTTCCTCACCCTTCTGCTGGAAGAACTCGATCTTCAGCGGCTCATCCGCCAGAGCTGTTCCACCGAAGCACAGGGTTGATGTCAGTGCCAGTGCGCTGCAAAATACTGCTGCAAATTTCTTTTTCATATGATATATCCTCCTTTTTTAAGATCCTGCATTTCCTGCGGATCTGTTTTTCGTTTTTGTAATTCACCTGTTATTTCACATAGCCATGGGCTGCATCCACTGCTGTTTTGATGTAATCCAGGCTGATATTCTCTCCCTGAATCGTACAATCCGCACCAATCATAATGCCTGTGGTTCCAAATGCATCAAGAATCGCTTTTACCTCTGCCTCGATTGCTTCCTTCGGTCCCTTCAGTACATTTCCTTTGTTGTTCATTCCGCCAAGGATCGCACTGCTGTACAGCTCACGGCCCTCTTCCAATGTAAAGTGATTGTCTTTTACCGACCAGTTGATCAGATCTGCCGGATAATCCTTAAACCAGTCAACGTGTGTCTTAAACTCATATTCCGGCTCTCCGCAGATATGAAGAATGTTGTATTTTTCTGCCGTGGACTCTGCCACACCAAGGATCTGAAGGTCGGACGGGCGAACCAGCTTCTCCCACTCCTCTTTTTCAAATCTTCCAAGCTCACCGAACTGTGCCGAATAATAAATTCCATCTGCGCCGGCTTCCAGATATCCTCTGGTCCACTGCTCCAGGCCATCTGCGATAATCTTTACGCCCGCCGCTACTGCCTCCGGTGCCTCTTTGCTGTATTTCATCAGCACATCGTCACCAAATGTCATGGATGCTGCTTTAAACGGTCCGAACATTGTCTGGAAAATCAGGACATCATCGCCGGCCTCTTTGCGGATTCCGCGGATAATTTCTGCCATCTTTGCAAATTCTTCTGAATCGGTTCCTTTCACCTGGATTTTGTACCAGTCATCCGCACATGTAATTTCTCCGCTGATCGGATACGGATAATCCTGCATGATCTTAATAATATCCATATCTGTCTTACGGAACAGCTCCATATGCGCATCGATCATCTGCTGCACACTGTAATCTGGTTTATAATGGAACCAGAAGCCTGCCGGTACCTGATCCACCGGCTGCTTTTTCATCACTGCCAATACACGTTCTTTTTTTGTCATTGCTTTGTAGCCTCCCTGTTTTATCTTTCTTTTCTACGGTCTGCATCTTTTTCGTACTGCGTTCCCGTTTCTGCTGTCAGTATAGTAAAAAAAACGTTTGAAAAATAGAAAGAAACTTTGATAAAAATAGAAATTTTCTTAGATTATATTCTATTTTTCCATTTCATTACATGGTATACTTCTGAAAGAATGTGAAAAAAAAAGATTATATTCTGTTAAATCAGCATACTATATGCGGTAATTTATCGGGCACAGGAGGTCGTAATAAAAAATGAAAAAAATACGCCAGCTTTCCTTTCGGGCACAGATTTTTCTGTCATCCATGCTTCTCGTAATCATTCCGACGATTGTCTTAAGTACAGTAAATGCCATGCAGCGTGCCGCAAGCATTACCGCTGAATACAACACGTCTGCCGCCGCCACCTTAACTCAGATGAACCAGGCTCTGGATACCCTGATTGAAAATGCAGTCAATGTCGCAGATACGCCACTGCTAAACGATGACGCAGGACAGGCCATGGTCACCAATTATGAGACAGATTACCTTTCCTACGCGCAGGATTCCACGCTGTTTCGCAATCTGATGCGTCAGACCAACCGGCTCAACAGCACGATCCAGGCCGTCTACTTTCTGAACCGCTACGGCTACTCCTTCGAATACAACCTCAGTACTGCACAGCAGCGCCTTCAGATTGAAGAAAACATCAACCGCTGGGCCGATATTGCCAGAAGTTCAAAAAACCGGACATACTTTGCCCCACTGCAGACCAATCCTTCTACCAGCCGCAACACCCTTCCGATGATCCGCGTCCTGCTTGACGGCTACGATTACCGGGAAACCGGGCTTTGCTACGCAGAAATCGATTTTGGTCCGATCGTGGAAATTCTTTCTTCTTCTCAGGAAACCCAAAATATGCTTCTGATCTACAATGCCGACAACGATCTGACCTGGTCGGTCAACTGCGATACGGATTCCGGCCAGCTTGCAGACGATGGTTCCATGAAGCGGCTGTCTGAACTCAGCGCATCACTTTCGGAAGAAGCTCCTTCCTTCCAGGATACCCTGAAAACCTCCCGCGGGCAGTTCGCTGTAAATGGCTGTATCAATGCGACGACCGGCTGGCGTCTTGTCCAGGTCATCAGCAACGAAAAGGTTACCCACGCCTACCGCGATACGCTTTCCAGCTATTTCGGCATCTTCCTCTCCTGCATTCTGCTCGGACTGCTGCTTGCCATCCTGCTCTCCCGCGCCCTCACAAAGCCGGTTTCCACGCTTTGCGCTGAGATTGATCTGCTTGATGCATCAAAGGGCGGCCAGGTGGACATTGCTTCCTGCGGTTCCAATCAGGAGCTGCGGCAGCTGATCCTCAGCTTCAACGGTCTTTCCCGCCGTCTCTCCACCAGTCTGCGTGAAAATTATGAAACCCAGATTGCAGAACAGCAGATGCGCGTTCAGATGCTTCAATTTCAGATCAACCATCATTTTCTGTACAATACCTTAAATGTGATCAAAGCTCTTGCCGGAATCCATGAAATTCCGGAGATTGAAACAATCGCTCTGTGCATGTCTGATCTGATCCGCTACAACCTGGAAAAATTCCCGGTTGCAACGCTTGATGAGGAACTGCAGCAGGTACAACGCTACATGACGATCCAGAACATCCGCTTTCCCGGAAAATTCTGCTTCGACATCAATATTCCGCCGGAATTTCTTACGATGAAGCTGCCTGTCTTTCTTTTTCAGCCGCTTGTGGAAAACAGCGTGGAACATGGCTTTGCCAGCCGGGAAGGTGACTGTTACATCAGCATCTCCTGTCAGTTAGAAGGAGAACGACTGCACTTTCTCGTCGCAGACAATGGCAGCGGAATTCCGGCAGACAAGCTTGCCAGGCTTCAGAAAGCATGGGAGGCACCCTCCAAAGCCTCCGGCCCTATTCTTTCTGATCCACCTGCTTCAGATGCTCTTACCGATCGGCAAGACAAAAAAACGGCGCCTTCCCATCCATCCCTTCATCAGGAAAACGGACGGAAAAGACACCGTTCCATCGGTATTTTAAATGTCAATCAGAGGCTTCGCAGCTATTATGGCGCGCCATACGGCCTTTCGGTGGAAAGCATGGAGGGCGAGGGTACAATCATCGATATCGTCCTGCCCGCAGCTGCGCTTACCATGGAGCCACAGCTGTTCCGCAATAAATCGGATAATCCCAGCCTTTCCTGACCCGGAAATTTTTATAAATGATTTCCAAAAGATATCATCGCAATTTATCATCTAAATAAGGGCGGTATGTCAGGCTGCGTCAACTCACTTCAGATTTTCCAGCAGCGATGTACCAATCGTTCCTTCCGGCATTGCCACACCAAAGTTGTCTGCGATCGTCGCACCGATCACTGCAAAGGTATCTGATTCGCCAAGGCTTCCGCTGCCCTTCATGGACGGCGAGTAAGCCAGGAACGGCACCTTCTCACGGGTATGATCCGTACCGGTGTGGGTCGGGTCGTTTCCGTGGTCGGCTGTGATGATCAGCAGGTCGTCATCGCGCAGCAGCGGAAGCAGTTCTCCAAGCTTCACATCGAACTTCTCGATCTCATGTGCATAGCCCTCTACGTTGCGGCGATGACCCCACAGTGCGTCAAAATCCACAAGGTTTGTAAAGCAAAGACCGGTAAAATCACGCTTTGCGATCTCGATTGTCTGCTCCATTCCGTGTACGGAGCTTTTTGATTTATTTGACTCCGTCAGTCCCTCCCCGTCAAAAATGTCAAAGATCTTGCCGACAGAAATCACCTCAAGTCCGGCATCCTTCAATGCATTCAACGCGGTCCTTCCGTACGGCTTCAGCGCATAGTCATGACGGTTGCTCGTGCGGACAAACTCTCCTTTTTTCTTTCCGACATACGGTCTTGCAATGACACGGCCGACCTTCCACTCGTCGCGCATCGTCAGTTCCCTTGCGATCTCGCAGCAGCGATACAGCTCCTGCAGTCCGAAGGTCTCCTCATTGCCGCAGATCTGAAGTACGGAATCAGCCGAAGTATACACGATCATGTGGCCGGTTGCGATCTCTTCCTCTGCCAGCTCGTCAAGGATCTCCGTTCCGCTCGCGCTCTTGTTTCCGATAACCTTGTGACCTGTACGCTTCTCCAGCTCCTCGATCAGCTCCTTCGGAAATCCATGCTCCGTAAAGGTCTGGAACGGCTTCGTGATATGCAGTCCCATCATCTCCCAGTGGCCGGTCATCGTATCCTTTCCGGTACTCGCTTCCTTCAGCGTCATATAATATCCCATCGGATGCTCCGCCGGAGCCACCTGCTTTAACGGATGCAGGTTTGCCATTCCGATCTTCTGAAGATTCGGCATCGTCAGTGTCTCCATCCGGTCGGAAATGTGTCCCAGTGTATCGGTTCCGGCATCGCCATAGGAAGCCGCATCCGGCATTGCACCGATTCCGAGAGAGTCCATGACGATTGTAAAAATTCTCTTATATTTTTTCATCTAAATTCATCCTTTCTGTTCATCGTTTCGAATCTGACTGCCCGTTCTGTTATGCAGCCGTTTTGCAGCCAGATTCCGGTCTTTTAAAAGTCTTTTGCTCCTGCATTATCGTTCGCATTCTCTGCGAACCGGAGCATTTCCGCCTCTATCATACACCAGTTAGAAAATACTGACAACCGCTTTTTCTTTCCTGCCTGTCACTTCGCCGCCCGCTTCGCAAACTTCGTGTTCACAAGCGCTTCATACGGCACACGCTCCTCCAGTTCGCCCGCCTCCTGCAGAATATCCTGCAGCAGCTCAAAGCTTTCCTGCTCAAAGACCAAATCCTCTTTCCACGTATTCTGCTCATAATACCGCGTCACGATCGCCGTGATTGTCTTTAAATCTGTCTCCTTAAACTGCGGTCTTATCACCTCCGCAATCTCCTCCGGCGTATGCGCATTCACGTAATCCATTCCCTTTTGCAGTGCATTCACAAATCCCTGGATTACCTCCGGATGTGCCTCCAGATATCCCGTTTTTGCACAGTACGCCGTGTACGGCACATACCCGGAATCCGTTCCGAGCGATGCCACGACGTATCCCACACCCTCCTGCTCCAGAATCGTCGCACTCGGTTCAAATTCTACCGTATACGTACCTTTTCCGCTTGAAAAAGCAGCTGCCGTCGAACCAAAATCGATACTCTGATCAATTTTCACCTCGGATGGATCGATACCGTTCTGGCGGAGGATATATTCAAATACCATTTCCGGCATGCCGCCTGTCATAACTAATACCATGTAAATAATTGCCTGATATTTGTTTCGCAGTGATCTCTGCCGATATATCTGGCAGATAGTCTTTGGTAAGCTGCGTGATTTCTTCTTTTGATTTTACAATATTGTATGGCTTCAATGGATTATCTGTGGATTCAAGAATCCCAAGTCCTTTCATCAGCTCCATATATGGAAGTATACTCTGCTTTGTTTTTTTGAATCCAAGGTCAGTGATATGCTCTGACAGATATTTTGCAGAAGTATACCCCCGTTCATCCTCTGTAATCAGTTTCATCACAATCGCAATAATGGTATTTTCTCTACGGTTCATTTCATCGGCAGGACTGTAACTGATCAGATTGGATAAGCCATATTTCAATGTGATTTCCGGCATTCCATCTTCGTCCACTACGATTTTTTCAATCAGAAGTTCAATATCTCTTCGGTCAAGGCTTTCACCAGCAATGATTTTATCCACCACCGCAAGGGCGTTTTTCAGTTTATCCTTTACATCAGGTGTCTCTATGGCAGTTTCATTCAGGTCCTTTATCTGCATTTCCAGACCATGAATCTGAGCAAGCAAATCTTTCTGCATAGAATCGTAAATCTCATTGATTAAATCTTCATTTCCTGCAGCAACTGCCAGATCTTTTACTTTCTGGGTAAGCAGAACTTTCAGTTGATTTTTTCGCTCATTGATGGCTGTGTACAATTCCTGCCGTTTTTCCTCTATCGTTTTCTTTTCGGCTTCAAAATCCTTTAAGTCATAAGTGGAAATAACTTCACAGAGAGCATTTCGGCACATCTTAATATAGGTCAGAACATCTTCCATCAGGTCATCCTCTTCAATTAAATGCGCTTTGGAGCAATAACGTCTGCCCTTGGTATTATAAGTAGTGCAGATGTAATATTTCCGTTCCCTGCTGGATGTCTGGCGTTTGATTGGCGTAAGGCGGCTACCACAGTCCTTACAGAACAGACAACTGCCAAAAGGATTCGGAATTTCTGAACCTAACCATTGTCCCCGACTTCCCCGATAATTGGTACGGTTACGTTTTTCCTTTAATTCCTGTACCAGAGCAAAAGTAGCCTTATCAATAATTGCCGGGTGATGATTCTCAAAAATACATTGTTCTTCCTTTGGCACACGTTTATCTTTGCCATGAACCGTATTCCTTGCACGTTTTTTCAGGCGAAAGGTACCAATGTAAAAATCATTATCCAGAATCTCTTTTACCATAGCATCAGACCATTTAGAAGCTACCTGTCTTTTGGACAATCTGCCTTCTTCTATTTCACGTTCACGCTGTATCATAGATGGAGTAGGTGCCCCATGTTCGGTTAAATATGTGGCAATCTTGCGGTAGCCGGAACCGGAAAGATATAAGTCATAAATTTGCTTAATGTATTCTGCTTCTTTTGGTACAATTTCCAGAACAGTCTTATCCTTTTCATTACGGCAATACCCAAACGGTGGTCTGGTAATCAGTGTTCCTTCTTTCTGTCTGGCACCTATGGCACGTTTGATTTTTTTACTGGTGTCTTTAACATATCGCTCATTA
The DNA here is from genome assembly GCA_902363665.1 of Lachnospiraceae bacterium. GTDB lineage: Bacteria > Bacillota > Clostridia > Lachnospirales > Lachnospiraceae > Choladousia. The sequence goes on along the minus strand of CABJAW010000005.1, from coordinate 186,344 downwards.
AACCACGTTTTAATACCAATCGTATCGTCACTGGAATTCATGGAATCGTAATTATCATCAATCACAACCAGATGTTTTCCACGTTCCTGAAATTCATCCAGAAGCAACAGCACCTTTGCATTATGTCTGCCAAGGCGTGAAAAGTCTTTGACATATACAGTATCAATATCTTTATCCAGATCAGCCATCATCTGCTGAAATCCCGGTCTGTCAAAAATATAGCCGGAAATGCCATCATCTTCATACCAGCGGTCAATAACCACACCATGATCTGCTGCATACTGGTTGATAATCAGCTTCTGATTCTCTATGGAAACATAATTCCTTTTATCATCGTCTCTGGAGAGACGAACATATCCTGCATTCATAGATATACCTTTCTTAAAATGTAAATATAACTATTATGCTCTATGTAATTATACGATATATCAAAAGCAAGAAAATGTATACGGAAAAATTTTACGATTCGTTAAAAACAGATAGTGTCAAATATTTCGGTTGATTGCGGAAGGAGACAGAATTTGATATAATTTTAAAAATAGCAATTTAACAAATCAAAAGAAGGTATAATAATGAGAAAGTCTTAAAAGACAACTTTCAGTTTTATTGATTAGAATAAAAAGTAGATTGGAGAATTATGAGAGAAGAAGAATTATGGAAAGCATATTGCGAGAAAGAGAATATAGATATTGATACACCTTATGAAGCGTGGGAATTTGGAGATGCGCCTGATAAGCTGGCAGACCTTGTATTAAGGGGAATTAAGACAGCAACTGCATCTGGATATGATTTGTATTTTATTGAAGGAGCAGAGGAGCCATTACCACAACCAGGTGATTATAGTGTTATTTTAAACTCAAAGGATGAGGCAGTTTGTATTATTCAAACCACTAGGACTTCAGTGGTTCCATTTGATGAAGTATCAGAAGCGCATGCCTACAAGGAAGGTGAAGGAGACAGAAGTCTTGCATACTGGCGAGCAATCCATGAAGAATTCTTTACAGAAGAATTTGAAGAAACAGAAATTGAATTCAATGGACAAACAAGGATTCTTTGTGAGGAGTTTAAAGTAGTTTACAAGGCAATTGATGTAAATTAGATTTTTAATCCCAGTGATTTTTAATCAGTGCTTTAATACCATCATGAATATTAGTGCTTGAATCTCCATCCAGAAATGTGACAACTCGAAAGCCAATATTTGCATATTTCTTACGTTCCGCTTCAAATTCTTCCTGTGAATGAAAATCGTTACGCCAAAGATAATACGTTGGTTTCCGCAAGGTTGTCATATCCTTTTTCTTAAATTTTCTATATCTATCATATAAAAAGTGGACAGTTTTCGTGTCTGTCCACTTTAAAATAATTTTACCGTTCACGATTTGAACGGTTTAATTGTCCACGTTTTGCAATTAAACATAAAATATAAATCATATCACATACTATGATAGAGATAATTTCTGATTGACTTTCTTAGTTATATCAGTTATATTATCTTTAGTGATCAGATTGCAGAAACTTGAGAAGCCTGCGATCGGGGGAGGGTGCCGAGGCCCCTCTCCTTTTTTATCTGAAATATTTTTCAGCGAAGTACATATAAGACTTGCAAAAGGGAGGTATGACAATGAAGATTGAACTTGTACAAGTTCAAAAAATGTTAGAATGGCTAAAAACTAAACTATATTTAGATTCTATTGCACAAAATGCCCGCTCCAGAGCTGTAAAGAGAGGACAGGTATATCGTTGCAATTTCGGCTGTGGAATTGGAAGCGAAATGCAAAAAGAGAGACCAGCTGTTATTATTCAAAATGATGTTGCTAACTCCCGTTCTGGTAACACTATTGTAATTCCAATTACTCATGATACCAGCATTTTACCCTGTGTAGCAAATATTACCCCTCAGACAGATGCATCAGGTAATATTATTCTTGATGGTCAAGCAAACACATCCAATATGATGTGTGTCAGCAAAGCAAGATTAGGTGATCTTGTAGGCTCTTTACCAAAAACAGATATGAAAAAAATTGACGAAGCAATTGCTAAAACAGTCGGCCTTATGGGATATTACTCCGATCTAAATAAACGATTGGATGATAAATTGCAATATATTTCAAAAATAAAAGAAGAACGTAATAAGGCACAGGACGAACTTGCTGAACTAAGGAAAATTCTTGAATTGCCAGATGATATTTCTTTGACAGAACACATTACAAAGATAAAAATAAATATTGACAAGGAGTAATTGAACCAGTATTATAATAAGTACAAAGAAGTCTTTTTCCGGAGTGAGAAAGATATTATTACTTATTCAAAGGAAAGGGGCTCTGGACGAGTTCCTTTTTACATTTCATAAAACTTGATTTTAAAACATATACTATGAATACAAAGTAGCTCTGGATAGGATATTCGGAGTTGTAAAATGGCGGAAATATCATTGCTGGTATTTCCGCCACTTCTTTTATAGATTCTTCGCACTGTTCAATCCATCCCCCCAATTACACAAAATCACAATCGTCTCATAATTTACATTGATATATGTACGCCACCTTTTCGCCCGCCAAGTACTTCTTCCCCTGCCAGATCTGTCCATTCAAAGTCGGGCATTTCTTCTCTTGCCACGAGGAAATTTCCGGCACGCTGTGTCAGCTGTGCAAAATTGACCGGTGCATCTGCCGCGCCGCCGCTATACGTATAAATCGATGCCTCTGATCCCATAAATCCAATTTCTGCTTCACCGGAGAGCAGCGCTGTCATGACCTTGTCGGCGCCAAAGCCTGTGACAAGCGTCAGGTCAATGCCCTCCTCTTCAAAATAGCCATTTTCAATTGCCACATACTGCGGCGCATAAAAGATGGAATGCGCCACTTCATTTAACGTAACCTCCGTGAGTACTTTTATCTCCTCTTTTTCGCTTTCCTTCCCGCTCTCTTTTACCGTTTCCTTTGCTGTCTCTTCTGCACACGCAGCGGTCGGCAGTGCCATCACACCAAGCAATCCGGCCGCCGCCAGAGAAATCCAGATTTTCTTTTTCATACAACTGCTCCTTTCCAGGCATCTGCTGTTAAAGTATGCCCAAAAGGGAAAATCGTTCCTGCCTGATACTCCTGCCCTGCTAATTACTCCTCGCAATCGAAGCAGGGGACTTGCTTGACTCGGGTCAAAGCGGATATTCGCAATCCGCTTCGCTACTTGCTCATAACCGAGTAGCTGCTTCGCAGCTTATCAGGAGTGGCTTGTACCACTCCTGATACAAGCAAGTCCCCACCCACTGCTTATTGCTCCGCGCAATTGAAGCAGGGGACTTGCTTGACTCGGTTAAATGGGTCTTTTTCCATATCCGCTACCTCATCTCATATCTTTAAGATCGAGCAGGCGGCGGCTTTTGCCGCCGATCTCCTCAATATCTGTATCACATACAACAATACCTGAATCGCCATTTTCCTTCTTTGCTTTTATAATAGGGAACTGTTCGGAAGCAGCTTCCCCTGGCCTTACAGGAGGCCTGCTTCTCTCCGTGAAAGAACGATATGCTCCGGGATTACAGCCGAACTGCTTTCGGAAGGCTGCCGCAAACCGGCTTGCACTGCTGAAGCCTGTCATATCTGCGATCTGGGTCATGGAATATTGTCCGCTTTGCACCAGCGCAAAGCTTTTTCCCACACGATATTCCTCGAGATATCCGGTCACAGTTTTTCCCGTCAGCTTATGAAACAGCCGACAACAGACTTCTCTGGAAAGATGAACCTGATCTGCGATTTCCTGCAGCGTCACTACGGAGTCAAAATGGGTGTGTGACATGCTCCCACCACTTAAATCTCCGATTTTGAAGTGGGGGCTTCCTGTTCAATAGCTCCAGCGAGCCAGGTTTCACAGGCTATCCCCGCGTGCCCCGCGGTTTTTCTGCCCGGTTACGGGCTTATTCCATTCTGTCCGGATACGGACTTATTTTTCTTATGCACACAACATGCGCCGCGCTTCTTCCCGGATATTGATGGCTGCATTTAAGTCACGGTCCATCCGGTTCCCACATGGGCAGATATAGATCCGTTCTGATAATTTCAGTTCTTTCTTTACCGCCCCGCATTTACAGCATTTTTTACTGGACGGGAAGAAACGGTCCACCTTTACCAGACGTTTTCCCTGCCGGCGCAGTTTGTATTCCAGCATCTCCCGGAATTTCCCATAGCTGTTATCCAGCACACTTTTCCCGAAATGCATGCACCGGCTCATCGCTTTCATATTGATGTCTTCTACTGCCGCCACATCATAACGGTCTGCGATTTTCCGGCTCAGTTTATGGAGAAAATCCCTTCTCTGGTTCCGGATTTTTTCATGACACAGTGCGAGACGGCGTCTCTGCCGGAGATAATTCTGGCTGCCTTTCACACAGCGGGACAGTTTCCTCTGTTCCCACGCAAGTTTTTTCTCGCTTTTTCTGTAATAACCGGCATTTATCTCCCCTGTTTCCTCCGAAAACACTGCCATTCCATGCATCGCATAATCAATCCCCAGAATCCTTGCATCCCCGTACGTTTTTCCCGCTGTTTGGTTTTCACAGTCAGGAGCCTCGCACAACAGGCTGGCATAATATTTTCCGGAAGGTTCCCTGCTTACCGTCACCGATTTCAGACAGCAGTATTCCGGGATCTCCCTGTGCTTTTTCATCCGGATCCATTTCAGCTTCGGAAGCTTCAGCCGCTGCCCGTCCACCTGAATGTTTCCGTTTACCATATTTGTTGTATAGCTGTTTTTGTTTCTGTGTTTTGACTTGAATTTCGGAAAACCGGCAGCCGGATTCCCAAAAAAGTTCCGGTATGCCCGCTCCAGGTGCAGCTGCACGTTCGCAAGCGCCAGGGAATCCACTTCTTTCAGGAATGGATATTCCTTTTTGTACATCGCGGGGGTATTCCTCAGCATTTTTCCGGTCTTCTTATATTCCTCAATCTTCGCATTCAGCATCTGGTTGTACAGAAACCTGCAGCAGCCAAATGTCTTTGCCAGCAGAAGCTCCTGTTCTTTTGTTGGATAGATGCGGAAACGGAATGCCTGGTTCATCGCTTTTCCCCCTGACTCTCGATGTACTGCCGGATCACTTCAGCCGGTGCGCCTCCCGCTGTCAGCAGACAAAAACTCTGGCTCCAGAATGCTTCCTTCCAAAGTTTTTCCCGGATTTCCGGATACTCCTTTTTCAGCAGACGGCTGCTCGCACTTTTATAGGCATTGATAAATTTGCTGAGTTCTGATTTTGGCTGTGCACGGAACATAACATGGACATGATCCACATCATGGTTCCACTCCTCCAGTGTGATCCCGTAGGAGGGTGCGATATATTCCCATATTTCTCTTGCCCGTTTTGAAACCGGATCATCAATTACATTTCTCCGGTATTTTACAACCATAATCAGATGGTAATACATGAGATATACTGAATGAGCATTATGGTCCATTTCTTTCATATAATCAGTATTCCTTTCATTTTCGACTGATTATATTATACCACATTTCGGAATACAAAACAAGTGTTCTTTTTTCATTTCAGAAAAATATTTTGCAATTCATCTCACCACCTGCAGAGGTGGGAGAATTCTTGCTTGTTTTATGTTAAATAATCCAGCATTTGTTCCAGACGATCCAGTTCCAGCTGATTGGCCGGAACATATTCTGAAAATTTCTCCCGGTTTGCTTCAAAAATAATACTGCATATGTCACAAAGCAATCCTTTGATTTTCAGTTCATAGCAGTAGCTGCCTCGGTCAAAGATTTCTTCCACCAGATCAAGCTTTTGCAGGACATCCCGCTCCCACATCGTTCCGGTTCCAAAACGGATGCACGGTACCGCAGAATTCTGCAGGAACGGACGAAAGCACTTTCGTTCCACATCACTCCCGAATTCTCCGTATAAAAAATCCGGGCGTACCAGCACGGTACTGTAACGAACCTGCTGCCGACCAGCCGGATAGCAGCTGTGCGGAACATTCTGATTGAGCAAAAGTCCCTCGCCCGGACTGATTTCATAGCGTTTCCGGCCAACCTGATAAACTGCAGTTCCTTTCCTCGGCAAACTGAACTCCAGTTCTCCATGCCAGTGAACCGACACACGCTTTCCTTCAAAATCCCACAGGTCATCATGGCTGACTGTCATCGGAAACTGTTCACTGCCATGCATGGAAAGCTCACGTTTTGTATCATCTGTCAGAATTTTTCGCATTTTATCCTTCTCCATTACTGCTGTTTGCGATTTCTATTATCTTCTGATTATAACTTTTGTTCTGTTTTTTCGCAATAAGGAGGTTTTTTTAATGTCACGCTCAAAAGAAATGGATCTCACGGTCGGTAATCCCTTCCGATCACTGCTCAAATTTGCGATTCCCGTAATCCTCGGAAATCTGTTTCAGCTCTTTTATACTCTGGCAGACTCCGTTATCGTCGGCAAAACACTCGGCGCAAACTCACTTGCTGCAGTCGGTTCCACCAGCATTATCATTTATTTTGTGTTCTGCTTTATCAACGGGTTCACCGGCGGCTTCGGTATCTGCCTCGGGCAGCGCTGCGGTGCGAAGGATGAAAAGGGCATGCGCAAAAGTGTCGCAGTTTCCACGATTCTAAGCATCGTTTTTACCGTCGTGCTGACTCTGATCTGCTGCCTGTTTGCCCACGAAATCCTGTATCTGATGCAGATTCCGGTTGACATCTCAGGCGAGGCCTACGACTACATGTTTGTCGTTCTCCTCGGCACCGGAGCGACGGTCTTCTACAACATGATCTCAAACATGCTCCGCGCCCTCGGTGACAGCAAAGCACCACTCTATTTTCTGGTGTTTTCCTCGATCCTGAATATCTTTCTCGATCTGTTTTTTATTCTGGTATTCCATATGGGCGTTGCCGGAGCAGCCTGGGCTACGATCCTCTCGCAGTTCCTCTCAGCGCTGCTTTCCCTGCTCGTTGGTCTGAAAAATTTTCAGGTGCTGCATCTGCACCGCGAAGACTTCCGCGATCTGAATGCGAGCATCCGTCTGCACTTAAAAACCGGCTTCCCGATGGGCTTTCAGATGTCCGTCATGTGCATCGGCCAGCTTGCAATGCAGGCCGTCGTCAATTCGCTCGGCACCGCGGCCGTTGCCGGATACACAGCTGCTTCCAAAGCCGACCAGCTCTCGGTGCTCGTCAATAATGCGATGATGACCGCAATTTCAAATTACGTCGCCCAGAATTTCGGCGCCGGCAAGACGGAGCGCATCCGCATGGGCGTGCGTGCCTGCCTGATCCAGACGGAGGCCTTCAACATTTTGATGTGCGCCGGAATCCTGCTGCTGCGCCATCCGATCGTGCGGATGTTCCTCTCCGCCCCGACACCGGAAATCTATTATTATTCCGATGTCTACCTTACAATTGTCGCACCGTTTTACCTTCTGCTCGGACTGCTTGCCGTCTACCGCACCTCCATCCAGAGCATGCAAAACGGCCGTGCGCCCTTCCTCGCCTGCATGATCGAGCTCGTCATGCGGCTTGCCGCCACCGTCTGGCTGTCCTCGTTCATCGGCTACACCGCCGTCTGCATCGCCAGCCCGCTCGCGTGGTTCGGGGCGTGCGCGCTGCTGATTCCATGCTATTATAAGATGATGGGCTTCCGCCAGCACCCGGCGCAAACGGTATAAATTTCATTTTTCCCCGTACATAAAATATGGCTGATCCGGAATGGCACTCCGAATCAGCCGTGTTTTTTATCTCTACCAGCTTTTCTCGTCTATTTCTTTTGATTTTGCTGCCTTTTTCATAATCTTTTCTATTTTGACTCCTGGCAAAGTTTCATTTTCAATCTTTACTTCCACTCATCATATACATACTTCCCACAAAGTACATACGCCAGTTCGGCAGAATTTTTATGTATATTTGAAACTGGAATCTTTGCAACCTTTTTATTATTTTCATAGACGGCTATTTCTTCAACAACGCCGTTTTTATAGACCAAATCCGCCTTACAGCAATTCATATCGTATTTTCTTCGTATCCCATATTGTCTCACTGTGAGTATTTTCCGCTTTTTGTCATATATCGCTATACGCATTTCAAGTAAAAGCCAAAAGCAAAACAACACATCACAAACTATAATCAAGATGGCATCCATATCTCCCTGCGCCACCAATGCCGGCAGTGGTATCGCACACACAATCCACAAAACAGCTGTAAAAAGCGGTGTATATCCCACCTTAATGTTTGGTTTTTCTTCCCCTTTAAACTGGCAGGTGACATGCTCTCTTTTTATCAGTTGCCGATAGAAAAAGCTGTCCTCTTTACCAAAACCAAACTTTCTTCCATTTTTGAATACAAGCAAAATACCGCCACCATTTTTATAATATGCACATTTAATTTCCCTACAGTCAAATCGAATCGTTATACGGAAAAAATTTCGATAAATGAGCTCCCTCTCCCGATATACAATCAGACAGTTTTTCTGAATTACCACAAGAACCAGTCCTGTAACAAACAAAAATCCCAAAATACCGATACAACCCCATGCACCCTCCTGCGGCAGAAAAAACAGGAACAGGATCACCATCAATGTTGCACAGACTATCATCTCTGTAATTCCAAACCAGAAGAAGAAGCCTGGCAGCTTTATCATACCTATATTTTCCTTTTGGCTCTTCTCATAAATCTCTTTTGCTTTTTTCCCTGCCAGTCCCGCTATGAGATTCGATAAAAATTGCTGCACTCAATCCCCTCCTCTTTGAAAATGGAAATCCACTTCCGTTTCTCCAGTCTTACCGCCACTGCCGGTATACATAAACTCCGCAAAGCGCATAGGCCAGCGCGGCAGAATTTCTGTATTCCGTTCCAACCGGGATTTTTACTCTTTTTCTTCCATTTTTATAAATCGCGATTCCTTTGACAAGATCACCCTCATAAACTGCTTTTGCCTTGCAGCGGCTCATATCGTATTTGAATGGAAAGCCGTATATTCTGCGTGTCAGGATCTTGCGTTCTTTATCGTACGACGTGGTGCTCAGCTGAAAACCGAGAAAAATCAGAGCCATTATCATTATCGTCAAAATCGTATCCCAATCCGGCCGCTGCAAAACTAATACAATCATACTCAAAATCAGCACCCAGAAAAATCCAAGTAAAAGCGGATGGTAGCCCGCCTTAATCACCGGCTTTTCATCTCCCCGGAACCTGCATTTCACCTGCTCCCGTTTCACGATGTCCCGGTAAAAAACTCTTTCGTCTTTATCAAAACGGAGCTTTCGTCCATCTTTGAATACAAACAAAATACCGCCGCCATCGCTGTAATATGCGCAGTCAATTTCCCTGCAATCATATTTTCGCGTTATCCGAAGAATGTTTCGATATATAATCTCATTGTCCCGATACAGCGCCAGACAGTTTTTCTGAATTACTGCAATCAATAACCCAGAAACAAACAGGAAACCAAAAAGCCCATAGGAAAGTCCATTATCATCTGCCACCGGCGCAACCACGATCAAAAGCACTCCAAAAACTACCATGCCCGCAAGTCCAAACCAGAAAAAGGAAGCCGGCATCTTTAATACCCCAATATTCTTCTTTTGATTTTCTTCGTAAAGCTCATCTGCCTTCTTTTCCGCTAACCGCGCCATGAAACCGGATAATGTACTTCGCAATGCCAAAGCCTCCTGTATCTATAAATGAAAGTCCTTCTGACAGCTCTGTCCTCTCTTACTTCTCCCATATCTCTTCGTCCAGCAGCTCTCCTGCGCAGTACCGCGCCTTTATGTTCCGGTCATCACCATCGTAGATGAACTGCTCGAGCGTCTCGAACGGTGTCCGCGAAAACGTACCCGAAAGCTCCGGCTCCGCCATATCGATCACCAGCGCATCGAACTCATACCCTTTTTCGAAGCTGCCCACCTTTCCGAAAAAGCGGCCCGGCTTCTTTGTGGCCAGATACAGTGCTTCCGCAAGCTGCAGCGGCCGCTCCTGCGGATGATTCAATGCATGAAGCTTTGATACCTCGATGCACATCGCAAGATGACGGTTCATTGCAGGCGTATGGCTGCCCGCTACGTCGCTTGCGATCACGCAGTCAAGTCCAAACTCCAGATTTCTCCGCACCGGCATGACACCGCTTGACAGGTCAGCATTCGACTGAGCACAGTGGCAGAGCGTCGCCTGTTTTTCCTTCAGCAACTCTTTTTCCCTGTCCGAGAGGTGGATTGCATGTGCCATGATCGTTTTCTCTTTTCGCAGAAGTCCAAATGCATTGTACACCTCCGTGTAGGTCGGAATATCCGGGTGCAGCTCTTTCACAAACGCAATCTCGCTCTTATTTTCTGACAGATGCGACTGCACCGGAAGGTCATATTTTTCTGCGAGTTCTCCCAGGCCTGCCATCAGCTTTTCCGATGTAGCCGGGACAAAACGCGGCGTGATGATATATTTTACGTGCTTTAATTCTTCTTCGCTGCGGCAGATCAGCTCCTCTGTCTCCGCCAGGGAGCGCTCCGTCTCCTCGCAAAGGTACTCAGGTGAGTTCCGGTCCATATTCACCTTCCCGATGTACGCCCGCATGCCGCTTCGCTCCACCTGGCGCATCAGCTCCCAAGTGCCCGGCGCATGCATCGTCGCAAATGCCGAAAACCGCATCGTACCGCAGGCCCAGAGCCGCCTCAGAAAAATCTGGTATGCCTTCGCAGCAAATTCGATATCCCTGTATTTTGCCTCCACCGGAAACGTGTACGTCTCCAGCCACGGCATCAGCTCCCGGTCAAACCCGACGCCGCGGTTGATGTACTGCGGTGCATGGATGTGCAGGTCATTAAACGCCGGAATGATCACCGCGTCCCCATAGTCACGTACTTCCTCTCCCGTCAGTGCCTGCGGAATTTCCTCATAAAATCCGTCTGTTTTTCCCTCTTTGATATGCAGATAGCCTTGCTCCACGGTCAGTTCCGTGATGGAGGGAGTGTATAAAAATGTGCCTTTGATAAACATATGTTTTTTCCTTTCGCGTGGCTGTTCTTCTGATAATTGCAGGTGATATTTTTCTCTTTTCACACAGTCTGATGTACCTGCTCTAGTTTCCGCATATGCCTCCTGTACACAATAAAGATCGCACCTCCGGTAAAGATCCATGACGCCACATAAACATTCATCAGCATGTCAAACGTCGGTACAAGCCGGAATATCGTCACAAGCCAGATCATGCGGAACACGACCGTGCCAAGCACCGTGATGATCGACGGCTCCAGTGATTTTCCCATTCCGCGCAGCGCTGCGCTCTCCACCTCATACGTCGCGGTCAGTCCCTCAAGTGCGCATACGTGCCACATCCGGATGATCGCATAGCCTGCGACCGCCTCGCTGACCGTGTAGATACTCACAAAAAAGTCATCCCAGATCATAAAAACGATGCTCAGTATCTCGGTAAACCCAAATCCAAACAGCAGGCAGAGCCAGAAGATCTTCTTGCAGCGCTTCAAATTGCCCGCACCGTAATTCTGACTGGTAAATGTAACCGCCGCCTGCGCAAAGGCTGACGCGATATCATACGTAAAATACTCAAAATTCAGTGCCAGTGATGAGCCTGCAATCGCTGCCTCACCAAATGAATTGATTCCGCTCTGGATAAAGACATTTGATACAGAAAAGATCGCGCCCTGGATTCCGGCCGGAATGCCGATCACCAGAATCTTTTTCAGATCCTGCCCGTTGATCTTCATATTTCGCAAACGGAACTGAAACTCATCTTCCCGATGATACAGGTGAAGCGTCACAAGTCCCGCACTTAAAACATTCGAAATGACCGTCGCAATCGCCACACCGGCTACACCAAGCCCGAAGCAGATCACAAGAATCAGGTTCAGGATTACATTCACTGTGCCAGAGACAATCAGGTAATACATCGGCCGCCTCGTATCGCCATAGCTTCGCAGGATCGCGGAGCCGAAGTTGTAGACCAACATAAACGGTACACAAAGAAAATAGATCCGAATGTACAAAAGCGCCTGACCCAGCACCGTGTCCGGCGTACCGGACGCCTTCAGAACTACTCTTGCCGATAAAAGTCCAAGTCCCATCAGGACAATTCCGGATATCACGGCAAACGTCAGAATCGTGTGCAGCATCCGATTGATCCCGTCTCTTCTCCTCTGCCCGATCAGGTTAGCGAGTGCCGCGTTCGGCCCGACCGAAAGCCCCACGATCAGATTGACAAAAATTCCTACGAGCGCCACACAGCTGCCCACCGCCGCCAGCGCCTGATCCCCGGCAAACCGTCCGACTACTGCGACATCCGCCGAGTTAAACAGCTGCTGCAGAATACTGCTCAGTGCCAGCGGAATCGCAAACAGGATCAACTTACCCGCAAGACCGCCGTTTAACATGTCCATTTCTTTTGATTTTGTTTCTTCTTTCATAATGTTTACTGCCTCAATTTTATAAAAATACTGGCCTTCCAGTGCAGAAAAATCATAGCATAAAATACTCCCTCCGTCCATCTTTAAAAACGCAATCCTATATCTGTTTCTCCACTTTTCATCTCCATGAAAAAAAGGCACTGATACCCGATCAATGCCCTTTTCCCGTCTGTTATTCTCTTCTCAACCGATGTTTCTCCCGGCCCTACTTCTCCAGAAATCCAATTGACATATGCTCAAATTTTGCGCTTCCGTCAGTCACACCAAGGCAGATACCCTCACCCGGATTTGTGTACATACGTGTGTTCATCGCAACGCCATCGACATAAACAGTCGCAATCGTATCATCTGCAATGATCTGAACGTGGTAAGTCTTTCCAGCCTCCAGGTGGATCGGACGCTCGAGTCCCATATTGTTCATACGCGGCCATGGCCAGTTCGGAGATTTCTCAAAAATCACACGGTTGCGTGTACACTCAAATGAGAATGAATAAAATTCATCGTCTTCCTCCTGCGCACGCAGTCCGATTGAAAAGCCCCGTGTTCCCTCTGCGAATGTCACATCCGCCTCAAACCGGAAGCAGTCGCCCGCATTTTTCCAGATATGTTTCAGCGCGCGTCCGGACTCTCTCGTAAGGATCACATCCTCGATCGGCTGCACCTCCTGAAATGCATTCCACACCGTATCCGGGATACGGCAGCCAAGCGTCCCGTCCGGCCGCTGGTACAGCTCATGCGCCACATACGTGCCTGCCCAGATAAAGTCCTCTTTGTCCGACTCGCTGTCGTAAACAAGATTCGCACTGTCGGTCTCATTGGCACGGGTCGGCACCCAGCCAAACAGAATCCGCTGATCATGAAGCATAAATGTACGGCCTGCATAGTAGGCTCTGCCATCAAACGCATCATCCTCCGGTGCGATCCAAGGTCCTTCCAGACTCTTCGCCATGCGGTATACCTGTGTCGACGCATGAGAATACTCCGTCGTGATCAGATACCACCAGTCACCCATTTTGAACAGATCCGGCATTTCGTGCATCGTAAAGAGGTCTGGCGCCCAAAAATCGCCCTCAAATTTCCAATCGGTTAAATCTTTGGAGGTAAAGTAAACAGTACGGCCCGTGGTACGGTTTTTATTGCCCGCAAGACGTGCGCCGAGGATCAGGATATAGCGCTCCTTCTCCTCATCCCACAGCACAAACGGGTCTCTCCAGTCATCCGGGTCGTAGCCCGGCTGCGGCACGAATGTCACTGCGTCCTTCGTCTTCGTCCAGTGCTTCAGATCCTCGCTCGTCGCATGCATCAGCACCTGGGAAGCCTTTCCCTGTGCTGGATAATCGCGGTTGTAGCCTGTATAAAATGCATGATACCTTCCCTCACGGTCCTCGCAGATACTCCCCGCATAGATGAACTGATCCTGCTCGTCATCGCCTCCGCGCGGAATTGCTGTTCCGCAATCCTCATAATGCACAAAATCCTTCGTCAGAGCCAGATCCCATCCGAATGGTTCTCCAAACGGGCAGGGTACACGGGTATCTCTCTGATGAAACAGATAAAAGGTATCTCCTTTTCCAAACGGCATACAATCGCCAAACCAATGGCCCTCCGGCTGATAATAAAGTTTCATTTTCTCATCCTCCTGTGTTCTGTGGTTGCATATTTTTTCACACACGCTTTTTGCGTATTTTGCAGCTTCCCTGTTCTGTTTCGCTCATTTTTTTCTGCCTGCACAATCTGACATAAGCCTTCCCTTACCCACCGCTTAGCGCTCCGCGCACTTGAAGCGTGGGAATGCTTATCTGCGTTCACGTTGTCTTCCGCTCAATCAGCTCCACCGGCACCACCGTCTTCTCCTCAATCGGCTCCCCGCCGATCATCCGGATCATTTTTTCGATTGCCTGCTCTGAGAGCTTCTCGTAGTTTTGCCGGATCGTTGTGAGCGGCGGATACAGAAATGAACTCATCCACACATCATCATACCCGATGATCCGAAGCTCCTCCGGTACGCGGATGCCCTGCGCCAGCGCATAACTGACAGAAAGCGCCGCCAGAATATCATTGCTCAAAAACAGGCCGTCCATCTGTGGTTGCTCGTAAAAAATTTTGTTTACCACTTCCTGCATCTCCTCTTTTTCGGTTCCGTAAAGCGGACACTCGTAAATGATACAGGTATGGCCTCTCTTCTCAATTTCTCTGACAAATGCATACGTGCGCTCATTTGTCTCTTTATACATTTTCAGGTCTCCGCTGACATGCACAATATTCCGGCAGCCTTTGGCAAGAAGGTGTCTTGCCGCCAGCAGTCCGCCCTGCCGGTCATCCGGAATCACCTGAGGAAAGGAGTCAGTCACCCAGACAAAAGACAGAAGCGGCATCTCTACCTTGCGTATCTCGCCTCGGAGACGCTCCTGTGCTTCTTTTTCCAGCGGACAGCAGGCAATGATACCACCTACCTTCCGCGTCACAAGATACTCAAAGGCTTTTCTTTTCTCCTCTTCCTTCCCGGAATACTCCGTAAAAAGGAGGTAATAGCCACGCTTCTTTGCCGCCTGGTCAAGCCGCTGAGCCATCTCGCCCCAGTACGGATGATCAAACGACGGAAGCAGCACGCCGATCGTATCATTTTTTCCCTGCACAAGCGATCTTGCCAGCAGGTTCGGATGATAGGAGAGCTTCTCCACCGCTTCCGTCACCTTCTGCAGCGTCTCCTCGCTTACTACATCCTTCTTATTCAGCACTCTGGATACCGTCGCGGTCGACACGCCCGCATACTTTGCCACATCTCTGATGGTTGCCATGATACCTCCCCTTTTCCGTGTTCACTGTAGCACCGTTTTTTTCCTGTGTCAACGTTTACATTAATTACATTTTCAGATCCTTTTTCATAATAGTTTACATGGATTTTCAAATTTTTTCAACCGTGAATGCTGCTATTTTCCCCGCTATCTTCCCTGATTTTCTGCTTTCTCCACCTCTTCTTCCAAAATGTAATTGTTTACATTCTGTAGTTACCATTCTGCTTTATTACCCGGTCATGGGTAAATATCAAAGCGGATTGCAATTATCCGGTCTGAATTGTTTTCCTGACTTTTCCATTTGTGGTAAAATTAAGGTGTCGAATCTTAAATAATAACCCAAAGGAGCCCTTTATGAGTATTGTAAACACCTTATCGCCAGAGATTCTCGATCAGATCCCGGAAAAGAAACGCGGGACAGGAGCTGTCATCTGTATGTGCCCTGCTCCAGGCGCATTGCGTGAAAATGTACTCCAGCTTCCTTACTGGTACATCTGAAAAAAGAAGCAGCCGCAGCTGCTTCTTTTTTCCATGTCTTCCCTCTATTGCTTCACTGCGCGAATCATATACAATGGCGTAGCTCCATAAAACAGTTTTTCCCGTTCACTCCACAGTTCTTCTGTGACATCCCGTTCAAAAGATATTTCTTTACATGGAAGCTGTGCCAGCACTCCCAGATCAAAATCAGGGCGCTGTGCTTTTCCAAACACACGGTAGTTTTCCGGATTAAGTTCGCTGTCAATATATTCATAGGAACCATCATGCGTATAACCACTGTGATATTTTTCAAGTCCAAGCCGTTCTCTTCTGATCGCTTCTTCACGGACGCTGCCTGGCTGATATGGTAAATGCCAGTTTGCGTCAAAAATCAGCAAAACGCCATCTGGCTTCAGGACTCTGAGCCATTCCCCGTAGACCTTCAGATGGTTCCGGATAATATGCGTCACGTTCCGGCTTATAACAAGATCAAAGGTATTGTCGGCAAATGGAAGGTCGCCAAAATCCCCCTGCACAAGCTCCGGCACCACTTCGAATCTGCGTGCGTTTTCCCTGGCATGCTCCAGCATTCCTTCTGATCCGTCTATCCCGGTCACCTGATGTCCTGCCCTGGACAAAAGCACAGAAAAAAATCCAGGTCCGCACCCGGCGTCCAAAATTTTGAGCGGACGACCAGAAGGCGCATTTTTCTCAATGCGTTCCAGCCACTTTGCCGGACGCTCTGTGGCAAACTCCTCCTCTACATAACGGTTATAATTATCAGACCGTACCGTCCAGTCCTGATTGATCTGTTCCTGTGTCAACATGTGTTAAATTCCTCCTGTCTTTTATACTGTCAATAAAGAGGCGATCAGCTTTTTTGTATATGGCTGCTGCGGCGCATGGATAATCTGTGCCGTTTCCCCTGATTCCACTACTTTCCCGTGGTTCAGGACATATATCCGATCACAGAAGCTGCTTACCAGTGCAAGATCATGTGAGATGAAGAGAATTGAAAGATTCTTTTCTTTTCTGATACGGATCAGCAGTTCCATAATCTGTGCCTGTACCGACACATCTAATGCTGAGGTCGCTTCATCACAGATCAGAAAACGTGGATTTTGAGCGATCGCCCGGGCAATCGCTGCCCGCTGACATTCCCCTACGCTGACCTGCCACGGATACATGTCTGCATAGCTGCCCTTCAGCCCGGCTGTCTCCAGCAGGCGTTCTGTTTCCAATCTCTGTTCTTTTTTGTTCGGCATGACCGGCTTTAATGCATCCCGGATACTTTTTCCGATGGTGAGCCGTGGATCAAACGAGGAGCGCGGTTCCTGAAAAATCATTTTCATATCCCGGTATGTCCTGCGCAGTTCACGCTGCTTTTTGGCTGACAGCTCTGTCCCGCAGAACCAGACGGATCCATGGTTCGGAGCTGCCAGCCGTGTTATGATGTGCGCCAACGTCGATTTCCCGCATCCGCTTTCTCCAACAATTCCTGCGCATTCCCCTTCGAACACGGTCAGCGACAGATCATCCAGCGCCTTAAAACGCCTGCCTCCCGGTTCCCGAAAGGTTTTTTCCACATGCTTCACCTCAAGAATCGGCTGCCGGCTCTCTTTTGAAAAATTTTTTCCGGCAGAATCTTCCAGCTTCGGTACTGCCCTCAGCAGCTCCTTTGTATAAGAATGTAATGGGTGATACAATACCTGTTCCTTCGAACCATATTCCACAATCTGTCCGTCACGCATGACTGCAATCTGATCCGCCAGTTTCGCTGCAACGCCCATACTGTGGGTAATCAGCAAAACAGAGGTCCCATACTGCTTCCTGATCTGAAGCAGCTCCTCTGTAATCTGAAGCTGCACCGTTACATCCAGTGCACTGGTCGGCTCATCAGCCAGCAAAAGTGATGGTTTCAGTACCATCGCAAGCGCAATGGCCACCCGCTGATTCATGCCGCCGGAAAGCTGAAGCGGACAGCAGTTCAAAATCCGATCCGGATCCTCAAACTGCATGCTCTGCAGAATTTCAAATGCCATTTTCCTGGCTTCAGTCCTTGTAACCGTTCTGTCATGTGCATGCAGCGCGTCATAAAACTGCCGCCCGATCCTGCGGATCGGATTCAGGGACGCTCCAGGCTCCTGAAACACGACCCCCATACTGCTGCCACGGACTGCACGCTGCTTTGTTTCTGACATCGTCTGGAGATTCTGTCCGCAAAAAGTAATTTCTCCCTGCGTGATCTCCACCTTGCCCGGAAGCTGTAAGATTGCCTGCAGCAACGTACTTTTTCCGCTTCCGCTTTCTCCGATCACGCAGGTTATTGTCCCAGGTAAAACAGTCATATCTACCTGATGTAAAATTTCCTTTTCATTCCCCGGATAACGGACACACAAAGACCGAACTTCCAGTAATGCTTCTTTTTCCTTCATTACTCCTCCACACAGGTCTGATAAGTAATATGATAATAATCTACCGGAGACTGATCCAGTCCCACCACGGTATCCTTCATGGCCATATACATATTCAGATGAAAGATATTGCAGATTGAATTATCAGACAGAACGATTCCGTCAATCTGTGCTGCCAGTTCATTTCTTTTATCTACGTCAAATTCCATCGCAAGCTGATCCAGCAGCTCATCTACTTCTGCGTTGGAATATTTTCCGAAATTCTGTATTCCATCCGTTCCAAAATTATTCATCAGATAAGAATACGGATCTCCGGTAGGCAGCGTGACCTCCGCATAGACACTCAGATCATACGTACCGGCACGTCCCCGGTCTTCGGTACTGTCAAGCTGCTCAAAAGATGTCTCCACGCCAAGCTGCTGCAAAGCGGACTGCAGAGCCTGACCCGTCTGCGGCAGTCCTGTCCGGCCATAGGTGATGATCTGAATTGATACCTTCTGACCATCCTTTTCCAGAATTCCATCCCCATCTGTATCAATATAGCCGCTCTCCTCAAGAAGCGCCTTTGCTCCGTCCATATCAAAGTCCGGTACTGCCGACACATCTGTTTTTTCTGCAAATGGCGTCACTTCCGGAAAACTCGTTTTTGCAGGCGTACCGGCACCATTCACGAGTACCTGTGCGTAGCTTGATTTATCAATTGCCATGCCGACTGCCTTACGGAAGTTCGGATCTCCAGTAAATTCATGCTCCAGATTAAAATAGACTTTGTAAACTCTGGATGTTGCCGCCTGTGAAATTTTAAAACCAGGTGTCCCGTCAAAAAGGTCTCTTGCGTCGTAGGAAAGTCCGTAACATGCATCCAGTTCTTTATTTTGCAGCGCCATACTGGATGCGTCCAGATCACTGATAGATCGGATCGTTACATGCTTGCTTGCCGGCTTTCCTGCCCAGTAATCATCAAAAGCATCCAGTTCCATGCGCTCATTTTCTACATATTCCACAAGTTTAAACGGTCCGGTACCAACCGTTGCATCTCCGTCATCACCAATGCTCTTTACATCAACAATTCCGGAATACGGATCGCAAAGACAGTTTGGCAGAACCGGATTGGGCTTTTTGGTGGTTATCGTCAGCACATTCCCATCTGCCTCCATGGACGCAATATCTAATTCACTTTCTGCCCTGCTCTGCATCGAACAGGTGCGTTCCAGTGAGGCCTTTACCGCATCTGCATCCATTGGATTGCCGCTCTGAAACTGTACATTATCACGCAGCTTAATCGTCCATACCAGCCCGTCATCAGAAACGGAATAGTCATCGACCAGATTTTTCTGCACAGTCATACTGTCATCAAGTTTAAACAGGGACTCCATTACACCAATCCGCATTCCTACCCAGGCATAAGCCCCTGATGCCGGATCCACATCGCCTACATAATCGCCAAATACAAAAGCTTTTCTTGTATCCTCCTCAGCCTGGCTTCCCATTACCGGACATACTGCAGCCAGCGCACAGGACAGAATCAGTGCAGCCATTCTTTTCATCTTCTTCATTTTTCTTCTCCCTTTCCATTTGTGTTTTCATTTGTTTATAGTTTCATCGTTTCCTGCGGATCCAGAGCATCGCGCACGCTGTCTCCTAAAAGGTTGAATAATATTGTGACAAAAAAAATAGCCAGCGCCGGATACAGTACCATCCATGGACATTGCTGCATCAGACTGCGGCCCTCCGAAAGCATGCTTCCCCATTCTGCGGAGGAAGATCCAAGCCCAAGAAAACTCAGGCCTGAAATGCTGAGCATCGCCCCGCTTAAATGCAGGGTTCCTGTCACAACGACCGGACGGATTGCATTTGGGAACACATGATGCATCAGAATCGACCACTCACTCTGGCCATTCAGTCTCGCCGCTTTTACAAAATTCTCCTGACGGATACTCAGCACATAGCTTCGAATCAGCCTTGCATATTGTGTCCAGCCGGTAGCTGCCAGTGCCAGCACACCATTTCTCAGTCCCGGTCCCAGCATTCCGGCTACTGCAATGGACAGCACGATCCCGGGAAAAGCAAGAAACACATCTACAACACGCATCATAATCTCATCTACGATGCCACCAACATATCCACTGATCAGTCCTGTTGCACAACCGACTAGCATAGACAGCACCACAATCACAAGGGATGCAAAAATGGAACTGGATGCACCTGAAAGGATACGTGAAAAGATGCACCTTCCCAGCCAGTCTGTCCCCATCGGGTATTCCCCGCCAGGCGCCTTTTTAGCCTCCAGCAGATTTACAAGTTCTGCATCATGCGGTGCAAACGAACCTGCCACCAGACTGAATATGCACAAAGCAATAAAAACGGCCAGATATATCAGCATCTTTCGTTTTGCATAAACAGATGTCCGCATCAATCCACCTCCATTTCCGCACCAATCCGCGGATCCAGATAATAATAGGCTATATCTGTCAGAAGATTGATGAAAATATATATCACGCTCATCCAGACAACAAACCCCTGAATAACCGGATAATCCCTGGATGTTACAGCGCTTGTTACCATATAGCCCATTCCAGGCATAACAAACAGCATTTCAATCGCAGCAGTTCCTCCAAGCAGTGATCCAATTGACATGGACATCAGTGTAATAATAGTAACCAGCGCATTCTGCAGAACATATCCAAACAGTATCTTCCGTTTTTTCAGTCCCCTGGAAACTGCACCATCCACATACCTTTTTCCAAGCTGCTCCAGAACAGCAGCCCGTACCTGCCGGATATATTTTCCCGTCATCGGAATTGCAAGCGCAAGTGTCGGAAGTACAAAACTGATGGGGGATCCTGAAGATAAAATCGGAAACCAGCCAAGCTTTAATGCAAAAAAATACAAAAGCAAAAGCGATACAACAAAATTGGGGAGGCTGTTTCCGATAAAGCTCAGAAAGCGAATCACTGCATCCGTTACCTTTCCCTTTTTCACTGCTGCAAAAATCCCAAGTGGAACTGACAGTAAAACGGTCACAATCACTGATAACACCGTAAGTTTCAATGTATTTGGAAGTGCTGTCAGCAATTTTCCTGACACCGCTGCGCCATCTATATAGGAAACGCCCATGTCCCCGCAGACAAATTTTTTCAGCCAGTCCAGATACTGTATCAGGAATGGCCGGTCCAGCCCGAGCTGATGGCGCATCGCCTCAACAACCTCCGGCTTCGGAGCGGTTCCCTGTCCCTGAAGCATCATCTCCACCGGATCCTGTGGTGAAATATACATCAGCCCATAGGTCAGAAGTGTCACACCCAGCAGAATCGGAATCAGAGAGACCAGCCTTCGGAGCACATAGCGAAAAACCACATGCCGCCCCAGATACACCTGTATCTTATTCCTGTTCATATGCAGCACCTCCTGAAATCTGTCCACTCACGCTTCCACCTTCTCTTTTGGATATGACGAAGCACATTTTTCCGCACAGACCATAAACGTATGAACAGGCGCATCTCTCTCCCATTCTATCGGGTCCTGCACTCCAGGTCCGATATCATCCACGATCTGCACCACGTCCATTCCCAGCTTCCGCAGTATCTCACAGTCCCATTCCGGCCGTTTTTTACTGGAAAGCGGAAGCGCATAAGCAGTCTGTTCCAGTTCTCTGATTCTTTGTGATGACAGACTGTTCGCCGAATGATAGGAACTGTGCCGGGTCTGAAAAGCAGCCGCAGCTGCTTCTTTCTTTGCACGAAGTTCTTCATCATACAGGTACAGATACCAGTTTGCATCAAAATAGACCATACGCCCTCCCGGTGCAAGCACGTGCGCCCATTCTGCCAGCGCTTCTTCCGGATACTCCAGATTCCAGATTACATTGCGGCTGACGATCAGATCAAAGCTTCCATCCTCAAAGGGTAAGAATTCTCCCCTCTGCACAAGAAAGGTAACATTTGCTCCATAGCTTTCTGCATTCTGCCTTGCATGCCATATCATATGCTCTGTCACATCGACTGCCGTGACTTCATGACCTGCCAGCGCCAGATTAATTGCAAAAAATCCAGGTCCTGTCCCGACATCCAGAATACGCAGACATTCTTTTTCAGGGGCATGCTTTAAAATCAGCTTTCTCCATGCCTGCCTTCTCCAGTCATTCATTTCCGCCAGATTCTGTGCACTGTAACTGTGTGCCCGGTCCGTCCAGTATGAGGTCAGATCCTCCAGGATCGTCGTCTGTTCTGCTGTGTTATTTTTCATCTTATCCTCCATTCAGGTCAAAGCGGATATTCGAATCCGCTTCGCTACTTGCTCACAGGCTTTACAATCGTTGTTAGTTTATCAAATTGAAAAAAACCGTACAACCCACCCGGGGGGTTATACAGCCTTTCTTTTTTTAGTCTTATCTATTCTTTTTTGGAATAGCTGCGCTGACTCTTTTTCTGTCTTTGATGGTATTATTCTTTTTTTATTATATCAGAATCGTTTTCTTGACTTTTCTAATTCAGGTTTGTATCATAAAAGAAATGGCAATAGTTTTTCATGCGGAAGATGTATTCCGGCGAAACTATTATCCAAAACAGAAAACAGGGAGGAAAAATCTATGAAACGCATCAAGAAACTGCTCTGTGCCGTTGCATTCATGCTTGCCGCATGCATCCTCGTAGCAGAGCCATTACAGCTGACCGCACAGGCAGCTACAAGTACCACAGCAAACGCAAACTGGAAAAAAGCTCCGAATCTGAAAAAAACAGGTGCCTACGCGGTAACGGCCCGCACGGATGACACTTACATCCGCTTCGTTGCTCCGACTTCCGGAGTTTACAAATTTACCATCAGCAATCTGCATGCTTACAAAAAGTCATCCAAAACTTCTTATGGCTATGCTTCCATGCTTGTCCAGAGACCGGTAAAACGTTCCAACGTAACCAAACTCAGCACACAGACTGTTTCTACCGCCGGCGGAAGAACATCTGCACTGCACCTGTCCACACAGGGTATGTATACAAAACCGAAAAAAGTAACGGCAACTGATTTCCTGCTCACCAGAAGCTTTTCGATGCGTCTTACCAAGGGTCAGTCCGTTTACCTCAGAAGCAAATACGTAACACCGATAAAATCAAAAATTTCTCAGTACAATTTCACTGTAACCAGAACTGCAAAGTAAACAAATTACTGCTTCACAGTGATTCGTCTGATTGCGAATATTCATTTCGCCATATTGTAAAAACCAGTACCACCGGTTATGCCGGTGGTACTGATTTTTTTATCATTCTTTGTCGAATCAGTTTTACGATATTCCTGATCACTCCCCGACGCAAGCATCGGGGGCGCCGCAATTATGTAACACTGAATATCAGAAGTTTTTATCTATATTTTTTTCGTTTTCCAAAAATCACAAGACTTCCAGCAGAGAGAACCGCCAGGAAAATCCACAGCGTCACATTGGTATCGTCCCCGGTTTTCGGAGCAGCGGTTGTGGTGGAGTTTGCAGGCTGCCCTGTTTTTGGAGCTGCTTCCGTCTCTGGAATTTCATTAGGCTTCTTCGTAGTGGGCTCGGTAGCCGGTTCCGTTGCAGGCTCTGTGGCCGGTTCCGTCTCTGGCTCGGTGGCCGGCTCCGTCGCAGGCTCGGTAGCCGGTTCCGTTGCAGGCTCGGTGGCTGGCTCTGTCTCTGGCTCGGTGGCCGGCAGCTTTGGAACTTCCTCCGTTTTAGTTTCGTTGCAGTTTTTACAGGTGTAGGTTTTGATGCCGACCTGATCTACCGTTGGCTCGGTGGTGATTTTTCCTTCATCCCAGTCATGATTTATGGCACTGATTTCCCGCGTTTCTTTCGTCTGGCACACGGAGCAGATCCGCTCCTCGCTTCCATTTTCCGTGCAGGTCGGCGCGGTCACGGTCTGCCATTCATCAAAGCTGTGGCCGGTGGCCGGAATCTCTGTCGCATCTTTTACTGCATCACAGTTCTGGCAGTGGATGGACTGGCTTCCTGTTTCGGTGCAGGTCGCCGCCTGATCAATCGTAAAATCCGTATCCCAGCTGTGGCCGGTGGCCGGAATCTCTGTCGCATCTTTTACCGCATCACAGTTCCGGCAATGGATGGACTGGCTTCCTGTTTCGGTGCAGGTCGCCGCCTGATCAATCGTAAAATCCGTATCCCAGCTGTGGCCGGTGGCCGGAATCGGTTCCTCATAACTGTGCGTGTCATCATTTTTACAGATGTAGGTCTTTGTCCCCTCTTCCGTACACGTTGCCGGTTTCGTCACAGTTCCTTCATCCCAGTCATGATTTATGGCACTGATTTCCCGGTTTTCTTTCGTCTGGCACACGGAGCAGATCCGCTCCTCGCTTCCATTTTCCGTGCAGGTCGGGGCGGTCACGGTCTGCCATTCGCCAAAGCTGTGGCCGGTGGCCGGAATCTCCGTCGCACCTTTTACCGCATCACAGTTCCGGCAGTGGATGGATTTACTTCCTGCTTCTGTGCAGGTCGCTGGCTGATCAATCGTAAAATCCGTATTCCAGCTGTGGTCGGTGGCTGCGATTTCCTGATAGGTGGTATAATCACAGTTCATGCAGGTATAGTAGTTATTCCAGCCAACCGTGGTGCAGGTCGGCTTCTGCTCACCATGTAAGCAAAGTGCATGACCCGGCGCTGCGATTACTTCTGTTTTCACTCTGTCGCAGCATACAGTACAGGTGTATGTTTTCAGCCCTGGTGTTGTACAGGTTGCAGGAATGGTGATCGAACCGCTATCCCAAGTGTGCTCGGAAACATCTTTTTTTTCGTTGCAGACATTGCACTTATGCCAATGATTGTTTTCATCCGTAATCCAGTTTGAGTACCAGTCGTGCCCTGTGGCATCGATTCGCACGGTGTAAAAATAACCGCAGTTATTCCTGCATAAATAAGCGTTGACACCTTCTTTGGTGCAGGTAGCTTTGGTATACACGACCTCTTCCATATCGTGTCCTGGTGCAGGAATGGGTTCAGAATAAGAGTCGCTGCAACGGCTGCACTGATAAATGCGGGTGCCGGCAAGGATGCATGTCGCAGGCCTGGTACTGATAAGTTTGTAGTCGTGGCCAAGAACACCATATTGACTGCCGCATACATCACAGGTAATTCCCCTGGTACAGGTGGCTGTTCCACTGCCAGAATGGTACTCCCACCCTGATTCCACTGTAGTGCCGCATTTTTTGCATGTACTAAATCCTAGATGATGCTCTTCATCGCCATATTTCCAGATCACTGTCGTGTCTTGCCAATTGTTACAAATCTCGCACCACCTCTTCGCATATACCGTCATCGGCATTACGATCACCATCATGCAGACTGCAAGCAGCATACCCAAAATTATCTTTTTCATATCGTTTCCTCCATTTCTTTTCCATGTACTCCCGGAATCTTTTTGTGCTTGATTTTGTGAGAAGATTTTTTGTCAGTTGTGCCCAAATTTCTGAGGCGTACACGGTATGTACGTTGATGAAATTCGGGTGCAGCTGGCAGAAAATCGGCCACAAAAGCAAGTGCAGGAAAGACTCCGAGAGTACATTTCCTGTTCCGCAGCACCGCACTCTCTTATAGATATTATAGTTCTTTTTCCCTTTTCCAGAAATGCCCATTTAAGTGAAAAAAAGTGCCCTGCCCGGGATGCGAAATCCCAAAGCAAAGCACTTTTCTGTTCTATTTTACTTATCTGTTTACAAACTGCAGCAGTTCTTTTCTGCTGTTCACATGAAGGGTAGAAAGAATATCGGAAATGATATGTTTCACAGTATTGACCGAGATACCCATACAATCTGCAATCTCCTGATTGGTCCAGTTCCGGCAGGCCAGCATGGCAATGGCAAATTCCTGCGGTGTCAGCGCATCCGTTACATTCCGTTCGGATTTCTGGTTATGAAGCTTCATCCAGCCACGACTGAAACGAAGGACGCCTCTGGTCAGTGCTTTATATGCCTCCGGTTCTTCTTTTTTCAGACAGGACTCCACAATCCCCTGTAAAAGACCATGATGCTCAATAAACGCCTCCAGAAGCCCATCCGGTTTTGCCATCCCCCATGCCCTCAGAAACGCTTCTTTCGCTCCATCCAGATCCTTGTTTTTGATTCTGCATATGGAAATCATACAGTTCAGATAGATTTCCGGTATCGGATACGGCTTATTGACAGACATCACTGTCGCATCCAAAATCCCAAGAGCCCGCTCATATTTTTCCTCCAGATAAAGCTTGTGAGCCATCAGATAAGCCGCAAAGATCCGCAGCCCTGCCGGTAAATACCGGACATAATCCCGAAGAGGAGGCAGATCATCGGTCGGAAGATGGACCAGAATGCAGGTCATACTGGCCGCAAAAACGCAGCTGGCCTGCAGTTCCCTGCTTTCATTTCCGGCAAACACAGTCTTCAAAGTTTCCTGTATCTTCTGAAAACCGATCTGTGCCGCCTCCGCATTTCCAAGAGTGAAATTGGAAAAGGAATACAGCAGGCAGGCAGAAAGCCGTATGCTGATCTCTTCCTCCTCCAGATAGCTTTCTGTGATCGCCGTGCACTTCTCCGCTTCACCGGAAAAATAATAAAGTTCTGCCTCTGCAATTCTTCGAAGGTCAGGATCTGAAAAGCTTTCCACCGTCTTTTTTCCATCGCCGGGTTCAAAAGAAGTGTTTAAAAGAGGAAGCAGCCCTTTTGGCTCCGCTTCATCCGGCATGTTCGTTTTGTAATTCTTCTGACCTGCCTGCAATGCTTCCGGTCTCAGGCACGTCGATGCGACGCTCACGAACCTTCCCGCTTCGCTGCTCTCCATGATCTTGCCGATCACATCCAGTACATGGTAAGCCATCTGCGCGTCCGCTCTTGCCGTCCTGCCCTCCCGGATGGCCGCCGCCATCTCAGCCGGTCCGAGACCGCGGCTGTTTTCTCCGTATGCAAAGCCATAATCCAGTACCTGCGGTGTAATCACCTCGTCAAATCCTTTTGCCGCCGGAATATAAATCACCTCTCCGCCGAAGCAGTTCGGGTCCGTCAGCTTCAGGATTCCCTTCTTTCCGTAAACCGTAAAAACTGCCTGGTCGTTGATTGCGCTGTCTCCGTTTACGGAAAACGTACCGGTCACTCCGTTTTTCATCCGGAGGATCGTAAAGACCTGGCTCTCATTCTGATAAGAAAATGTCTCTCCATAGCCCGTACTTCCCGGCGCTGTATTGATTCTGTTTTCGGCAAGATTGCGCACCGAAGCGACGAGTGAATCCACAGGTCCAAACAGGCTGACAAGCGCCGTCAGGTAATACACGCCGAAATCATAGCAGATTCCGCCGCCCTCCATCCGAAGGAACGAAAACATCCCGGCCAGGAGATCCAGGTCACGGTTGGCACACGCCTCAAACGATGTAATCTCTCCGATCAGCCCATCATCAATCGCCTTCCGCGCCGTCTGCAGCGCCGCTCCAAGGAATGTATCCGGTGCCGCACCAAGATATAGCCCTTTCTCTTTTGCAAGTGCGATCAGTTCTCCCGCCGACTCAGTGGAGAGTGTCATTGTTTTTTCGGTATAAACATGCTTCCCTGCCTGCAGAGCCTGACGGATCAGTCCTTCATGCGTCGGTGCAGGTGTCAGGATCACCACCAGCTCAATCGACGGATCTGATAAGATTTCCTCGTAAGTCCGTGCTTCAATCCCGTACTGCTTTGCCTTTTTCTGAGCATGCTCAAAATGATTGGCACAGCATGCCACAACCTCCAGATTGTCGAAACGCTCTGTCATATTTGTCAGGTAAATATCGCTGATCGCACCGCAGCCGACGACTGCGGTTCTCATTCTTTTCATATAAGTCCACCCTTCCCGTTCCATTTCACGAACATGATCTTCTTACCGTTCTGTTTCATGAACATGATCTTTTTACCGTTCCGTTTATAACAAAACCATCTCCGGAGCCTTTTTTACACGGTCAACCACCAGAAGCAGCTTTGGCTGAATGACAAACATAAAAAGCTGCAGCAGTATAGAAATCCGTCAAGATATGGTTCTGTCTGCTGCAGCTCTCTGTTCTATTTATTTATCTGATATCATATACACTGCGCAGCATCAGCCTGCTGACATCGCCGCTCTCGATCTTCACGCGCTTTGTGCCTGCGTTCATATCGAAGTAGTTGTCTGACAGGATCAGATCCTCGTTCTCGTTGAGGATCTCAACGCTCTTCGCGTAAGCCTTCGCCGTCACTTCAATCTCATCTCCGATCACGCGGCAGGTAAGCTGCGGATCCTCGTAACGGAAGTACTTCGGATAGGAGAAGTTGACACTTCCCGCTGAAATGATCTCGCCATCCTTTTCCAGCTCATAGCTGATGTATTCTGAGTACGGATCTGCCTCCGGGAACTCGATCTTGTCAAGCCATACACTCTTCAGAGCCGGTACCGTGATTGTCTCCTCACCGGACTTGATCACCTCTGCCGTTGCCCTGCGCAGTGCCCAGTGAACCGTTACCTTCGCATCCTCTCTCGTCTCGTTTGCCACATTTAAGCGGATCGATTTCTCGAACTCACCGGAATGCTGCCAGTTGAGCGGCTGTGCATTCGACATCATGCCCTGCTCCTCACAGGAGAGCATCAGCGGTGCAAAGAAGCGCTTTGCATAATAATGAAGTGCTTTCAGTCTGCCGCAGTAATCAACCGATGACCAGGATGCTACCGGCCAGCAGTCATTGAGCTGCCAGTAAACGGCTCCCATGCAGCGTCCGCGGTTGCGGCGGAAATGCTCCACTCCGTAGCGGATACCGTCTGCCTGCAGAAGCTGAGACGCATACAGTACTGTACGGAAATCTGACGGATAACGGTACGTCTGCTGCATATAGTTCATGATCTTTCCGTTTGCACTTCCGTTTCTCTGATGACGCTCCATCACATAGGAGAAAATATTCATGTCTGCAGGATCGTCCGTGAATGTCTCGATCGTCTTAATGGACGGGAAGGACTGGAATCCGAACTCGGACAGGAAACGGAAATAGAACTTCCGGTACTCTGTAAACGGCTTGTCTCCGTGCCATACATCCCAGTAATGCACGTCACCGCGCTCCGGATCCTGCGGCTCGTCCATACATCCACCTGAAGACGGGCTGGACGGCCAGTAGAACGTCTGCGGGTCGTATTCTCTTACAATCTCCGGAAGGATGCGCTCGTACATCAGATAATAATCGCGTACCTCCTGCGGCTTTGTCAGCCAGCTGTTCTTTGCGTAGACAAATTCCTCCATCTCATTGTTGCCGCACCACAGACCAAGACTTGCATGGTGGCGCAGACGTTTCACGTTATCAATAAACTCAGCGCGGATATTTTCTTCAAATTCCGGCGTCAGATCGTAAACCGCACATGCAAACATGAAGTCCTGCCATACGACAAAGCCCAGCTCATCGCAAAGATCATAGAACCAGTCTTCCGGATAATAGCCGCCGCCCCATACACGGATCGCATTGAAATTCGCCCATTTACACTTCTCCAGCAGGCTGCGCGTCGTCTCCGGGGTGATCCGTCCGAGCAGGTGATCCTCCGGAATGTAATCTGCACCCATTGCAAAGATATCCATTCCATTGACGCAGATCGCAAAATTCTCGCCCCATTCATTCTTTGAACGGTCTACTGTCATTGTGCGAAGACCAATGCGGCGCTTCCAGCAGTCCAGCTCTTTTCCTTCAAAATAGAGCGTCACTTCTACCGTGTACAGATCCTGTCTGCCATAGCCATTCGGCCACCACAGCTGCGGATCCTCGATCACAAGCTGCTCCGGGCTGCCGTTCGCACTTACCTGTGTGCCGTCCGGTGCTGTCACTTTTACCGTATAATAAAGACCGCTTTCCTGCGGATCTGCCTCGTTCTCAGATGCGCCCTCAGCCTCCGCATTCCACATTCCTGACGGATCTTCCATCTCCGGGCAGCAGTCCACATCCACCGCAAAGTGCAGTGTCACCTTTCCGTCTGCATGCTCTTGTGTCACATAAACGCTGTCAATTCTTGCCTCATCAATGCCAAGCAGCGTCACCGGACGGAACAGTCCCGCATCCGGAAGGTGTGCGCCCCAGTCCCAGCCGAACATACAGTGTGCCTTACGGATGTTTACAAAGCCCTCCATCGCATCCTCACTGCCGTGTGTCTTGCTTACCTTAAAGGCCTCTGCAATGTATTTTGTTGGTGAATGAAACACGATGCGCAGTTCATTATCCTTCTCTTTTACTTCCTCCGTCACATCGTATTCCCAGGTACGGTGCATATTGTCCGGGCTTCCGATCATTTCTCCGTTCAGATAAACGTCTGCGATCGTGTCGATTCCGTCAAAACGGAGTACCTTGCGCTCTGAGCTGCAAATGGCTTCTTCGCAATCAAAGCTCGTAACATACTCATAGTCCTCGTCCATGAGTTTTAACGCCTTCAGCTCATTGTCCTTGAAAAACGGATCCTCCATCTGTCCGTTGCGAAGCAGGTCTGTATAAACAGAGCCCGGAACAACGGCAGGGCTGAATGCTTCATCGCCCACACGGCGCATCTGCCAGCTGCTGTCAATCTTCTGCTGAACCATCTTGTTTTCCTCCTGATTTCATTTATTCTGTGTCATTTCAGGCCGCCGGACCCGGCTGTTTTTTTTTCAGCCACAGCTTTGTTCTGCCGTAAACGATCGGCCGGACGTCCTGTTGTTTCTTTTCTGAGAGCGTGTCTGAAAAATCCTTTCTGCAGCCTGCACACCATTTTGCAGAAAGCATTTTTCAGGCACGCCCCTGTCTTTTCCATTATAAAGCCACCACGAAATCCCGTCAATCATTTTGCACAATTTCGCCTGTTTTTTCTCCATTTTTCTTCTTTCTCTGTCTATTTTTCTCATTTTTCCGTATTCTTTTTGTGTCTTTTATGTTATAATGTAACAAATATCCGCTCGTGAAATACGGCAAAACTCCGAATCCTTTTTCCGTATCTGCGCGGTACTATTTTTCATATGATAGGAGGTTTTTATGGAACACGATCTAAAAAAAATCATCAGTCAAATGACACTGGAGGAAAAGGCCGGCATGTGCTCCGGACTGGATTTCTGGCATCTCAAGCATGTAGACCGGCTCGGCATCCCGGAAGTAATGGTCAGCGACGGCCCGCACGGACTGCGCAAGCAGAATGACAAAGGCGACCATCTCGGCATGAACGACAGCATCAAGGCGGTTTGCTTTCCACCTGCCTGCCTTGCTGCCTGCTCCTTTGACCGTGATCTGATGCACGAAATGGGAAGTGCCATCGGACGGGAAGCGCAGGCAAACGATGTTTCCGTTGTCCTCGGTCCTGCAGTCAACATTAAGCGTTCTCCGCTGTGCGGCCGCAATTTCGAGTACTATTCGGAAGATCCGTACCTTGCAGGTGAAATCGCCGCTGCATTCATAAACGGCGTACAGTCCGAGCACGTTGGTACATCAATCAAGCATTTTGCAGCTAACAACCAGGAGTACCACCGTATGAGCGGCTCCTCCGAGGTTGATGAACGCACGCTGCGCGAAATCTATTTCCCGGCATTTGAGACAGCCGTCAAAAAAGCGCAACCGTATACGTTTATGTGCTCTTACAACCAGATCAACGGCACTTTTGCTTCCGAAAATAAATGGCTTCTGACTGATGTGCTGCGCGGAGACTGGGGCTTTGAAGGATATGTAATGTCCGACTGGGGCGCTGTCAACGACCGTGTTCCAGGACTTATTGCCGGTCTTGATCTGGAAATGCCCGGTTCCGGCGGATTCAATGATGCCGAGATCGTAAAGGCAGTAAAAGACGGAAGCCTTGATGAAGCGATACTTGACCAGGCAGTAGAACGTATTCTGCGCATTATCTACCTCTACGCAGACAACCACACCCCTCAGGAATTTACGATGGAAGCCGACCACGAAGAAGCACGCCGTATCGCGGAGGAATCTATGGTACTTCTGAAAAACGACGGTGTCCTTCCGCTGAATCCTTCAGAAAAAATTGCATTTATCGGTGGCTTTGCAAAGAACCCGCGGTTCCAGGGCGGCGGCAGCTCTCATATCAACTGCTTCCGCACGGCCAGCGCTCTTGACTCCCTGCCTGAGCATGCTCAGGTCACTTATGCAGAAGGCTTCCCGGCAGACCGTGATGCTTATGATGAAACGCTTGCCGCTGCAGCAATAAAAGCAGCAGAAAATGCTGACAAAGCAGTCATTTTTGCAGGACTCCCGGACAGCTTTGAATCGGAAGGCTATGACCGCAGCCACATGCAGCTGCCTTCCTGTCAGAATCGCCTGATTTCGGAAATCCTGAAGGTACAGCCAAACACCATTGTCGTTCTGCACAACGGTTCTCCGGTCGAACTGCCGTGGCGCCATGAAGTAAAGGGAATTCTTGAAGCATATCTTGGCGGCCAGGCAGGCGGTGCAGCAGTTACACGTATTCTGTTCGGAGCAGTCAATCCCTCCGGAAAACTCGCAGAGACTTTCCCTGAAAAGCTTTCGGACAATCCGTCCTACCTTTTCTTCGGAGACGGTGATAAGGTAGAATACCGTGAGGGGATTTATGTCGGATACCGTTACTACGACACAAAAGAAATGCCGGTTGCCTATCCATTTGGCTACGGCTTATCGTATACAACGTTTGCCTACAGTAATCTCCGCCTCGATAAAGAGACCATGACTGATTCTGATACGCTTCATGTATCATTCGACATCACCAACACAGGAAGTGTTGCCGGAAAAGAAATCGTTCAGCTTTACATCCGGGATCTGACCGGAAGTACAAAACGGCCGCTCAAAGAACTGAAGGGCTTCGAAAAAGTCTCTCTGGAGCCCGGCGAGACAAAAACAGTTACCATAGAGCTTGATTACCGCAGCTTCGCATGGTACAGCACCAATCTTGGCGACTGGTATGCAGCAGGCGGCAGCTATGAGATCCAGGTTGCTTCTTCCTCCCGTGATATCCGGCTTCTGGCAAAGGTCACGCTTAAGACTGCACGTGTACTTCCGCTTCATGTACACAAAAACACAACGCTCGGGGAACTCTGCCGTAACCCGCGTACGAAAGAAATCGCAGAGAAGCTTGCGAATCAGATCCTCGCAGGCATGGGCGCCGGTGCTTCTGAAGCCGCTTCTGAAGCAATTTCCGATGAGATGAATACCGCAATGATCGATTCCATGCCGCTTCGCGCACTGCGAAGCTTTACCGGTATGAGCGGTGAGGAAATGGATGGCATTATAAAACAGTTCCGGGCAGCCGCGGACGGAAACGTCTGATTCAGCCAAAGCGAGATTCCGCAAGCAAGTCCCTCCCCACTGCTTATTGCTGCACGCAATTGAAGCAGGGGACTTGCTTGACTCGGTTAAAAAAGAATACCCCGCATCACTGGCGTCTTATCGCCTCTGATGCAGGGTATTCTTTTTTAACCGACTAGCGAAGCGGATTGCGAATATCCACTTTGACCCGAACAGGAATCACACCGTACTCAGATCCCACTCTTCATAGATCTTTGGCACATCACTGATCAGACGCTTCGTGTAATCTGCCGTTGGATGCAGAATACACTCTTCTGCCGGTCCTGACTCCACAAATTTGCCATGCTCCATAATATAGACCTTATCGGAAATATAGTACGCAAGTCCAATGTCATGCGTGATAAAGATAACGGTCATCTGAATCTCATCTCTCAGCTTTAACAGCATATCCAGGATTGTCGAGCGCGAGCACGCATCAATCATGGAGGTCGGCTCATCTGCCAGCAGAATCTTCGGGCGAAGCAGGAAGATACGTGCAATCATCAGACGCTGCATCTGTCCGCCGGAAAGCTCAAACGGATACTTGTTTGTCAGCTCCTTAAATTCCAGATTGACGAAGCTGCAGGCTTCCTCCATCATTTTAAATTTCTCTTCATACGGCAGCTTGCCCATGCCGCGCATCTTGATGCAGTCAAGCAGCACCGAGTCGATCTTATTGAACATATTGTAGGAGGAAAACGGATCCTGAAAAATCGGCTGAATTCCCTTCCAGTATTCTTTCTTTTTCCGGCCGCTGCTGATATCACGCAGCTTGCCCTGATAATAAACCTCACCCTCTGTGACGCTGATCAGGCCGAGCAGCATCTTGGAAAGCGTTGTTTTGCCGCTTCCCGACTCTCCTACAATTGAAATGATCTCGCCTTCCCGGAAATCAAAATCCACATGATCTACTGCGACCGTCTTTTTATTTCCACTGCCGAAAACCTTCGTCAGCCCTTTTCCTCTCAGGCACTCTGCTCTTGTCTCACTCATTCTCATACACCCCCCGGATCTTTCTTTCGGACATCAGACAGCGGTAAACGCGTCCGTCAGCCGTCTCAATATTCGGGATTTCCATTCCCCTGCATGTCGGTGTTGCATACTTGCAGCGCTCTGCAAACCGGCAGCCTTTCGGTGGATGCTTCAGGTTTGGCGGTGTACCGGGGATCGCCGCAAGCTTTTTGCCACGCACACCTTCCTCCGGTACAATAATCGATCCCATCAGGCCTTTTGTATACGGGTGCAGCGGATCAAATACCATCTCTTTTGCTGTGCCAATCTCTACGATCTGCCCGGCATACATGACCATGATATCGTCCGTAACATTATAAAGAAGCGGGAGCTCATGAGTGATAAAAATCATGCTCTTGATATAGCCTTTTTCCATCAGGTCGCGCATCATCTTGATTACCATCTTCTGGCTCGTTACATCAAGTGCAGAGGACGGCTCGTCCGCGATCAGCACCTTCGGTGAAAGGATGGTTGAAATCGCGATAACGGTACGCTGCTTCATACCTCCGGAGAGCTCTACCGCATGCTTTTCCAGTACTTCAGCCGGCAGGCCAAGAATTCCGAAACGCTCTTTGGCCAGATCATAAATGTCCTTCTTTGACATATTTGGCTCATGTGCATGAATCACATCCTCGATAAAGCGGATGATCTTCTGTGTCGGGTTTAATGCATTCATTGCTGCCTGCGGAATATATGCAATCTCCGTTCCAAGCACCTTCTTACGCACATCGTCCGGCTTCATTCCGGAAATATTTTTTCCGTCTACGATGATATCTCCGCTCATATAATGCAGAGGCGGAAAATAATATCCCATCAGAGAAAGCGCCAGCGTTGACTTACCACATCCGCTCTCTCCTGCAACACCAAGCGACTTTCCTTCCTCAATTTTAAGGGAAACGCCGTCTACTGCATAAACATCCTCACGCAGACGGGTCACATATTTTGTTTTCAGATCTTTTACTTCCAGCATTACTTTTCCCATGACCGTTCCTCCTTAATCTCGAAGCTGCGGATTGAATACCTGGTCAAGACCTGTATTCATCAGATTCAGCGAAAATGAAATCAGTGCAATGACAAGAACTACCGGGAAATATGCCCACCAGGAACCATTCAGATGTGCTGCATAAAGCGTCGACCAGTTCATCATCTGTCCCAGTGTCGCCACGTTCGTCGTGGATGGTCCAAGACCCAGCATGGACAGCTGTGCTTCGGAAAGGATTCCGGAGGAAATCTGAAGGATAAACGCCATGACAACGTAGGAAGCCACATACGGAAGAATATCCGTCAGCACAATCCGGAACATACTGTGCCCGGAAAGCTTGGAGAGATTCACGTGATCACGGTTTCTGAGGGAAATTACCTGCGAACGAACCGAACGGCACGTCCATGTCCACGAGGTCAGTCCGATGACCGCAGCGATCGTGCCGACACCTCTCGCACTCTGTCCAACCGAATATGTGATGAGGATCAGCAGCACGAATGACGGGATCACGGTAAACAGGTTTGTAATGAAAATAATGATATCATCAAACATGCCTCCGATGTAACCGGAAAGCAGTCCGAGAATCAGTCCGATCAGTGTCGCAACCGTACCTGCGATCAGTCCGATCTTCAGGGATGTCTTCGTAGCCGCTACCAGCTCGGTCAGCACATCGCGTCCGAAGGTATCCGTACCAAGCACCAGGCGGCGCTTGTTTCCGACATCTCCTACATTCACATACGTCTGCGAATCGAAGCTTCCGGTCGCCTCCAGCTCTCCGTCCTCGTTTTCCTGGGCAAGGATCACATCCGCATCACTTGCCAGCTTTTTCAGCTTTTCCGTCAGGCGGACATATGATTTTTTCTTAGAAGCAGTCAGCCCCTTCTGGTCTGCTTTGGAATCATATTTTTCAAACCACAGCTCCACAAGCGCATTATCGTCAGTTGCATCCATGTCTTCCTGGGAGACTCCACCGTATTTGACCAGCCACTCACGCATGCTCGCTTTGTCCTTATCCTCGACATGAGCACCTACGTTGTTCGATTTTGATTCAATATTCAGGGTATAATTTTTAGATTCCACCGTATCCTTTACAGAAATATAGGTACCCGGTTTGAAAAAGTTTCCCTGACCGATCATTTCCATCGGATCTGCTGTGACAATCCATGGATACACAAAGGTAAACAAAAGCAGACCGAAGAAAATAATGAATCCGATCACAAATTTGGGAGAATGAAAGATATTTCTGATTGTATTTTTCATGATGCATCTCCCTCCTTAATCCTGCTGTGCCGCTTTGATACGCGGATCGATCACACCATAAATAATTTCCACAAGCAAATTTGCCACCAGTACCATGACCGTAATGATCAGTGTACAGGCCGACAGCAGCGGATAATCATTTCCCTTGATCGCGCTCATCATTGTCGTACCGATGCCCGGATAGCTGAAAATAATCTCAGATACCAGAGCGCCGCCCATCATTGTACCAAGAGACATTGCCAGACCGGTGATCTGCGGAAGCATTGCATTGCGGAACACGTAGCCAACAATCTTGCGGTCCTTGATGCCAAGGAAACGGCTGTATTTTACGTAATCTGCATTCAGTTCATAAATAGACATTGATCTCATGCCGATTGCCTGGCCTCCGATTGTGGTCAGAACGATCGCCCAGAATGGCAGCTGGTAATGAGCAAATACAGATTTTACAAACGTCCAGCTCATATTCGGAATCAGATCGTAGCCGTATGCACCACTTGTTGGTGCCCAGCCAAGCGTTACGCCAAAGATCGTCAGCAAAACGACTGCCATACCAAATGCAGGAACGTTGCTGATAAACAGAAATGCAGGAAGAATTACCTTATCAAAAACACCCTTTATGTAAGCAGCCACTGCTCCTAACACATTGCCAAGCAGCCAGCCCAGCAAAATCGCCGGAAGCTGCAGCGCCAGTGTCCATCCGACCGATGACTTGATAATGTCCGCCACGGTTCTCGGATACTGACTGAAGGAAACGCCGAAATCACCATGCACAGCGCCCTTTAACCATTTTGCGAACTGCACCGGTATTGGCTGGTTTACGCCAAATTTTTCAATATATTCATCGTATACTTTCTTGATCGCCTGCGCATCGGTCATACCCTCCGCAGCCTGACCTGCGATTGCCGATACCGGGTCACCCGGCATCAGGCGCGGGAGTACGAAATTCAGCGCCACCGCAAAAATCAATGTAATCAGATACCACACTATTTTCTGTGTATAATATTTTTTATACCCTTTCAAACTGACTCACCTCATTCTCTCTTACCGCTCAGATTAGCTTTTTCGTCTGTTCAGAACGAACCTCCAAGTCCAAAAACAACCTTTCCAATGCAGCTATTCGCAAAAGTGGCCGGAGATGCTTTCTCCGGCCACCAGACTCATCGCATTGCCCCTGTAAGCTGTCAAATGTCGTATTCTCTTGTTTTCAGCCTTCTACGAGTTCAAGGTTGTAAAGAGCTGCAATACCGTAACCGTCTGTACAGTCTGTCGGCGGGATATTGCTTTCATCATCCTGCATCGGATATCCTGTCCATACGCTTTCATTTACGGTATAGAACATATCCGGTCTGTACATCAGGCCAAAGGACGGAACGTCAGTTAAATAAATCTCATTCAGTCTTGTGTAGTACTGCTTCAGAGTTGCTTCGTCAGTTTCAGTTGCGAGCTTGTCAAGAATCTCATCTGCTTCATCATTGTGATAATGTCCGTAATTACCCTGATAGTTGATCTCTGCGTCTGCATACGGACCATACATGAACTGCTTGCAGCGATAGAACGGGTTGGTGATGGATGCTCCGGTTACGGAGTTCATCATGATCTCAAAGTTGCCGGTGGTGTAATCGTCGGTCCATACGGATGCCTCCGGGAAGTAGGTCTCCAGCTCGATGCCGATGTTCTTTGCACTTGCTGCTACGATCTCAAGCGCTGCATTCCACTCGGTCCAGCCTGCCGGGCACTCTACCTTGTAGGAAAGCTTTGTGCCGTCTGCTTCACGAATGCCGTCACCGTCGGTATCTACGATGCCTGCATCGTCAAGAAGCTTGTTTGCACCGTCGATATCATTGCCGGTCCACTGAAGATCTTTCAGTGCATCATGGTCAAAGAGCGCCTGCTCCGGATCACTTGGGTTCATCATGGTACGCGGTACGTCCTTAAAGCTCGGGGACTGGTTGGTCATTGCGGAAGTCAGGATCTGGTCATAGTCAGTTGCCATAGCGATCGCCTTGCGGACTTCTACGCGGTCAAGGCCCGGCTTGTCAAGATTGAACCAACAGGACGGGATTGTACCGGCAAGGTTGTACGGCGGCTCGTCGATATAAGTCGTAATCGGAAGATCCTGCTCCTCCCAGAGCTTCTCTACACCGGTGATAAATGCCTGTGAAACGTCAACCTCGCCATTCTGCAGTGCAAGAAGTGCTGCTGCATTGTCGCCAAAGATCGTATGTCCGATGTACTTCGGTACCGGGAGCTTGCCCCACATGGATTCTGCCTGGCCCCAGTAATTGTCATCTCTTACGAATACAACTTTCTGATCGTCATCATAGTATGGCTTGTACGGACCGGATGCCACAAGATCATCCATCGGGTCAAGCTTCATTGCTTCCGGAGACTCACATCTTGCTTCCACGGTCTCAAGATATGCCTTCTGCATGATGTACATCTTGCCGAGCATCTGCTGAACCATCAGCTGATTCACTGCCTTGCCATCCTCACCAACTACAGTTTTAATCGTAACAGTCTGATCATCCACTGCGGTCATAGACTCGATATATGCTGTCATCTCAACACCATAAGAAGACTGGCATTTTACGTTGTAATCAAATGTCGCTGCAACATCTGCTGCTGTCACTGCCGTACCATCGCTCCATTTTGCATCCGGGTTTAATTTTACGGTCATGGATGACATGTTGTCATCATCCCAGGAATACTCTGTACCAAGAAGCGGATACATCTTGTTGTCCAGCAGGTTGTACATAAACAGTGTCTCGTAAATCAGAGTACGTGTCGCATCCTTCTGCTGAATTCCCATTGCGTTGTTGGAATTTGCCGACATCGGATTCCAGTCATTGATCGCGCCCCACTGCTGTCCTGCGAAATACAGTGTCTCGTTTCTCGGAGTGGATCCGTCTCCCTCTGCTGCAAATGCTGCGCCGGCAAAGCTGGATGCTACCATACACGCCGATGCAAGTGCTGCTACCACCTTGATCATTCTTCTCTTCATACCTGACCTCCATATTCTTTTTTTCAGAAAGAAAACCCCCCAATGGCTTCTTTCCGTGTTGATTGTATTATAGTCTTTTTATTCAAATAAATCAAGGCTAAATCGTTTACTATTGTATATTTTATTGTATCGTTTTTACGTTGTTCGTCTTATTGCTTAAGTATTTTGTATTGTTTTTTTGCTTTATCACATCTTTTTTCGTTTTTTTGTATGTTTTTTGTGTCTATTTTGTGTTCTACAAGAACAATTAAAGGTATCTTATGTTTTTCTGCGTAAAGCAAACGTTATCATTTACTTTTATAGCTTACCCGCGAACGCCGTCACCAAAAACAGCTTTCTCCGTCAATCCCACACGTCCGGTGCAAGCCCCTCTATAAATCCACTCAGTTCAAGCGCCATCTGCATCGCCTCCGATGCCCGCACATGTCCCGGTGTGCCGCGCCCGTTTTCCTGATACAAAAAATGGACGATCTTCGGATCACGAAGTTCTGTACAAACTTTTCCGATGCTGCGGTCCCAGCCCGGATGATGATTCAGGATCGTCGTGGCGAGCACAATCCACGCATGCGGATAAATTTCCCGCAGCCGGCAAAGAAAAGCTTTATAATGTTCCCGCCACTGCTGCGCCTGTTCCCCGTAATAATCATTTTTCATGATATCCTCCGGCCAGGCATCATTTTGCCCAATCGCAACGACAACCACATGCGGGGTATACCTTGCAAAATTCCACCGGGGTTCTCCACTTTTTTCGCCTGAAAAATAAATCCGGTCAAAGCAGCTTTCCATGCCGCGTGTTCCATTCTCATAGTATCCCGTTCCATCACGTAGCGCGATCCCTCCCTGCGCAACAAGATGCACCGCCGCATGCAGCCGCCGCGCCGTCGCCCAGGCATAGGAAAAATAGGCGTTGTTATATTCGCCCTCGCTTGGCGGATCCGGCATGCCCGCATAGTTCTGTGCCTCCGACACTTCTCCTGCCGTCACAGAATCTCCATAAAACTCTATTTTTTTGCGCGGCAGAGGACGTGCCTTTTCTACACGTGCCCCGTATTCCACCAGAAAGCCAAGAAATACGTACGTGTGACACTGATCCATTCTCTTAAACAAAGTAATTTCATGTGTCGTGTCCCTCTCCAGATTTTCCGCCAGCGTCAGTACCACTGGTTCCTCGTCTTTTTCGATCTTTACCCGGTACTGATTCCGATCCGAAAGCACACCAACCCATGAATCATTGTAGCTGCGATGATTCATCACAACTGCCCGAACCCAGGAAGATCCAGTAAACGACATGCGCACAAAGCTGCCCGGCTGCACAAACACCG
The DNA here is from genome assembly GCA_902363665.1 of Lachnospiraceae bacterium. Taxonomy (GTDB): domain Bacteria; phylum Bacillota; class Clostridia; order Lachnospirales; family Lachnospiraceae; genus Choladousia. The sequence goes on along the minus strand of CABJAW010000005.1, from coordinate 145,429 downwards.
GCGCATCCGGGTCAGAATGATCAATTCGTCCGCAGTATGTCAGTTCATCGTGCACCGGCTGGATCATGCGCACGGTTGTTTCATCATAATCTGTATATCTTTGCATAATTATCCCCTTTTCCGCCTTTTTCACTGGCAGATTCTTCTCATCCATATCTGATATATATAAGATTACCGTTACTGAAAACTTATAAAAAGTTATAAACCTCTATGTTTCATTCCTACTTCAACGAGTATGCTTTTGATGATATAAATATCAATCTACTCACAAGTTCCTGTACTCTCCATAGGCGTAAATTCCGGACTAACGTATCCGTACCTATTTGCATCAACATTTCAGTGTTAACTTGCAAATCTTTCTCCATAAACTTTGAGATTTATAGATGCCTGGAAATCTCTGTCTATGATATTCCCACACTCACATCTATAAATTCTGTCTGATAACTTCAAATCTTTTTTGATGTTCCCACAACAGCTGCAAAGCTTTGATGATGGATAAAACCGGTCAGCCACAATAAGCGGAATCCCTTTGTCATTGCACTTATATTCAAGCTGTTTCCGAAACAAAAAAAATCCCTGTTCCTGGACTGCTTTGGATAAATATCTGTTTTTCATCATTCCACTGACATTCAGATCTTCAATACATATAAATCTTGGTTTTCGATTTACGATTTCCGATATGGCCTGATTCAAATAGTTTTTACGGATGTTTGTTAATCTGTGATTTCGTTTTAATAAAAGCTTTTCCTTTTTGATTACATTATTTGTTTTACAGTAACTTTCCCCTTTCTTATTTTTCTCGTAAGAACGAGAGATACTACGCTGTAATCTGCGTTTCTGTTTTTCTGATTTTTTTACTTTCTGACTCTTATTGATGTTCTTATACTTAACGGCATCAGAGCAGACAGCCAGGTCTTTGATTCCCAAATCTATGCCGACTCCGTCATCATTAAGCGTTTCCCTGCAGTCCGGAAATTCCACACATACACTGACCCACCAGTTCAATCCGTCAAAGGATATTCTCGGATTCATATATTTAACATCGGTCGGAATACGTCCATGTTCTGCAAGTCTTACCCAGTTCATTTTTTGTTTATTTGCTTTCCTGCCAGAAGAAAAGCCTTCAAATTTAACGTGGGTATTACTGAATCGTATCTTAACGTTGTCCTGATAGAATTTCGGCATTGATCTCTTTTTGGACTTGAATCTCGGGAATTTTTGCAAACCCTTGAAAAAGTTCTTATAAGCAGTGCAGGCATCTTTGACCGCCTGTTTTGTTACATTATTTGAAATATTCAATAACCATGCATATTCATTAGAATGTCTAAGCTTTGTAAATTCCTTTCTGAGTTCTGAATCTGAAAGGAACCTGCCGCCTTTTTCATAGTTTTCTTTTTCCATTGCCAAAGCCCAGTTATAAGCAAATCTTGAAGCACCTGCGTACTGCAACATCTTAGTTTTCTGTACATTGTTTGGTATCAGCATTACTTTTATGGCTTTTACCATCTGTATCCTCCTGGATCAATTCCCGAATAAGTTTCTTAGCTTTATTTGCTCGCTTTCCTTGTAATTTACAGCTAAATACTGTAATTATCTGAACCAGATCTTCAAGAAGTTCCTGCTGTTCGGATCTTTCCGTATTATCGATGACCTCTATCTCACAATGATAAAGCGAAGCTATATATTCTACTAACTCGAAACCAAACCGTAAAAGCCGGTCTTTATATAAAACAACAACCTTCTCAACCTGATTTTGAGAGATCCGTTTGATCAGTTCCTGAAGCCCTTTTTTCTTGTAATTGATACCGGAACCAATATCATATATTATCTCAAACGGCTGTCCTTTTGCCAGAAGATATGTCTTAACATTATCGATCTGTCGTTCCAGATCATCTTTTTGTTTATGACTGGAAACACGGCAATATCCAATCGTAATGCGGTTTTTAGGCTTTACATTTAATACCTGGTTCAGTTGCTCATCAGAGTAATATCTATAACCACTTACTGTAGTATGATGCGGATGAAGTTTTCCATTGGCATCCCAATTTCGTAATGTCTGGGCAGATACGCCTATAATTTTTGAAAATTCATGTATAGAATAATATTTACTCAAAGCATCAACTCCTTTCAATACTATTCTACCCTAATATCCTATAAAACTCAACATGTAATTATATAATTTTATAATTTATATTTATCTGTTAACTGCCTCTTTTTTATATAAGATGCAACTTCCGACATTTCTTCTGGATCTGCGCAAATAAGATGAGGAGCATCCTGATGGACATCAATTGCTCTGCATCAGCTGCTCCTCATTTCTTGCCTTATAAGCAAAACATTTTATATATGAAACATTTTATATACAAAATACGTAACTGTTCAGAGCCAACCTCCAAAATGCTACGCATTTCGTCGGTGTGGCGTATCCGCCAAATAAAATTTCAAAAACAGGCTTAAAAATGCAAGCATTTTCCGCCTGTTTTATGAAATTTTGCTTGGCTCTGAACAGTTACCAAAATACTTTATATCCGAAACGCTTTATAATCAAAATACTTCATTTATGAAATTTTATCCGCCTTGTACCAAAAGCATCCCTTATACTTCCGCCGTAAACTCCGTCACACCTGCCGGAATCGTCACCTTCTTCACTTCTGTTCCTGTGTAAACGGTAAGTTCGATTTTCTCAAGCGCTTTCTCCAGTGTCACGGTCACTTTCGCGCCGTCTTTTACTGCGGTGATACGGTTTACGATGCTTCCATCCACTGCCGGGATCACACACTTAGCTGCCGCGCCGTCCTTTGGCTGATACAGACGCAGGGAAACGCCCTTTGCATAATCGTAATCCGGACGCATTTCCTCCGCGCCGATCGCAAGCAGTGTATTCTCACGCACATACAGCGGCATAGAGAAATAATCATACGTATCCTTCTGCCAGCAGCCTCCGTCACGCACTTCGCCGCTTAAAAGATGTGTCCATTTTCCTGCCGGAAGATAATATTCGCTTACACCATCCTCGCGGAAGATCGGAGATACCAAAAGGGATTCGCCAAGCATATACTGCGTATCAAGGTACGCAGCAGCCGGATCTTCTGTATACTCAAATACCATCGGACGCATCACCGGAGTGCCCTCCTCATGTGCCTCGATCGATTTCGCATACAGATACGGCATCAACCGGCATTTCAGCTTCGTAAACGCTGCCACCACGTCGCATGCCTCCTCATCAAACAGCCACGGCACACGATAGCTTCCTGATCCGTGCAGACGGCTGTGTGTGGACATCAGTCCGAACGCTGCCCATCTCTTATACAGATCCGGCGTTGCCGTGCTCTCAAATCCGGAAATATCATGGCTCCAGAAGGAGAAACCACTCATCGCAAAGGAGAGACCGCCGCGCAGTGTCTCTGCCATGGATGGATAATTTGCGAAGCAGTCGCCGCCCCAGTGTACCGGGAACTGCTGTCCGCCTGCCGTTGCACTTCTTGCAAACAGCACTGCCTCCTGCTCTCCCTTTACTTCTTTGAGCAGGTTGAATACTGCCTTGTTATACAGATACGTATAATAATTATGCATCGCCTGCGGATCACTGCCATCGTAGTACGTTACATTGACCGGGATACGCTCGCCGAAATCCGTCTTGAAGCAGTCCACGCCGCATTCCAGGATCATACGCAGCTTGTCGGTGTACCACTTCACTGCATCCGGATTCGTGAAATCCACCAGTCCCATGCCGGCCTGCCAGTTGTCGGTCTGCCATACGCCCTTTCCGTCTGCACGTTTCAGAAGATAGCCATTCTCCATGCCCTCGCGGAAAAATGAAGTACCCTGCGCGATGTACGGATTGATCCATGCGCAGATCTTCAGTCCCTTCTCATGATAACGCTGCAGTGTGCCGCGGATATCCGGGAAGCAGTCCTTATCCCACTCGAAATCACACCAGTGGAACGCCTTCATCCAAAAGCAGTCAAAATGAAATACACTGAGCGGAATGCCACGGTCGATCATGCCATTGATAAAGGAGCTTGTCGTCTCTTCGTTATAATTGGTCGTAAAGGAGGTCGACAGCCACAGTCCAAAGGACCATGCCGGCGGCAGTGCCGGGCGACCAGTCAGTGCTGTGTAGCCATTTAAAATCTGCTTCGGTGTCGGGCCGTAGAAGAAGTAATAGGAGATCGACTCGCCCGGAACGGAAAAGCCCACGTACTCTACCTTCTCACTTGCAACCTCAAACGATACATTATCCGAGCTGTCCACAAATACACCGTAGCCCCGGTTTGTCATATAAAATGGAATACTCTTGTAAGCGATCTGAGAAGCGGTGCCGCCATCCTCATTCCACGTATCCACACTCTGGCCGTTCTTTACAAATGCCGTGAAACGCTCACCAAAGCCGTAAACGCACTCGCCGACTCCGACGGAAAGCTCCGTCATCATATACGGCTTGTGATCCTCCGTAAGATAATTGCCGGCCGGGAACATCGTAGATGGCTGTCTGTCCCATCTCATGTAGCCGAGATTGCGGAAGCCGCAGGTCGTCAGCACTTTTCCATCTGCTTCAAATGAATAACTGAAGTTTCTTCGGTCCACACGTACCTTCAGCACGCCGGTATCCAGAACTGCTTCCTCCTCTGTGATCGTTACTTCCGGCTCGATCATCGTCTCATTCTTCTCATACTGCGGCAGATGATTGTCGTATCCCTCATAATGCCAAGCCTTCACGGAAATCGTACCCGCTGCACACGCTTTGAACTCTACGGTAATCGTCGGCATATTTAAGGTATCGCCTCTGCCGTTAATTTTTCCAACCGGTGCAACCACACGCATACCGCCCGGGATCCGGTCCACGGTGTAGCCCTCTGCTGCAAACAAACCGTTTGCGCGTTCACTGCGCAGCCAGTAACCTTCTGTAAATTTCATGTTCTGTGTCCTCCTTTTTGTTTGTTTTTTGTAACTGTTCAGAGCCAAGCAAAATTTCATAAAACAGGCGGAAAATGCTTGCATTTTTAAGCCTGTTTTTGAAATTTTATTTGGCGGATACGCCACACCGACGAAATGCGTAGCATTTTGGAGGTTGGCTCTGAACAGTTACGTTTTTTCCTTTTTCAGCACTACCATTTCTATGTCTTTTTTATCACAGTAATTCCGCTATGTCTATCCATTTTTCGTGTATTTATAGTCATTTTTTATCTTTTTCATTCCATTTTTTTCGGTACTGCGCCGGCGTCGTGCTGTATTCCTTTTTAAATGCGTTGATAAAAGACTTCACATTGGGAAAGCCACACAGAAACGCAATTTCCGTCACCGCACCATCGCCACCCTCCAGTTCTTCTTTTGCCCGGCATACGCGGATGCGTTCCAGATACTCATGAAAGTTCTGACCGGCAGAATTTTTAAAAAATCTGGAAAAATAAGCCGGTGTCATCCCCATATAATTTCCCATCGACTGAATCGACAGGTTTTTCTCATAATTTTGCTCCATGTAAGAGATCGCCTGCTTAATGCGTTTCAGCCGCTGATGCTCCTGTATGCGAAGCCGTGTGCCATCTTCCCTGCTTTTTGCACACTCCCGCAGCAAAATGCAGCAGATCTGCCGCAGCCTTATCGCAAGCTCCAGTTCATAATAGTTTTCTTTCTTTTTCCAGATCCGTGCGCACTCCTGAATCAGCATTGCAATGCGTTTTTCCTGCGGACTTCTCTTCTCGATTACAAAGCAGATGCGGTCAAGCTCATCGCAGTATTCCTCCAGCAGCTGTTCATCGAGCAGCAGCGTCACACAGCGTAGGATCCGTTCCCCGCTCCCGTCCGTCTCGTGCAGCTCGCCGCTGTTCACAAAAAAAATCTCGCCCGGACCCGCACTCTGCTCTTTTCCATTTACCCGGCCACGGATCCGTCCTTCCATCACCAGATCAAATTCCAGGTTCCGGTGCCAGTGCAGCGGATAATACAGCTTATCCCTTCCGGTTCCGCCATAGTAGATCCGTGCCGGTATTCCGGCCTCTGTCTCGACCATTTCCTGATAATATTCCATACACACACCTCCCTTTTTCTTCCGACGAAACTTCTTCGTCTCACATCTCCACCCTTTTCCGCTGATGCCTTTTCGCATTCACATCTCAATGCACATACTTTTCTCTTTCCTGTGTGATGTTTCGACCACCCCTTCCAAATTTCTTCCACAGTACATGGAAAGCGGAGATCCGTGTTCTGCCACGAACCCAAAAGGAGCAGGACACCTCTCTCTGCCCTGCTCCCATCTTTCTCATCTTATTCTTTTTTTATATTGATAATCTTCCCTCTCAAATCTGGAAAAGCATTTACTTTGTAAAGCGGACATTCGCAATCAGCCCTTAACCGCTCCGGCTACCATACCGTTGATGATCTGCTTACTGAATGCAAAGTACAGAACAACGATCGGCGCCATTGTGATCAGCATTGCTGCCATCTGTTTCGGGTAATCCGATGCAAACTGACCCTTGAACTGAGTCAGTGCAAGCGGAACGGTCTGCAGTCCGACATCCTTGATCAGAACCAAAGCGAAAGAGAACTCATTCCAGCAGCTGAATACCTGAATGATCGCTACCGTTACCAGGATCGGACGGCAGATTGGGAAAATGATATTCCACAGCGTATGGCTGAAGCTGCTTCCATCAATGGCTGCTGCCTCCTCCAGATCAACCGGAACCGTCTTTACGAAGCCCTCCACCAGGAAGATGCCCATTGGAAGTCCAAAGGATACGTATGGCAGAAGCAGGGTAAACCAGTGGTTTGAAATTCCGCAGCGTCTGAATACGACATAAATCGGAACCAGAAGGGAGTGAATCGGGATCAGCATACCCATCAGGAACATAATATACAGTACACGGTTCAGTTTGAAACGGACACGTGCCAGGATATATCCGACAATAAAGCTGAATGCAATGATCAAAATGATCGACAGGACCGTGGTACGAAGGCTGTTCCACATTGACTGTGCCAGATGGTAATCCGGGTTGGAAAGAATCCGGATATAGTTGACCAGAGTCGGACTCTTCGGAAGTCCGATGATGTCTGCGTTAAACGCCCGTTTCTCTTTCAGTGAGGAATAGATCATCCACACGATCGGGAAAATACAGGACAGAGAAAAAATCCAGAGAACCAGATTCATAAACACTGCAAGAAAGCTTTTTTTTACTTTATGTGTTCCAGGAGTACTTGTCTTAGCCATCTTTCTACGCCTCCTTCTCTCTTGTCACATATTTGATCAGTGCCTGAGAACCACCGATTACAATCAGTGACAAAACAAAGATTCCAACTGAGATACAGCTTCCGTAACCCATATTGCTCTGATTGAAGGAAATCTGGTATCCGTACATCGCCATAACCATGGAAGCCGTACCAGGCCCACCCTTGGTCATAACGAAGATATTATCAAATGCTTTCATGTTGCCGGCGATACAAAGAGTAATACATACCAGCATTGTATTTTTAATAAGAGGAAGCGTGATGTAAACGGCTTTCTGGAATCCGTTTGCGCCGTCAATCTCCGCGCTCTCAAAAATATCCGTACTAATAGATGCGATCGCTGACAGGATGATTACCATATAATAACCAATATACTGCCAGATCAGAGGAATCGTAACAAGCAGCATGACAAGATCGGTATTATTCAGCCATACCTGACACAGATCCTTCCGTCCGATGGCGGTCAGGAACCAGTTCAGGATACCGTACTTGTTGTGGTAGATCATATTCCAGATCAAACCGATACAAACTGCTGCGATGGTGCTTGGGAAAAATCCGAAGGTACGGTGGATCGTTTTGCATTTTACCAGCTTGGAATTTACCATCATAACAAGAACAAATGCGATGCCGATCTGACCGATGATACATGCGATTACAAGATAAATATTATGCCCGAATGCCTCCCAGAACGTTGCGTCATGGAACAGCTTTATGTAATTGTCAAGACCTGTAAATGTCTTTTGCGGGCCACCCTTCCATTCAAAGAAACTATATACCAGCGCCGTAACCAGCGGTACAAAAACCGTGAAAATAAACATGACGACCGGAACCAGCAGGTACAATACTACTGTTTTTGTCTTGGGCTTAATTGCATTTAACATAGAACATTCCTCTCTTTCCTGCTGTGTGCAGAGGGAAACCCTTTAAGAAAGACCGTCCCGCCCGCTCCCGCGGGCAGAACGGTCTTCTCATTCCCTGTAAGGCTTCTGCCTTGGTTTTTGATTTTAGTAGTTCTCTTCGTATGCCTTCTGAGCGTTAGCTGCTACATCTTCCGGAGACATCTCACCGTTCATCATAGTCTGAAGGTCTGTGTTCAGAACATCCCATACAGCGTTTGTGATGTAGGAGTCATAGATCTCGCACGGCTCTGTATCAACATAAGAGTAGTTGTAGAAATCCTGTGTGATCTGATCGAAGCTGGAGAGGTCAACATCGCCAACCTTGGTCAGTCCGCCAAGTGCATAGTTCTCTGCTACGTAGCTTGCGAATGCCGGTCCTGTAATTTCCTGAGCCAGATCGATTGCTGCTGCGAGCTTGTCCGGATCCTCAGCAACCTTGGAGCTGATTGCTACTGCATATCCAAGACCGATGTTCTGAGATGTCGGAGCTTCTGTAGCGTCTGCCGGCTGCGGAAGAACTGCAAATCCCATGTTGTTCCATTTCTCTTCATCAGATTCTTTCAGTGTAGCCCAGATGTAGGACTCATCCCAGTTGCCGCCGATGAATGCTGCTGCATCGCCGGAGATATAGTACTCACGGGCATCCTCGTTTGTTACTGCATTGAAGTCCTCATTGAAGATTGAGGTCTCTGTGAACAGGTGCTGCATCTCGGTAAGAGCCTTTACGAATGCTTCATCTGTGAAAGCAGCGCCGCCCTTGTTAATCAGGCTTAAGAACCAGTCCGGACCTGTGTAACGGTTGCCCAGAGTGGAAAGGAAGTCTGAGTTAGCCTGCCACTTACCGCCATTGCCGAATGCTACGGTTGTGATGCCCTGCTCGTTGAAGTACTCAGAAGCCTTCTCTACATCTTCCCATGTTGTCGGGAATGCGTCAAATCCTGCATCCTTCCACATTGCCTTGTCGTAAATAACTACTGTACAGGTACCACCTGTCAGTACCGGATATCCGTAAATGGAATCGCCGTCTGTGAACGGTGTGAAGTAGTTCTGTACGTAATCGTTATAATATGGAGAAGCCTTGATCGCATCAGTCAGATCATATACCAGTCCCTGCTTTGCCCAATCCTTCGTATTCATACCCTGAAGAAGGAATACATCCGGAAGGTCACCAGCTGCTGCCAGTGTAGCGATCTGTGTCTTGTACTCTGCGTTTGCCAGAACGTTCTGATTCAGTGTAATGTCCGGATGAGCCTCATCCCATGCTGCCAGTACGGTACGGAATCCATCAGATCCACCGTTCCCTTCGGACTCTTCTGATGTAGAATAATGCATGATCTCAAGTTCGCCCTTATAAGCAAGATCATTTGCTGCCACGTCCGTTGCTGCGGCTGCTGTCATCCCAAGGGAAGCAACCATAGCTGTTGCAAGTACTGCGCTTAAAGCCTGTCTCTTTTTCATTTTGTTTCCTCCTTTAAAATTATAAAAAATGATTTTCCTCTCTATCTGCTTCGCGTCGCCCGCGAGAACATTCTTTTTCATTTAAATCTGCCGTACGGTCTGCCCCTGAAGCAGATATCCGTCTACGGTATGGATCGCCGGGATCGTTGTCATCGGATGCTCGATCTCCTCGATCAGTCTGACTGCTGCCTGCCTGCCCATCTCTCCGACGTTCTGGTAAAAGGTGGTGAGCTTCGGCGATTCATACTGCGCCGCCTTAACTCCGTCGTACCCGGCAACTGAAATGTCATCCGGAATCGATAAACCTCTTGCTTTGATCGCATTGATTCCTCCGAAGCATGCGATATCATCAGGATACATAATGCAGGTCGGCGGATTCTTCAGATCCAGCAGCCGTTCCGTCTGCTCAAACGCCTTGTCAAGATTTCGGTAGAGTCCCGGAAGTACGTATCCCTCCGGTACGGTAAGCCCGCGCTCTTCCATGCAGGTATAATAGGAAGCAAGCCTCTGCCTTGTGACCCGGTTGCTGTCGCCGTGAATGTAGGCGATCTTCGTATGTCCCAGACCGAATATGTACTGCATCAGCTTTGCAATGCCGTCCGCGTTATTGGAAAGCACCGCCGTCCGGTTGTCCGCGATATAATCGATCGAAACGACCTTCAGGCTGCTCTGCAGAAGTTCCACGATTTTCGGATTGGTGTAATCCAGACAGCACACAATTGCGACTCCGTCAAACCCCCGGTATCTGGCCCGATCCACATACGACATATCCGAGCTTGTATTATTCAGAAATGTCACATCGTATCCCTTTGCCTCTGCCGCTTTCTTGAAGCCCTGCAGGACTCCGGAAAAGAAGTCATGTGTCAGTCCGCTTCCCGCTGCATCCTCGAACAGTACACCGATATTATAGCTTCTGTTCGTCTTCAGATATCTTGCAGACTGATTCGGGTAATATCCCATTTCCTCTGCCATTGCTCTGATCTGCTGTTTCGTATTTTCACCGATGTCACGGTGATTGCTTAATGCTTTGCTGACAGTTGCTACAGATACTCCGCAGGCTGCCGCAACATCTTTCATGGAAACCATGCCTTTCTCCTTTGCTTGTTGAACTTGCCTTTACTTAATCGTTTTCTGATTCATATTAAACAGCATTCTACCTGTTTTGTCAATCGTTTTTTCACTATTTTTAACGTTTTGGTTATTCTATTCAAATTTAGCATAGTTTTTTTATGCATTTTTACTTTATTAAGTTTCTGTCCGCAAAATCAAAGTGCTGAATTGCGTGATAATTCAGCTTTTTCAGCCTTTTTTGCCATTATAAGCTAAAACGTTTTCTTTTTCGCTGCAGCAGGATTTATTTTTCTCTCCTCTTTACATTTTTTTACCTGTAAGCAGCGCTTTTTCCCCATAATTTGTCAGATTATGCGCGTTCTCACGCCAGGCAACAAAAAACCGGCAGGAGCTGGTTCAACAAAGCCGCCTGTCGGTTTTCCTATATCTTCTATATCTTCTATATCTTCTATATCTTCTATATCTTCTATATCTTCTATATTTTCGTAACTGTTCAGAGCCAACCTCCAAAATGCTACGCATTTCGTCGGTGTGGCGTATCCGCCAGATAAAATTTCAAAAACAGGCTTAAAAATGCAAGCATTTTCCGCCTGTTTTATGAAATTTTGCCTGGCTCTGAACAGTTACATCTTCTATATTTATGCTTCCTCCCAGAGCCGCTCCGGATAAAGCCCCTGTGCTTTCACCTTTCGGATTGCAGCTACCACATTCGGCTTGTCTTCTTTGTAGGTCACGCCGTACCATTTATCCATTGATTTGCGCACCTGTACGGTCGCTTTCCCCTCGCGCAGCAGCTCATCCACCACAAACGGAAGGAAATATTCACATTTCAGCGGATTTGTCTCCAGATTTTTTGCAAGGAATGCGGCAAACCGCTCATTCAATTCCTTTAAAATGCTCGCGGAAAAGCCCCACATATTCATCGAAACGGTGCTTCCGGCCGGGATGGTCACCCAGGTCTTTCCGTCATCTTCGGTATATGCCGTCTCTTCGCCGCGTTTTTCGATGTGCGTCCGTTCTGTGATATCAACAAGATAGCCGTCCTTATCCGTCTCACAGATGCCGCGCGCTACATGGCCGTTGTCGGTCAGCGTATTTTCCAGCTGATAGCCAACCATCATATAGCGGTATTTGTCGTCGTCTTCATGTTCCGTCAGATACTCGTATGCCATCTGGAACGCACGGCTGCCGTAATAATCGTCTGCATTGACAACAACAAACGGTCCGTCGATCACACCTGCGCAGCTTGCAATCGCATGACCGGTGCCCCACGGTTTCACACGACCCTCCGGCACAGAAAATCCCTCCGGCAGATTCGTCAGTTCCTGGAACACATACGCTACTTCAATCTGCTTTGCAAGGCGGTCTCCGATCGCCGCGCGGAAATCTGCCTCGTTTTCTCTCTTAATCACAAATACTACTTTTTCAAATCCTGCACGGACCGCGTCATAAACAGAAAAATCCATGATGATGTGGCCATATTCATCGACAGGATCGATCTGCTTCAGTCCGCCATACCGGCTGCCCATGCCGGCAGCCATTACTACCAGTACCGGTTTCTTCATTTTCTTTTTCCTCCTGATTGTTTCGGAATCTTTTTGTATCCTGCGGCATGCTTTGCAAAAGTGCCCCGCTTTTCTTTTTATCCGCAAGTTCTCCACACCTTTGCCAGACATATTCCGCATGAATATCTTTCATAAATAACAGAGGCATTCTGCGTGCCTGTCCGCTCCCGCAGAATGCCTCTGTACCGCTCTGCCTTTATTTCGCGCAGCTCAGATATTTCTCTATTTCACTGACTGCCTTCTCCTCATCGGCGCCTTCTGCCGTCACGATGATCTTTTCACCGGCTGCCAGACCAAGTGTCATCATTCCCATAATGCTTTTCGCATTGACTGTTCTCTGACCGCTGATCACGTGAATCTCGCTGTCAAACTGACTCGCTACCTGTACCAGCATTGCCACAGGCCGTGCCTCCAGACCATTTGAAAGCTGAATCACAATCTCCTTTTTACTCATAATTGTATTCCTCCTTGTTCTCCCTTAGCTTATCTGCCAGCTGGCTGATTTTTCGAAGCCTGTGGTTTACACCAGATTTTCCCACAGGCGGCGTCAGCATCTCTCCCAGTTCTTTTAAAGATGCATCCGGATGCGCCAGGCGCAGACCAGCAATCTCTGCAAGCCCCTCAGGCAGACTGTCCAGACTTCCGACTGTTTCCAGATAGCGGATGTCTTCCATCTGCCGTACCGCTGCATTTACCGTTTTGTTAATGTTTGCGGCTTCACAGTTTACTTTTCTGTTGACATCATTTCGCATCTCCCGCACGATCCGGATGTTCTCCAGATTCATCAGGGAAATGTGTGCCTCCATGATGTTCAGCATATCAACGATCTGAGCGCCTTCTTTGATGTATACAATATAGTGGTTCTTTCGCTCTACGATCTTTGCGTCCGGCCCGAAGCTGCGGATCAGCTGCTGAAGCTGCGCGGCCCGCTCCATTGAGACGCAGACAATCTCGAAATGATAGGATTTCTCCGGATTGCTGATCGAACCTGCGGCCAGAAACGCCCCCCTGATAAAAGCTCTGCGGCAGCAGGACTTCTGTACCAGCAGCTGATTCGCCGGGGACACCTGCTCTGCGATCTCCCCGTTTGCGGCCAACAGCTTGAGTGCCTGAAGAATGCGGACCACGCTGCTGTGGTCTCGGACCAGAATTGTATAAATCCGACAACTCTTTCCGTACTTCTTGTTCAGATGCACGGACACGTCACTTCTTATACTAAATGTTTTTCGTAATAATGTAAAGCATTTTCTTGAAACCGCTGCATTTTCTGTGTGAATCCGCAGTCGGAACCGCTCCGCTGCCGAGATACAGACGTCACCGCACATTCCGATGATAGCCGCAAGCTCCGCCAGCTGGCAGTGTCTTGCCGGTGTATCAAGCAAAGAAAGCTCTTCTTTTACCTCTGATGAAAATGACATCTGCGTCCCCTCCTTCTGCGGTCAGTTCCGGATATCCCGGTGCTCGATCTTCAGCCCGTATTCCTCATGGCGGCTTAAGTAGCGGTAAAGCTGTTCTGCCAGCGTCACAGAACGGTGCTGTCCGCCGGTACAGCCAATGCCGATCACGAGCTGATTCTTCCCCTCCGCCACGTAATGTGGCAGCAGAAACTCGATCATGTCCTCCAGCTTTTCAAGGAATACACGCGAGGCCTCAAAGCCCATCACATAGTCCTGCACTTCCCGGGTCAGTCCCGTCTTATGTTTTAAATCATCCACATAAAACGGATTCGGCAGGAAACGCACATCAAAGACGAGATCACAGTCCGCCGGGATCCCATACTTAAACCCAAATGACAAAACCGTGACAAAAATATTCCGAAACTCCTTGCTGTTCACGAAAATCTTTTCCATTTCGCTTCGCAGCTCCCGCGTCAGCAGATTTGAGGTATCGATGATATAATCTGCCCGCTCCTTCAAAAAACCGATCGCCGCCCGCTCCATGCGGATTCCCTCATCCACCCTGCCGTTTCTGGCCAGCGGATGGCTGCGTCTCGTCTCCTTGTAACGGCGCAGCAGCGCAGGCTCACTCGCATCCAGATATAAAATCTCATACGAGATCCCACGGATCATCAGCTGCTCCAGCACCTCCTGCATGCCCCGGATTGCCTCACCGTTCCGGATATCCACACCAAGCGCTACTTTATCATACTTGCTGTCCGACGCACACGCCAGCTCTGCAAATTTTTCCACCAGCGGGATCGGGAGATTGTCGGCACAGAAATATCCGACATCCTCCAGTATCTTCAGCGCTGTACTTTTTCCTGCTCCTGACATTCCTGTCACGATCACAAATCTCATGGTATCTTCCGTCCTTCTTCGTTGTCCTGCCTGTTTTTTCTGGCAGGACTCTGTATTTCCGCCAATTTTCTCTTATGTGTTCCGGCAAAACAGATCCTCCAGGTCTGCTTTGCAGCTTATCAGAAGGAGTGAAACTCCCCGAGAAACTTCACTTCCGGTTCGAGCTTTACGCCCGCATCTTCCTGTACTTTCTTCTGCACGGCGCAGATCAGATTCCGGACATCCTCCGCCGTCGCCCCTCCTTTGTTGACCACAAAGCCGCAGTGCTTTTCAGATATCTGAGCACCGCCGACCGTAAATCCGCGAAGCCCCGCATCCATAATCAGCTTGCCTGCAAAATAGCCCTCCGGGCGCTTAAATGTGCTGCCCGCACTCGGCAGATCCAGCGGCTGCTTTGTGACACGCTGCATTTTCAGTTCCTCCATCCGGCCGCGGATCGCCTCTGCATCGCCTTTTTGAAACTTCAGCACTGCCTCCAGAATGATCCAGCCATTTTTTGCTGCCAGGCTTGTGCGGTATCCCATCTCCAGTTTTTCTGCCGGAATCGTCCGGATCTCCCCCTCACGGGTCAGCACCGTGACCTCGGTCAGCACATCCTTCATCTCTCCGCCGTATGCACCTGCATTCATCACAGCCGCACCGCCTAAGGTACCCGGAATGCCAGATGCAAACTCAAATCCGGTCAGGCTTTCTGAAAGTGCCGTCTTTGCGATCACAGACAGCATCGCGCCTGCCTGTGCCCGGATTTCCTCACCATTTACCGAGACCTGATTCAGATTCCGGCCGATCTGGATGATCACGCCACGATATCCTGTATCTGAGACAAGCAGATTGCTGCCGTTTCCGATGACCGCACACGGTGTCTGCGTTTCCTTACAGATCCGGATGCTGTCCGCCACCGCCTGTATGCTTCCCGGCGTCACAAACAGATCTGCCGGACCGCCGATCCGGAACGTCGTGTGTAAACTCATCGGTTCCTGCCGCCGGACATTTTCTCCGCCCGCACAGCCGCACAATAACTCATAAATATTCTGCATGTTTTCCCCTTTCCTTTTTTATTTTTTCAGGATTCCGCTCACCCGGATACTCTCCACCGCTTTTTTCAGCTCCTCCGGCGGAAGGACAAGTGCCATACGCACGTAGCCTTCCCCAAGACTTCCGAAGCTGCTGCCCGGTACGCAGATCACACCGGAGCGCTCCATCAGCTCCACGCAAAACTCTTCCGAATTCGTATATCCCTCCGGCAGCGGTGCCCAGACAAACATTGTCCCCTCGCTGTCCGGGACATTCCAGCCGATCTCACGCAGACCGCCGCACAGCACATGATTTCGCTCCTCATAAAGCTGACACTGCTTTTCCACGCCGTCAAACGGTCCGTTTAATGCAGCCGCAGCGCCATACTGCACCGGAAGAAAGGTACCGTAATCAAACTGCGTGCGCAGCGCCCGGAATTTCTGAACGATCTCCCGGTTGCCGACTGCAAAGGACATACGTGCGCCGGTGTAATTGAAGGATTTAGAAAGGGAGTAGAACTCGATGCCGACCTCCTTTGCTCCCTCATACTGCAGGAACGAGCCGCCCTTACGTCCGCCGTACACGATATCTGAATACGCATTGTCATGCAGGATGATGATATTGTATTTCTTCGCAAATGCGATCAGTTCCCGGTAAAAAGACTCCGGCGCGGTGCGGCAGATCGGGTTGGCCGGGTAGCTGACCACCATGTATTTTGCCTGCTTCGCCACATCCTCCGGGATTTTTGAAAGTATCGGAAGAAAGTTATTTTCCTCAAGAAGCGGATACTGCCATACTTTTGCATCGCACAACTGCGGTCCGATGCGGAAGATCTGATACCCCGGATTCGGCACCAGCACCAGATCACCCGGGTTGCACAGCGCCCATGCCAGATGCGCCATGCCCTCCTGCGAACCGTACAGTGACATGATCTCGTCCGCCGCCAGTTCCACATCAAACCGTCTCTTATAAAAATTCTGCATCGCCTCGATCAGCTCCGGCAGCTCGGTCAGCGCATACTTATAATTTTTCGGATCCTTTGCAGCCTCACTCACCGCCTCCATGATGTGCGGCGCCGGCTTGAAATCCGGTGTGCCGACGGAAAGGTTGTACGTCTTCTTTCCATGTGCCTCCATCTCGTTCTTTTTTGTATTCAAAACTGCAAAGATGCCCTCCTTGATCTGGTTCGCTTTCTCTGAAAATTCGAATGTCATTTTTTCATATCCTCCTGCAGTGCATCATCTGTAAATTATCTTTATCAGTCTCCGTCTTAGCGTCCTCTTCCAGAAACCCGTCCTCCAACTCATCATCATCTTCAAAACTGTATGACTCAGAAGCCTCTGCCTTCTCATCCTCATCTTCCGCCGGAATCCGCCCCATATGCGGCCCCTGCGTGAACCACTTCGGATGACGGTTTTCCAGCAGAATCGTCACAAGATACAAAAGAACGCATACAAGTGACAGTACAAGTCCGAGTACAAATCCAGGTGGCGTAAATTTCATCGCGATCGTATGGTTTCCGGCGCTTACATGTACTCCGGTCAGCGCTTTGCCAACGCTGTAAAAATCCGTTTCCTGTCCGTCGACTGTAATCGTCCAGCCGGTATCGTACGGAACGGTCAGAAGCAGTGTGCCGTCTTCCTTTGCATCGATGCTTCCGCTTACTTTATTGCCATCAACCTGCACATCAGTCAGCTGGCTCTCCGAGAGCTTGTCGATCACCTTCTGGTAAACGTCGTTCGCACAGGTGTAGACCTCCGCGCGCACTGTGCTGCCTTTCTGCGAATCCTTCAGGTCAACCGTAAAGTCGGCCATATTGTCAGTCGACGAACCGTTGATCACATACAGGTGATCCGTGAAATCTTTAAAGTCCTTATCATATTCCGGCGTCGACAGACTGATCTTTGCCACTCTCGTATCAAGGCAGAGGTAGACCTGCTTGTTTTCCGGAATCTTGATGCCGTAGTTCTGACCGTTCTCCATGTCAATGTAGCGATCCAGCACATAGATCGGATCAAGCCCGGTCGCCAGCTCCACAAAGCTGTTCTGTACCTGCAGCGGTTCACCCGCCTCAATGTCCCAGTCTTTGATGTCATCCTTTACCATAAATCCAAGGGAAAGTGCATTTTCATTATAATAAAGTGCAAGCTCTCCGTCCTCTGTCAGCTTCGTAAACTGATACATCGTATCGGATTTCTTTGATGGCGACGCCAGATATTTGATACCGAGAATATCATTCATCAGCTTGGTGACGCCAAGGTATCCGTTCTTGTTCGTGCGCGCCTCAATGCCAAGGCTGTCACAGAATTTGATGATGGATTCCTGCATCGTCGAGTTGAACATGACAAGTGCATTTCCACCGCAGTACATCGTGACATTCCGCATCCGCTGTCTGTCGACCTCGCTGCGGAAAAACGTATCGTCATTCTGCTCCGCCATCATTTTCTGGTAAGACACCTGATCAGCAATATAAATGCTTCTCGTCACATTTCCGTCGCATTGAATACCGTAAATCGCATTCGCGGCTGCTTCTGTAAGCAGCACGCCGGAAAGCACCGCCGCCCAGATCCTGCAGCCTTTTTTCAGATACCGTCCAAGCAGCACGATTCCAAAATACAGCACTAAAAGTCCGAGGGATACGTAATACACCCACGGCTCAATGCTGCTTTCTTCTCCCGGAAAGAAAATACAGTAAACCACAAATCCGGCCGGCACAAGAAACGCAAACAGGATCTGCGGCAGCCAGTAGCTGCGGATATGTCCGACTGCGTCATACGCCATAATCAAAAGCACTGCGATGTACAGGAACGCAAAGCGGTTCGGCAGTCCGTTCTGGATGTGGAAGCCGTGCCAGATATAGTTCAGGATATTAAAGGAAAAACTAAACAGCAGAAGCGCACACAGTCCATAGTGTGCCAGCCGCTCCCGCAGCCGAAGCTTTCCGTCAAACAGGTACAGAAGCGCCAGCAGAATCGTTGCCACGCCGCAGTACACATTCAGCCCTACCTGTGTATCGGAGATATTCACCGGCTCCAGAAATGCCATGTGGTTTTTCAGCATTTCAAAGAGGCTTGTATAAAATTTGATCACCGTCGGAAATTTGTTTCCCTGCATCGACTCCGACGAGGACAGTCCCATGAAGGCCGGAAGCAGTACAAGTGACGCCATTCCGCCTGCCAGAAGTGCGTACCATGCAAAGGTGAGTGCACTTCTCCAGATGCCGTGCCATGTGATCTTCTCCGCTGAAATCCAGCGCACCAGATAATACAGACACGAAAAAATGCACAGCATAAATCCGATGTAATAGTTGCACCACAATCCGTAAAACAGCGCAATTCCGAAAATTCTTCCGCTCTTTCCGTCCACAATGCGCTCGATACCGTAAAGAATCAGAGGAAGCATCGCCACGCTGTCCAGCCACATCAGGTTGAAATAGTAGCCGATCACGAAATTGCTCAGGGCAAACATGATGCCGAATACAACCGGCAGATACTTCCGGTTCTCATCACGTTTGTGCAGATACCAGGAAAAGCAGCCGCCACACAGTGCGATCTTTAACAGGATCATCAGATCCATGAAATCGCAGACATTTTCTGTCGGAATCAGCACCATCAGAAAATTCAGCGGGCTCGCCAGATAATATGCGTAAGTCGACCAGAAGTTGTATCCAAGTCCGCCCGAGAATGAATACAACAATGACTTCCCTTCCACCAGCCTGTTGTGCATGTCTGTATAAAACGGCAGATACTGATGCAGGGAATCGATGATCAGCACTGTCTTGTCACCCGTCGGCCAGACGCTAATCGCTGCAAATCCGATCGCAGTAATCAGAAACGTCAGGAAAAATCCTGCCAGAAAAAACGCCCCTCCGCCTGCCTTTTTTGTTTGAATCCATTTTTTCATATGCCTGTTTACTCCTCATGTGTCAATGACTGCCCTGCACGGTTGCCCGATTCGGTTAAACGCCTTCCGTGCCGGACAGTACAATCTCCTTGCCAAGAAAGAACGAGTAGATGACCTGCGTTTTTACTGTGCGTCCCGTCAGCTGCTCCAGCGCCTGTGCGTAATACGAAAGCTGCCCGCGGTAGCGCTCCGCCAGTTTTTCACGGTCTGCGATGTGGTCGGTCTTATAGTCGACCAAAATGACCGCTCCGTCCTCATCTTCAAACCAGGCGTCGATGATTCCCTGCACCAGCACAGTCTCATCGCCGCTCCACTCCTTCTGGATCGTCTCCGCCGGAACTCCGAGCACAAACGGCTGCTCCCGGTGCAGTTTTCCTGCCCGCGCGGCCTGCTCCATTCCTTTCCCGGTTTTCGTTTTCAGGAAGCGCCGGATATCCGAAAGCCGGACTGCAGACGCTTCATCCCGGGACATTTTACCACAATTCACGAGTTCTTCCAACTGCATTTGCAGTTCCTCTTTCTTAGAAAAATCTAAATTTTCCATAAATGTGTGGTAAAGTGTACCTCTGGCCGCCCCTTTTACCTGGACATCCGTCCGGTAAAAGCCAGGAATGATCTCCTCTTCTTCCGGAGCGTAGAGCTGCTTTGCATCGGTCTCCTCCGGCTCCTGTGAACGTTTTTTCAGTTCGGAGACGGACAGTTTTCCTGCAATCTTCTGTCCTCTCTCATACTGATAAGCAAAATCCTCCGAAAACACGTGTGCAAGATATTTCCTCGCCTCCTCGTCCACACAGACGGACAGATCCGGATTTAACAGGGCAGCAAGCGATGCCTGCTCCTTATCCGCCTGCCGGAACTCCTCTGCCTCAAACAGCTCCTTTGCCATCGCATAAAACTCATAATGTGTCGAAAAAGCATCCGTTTTATCCACAGGCTTCCATTTTTCCATGCGCTTTTTCCACACGCTCTGGTCAAATTCCTCATATGGGATGTGCAAAGACAAAGCCAGCATTCTCGCATCCGGGTGCCGCATCAGTGCCGGCATCACCCAGTCCAGATAAGAGGACGCACCGGTCAGGGAAGAATACGGAAGTGTTTCTCCAGGCGTCGCCGCCGTCTGTGACCACTTTGCAGCCTGCTCCTCCATATTGCCCACACAGCCGGTCAGAATCAGTTTTTCCTTCGCACGCGTCATCGCCACGTACAGTACGCGCATCTCCTCACCGAGGTTTTCCATCGATGTCGTTTTCTGAATGATCTTTTTCAGAAGGCTCGCCTGCCGCGTACGCAGCCTTGTATCCACACAGTCGCATCCAATGCCAAGCGACGGATGCATGACGGCCTTTGCACGGCTGTCTGTCTCATTGAACTGTTTTGCCATGCCGCAGACGAACACGACCGGGAATTCCAGTCCCTTGCTCTTGTGGATACTCATGATCCGCACGGTGTTGTCCGACTCAGACCCGATGTTTGCCTCGCCGTAGTCCACCTCATACTTTTTCAGATTTTCGATATAACGGACAAAGTGGTACAGGCCGCGGTAGCTCGTCGCCTCATATGCGATCGCCTTCTCCACGAGCATATCGAGGTTGGCCTTTCTCTGGCTGCCCGCCGGAAGTGCCTGCGCATACGCACCGTAGCCTGTCTCATCCAGAATCTCCCACAAAAGCAGATGCACCGGCGTGTACTCTGCCCGTGCGCGGAAGCGTTCCAGCATGTCAAAGAAATGCGCCAGCTTTTCTTTGATCGCCTTATCCGCTCCGCTTTCCAGATACGATCTGCAGCACTCATAAAAGGAGCCCTCTTCCGATTCACTGCGGATCCACGCAAGCTCCTCCTCATCCAGACCGCCGATCGCACTGTGCAGCACCGCTGCGAGCGGAATATCCTGCCGCGGGTTGTCGAGCACCTGCAGGTAAGAAAGCACCGTGCGCACCTCCGCCGCGGAAAAGTAGCCGCTCTGCGAACCGGTAAAGTTCGGGATTCCCATTTCCGTCAGTACTGATCCGAAGGTATCCGCCCACCCGCTGACCGTGCGCAGCAAAATCACAATATCTTTATACTGCACCGGACGGTAGCCGCCGCGCTCCATCCCTTCTGTCCAGCCCTCCGGCGTCAGATCCTTGTCCCAGATCTGCTCCTTTCCGACCATCGCCTCAATCCGTGCGCCAACCATGCGGGCTTCCGTTTCACGGCGGCGGGCAGTGTCGGATTCGGTAAGCCAGAGTTCCGTGGTGTATGCACTCTCCCTGGATGATGTTTCCTTTATCTCCTCTGCTTTCAGCAATGCCCCATTAGCTTCTTCCTTTTTCATGCTTTGTGACGCATCGCTTTCCGGCTTCCCGCCGTCCTGCACCCATGCGTCCTTCTCTGCGCACAGATCCACACGCTCCGGGAATTTCGCCCCCGCATACAGCGCTGCATCCTCATCATACACGATTCCGCCCGGATTTTCTGTCATAATCTGGCGAAAGATATAATTTACGCTGTTTAATACTTCGTACCTGCTCCGGAAATTTTTGTGAAGGTCAATCCGCTGCGCCGTTTCCAGCTGCGGATACGCATGATACTTCTCCAGGAAAAGTTCCGGCCTCGCAAGTCGGAAACGGTAAATGCTCTGCTTCACATCGCCCACCATAAACAGGTTGTGCGCTCCACATCCGCCGCCTGATACACTTCCAAGAATCAGTTCCTGCACGAGGTTGCTGTCCTGGTATTCGTCGATCATGATCTCCTCAAACTGCCCCGCATATTCTCTGGCCGCTGCGGACGGATGATTTTCCCCATCCTTTCGCTCCACGAGAATCTGCAGCGCCAGATGCTCAAGGTCTGAAAAGTCGAGCATGTTCTTCTCTGCCTTGCGCTGCGCAAGCCTTTTCGAAAATGCTTCCGTGAGATACGTCAGCCAACGTACGCTCAGGCCGCTTCGCTCAAATTCGTCCCGGATCACCTCAGGGGTGTCATAGAAATAGCGCGTGCGCACACCGGCCAGTGCCGTCTTTGCTGCTTCCCGCAGATCCTTGACCAGCTGTTTTTTCTCCTCCAGCACATCGGGATCCTTTTTGGTCGAAAGGCGCTTGTAGGGATGCATGCCGCGAAACGCAACCGCAAGTCCGTGGTAATCCTGTGCACGCGCCACCCGCTTGATCTGCTCGAGGTCATCAAGCAACGCGAGGCCGTACGCCGCCGGGCCAAATGGCTCCATCGCGGTGTCATATGCACGCTGCACCAGATTTCCTGCTTCCTCAAGGACGTGCTTCGTATCGTCAACTGCTGCCTGCAGCCAGAGCGGGTCGGAACCTGACTGCTCTGATTCATCCTCTGCCAACTCCCTGCTTCTGCTTTTTTGTTCCTCTGCAATGGCTTCCGTTCCATTTGCGGTACCGTCGCATTTTTCCCCACAGACATCTTCCGTCTGATTTTCGCGATCTGCATGCTCTTTCGCGTCATCTGTTTTCTCAGAAACAATTTCATTTTTAGTAAGTGCCGCCCCGCCGCTCACATACATCTCCCGGCACTCCTGCAGCCATTCAAGCGGCCACGGCTGCCCCATCGAAAAATGATACAGCGCCAGCACGGCTTCCATAACCGGCCGGTCGTCCTTTCCCGTGGAAAACTGCTCCAGAAACTCATGAAATTCCTGATTTTCCGCCTCTGTCTCATATGCTTCATCGAGGACTTCTTTCAGCACGTCCTGGCGCAGCAGCTGCATTTCCGCCTCATCCGCCACCCGGAAGCCTGGATCCAGACCGATCAGGTGAAAATGGCTGCGCAGTACCTGCAGACAGAAGCTGTGGATCGTCGTGATCTTCGCGTTGTGGATCAGCACCAGCTGACGCTGCAGGTGTTCATTGTCCGCCTCCTGCTCCGCCCGCACCTCAAGCGCATCCCGGATCCTCTGGCGCATCTCTGCCGCCGCCGCATTCGTAAACGTCACGACGAGGAGCCGGTCAATATCCACCGGATGCACCGGAGAAGTCACCATCTCCAGAATACGGGCCACCAGCACAGCCGTCTTTCCGGAGCCGGCGGCCGCCGACACGAGCACATCGACTCCATGCGTATCGATTACCTTCTGCTGTTCTTCCGTCCATTTTACACTCATTTCATTCTCCCTCTCCCGCTTTGTCCGTTTCTTCCATGTGCATACTTCTCAGTGTTTCCTCCAGCTCTCTCCAGGACTCCTCTGACAGTTCCGGGGCCTTCCGCTGTGCTTCTTCTGATCGATCAGACGCTTCCTGTTTCAGTTCCCGCTCCATCCGCATCCACACTTCGTCCTTCCCGAGCGGCTCCAGACGATGCGGGCAGCTGCCCGGGATCTTCCGGTCAAAGCCGCACACGTCCGCGTAATCGCAGTAATCGCACGGTGTCCGGCCGTCTGCTTCATACGGGTCAGGTGCTACCTCGCCGCCAAGCATCCGTTCCCCAAGCTGTGTCAGCTTCCGCCTCGCAAACCTGGAAAGGGTCTGAAACTGCTCCGGCGTAACCGTTTTTGAAGCCGCTTTCAGGCTTCCGTCCTTCTTTCGCCCGGCCGGGATCACAAGCGAATCCCCGGAAAATCCATGATCCAGAAGCTCCAACACCTCGTCGTCCTCATTGATAATGCCGTCCGGGCGCAGTTTTTTGAGCAGCCTTTCCCGGATGGCTGTCTCATCCGCCCCGGCCTCTTTTTCCAGCACCGGATCCTGCATCCGGTAATAAAAGATGCCTGCCGGTACGGCCGTGCGCTCCGGATGCAGCCGCTGCTCCATCTCAAGCGCCGCATTTAAATAAACGACCAGCTGCAGCTGCAGCCCATAATAGAAGGAAACCGGATCAAACTCCGCCATTCCCGATTTATAATCCACAACCTTGACATACACCGCATCCTCTGTCTGGGCGGTATCAATGCGGTCAATCCGTCCCTGAAGATGCATCCGGCCGTGCTCGCCAAGTGACACTTTTACCGTCTCCAGATTCCCTGCATCTGCAAATGACACCTCAAACCCGGATGGCCGGAAGCTTCCGGCTGCAAGCTGCTCATGAAGCACCCATGCTGACCGGCAGAGGATCCGCTTCAGACGATTGATCGTATACGCGCTTCTTGCATCGCTGTGCAGCGCATCCGCACCGTATTTTTCACTTACCTCATCCACGCACTGCTCCATCAGGATCGTTTCCTCCTGCTCAGTCAGCTCCGTCCAGTCGCGATCGCTCACTGCAATCCGCCTGGAAAACAGCTCCAGCGAACGGTGAAACAAAATGCCAAGATCCGCCGGTTTCACACCGTAGAGCTCGCGCTCGCGCAGCCGCAGGCCGTACATGGCAAAATGCGCAAATGCACACGCTGCGAACTGTTCCAGACGGGTCACACTGTTCGTCATCACCTCACCGTACAGCTTTTTCGACGCAGAAAACGACAGCTGACGGGAATTTCCTCTTGAAAACGCGGCGCGAACCAGCGTCCTGACGCGCTCCCGGTATTCATCATCCAGCGCATAGGTGCGGTACAGCTCCTTCCACTCAGGTTCTGTCTTTCCCATGCGTGCCTCCTGCAGCCCGTACAGAAAATACTGCATTCCGTTTTTCCGGGTTGTTGTCTGCCACAGCTCGCTGCCCGGCTCCTTTTCCTCACACACCGTGATCTTTGGAAACAATCTGCGGATATTTGATACAAGATACGACGGACGCATCACCACGCCGTCACTGCTGCCAAGACACCACGACAGATACAGATGCTGCGATGGCTTCGTCAGGTTCTGGTACAGATAAAAGCGCTGGATATAGCTGTTTTCCCGCGCCGTCGGCGCGAGCTCCATGCCGTTCTCCTTTAAAAGCTCCCGCTCCATATCGGATACGATCCCGCCGTCATTTCCCCTTGCCGGTACCCAGCCGTCGTTCAAACCGAGAAAAAAGAGAACCTTCACATGTGCCAGCCTCGTTCGGCGGATATCTCCCACCTGCACCTGATCGATACCAGGCGGGATCACCCCGACCTTTGCCTCCGAAAGGCCAGCTTCCAGAATCTCCGTAAATTCCTGCAGCTCCATCGTCTCTTCGCCGAGCAGCTCTGCCATCTCATCGAGCAGGCGGATCAGGATTCCGTACACCTGGCTGTACTCCCTCGCCTGTCCCATCTCACCGTCTGCTTCCAGCTGCGCCGCACGCTCCTGCAGCTGCCTGCTGATCTCGCAGTCCCGCAGCAGCTCATACAGTGCCGTCGCATAAAAGAGCAGCGTATTTCCTTTTTTCCTCATTTTTTCTGCAAACGGTTCAAATCGCTCCACCAGTCGTTCCCGGTAATCATTTACTTTTTCAAGTACTTCCTCTCTTCGCTGCGCCGGACGGTACTCCCATGTCTTTTTCCATTTTCGGTGTCCGCGGATGCCGGCCGCCAGCACATAATTTTCCAACTCATCGGTCTCATCCGCCGAAAAACCGGCCATTCCGGTGCGCAGGCAGCGAAAGACTGCTTCCGCCGCATAATCGCGCTGCACGATTTCAAGCGCACCGCGTACAAATTCCAGACAGGGATTCAAAAGGATCTGGCGCGTCTCATCGACAAACGCCGGAATCTCATACTGCGGAAAAATATGCTTCACATAATTATTATAGGAAGAAAGATCTCCCGTAATGACCGCGATATCCCGGTAGCGCAGGTCCTTCTCCCGCACCAGATACGAGATCGTCCGCGCCGCAAAATGCACTTCCGCCGCCGGATTTTTGGAAATGTGCATGGAAATCTCGTCCGGAATCCCTCCGTAGCTCTGTCTGCGGCTGCGGAAGAGATTCTGCTCCAGATGAAACAGGGTGCCGCTCTTTTTAAAACGCGGAAGGGACGTTTTTCCGAGGATGACGGGTGGAAGGAACATGAGGTCATCCTGCCCATTTGCACTGTCACCTTCACTTACCGCACATTCCGGAGCATTTATTTTCTTTGCATACTCAGATAAATTTTCAGAATGACCACTTACACCTTTCCTCCACATCCGCCGTGCCGCACTCCTCGCCGCCTCACTGACCGCCTGCACCAGTCTTCGGCTCGGTGCAAACAGATCGTGCTCCTGCAGCTTCCCGAATGCACTCTCCCTCGCATCGAGCGTCACCGTCAGATATACTTTCGGGCAGTAGACCAGCAATTCTTCCAGTACCCGGAGCTGTGACGGCGTAAAACCGGCGAACCCGTCAAACGCCAGCACACTGTTTTTCAAAAGGGCAGACTCGCCCGCCACCTGGCAGAGCACATCGTAGATTTCCTCCGGCTTCAGGAATCGATCCCTGCGATAAGCAAGAAAAGCCCGGTAAAGCACCTGCAGATCCTCAAGCTTCGCATTTAGCAGCGGGCGGTTCTCCGTTTTTTGCTCCATCTCCTGCAGTTCGAAATCGGACACCTCGTACTGCATCAGCTCCGAGAGTACTGATTTCACCTCCGAGACGTAGCCCGGGCGGTTCATCCTGCTTCCGAGCACCTTCAGCCTATCCTGCTCCTGAATCGCCACCTTGCGCAGCATCAGATTTTTTCCGGTCTCGGTCAGCACACTTCGCTGATCCGCACCGACCTCCTCAAAGATGCGGTGCGCCAGACGCTGAAAGCTCAGCACGTCGATGTTCATGATTCCGCCTCTCGGATGTGCCATCACCAGATCCTTCTGTGTCTGCATCGTAAACTGCTCCGGCACGATCACGATAAAATTGCCATCCGGCCGCTGCATCGACTCCTCTATGATTTTCTGATACAAATACGTGGATTTTCCGCTCCCGGAATTTCCGAAAATAAACTGCAGAGACATGTTCTTCTCCTTTTATCCAATTCTATCGCAGCTGTTCACAGACAATCTCCAAAATACTGCGTATTTCATCGATATGGCGTATCCGTTACTTTTTTTCCCACTGCGTTTTTGTCAGGCGGTTAAAGTGCTCTGTGCGTGTTTCCCCCATCAGCAGGCAGTACACTTCTTTTTCCGTATGATGAAATGTAAATCCGCACTTTTCCTGCGTCCGCTTCGATTTTTCATTCCCGTCATAATACCCGCACCACAATGCACTGCAGCCAAGGGTTTCAAACGCATACGCCTCCAGGCAACGCACCGCCTCCGGTATATATCCCCTTCCCCAGAAGGGTCTGCCGATCCAGAAGCCAATTTCCAGTTCTTTCTCTTTTTCTGACTTTTTTTCATCTGCACCAGATGTGTGATCCTCTTTTTCTTTCAGCATTTCCGCGTCACTTTCCTTTTCGTCAGCCTCACACCTCGGCTCCATCAGCCCGATACTCCCGATCGCCTTTCCATCCTCTTTTAAGCAGACCGCATACGTCTCCGGATCTGAGAGCACATTCTTTATGATCTCCCGGCTGTTTTCCACGCTGGTGTGCACCGGCCATCCGGCTGCCGGTCCTACCTGCGGATCCTTTGCATAGCGGTACAGATCCTCCGCATCCGCTTCCGTCCATGGACGGAGCAGCAGACGGTCCGTTGTAAATGTACGATGTTCATTCCTGTTTTTTTCCATAAAAAATCCTCCCTGGTTCATGTTTTTTCGTGAGGCTGTCTTTCGTTTTCCGGTAAAAGATTCTCTTACCATACCACGAAATCCTTGCCACTTCAACACATGAACCAGGGAGTTTTCCCTAATTGGCATAATCAGGTCAAAGCGGATATTCGCAATCCGCTTCGCTACTTGTAGAATCATAAGGAATCCTCCCGCAAGCGGGCCCCTCCTTGTGATATTTCATAACCGAGTAGCTGCTTCGCAGCTTATCAGGAGTGGCTTGTACCACTCCTGATACAAGCAAGTCCCCACCCACTGCTTATTGCTCCGCGCAACCACTCAGGGGACTTGCTTGACTCGGTTAAAAAACGGTATTTTCCATGGATTTCACTCTTTTTCTTTTCTGGCACCAAAAACTTCCTGACTCAGGGTTTTATTACTGTTCTACGTATCATTTTTCCTGATAAAACTCGATTTCCTCGCCAACCGGTCCAATGCAGAACGCCACGCGGATTGGGGAGGGCGGAGTCGTCGCAAGCGTGACATCCTTTGGCTCGACTATAATGGCATAGCCTGCCTCGCGCACTGCTCGCACACACTGATCCACATCTGATGTGGCAAACGCAAAGTGACGGATGCTGCCCTGCGGCAGATCCTCCTGCGCATTCGTAAACACCTCAATCAGCCCGGCTCCGCTGTCAAACACAAAGCCTGCCAGCTCCGGCTCGCCCCAGCTGCGCACTACCGGCAGCCCGAGCACCTCCGTGTAAAACTCTTTTACTTTTTCGACCTGATCCTTTCTGCATTTGATGCAGACGTGATGAATTCCATTTACTAACATAATTTTTTCTCCTCTCATACTTCAGACCTTCCAATACCCTGCCATATCGTTTACAGATACCGCCCTGTCACACTCTCCTCGCACGCGCGGATCTCCTCCGGCGTACCGGCTGCAACGATTCTTCCGCCGTCGTTTCCGCCGCCAGGTCCCATGTCGATCATGTAATCGGCGTTTCGCATGACATCGAGGTCGTGCTCGATCACGATTACAGTCGCACCGTTTTCAATCAGCGTCTCAAACACGCGAAGCAGTGTCCGCACATCAAGCGGATGCAGACCGATCGTCGGCTCATCAAAAACAAATACCGTATCCGACTGTGCTTTTCCCATCTCGCTCGCAAGCTTTAAGCGCTGTGCCTCCCCGCCGGAAAGGCTCGGTGTCTCCTCGCCAAGTGTCAGATAACCAAGTCCAAGATCCTGCAGTACCTGAAGCCTCTGGTGCACCGTCTTTAAATCACGGCACATCTCAAGCGCCGTGCGCACATCCATCTCCATCAGCTCAGGAAGCGTGCACGATGCCCCGACTTTGTTTTCATAGCGAATGCGCTGCGCCATCACATCGTACCTTGAGCCGCGGCACTTTGGGCACGGAATGTCCACATCCGGTAGAAACTGCACATCCAGACTGATCTCGCCCGTGCCGTCGCAGACCGGACAGCGAAGCCGTCCTGTATTATAGGAAAAATCGCCCGCCTTATATCCAAATGTCTTTGCATCTTTCGTCCGTGCATAGATTTTCCTCAGTTCATCGTGCACATTTGCATATGTGGCAACCGTGGAACGGACATTGATGCCGATCGGTGTCGCATCGATCAGTTTGACCTGGCGAATGCCTGCTAATTCAATCGATTTCACGTGACGCGGCAGTTCCCGTCCATGCGCTGCGGCATCAAGTCCGGGGATCAAACTTTCCAGTACCAGCGTCGTCTTTCCCGAACCGGAAACACCCGTCACGACAGTCAGCCGCCCTTTTGGAATCTCCACATGCAGCGGCAAAACCGTATGGATCGCACCGGATTCCATCCGAATCGTACCTTTATCGAAGAGTTCTTTCTTTGCCGCCCGTTCCCGCAGCGTCCCACTCTTTTCCTCTGTAAACTGGACATTCGCAATCCGTTCCGCTGCCCTTCGGGGAGCGCAGCCGCTTCGCCCACCTGAATTCCGAGAATGCTGATCTGCTTTTAAAAACGGACCAATCTGTGAATTCTCATTTTCACACAGTTCCTGCACGGTTCCCTGCGCAATGATGTGTCCGCCGTTTGCCCCGGCCTCCGGCCCCATCTCCACGATCCAGTCCGACTCCGATAAGATCTGTGTATCATGATCGACGAGAATCACGGAATTTCCGTCCGCGATCAGATCTTTCATCACGCCGGTCAGTCCGGTGATATTGGCCGGATGCAGTCCGATCGACGGCTCATCGAGCACGTACAGCACGCCGGTCGTGCGGTTCCGCACCGCACGTGCCAGCTGCATTCTCTGCCGTTCTCCGGTCGAAAGCGTGGATGCGGCACGATCCAGTGTCAGATAGCCAAGCCCCAGCTCCAGAAGACGCTTCGCTGCCGTCTGAAATGACTCACAAATGCTGAGCGCCATCGGCCGCATCTCCGTCGGCAGGGAATCCGGCACGCGTTCCACCCACCGTGTAAGCTGTGACAGCGTCATCTCGCATGCCTCATCCAGTGAAATCCCCATAAGCTTCGGAAGCCGTGCGGCTTTTGAAAGCCTGGAACCGCCGCAGTCCGGGCATGTCTCCTGCTTCAGAAATTTCTCCACGCGCTTCATTCCCTTTTCATCCTTCACCTTGGAAAGCGCATTTTCCACGGTATAAACCGCATTAAAATAGGTAAAATCCATTTCTCCGGCCGCGCCGCTCGTCTTATTCTGATAGATCATATGCTTTTTGATTGCCGGACCGTGAAACACGATCTCCCGCTCTTTTTCCGTCAGATCCCGAAACGGCACATCGGTCCGCACGCCAAGATCCCTTGCGATATCCTTCATCAACGACCACATCAGTGTCTGCCACGGCCGCACCGCACCCTCGTCGATAGAGAGCGATTCGTCCGGCACGAGCGAATCCAGATCCACCGTCCGCACCGTTCCCGTGCCATCGCACGTGCGGCAGGCACCCTGGCTGTTGAACGCCAGCTCCTCTGCGGACGGTGCGAAAAAATGCGCGCCGCATACCGGGCAGACCAGTTCTTTTCCTGCTGCCACCGCAAACGACGGCTCCACATAATGACCATTCGGGCAGCAGTGGTGCGCCAGCCTCGAATACATTAACCGCAGGCTGTTCAGAAGTTCGGTGCCGGTACCAAATGTACTGCGTATTCCCGGAACCCCCGGCCGCTGATGCAGGGCAAGCGCCGCCGGAACATAAAGCACCTCATCCACCTGCGCTTTTGATGCCTGCGTCATCCGTCTTCTTGTATAAGTGGAAAGCGCATCCAGATACCGTCTGGAGCCCTCCGCATACAGCACGCCCAGCGCCAGAGAAGATTTTCCGGATCCGGATACGCCTGCAATCCCGACGATCTTATTCAGCGGAATATCAACATCTATATTTTTCAGGTTATGTACCCGCGCGCCGCGGATTTTCATTTTATCTATCATGACTGTGCCTCTTTCTTCTCTTCTTTGAGACTGTCGTTTTTGTCTGTTCATTTTTCTGTCATGCTGTTCTGTCCTCAGAAATACCCGCCCATTTCTGTTCTGAAATTTTTTCTTACACTTTTCGAGAATATTACTTTTTCCCTTTTCTCTCTATAACAGGTTTGTGTAAATTTTTCAATATCCTTGCTTTACATCTTCATTTCCCTGCTGCCTTCCGTTTCTTCCTCACCGCCTTCACAACACTTCTCTTCTTGCTCATCTTCCGTTTCCGCGGCCTTGTCTTTTTCTGCACTTCCCGGATCTGCGCCAGAAGCGCTTCATAATCCCTCTCAAACAGAAGGTCTGTGATCTGACGTTTCAGCGTCTCCTGCGGAACGCGCTCTAATATCTTCTCCCGTACAAATGCCTTGCTCCTCTGCGCGTATTTCGGCATTTCATTCCACTCCTGAAGCGTTGCCAGCTCCGGCCGCCACAGAAGATCAAGCTGACGCTCAAGCCTTACATTCGGATTGACACCCGGGATCTGGTCAATCTCCACGATGATTCTTTTTTTCTCTTTTTGCGGCAGCTTCTCATTCATATTATCTGCCGCCATCTCATTTTCTGTCTCGTCTTCCTCGTAGACACAGATAATCCCCCAGTGCGCCGGTATGTGCTGATCGGCCTGCCTGCGGTGACTCTTTCCGACCACCAGATAATTCACATCGCACAGCAGATCGTAATCTGCCGTCTGGCGTTTCAAGCGCGCGTAAGTATCGCTGTCACTCTTGATCTCAAACCCGATCAGCTGCCCGTCGATTACGCCAAGCGCATCCGTGCGCGAAATTCCAGTCACCTTTTCCTCAAAAATACGGATTTTCCCATAAAATTCTTCCAGGAAGTCAAAGAGCGGCTCCCGGATGTCTTTGTCCAGCATATGTTTCTCCATCTGTAACGGTTCAGGAGCAGATAAACTTCTATCCCTCTGAACCGTTACCACTATTTTCATTTCATTTTCTCCAGTATACTCGCAGGACGCAGATTTTCCAAGCGCTTCTTTTCCTTCTGCCCTTCTGCATTTCTCCTTCTGCATTCTGTATTTCTCCTTCTCTGTCGTTTTGCTATAGGCAAAAAAACAGATGATTCCTGCGATATTCTTCACAGAAATCATCTGTTTTTTTCACCCGGTTTAACCTATCTTTTTATTTTCTCATTCAGATCTGAAACCGTTCTTTTCACGTACAGGTAAATCATTGCCCAGATTGCTGCAAATCCCGCCGCAAAGATCAATGTAAAAACCGGGATCGCATTAAGCGGCAGCCATCCGTTTAAAAGGTAGATTCCCAGGTAATCCACGTAAAGCACTGCCATCTGAATCAGTGCCGCCATCGCTTTTGGCAGCTGCTCCAGCTGATAGATGACCGAAATCCCCCCGGCAATAAATGCCATTACAAGAGAAGATGCCACACTTAAGATAGCCTCTCCCATTTCCAGCTTCTGCATCGTGTCCGCATGCCACAGACACGCCCACACGATGCACAAAATTGCCGGACCGCCCCATGCAGCCACCATCCCACGTTTGACAAAGGATATCCAAAAGTTCTTCATAATGAGTACCTCCTTTTCAGCTCCGCAAAACACCTTCTCGAAATATAATCGGAAAATCCACTCTCAAATTCTGCATTCACCGCACCGCTGAGTGTCACATTAAAACGGACGATCTTTTTCATATTTGCAAGATTCGATTTGTTGATTCGCCTGAAATATTCCGGCAGCACTTCCTCCAGTTCGTAGAGACGTTTCCGAACACGGTACTTTCCTCCCTGGTACGCAGCAAACGTTTTATCTCCTTCCACGTAGAAGGCTTCTACTGCCCCGATCTCCAGCATCCGGATTCCATCCTCATCATAACCGGCGATCGACCGCCCCTGTCCACCTTCCAGCACCAGTTTTTCGATTTCATCCACAAGCGCCGTCCGCTTATGCACACGGGCAAATACCGCCTCCTCATTTTCCTGATCCAGGATCATCTGAAATTTCATACGCCGCTTCCCTCCTTGTGCTTTCCATTATACACATATTTTGAGGACTGTGTTGGAAATGACGGTATTCGGTCTGTTTTAAGCGGTGAACGGAAGATTTTCTGCTTTACTAAAATATCTATCTTCATTTTATCGGCTGACGTTAATTTTCCAGATAGCAGAAGTCCGACTTGCAAATTCCTCTATCATTCCCGTAGCCTCAATAAGATATCTCTTATTTAAGTTTAAGTGGTACAGATTTAATTCCCAATCATTTTCTTTCCCTTGTGCTCTTTATAATCTTTTTACTTCATCACGCGAAAGTGGTTTATTATAAAACTCCACATCACTACTTCAATTATTACTTTCATGACAATACGGGCAAACGTCCTCAGCTATATCTCGAAATCCTGGAACCTGTTCTTCTATGCATTGTAAATATGCTCTCTTACAATGCTTACAAATTACAATACCTTCATCTTCTTCGTATTCTCTCAAATCACCATTTTCATCGTATGCTAACATAATTTTCTACCATCCTTTTTTAGAAATCAAGCCGTTTTATAAACTCTACCTCTTATCAATCATAGCCGCCACCTCAATATCCAATATCTTAATTCTTTGCGATAGTCACACTCTCTCTATTCTCAATCAAATGTAGCAACATGTTTCCATTTGAAACAACATCAACAATTATACCCACGTTGTTAATATATTTGAAGTTAGTTTTTGCATCTTCTTTATCTCACGAGATGCTTTATAAATATCCGTTTCTAAATATTTTTGTGGCAATAACACTACTTCTTTTTTTACCTTTTTCACCATTAAAGGACTCGACTTTTTACCTTCGATCACCTTCAAATAATTAGAATATAATTCTGGACATTTTGCTTCCAACAATGCAGGTATATTGGAATACACGTTCTTATTAATTATGTCCTTCGCCCAATAACTTGTTACCGTCAGATCAACAGGATTTACATATATGTGATTATAGTAGTCAACATCTATAATACAGCCATGAATCCGTCCAGATCCACCTATTTTTTTAATTTCTTTTGCAATTTTTTCCTGATAAGTTGTGTATTTGTTCAAAGGTGCTTCAATATATGTAATTATCGCATCCATATTATCATAATAATACTGCACATCTTTTAGATCTAACTTTTTCAATGCTCCACCATTCAGTATTGTCAACGAACCCGTCTTCGCTTTATGAATAAAGCAGTAATATCCACCTTTTTTTAACATATAAAGAACATTAATTTGTCTGTTGAAAGTCATATATACATTTTTCCCACGAGAAAAATCCTGATACTCCTGCGCAGTAATTTTATATATCCCGTCTTCGTAATCTTCAAAATAGTCATATCTTCCATCTAGTAAAAATTTTTTCAGATGTGGTCTCTCATTTCTATATCCAATTTGATTATCTGCGTATACTCTTTCTACGCCATCATCGAAAAAATAGTTTCTATGGGTATGACCGCTGACATAAACAAAATTTTCATGGTATCCTGCATCAGCACACCAATCCTGTTTGGGTGTATGCGTAAAAATAATCGTATTCCTTTTAGACAATACATTCAGTAACTTATTATATAATTGTTCAAACTTTTTACTTTCCCGAATTTCTGTACTCCTGTCAACAGTTTTTCTATATATTCCATTCTTGGCATTGAACTCTTCATTATATCCAGAAAACCCAAGCCCACCTAAAATCACCATCCTTGTACATCTCAGTTTTTCTGCAAGCGCCAAACTATCTAAATGTATTAGTTCAGAGTATGGAATAATTCCCTTGTCATCGAATTCATTTTTATAGTACAAATCATTGTGCAGTAAATACATTTCGTTTTCTTCCAATAATGTTCTATATTTTTCAACAATCTGTTCCACTGACAATTCTGGAAAATCCCAAAATTCATGATTACCAAGAACAAATATAAAATCTCGTCTTCCATACTTTCTATTCTTTGATTCTCTAAGCATTCTTACAAACAACTCAAACACTGAAAATTTCGATGACACATCTCCTCCAATAAAGTTTATTTCCGTACTTTCATCTAAAATATCATCAATAATTTTTTGTATTGTATAAATAACATCTTCTTTTGATTTACACTTTGCATTTTGAATTCTATGCATCAAATGTAAATCCGAAATATAACTAATTTGATTATCATTTCCAGAAAACATCCCGCCATCAATAGAAACATTTTCCCTTGATGTCCGTAACACTAATGCCGTTTCTTCTTCATTCTTTTCAACCACAGAAAACTCACCAATGAGTTCTTTATCATAATCATACAATGGATAAGAAATATTAAATCGCTCACATACTTCACTAGTCATTTTAGCGTCCTTCAAATTGATTCCTTCCAAATTAAAAAGATTCTTCATTCCAGTACAGAACACTAAATCTGCACCAGACAGATCCCCTTTCAAAAATGCTACAAAATCAAAAAAATATGACCATTCATGTGAAAACTGCTTTACACATGTATCACATTCATCATACCAAAATTGTCTCACATAAAATTTGCCATTCGTATATATCTTTTGTACCTTATATTTTAACATTGTATTTTTTCTAATTGGTAATTTAGTTGTATCATCTATCGTGAATTTTGAAAAATCAACATCCAGTTCAATGTCTCCAGATAAATCGCAATTTCGCAAGTCCCCATTCCTATATTTAATAAATTCATCAAATGTCTCAAATGCTCGACATACGTTAACGCGAGGAAAGTTATTCAAAATTTTTCTGCCTTGACATTTTTCATAACAGTAAACTTTTATTTGTTCACAATAAAAATGTGTTTCTTTATCAAAATAACCCTTTACTCTTTTTTCTATATCTTGATTTTTCAAGTGTTCCACAAAATCTTTTATTATTTTTTTTCGTTTTTTATTTGTTACAACAGATGCTTGTGAAAAATCGTATTTGTCAAGAATATCTTCCGGTGTATGAATCAAACATAAGCTCGATACTATATTACTACCAAAATAATAGTCTTTTGACAAATATTCCATGATTACATCCAAATGTTTTTTGTTGCACTGAGCATCAAGTGCATACTGAAAAAAGAAAAATTCTATACTCTCATATTGTGTAGTTGTTAATTCTTTATAATCGTTACATACCTTTCGAAATTGCTCATATGTATCACATGTATTGAATTTATTCATCCATTGCTTTACAATTTTTTTATTTATTTGCTCACAACAATTATAGCTGGCAACTTCATCCTGTGACGGTTCAAAGAAGTAATCATCTATAGTTTTTGTCACAAAACTTCTAATTACTGTTAATCTATCCATGTCAAGATCCAAAGTCTTTGAAAATTCATCTTCAAAGGTATACTGATAGTAACAAGCATCCTCATACACATCACCATCCAAAAACTCATAATACTCTGCAAAAGAATCAAAGTTCATCTTATTCTTCTGTATTAGATCAAGATTGCCTGATGCATCTTTATGAAACCATTTTTCCTCTACAAAGAATTTTTGTGCAATCACATCAAAACCTCGATAATCACTTTTTCTCAGCCCTAATTTTCGCTCTACCTTTACAACATCGGTCTTCGAAGCAAATTCTTCTGGAACATTGTTTATCTCCAAATTCCCATTTTGTAATTCCTTAATAATACGTTTTACTTCTGAATTTCCACGCTTGGACTCTGATACATTTTTCAACCAAAACACTCCCTTCTTAAATAATTAACATCTTTCTATGAAGCAATTATCTCGCAATATTTTTGTTAATTGTCCCTCTAACTTCTCCAACATCCTCGCTATAGTCTCGCACTCTTGATTTTCTGTTATCGACACCGTTTCATATTTTTTATTTTCTAGATTATTTCTATGCTATTTTCTTTCTTATCCTTTTTGAAGAATTCTTTATCAATTTATTGTACATCTATTCAATAGCAAATACACCTTAATTTTGATAAAAAGCACCTATCATTTCTGATAGATGCCTTTCACTTCATAATTTACTCTTTGGCTTTAATATGGCACGTTCGTTTGATTTTATTTTCTCACCCGCCTGTCATACGTATAGATTCCGTTGATCTCCTCCTCGATATCGCTCACCTGCGTATAAATCGCACCGGAAAGACCTTCTTTTTCCAATGCCCTTATCTCCTCCTGCAGCTTCCGGAATTGCTCCTGAAATTCTGCCTGCGATGACAGTTTTCCATATCCATAGCTTTGCTCCTTCCAGATGTGCCCGGGAATCTTTAAGGTCAGTCCGCCGTACTCTGAGATCACAAAGGCGCGCCCACCCGGATTCTTTTTCCATTTCTTTGGCACCTGCAGTTTAAAAAAGTAATTGTGCTCGCTTCGGTAATCGCCGCCGCCAAAATCGAACCAGCCGCTCGCCGCATCCACCGGCCGGCTTCCATCCAGCTTCTTTACGAGCGCCGTCATTTCTTTTGTATCAAACTGTCCCCAGCCCTCATTGAAGATTACCCAGCCTGCCAGGCTTACCACATTGAAAAGCTGCCGCACAGTCTGTATACAATCTCGTTTCCACGCTTCGCAGCCCGTCCGGTCTTTTCGTCCGCATGCAGCTTCACTGTAGCCTTTTTTTGTCTGAAATGAATGCAGCAGGGTCGGCAGATAGCAAATACGGTTCATATCGTACGTTTCGCCCCCGTTTACCATATCCTGCCAGACCAGCATTCCGAGACGGTCGCAGTGATAATACCAGCGCATCGGCTCCAGCTTGCAATGCTTGCGCAGCAGGCGGAAGCCGCACTCCTTCATTCGTTCGATATCACTTACGAGCGCCTCATCGGTCGGTGCCGTGTACAGTCCTTCCGGCCAGTAGCCCTGGTCAAGCACCCCGTTTAAAAAATAAGGCTGATGATTCAGACAGAAGCGTGGGATTCCACTTTCATCCGGTTCTACCGAAAACGTCCGCATTGCGAAATAGCTTTTCACACGGTCTTCTCCCTCCCGGATTTCCAGATCGTATAAAAAGGGATGCTCCGGACTCCAGAGCTTTGCATTCTGAATTGTAATTGCTGCATCGTAGTCCGTCCAGCCAGCGCCCCGGCGTGATGGGATGCAGGATATCTGCAGTTTCTCCTCTGCATTTTCTTCGTATGATATCGTAATAAAAATCTGCTCCGGCATATACGTACAAGTTATACTTTCACTGCCCACATCAGCATTCTCTTTGTTAAGATCACTATTTTTTGTTGTTCTGTTTTTTTCTGTCTCATTTACATTTCTTTTCTGTGTCCCATCTTTATCACTTTCTACATTCTCTGTCTGAAATTTTTCTATACTATTTTCTGTATTCAACAGTTCGGCGCTTTGCCCTTGTGCGCTCACCCGCACCCGGATCCTTACCACACCCTCATCCGGCTGTGGCATTATCTTGATCCACTTCACGCTTCTTTGCGGCACCCATTCCATCCAAACCGTCTGCCAGATTCCGCTCTGCGCCGTATAAAACATCCCGCCCGGCTGCAGCTTCTGCTTGCCGCGCGCCTCTGCCCCGGTATCACTTTCATCCGTGCAGATGACCTGCAGTTCATTTGCCCCAGGCCGCACAAATTCTGTTACCTCCATCGTAAACGCCAGATAACCACCCCGGTGACTGCCCACAAGACGACCATTCCAATAAACACAGCATTCCTGATCAACTGCGCCAAACTGAAGCAAAAGACGGTCCTTCTTTGCGCGATGCGTCTGATATTCATTCTCCGAAATCTGTACGTTTCTTCGATACCACAGCTCCTCGCCCGGCTGCAGCTGACGGCTGACTCCGGAAAGAGCACTTTCCGGAGAGAATGGAACGAGAATCTTTCCCTGGGAACTTGTTGTTCCGTGGCAGCCGCTTTTTCTGTCCCAGCATTTTTCTTTACAATTCCAAGAAAGCGTTTTCTCCGGCTGATCCGATTTTTTGTCATCATATTTTTTGTCATCATATTCTTTCCCACAGATATGATTTTTCCGCTCCTTGCCTGATGCAATCCGACATTCCCACCATCCGTTTAAAACCGTATAATCCTCACGCCTCATTTGTGGTCTCGGATATTCCGGAAGGGGCACATAATCCAAAGCTTCGCACTCCTTCTTTACCTTTGCGCCCCATTTTGTCCACAGCTGTGCCGGTTTTTCCTGTTTTTTGCCCGGCTGCAGCGTGCCGAGCATTTCTTTTATCTTCATTGTCTCTCCTCCACTTCTACCTTATTTTGTACAAAATCAAAAGCTTTTTCATTGAATGTGAAAAAGGAACTGCTTTTCACAGTTCCTTTTTTACGTTCTTCTTTTACAGTCCGGCAAATATCCGTGCACCTTTTGTGCCGACCCACCGGTACAAAACAGCAGCCAGCCCGGCTGTCACCACACATACCAAAGCCAGGTACACCTCCACCGCCAGCAGATTCCGCATCAGATATCCACCGCCAAACAGCAGCAGCACATATCCCCAGCCACCAAAAATTCCAAGCGTGACCGGCAGCGACTGCTTGATCGGTCCGATCTCGCTTGTCCATGTCAGATTTGGAAATCTGAGATTCAAAAACAGATCAAAAAATGTCAGAAGTACCACATAAAGAAGCGGTATCATCAACACAAAAATTCCGGAAAGAATGGAGGGACGAAATGCAATCAGAACACAAATGCAGGCAAATGCCGTCGGGACACCTGTCACAAGAAGCTGTACTCCTGCCTTTGCCATCAGCACCTGCCGCGGTGATACCGGCAATGACTGCACAATCCACAAATTTTTGCCTTCCAGTGAAACGGAAGCCGCCGCCATATCATTCATTGCACACACAAGGCAGATACAACCGGCAATACCGGCAATAAATACACTGCCCTGATCCAGAAATGATGCCACCGTAAGCTGAATCCAGGAAGCCTTCACGATCAGAAATACGCCCGTTCCTACAAGAAAAAGGGAACCAAGTCCACAGTTCAGCATATAATTCGGACTTGCCGTAAATCGCCCCAGCTCTTTTCCAAATAAAGCCCGGTACAGACCCTTTTCTTTTGCGGTACGCTCTTTGTATTTTATCCGGACAGTCTTTCCGCTGGAAGTGATCATTCCGATAAAGCTGCGTGAAATACAGCCCAAAGTAACTGCCGTCAGCACAGCCATCACCACTGTCGCACCGATCATCGCCGGGATTTTTCCTTCTCCGATACGTCCAAAAAGATACAGCGGATACGCAGCCGCTTTTATTTTTTGCCCATAAACCAGCGCGTTTTCAAGCACTTCTCCAAGCAGCGTCTGCGCCTTAAAATAAAAGAAATAGTAGGCTCCGATCCCAAGCAGCGAAGCAAGCACTGTCACAAAGCTTTTATGCTTCAGCTTCAGACTGATCTTTGCCACGATCCATCCAAGAAGGCAGGACAGAACAAATACAAATACGGAAAGCAGAAATGTCAGAAGCACTCCCCCGAATATTTCTGCCGGACTGACTGATACGGTAATCCAGTAAACAATCACGGCCGGAATGATAACGATTGCGGAATACATCAGCCCCATCAGATACACACCCAGCAGCCGCGCCGCCATAATCGTGCGTACCGGAATCGGAAGCGACAGCAGCAGGTCATTGTCCTTTGCCAGATACAGACTGGAATACGTGTTGAACACGCTTCCAAAAGCGCCAAGCAGTACCGCCAGCAGACTCATCAGCGCAAAGTAAAACCAGCTCATTCCGACCTCTGCAAGCGTTTCACACATTACAAGCGACAGAAGTGCAAACATGCCTCCCATCACACCGGCCATCAGCAGTACAAAAAGCACCGCAAAAGCAATGACCGTCTCTGCGGAACGTTTTTTATTTTTCTTTGAATTGTAGAACCAGCTGCGGAAGATTTCCATCAGCTGCTTTTTTACGAGTGTTTTCAGCATGATTCATCCTCCAGTTCCAGAAATACCTCCTCCAGTGAATCATCTCCGCGCACTTCCTCCATTGTGCCAAAACGGATCAGTTTTCCTCCCTTGATGATTGCCACCTTATCGCAGAGCTTTTCTGCAACCTCAAGTACATGAGTGGAAAAGAAAATTGCTCCGCCCTGATCGCACAGCTCCCGCATCATCCCTTTTAAGATATGGGACGCCTTCGGATCCAGACCGACAAACGGCTCATCCATAATCACAAGCTTTGGCGCATGCAGCCACGCGGAAATGATCGCCAGCTTCTGCTTCATGCCGTGTGAATAAGCAGCAATCGGCTCTGCCAGATCATCCGTCAGTTCAAACAGATCTGCGTATTTTCTGATTCGTTCCAGACGCACATCCGATGGAATCCCAAAAATATCTGCAATAAAATTCAGGTATTTGATTCCTGTCATAAATTCATACAGATCCGGATTGTCCGGTATGTAAGCCATCTGCGCCTTACAGCCAATCGGATCCTGACGGATCGACCTTCCTCCGATCGTAATCTCTCCGGAATCGAACTGCAGAATCCCTGTCACGGATTTGAGCGTTGTCGTCTTGCCCGCTCCGTTATGACCGATAAACCCGTAAATCTCTCCCGGTGCAATGTGCAGTGACAAATCATCAACTGCCTTCTTTTCTCCATACGTTTTCGTCAGATTTTTAATGTACAGCATACTCTTTCCCTCATTCTTCTTCCGCCAGGCTCTGCCCTGAACAGCCTTTTCTTGTTCTTTTTGCCAAGTATACGCCGTTCGTGAAAAAAATAATAGTATTTTTTCCTTAAGATTGGAAAAAAAGCGGTCGGGAAATGAATTCTACCGATCGCTTTTTGATCCTCTATAATATAACGCTTTGTCGTATCTTAAGTTTTTCTTATTTTCATTCAGGCTTCTATGCAGATCTTCTTTCGTGTGCTATGTTTACATTAACATGTATTTTCGTTTCGTCTGCATCGTCTTCCGGAATGCAGAGCTGCTTTTGTCCCACCTCATCCATCCACCTTGAAAGGAACGTATGGTTATGGAAAGAATCAAAAATTCGAATTCCTACCAAAAAAGCATCATTCTTCTCATGCTTCTTATGTCCGTCATTTTTGCAGTGATTTATCCCATGACAATCTCAAGAGTGGGATATCTGTACAATGACACAATCCTTGTTCCAAAAGATGAAAACGGCACCACCGTGTATTCCGGAAAAATTGATGGAACGCAGGTGCAGTTCATCGTATCGGAGGATCAGTCTGTTGTGCTGCAGTACGGCGACAAAACCTACGGTCCTTACACGATAAAAAAAGACCCTGCTGCCGTCCCAAAGAATGAGGAAGCAGAAGGGTACATGACCGGCATCGAAATCCGTAATGGCGATCAGGTATTTTTTCGCGGCGGCGTTTCAGAATCCGGCGACGGTTACTGGCTTTTTGATGAGAATGGGGTTTTCGCTGACTTCCGCCTTACTTATACGGACAGCGATGGTCTCGAGAAAGACGAAAACGGCAATGTAATTGATCCCATGGAGCCATCTGCAGGTACGATTTATGAGCTTATGAATACTCCTGAATTAACACATAAAGGAGAAGGACTCGTCTGGTTTGGAGGCGTCTGCATCTGTATTCTTAATATTCTGTCTGTTCTGTTTGCAGATGAACTGTTCCGGTGGAATCTGATGTTTCAGATTCAAAATGTGGAAGATGCAAAGCCGTCTGAGTGGCAGATCGCAGAACGATACATAAGCTGGACGCTCCTGGCGCTTGTGGCACTGATCGTCTTTATTATCGGGCTGCAATGAGCAAAAAGTCCCCCGGATTTTCCACCGGAGGACTCTTTTTCTGCTTTTGTTTTCCTTACGCCAGCTGTGCCAGTCTTGCTTTTACCTGATCCATCATCTGCGTGTATTTTTCAAGCTTTGCTTTTTCTTCATCGATCTTTGCCTGTGGTGCTTTGCTGACAAACTTTTCATTGCCGAGCATTCCGTTAACACGGGCAAGCTCTTTTGTCAGACGCTCCTCTTCTTTTTTCAGACGCTCGATCTCTTTATCGATATCAACCAGCTCTGCAAACGGCATGTAGATCACCGCTTCCGGAATCACTGCGGATACCGCATCCTCTCCGATACCGGCCTTGTCTACCTGTACGTGAACGCTGCTTGCATAGCCGAGTGTGGCAAAGAAGACTTTTCCGGTCTCAAAGATCTCACGTACCTCCGGATTCTCGGAAACGACGAATACCTGCGCTTTCTTGCTTGGCGGTACATTCATGCCGGTACGCACGTTACGGATCGCACGGACTGCTTCCTTGATCGTCTCAACCTCTTTTTCTTCTTTTGCAAAGTTCCATGCATCCTGATATTCCGGCCATGCAGAAATCATGATGGACTCCTCTTCCGGATGCAGCGTACAGAAGATTTCTTCTGTGATAAACGGCATGTACGGATGCAGCAGCTTGAGTGCGTTTGTCAGAACTGTCTTTAACGTCCACAGTGCAGCTGCCTTTGTCGTATCGGTCTCACTGTACAGACGCGGCTTCACCATCTCGATGTACCAGTCGCAGAACTCCTCCCAGATGAAGTCGTATACCTTCTGAACGGCAATTCCCAGCTCATATTTGTCCAGATTTTCTGTAACTTCCTTTGCCAGGGTATTGACCTTGGAGAGAATCCATTTATCCGCTCCGGTCAGCGCATCGAGGTCGATCTTCTCCGGAACTTCTGCTTTTTCCAGGTTCATCATAATGAAACGGGATGCGTTCCATACCTTGTTTGCAAAGTTTCTGGACGCTTCCACACGCTCCATATAAAAACGCATATCGTTACCCGGAGCATTTCCGGTCATCAGGGTCAGTCGAAGTGCGTCAGCACCGTACTGATCGATGATCTCCAGCGGATCAATTCCGTTTCCGAGTGATTTGCTCATCTTGCGGCCCTGGGAATCGCGTACCAGTCCGTGGATCAGCACGTGATGGAACGGTACCTCACCGGTCTGCTCCAGCGCGGAGAATACCATACGGATTACCCAGAAGAAAATGATATCATAGCCGGTAACGAGTACGTCAGTCGGATAGAAATATTCCAGCTCCGGTGTCTTGTCCGGCCAGCCAAGTGTCGAGAACGGCCACAGTGCAGAGCTGAACCACGTATCCAGTGTATCCTCATCCTGTGTAAAATGGGTGCCTCCGCACTTCGGGCAGATCTTCGGCATCTCTCTTGCCACTACAGTCTCACCGCAGTCGTCACAGTAATACGCCGGAATCCGGTGTCCCCACCACAGCTGTCTGGAAATACACCAGTCACGGATGTTTTCCAGCCAGTGCAGGTACGTCTTTCCGAAACGTTCCGGTACGAACTGCAGGTCGCCTTTTTTCAGTGCCTCGATCGCCGGTTTTGCCATCTCTTCCATCTTGACAAACCACTGCGGCTTGATCATCGGCTCTACCGTCGTCTTGCAGCGGTCGTGTGTGCCGACGTTGTGCTGGTGCGGTACGACTTTTACGAGAAGTCCGAGGTCTTCCAGGTCTTTTACCATGGCCTTTCTTGCCTCATAAC
The DNA here is from genome assembly GCA_902363665.1 of Lachnospiraceae bacterium. Lineage (GTDB taxonomy): Bacteria > Bacillota > Clostridia > Lachnospirales > Lachnospiraceae > Choladousia. The sequence goes on along the minus strand of CABJAW010000005.1, from coordinate 100,621 downwards.
GATCCATGCCCGCATATTTTCCGCCAAGCTCGTTGATCGTCGCATCATCGTTCATAATGTTGATCTCCGGCAGATTGTGACGCTTCCCTACCTCAAAGTCGTTCGGGTCATGTGCCGGTGTAATCTTCACGCAGCCCGTTCCGAACTCCTTATCTACGTATGCATCCGCAATAACCGGAATTTCACGGTCGGTGAGCGGCAGCTTCAGCATTTTTCCGATCAGATGCTGATATCTCTCATCATCCGGGTTGACTGCCACCGCGGTATCGCCAAGCAGCGTCTCCGGACGTGTCGTTGCGATCTCCACAAATTTCCCTTCTTCTCCAACGATCGGATAATTGATGTGCCAGAAGAATCCGTCCTGATCCACATGCTCTACCTCAGCATCAGAAATCGAGGTCTGGCAGATCGGACACCAGTTGATGATGCGGGAACCTTTGTAGATATAGCCTTTTTCATAAAGGCGGATAAATACCTCCTGTACTGCCTTGGAGCAGCCCTCGTCCATCGTGAAACGCTCTCTGTCCCAGTCAGCCGATGCACCGAGCTTTTTCAGCTGATTGATGATCTTTCCGCCGTACTCTTCCTTCCATGCCCATGCATGCTTTAAAAATTCCTCGCGGCCGATCTCATCCTTGTCGATGCCCTGCTCTTTTAATTTTGCCGTTACCTTTACTTCCGTTGCGATCGCCGCATGGTCAGTACCCGGCTGCCACAGTGCTTCATATCCCTGCATTCTCTTGAAACGGATCAGGATATCCTGCATCGTCTCATCCAGCGCATGGCCCATATGCAGCTGGCCGGTTACGTTTGGCGGCGGGATAACGATGGTAAACGGTTTCTTGTCCGGATTTACTTCTGCGTGGAAGTATTTTTTATCCAGCCATTTCTGATACAGTCTGTCCTCCAGCCCCTTCGGGTCGTAGGTCTTGGCTAATTCTTTGCTCATAATTTCCTCCTTGTTGTGTCGCATGGCACTGACACGCCGTGCGCACCCTCGATTTCGCCTACGGCGAATCTCGGTCGCGGGCTTCGCCCTGTCAGTCTTTTCATGCACGGGTTTCGGGAAGCAAGCTTCCCTCTTCCCGTGTCTGAAAATCCTGTCAGTCTCATTGCCAACGCGCAAAAAACGCCCTTCGCACAGATGTGCAAAGGGCGAATGTCTCGCGGTACCACCTTTTCTTGCAAAGCATCGCTTCGCATCTCTTTCTTCTGTAACGGGAAGTCCCGGAATCACCTACTCCCGAGGCACTAATATTCAGATTTTCTTCTGAATGTACTCCTCCGCGTCATTCTCTTCCTGACGCATTTTTTCTGCTCTGGCTTCAGCGATTCAGTTCAAAAGCTACCTTCCGCTCCTGCTCTCCCAAATGACCTTTCAGCCGGTGGATCATCCTCTCTGACGGCGCCTGGGGCGTACTCCTCTTTCTCATCACTTTTCTCATACCTGCTATCTTAGCGGAGGGACCGGAGTTTGTCAAGGATTGTTTTTTCCCGATTATAAAGTTGTTATGCCTTCATCCGTTCTTCACTTTGTAGCGTCTTCTGCTTATCCAACATTTTTTTCGTCAATTTATAATTGATATTTCCAAGAATAGCACTATATTTTCGATATATATTCTCTTGGCGAAATACCGTAATATTTTTTAAAACACTTGCTAAAATATCCCGCATCTTCATAACCACATTTTTCAGCCACATATGAAACATTCCCGTAATTTTCATCAAACATTTTATGCGCATATTGCATTCGGGTTTGAAACAAATACTCTCCTATCGTCATTCCTGTTGCCTCTTTAAACTGATTACAGATCGCTGTTTTACTTACTCCAAACGCATATGCAATATCTTGTAATGTAAGATCGCATCTGTAATATTCCTTTTTTATGTATTCTTCAACATGGACAGATAAGAAATTTCTTTTATTTTCTTTCGTTGCCTTCACATGCCGGATGATCAAAGTAAGGTACGCCATTACTTTCGATTCAATAAGAGATATGTCATATTCTGTAAATTTCGGTGGGAGAAGCTGTAGTTCGTCAATTGACTCTGTCTCTTTTTCTTGTAATTGATAAATATCGAAAGCACCAGAAACCATATCTACAGCCCTTTTTATTACCGTTTCCGGTAATACTTCATTCTCTCTCATTTCAGTAAAAATATCCTTTACCAATGATTGAACCGCATTCTCATTCGCTATACGTAAATTCAAATATAACTGGGCGTTTTTTTGTTTAAAAAAATCATTTGCTTTTGCATATCCTGTTTTTGAATCATTACTGCTAAAAACTCCTTGCTTCTGATACATTAACAAAAATTTCTGCATATCTTCCAACTGATGAATCGATCTTACCATATCATCCTGGTCACCAATAACCGGGCCTTTCACGATCAGTACTTTCATTGGAAATTTTTCATTTACATAAGCCAGAAATTCATTCAATGTTTCATTCATTTCATTTGAAAGATCTTCTGCCTCCATATTCCCGGTTGCAATCATACATAAACTATCCTTATATATGCTTGTCATACATTGGATCTCTCTACTTTCCAAGAGTTCTGTCAGAATATTATCTGCTATCAAATAATGAAAAGTTGCTTCTTCCTGTTTTTCTTCAACATGCTCAAGATAAACATAAAGCATCAATGGTATCCATTTATCATGCAGCTTTAAATTCCCTTTGACTCTTGAGAACTGTTCGATAACATTCAAGTTCTTTGTTCTGTCCGAATCAAAAACTTCAGCTATGAATTTATCCCTGTGTAATTTTTTTTCATTAATCTGTAATCTCGTCAGCTCTGCCAGGTTATCTTTTTGCTCCTTTTCCTTTGTTATCTGAGCAGCAGCTTTGTCAAGACACGCCTTTAATTTATTCTTGTCGATGGGCTTCAGAAGATAATCAAACACACCAAAACGAAGTGCTTTTTGTGCATATTCAAATTCCCCATAACCTGTCAGAAAGATAATTTTTCTATTTAACCCATTTTTCATACTTTCTTCAAAAAGTATCTGAATAACCTCCAGACCATTCATAAGAGGCATATTGATATCCATTAGTACAATATCCGGCTGGAGCCTTCTGATCATTTCAAGGCCTTCTTTTCCATCCTTTGTTTCTCCTATAATCTGATACTGATTCTCCCAATCCGCAAAATATACTTTTATTGCTTTACGAAAATAAAATTCATCATCTATTAAAACTACCGTATACATGTACTTTCAAACTCCTCGTATGTCTTCCTTATATTCAGTAATATCAATTTTGGGAATCGTTAAAACAACACGTGTAAATCTGTTCAGTTCACTGTCGATAGACACTCCAAATTCATTTCCATAAAACAATTTTATCCTTCTATTAATACTATACAATCCAAATGAATTCTCTTTTTTCTTTTCTGCTTCTTTCAGTGCCGTCTGCATATTTACCAGCTGATCCCGAGCAATCCCAACTCCATTATCCCAGACTTCGATATTAATCGTATCTTCATTTTCTAAGATTTTCACCTCAATTCTACCCATTTCCTGTTTTGCTTTTATTCCATGGTAAATAGAATTTTCCAAAAGAGGCTGCAGCGTAAGTTTTGGAATACAGTATTTCTCCATCCCTTCTTTTTCTTCAATTGAGTATTCAATATATTCGGCATAACGCAAGCTTTGAATATACATATACATCCTTGTCAGTTCTAATTCCTGTGCAATCGTTGTAATGTTTTTACCAAGATTTAAAGTCAGACGATAAAATTGCGACACTGCCATTATTGCTTCTCCAGCCTCTTCATACATTTGACAATCCACAAGACTTTTAATCATTTCTAAGGTATTATATAAAAAATGAGGCTTGATCTGAGCTTGAACTAATTGAAACTGATAACTACTTTTTTCCTGTTGTTCTATATAGATCTGGCGCAACATCAAATCCGCGTTTTTTAATAGCTGCTCAAATGCAAAATAAAGATTATCTATCTCATTTCCGGAAAACTGTATATTTTCTTCAACGGATTCCTTCATCTGATAATAATTGATCATCTTTTTTGATAAAACACCAATCGGCGCTGTGATATGATTTGCAATCGAAAACGCTAAATATAGTGCAAGCATGCATGCAATGCTTCCAACAATTATACTCAGCCACACTACTTTTCTCTGCTCTTTTAGTAATTCATCCATTGAAGTCAGATATACAATCTTCTTGTTATTACTCATTTCAAGTAATGAATATAAAACTGTCTTTCCATTTATTTTAACCTCACAGTTTCCATTTTCCAGCAGCCTTGTAAAAGCATCCTCAGACAGCCCTTGCTGATCCATAAATTTCTTGCCTATCGCATCTTTGTTTGTCGCTGACAATACGATATTATCATCAGAAATCATGTAATAATCTATCTGATGCTCTTTAGATAGATTATTTTCAAAGATGTCTGAAAAAAAGTCTTCCCGAATAATAAAGGCAATATAGCCTAAAGGTTTAAAAGTATTCAGATCTACCACCTGTTTAGACAGTACAAAGAATTGGAGTCTGCCATGATTTATTTGTTCTAACTCATAAGGGCCCTTCAGCACCAATCCTCTTTTATCCCTGTTATTCTTTTCAAAATAATCACTCCCCAGAATTTCTTCGACCAAAGAAGGAAATGCTTCATCCCGAAAGGACAAAAAATCATTGTCAAGCGTGATAAAGATATATTGATAAATATACTTATTGGCACCAAGAATCGCAGTAACTCTGTTTCTTAATGTCCGATTCATACTATAATATTTCGATTCCTCCTCTGGTGCTTTTTGATTTCTGGATAATGTATCCATGACAACCGGATCCAATGATATTGATTTCTGATAATCTTCAACAAAATCTAATTGTGTTTCCAGTTGATTCATAATGTAAACCAGTTCTCTCCCGTAACTTGAAAGTACAACCTCTTTATAATAATCACGTCCAATCTTCTGTCTCACCAATAGCGTTATCAAAATAGCAAAAATGAGGAGAAAAGAATACGAAAAAAATATCCTGAAGCGAATAGATGTATTTTTCATAGTCTCTCTCCTCTCGATCGTGCAATTCACTCTATAAAAGATTCCTTAAGTTTGATACCTTTATTCTAACAGAAAATGATCAAAAAGCAAATCATATTCTTTTGATATTGCTGTCAAAATGACGATAGATACGTAGTAAAAATCAAGGTGAATTATTTAAGATTTTATCGCACCCGCAGTCATCCCTTCAATAACCTGTTTATTTAAAACCGCGTATATAATTAAAGTCGGAAGCATCGATAGAGTGATTGTCGCAAATGTTGCTCCCCAGTTTACGCCTCCCATTTCACCAACAAAATCATTCAGTCCTACCGGTAATGTTTTCATCTTCCCTGAAGACATGAACGTGTTCGCATATGTAAATTCATTCCAAATATTCACAAAATTAAAGGTAAGAATTGTAACTGTTATATTTTTAGACATCGGAAAAATAATTTTCCCCAATATATATCCATGTTCAGCCCCATCAATTTCTGCCGCTTCTGTAAGGGAATCTGGTATTCTGGACATAAAATTCTTATATAGATATATACATACCGGCAATCCAAACCCTACCTGAGGAATAATAAGTGCCCAATAAGTATTTCTCAGTTTCAGCATATTGTAAAATTGGAACATAGGAATCAAACATGCAAATGCCGGGATCATCATTCCAAGAAGAAAAAAAGTCATCACCTTTTCATTATAGCGAAATTTCATCTTACTCAGTGCATATCCTGCGGGTGCCGAAATGATTACTAAAAAGAATAAAACACTAACTGCAACCACCATACTGTTAAAAAAATATCTCAACAAATCCGACTGTAATGCTTCCTTATAATGCCCAATAAAGATTTCACTCGGCAACAAATAAGCTGCCCTGGCAAGATCAGCATCTGTTTTCAGACTTGATGTGACCACCCAAAAAAAAGGATAAATCTGAATCAATGCAACCGTAATCAACACTATATAGAATATCCCCCGGACCCATCTCTTCATTGATAATAAATTACTATTCATCTTTGTCCTCCTACCTAAGAATCATAATCTCCTGAATAAATACAAAGAGGTGATGGATTACTTCCAACCTTTCTATTACCAGAGATCATGAATATTTTTTCTGTAATTTGTTACCGATATATCTGACTATTCCAACCGCTAACAGAGATTCTAATGCAAGAAAAACTGACATTGCACTACCTAACCCAAGCTTAGTCATTCCAAAAGAAGTTTTATACATATAAGTAGCCACAAGTTCTGTCGTTGTTCCCGGACCACCTTTGGTAAGAATATAGGATATATCAAACGCTTTTAACGTACCATTAACCAGCAGCACCAGCTCCATAACCACAATATTAATTATCATTGGTATCTTAATCTTTGTATGCAATTTCCACCATCCGCATCCATCTACGATAGCTGCTTCTATAACAGAAGTATCTATGTCCATAAGTGCGGAATAAAAAATCAGCATATGCATTCCAACATATTTATATGCATCAAGAATAATAATTACAAGTAAGGCAAACTTTGAGTCTGACAGAAAAGCAATCGGTGTCATTCCAAGCATCTTCATAATTGCAGGAATAACTCCTTCTGGCAAAATTGAAAACATTTTTGAAAAAATCTGACAAATAGCTGCCGATGAGATAATACATGGAATAAAATACGCTACTCTCAACGCATTGGCAAACTTACGGATATTACTTAACAAAATTGCCAGTCCTAAACCTAATATCATCTGTATTGCTGTACTACCTACCATTAACAATAGATTGTTTTTAATCGCAGTTATAAAAGTACTGTCACAAAACATGCGTTTATAATTGCCAAGCCCTGCAAAAGTCATCTTTCCTATTCCGCTGTAATTATAAAAGCTAAAGCCAAGAGAATAAATAATTGGAGCTATTACAACTACAATATATACAAATAAAGCCGGACTCAAAAATAACCATGGTTTATAATTTATTTTCTTTTTTTTCATATTCAAACAAGCTCCTTTATAAAACAATCCGGTCACGAAGCAGTGCTTCGTGACCGGTATTTATCTTCCATACAGCATTTACTGCACATTCTGTTTGATTGCTTCATCAAGGTGTGCTGCCCATTCTTCCGGTGTAAGAGCACCTAATGTCAGGCTAGGAGTTTCGTTCAACATCACTTCTGCAGTAGCAACATCTGCCACAACATCCCAACACTTTGCGAAGCTCTCAGCATTTGCAAAATTGTTCAGAAGTTCCTTCTGAAATTCACTTGCATCATCCATGCTGGAAGGTTTTCCTGGAGGAAGTGTACCGTTTACAAAGCATCTATCATTATAATGATCCCATAAGAATCTGAAGAAATTTTTGAACTCTTCGTCTTCTGCACATTTTGCACTAATTACAGTAGGTGTACCGCCATTAAAGAATCCATCTGCTGCAGTAGTTGCATCGTCTTCTCCAAGAATCGGTAAGGTAAATATACCAATATTATCCAACAGTTCCATATCCTCTGTACCAAAGATATTAAGATCCCATGATCCGGAATAGTACATACCTGCATCACCATTCACAACTAACTGTGCCACTGTTGTTGAATCAGCTGTGGTCCAGCCTTCCTGGAAATACTGTCCGATTTCTTCAACAAATTTTGCTCCGGCAAGACCTGTTTCTGAAGAAAATGGAATTTCACCTTTTGCCGCTGATTCTATGAATTCATTTCCGGTCATTCTATACGGAACAAATGCAAGATAACGTAACAACCGCCATGCACCATCCATTGCAATCGGTGTTTTCTGGATACTTTCAATTTTTGCGCAGGCATCTAATAATTCATCAAAAGTCTTTGGTGTTTCTTCAATACCAGCCTCTGCAAAAACATCTTTATTGTAGTAGAAAAATTCTGACTGGCTCTGCCAGCTAACTCCGACAATCTCCCCGGATTCCAGGCTCGGATAATGAAGTGCAACCGGATAGAATTTGTCGGTAATACCAAGTTCGTCATAAATCTCTCCAACATTTGCAACCACACCGGCATCCCATAACTGTTCATAGAATGAATCAATATCACACGTAAACCAATCCGGCAGTTCATCGCTTGCTGCCAATGTACGGATTTTCTGATTACGAGCCTGCTGATCATTGATGTATTCCATATTCATTTTGAAGTTGGGATTTACCTGTTCCTGATACATTTTAACTACATCAAGAAGCGCTTTTGTCGTCGCACCTGTCTCATTTATTGCAATATAATTAATTTCATAATCTTCTCCTGTTGTCTGGTATTCTCCTTCAGCTTTTACTGCCATTCCAGAACCAAGACTCGCAATAAGTCCAAAACTCAACACAGTACACATAATGTTCTTATTAATCTTCATCACTTTCTTCCTCCTTATTGTTATAATCAAGTCTTTCCCCCTTGAAAAACAAGGTTTTTAATATTTCATCAATTTGTTATACCCATGGCTTCTTTGAGTACTCATAATTACGCCAGTTAAAGGCCCTTACATAATGGGTTTTCCACATCGACACAAATATTCAAAATTTTCCATAACAGATACAATTTTTGATATCTCACTATTCTTTTACTACCTTGCAAAATCCTTATTCTTATTTTGCTCTGCGGTATTTTTTCTCACCTTCTTTCTTGGAATTCCTTACGTTAATTATACAAGAAGCTTCTTTTTTCAGTTAACTGTACATTCACACTAATATTTTTTCATTTCGCAGAAAATAAATTTTCGCTATAGAGTTATAAAATGAGAAACATGGTTACAGAAACCATCACTTTTTAAATTGCAAAAGCATTACACTGTGCTTTGGCAGCTGAATGCTTATAGTATCATTAACAACGTTAAGCTCTACATTATTCATTTCAAAATCAGAATGCGGAAGTACCTCCTCAGAAGAAAATAATAGAGCAGTGACCGGATCACCATATTTCATAAGCACAAATTCTTTATCGTCTGAATAAGAACGATTGACTAACGTGATAGTATAAATCTCGTCTTTTTCTGTCATAATTGCATCTTTTGATGTAAATCGTATTTTTCCACCAATATGGTTTTTCATAACAGAAAACATTTTTCCACTCGGTGTAAGGAATGAGTGATCCCACTCCACACGAATTGCCCCTTCATTAACAGCTTCAAAATGACACGCCATATCTATTCCAGATGGTCCCGCCTCTTCAATTAACATATGCAGCATACTTGCCGTAAAAATACCGTCATTTACACTCTTGGCTCTATACCATCCATACCATACATTCCATTCATCAAATGAGATTCGAAGTTTATCATCTCCCAATTCTTCTCTCATCTGATGAACCAGTTTCCTGCATTGTGTATCTACTTTATCAATACATTCATAGTATTCTTCCTTATACTGCTCTTTTTCCATAAAAAATGGTTGCGCAACGTATGAGTGAAGTGAAACCATCGGTGCGATATCCACCAGCTGTCTTGCAGATTGTTCTGCCCACTCCTTATTCGGATATGGACCTGAGGAACATAATATCAAATCAGGAGAAGCTTCTAACATCTTTGTTCCGTAACTCCTTCCCTTCTTTCCATATCCCGCAGCTGTGTTGTCACCTTCCATATGGCCATAACCGAATTCATTTCCAAGAGACCAATATTTTACATTGTATGGGTCTTTATATCCTCGTTCTATTCTTATTCGACCATATTCCGTATTTGCATCTCCATTACAGTATTCAACCCACTGGGCACATTCTTCTTCTGTGTTCCAAGTTGGATTAATAGTGATAAAAGGTTCTGCTCCAATCTCTTTACAAAGAGCCACAAAATCATCTGTATTAATCTCATTAAAATCATATCCCAAAGAGTGCGGCTGTGTTTCTAAACCCATATACGACTCTAATGGTGCTCTCATATCTACTGGTAATAAACCATCTTTCCAATTATATTCACCAGCAAAATTTCCTCCTGGCCAGCGCAGAAGTTTAACTCCCATCTCTCTTAACAAATTTACAACATCCGGACGCATTCCCCGGAAATTATTTCTCGGCATTAATGAAACTGCGCCTATCGATATCGTACCTTCTTCACAAAAAGTTATTGAAAGTTTTGCATTTTCATCCATTTCTGCTGTATGTAAAAATACTGTTTTTGTTTCATATTCTTTTTTATCAAAAACAATTTCTTTTTTATCGTAGCATACATTTCCATCTCTGTCGGATAATACGATCCACATCCTTGTCATCTGCCATGCTTTTACAACAATCCGAAATTCATATTCCGTATCTTTTTGCACCGGAATATTCTTTTGGCCTATTCCTGCAACTCCTTTATGGTAATTCGTAATTGTAACAGCATTGCATTCATGGCGGCGTTTCATATGGTAAGCATTGGCATGACGTGTATATACTTCATTCACACGATTTCCGATCGTATCTTCATTTTCATTAAATAAGATATTTACGTCATTACCAATCAAAAACCAGCCTTCTGGTGTTCCGTCGTAACATGCCGGCTTTCCGACAAACTTACGGTTTCGCAGCATCTGTGCCGAAATTCCCATATTCACACAGGATCTGGTATGTTCCAGATTGTTACCAAACAGAAGTGGAGAAACAGTATCGTTTCTCGTAAAATCCGGAACGATTTTTACTGTTTCACAGTACATTTTGTTTTCAACCATTAAATAATTCCTCCCTATACAGTCAATGCCTATTCTGTCACGTCTTCTAAAAGATACGTTCATTATAGCAATCCAAAATATTAATGAGAATGGAAAATCAAACTTGAACTTGTAAAATAGTACAAACCAACAAAAAGAACTGTATTCATTGCGTTTTCTTACAAGCTGAGCAAGGGCATCCAGGAATTGTTTATCCAAGACAGAATAAAGAGCATTGATGTGAATCTGATTAAGACCTCTTGAAGAATTGTTATTATGATGAGAAGTTTGACCTGTACATTTCTCCCTGAATTCCCTTCCAGGAAATCCTTGCAATCCCTTCTGCTTCGCCTTATAATAAAAAACAATGTGTCCGCATTCCAGGCGTGTCCTTCCGCATCCGTCAAAGAACATGCCCCGTCTGCAAAATACACACAAAATTCCTGCGGCAGTCATTCCCATCTGCCGCTTTTGGAGCGAACAGGAGGACTTGTATATGGGTGAATTTAAGGATCAAAAAGAATTGAAAATGGCCATGAGCGGCCGGATGGGGCTGATGGCCGGTGGTGTGCTGCTGATCTTCACAGCCCTTTCCTCCACCTTGATGTACGGAATCAACTTTTTTTCTCTGGCTTCCAATGCATCCGGCGGAGACGCAGAATGCCTCGAAATTCTGGAGAGTGCAAATGTCAGTATTTCCATGATTCAGATCGCGGCGGTCTGCTTTGTCATCGCCGCCATCGCAGAGCTTGCCGTCGGCGCCCTCTGCGCAGCGCTTTCCAACCGGCTTGACAAGGCAATCTTTACCGTGAGAGCCGCAGCACTCCTGCTCGGTGTTGAGATTCTGATGCAGGTCTTTTTGTTCCTGACCGGTCTTATGAATCTTTCTCTTCTGATCACCTCGATCGTCATTCCGGCTTATCTGCTCTGGAGTGCCACAAGGCTGCGCAAGCTTGCGAAGATCTATCCGGACCGCAAGACCGCTGTTAATACAAAGAAGGCCCGCGAACAGCAGAAAAAACCAGCCACGCCGGTACAGAAAAAAAGTCTTCATGAGCGCGCCATGATGAATGAAGCAGTGCACCGCTGGGATGAGGTGCTGGAACGAAATACCGGTGCCGCAGGTGAGGAAACTGAAGAAAAAACAGATTCCGAACCAGAAAATGAATCCGTTTCCGAAGTGGATGCAGTAAACGATGAAGCGGATTGCGAATAGCCGATTTGACTCGCTAAAGCAGATTATAAGTATTTACTCTACAAAAAACACACCATGCAAGCTCTTCTTTCCAGGCTCCATGGTGTGTTCTTTTTTCCATTTTTACCGCTCCACCAGCACGATCTTCTTCCACTTCCCCTGCGCATACCGCAGCATGCACACTGCACCGGTGATCAGCCAGGTCAGGCCGGTCGTATACCAGACTGCCCAGTATCCGAGCGCCGGAATCGCCGCAAGCCCAAGTGAAAATCCGATTCTTCCGACTACCTCGGCAAGACCATTGGCAAAGGCAAAGAACGAATCGCCTGCACCATTTAAGAGGCTGCGCGCCACATAAATCATGCCAAGTGGGATATAAAACAGACTCGTAATACGGATTGCACGGCCGCCGATTGCAATGACTTCGGCATCATCCACAAAGATTCCGACAAACGGACCTCCCCAGAGGAACATCGCCGCGCACATCAGAAGGCTGAAGACGACGACCAGTATTGTCGAACGCTGATACCCGCGCTTCACGCGCTCTATGTTTCCGGCTCCGAGGTTCTGTGCCGTAAACGTCGCAACAGCAGTACCAAGAGAGTTGTACGGCTGCTGTACCAGCTGTTCAATCCGGGAGGTAGCTGCAAATGCAGCAATCACATTTTCGCCGAACCGGTTGATCACCGACTGAAGGGCAATACAGGACAGCGCAATCAGACTTCCCTGCATTCCAAACGGGATGCCAAGCCTTAAGCATTTCATCAGCAAAATCCTGTCCGGCTTCATATTTTCTCTTTTCAGCCGAAAATACGGATTTTTCAAAACTGCATATACAATACATCCAAGTGCAGACAGCGTCTGTGCCAGAATGGTTGCCACTGCCACTCCTGCCACGCCCATATGAAACACCAGCACGAAAAGCAGGTCTCCGATCACATTTAAAATACTCGCTATGATCAGAAAGATCAGCGGCGTAACAGAATCTCCGAGTGCACGCAGCATCGCTGAAATCCCGTTATACAAAACGACTGCCAGCACGCCGCCGCACACAATGCGCGTGTACAGAAGCGCATCGTCAAAGATGGACTCCGGTGTATTGAGCAGCCGCAGCGTCGGTTCTGCTAACAGCACCGAAATGATACTCACCAGAATCCCCATTCCAAGCATCAGATAAATCGAATTTCCCAGTGCGTCTTTCACACGTTTTTCATTTTTCATGCCGAAATACTGAGACATCAGCACGCCCGCGCCCGTGGCAAAACCATTGCACAGCGCAAAATAGAAAAAGGTCAGTGAGGACGTCATGCCAACTGCCGCCAGTGCATTTTTTCCGACGTAGTTTCCAACCACAATCGAGTCCACCATGTTGTAAAACTGCTGAAAGACATTTCCAAACAGCATTGGAAGGGAAAAACGGATCAGCAGTGAGGTCTCATTTCCCTTTGTCATATCACATACAAATTCTTTTGCCATTATTTCTCCATTCTGCCATACTTATCGGCAGTTCCAGGTACATTACTGTCAAAAATAATTATCCCCAAAATAGTTACTGCCTGTACTCCACTTCTTCCGCTGACACTTCCGCTTCCATCTTTGCGAGATACTCCTCGAACACACCAAGCGCATCCAGTACCGGCTGCGGCGAGGACATATCAACCCCGCAGATTTTTAAAAGATCAATCGGATCCATGGAGCTTCCGCTGCTCAGGAATTTTTTATACTTTTCCACGATTCCCGGCTCTCCTGAAAGGATCTTGCTACTGATTGCAATTGCCGCCGCAAATCCAGTCGCATACTGATAGACATAGAACGGTGTGTAGAAATGAGGAATACGCTCCCACTCATAACCGATTTCCTGGTCAACCGTCATCACCGGGCCAAAGTAATCCTGATTCAGTTTCAGATACGTCTCATGCAGGCCCTCCGCCGTCAGTGTCTCGCCGCGTGATACGGCCTGATGGGTTGTGCGCTCAAATTCCGCAAACATCGTCTGACGGTACATCGTCGCCTTAAACTGATCGAGGAAATAATTGATCAGGTACTTCTTTTCCGTCTCATCTTTGGTACGGCCAAGCAGATCATGGATCAGCAGCGCCTCATTGCAGGTCGAAGCCACTTCTGCGACGAAAATGCGGTAGGATGCATAGCGATACGGCTGCGTATGGTTTGAATGCCAGGTATGCAGAGAATGGCCCATCTCATGCGCCAGCGTAAAGACATCCCCGAGTCTGCCATGGTAATTCAGCAGCACATACGGATGTGTGCCGTAAGCCCCCCAGGAATACGCGCCCGTGCGCTTTCCCTCATTTTCATAAACATCAATCCAGCGGTTGTCAAATCCTTCCTGCAAAAGCGCAATATAATCCTCACCGAGCGGCGCAAGTCCCCGCTTTACGATCTCTTTTGCCTCCTCAAATGAATACGTTTTCTCCGGCATTTTTACAAGCGGCGCATACACATCGTACATATGCAGATCGTCCAATTTCATCATTTTGCTGCGCAGCTGTACATAACGGTGCATCAGCGGAAGCTTCTCATGGATCGCCGCAATCAGGTTGTCATATACGGAAACCGGGATTGCATTTGCATCCAGCGCTGCTTCCCTTGCATCCTGGTATCCCCTCTGCTTTGCAAAAAAGTCTGCCTGCTTCGCATTGGCCTGATACATGGCGGAAACGGTATTTTTATACTGCGCATACGTCGAATACAGCCCCTGAAATGCTGATTTACGCAGGCTTCGGTCGCTGCTTTCCATATAAGGGATGTAGCTTCCAATCGTCATCAGATGCTTTTTGCCATCTGTTCCCACCGCATCCGGAAAACGTACATCTGCATTGTTGAACATGGAGAAAATGTTCGCCGGTCCTTCCGCGACCTCTTCCACCTTTGCCAAAAGCGCCTCCGTCGCTGCATCCAGGATGTGGCTGCGCATTCTCGTCACCTGTGTAATCGTTCTGCGGTAATCTTCCAGCTCCGGCTGCTCTTCAAAGTACCGTGCAAGCCGCTCCGGCTCCAGTGCCAGAAGCTCCGGCTCCACCCATGCACAGGCCTGTGAAAACTGTACGGAAAGTGTCTGTGCTTCTCCGGCCAGTTTCTGATAAACCGCGTTTCCGGTGTCCTCATGGTAATGCTGGTTTGAGTAAACGATCATGCGGCTCATGATCTCCGCCATCTCGTCCCGTTTTTTCAGAATCTCAAGCAGCATCTGCGGGCCATCGCCAATCTTTCCCTGATAACCGGGAAATTCGGCGATCTGCGCCTTCAGCGCTGCCGCATCTTTCTCGTATGCTTCCCGGGAAGCATAGATATCCTCCAGCTTCCAGGTATTTTCTATTTTCTGTTCTGTTCTTTTCATAAAGAACCCCCTTCACGTGATAAGTTTTTTCCGTTTTCCTTACAAAACAAATATTTATTTCCTGGCTTCTTCTGCCGCAAAGCCATAAAATATCAAATCCATGACAGCCTGGTCAAATAAAAAAACGAGTCATTTTGCTGTCGCGTAATCCCTATTCTAACATACTTTCTTTTTATCGCAAGTGCTCTTTTCCGGCTTCTGCCAAGTTTTTAACCGGCTAAAAAAGAAGTGTCTTCTCCGGTTTTATTACCGATGAAAAGACACTTCTTAAGTTTACCTGAGAGGCAGACATTCGCAGCCTGCTCTCGCTGCTTGCAGGATCTGAAAGAAGTTTACCGTTCCTCACGGAAATAGGACTGTCCCAGTGATTTCGGCGGCTGATTCTCTCGCTTGTTGCGCATGCTGGTCAGCACCAGTACGACAAGCGTAACCACGTACGGAATCATCTTGTAAAGCTCCTGTAATTCCATGTGATCCATTCCGGTCGGAATGTAGAGATACAGAATGTACAGTCCACCGAAAAAGATCGAGGAAAAAATACTCACTACCGGACGCCAGATCGTAAAGATAACGAGCGCGATCGCCAGCCAGCCACGGTCGCCAAACGCATCGTTGGACCATACGCCGCAGGCGTAATCCATCACGTAATACAATCCGCCAAGACCTGCGATCATACATCCGATGCAGGTAGCAAGATATTTATATTTCGTAACATTGATACCAGCAGCATCTGCTGCTGCCGGATCCTCACCGACTGCTCTTAAGTGAAGTCCCACGCGCGTGTGGTTCAGCACATAAGCACAGATGATTGCGATCAGGATTGCCGCATACGCCAGAAATCCATAAGAAAGAAATACCTTTCCAAACCATCCGAGCCGATCTGCAAACGGCAGGGACTTGCTGAAATAGCTGCTCGTCGCAGAAAGTGCGATCGACGGCACGTCACTTCCGGACAGTTTGATCAGAGAACCACCAAAAAAGTTTCCGAACCCGACGCCAAAGGTCGTCATGGCAAGACCGGTTACGTTCTGATTGGCACGTAAAGTAACTGTCAGGAAGCAGTACAGAAGCCCCATCAGGAAGGACGCCGCCAGGCAGCACAGCACCGGAATCAGGATCGCCAGTACACCGTTCATGCTGTCGGTCGACTGCTCATAAAAAAACGAACCAATGACACCGCTGATTGCTCCGACGTACATGACACCCGGGATTCCCAGATTTAAATTGCCTGATTTCTCAGTCAGGATCTCTCCCGTACTTCCGAACAGAAGCGGAATTCCCTGCACTACTGCTCTTGGAATAAATGCCGCAAGATTAATCATTGACTTTCACGCTCCTCTCCGCTTTTTTCCGGAAGTGGATCTGATACGAAATAAAGAACTCACATCCGATGATGAAAAACAGGATAATTCCGGTCAGGATATCCGCAAACGACTGGTTCAGCCCAAACGTTGTGGAGATCTCGCTTGCTCCGCGGTTCATGAAAATAATCAGGAAGCTCGTAAAGATCATCGCAAACGGATTGAACTTTGCCATCCACGATACCATAACAGCCGTAAATCCCTGCCCGTTTGCGATCGTGGTTGTCACCGTATGATTGATGCCGCCGACTAACAACAGGCCGACCAGTCCGCAGATACCGCCTGAAATCAGCATTGTCCGGATAATGACCTTTTCTACTTTGATCCCGACGTAACGCGCCGTCTGTACGCTCTCGCCGACAACGGAAATTTCATATCCCTGCTTGCTGTACGTAAAATAAATATACATGAGAACGGTTACAATCACCGCCACGATAATGCTCAGCAGATATTTGGAACCAAATATCTCAGGCAGCCAGCCGATATTCGTCTTCTGATTGATGATACCGATCTTTCCGGATCCCTTCGGCATCTCCCACACGATCGTGTAAAAGGCTACCAGCTGCGTTGCGATATAGTTCATCATCAGCGTCGAAAGTGTCTCATTGGTGTTCCATTTTGCCTTGAAGAACGCCGGAATCGCTCCCCACAGCGCACCAGCCCCGATACTTGTGACAACCATCAGAAGAATCACCACCGCATTCGGAAGCCTGTCTGCCAGACAGATCATGCAGGCCGCCGACGCCAGACCGCCGATCAGTACCTGTCCCTCTCCTCCAATGTTCCAGAAGCGCATCCGGAACGCCGGTGTCAGCGCCAGGGAGATCAGAAGCAGAATCGCCACATTCTGAAACGTAATCCAGGTCTTCCGCGCCGTACCGAATGCTCCGAGAAAGATGGAGCTGTACACCTGAATCGGGTTGATTCCGGTCATGATCGTCGTGACGACCGCGCAGACGATAAGTGCCGCCACAATCGCCAGAAGCCGAATCCCAAGCGTATGATACCACGGAAGTGCGTCTCTTTTTACAATATTAAAAAGCGGATCTTTTGCTTTACTGTTCATTCTTCGTACCTCCCACACGTGTCATCATCATGCCGACGGTATTTTTATCCGCAGTTCTTCCATCTACGATCCCGCTGACCTCACCGCCGCACAGCACGAGAATACGGTCGGAAAGCTCCAGCAGCACATCCAGATCCTCACCTACAAAAATGACTGCCACACCTTTTTCCTTCTGCGCATTGATCAGATTGTAGATCGTATAGGACGAATTGATGTCGAGTCCGCGTACCGCGTACGCCGTCATCAGAACGGTCGGATCCGAAGAGATTTCTCTTCCGACCAGAACCTTCTGTACGTTTCCGCCGGAAAGTCTTCGCACCGGTGTCGAAAGCCCAGGTGTCGATACCTCGAGCTCATTGACAACGGTCTTCGCCAGCTTCTTCGGTGTCTTGCGGTCTGTAAACATGGAATGTCCGCTGCGGAATGAGCGGAGCATCATGTTATCGGTCAGGTCCATGTCGCCGACCAGCCCCATACCAAGACGGTCCTCCGGTACAAAGGAAAGAGAAACGCCGAGATCCATGATCTTCTGTGGATCTTTGCCGAGCAGCTCCTCCCGTGTGCCATCCTCTTCAATATACACAACGGAACCGCTCTCTGTCGGCTGCAGTCCGGCGATCGCCTCCAACAGCTCTTTCTGTCCGCATCCGGAAATTCCGGCAATGCCAAGAATCTCTCCACTGTACGCTGTGAAGGATACGTCTTTGAGCTTTACGATTCCTTCCTCGCTGCGCACCGTCAGGCCTTTTACTTCCAGACGCGGCTGCGGATTGACCGGCTCTGGCCTTGTGATGTTTAACGTGACTTTGTGGCCAACCATCATGTCCGTCATTTCCTGCGCGTTCGTATCCTTTGTCATCATATCGCCGACAAAGCAGCCGCGCCGCAGTACCGCCACACGGTCAGAGAGGCTTTCCACCTCATGCATTTTGTGGGTGATAATGACAATTGATTTTCCGTCGTTTCGCATATTTCGAAGCACTGCAAACAGTTTTTCGGTCTCCTGCGGCGTCAGCACCGCCGTCGGCTCGTCGAGGATCAGAATATCCGCACCACGGTACAGTACCTTGATGATCTCGACCGTCTGTTTCTGTGAAACGGACATGCTGTAGATCTTCTGGTCCGGATCCACCTCAAATCCATACTTATTACAGATTGAACGGATCTTTTCCGTCGCCTGTTTCAGATTCAGCCTGCCCGGCATGCCGAGCACAATATTTTCTGCCGCGCTGAGCACGTCGATCAGTTTAAAATGCTGGTGCACCATACCGATTCCCTGCGCAAACGCATCCTTCGGTGAACGGATCACCGTCTCTTTCCCGTTAATAAAAATCTGTCCCTCATCCGGAAAATAAATTCCGGAAAGCATATTCATCAGTGTCGTCTTGCCGCTACCGTTTTCGCCGAGCAGCGCCAGGATCTCGCCTTTGTAAATATCGAGACATACTTTGTCGTTTGCCACGACCGGGCCGAATTTTTTGGTGATGTTTTTCAGTGTCACCGCAGCCGTTTTGCCCTCCACGAGTTGTTCCTCCTTTTTCTATTTCGGACGTTCCGCATACAGGCCACAGGTCTGCGCTCCGGTCGGTGCCGCGCAGCTCCTGTCTGCGGCTGATGGGCATCGTTCCTCCCATCACAAAATGCAAATACAGCTCCCGGCAAATAAATTTGCCGGGACCTGCTTTCACATTTTGCTGATATGCTGAACTGTTCGCTGTATTACAAAAAATGCGGTGCGGCGAAATTCGCTGCACCGCTCATTGTGCTTCACACTGAAGCGGATTCCTGTAAACTGCGATTAGAACGCGGTATCAAGAAGTGAAATATCATCGATCTGTACATCAAAGTACGGAGCGGAACGGAAGCCCTCTGCGGACTCATGGAAGTATCCGTCAGAAATTGCCTCATGATCGCCCTCATAATCTGCATCGGTATCAACGTCTGCCATGTAGCTCTCAAGCTTCTCACCATTTACGGTAAATGTATCAATATCAAATACATGAACCTCACCGGACTCAAGTTTTGCAGTAACATCATCGATTGCTTCCTGTGTACCCTCTGCTGCAGCAGTACCAAGATCTGTCAGAACAACGGAACCTGTGGAAAGATCTCCGGTCCAGTCTGCTACAATCTCATCGCCGCTTGCTACACAGCCCATTGCATACTCAAAATACGGTGCCCAGTCAATTCTGGAAGAAACAATAAAGGTGTTCGGGCATGCACTCTCTGTACTTCCGTTGTAGGAAACATCCGGAACGCCTGCGGTCTCACATGCAGTTGGAGCTCCCATGGAGTCTGCATGCTGGCTGATCAGTACACAGCCGTCCTCGATCAGTTTGTTTGCGCCTTCCTTCTCAGCGGTCTCATCATACCAGGATCCCGTGAAGGTAACTTCCATTGTAACGCTCGGGCATACAGAACGTGCACCAAGGAAGAAAGAAGTGTAACCGGAAATTACCTCTGCATAAGTATAAGCTCCAACGTAGCCCATCTTTGCCTGCTCTTCTGTGATCGTACCGTCTGCGATCATCTCATTGAGCTTCATTCCTGCAGCAACACCTGCCAGGTAACGTCCCTCATAGATAGAAGCAAATGCATTGTGGAAGTTGTCCATCTCCTCCGTATGTGCCTTTGTACCGGTCGCATGGCAGAACTGAACATCCGGGAACTCTCTTGCTGCCTCAATGATATAATCCTCGTGGCCAAAACTGTCCGCAAATACGAAATTGCATCCCGCATCTGCAAGTTCACATGCCGCCTCGTAGCACTCCTGTCCCTCCGGAATACCGGTCTTGAATACGTACTCAATTCCCATCTTATCGCACGCCTCTTTTGCTGCGTTGATGAAATTCAGGTCATAAGTAGAATTTTCGTCATGCAGGAAAATAAATCCGGCTTTGACTGTATTCTCCTCTGCGTTTGCTGCGAGGCCGGTAAATGCCCCCAGGGTAACCATCGTTGTTGCTGCAAGGATCAGTTTCGTACACTTTTTCATGTCTTTTCTCCCTTTCTTGATGTGATACCGATATAAAACCATGCAGGAACATATCGTTTGCACAGATCAGATCTTTTTCTGATTCTGACAATTCTGACAACGAAAAAGCAGATGTACAAAATTCTTCTGTACATCTGCAGACGATTTACATCCACCCAATAGTCGCAACTGAACGGCGTGCGGTAGAAACGTCTGAACCTTCTTCACAGACTTATATCGGATAACAATACTTGATTAAAGTTTAGCAACTTCATTCCTGCTTGTCAAATAAAAACGGGAATGAAAACTTTTTTCGGCAGAACTGGCAAAATTTTTCTCTTAAGCGGTCTTTCCTTGGATAATTCGACGGATATCGATTCATTTTTCTCAATATACTATTTCGGTCATCCATTTTCTCTGTTTTGTATTTTCGCCTCTTATCACAATCTGTTTCTTCTCATTTAGTCTTTCTCCGCTTTTGCAAAAGCCAAACCGCAGACACGCAATCCGCTTTCACTGCCTGCTTCTATAACAATTCTGCAAAAAATTCCTGCATGTAAAGTTTACTCTTGACACCCTCTTTTTTCTGTGATACTATGCGCATAACACATGTAGTTTTAAAAACTATATGACATGGTTTTCGCAGAGTTGAAACGCACACATATTAAAACAGATATCCTTTGACTTTCCAGGAGGTGTTTTCTATGACAATCACAATCCGTGAACCGGGCAGCGCCATCACTCATTTTATCGGCATGGTGCTCGCCATTTTTGCTACAATTCCGATGCTGGTCAAGGCTTCTCTCGTCTCCACACGAGCCGGCATCATCGCGATGGCAGTCTTTATGACAAGTATGATCCTGCTCTATACCGCCAGCACCCTGTACCACTCCGTCAATCTGCAAGGGCACAGCCTGCGGTTTTTTCAGAAAATTGATCATATGATGATCTTTGTACTGATCGCCGGTTCCTACACGCCGGTCTGCCTGCTCGTCTTAAATCCGGTGGACGGCCATCGGCTGCTTGTTACAGTCTGGGTGATCGCCGCTGCAGGAATGCTGTTTAAGCTCTTCTGGGTGACCTGTCCGAAATACGTTTCTTCTATTATATATGTGGCAATGGGCTGGTCCTGCCTCTCCGTATTCGGTCAGCTGCTCCATACACTGCCTCGTCCGGCATTTTTCTGGCTGCTCGCCGGCGGCCTGCTCTATACCGTGGGTGGTGTCATTTATGCGCTGAAACTTCCGATTTTCAACGCACGCCACAAGGGCTTCGGATCACATGAGATTTTTCATCTCTTTGTGATGGGTGGAAGCATCTGCCATTTTATCTGCATGTATTTTTATCTGCTGTGATATTGTAATTGCAAACGGATCCGGTATTTCATAAGCTGGTAAAACAGCGTAAAAAAACAGAGAAAACAGGTCTTTCTGATGATAAATTCAGAAAGACCTGTTTTCTCTGTTTTCTCTTCTGTATTTTTTTAGCATAGCGAAGCAGATTGCGGATATCCACTTTAACTTTACATCAGATGCTTTATATGGCATTCCCGCATCCGTACAGCCTGATTTTTGTCCTCTTCATCATGCCTCGTCCTGCGTTTCTGCCTGCTTCTCTTCCGCAAAACATAACGACTCCATCAGATTCCACACTTCCGCCACTCCCTGCTTCGTCTCGGAAGAAAACGGAATGATCTGTGTGCCCGGGCGTACTTTCAGCCCCTCACGGATCAGCTTTACCTGCTTTTGGATCTGGCTGCGCTTGATCTTATCCAGTTTCGTCGCAATGATGATCGGCTCATAACCATTGTGACAGATCCATTCATACATGATCTTATCATTTGCGCCTGGCTCATGACGGATATCGATCAGAAGAAAAACTGCGCGGAGCTGCTGCGAGCCATGCAGATACCGTTCGATCAGCTTTCCCCACTTCTCTTTTTCACTCTGCGGCACTTTCGCGTAACCGTAGCCCGGAAGATCCACAAGATACATCGTTTCATTTACATTATAAAAATTAATGGTCTGCGTCTTGCCCGGCTGCGAACTCGTACGCGCCAGCGCTTTGCGGTTCACCAGACTGTTAATCAGGGACGATTTTCCGACGTTCGATTTTCCGGCAAATGCAACCTCCGGCTTCTGATTTTTCGGAAGCACACTCGTGATACCACATACCGTTTCCAGATTTACCTGCTTGATAACCATTTGTCCGCTCCTCTCATTTATTTCTCTATTCCACCTGTTATTCATTTTCGGACAGAGATTTCCACTTTTCGCTGTTCTGGTCATAACTTTTCCACACACTCACTGCCAAACCAATGGTCTTTCCACATTTTTACTGTACAAATACCTGGTTTTGCACAGTTCTTCCGTCCGATCTCCGGCCTGTGCATGTGAGCGCATGTCCAAAAATAATCTCCTCTTATTTTCAGACATGCTCCAGCGCCGTCTTCAGCACTTCTTTCATGCCCTCCGCGTAAACGATCTCCATCCCCTTCTTGATCTCCTCAGAGATTTCTTCGACATCTGCTTTATTCTGTGACGGCACAATTACCGTCTTCATCCCGGCCTGGTTTGCGGCAAGGAGCTTTTCTTTGAGACCTCCTATCGGCAGCACACGTCCGCGCAGAGTGATCTCTCCGGTCATCGCAACATCCGCACGCACCGGAATCTTCGTAATCGCAGAAAGGATTGCCGTCGCCATCGTGATACCTGCCGACGGACCGTCCTTCGGTACTGCACCCTCCGGTATATGAATATGGATATCATTTTTTGCAAAAAATTCCGGATCAATATGATATTTTCCGCTTACAGAGCGTACATAGCTGATCGCCGTACGCGCTGATTCTTTCATAACATCCCCAAGCTGACCGGTCAGAAGGAATTCTCCCTTGCCCGGCATCGTATTTACTTCAATCTGAAGCGTGTCACCGCCAACGCTCGTCCATGCAAGCCCCCGTACAATACCGATATCGTTCTTCTCATTTCGCTTTTTAAATGTATATATTTTTCTTCCAAGGAAGCTTTCGAGATTTTTTCCGGTCACACGCACCGTCTCCACATGCTCCTCCAGGGTCTTACGCGCTGCTTTCCGGCAGATCTCACCGATCCTGCGCTCCAGCTGACGCACACCGGCCTCCTTTGTATACAGCTCAATCAGATCCTCCAGCGCGGATTTCGTGATCGTCAGCTGTTCTTTTTTCAGGCCGTTTCGCTTAAGCTGTTTCGGAATCAGATGCTCCTTTGCAATGTGGAATTTTTCATTTGCCGTATAGCTTGAAACCTCAATGATCTCCATACGGTCAAGCAGCGGCCGCGGAATTGCGTGCAGATCATTTGCGGTTGCAATAAACAGCACCTCCGAAAGATCAAGCGGAAGCTCCACATAATGATCACGAAACCGGCAGTTCTGCTCCGAATCCAGCACCTCCAGAAGGGCCGATGCCGTATCTCCCTTGTAATCGCTGCTCACCTTGTCGATCTCATCAAGCAGCATCAGCGGGTTTTTCACACCGGCCTGCTTCAGTCCGTTTGCGAGACGTCCCGGCATCGCTCCGACGTACGTTCGTCTGTGACCGCGGATCTCCGCCTCATCACGCACACCGCCCAGACTGATCCGGACATATTTTTTATCAAGTGCCCGTGCAATCGAGCGCGCGATCGAGGTCTTACCTGTTCCCGGAGGGCCTGCCAGGCAGAGGATCGGGCTGTCACCGCCATTTGTAAGCGTACGCACCGCCAGAAATTCCAGCACACGCTCCTTCACCTTTTCCAGTCCGTAGTGGTCTTCATCCAGCACACGTGCCGCATTTTTCAGATCCTGATTGTCCTTTGAGACCTTATCCCACGGCAGCTCCAGAAGCGTCTCAATGTAGCCGCGCAACACCGAACTTTCCGCCGAACTTCCCCCGAGACTCTTCAGATGCTCCGCCTCTTTGATGATTTTCTTCTTCACTTCATCAGAAGCAGTGAGTGCTTCCGCCTGTTTTTTGTAATTTTCCACATCGGTAAGCAGCGTATCCTCTCCAAGCTCCTGCTGAATCACTTTCAGCTGTTCCCGCAGAATGTATTCCTTCTGATTCTTGTCGACCCGCTCTTTTACTTTTTGCTGCAGCTCATTGCGGATCTGAATGATCTCTACCTCATTCGCAATCACGGTGCACAATGCGTCATAGCGGTCAGAAAAATTTTCCGCGTCGAGAATCCGCTGCCGCTCCTCATAAAAGAGCGGAAGATGCGCACCCGCTTCTGCAACCAGCGTTTCCACATCCGAAATCGTCATCAGCTGCTGCATCATATCTTTACCGAATTTCTGGTTGATCTGTCCGTAGCGTCCCAGCAGGTCCTGCAGTGCCCGCACCATGGCAGTCTTTGTCAGCTCGTCAAACTGTGTTTTTTCTTCCTCTGAAATCTCAGCCTGTCCGAGTAAATACCCTGCGCCTTCCTGCATGGCAAGTAAATGACCCCTTCCAACACCTTCTACCATTACACGCACAATATTTTTCGGAAGCTTTGCAATATTTTTGATCTTTGCCACAGTTCCGGTATGGTAAAGTCCATCAATTCCCGGCTGATTCTCCTCCGGATCTCTCTGTGTCACAAGAAAAATCGTCTGATCCTGCTCCATTGCAGCTTCCACCGCACGGATCGATTTTTCCCGGCTGATATCAAAATTGACTATCATGAGCGGCAGCACAGTCAGTCCGCGCAGCGGAATCATCGGCAGTGTCCTTATCATTTCGTCCATTTTCTGTTTCCTCGTTTTTCTTACCTACACAAACTTCGTATCAAAGAAAACTTTGCAATTTCCTCTTACAACCATGACATGCTTTTTCCCTGAGTCAGAAAAGAGTTCTTGCAAGTCCTGGCATAGTGAATTGCAACTATTTTCTTTAATTCTTCTGCTATACAGTTACCTTTTTATAATAATACAGGCTACCCCCTTCTGTCCGCACCTGCTTACTGCCATTTACAGAAAAATTTTCCAGTCAGAAATTCTTCAAAATGGCAGCTGCTTTCAGGATCGGGGCAGCCGGATGCAGCCTGCTCACACATATTTATTTATGTTTCAGAGTCTGCCTCTGAATTTTATGCCGTTTCTTCGATCTTGCTGATTCTGTGCTTCCTTCTTCCACGCACTTCTTCACGATAAGTCAGTTCCGGCTCCCCGGTTCCTTCCACCGTGTCTTTCGTGATCGTACACGTTGCGATCGTCTCATCGGACGGGATTTTGAACATCAGATCCATCATTACGTTCTCCATGATCGCACGCAGACCTCTTGCTCCGGTCTTACGTTTGATGGTCTTGTCTGCAATCGCTTCCACCGCTTCCGGTGTAAAAGTCAGCTCTACATCATCCAGTCCAAAAAGTCCCTGATACTGCTTGATAATCGCATTTTTCGGTTCGGTCAGGATCCGTACCAGCGCATCCTTATCCAGCTCGTCAAGCGATACCACTACCGGCACACGTCCCATAAACTCCGGAATCATACCGAACTTGATGAAATCCTGCGGCAACGCTTTTTTCAGCACTTCGCCTACGTTGTGCTGCTCCTTCTCGCCGAGCTCGGAATTGAAACCAATGCCCTTGCGGTCCAGACGTGACTCAATGATCTTCTCCAGCCCCTCAAAGGCGCCTCCGCAGATGAACAGGATATTCGTCGTATCGATCTGCAGAAGTTCCTGATGCGGATGCTTCCGGCCGCCCTGCGGCGGAACGGATGCAACCGTGCCTTCCAGGATCTTTAAAAGTGCCTGCTGTACGCCTTCTCCGGAAACATCACGTGTGATCGATGCATTTTCCGATTTTCTCGTGATCTTATCTATCTCATCGATATAAATGATACCGTATTCTGCTTTTTTAATGTCATACTCTGCTGCCTGAATAATTTTCAGAAGAATATTCTCTACGTCTTCTCCTACGTATCCTGCCTCGGTCAGTGAAGTCGCGTCTGCGATCGCAAACGGTACATTCAGAAGGCGGGCCAGCGTCTGTGCCAGCATCGTCTTTCCTGATCCGGTCGGTCCAAGCATCAGAATATTACTCTTCTGCAGCTCCACGTCGAGATATTTTCCGCTGGTAATTCTCTTGTAGTGATTATACACAGCAACAGCAAGCGCCTTCTTTGCCTCATCCTGACCAATGACATACTCATCCAGAAATTCCTTGATCTGTGCAGGCTTCAGCAGATTGATCTCCTGATCATTCTCTGCCGTGTATTCATCTTCCAGTTCCTCTTCTATAATCTCCGAACAGATTTCCACACACTCATCACAGATATAGACCCCGCTTGGGCCTGCGATCAGCTTGCGCACCTGGTCCTCTGTCTTGTTACAGAAGGAACATCTGATTTTTTCCCCGTTTTTTCCCGGCATGTTCACACCTCTTTATTATTTATAACCAACTTTGGGACTGTCACAATACTCCTTGCAACAGCCCCATTTTATACCTATCTTGATCTGACGAGTTCGTCGATCAGACCGTATGCTTTTGCTTCCTCTGCCGTCATCCAGTTGTCTCTTTCTGTATCGGCAGCGATCGTCTCCAGTGACTGTCCGGTATTTGCTGCCAGGATCTCATTCAGTTTCTTCTTAGTGCGAAGAATCTGCTCCGCAACGATCTGAATATCCGTTGCCTGTCCCTGCGCTCCGCCGGAAGGCTGATGGATCATGATTTCCGCATTCGGCAGAGCGAAACGCTTGCCCTTTGCGCCGCCTGCAAGCAGGAACGCACCCATGCTTGCCGCCATACCCATACAAATGGTGGAAACGTCACATTTTACATAATTCATCGTATCATAGATTGCCATGCCGGCTGTCACCGAACCGCCCGGGCTGTTGATGTACAGCTGGATATCCTTGTTCGGGTCTTCTGATTCAAGGAACAGAAGCTGTGCAACCACAAGGTTTGCACTGACATCCGTCACTTCCTCGCCCAGAAAAATAATACGGTCATTCAGCAATCTGGAAAAGATGTCATAAGAACGCTCTCCTCTTCCGGTCTGTTCAATGACGTACGGTATAAAGCTCATGAAATCCCCTCCTGTATCAGACGGTTACTTCCGCCCACTGCACAGTTTCCCGCCGGATTGCTGCGCTGCAGCGCTCCGGCTTTGAAACGTATTTCTTACTCCTCAGTCTTCGGCTCCTCTTTTGCCTCAACCTCTACTGCCGCATCTGCGATCAGCTCTACTGCTGCCTGGATTGCAAGATCAGCCTTCATCTGCTCTCTCTCAGCCTCTCCGATCAGCTCGTTTACTTTGTCAAACTCCATCTTGTATGCAGTTGCCATCTTCTCGATCTCTTCTTTTACCTTGTCATCACCGATCTCGATGTTTTCAGCCTTTGCAACTGCCTCAAGTACCAGGCTGTTCTGGATGCGCTTCAGTGCTTCCGGACGCATCTGCTCCAGCAGCTTGTCAGCGGTCATTCCGGTGAACTGCATGTACTGCTCAACGGTAAGTCCCTGGCTCTGCAGTCTTTTTGCGAAGTCGTCAGCCATACGTCTTACCTGCTCGGTAACCATTGCATCCGGGATCTCCATCTGTGCGTTTGCAACAGCCTTGTCAACTGCCTTATTCTGCTTCTCGCGCTTTGCCTGAGCCTCTTTCTTTTCTACCAGCTTGCTGCGGATATCATCCTTGTACTCAGCCAGTGTGTCGAACTCGGAAACATCCTTGGCGAACTCGTCGTCTGCTGCCGGAAGCTCTTTTACCTTGATCTCTTTTACGGTACACTTGAATACAGCCGGTTTACCCTTCAGGCTTGCCTCATGATACTCCTCCGGGAAAGTAACGTTTACTTCCTTCTCCTCACCGATCTTTGCGCCGATCAGCTGATCCTCAAATCCCGGGATGAAGCTGCCGGAACCGATCGTCAGGGAGTAATCCTCTGCCTTGCCGCCCTGGAATGCCTCGCCGTCTACAAAGCCTTCGAAGTCAAGCTTGATGATATCACCCTTCTCTACTGCTCTGTCATCCACGTCGATCATTCTGGAGTTGTTCTCGCGTTCTTTATCTACTTCTTTCTCTACTTCCTCTTCGGAAACTTCGATTACAGATTTCTCCACTTCAACGCCCTTGTAATCGCCAAGTGTTACAGCCGGCTTCAGAGCTACTTCTGCTGTGAAGATGAACGGCTTGCCTTCCTCGATCTGTGTCACACTGATCTGCGGCTGGGAAACGATCTCCTCAGCGCACTCTTTTGCAGCCGCTGCATATGCTTCCGGAATTACGATATTTGCAGCATCCTCATAAAAGATGCCTGCGCCGTACATTTTCTCAATCATCTTTCTCGGTGCTTTTCCTTTACGGAAGCCCGGAACGTTGATTTTCTTCTTATCTTTCTGATAAGCTTTCTCCAGTGCAGCTCCAAACTCTTCTGCTGAAACCTCAATCGTCAGCTTAGCCATGTTTTTTTCCTGTTTTTCGACCTGTACACTCATTGTGTCCTATTCCTCCTTAAATCTAAACCGGCCACTGACGACCAGTCTTCTATTTTCGTCAGTCAAAAACTGCACACTTCACCCATATGCAGTCATTTTGATAGTATAGCACAACAGCCCTGAAAACGCCAGCTTTTTTTACTTATAAATGATACCTTTTGCAAGTTCTTCCGCTTTTTCTGTACCTGTCAGCTGTGCCGCAAGGGAAAGTGCAAACGGGATTGCTGTCCCCATACCGCGGCTTGTCGTGATATTGCCGTCAGTCACAACCGGGGTAAATTCCACCTGTGCGCCCTTTAAACGATCCTCGAATCCCGGATAGCAGACCGCATGTTTTCCTTCCAGCAGGCCAAGATCGCCAAGTACACTCGGTGCCGCGCAGATTGCTGCCACTCTTTTTCCCTCTGCCGCTGCTTTTTTCAAAAGAGAGGTGAGTCCCTCATGTGCTCCGAGATGCTTTGTTCCCGGCATACCGCCAGGAAGCACAAACAGGGTGCCATCCTCAAAAGAAGTTTCCTCAAATACAAGATCTGCCTGCAGCGTGATCCGGTGGCTGCCGGTGATCTCCTTTCGTCCCATGACAGACACGGTCTGTGTATCTGCACCTGCTCTGCGCAGGATATCAACTACGGTCAGGCCTTCAATCTCCTCAAATCCGTCTGCAAGAAATACGTATGCTTTTTCCATGGTTTTTCCCTCCGATTCTGTTATGTCCCGTGCCCTGATTCAGGCGGAAAATTGTATCTGTTTCCAAAATTGATCCACCATGCACAGTCTAGCAGACTGCCTCGCTAAAGTCAAACAAATAGGGGATGATTTTTCCTTTAAAACGGGATATACTGTATAAAAAATGAAACTGAAACAGACAGCAGAACATTAAGAAAGGACGTATCTCATCATGGAAATCGAACGCAAATTTCTTGTTCCGGCTCTGCCGGAAAATCTCTCTTCCTATCCGTGCCATCTCATCGAACAGGCTTACCTGTGTACATCCCCGGTCGTACGCATCCGCAGGCAGGACGACGATTTTATCCTTACTTATAAAGGAAGCGGCATGATGGCGCGCGAGGAATACAACCTTCCGCTCACCAGAGAAAGCTACGGGCACCTGCTCCCGAAAGCAGATGGCATCGTCATCACAAAAAAACGCTACGTGATTCCGCTTGACACGGAAAACCTCAAGGCAGAACTCGATATTTTTGAGGGACGTCATGAGGGTCTTCGCATCGTCGAGGTCGAATTTGAAAATGAGGAACAGGCAAACCGCTTCGCGCCGCCTGCCTGGTTCGGCGAGGACGTCACATTCGACGGACGGTATCACAATTCGCATTTAAGTCAGGCGTAAAAAAGGAACGAGATTTCCCCTTCCGCTCACCACCAGGAGAAATCTCGTTTTTTATCCTCTTTTACTTTTGGTATTATTCTTTTATTCCTTTATTACCTCACACCCTTCCGCTTTTCCTGCTTGCACCGGGTCTTTTCCTTCCGGCACTTTCTATTTTTCCTTCACCTTCTCAAGGATCCGCGAAAGCATCTCCTGATCATCTCCAAACTCCGGCGAAAGTGGAATCTTCTGCTCCAGATATTTCTCGTAGAGATCCGCCTGAAGCTGCAATGTCGCAAGCACTCCTTTCGCCATGGTGCGTGTCACTCTGTTCCTGCTGTTTTCGTATTTCATTCCATATTCCAGTAAATCCATCTGCATCTCCTTTTCGTCACGTTTTGTTGCATTCCTTCGTTGTATGTATTCGTATTGTTGCATCCAAAGATATTTAAAAAAATTATTGGTATAATGAAACAGCGATTGGAGGGTGATCAATGGGAACAACTGTTTTTTCCACAAAAATACGAAAACTACGCAAAGAGGCCGGTTACACACAGGATAAAGTAAGCCGTATGCTGAATATTCAACGCCAGACCTACTCTAACTATGAAAATGCACTGCGCGTGCCACCGCTTGAGACCATTGTTGCGCTCTCCGGTATTTATCACGTCACTCTGGATTCTCTGCTTCTGGATCAGATGCCGCCCATATCCTCTGACGGAAGTGCGCTTCCTTCTCCGGAACGGGATCAGCTGCTCAGTGGTTATACGGATCTGTCCGAACCAAAGCGAAAAGAGGTTCTTGAATTTATTGAGTTCAAAAAGCAGCTTCCCGACTGAGTTTTCTTCCGTCTGCACACTTTTCGTTTACATTATACCAATACTATTTTTCTAAAGCAATATTTCCCTTTGCATTTGCAATGTCACGTTTTGTTTCGTTTTTCTCCAGGTAATACTAAACTATAGTAAGACAAAGGAGGAGACGAAATGACCGCAAAGCGTGAAAATCAATACCGTCAGCTCGGCCTTACAATAGCCTATTACCGTAAGCTGCACGGCATCACCCAGATGCAGCTTGCCGAGGATGTCAACTTAAGCCGCACCCATATCAGCAACATCGAAGCCCCGAATGTGCGCACTTCCATCTCACTCGATAAGCTCTTCGACATTGCGGATGCACTGCAGGTTCCCGTAAAACTTCTTTTCGAATTCCGAGAGGAAGCATAGCTTTTTTTGACTGCACCAAACCGATCATACAACTTGTTTTGAAGCCTGGTTTTAAACGGTTACGTTTATTAAAACGAAAAAGAAGGATAAATGTCATGAATCTGTGTCATTTATCCTTCTTTTTTAACCAAGTCAGGCAGCAAAGCGGATTGCGAATATCCGCTTTGACTCAAATCGCCGCTTTGCTTCTTCCCTTACCGGATTTTCGTCAAAATAAAGCTTCTCAGCTTCCGATACGTCGCCTGCGTATAATGTACACCATCCACCGTAGAAAAACCGGTACTGCGCAAATACGCATAGCTGTTAATATATCTGGTATGGAATGCCAGATATAGTCTGCGGTTAAAGCTCTCGATCACCGTATTTTTCATCTGATAGCCGTACTTTGCCTCTTTCGCCTCATCCACCGGATTGACCGAGAGGAAATAAAACTTTGTGTCCGGAAAATCCTTCATCAGCTGTCTGTAATACGTAACATACTTTTCAATGTAGTCAGGATCATTGACGCCAAAACCAAAGACCACCTTCAGTTCCGGACGCGCTTTCAGCTGCTGGCGCAGTGTCTCATCCGCAGTCTCTGTCATCCAATCATATCCCATACCAACCTTCGCTATGTAGAGCGTATCTGTAGACGGCACATAATTTTCCATTCCTACCATGCGGGAATCGCCGACAAAAACGTACCTGCCGGTGAATACCTGATAAGATTTTCTGCCAGTCTCATCCAGATACCAGCCATCTTTCACACAATTGGTCAGTCTCGCTCCGTTCGAACCTACATAGTAGCTGCCGATCCAGCAGTTCGTCAGGACTGTGCCGTCCACACCGAGATAATAATACTTTCCCTGTGATTTCATCCAGCTTTTTCGCAGAAACTTACCGCTTCCGGTAATGTAGTAACGTTTGCCTCCCTTGACCAGCCACGTATTCGCAAGCCGCGCACCGGTCCGGTTCACGTAATAATACTCACCTTTGTACGTAATGATCTGGTTCATCGCCAGTTTTCCGTTCTTCTGGAAATAATACGTACCCGCTCCGATCTTCACCCACTCATCCGTTGCTTTGACGGCATCTGTTTTATAATAATACCTCGTCTGCGCATTTGCTGTCAGCCATCGGCCTACGTAAAGCTTTCCATTTGATCTGTTTGCATAGTAGGACTTTCCATTCCATTTAAAAGAGCCGGTCCTCCGACAGCCATCCGACCCGAACCGATAAATGCTCCCGCCGATGTTCAGCCAGGTATTTTTCGCATACGCTCCGCTTTTGTAACGGTATTTGTACCCTGCCGAATCCTTTACCCATTTTCCGGTCGATACTTTCCGTGCTGATATGACCACATTGATTCCCGCCGCCTGCGTATCACTCGTCGGTACCGCAAACAGGAAGCAGAAAAACAGCAGTACAAATAACAGCTTTCTGTGTTTCGCGTTAATACCAGATCCCTCCCTTTCACTGCCATTTAACTGTCGACATCATATGACAGTCATTTTTGCCACATAATGTTCATAACTATGCTCACTATACCTTAATTTATATCATCTGTCAACTTGTTTTAATTATTTTGAAATGTTTTGTTATTGTTTCGTAACTTTTTTGTAATTTTTTTGTTCTCTTTTTCTGAAACAGACCGATTCGTTATGTGATTCCACAAATTATTTTTTTCATTCCAGGAGGATGTAAAATAAAGTGTGTAAGTTACCGTTTTTTTCCTGTCGGTTTTAAACTTCCAAGCGCATGAATTCCTTTCCTCACTCCATAAATTACCGATGCGCCGCCCACCGCGCCGAGAAATACAGCCGGTACCACGATCGGATAGTACTTAAACCGCGCATGCACGTCTGCAACGTGCGGCAGGAACCATGCATCATAGACGATCTTGTCAAACATCCACGACATAAGGTATACGCCGAGTGCGATGCCGGAAAGATACACGATTCCGTTTTTTACCGCCTGCGGCCACCGTTCCATGCGCACGTCCAGCAGCAGCGAAAACAAAAGTGCAGCTGTGATCAGATTCTCACCGCCCCAGGTATTATTGGAACCCCAGACGAATTTTGCGCCGTCACTTCGATAATAATTGTAGCAGCCAAACGCCACCACCACAAGCATCAGCAAAAGCAGCTTCTTCCACGGCCGGTATTTCATTTCTTTTCCATATTCCCTCAGGTATGCCCCCAGAAAATAGTAGGTAATGGGATACATCCCGGTAAAAAATGACGGAACCAGTTTGTCATAATCCGTGGAGGAACCAGGCGATGCCCACCAGGACAGATCCGTCAGGTTAAAATTATTGACCATTTTCGGCATCATCGTCAAAAACAGCATCGTAGCAAGGAGTATCTGCTTCTGCTTCCGGTCTTTCAGCCCATGGTACGCCAGATTCAAAAACGGGATCATCAGAAACAGGCCGATATACATCTCAATATACCAGGAGTAATTTGCCGCCTCAAATGCGAGGATTCCACGGATTGCTGACCAGAGCGTCACCTCTTCGCCAAGCACGGCCGCCTTGAAAATGAGGTCTACGATGCTGACCAGCACGTAAATTTCCAATGTTTTCAAAATACCCTTGTAATACTGCCGGGAAAGCTGCTTTTTCCACATCAGAAAACCGGTCAGCATCATAAACATCGGTACGCATACCATGAAAAGGGAACGGTACATGCACATAAAAAGCATATCCCCTCCATCTACCGGCGTACTGTAAAACCCGTTATTTTTCAGGAAATGTACTGACACCACACTGAAAACAGCCACACAGCGGATCAAGTCCGCATTCAGATTCCGTTCTTTCATATCGTTTTCCTGCCTCTCATTTCTCCACAAACTTTGCCTTCGGATAAATCCGCGCCATACGCTCATCCGGGAAATGTGCATCCAGCACCTGCTCCAGCTTCGTATCCGCCGGTTCACCAAGCTGACGCGCCGAATATCTTGAAAGCGCCAGTGACGAAATCAGCATATCCGCGCACATCAGAACAATCAGGATCCAGGTCAGCGCAGGACCGATCTTTTTGGGAATCTTCTCGATCCATTTTGCCAGGAACGGATAGATTCCCTTTAGCCAGACGACTGCTGCAATCCCCCAGAAAAAGCAATACAAAAGATTAATTCTTCCGCCAAGATTGAACGGCAGGCTGCTGTAATCCCAGAATGTCGTTCCAAACACCAGCTCTGTCACCACGCTGCAGAGATACTCATACGCACCTCCAACTACTGTTCCGTAAAAGAAAATGTAACGATCGCTTTTATCTTTATATTTATAAAGAAAAGCAGTCAAAAGTGCACAGCCCATGCCCCACACCACGCTGAACGGACCGTACACCACACTGCTGCGGCTCATCCACCAGCCGAGCGTAAAACGGCAGAACACCGTTTCCACAAGATCTCCGAGCAGTGCGCCGATCAGAAACAGCCACACAAGCTTATAAAATCCGCAGCCCTCGGCAAACTTTGTCTTTTCTGCTTCTTTTTCATTTCTGCGTGCATCCAGGATCTTTTCTGTCTCGATATTCGGATATGATTTTTCCAGACGTTTCCGGACCGTCCTTGTAATCACATCTTCGAAGGAATCCGAAAGCATCTGCATATTTTCCGTCAGATTTGCCACACGGTTGATATGGCGCCTCCACTTCCACACAACCGCAAGTGCTCCTGATAAATCAATCAAAAATAACACGCCAACGATCAAAAGCACTATTTTTCCAAGGCCATGTGGAATAAAATGTACAAGCTTTAAGAGCAATGGATTTCCAAAATACAATTCTCCCAGGGCTGCTGCACCGTACAGCAGCAGAAGCGGAATCGTAATGTAACCGAATCCCAGCTTCTTTTCACTGTAATCCCACCATTTTCGGTGAAAAATATGTTCCAGCACTACGCCGGTTACAACCACCAGAAAAGAGCTGAGCACCGCACCGCCGATCGCAAGAAAAACCGGAGCCGATTTCAGATCCGTCAGAAAAATCGCATTGAGCACCGCGCCGAATCCATATGCCGGACACATCGGCAGGCTTAAAACTCCAGTATTCACAAATTTTTTTCGTTTTACTGCGGCAATTACTACTCCGACTGCCCACCCAAGCACTGAATAAATAAAAAATAACCACAGCAGTTCATAAGAGGTATACTGCATGTTTCTTCCTTCATCCTTTCTGCCGCAAAGCAGCTGTTCGTACCCCAATTTCACACAGAGATTTTATCAGAGAGCCTGTGCCGCTCCTGATGCGGTCAGGCACTTCGACCTGATCAATACTTTGCTTCCATCTCCTTCACACACTCATAGAGGAACTCGTTGGCCGGTACATACAGCCCATGCTTTTTCGCCAGACGGAGCACTGTTCCTGCAAACATTTCGACTTCGCTCTTTCGGTGTGCCACACCATCCTGCCGCATTGACGGCATTCCCTCCGGCAGAAGTGTCTCCAAAATTCCGATATATTCATTCAGATCCGCCTCTCCAAGCGCGATCCCTTCCGCCTGGGCCAGTGCAATCACTTCGCGCATTGCTGCGATCATCGTCCGGTTCGGCTCTCCTTTTACCAGGCAGCCGCCATAATTCGTCTCATAAACCATACAGGTCTGGTTGATGCCGACATTCAGCATAAATTTACTCCACAGCCGGTGCATGATATCCTCATCCACATGATACGGCATATGAATGCGGTCAAAATACGCTTCCACTGCCTTCACGTTTTTCTCCTGGCACGCTTCCCGCGCTCCGATCCGCAGCTCGCCCATCTTCGTATACGTCAGCTTTTCGCCAAACTTCATCGCATCCATACCGTGCGCCACTGTGTAGATCATATGCTCTTCCCCATAACGCTCCCCAATGATCTCTTCACTTGTGATCCCATTCATCACCGATAAGATCACCGTATGCTCACCGACACACTTGCGCATTGTCTCCAGCGCCGACGGAAGTGCATTGTACTTTACCGCCACGATCACCAGATCTGCCGGATCCATCTGCTCACAGTTTTTTATTGGAAGCTGATATGGCTTTTCATTTTTGTAAAAAGTCCTCGTCCCGTATTTCTGCATGCGCGCCTCGTCCATCACAAACCAGACATTCTTTTCACCTGCATCCAGCATATGGGTGCCATACATCATCCCGAGCGCCCCCATGCCGATAATTGCTGTACTTTTAATTTCCATCTCTTAAACCTCATTTCCTGCTCAGCGCATGGACTGTCTGAAAAATCTTTCCGGCAACCTGCACCTTCCATGCAGCCTCTGTCCTGGCGCTGATATAATCAAAACGAATATTTCAGATACGATTTGCTGCTTGCGCATGATAATCGTTAAATAACATCTGTACTCTATCATCTCAGGGTAGATTCGTCAATAAAAGAACTTAACCGGACGCCGTGGCGAAACGGAGGGACGCAGTCCACCTAGTCTTTCTGGCATCTGTGCGCTCATGGCGGACTTCATCCGCCCTGACTCGCACATCTGCCGCAGACATGTGGACAGCTGCCCCTCCGTTTCGCCACGGCTGTATTCTTACACTATATAGGTTTTCATGAATTTCTCTTCTATTTTTACTGCTTCAGGTCAAAGCGGATATTCCAGGTCCGCTTCGCTACTTGCTTGACTCGGTTAAATCATCTTTTTTCTGAGTGCTTCCCAGTTTCTACCGCGTTTCCCCCGCACTTACTATCCTGTAATAAGCCCTCGATGTGATTCCATACACCACAACATAAAACACTGCAAATACCAGATAGCATACTCCCGTCACTTCGAGGAGAAAGGTTTTTTCATACAACCCAAACATCATCAGTAATCTGTATACAAACGGAAAGGCAAAGATCAGATGCAGCCCTGCCATCAGAAGCGGTGCAAAAAATACAGTCAGCATCTGTGAGTTAATGCTCTTTTTAATTTCTTTTTTTGTCATTCCAATCTTCTGCATCACCTCAAACCGTCCGCTGTCCTCATATCCTTCTGTAATCTGTTTATAATACATGATCAGTACCGCCGCAACAATAAATACACTGCCAAGGATAATGCCCAGTACAAACAGGCCGCCGTACATTCCATAAAAATAAGCCCGTTCATTGGCTATACAGGAAGCAGAGTATTTTCCCTCCCCCTGAATTTGTGCTTCCTCTTCACTCACCCTTTTCCAAATGGCCTCCATCGCTGCCAGCTGCTTTTTTTCTCCTCCTTCTATATTAAATCCATAGTATTCATACGGCTTTGAAGCATTATTTCCATATATCTGTTTCTGCACTGCATCCGCTTTTTCAAGTGTCTCAAGATCCGGTACAACCAGATATATTGCCGACATGATCACCTGAGTGACATCCCCGTTCACAACAAATTCCGGCACCTGCGCCTTTATTTTCATAGTATCAAGACCTTCAACCGAAATTGTATCATAGTCATACGTTCCTTCTCTTGTACAGCAAAGCAGCACTTCATCCTGATTCAGCGTCTCCTCATTTCCGGTCAGCCGGTTATAATCTTCGAGCGGTACGTATACGATCTCCGTAATTTTGCTGTAATCCACTGCATCAGATGCCGAAAGCAGATCACCGACACTCATGATGACGCGATCCTCTTCCAGGCTTCCACCCACGATCAGGCAGTGATACCGGAGCAGATCCTTCTCTTCTATACCGCTTTCCTTTTCTCCCATAAGAATTGCTTCATGAATTCCCTTCAAACAATCCTCATCCAAAGTGTAGGTTTTCACCTGAATATCACGTGGATACTGTTGTTTAAGCGCCTTCTCCTTGCCGCTGTAAAGACAGATCGTGGACGATACCATCACAAGCACCATCGTTGAAAGTATGCAGATCGACGCAAGCCCTGCACCATTGCGCTTCATTCGATACATCATCGAAGAAACAGACACAAAATGCTTCGCCTGATAATAATAATTCCTGTTTCTTTTCAGTATCCGGCACAATACGACCGAGCCTGCGACAAACAGCAGATACGTCGCAACAATTACCAGCAGAACCGCAAGAAAAAAGGTTTTCAGTGCCGTGATCGGATTCTCTGTCGTAACTGCCAGATCATAGGCAATTACCAGCATAATAAGGCCTGCCGCCGCAAGAAACCAGTTTCCCTTTGGCTGCTTCTCCCCCTTCGCCCCGCCGTGCAGCAGCTCGATCGGATCCGACATCCGGATCTGCCGCAGCGAATTCAGCAGGATCAGTCCAAAAATAACGGCAAAAAGTATGACTGTTTCCAATATGGTACTGATTTCTACAGAAAATGCATAGCTGATTTCTCCGCCGAGCACCTTTATCATGCACAATTCCCCAAGCTTCGAAAACAAAATGCCAAGGCCAAGGCCGCCCACAAGCGAAATTCCAAGCATCAAAGCACTCTCACAGACCAGGATTCCGGCAATATTCCGTTTCCCCATGCCAAGGATATTGTAAAGTCCAAATTCCCGTTTTCTGCGTTTTATCAAAAATGAATTCGTATAAAACAGAAAAATCAGCGCAAAGATGCAGAAGATGCCGCTTCCTAAAGAGAGCATTGCCTGCAGGGTACTCCCTCCGCGTATCTCGGAAATCCTCTTATTCTCCCGCAGAAAATTCAGCAGATAGCTGACAAAGATCATGCAGATGCAGGTCATGAGATACGGCACATACGTCCTTTTGTTTTTCACCATACCGGTAACCGCAAGCTTTGGATAAATATTCTTTTTTATATTCATGCCCGGTCACCGCCTGTCGCAAGCATCGTCAGGGTATCTGCCACCTTCTGATACAACTGCTCATTTGTGCTGGTGCCACGGTAAATCTGGTGGAACACCTCTCCATCACGGATAAAAAGCACCCTGT
This sequence comes from Lachnospiraceae bacterium, assembly GCA_902363665.1. Taxonomy (GTDB): domain Bacteria; phylum Bacillota; class Clostridia; order Lachnospirales; family Lachnospiraceae; genus Choladousia. Next base: position 61,232 of record CABJAW010000005.1, on the reverse strand, counting down.
TTGCATGACTTGCCGCTTTCACAGAATGCGTCACCATCAAAATGGTCTGTCCGCCATCATTGACTGCCGAAAACAGCCGCAGCAGCTCATCCGTTGCCCTAGAATCCAGTGCCCCCGTCGGTTCATCCGCAAGAATCAGCTTTGGCTGCGTAATCAATGCTCTGGCTACTGCCGCACGCTGCTTCTGTCCCCCCGATACCTCATACGGAAATTTCTGCAGCAGCTGCGTGATTTCAAGCTTTTCCGCAATCGGCTGCAGCCGGCTGTTCATGGTCTTATAATCCATCCCGGCCAGCACAAGCGGCAGAAAAATGTTATCCTGCAGGGAAAACGTATCCAGCAAATTAAACTCCTGAAACACAAATCCAAGATTGTCACGCCTGAATATTGCACGCTCTGATTCCTTGATTCTGGAAAAATCACGGTTTTCCAGAAGTACGGTCCCTGAGGTCGGTTTATCAAGTGCTGCTAAAATGTTGAGCAGCGTCGTCTTTCCGGATCCTGATTCCCCCATGATCGCCACATATTCTCCCTGTTCCACATCAAACGTCACATTTTTCAGCGCCTGCACCTGATTACCGCCAAAACGCGTTATGTACGTCTTTTTTATATTTTTGACTGATAAGATCGCCATGTTGTCTCCTCCTGTTCTTCATCTCGACCTCTGTGCTCCGGGAGTTATTATAAGCGGGATGGAGGCTGGCGTGCCATTGGATCAGCTTACGGGTGGCTTACAAATTTGTAAGGTTGCGCAGATTCCTTACTCTATTTCCAAATCCACACGTTCCAGGCAAATGCATACCTCTGTTCCCTCGCCAGGCACGGAGTGAACCGTGATCTTATGGCCCAGGTTTGTGCAGATCCGTTTGCTAAGGTAGAGACCGATTCCGCTCGCTTTTTTGTCGGCACGGCCGTTGCTTCCTGTATAGCCTTTTTCAAAGATGCGAGGCAGATCCTCCGGCGCGATCCCGATGCCGGTGTCTTTGATACACAGCGTCTGCGGCTCTTTTTTATAAATAGTAACAGTCCCGGTCGGCGTATATTTCAGTGCATTGGATAATACCTGACTGATGACAAACAGCAGCCATTTTTCATCCGTAAGAATCTTCAGCTCAAGCGGCTCATAGATCAGGCGCAGCTTTTTTCGAATGAACACAGACGCATACATACGAACTGCCTGACGCACGATTCCATCAATCTCATATTCCCTGATCACATAATCCGTTGTTCCGGTATCCAGCCGCAGATAGCACATCACCATATCCGCATACTGGTCGATGCGGGAGATTTCTTCTTTTAATTCCAAAAATATCTCCTGCCTGTTTTCATCGCAGCACTCTTCCTGCGCACTTTGTAAAATCAGTCTCGATGCCGCAATCGGTGTCTTGATCTGATGAGCCCACATCGTATAGTATTCCATCATTTCCTGAAATTGCTGCTCCTTCTCCTGCTCGATCCGCTTTTTCTCTTCCTGAAGCAGACCGAGCATTTCCTGATACTGTTCCTCAGCCAGGCTGTCAGGATGCGGCAGATGCTCCTCTGTAATCAGAATTTCCTTTTTTGCCGCTTCCAGCTGGTGTATTTTTCTTACAAAGCTGAAAAAATCCCACACTCCGGCTCCCAAAAACAACACTGCGCAAAGAATGCCCGCATAGCCGACTGCAACTGCAGAAAGACCGTACAATGCGGCAACTACACCTGCTGTAAGATACAAAAGCAGGAACACCACGATTGTCCCTGCTCTGCTTTTAACATAATTCCAGATCATAACTCCTCCGAGATCAGATATCCCATACCTTTTCGTGTCACAATAAAATCATGCAGCCCGACGGATTCCAGCTTTTTCCGCAGCCGTGTCACATTGACAGTCAGTGTATTTTCATCTACAAAGCAGTCGGTCTCCCAGAGCCGCTGCATCAGCAGATCACGGCTGACCACCTTTCCCTTTCGCTCCAGAATCGTCTGCAGAATCCGGTAATCATTTTTTGTCAGCTCCAGACGCTGTCCCTGATACGTAAGGCTCGCATCTGCAGTATTGAGCACCGCTCCCCTGCATCCCAGCGCTTCCTGCGCTTTCGCAAAATCATACGTCCGCCGCAGAATCGCCTGAATCTTTGCCGTGAGCACATTTAAATCAAATGGTTTCGCAATAAAGTCATCGCCACCCATATTCATCGCCATCACAATGTTCATATTGTCGGAGGCAGAAGACAGAAAGAGGATCGGCACACGTGAAATTTTCCGTATCTCACTGCACCAGTGATAGCCATTGTAAAACGGCAGCATCAGATCGAGCAGTACCAGCTGCGGATCAAATGACTGAAACTCGCTCAGAATGTCCTGAAAATGCTCTGCACACCGCACCTCATATCCCCACATCTGGATTTGTCTGGCGAGGGTGGATGCGATCGCGGCATCATCTTCTACAATAAAAATGCGGTACATGGCTCCTCCTGTTTTTTTCTCTGCTGTCTTACGTCAGCAATTGCCTGTTGTTCCATATTTTTATTTACACATACAGAGAAAAATTTATTTTCTGTTTTGCATCTATGTTACGCATCATTATACGAACAGCTGCAGATTTACAACATCAAGGCGGCGCCCGAACTTCATCCCGACTTCTTTGAGCCTTCCGCAGTCCTCAAATCCGTATTTTTTATGCATGCGGATGCTCTTTTCGTTGTCACCGGTGATGACTGACACAACCGTATAAATGTCATCCCGTTCGCGCGCATACGTAAGGATTGCCTGCATCAGCTGATCGCCGATCCCTTTTCTTCGATGAGCGGCATCCACATAAATGGAAAGCTCCACGGTCTGAGCATATGCCTCCCATTCGCGATAAGGAGAAAGACTGGCATATCCCACCGCCTCGCCGTCCTCCTCTGCCACAAGCAGCAGGTACTTCCCGCCGCTGTGCAGGTCAAACCATTTCTGACGTTCTTCCAAAGTCTTCGGATTCAGGTCGAACGTCGCCGTTCCATGTTCAATTTCGTAATTATAAATCGCCAGAAGGGACGGTAAGTCCTCCTGGCGTGCTTTTCTGATTGTGAGCATGCTCAGTGTCCTCCTGCCGGATTGAATCTTGTAAAGCGGATATCTGCAGACCGCTTTGCTGCTGCTCATAAATAAACAGCACTCTCCGTTTTGTATATGACATCTGTACTCTATCATTTTGGTATGTTTTCGTCAACACTTGACATATCTTTGATTTCTGCTGTTTGGTTTATTCGGTATTGTCATTCTGATAAGCTTCAGTTCCATTGCCGGCAGCAGATAATTTCTACGGAACCCATCTCTTGATTTTAGTTCCAGCTTTTCCATAAGACTTTTACTGGTATAAGGAATATCGTATTCCATGACATCCAGCAGACGTTTTACTGCTTCTGAAAGATATTCGTTTTCCCCATCCATCTGAGCGCAGATTTCATCCAGAATTTTATCAATCTGTGCCAGGATAAACTCTATAAAAACGGTGGACTCTCCCGCAAGATGACATCTGGCAATCGCTTCATAGTATTCATCCTGAAACTTCTCAATCTGACTTTCAATTGGAATATATTCAAATATCGGTTTCCACTTAGACAAAATAGCAGTATGCCACAATCGTGCCATTCTTCCGTTTCCATCCGAAAAAGGATGGATAAATACAAATTCATAATGAAATACACTGCTTAAAATCAACGGATGAATCTCTTTCTGCGCTGTTTTCATCCATTGAAACAGCTCTTCCATGAGCCCAGGTACAAATCGTGCCGGAGGTGCCATGAAGATACACTGATCACCATTAAAAACCCCCTCTTCCCCAGACCGGAATCTACCGGACTCTTCCACAAGATACTTTGTCATAATCCCGTGAAACTGTTTTAAATCTCGAATACTATATGGATTGATTTCTGAAAGTCGTTCATAGGCTGCATAGGCATTTTTTACTTCCTGAATTTCCTTCTGCTCACCAAGTACAAATCTGCCATTAATTACATCCCTTACCTGCCCCAGTGTCAGAGAATTTGCCTCAATCTTCAAAGATGAATGAATTGACTTGATTCTGTTATTTTTTCTTAAATGCGGTTTTGCTGTAAGGCTGTTTGTCGCTGTGATACGTCCTATTTTTTCGGAAATAGACGATACATACAGCAATATTTTATTTGTCACTGTAAAAGGCGGTCTGTAATCTCCCATAAAAGCACCTCCCCGATCTTGCATATTATCTTACACATTATCTTGCACATTTTCTTACATATTTTCTTTCTCTATTATACACGTGTCGGCTTTGAAGCACAATTGGGCTTTTATGGAATGCAGCTTATTGACAAATGTCAGACCGGACGCTGTGACAAAACGGAGGGACGCAGTCCACCTAGTCTTTCTGGCATCTGTGCGCTCATGTCGGACTTCATCCGCCCTGATTCGCACATCTGCCGCAGACATGTGGACAGCTGCCCCTCCGTTTCGCCACGGCTGCTTTTCGCAGCGTGCAGGATATTTTAACACAGACATGAGACCTCATTTTTATTGTTTTAACTTGCCTCAACATTTCTCATATTTCTCAATCCGACATTCATGTTTTTTCGTTCTCTCATCATAATTAATTCCTATCAGCAAAAGCTCCCCCGCGTAACACGCAACGGAATCTGGATATTTTCTGTCCTTAATCTGATCTAATGCTGCTTTGACGCTTTTATCCCATTTCAGTTCTACAACAAGCGCCGGATAGTAATTCTGAAACTCTGGCTTAGGAATAAACACAAAATCTGCAAATCCACGACCTGCCGGGAATTCACGAATTGGTTTGAAATAATATTGCAGTGAACTTAAATAAGCGATAGCCAGAACACTGCTGAGTGAATTTTCGTTATTATACTGAATCGCAGAAGCATATTCCATGTGAATTTTCTCAATTTCTTTTGCCACTGCTTTTCCATTCATCTGAAGCGTATCCTTCAAAAGCTGCTCTGATTCTTTTTCAAACGTAATCAACTCATTCCATTTTTTTCTTTTTGTTGCCAGAATCAGTTCCTGACGGATTTCCTCATTTGGAATAAAAGCAGTTTTAAATGTCCTGTCATAAGCCAGGTATCCGAGGTGAATCAGATACGTCAGCACATCATCTTTATTTGCAAAGCTGACGGTATCATTCTGAAAAGAGGTGACATCAACCGGAACATGATCTCCTGAAAGCATTTCAATTACGGCGCTTCTAAGGCCGTCAAAATCCATATTAATCAATGGAACAATTGCTTCATAGGATGCGGTTCCGGACCAGTAGCTCTGGAATTCGCCTTCCAGCATCAGATTTACCACTGCATTTGGATTGTATACATGGTATTTTCCAATCTGGTAACCATCATACCACCGTTTAACCTCTTCAAACTCCTGTCCATACGTTTCACATAATTTCTGAACCTCTTTTTCCGTAAAGCCTACATACGATGCGATTGGACCGGCATGCAGCATAGAGTAATCTTTGAAATTATTCAGCGCTGACTGTGTCTTTTCTTTTTTCACAGGCAGAATACCTGTCAGATATGCCAGTTGAATATATTTGGTCGGCTCTGTTCCTTTGAACATCGCCCGTAAAAAGTTGATATATTCTTCCTGCGTGCCGATATCAGCCGCCTCATCACGTATCAGAACATCCCACTCATCTATTATCACAATAAATTTTGTTCCGGATGCCACATTAATCCGCGACAACGCCTCCGGCAGTGATCGAAGTTCTTCCGGAAGTATATTGGGATAATATTCTTTTAACTCTGAAATCGTTTTTTCTGAAATATAAGAAACAATCCGTTCCGGACCGCCCGCCGGTTCCATACACCACTGAATATCCCAGTGAAGCACATCGTATCGATTCAAATGTTTTTTAAAATCCTCTGCCTTGCTGATTTCCAATCCGGAAAACATTTCTCCGGAGCTGCAGCCCTTGCTGTAATATGCGGTGAGCATGTTTGCTGTGATTGATTTTCCGAACCGCCGCGGACGGCTGTTGCAGATATATCCCTGCAAAGTGTTCATAACTTTATTGGTATAGGTTAGAAGTCCCGTTTTATCAATATAAATCTCCGAATTCAGTGCAACCGCAAATGCCTCATTTCCCGGATTTACAAACATTCCCATCGTCTCACACCTTTCTTTTCTGCACGCATCTCTATCTGCCACTAATTACATCCCTTACCTGCCCCAGTGTAAGAGAGTTTGCTGTAAGGCTGCCTAGCGCTGTGATACGTCCTGCTTTTTCGGAAACCGATGATACATATAACAATATTCTATTGGTTACTGTAAAAGGTGGTCTGTAATCTCCCATAAAAGCACCTCCCCGATCTTGCATATTATCTTACACATTTTCTTGCGTATTCTCTGCCTCTATTATACACGTGTCGGCTTCGAATCACAATTGGGCTTTTTATAGAATGTAGCCCATAAATTGCATATTTTAAGCCACGCCTGATAAGCTGCGAAGTAGCTACTCGGTTATGAAATATCAATCATAGGAAGGACTCGCTTGCGGAATCTCGTAAGGTATCCTAATCCCTACAACTTATGTATTAGGAGGAGGGATCCGTTTACGGGAGGATTCCTTACGAGCCTACAGCAATTCAATAAAATAATGCATCCCTTATGATCCTACAAGCAGCAAAGCGGATTGTGAATATCCGCTTTGACTTTAGCTTTGACTACCTTCCATATTTGTGAAAATTTACCGGGATCTTTTGAATTGGCAATTGCTGTTTCCATTTGATCATCTAGTGCTTCAAAAGAATTGTTTACAACATAAGCTCTAAGTTCCTCAATCACTTCCTGCCGATACACTGCAAAAGACCCATAAAGAGTATCGTCAATCCCCTTATGTGGCAGAAGCTGAACACTTTCCCCAGCATATCTTTCAAGCATAAGTATTAGTTTTGCACTCTCCGCTTTTTCCGTACCCTTCAGGGTTTTTTCAAACATTTCTTCAAGGAACTTCATCGTATCCAGATTGCCTGTGGTTCCAGGGGCGGTATGCGTTCCCTTTGGATTCATAGGACCATCATCAAAAATATTAATTGTCAGCAGTTTATTGCTTGCAGTCATTTCCATATCCACATTCTGATTTTCAAGCTTATAGTATTGAACACAGATTTCATCAGGATCAGCTTCTTCTTCAAGTGAATGACTTAGTATTCCCGGATAATCATTCCCCATCGTTATAGGAAAATCCGCAGGAAAAGCCTTGTTTCGCTCAGAGTAAGTATATTTCTTTGTTATCTGATCAACCGGTACAAGAATATCACCGGTATAATGATTTACTACAACGGGATTGCTGATACATTTTGCAAGACCAATCGGAGATAATGCAGCCCATCGGTCAGCATCCTGAACGTCTGGGAAATTATCCAGATTAGGTCTAAATGATTTTGAAATAAGCATCTGGATTGGCATTGTAATCGAGTTAAAAGAAGATGCCTGGTTCAATTCGTCACAAGCATGAAAGTATACATATAAATTATAATACACATTTGCAATAGGCGAATTCGCTATTGATGCACATGTTCCCATCTGAAGCATATTCAACATTAAGGACATATATCCACCTGCCGATCCGCCTACGATAGCAATTCGTTCTTTATCAATACCATCCATATGTCTTATTTGATATAAAGCAGCATTGTTAAAGACCAAATCATTTCCTGTCACTTCGCTGTTATATTTATTTGAGAATACAGGTGATGCTACAGCCCAGCCATGGTTCATATATTGATGAAAATCCGCTGTATTTTCATCAATCTCATAATGTGGAATATATATAAGTGGAAGATCTCCAGCTACTTCCGCAGGTTTTAATACTATAATCTGACGTTCATCAACCGTTCCTTCATTTGTGATATACGAAATGGAATGCTTTTCTCTAAGTATCTCTCCTTCATATTTCACAGTTTCTGTTCCCTTGTTTTGCAGCGTAAAACTGTTTGCATCAATTCCTGTGAGGGAAGATAATTTTACTACCGTAGAAATGCCGAATACAATAAGAAAAACAACTGCACAGAGAAATCCCCTTATCAATTTCCCGAATATTTTGCCTAAATTCTTCATTCACGCCTCCTACAGAAAGACTGCTTTCATAAGTGCCGGTGATATGAACTGCCCCAATACCCATGCAGCTGCAGCAATAACCAGTAATCGAATCAGATATTTTATTTTACTATTTTTTTGTAACCATTGAGATATTTGTTTTACTTTCATGCTTTTCACCTTATTTAACTGGCATATACTTCTCCAGATATTCTTCTATCGACTCCATCCATTGTCTGCTGATCTTATTATCATTCTGAAGTCCATGTCCGGAATGAGGAAGTACATAGTATTTATAATCTACACTATTTTCTTTTAAAGCTGTCTCAAATTTTATGGAAGCTGCAAACGGCTGCATTTTGTCATGTTTACCATAAGCAACTACTGTTGGTACCGGATTATTGGAAATCCATTCTGAAGCGGCTATCGGTTTAACCTTTTTAAGATACTCGCCACTTCTTATTTCTTCCGGACTGATTTTATTGCCAGACATCACAGAAAACATTACTGCACAGGCTTCATCATCCTGATTCAGCCCGAAGATACCCCAATCTTCCTGATAAAAACTGGAAGGGCCAACACCTCCATATGTAAATACTACTGGTACCGGTGCTTCTTTTCCATCACGATATGCATAAATCATAGCAAGCGTATGACCTGCACTGCCTCCGGCAACTGCCATCTTGTCAATATTATAACCTGCCTGCTTTGCAGCTTCTACCACAAAGGGAATTGCTTCCTTTATTTCCAAAGACTGTGTATACACATTTGCGTCAGGATGTTCCTCACTGAACAAAGTATAATTTATTCCTGCAGCCACATATCCTTTGCTGCATAACCACTCAAGAGTTTCGGCATCATCCGCTTTATCCCCACTTGTAAAACCTCCGGCATGCAAATATACAACAAGTCCATAATTTTCTCTTGTATTATTTTGGGGCAAATACAGATCAAACGTGTTTTTCTCACCTGCTCCATACGCAATGTCAGAAATCATTGTGCCTATGCTGTCATCCCACTTAACACTGTAATTCTTAGACCAGGCCGGCTTGATAAATAGTTTGGATGCAATGCCAAGCAGGAATGAAAAAACAAAAATCAGTATTCCAAACCGTATCGTCATAATTCTGTCTTTTCTTTCCTTTTTCATAAAATATTCCCACCAAACATCGTCCCGCCTAAAAGCAGATTCAATATTCCCCGCACTGCCAGTCTTCCAAAAATAAATCCAGCAGCTGCGATTATTCCTGTCACAACAAGTCTCTTATCCTTCACTTTCATATAACTCCTCCTCATGAATTTTATCTATAGCATTGACTTTCTGTCGAGACAAATGTATCATCCCATTCATGGATAAGTCAAGTTCTCACCAAAAATGAGACAATGAACAGGAGAATGTATCATCATGAATAATCAGGAAAAAAACTCTTATGTACGCAGCCAGATTCTTAAAGCATTACTTGAAATGATGCGAATTGACAATTTTGATTCCATTACAATCAGCAATTTAACAGCAAAAGCAGAAGTGGGCCGTGCCTCCTTCTACCGTAATTATCAAACAAAAGAAGACGTCCTGCGTCAGGAGGCAGAACGTCTTAATAATGAACTTAACAATATTCGAAAAAATGATGACCCAACTGATTACCGGCTTAAACTTATTAGAACTCTTGATTTTTACAAATCTAACCGTGATTTTTATATGACAGTTTACAATGCCGGTCATACTCAGATCATACAGGACTCCATTATAGATCAAAGAGCATTATCTGATGAAATGCCGGCTCCGATTGCTTATGTTATGTCTGCTTTTTCTTACCTGATATATGGTTGGATTATAGAATGGCTTCGGCGTGGCATGAAAGAAAGCAGTGCTGAACTTATTGCCATGTTTGAGAATAGTCAAAAATAAGTACCCTCACACTTTTCCAGCTTTTTATCAGCCGATTCATAGCTATCTTTTAACGTCAACTATGCAAAGGTAAGTTTGCTTCCATCCCCTGTTATGATGACCCTAACTTTACAAAGGTATTTTTACAGGTGATAACATGACATACTCTGAACTTTATGCACTGCGCATCCGGCAGTTGTGCCAAAATCGCGGCATTACAATCAACAAACTGGCCTTTCTCGCCGGTCTCAAGCAATCAACCGTCGATAATATTATCCGCGGTACCAGCAAAAACCCGAAGGTCCGCACACTCCATAAAATTGCAAATGTATTTGGGATGACATTAAGCGAATTTCTTGATTTTCCGGAACTGAATGCGTATTCTTTTGATGATCAGGAAGATGCAGAATAGACCTCTATATTTGCATGATTATGGAGGAATTTAATTCATTATTACTCGACTATTACAATACCGGAAAGTCCGAAACGCTAAAACAATTTTTGTATCAAAATGCAATACAGGGTATCAAAATGTAATCGTTGAACTCATTTTGATACAATCAGCACAGAAAATTTATGTTAATTCTATTCCCGTTTATCCACAGCCGCCGCAGGGCGGATATGGAAGCTCTACGTGCTCATCCAGCAGTCATAAACGCCATTTTCACGGAACGATGGCAGATATCGCCCTGACGTTCCGGCGCGAGCACCGTGTTTCCAACATCCGTCAGCTGACGGTTCATATCCCATTTCACGTAAGAAATATCGGCAGAACGAATCACCGCAGAAATCTGCTCATAGATGCCGTCCACCACTTCTTTTCTTGAAAGATCAAGCACAAACTGCTCCCGTCCCTGTGTGCCCTCTCTTCCGTTTATTAAAACTTTTTTCTTGGTAATGCGAAAAAGCCGGCCTTTCGCCGACTTCTTCATACTATACGGATCTTCTGTAATTTTTTGCTGTGCTGAGCGTATATCTGACAAGTTCCGTAAACAGCAGTCTGGCAGGATCCGATTTTCTCTGCCGTTTTTCATCTGCTATGATCTTCTCTGTCTGATCAACCCTTCGTTGCTCCCATAGTCATACCTGCTGTCACGTATTTGTTCAAACAGAAATACACAAGAATCGGAGGAATAATAGAAACCGCGATCGCAGCATACGTCCTGCCCCAGTCTACATTTCCAAAGGCTCCGATATAATCCTTTAATCCTACAGCAATCGTCTTTGCATTATTATCACTGATAAAGGTATTTGCAAAAATAAAATCATTCCAGATCAAAATCGTATACATGGATGAGATCGTAATCACCGTATTTTTTGCCAGTGGCAATACAATTGAGAAAAAGATACGGTATGGGCTGCAGCCGTCCACAATTCCTGCTTCAATAATTTCATTCGGCAAGAAAGAGTAGAAGCTGACAAACAACATAATCGAAAGCGGAAGCGCAAATCCAACCTGCGGTAATATAAGCGACGCTGTTGTATTCAGAATTCCGACTTTACTGTAAAAACAGAATAATGGAATCAATGTGATCTGTACCGGTATCATAATTCCAAACGTAAAAAATGCATAAATTTTCTTATTAACCGCAAATTGAAATTTTGCAAGTGCATAACCGGTCGTACTTGAAAGCGCCACGATCAAAATGATCGAACCTGCCGTTACCTTTACACTGTTCCACATATAGCGCAAAATTTTTCCGTCTTTAAAAATTTCTGCATAATTGGAAAATACCAGGGCTTTCGGCAATGCAAACGGCTGGGAGCCAAGCTCTGCCGAGGATTTGAGACTGGCCATAAACAGCCATACAACCGGATAAAGCTGAATAACCAGAAAAAGCAGAATCACTGCAACGAAAATGATTTTCAGAACCTTCTTTTTCATCTTCTGCTCCTCCTCTTTTCCGGCTGTGCATCTCGTTCCCGAAACAGCATCTGCAAAATTGCCACAACAAGAATACTTTCAATAATGATAAAGACAGCCACTGCACTTCCATATCCGAATTTATTTGCTCCAAATGCCTTTTTATACATATATGTGGACAGAAGCTCTGTGACGTTTCCAGGTCCGCCATTTGTCAGAATATATGGAATATCAAAGCCTCTAAGCGCACCTGTCATAACCATAGTCAGCGTCAGCAGCAGGATCGGTTTGATCATCGGGATTTTGATTCGAATCAGCGTCTGCCATTCATTTGCACCATCTACCTTCGCAGCTTCGCAAACCTCCGGATCAAGTGAGATCAATGCCGCATAAAAAATCACCATGTACATTCCGGTATAACGCCATCCCTCCGGAATAGAGACACAGGCCAATGCCGTTTTTATGTTGCTCAGCCAGGAAGTAGCCAGACTTCCAAGCCCAACAGCTTCCAGCACCCCATTTAACAATCCCTGCGGCTGTGTAGAATAAATATTTCGGAACAGCTGTGTCACTGCCACCGTGGTGATAATGCACGGGACATAATAAAGAGTCTTTACAAGAGATACTCCTTTTTTCATATAAGTCAGAAGGACTGCAAATACAAAGCCTATCGTAAGCTGCATCAGAACGACGATTACCAGATAAATCAGATTGTTTAGAAATGCCTGATAAAACACCTTATCTCCAAACAGCTTTGTGTAATTTCCAAGACCGATAAATTCAGGTGCTCCGATTCCATTCCATTTCATTGTACTTAACCGAATCGAATCCACAATCGGATAAAATACAGAAAACAAATAAAACAAAAGACCTGGCAAAAGAAATACCGCAAACGCTTTTTTATCCTTTAATACACCGTTCATACACTCCGCTCCTGTCAAATAGGGAAACTCCGTCATAATTTTTCAGTCAAATATCCGTTCCCGCCGTATTCGATTAAATCAAATACCCCGCTGCAGGCAACGGAGTATTTGACCTTCACTGCTGTCACCAGATCCTCTATACAAGCATGGCCTCCGGTTCATTGCACGAGAATCAATGCTTTTTGCAATTATTCATTGACATATTCATTAATAGAATCATCTACCAGTTCAATAAAGTCCTCCTGTGACATATCGCCAGTCGGCAGAAGAAGCATATTGTCTTCTACAACCGTACAGGTATTTGCATCAAAATAGCAGTCCCACGGCTTCATGAAATCGGTTCCAAGATCAGATACTTCATCCGTTACACGCAGATACAGATCAGAATACTCATGATCCTTCGGAAGCTCGCACTTAATCGGAGTGAGCTGATCGTAAGAAGCATACATTGCACCATAATTCTCGATCACATACTTAATAAAGTCTGCACTCTTCTCATCAAATGTTTCACTGTTAAACGCCATTCCGATACCGGAGTTGACACAATATGGCTTTCCATCGCCTTCGCCGTCAATTGATTTCGGCATGAAGAAATAATCAATCTTTCCTTCATTATACAAATCATTCATGGCCGCAAATTCCCATGTACCAATATAGTACATTGCGCTTTCACCATTGATGAACATGGACTGTGCAGCTGCGTAATCCGTTGTGGCAAAGCCCTCCTGGAAATACTGGCCGATCTTTGTGTAAAAATCAAGTCCCTTTAAACCGGTCTCATCTCCCATGGAAACCTCACCGTTTGCAAGCTTAATTGCATAATCATTTCCTGTTTCCGCATACGGTGCCATCGCCAGGTAACGAAGTACCGGCCAGCGGTCGATTCCATCTACAGAAATCGGTGTATATCCTGCATTCTTAATAATCTCACAATCATCCAGCCATTCGTTTAAACTGGAAGGTGTCTTTGTAATTCCGCATTTTTCAAAAATTTCTTTGTTGTACCAGATCATCTCTGCATTCAGTTCCATCGGCAGTGTATACAGATCTCCATCTGTAAATTCCTGATATGCCAGAGAAATCGGAAGGAAGCTGTCATAAATGTTATTGTCCTTCAGCCATGCATTCATGTCAACCAGATATCCCGCATCTACCAGCTCCTGACAATACGGTGTTGCATCGATATCAATGATATCAGGCATATTTCCACCTGCGATCAACGTTTTCAGTTTTTCCAGATAGGACGGACGGTCTGCTTCTGTTACAACCTCCAGCTCCCATGTACCATCATGTGACTCACTGTAATCCTTTGCAAGCTGACGGATCGTCTTATCAATCGGTCCATCCACCGGTCTTGATGCAAACCAGGTTACCTTCGTTACATCTTCATCTGCCATTGAAACCATACTTCCCGCTCCCATTGCGCACACTGCGCTGAGCACTGCCATAGATACCAATACTTTCTTTTTCATTCTTCTGCTCCTTTTCCTTTTATTTTGCTGCAGCTACGAAACACACGATCCGATCACTGCGTTTTTATGTTCTTTTTTATTCTGCTGTCAGAAACTCCAGCTTCCGTATCTTTATCTCATCCTGCGTGATATAAATTCCGGCCTTTCCGCCTTTGTGATCATACAATCTTGTGCTCAATGCCGTTTTTCCGTTCAGATACACTACGCAGATATCTCCTTCCTTTATCAAAAGAAGCTCATATTTTTCTGCTTTCGGAATGTATCTTGATGTCTCGATTTGATAAGGAATATCTCCGTCAATCTGCCACTGATACATCCCCTGCTCTTTTCTTGGCCACATATCCCATGCCATCAGATGCTGTGACGGACGAATTCTCAGGAAATATCCCTGCTCCATACCTTCATCTGTATGCAAAGCAATTCCAAATTCCTGTTCTGAACTATACTCCAGCTCAGCCCTGACTGCAAATGCACCACTTGTCTTCGGAAGATCATACAGCAATGCCGCAAGTTCTGACTGATCTGTTTTCAGCACGGCTTTCTCTTTCTCTGTCGTCACATTTCCCGCAAAAACCGTTTCACCGGTCAATTCTGCTTTCCGGCTGCAATATGCTGCCTCTGCTTCCGTTGGCTCCACAAAAAGATCTCCTGTCTCCGCATCCTGACGAATCCGATGGAAATCCATCGTTCCGCCCCACTCCCACGGTCCGTTATCTGTATCTCCTTTTTTGCTGGCGATCCATCCAAATGCATACCGCTGTGTTCCATCTCCTGCCGTCTTGATCGCATAGTTTGCTCTGCTGTCATATACGTCATCTTCCGGAATAATCCATGGTCCGTTTAAAGAACGACTTTTGCGGTAATGCGTGCAGAAACGGTCACTGAAGGTTGAAAACCCAAGATAATACCAGTCTCCCATCTGAAATATTTCCGGACATTCCATTGTAACGTACCGCTGCGGATTATAAAACGGCTTCTCTCTTTTCCAGTGATACAGATCCTGCGATGTACAAAGCGCGATACAGCCTCCACGCAATTCTCCTGCTCCCTTTTTACGTGCAGCAAGAAGCATCTTATAGCATCCGGCATCCTCGTCATAAAATACGTACGGGTCGCGCCAGTCAAAGGATTCATAAATATCATCATCCGCAGTAAATATGAATTCTTCCACTGTCTTCAGATGAAACAGATCGTCTCCTACCGCCTGCATGACTGTCTGAACAGATTTTCCATCTATTTTGATATCCGCATTAAATCCGGTATAGAAAGCATGGTACTTTCCCTCCCTATCCCGGATAACCGAACCTGTATAGGCATTCTTATTCGGTTTCGAATCATCACCACGTGCGATTGCTTCACCGTGATACTCCAGATTCACAAAGTCTTTTGTACTGATCAGATGCCAGGTAGTTTCTTCTGCATACTCATCTTTCCTGCATCTTGGGTCATGAAGATAAAATCCATAATAAACGCCATCCTCATAATACGGAATCAGATCTCCAACCCATGCGTCTGTCGGTTTAAAAAATAGTTTATTCTTCATTTTCTCTTTTACATCCTGTTCTCTTTGTTTTTGTGCATTCGCTTCTTAAGAATGCACATTTTCTCGCTTTTTCTCTGTGCATTTATTGCCGTTTGTTGTTTTATTTATACCATATATGCTCAATTATTTCAAGTTTATTCTAATTTTGTTCGTCATTTTCTATCTTATATCTAATTTTCAGCAGTCTTTTTTATTGTTTTTAACTAATTTAGCATTTAAATTATGCACATTTTTGAGCATTTACTTTCTTTTAGATTTTTGATTTATCATTGCACATTTTTAAGCATTGTGCTATGATGATATAAAAGATATTAAGGTCAAAAGATGCCTTACGGATTGTTCCGTACTTCGTACTCCCACAATCCTGCCCGGTATTCGCATATCGTGAAGCTTACGCTCCACTTTTATGCTCATATCGGGCGGGGCATTAAGCCATAAAACCACTCCTGTGCAAGCACATCGTGGTTTCAGGCTTTTGCCCCTAGCATCATATAAATTGAAAGCCCGGAGGAATGGTTATGAAATATACAATTAAAGAACTGGCATCCGAACTGAATCTGTCACGGAATACAGTTGCAAAGGTTTTAAACGGAAAAGGCGGAGTTTCCCCTAAAACAGAAAAACTCGTACTGGACAAGATCCGTTCAATAAATCAAGCTGAAGAACCTGCACAACCTTGTGAAAATCTGTCTGCCAAAACAGATAACGTACCTTCCGTCCCCGGTTTTGCACCGGCACGTGGCAATATTCTCTTTTTGACCTGTACTTCTTTTAATCATTCTGACTTTTGGATTGTTGTTATGAAAGGAATAGAAAAGGTATTAAAAGCACACAACTATAATATGGTAATCGGAATCATGGATAATCAGGATATTGAAAAGCTGCGTTTTCCTTCTGTTATTGCACATCCGGACACTCGTGGCATTATTCTCGTTGAGCTGTGTGATGTTCGTATTTGTGAAGCTGTACTTTCTTATCAGCTTCCAACTGTAACACTTGATATGCCCCGTGAATATGAAGCATTTCTCGGACGAATGGATATCATTACAATGGAAAATAAAAAACATATCCGCGAAATCGTCTCTGCTCTGATTAAGAAAGGCTGTTCCCGTTTTGCTTTTGCCGGAGATCTCTCCTCCAAAAATGTCGGACGCGGTTTTCAGGAGCGCTATGACGCTGTATGCGAAACACTGGAAGATCATCATCTTTCCCTACTCTCTGAAAGCTGCTTTTTGCGTGAAACAGATCAGCTGTTTCTGAATTCTGCTTATCTTACCGAAAAAGTAAAAAAACTCCGTGAAATTCCAGAAGTCTATATTTGCGGAAATGACTGGACCGCACTGCAGCTTGCAGCTGCACTCCAGCTTCTTGGATATCGGATTCCGGAGGATATTTCCATCGTCGGCTTTGATAATATAAATGAAGCGGCACACGCCGTGCCGCCACTTACAACCATACATACAAACAAAGAATATATGGGAATCGCCGCTGCAAACTGTCTTCTGAACCGAATTGCCAATCCGGATATTCCTTACCAGTACTGCCAGTATATGACTGAGCTGGTTCTGCGCAGTTCTACTATTGATCTTACCGGAGAGCTTTGTCAGTAAACAATCTGAGTATTTCTACAGCTTATTCTATAAAAGAGAATACCCCACAACAAAAACAGCCAGCAGCCCTCCTTCTGCGCTTTCCGGCATGCGAAACGCTTTCTGCCGAAATGCTCTCTTTAAGAGAACTGCTGACTGTTCTGTTTTCAAGACAGGTTTTTCCACAGATTCTGCTGCCTGCTTTTTTGTCTTTCCTCATCCGTGGCCGTCCACCTGCCAGTGACAGGTCGCGAAGCGACTGCGTTCATGAAATATCATAAGGGGAACCCGCTTGCGGAATTTCGTAAGGAGGGATCCGTTTACGGAATCTCGTAAGGAGGGATCCGTTTACGGGAGGATTCCTTACGAGCCTGGATTCCTTACGAGCCTGGATTCCTTATGATCCTACAAGTAGCGAAGCGGATTGCGAATATCCGCTTTACGCAGAGAATGCTTCTTCTGCGTTCAAGTCGAACTCACATAGGACTTTTACTTTTCTTTTTTCTTCGCATCCATGCTCACAAAGAAGTTTGCAAGAATTGCACCGGAAATATTATGCCATACACTAAATACTGCACCCGGGATCGTTGCAAGCGGATATGCTGCAAAATGCGTGGTTGCAAGTGAAGTGGCAAGTCCGGAATTCTGCATGCCGACTTCGATGGAAATTGCACGGCATTTTGTGGTGTTGAGCTTCAGTACCTTTCCGATTCCATAACCGAGCAGATAACCGAGTACGTTGTGGCAGATAACGACTGCTACGATCAGAAGTCCGCAGGTCATGATCTTTGCTGAATTTGCAGAAACAACAGCTGCCACAATTGCTACGATTGCTGTAGTAGAAATCAACGGCAAAACCTCTACAGCCCGCTCTGTAAATTTCTTAAAGAAATGGTTGATGACAAATCCAAGCACGATCGGTACGATGACTACCTTCACGATGGAAAGGAACATGCTTGCCATGTTGACATCTACCTTCTGTCCTGCATAGAAGTAGGTAAGCAGCGGAGTTAAGAACGGTGCAAGGACGGTGGATACTGCCGTCATTCCTACGGAAAGCGCTACATCTCCGCCGGACAGGTAAGTCATAACATTTGAGGAAGTACCACCTGGGCAAGTACCTACCAGAATGACACCGATTGCCAGCTCTGTCGGGAGGTTGAAGACCTTTGTGAGGCAAAATGCCAGAAGCGGCATGACTGTAAACTGTGCGATGCAGCCGATCACGACATCCTTCGGGCGGCTGAATACGACTTTGAAATCATTTGGCTTCAGTGTCAGGCCCATGCCAAACATAACGATGCCGAGCAGTGTATTGACATAACTTGTTTTGATAAAGCTGACGCTATTTGGTGCAAACAATGCAAGCGCAGCAACCGCGATTACGATGACAGCCATGTATTTGCTGACAAACTTTGTGATTTTCTTCAGTAATTCCATGATGATTCTCTCCTCATTATTTTTTTGTTACCGTTCAGATCCAGGTAAACTTTCATCTGACTCTTAACAGTAACTTTTTTGTAACTCCTCCATCCCAGGTTCCAGACCTCTTTATCCTTTGTCTGTTCGACATGGCTTCGTTACATTTCCTCGTATTTCACGGGCGAGCTTCCTCAAATCCCGGCATACGCTTCCGTAAATATTGATCCTCGGTTGAATCCCATTTACGGAATCGATGCTTCTTGTGTGGCAGAAAAGATATTGGTTTGCTTATCGCGAATCACAAATCCAAACATCTCTTTTTCTGCCAGGCAGTACCAGAAATCTGCCAGACCCGCATTTTGAACGAACCCTTGTTTCATGGTTTCCATCAAAAAAGCCTTTGTCTCCGTTAAAGAGACAAAGGCTTTTATCCTCTGCGGTACCACTCTTTTTGCCGTATGTACGGCCACTTAGCTCCACATCTTATAATGGGAAACAGAATAACGACTGTTAACCGTTCAGACTTACGCGGAATCCTTTCAGTCTGAAAGCTCAGAGGTGATTTTCATTGAAACTTCATCGCCGCCTTTCCATCGTCAGCGGCTCTCTGTGGAATCCCTTTCAATTACTCTTCCTCGTCATTGCGAAATACTTAGATTGGCATCATAATAGCGCTGCATTTTAAAAATGTCAAGCGGCAGATTGTATTTATTTTGTATTTCGTGAACCTCACATGACTGTCACGTACTTCCAGACGCTTTAAGCGTCAGACTAAATATCGGCGGATACGCCACACCGGCGAAATGCGCAGCATTTTGGAGGTTGGCTCCAAACGGCAACTTTATTTTCTATGTTCCATCACGATTGCGCCGAAAAATACGACTACCACGATTGCAATGATTACTACTGTGATTGCTGTTTCCATCCGTTTTTCACCTCCGTTCTTTTCTTTTTTCGGACCGGAAGTCCCTGTTTACGGATGGAATGTTATGGCAGATCGGTACATTGCAAATACCAGAGCAGCTTTTTGCGGACGGCGTGTTCTTTCCTTTCCCGTGCCATGCAAAACAGCGGCCAGAGAATCGTCAGAAATGTACAGGGCAAAAGCAAATCAAACAAAAGACGCAATCGCACGGTAACTATTTCGGTTCCGCTCTCACTGCCTGCCGTGCCGCGCAGCACCTGAGCATGCTCAGATTCCGGTCGGCAGTCCTGCATCGTCACGCGCAAAAGTGCGGCAGAGAGCTGCCAGGAATTTTCAGTGTCCGGCATGAGCCTTAAAATCTGCGGAAAAAACGCGCCGTCCAGCATCGCAAGTAATAAAATCAGGCTCATCAGACCGGAAATTTTTCGTTTTCTGTTCATGGACGGACGCCTCCTTCCTTTTTTCCCGACTGCGTTTATGAGCAAGTAGCGAAGCGGATTGCGAATGTCCGCTTTACAAAAGCCCTGAAGCGAGGGAATGCTTATCTGTGTTCAAACAGTTCAGCCGGATCAACTTAATTTTATTATAAACAGCCCTCTGTTCTTTTTCAAGTTAAGCCCGTTTTTCTGACCATATCTTAGCGTTTTCTTATTACCATAAAAGAGCCAGAAGAAGCGTTTTATTGCTCCTCTCTGTGACTCGTCTGTCCGGTCAAAAAACAGGCCACAAAATGTCCGGCGCTGACTTCCTTGAGCTGTGGCAGGCTTTCCTTACACTGCTCCATGCAGCTTTTGCAGCGTTTTGCAAACGGACAGCCAGACTGCAACTGTAATGGGCTTGGTGGTTCGCCTTTTAAGAGCTGGATTTCTTCCTTCTGATCACAGTACACATCAAAAATGGAATTCAGCAGCGCCTTTGTATACGGATGCCTGCATTCCTGCTCCAGATACTCGCTGTCAATCAGCTCAACGATACACCCAAGATACATTACCGCAATCCGCTGCGTCACACTGCGCACAAATGCCAGATCATGACCGATAAAAATACAGCCCATGTTCTGCTCCTCGATCAGATCGACAAGCAGCTGCGCGATCTGATTCTGTACAGATACATCAAGTGCACCGGTCGCTTCGTCACAGATCAGCAGCTCCGGAGAGATCGCGATTGCTCTTGCAATCGCCACACGCTGCAGCTGACCGCCGGAAAGCTCATGCGGATAGCGCACGGCAAAGTCGCGCGGCAATCCTACCTTCTCCAGGAGCTTTTCCGCCTCGGCAAGCGCCTGCTGCTTCGGCACGTGGTCAAAATTTCTGCGAGGCTCCGCAAGATACGTTCCAATCTTCATTCTCGGAGAAAACGAACTCAGCGGATCCTGGAAAACCATCTGGATTTTTCTGCGGAACGCCTGCTTTTCTTTTCCTTTCAGTTTTGTGTACTCTTCCCCTGAAAGCTTCATCGTGCCCGATGTCACAGGCAGGGATCCGACCAGCATTTTTGCCAGTGTGCTTTTTCCGCAGCCGCTCTCTCCGACGATTCCGAGCAGTTCTCCTTTTTCCAGTGTAAAGCTCACGTCTGAAACAGCGCGAAGCTGCTGCTTTTTCACCGGAAATATTTTACTTGCATGTGATACCTCAAGCAGCACCTCTTCACCGTGCAAATCGTTTTCCTCCCAACTTCGGAACTGCCTCAAGCAGATCCTTTGTATACTGTTCCTTTGGATGATAGATGATTTCGTCTCTGCTGCCAAATTCTACCAGATGGCTGCGACACATGACACCGATCTTGTCCGACAGATATGAGGCAACTCCCATGTTGTGCGTCACCAGGATAATCGTCGTGCCGTACCGGTCCCGCAGCTCCTTCATCTCATGCACCACCTGCGCCTGAATCGTCACATCAAGTGCAGAGGTCGGTTCATCAGCCAACAGAAGCTTGGGCTGTGCGGTCATTCCCATCGCAATGCCGACACGCTGCTTCATGCCGCCGGAAAGTTCAAACGGATACGATTCCATTACACGCTTTGTATCCGTCAGATGCATTTTTTTGAGCATGCTCACAGCCAGCTCAAAATATTCCTTTGCGGATTTCTTTTCATGCACAGCGATCGACTCGCTGTACTGTGTTTTAATTTTCTGGATCGGGTCAAGGGCGGCACCGACATCCTGAAAGATCATCGCAATATCATGGCCTCTGATTTCCTGTATTTCCTGTTCTTTCATTTTCACCAGGTCACGTCCGCCAAATAAAATACTGCCGCCCGTCACTTTTCCGCCCGGCGGCAACAAACCGAGAATTGCACGGATCAAGGTCGTTTTCCCGCTTCCACTTTCTCCGACAATACTGACAATCTCCCCTTCCGAAACGGAAAGGGAGACATCAGAGACTGCCGGCGTGCCATTCTGATAGCATATCGTACAGTTTTGGATTTCAAGTATGTTCATTTTTTCTTTATTCTGCTGCTGTCCACCTGGATGTGAGCATATAGTAATCAATCGGGAATACCGTCACGTCTTTTACCTTGTCAGTGTTGATGAGCGTAATGTTTTCATTTGCATACAGGAACAGCGTCGGACACTCTTCAGTCAATACATTCTCTGCATCTACGAAGCACTGTACACGATCCTCATAATCAAATGCTTTATCGAGGCGCTCCATTACCTCCTGGAATGCATCGCTGTGAAAAGCGGTATAATTGTCCGAACCTCCGTCTGACCAGCGGTTCTTCAGATAAGACTGTCCGTCTGCATTGTTAACGGTCTGCCAGCCGCCGCCGATGAAATCAAACTCTCCGCTGTCACGTGCATCGGAGGTATTCTCCATCAGATCGATCTCCACATGGATGCCGGCTGTCTTCCACATATCCTGCATTGCCTGATATACGGCGGTAGAAGCATTAGAGCGAAGCGCAATGTGCAGCTCAAGCTCCTCTCCATCCTTCTCCACGTATCCGTTTCCATCGGTATCCTCATAGCCAGCCTCTGCCAGATACTCTTTCGCCTTGTCCAGATCATACGTCTGGCTCTCTACGTCCTTACCCTCATCGTATCCAACGGTATCCGGGAATGCCTTTCCAAGTGCCTGTGCATAGCCATTTCCTGCTACCTGCGCGATAACATCACGGTCAATTGCATAGGAAAGTGCCTTTCTGAGATTTACATCTGCAGTCGGGCGGCCCTCACGGCAGTTCATTTCCAGGTCACTCTCACGCGTACCGGTTACCTTTACCATCTCAATGTTGTCGCTTCCCTCGATCTGGGAAAGTGTGGTGGAGCTTGGTGCCACTGCTACATCGATATCTCCGGAAAGCATCGCGCTGACCTTCGTATCATCATCGATGTTGAGTACGGTAACGCTGTCCACACCCGGTGTACCGTCCCAGTAATACTCATTTGCTTTCAGCTCATATTTCTCCTCCGGTACATACTCCTCGCACACAAACGGACCGGTGCAGACCGGTGCATTGTCATAGTTGCTCGTATCAACCGTTGTATCTACGATGATGCACATCGGCTCGGTCAGGTAGTACGGGAATGCGCTGTACGGCTCTGTCGTCTTGAAGATGACATTTTCGCCATCTACTTCTACGCTTGCAAGCTTCAGGTTTTCGCCACGGCTGTTCTGAGCAGCGGTACGCTCAATAGACTCCTTTACGGTTTCCGGTGTCATGTCGTTGCCATTTGAGAATTTTACGCCCTGGCGGATGTGGAATTTGTACGTCGTATCATCTACCTGCTCCCAGGAATCCGCAAGACACGGAACGACGTCCATATTTTCATCTGCAGTCAGCAGCGTCTCTCCGATACCGCAGCGCATGGTGGTCCAGCCGTTCCACCCTTCTGCCGGATCCAGTCCATCCATCCACATAAACATTGCTACGTTCAGATGGGTACCATCCTCTGCCGCAAATGCACTTCCTGTCATCCCTGCGGTCATCATCATTGCCGCCATCATTGCCGGTACACAAGCTTTCAGTCTCTTTTTCATTTTTTCCTCCTGTCATCTGCAGCAGCCTTCGTATTTCATCAATATCATAAGATAAGTGAACTGCAAGGATCCCCTTTGCCGTTCGAGCTGCTGTTTTGTTGTAATGGTTTCATACGCAATTCTCTCAAAGTTTCTGCGTACGGAAACAAATTAATAGGTCTCTTTGTAACTGTTCCGGATTATCTGACTCTGGCTTTGAATCCTTTCCGGGCGGCTACTATATAATAGAAAGGCAAATCTGCCTCCTCTATCGTTTTATCTGCCTGCTATACTGCTTTGCAGGCTCCATCCGCATCTCACTTTGTCAGAACACGGACGCTTTTTCCTGGCCACGCTTTCCACACAGTCTTTCTACCACGTACTTTCTTTCGGGTTCATCAGATCCTGAATACTGTCACCGAGCAGGTTGAACAGCACCACACTGATCAAAATGACAAGTCCGGGGAAAATCAGCATCCACGGTGCAGAATACATGTAATCTTTTCCCTCTGAAAGCATGAACCCCCACTCCGGTGTCGGAGGCGGCGAACCAAGTCCCAGCAGAGACAATCCTGAGATTGTCAGCAATTCTCCGCCGATATCCTGAAAGATATTAACCAAAAGAGAAGGAAGTACATTCGGGATAATGTAATGAATCAGAATTTTCCAGTTCGAAGCCCCTCCCAGCCTTGCCTGTTCAATATAAACATTATTTTTTACACTGAGCACCAGCGAACGGCTGATTCTGGCATAAAAGGTCCATCCGGTCAACGACATCGCAAGGATCATATTCGGCAGTCCTACACCGATAAAACTGACCAGTGCGATCGTAAAAATATACCCTGGAAATGCCATCAGCATATCTGAGATACGCATCAGAAGATTGTCAAAAATACCACCGGCAAAGCCGGCCACCGTTCCGATCACAATTCCGACAGATGATATGATTGCCGTAACTGCAAATGCGATCAAAAGAGAGCTTTTTCCACCGTACAGAATTCTTGAAAACAGATCTCTTCCCAGCTGATCTGTACCAAACAGGTATGTACAGCCCGGTGCCTTCAGCATATCTGTATAGTGGCTCTCCAGTGGATCAAAGGGCGCCAGCACACTTGCAAAAAGAGCAAACGAGAGAAACAGAAGCGCCAGCGCAGCCAGCACACCGAACCGTATCCAGGCTTTTTTCATCGACAGACTCATTTTTCGTTTCATTTCTGTGCCATCCCCCTTCTGATTCTCGGATCAATAAAGGAGTAGGAAATGTCCACCAAAAGATTGACAATCACGTAAATCAAGCCCATCCACATCGTGTACCCCTGAATCAGAGAATAATCTCTGGCTGAAATCGCTGTCGTGCAGACCTGTCCGATCCCATTCCAGCTAAATACCGTTTCTACGATCATCGTACCGCCCAGCAGGCCGCCAAATGACATGCCAAGCATGGTGATAACGGCAAGCAGAGAATTCGGAAGAACATGCAGAAAAATAATCCGCATTTTGCCTATCCCCCTTGATCGACATCCGGTAATATATTCCTCTCCCAGCTGCTCTACCATTACCGCCCGAATCCTCCTGATATAGGAACAGCTCATCCCCATCGCAAGTGTGAGCGTCGGCATCACGATGTGCTTCCACGAAGACGAACCTGCTACCGGAAGCCATCCGAGACGAACAGCAAAAATCCAGATCAGCAGCATACCAAACCAGAAGCTTGGCATTGATACGCCGATAAATGACATAAAACGGATGATATAGTCTGCAACACGATCCTTATATACTGCCGAGAGAATCCCAAGCGGAAATGCAATCAATATCATTGTGAGAAAAGAGGTGCAAGCCAGCTTTACCGTATTCGGAAGCTTCTGTGCAATAACCTCTTTGACTGGTTTGTTGTATTTCACTGAAATCCCAAAATCTCCATGCAGTACAACGCCCTGAATCCAGTCTGCATACTGCTCCCAGAATGGGCGGCTCGTTCCGTACTGTTCTTCCAGCTTTGCCACTACCTCCGGGTCATGGCTTCCGCCCATCGAAGTGATCAACTCCTCTACCGGATCGGATGGAAGCAGATACGTCAGACCAAAGGTCAGAATTGACAAACCAAACAAAATAATACAAAGAGACATTAATCTCTTCCGGATCATTTTACTCAAGCTACACCTCCGCCTTTCTGGCTACAATCAGGAATCCCATCGGAAGCGCTCCGCCCTGGATTTCTACACGAATATCCGTAAAGCCAAGCTGCACCAGCTGGTCAAAATCCCACTGTGGTCTCCGCCTGCAACTCATCGGCAGCTCCTCTGCGATCTTTTCAATCACCGAAAAATCCACATTGTCCACGTTGTATTTTCCATGCAGGCTGACGTCCGCTTTCTGTTTCTTTTTCTGCTTCTCCACATACTGGTCATGCAGTTTTGCATAATCCTTATCGTGCAGATACAGGTACATATTTCCGTCCTCCACGAGAATCGTTCCTCCCGGTTTTAACACCCGGTACATCTCGCGGTAGGCCTCGGCTGGATCGTCGAGATTCCAGAGCACATTTCTTGAAACAATTGCATCGAAGCTCTCATCTGCAAACTGCAGGTGCTGCGCGTCCATCTGCTGTACCTTTACCGTAAGCCCATGATCCGCAAACCGCTTTTTCGCCTGCTCCACCATCTCATCTGAATAATCGATCGCTGTCACACAGTGGCCAAGGCTGCTTAAAATCACCGGAAAAAATCCGGCACCGGTTCCATCGTCCAGCACGTTGGCATGCTCCTTTTTAATATACTCCTGAAAAATCTTTTTCCATCGCACACCAGCCTCTGTTTTCAGTTCTTCCTCTACTGCAAGAGAAAAGCCGTTTGCCCGCAGATTCCAGTAATCTTTGATTTCTTCCATGTGTCCCATATTCTTTCTATTCCTCTTTTCTTCGATTCTTAAAACAAATCTTCCCTGTTCTCTTCGAGTAAAGCGGACATTTACAATCCGCTTCACTACTTGTAGAATCATAAGGAATCCAGGCTCGTAAAGAATCCTCCCGTAAACGGATCCCTCCTTATGAGATTCCACAAGCGAGTTCCCCTTATGATATTTCATGAACGCAGTCTCTTCGCGGCCTGTCAGTGGGAGCTTTCAACTTCTACTGACATAAGCATCCCATTCACCGCTTAGTGCTCCGCACACTTGAAGCGAGGGAATGCTTATCTGCGTTTAAAAAACAGGAAAAGCCGGTGTATGCTGCGCAATACACCGACTTTTCCTGCTTCTGACCAGGCAATCTTCCCGTAATTATATACGAAAGCTCCTGTGTCTTCTTTCGATCCGTCTGTCTATCTTTTATACTGTGGCCCGCAGCAAATAAGATACGCACAGGGCCTGTATTCTGACTTGGGCATCATCACTTTCTTCGCCTTCCCGGAAATGATTTCCAGTGACATTCTGAAGAAAACTCCTCCTACACAGCAACGGCATTGTACGGGATTCTCACCCGTTTCCATAAGCATTTCGCTTATATAGCCCTGAACGTGTTATCGTATTTCTATGAAATTTTCAATCCATCAGTCAGTATGTCCTGATTCAATTAGATTAGTATAACCACCTGACAATCGTTTGTCAACCTTGTATTTTCATTCGATTTATTGTATTTTTCATCTGCTTTATTGCTATTTATTACTATCTTTTGAAAGCACACATACAGTAACAAAAATACAGCCCACAGTTATCTGGCAAACCAACCGATGCTTCACGACTGTGCGAACCACAAAACGCTCCATTTCAGACCTGCCACATTGCCTCGTCCGAAACAGAGCGTTCCACCTTGCGAACAAATATTCTTTTATCTGCTCCTGCCTTTAATTCTCATTCATCTTTGCCAGCTTTGCTGCCTGATCCGCCGCAATACAGCTGTCAATGATCTCCTGAATATCACCGTTCATGATCTTATCCAGCTTGTACAGTGTCAGGTTGATACGATGATCGGTCACGCGGCCCTGCGGGAAGTTGTACGTACGGATCTTTTCGGAACGGTCTCCGGTACCTACCTGGCTTCTTCTTGCCTCCGCCTCTGCATCGTGTGCCTTCTGCATTTCCAGATCATATAACTTAGCACGCAGCACCTTGAGTGCTTTGTCCTTGTTTTTCAGCTGTGACTTTTCGTCCTGACAGGAAATAACGATTCCCGTTGGGATATGAGTCAGACGTACGGCCGAGTCTGTCGTATTGACACACTGTCCTCCGTTTCCGGATGCACGGAATACGTCGAATTTGCAGTCGTTCAGATCCAGCTGCACATCCACCTCCTCTGCCTCCGGCATGATCGCAACTGTGATCGTAGAGGTGTGGATTCTTCCTCCGGACTCGGTCTCCGGCACGCGCTGTACACGGTGTACACCGGATTCGTATTTCAGCTTCGAATATGCACCCTGACCAGTAATCATAAAGCTGACGTATTTCATACCGCCGATTCCGATTTCTTCCACGTCCATTGTCTCGACGCGCCAGCGCTGGCTCTCTGCATAGTGCACATACATACGGTAAATCTCCGCTGCAAAAAGTGCCGCTTCGTCGCCGCCCGCACCTGCACGAATCTCGACGATAACGTTCTTCTCATCGTTCGGATCCTTCGGAAGCAGCAGGATCTTCAGCTGCTTTTCCAGTTCTTCGACGCGCTTTCTTGCATCAGAGAGCTCTTCCTTGAGCATCTCCCGCATCTCTTCGTCTGATTCTTCATCAAGCATTGCAAGACTGTCTTCAATCGTCTGTTTACAGTTTTTATATTCTTTATACGCGTCTACGATCGGCTGAAGGCTGCTCTGCTCCTTCATCAGCTTCTGAAAACGCTGCGGATCACCGATTACGGAAGGATCGTTCAGCATATTCAGCAGCTCATCGAACCGAATCAGTAAATCTTCCAGTTTGTCAAACATTATGGGTCCCTCCTGTTATACTTCCCAAGCACTTTACGAATTTTCAGTATTCGCAGGCGCTTTTATCATCATTCGCGTTGATTATTTCACTCTCTTATTCCATACGCAGCAAATTATCCTGTACTGCTTATTCTGATAAAGCGGACATCCGCAATCTGATTTCGCTGTCTAATGCTTATCTTCGCTTAACATGCAGCCCGTCACCACCCGGTCAAGTCCCGCCAGATCCTGCTGAACTTCCTCATCGGTATATCCATCTTCAAGCAGCAGATTCTTCACCGCTTCTGCCTGATCGTAACCGATCTCAAAAAAAATATGACCGCCCGGCTTTAAATAGCTGCGCGCCTCAGTAATAATCCTGCGGTAAAAATACAGCCCGTCCGCTTTTCCGTCCAGTGCCTGATACGGTTCATGCAGGCGCACCTCCTCGGAGAGCGTCTCGATCACGTCTGTACGGATATACGGTGGATTGGAAACGATACAGTCGTATGCGGCAGGCGGCAGGCTTGTTTCAGCCTCTGCGCAGGCGTTTTTCTGCTTTTCTTTTCGCCAGGCATCCGTGCGCATCTGCCGGCACGCAAACAGATCGCCCTGCCAGAATGTGACATCCGCTTCAAGGTGCGCGGCATTTTCCATCGCCACTGCCAGCGCTTCCTTTGAAATATCTGCCGCATCCACCTGCAGCCCCTCGCAAAGCTTTGCCAGGCTGATCGCAATACAGCCGGAGCCGGTGCAGAGATCCAGCACCCGCATTCCGGGCTTTACATGGGAAAGAACCATCTCCACCAGCGTCTCGGTATCCTGCCTCGGCACAAGTACATGGTGATTGACCAGAAACGAAAACCCCATAAACTCCTGCTCACCGGTCAGGTGCTGCAGCGGGATATGGGAGGCTCGTTTTTTCAGCAGCTCCTGATAGCGCTGATACTGCACTTCCGGCATCTGCCGCATGCGCTCTGCCAGAAACATCGCACGGCTGATCTGTGTCACATAAGAAAAGAGAAGCCATGCATCCACGGACGCGTCCGTAATTTCATGCTCAAGCAGAAAAGTTTCCGCATCTTTTACGGCCTGCGCGTACGTCATATCTGGCATCTCCTCTCCTTTTTAACAAAGCTGTAAACGGATTACGAGTACCCGCTTTAACCCGACCCGAATCAGCTTTTACACTGCTTTTTATGATTCTTTATACGTTTCCTTCAGCTCGTAGTGCGTCCCGAACTGCTCATTCTCAAATTTTTTCCAGTCAAATACGGCCTCTACCGACGCGATTGCCACCTCAATCATTGAATCATCCGGCTCCTTTGTCGTCAGGTGCTGAAGCAGCATACCCGGTTTGCTTAAGATATTTACAATCCTGCTCTCGGATGTACCCGCGAGGCGGATAAACTCATACGACACACCCGCGATCAGCGGAAGCAGCAGCAGGCGCAGAATGATACGCCAGAACGCGGTATTTACATGGATCAGCATAAACAGCGGAATACTGAACACCATAATAAATACGATACTGATAAACATAACAATAAACAGAAAGCTGGTTCCGCATCTCTTATGCTCTCTTGAGCTGATCCGGACATTTTCAACATTTAATTCCAGCCCATGCTCGATGCAGTTGATGCATTTATGCTCTGCCCCATGATACATAAAGGTCCGCTGAATGTCTTTCATCCGCGATACCAGTGCCAGATAACCAAAGAAAATGACAAGACGCACCAGACCTTCTGCAATCACAATCAGAACTTCTGAATTTATCACCGTCCGCATCCATCTTGAAATAAAATAGGGAAGCATGATAAACAGTGCCACAGAGATCACAAGAGAAAACAAAACGGTAAGTGTCATAAGAAGATCATCGTCCTTTTTCTTCTTTTCCTTCTCTGCCTCTGCCGCAATCGCACCTGCTTCCTTCGCCAGCTTTTCTTCACATTTTGCAAGCACCTGCTCCGCCTCGGCCGTCCTGCCCTGTGCGCGCAGCTTCTCGGCCTTCGCCTGTGCTTTTTTGCGGGCTTTTCCCTCCCGCTCTGCTTTTTCTTCCTCCGTCTCTTCCGCAAACAACGATGCAGAATACATCAGAGATTTCATACCGAGTACCATAGAGTCAAAGAAATTCACGACACCGCGGATGATCGGCAGCTTTACAAATTTATAATGCTGAAGCTTGTGGCTGCTGCATTTCTGTTTGTCCACCACGATCTTGCCGTCCTGCGTCCGTACTGCTACAGCGTACTCACCGCCGTTTCGCATCATGACGCCTTCTATGACTGCCTGGCCTCCTATACCGGATGGTTTCATTTACATTTCCTCCCGCAAATGTAAAAACAGGATGAGATTTTGCAACCTCATCCTTATCTTTACTGCATTATTTAGACTCGATACCGTACCGTCTGTTGAATTTCTCAATACGTCCGCGGGCTGCTGTAGCCTTCTGCTGACCGGTATAGAATGAATGGCACTTGGAGCAGATTTCTACGTGGATATCTTTCTTTGTAGAACCTGTTACGAAAGTGTTGCCACAGTTGCAGGTAACGGTTGCCTGATAATAATTCGGATGGATTCCTTCCTTCATGATTTTCACCTCTTCTTATATAATTGTGAACTGCTGACTGCGGCCCTGCGCCGAAGCCGGTTTCCGGCCAATGCTGCTCTGATGTTGCCACAACAAGATATCCCGGACTATCCCTGCAAGTCCCTGCAGTTCGTTTCCCTGTCTGCGGACCCAAAATGAGCCTGCGACCTAAAACAACATTCGTATTCTAACATATCACCTTGCAAAAAGCAAGATTTTTTTTAGCCATCCAAAGAGAATATCCGTCAAAAAAATACCGTAAAGCGTGCCTCCCTGCACCCTGCACATATCGCTGCCGGCTGCACGTATCGCTGCTGCCTACACGTATCGCTGCCGTCTACATGTATCACTGCACCCTACACGTATCGCTGCCGTCTCACCTGTGCCACCAGCTCACGGTTCGTCCTGGTATGCACAAACAGATTCAGAATATTCTCCACCGCATCCTCGGATTTCATTCCATTCAACGCACGGCGCATGATATAAACTGCCTCCTGCTCTTCCTTATCCAACAGAAGATCCTCTCTTCTGGTACCGGATTTCGGAATATCGATGGCCGGAAAGACACGGCGTTCAGAAAGCTTCCGATCCAGCACAAGCTCCATATTTCCGGTTCCTTTAAATTCCTCATAAACGACATCATCCATCTTACTTCCGGTATCAACCAGCGCCGTCGCAAGAATCGTCAGGCTGCCGCCCTCCCGCATATTCCGCGCCGCGCCGAAAAAACGCTTCGGCATGTATAAGGCTGCAGGATCCAGACCACCGGAAAGTGTACGGCCGCTTGGCGGCACAGTCAGGTTGTACGCCCTTGCCAGACGTGTAATGCTGTCGAGCAGAATCGTTACATCCATTTTCTGCTCCACGAGACGCTTAGCCCGCTCAATGACCATCTCCGAAACACGCTTGTGATGCTCCGGCTGCTCGTCAAATGTGGAATAGATCACTTCCACATTGTCACCACAGATCGCCTCTTTGATATCCGTCACTTCCTCCGGACGCTCGTCGATCAGCAGAATGATCAGCTGCATCTTCGGATCATTCTCAAGAATTGAATGTGCCACATCCTTAAGCAGCGTCGTTTTTCCTGCCTTTGGAGGTGAAACGATCATTCCGCGCTGCCCTTTTCCGATCGGCGAAAACAGATCTACAATGCGCATCGCAATCCCGCTTGAACCGCGCTCCATGCAGAGCCGCTCATTTGGGAAAACCGGCGTCATGTCTTCAAATTTGCTGCGCTTCATCGCCTCGAACGGTGCCATGCCGTTGATTGTTTTCAGATAAAGAAGCGCACTGTATTTCTCCTGCATCGTCTTAATGCGTGTATTTCCGCTGATCATATCTCCGGTGCGAAGTCCAAACCGGCGGATCTGGGACGGAGATACATACACATCATTGTCCCCGGACATGAAATTGTCGCTGCGGATAAACCCAAATCCCTCAGTCATGACCTCCAGGATTCCGCACGCCTCCTGCCCACTGTCCAGTGCCGAGAGATCCTGAGACGGGCGGTCATCGCTGCGCAGATCCTGCATCTGGGGTGCGCCTGTATTCCGTTCCTTATCCGCTTCGGCCGCATCGTTTCTCTGGCCCTGGCTGCGAATTGCATCCATATTATTTGTGCGGCCTTCCATTTCTGCGCTCTGGCTTCTCTGATACGTATGGCTTTCTGCCATGGCACGCTGTGCCTGATAAGTATCCGCACCGCTCTGCCGGCTTTCTCCATCCGTACGCTGTTCCTGTCTGCGGCAGGATGTGCTGCCCGCCTGCTCTGCATTTTCTCCGGCCGGTCCAAACTGACCTGCCATAGTATTGTTTCGATAGGAAAAACGACTGCTGCAACCGGTATAACCAGCTTCCTGACTGTCTCTGCGATAATTTGAACTCTGCGTATTGTCCCGGCGTACCGTGCGGTTCATACCGGTCCGCTCTCTGCGTCCGTCCTGCTGCCCGTTGTACTCCTGACGTCTTGTATCTGATTCATTTCTGCGGAAACGTCCGCCGTTTCTTGTAATTTCACCGCCGGTAAATTCCCGGCGCACTGTGCCGGCGGTATTTCTTCCGCTGTAATTTTCACTTCGTTTCTCCGGCTCCCGGTTCTCATTTTTTTCTTCCGGTGTGTTCGATCCGGAAACCGGCCGGTTCACGCGGCGGTTTCTCAAATTTGTACTTTTCGCAGGGGCTGTACTTTCCTTCGCACTGTTTTCCTGCTCGGCCGTCTGCGCATTTTCCGTCCTTCTGTTGAGAACTGTGCGCATTCCCCGGCTTCCTGACTCCGACTTTTCTCCTGCGGACTCTGCTGCTTTTTCCGTGCTTTCTGCATGCACCGCATCATACGCCATGAGTGCCTCAATCAGGTCGCTCTTTTTCATCGTGGAGGTGCCCCTCATTTTGCGGCCTTTCGCAAGCTCCTTCAGCGTAGCAAGCGGCTGCGCCGCATATTCTTCTTTTTTCATAAAATAAAATCCTCTATAAAATCTCTGAATGTAATGGGTTTGTAATAATTATTGATTTGTAACTGTTCAGAGCCAGGCAAAATTTCATAAAACAGGCGGAAAATGCTTGCATTTTTAAGCCTGTTTTTGAAATTTTATTTGGTGGATACGCCACACCGACGAAATGCGTAGCATTTTGGAGGTTGGCTCTGAACAGTTACATTGATTTTTATAAAATCCGGGATCGTGAAGTGTCTGAAATGACATAGACTGTTCCTGATGGATATTGTTGTTTTTCTACTATATCATACCAATTTGTAATTGAAAAGAAAAAGTTTTTCTGCCGTTTTCAGGCCAGCATGCCGCCAAGCATGCCGCCGGCTGCGCACAGAAGGCACGCAAGTCCTCCACTGGCCAGGTCAGACTGAATCTCCCGCTCTCCCATTCCTGAAATCAGAAACAGAAGGGCAAAATACAGAATTCCCACCAACAGTCCCTGAAGGAACTTCCGTTTTCCTGCCCGTTTTCCCGCGTACCAGCCGCCTGCAAAACATGAAAGAGCATAAACCCCAAGGATCAGAAGCTCCGTCGTCCCCGCATCCGGCTGCAGCTTCAGCATTACAAATGCAATTCCAAACAGGGCAAGTACTGTAATGACATACGCCACAATGAGCGCCACAGCAAATCTCCCGATTCCTTTTCCGCCTTTTCGAAGCTGTCCGATCCCGTTTTCCACACCAGTCCCCATATTTTTCACCTTTCTGCATCCGGAGTATCTGTGAAAAATCATCCCGCAAATCCTCTTCTGCGGCGAATGATTTTTGACTATGCTCCCTCTTCCATATCTGCTTCATTTCTATGCTCTTTTCTCTGGAAATAGAAGCTGCCGGTGAGAATCAGCCTCCAAAATACGTTTCATTTCGTCGCTATGGCATATCCGGCAAATAAAATTTCATTTATTTTTCATTGCTTTTTATCGTAAATTATTGTATGATTCACCGTAACAGCCAGAAACACACATACATATTATAAACGATAAAGGAGATGATCTTTTGGCTTCTGATGACGCCATACAACTATTGGCGCTGTTAATTCTTGTATTTCTTTCCGCATTCTTCTCGTCTGCTGAGACCTCGCTGACCACGGTCAACACGATCAAACTGCAGGCGCTCGCAGAGGAAGGCAGCAGGCGTGCCGCAACCGCGCTGAAAATCAAGGAAAATCCATCCAAACTTTTAAGCGCGATCCTCATCGGCAACAACCTGGTCAACAACCTGACCGCTTCTCTCGCCACCGCTTTTGCGATCAAATTTTTCGGTAATGGAAGTGTCGGTATCGTGACCGCGATCCTTACCGTTGTTGTCCTGATCTTCGGTGAAATCACACCGAAAACGCTGGCCGCCGCAAACTCTGAAAAAATGGCACTCGCCTACGCTTCCATCATCATGGTTCTGATGAAAATCATGACACCTGTCATTTTTATCATCAATACCGTCTGTCGGTTCTTTCTCCATCTGCTGCATGTGAGCACGGACAGTTCCATGAACCCGATGACAGAGATGGAGCTGCGCACGATCGTCGATGTCAGCCATAAGGACGGTGTCATCGAAAAAGAAGAACGTGAAATGATCTACAACGTTGTGGATTTTGGCGATTCACAGGCCAAAGACGTCATGGTTCCACGTGCGGATATGGTCACGATCAGCGAAACCTCCACCTATCAGGAGGTTCTGGAAGTTTTCCGCGCAGAGAAATATACGCGCCTTCCCGTCTACCGGGACGACCGCGACAATATCACCGGAATTTTAAATATCAAGGATTTCTTTTTCTGTGACAACAATGAAAACTTCCGCGTGACAGACATCATGTACGAACCGTACTTTACTTATGAATACAAAAAGACCTCTGAGCTGCTTCTGGAAATGCAGAAAAATTCTGTCAGCATCTCGATCGTTCTCGACGAATACGGCGCGTCGGTCGGCATGATCTCTCTGGAAGACCTTCTGGAGGAGATCGTCGGCGACATCCGCGATGAATACGACGAGGACGAGGAAGAATGGATCAAAAAGCTCTCTGACCGGGAATACCTGATCGAAGGCTCTGTCAAGCTCGACGACATCAACGATGCGCTTGACCTGAAACTTTCTTCAGAGGAATATGACTCCATCGGCGGACTGATCATTGAAATGCTTGATCACCTGCCAACCGAATCAGAATCCGTCACAACAAAGGACGGCATTGTCCTGACGGTCGATAAGATGGAGAAAAACCGAATTGAACATGTGCGGCTGATACTGCCGCCAGCGGACGCGGACAAAAGTACTGAGCAAAACGAGGCAGACAAACAGGAAAACAGACCTGCGAGCTGAGCCTGAAATAAACTGCAGGAAAGCATCAAGATTAACTGCAACACCATAAAAAAGCGACTGTACCAGGGATCTTTCCCCTGTACAGTCGCTTTCTTATTTCGTGAAACGTATGTCAAAGCGGATATTCGCAATCCGCTTTCTGCTTCCTTTTTCTTTCATTTTACCGGCATTCCGTCTTATGCCCCAATCAGCCTCGTCGCCCATACTGCGTTTCCGCTGATACCCGAAGTGATGATGCCGTACTGGCGTCCTGCCGCATGTACGACCTGGCCTCCGCCGATGTACATACTTACATGGTATACGTATCCGTTTCGTGCATAGAAGATCAGGTCTCCCGGCTGTGCCGAGGATACCGGAATCTGCATGCCGTATACCGACTGTGCATCCGCCACACGCGGCAAGGAATAACCGAAGTTCGCATAGACGCTCATGACGAATCCGGAACAGTCACAACCGTTTGTCAGGCTTGTACCGCCCCATACGTATGGATTTCCGACAAACTGCAGGGCAAAATTGACGATCGCCTCGCGTGTCTTTGCTTCCTGCGATGCTTTCTGCACCGAGGTCAGCGTATAATAACAGGACTTATTGTCTTCCGGCTCGATCTGAAGATCTGCCTTCGACAGATTATTTTCACCAGCGGCTTCCACCTTCTGTGCTGCCGCACTGCCGGTCACCAGATCACTCTTCTTTACAAATCCTCTCACATCGCCGGACTCTACAAAGATCCAGTCTTTCTCTTTGTCAGCCAGCAGGTAACACAGCCCGTCCTTTTCCAGCGTACCGGTCACACGCGCACTGTCTTTGCGCTGCTCGTAAATGTTCAGCGGCTGCGCGGCCAGTGCGTAATCCTTGTCTGCCAGAACTTCCTGCACCGTCGTATGGGTGTACGTATAGGCGCTGTTTTCCGTGCGTGCCACAGTAAGCCTTGCCTCCGGAAGTTCATCCAGGCCTTTTACCTTTACAATCCGATCCGCAGCCTCTCCGGTTGTCACATCGTCTGCTTTCACAAAGCCTCTGACATTTCCGGACTCCACATAATACCAGCCGTCTGCTCCATCTTCCAGGATATAGCACAGGCCATAATATTCCAGTACTCCGACCTCACGCGCAGTCTCTGCTTTTTCTTCATAGACGGATGCACCGTTTTTATTCGAAATAAGTGCATAATCTTTGTCCACCTGGGTAAAACGGAATTCCAGCACAATATCCGGCGGAATCACGATCTGCTGATGTGCGATCAGCTCTTCATTTGTACCAAATTCCGATGTCTCGGATTCCATCTCTGACTCCGTCTCCGGGTCTGTCTCGGATTCCGTCTCGGTTTCGGTCTCCGTCGGCTCCTGTGTCTGCGGCTCCGTCTCTGTCTCTGTCGGCTCCTCTGTCTGTGGTTCCGTCACTGGCTGTGTCTCTGTCTGCGGCGGCTCCGTCACTGGCTGTGTCTCCGTCTGCGGCGGCTCCGTCACCGGCTGTGTCTCCGTCTGCGGCGGCTCCGTCACCGGCTGTGTCTCCGTCTGCGGCGGCTCCGTTACCGGCTGTGTCTCCGTCTGCGGCGGCTCTGTCTGCGGCGGTTCTGTCTGCGGTGGCTCTGTCTGTGGCGGCTGTGTTTCCGGAGCCTGTGTCTGCGGCGGCTCCGTCTCCTGTGCCTGCGTCTGCGGCGGCTCTGTTGCCACCTGCGTCTCCGCCGGTGCTTCCGCTGTGACAGCCGGCTCTTCCGCCTGCACGACAGCCTCATCCGGCATTGTTTCCTCCGCAGGCGATGCGGCCTTTCCAATGCTTCCGTTTGCTCCGCCTGCTGAAACAGACGCTCCCGCAAGAACAGCGCACAAACCAATTACAAGTAATTTCTTTTTATACATTCTGATTCCCATCTCCCCTGTCACTATTCGAATCAGTTTCTGAGTGCTCCTCTGACTCCCCATTTTAACACACCTGTTCGTCTCGCGCAACCCTCCTCTTCTGCCCGCAGCAAATAAAAAACCTGGCAGATTTTTATTCTTCTGCCAAGCAAAAAACAGCTGTCGCCATTCTATTTCGTCCACGTATCTCTTGCAAACAGGATCAGCAGCGGAAACAGCTCCAGTCTTCCCGCAAGCATGTCGATAATCAGGACGACCTTCGAAAAATCGGAGAACATTCCGAAGTTCTGCGTCGGCCCAACCATCGCAAGACCCGGTCCGATGTTGTTCATCGTTGCCGCCACTGCCGTGAAATTCGTCGTAAAATCAAAATTATCGATTGAGATCAGCAGCACCGACACTGCAAAAACCATTACGTAAGAGACAATAAAAACATTCACTGAGCGCAGTACACTATGCTCAATCATCCGCCCGTCCATCTTCAGCTTCTTGACATTGTGCGGATGTGCAATCACATCAAGCTCTTTCTGTATGGATTTAAACAGGATCACGATACGGGATACCTTGATTCCGCCGCCCGTGCTGCCGGCGCACGCTCCGATAAACATCAGCAGCACAAGGATCGTCTTGGAAAAAGACGGCCACAGGTCAAAATCCGTCGTGGCAAATCCGGTCGTTGTGATGATCGTTCCCACCTGGAACGCCGCATGGCGCAAAGATTCCCATATATTTGAAAACAACGGCGCGATATTAACCGTAATCAGCGCAATTGAAATAAGGATGATCGAGAAATAGACCCGCACTTCGGTTGAGGAGGCTGCGGACTTCCATTTTTTCTTCAGCAGCAGATAATACAGATTGAAATTCACGCCGAACAGGATCATAAAGACCGTCACGACCCACTGGATATACGGCGAATAACTGCCCATACTGTCATTTTTGATCCCGAAACCACCGGTACCGGCCGTTCCGAACATCGTTACCAGCGCATCAAATACCGGCATCTTTCCTGCCAGTAAAAATACAAGCTGCAGAATACTGAGCCCCACATACATGCCATACAAAATAACTGCTGTGCGCTTTACCCGCGGCACCAGCTTTCCGACCGACGGGCCCGGGCTCTCCGCCTTCATCATATACATGTTCGTGCCGCCTGCAAGCGGAAGCACTGCCATGACAAAAACAAGCACGCCCATACCGCCGATCCAGTGCGTAAAGCTCCGCCAGAACAGCAGGCAGTGCGCCATGGACTCGACCTCCGGCAGGATACTGGAACCGGTCGTCGTAAATCCGGAAACGGTCTCAAAAATCGCATCTATGTAGGATGGGATCGCGCCTGCAAGTACAAACGGAAGCGCACCGACCGCACTCATAATGATCCAGCACAGCGCTACTGTCACAAATCCTTCTCTTGCGTACATCGACATGCTCTTCGGCTTTTTCCGGATAATCAGAAGTCCTGCAAGCAGGCTTACTGCCGCAACCGCGGCCAGTGCCAGCCCCTCCCGCTCGTGATACACAAACGCGGTGATACACGACGGCAACATGAATGCCGCCTCAAAATTCAGCACCCAGCCGATCACATAAAATATTATTCCATAATTCATCGACCTGCACCTACTTTACTAAAATATCGTCAAGGCTGTTCAGGCCTGCAAACTGCGTGATAATAATGACTGCATCACCCTTTTTCATCATGTCCATACCACGTGGGATGATGACTTTCCCTTTGCGGTTGATGCTCGCAACCAGTACACCCTTACGGATTTTCAGCTCCTGCAGCGGAGTATCCGTCGCCCTTGACTTTTCCCGGATGATAAACTCCAGAGCCTCCGCCTTATTATTGATGATCCGGTGCAGTGATTCCACATTGCTGTCCAGGGAATTTTTCATCGAGCGCACATAACGGATAATATGTTCTGACGTGATATTTTTCGGATGGATCACGGTGTCCAGATCCAGCTCCTGAATGACCTCGTCAAACGTGATACGATTGATCTTCGTAATAACCTTCGCATCGCCTACCTTCTTTGCATACAGAGAAAGCAGGACATTCTCCTCATCAATATTGGTCAGTGCCGCAAAGCTTTCAAACCGCTCCAGGCCTTCCTCTTTGAGCAGATCACGGTCCGTGCCATCCCCGCAGACGACGGTTGCCTTCGGAATGCTGTCGCAGAGCTTCTCACAGCGCTGCATGTCCTTTTCCACAATTTTAACACGGATGCCGGTAGCGATCAGCATTTTTGCGAGGTAGAATGCGATCGCGCCTCCGCCGACGATCATGATATTCTTTACCTGATTGGAGACGATACCAGCCTGCCTGAAAAATTCGTTTGCCTCTGAGGAAGTACCGACGATCGAGATGCGGTCACGCGGCTGCAGCACTGTATTTCCATCCGGAATGATCAGCGTATCTCCCCGCTCAATCGCACAGATCAGGATATTTCCCCTGGTGCGGGAAGAAAGATCGGAAAGCTTCATATTATTTAAAATCGACTTCTCCGGCACACGGAATTTCAGCAGTTCCACACGGCTGCGTACAAAGGAATCCACCTCGATCGCAGACGGAAATTTCAGCACACGGGCGATCTCTT
This sequence comes from Lachnospiraceae bacterium, assembly GCA_902363665.1. Lineage (GTDB taxonomy): Bacteria > Bacillota > Clostridia > Lachnospirales > Lachnospiraceae > Choladousia. The sequence goes on along the minus strand of CABJAW010000005.1, from coordinate 20,852 downwards.
CCGCTGCAGCAAACTCCGGATTAATCACCATCGCAAGACCAAGTTCTTCTTTGATAAAACCAAGCTCCTTATTGTATTCCGGGTTGCGCACTCGCGCGATCGTGTGACAGTTACCTGCTTTTTTCGCAATCAGACAGCAAAGCAGATTCAGCTCGTCCGAGCCGGTCACTGCAATCAGCAAATCAGCTGCTTCGATCCCGGCATCGATCTGGGTAGAATACGTCGATCCGTTTCCGACCACGCCCATCAGGTCATACTGGTTTGCAAAATCCTGCACTACAGACTCCCGGTTGTCTATGACGGTAATGTCATTGTCCTCTTCACTTAGTTCGGCCGCAAGTGTCTGTCCGACTTTACCAAGGCCTACAATAATAATCTTCATACTCTCTTCCTCTGTTATATTTTCTTTCCCTTTCATACACCTGTTCCAAAAGACAGCTGTGTATAAAACCATAAAAGTCACAAATGGTATACAGCGCACAGCACCATATACCATCTTGTATTATATATAAGTCTCTGAAGTTTTTCAAGCCTGATTCTGTCCGTCCAGCTCCGGCAGCGGCGCTCCGCTATCCAGAAGACTGCAGAATTTTGTCTCCGGCACCGGCTTTGAATAATAATATCCCTGGATATAATCACAGCCGTTTTCCTGCAGAAATGCGACCTGTGCCTGCGTCTCCGCACCCTCTGCAACCAGCGAAACTCCCATTTCATGCGCCATATCGATCAGGAAGCGAAGGATACTGCGCGTTTTTGTGTTTGTCTCAATCTTACGCACAAAGCTCATATCGATCTTGAGGATATCAAAATTATAATCCCGCAGCATACCAAACGAAGAATAACCGCTTCCAAAATCATCCAGTAAAATTTTAGCGCCCTCTTTACGGATTGCATTCAGCACTCCAAGCCTGTTCTCTTCCAGCGCCGCATAAGAGGTCTCCGTCACCTCAAAGCGGATCATGCCGCGCGGAATCTCACCGGTCTGAAGCTGCTCAATGATCCCGTTTATCATCGTCTCATCGTAAAAATCCATCCAGGAGAGGTTGATTGAGACCGGAACCGTCTTTTTCCCGCGCAAAAGGCGTGTGCGGATCAGCTCTTTCACCTGCTCCACCACGTAAAAGCTCAGCTCTGAGATCTGGCCGCTTTCTTCCAGCGCAGGAATAAAGATTCCCGGTGAGATCATCCCTTTTTCCGGGTGATTCCAGCGGATCAGTGCTTCTGCAGATGCGATCATTCCGGTCTTTGCATCAACCACCGGCTGATAGTAGACCTCAAACTGCTTTTTCTGGATTCCCTCATACAGCTCTCCTGCCAGCTCCGCGCTGTCGAGATACGCATTGCTCATGGACTCATCATATACACGATACGGCTGGATGTATTCATCTTTAATATATTTTTTTGCCAGCTTTGCGCGGTTGAGCATTCCATCCACCGGCATCGTGCGGTCTTCTGCAAAGAAAACACCGCAGCGCAGGTGCAGATGCAGCGTCTTTCTTCCCTGTACTGCACGCTGCTGCTCGCAAAGCGCCGTAAGCACCCCTGAATTCAGATTCTCTGTCCGCACCAGGCAGGCAAACCGGTCCGCCTCGATCCTCGCAGTGACTTCCGGATACAGTTCCGATGTATTCAGCGTTCTGTAAAGATCTCTGAGCACAGAGTCACCCTTCTCCGTTCCAAACAATTCGTTCACTGCCTTGAAGCTCTTGATGTTAAAAAATAAAACCGCAAACTGCTCGTTTTTCTCGGCATTTTTCAGGATCTCCTTCGTATGATCCAGAAAACCCTGCCGGTTGTAACCGCCGGTCAGAACATCACGGCCTGCAAGATCTGTGATATCCTCCAGCGCAGCCAACACGATCTGATACGGTTTATTCAGATAAAGAAACGTACAGCGTTTCAGCTTTGCGTCCCCCTCCCCGTTTTTATCAAACAGCTGCACCGTAAACGAATAGGTATCCGACTTTTCAAGCTCGCTTCTGATCACATCCAGTGAAGCGGCATGCGCGATCATTCTGCGGTCTTTTTTCGCCACGCGGCATTTTACACGTTTCTCCGCAAACTCCTGATACGTCTCCCCTCCTCTGAGATACTGGGAAATGCTGAAATTTTTCGCATAATTCGAGACGATCGTCTTTCTGCGCATATTGATAATAGCGATCATCTCATAGCTCTTTTCATAAAGCATATTCAGCATTGTATCCGACAGGTAAAGGTCGGTAATATCCGTAAAGTACAGTACTCCTTCGATCTCATCGGAACAGGAATTTCGGAAAAACTCCGCCGAAATCCGGTACATTCTCAGATTCTCTTCCGGGTCACACTGGAGCGACTGCTCTATGGTTACCGAGTTCTCTCCTTTTTCGAAGCATTTCATCATATTTTCGCTGCAAAACTGCCGGCAGAAATTTTCCCTGTCTTTCTCGAAAAGAATTCCCTGTGAAATCCTGTCAATATAGGTATCGATCGATTCCCGTCCATTTTTTACCCGCATCTGCCGGTGCAGACCGCTTCCTGAAACACAGAGGTTCTGCGAAACGTTAAGTGTCACTACTCCGGAAGAATCCGTCACATGACGCATCACCAGATCCAGCTGCTTCACATAGTCATCATTGATATCCCTCATGTACAGCACGGTAAACTGCTCATCCGACTGATACTCCGTGCTGCGCAGCATCTCCATGGACACCCAGCGGTATTCCTGTCCGATCCGGTAGCGGACATGCTGCTTGATCTGCTGATTGCCATCGGAAAAATACCTGCGGAGCCGATCCAGATCGAAAAACTGCAGATATTCCTCCACATCGTCCGGATGAATAGATCCCTCATTCACATACGCTTTCAGCCGCTCCGAAAACTTTTCAATGCGGTCAAACTTTCTGCCCTCTTCTTTTCCGCTGTTTTTCAGCACCCAATAGGAATCCGTTGTCAGATTGATCTTCAGGATCCGCAGAAAAAAAGCAGACAGCATACCCACCGCATCCTGCAGATTTCCGGAAATTTTATCGTACAGTGCGATCGTATTGCGCACTCTTCTGCGTACCGCTGAAATATCAAACGGGCGCTTGAAATAATCACTGACACCAAGTTCATAAGCCAGTCCGATATTGTCCTCTCTGGTTTCTGCTGAAATCGCAATTACAGGAAGTGCCTCCAGCCAGTTATGTGCCTTCATATAACGCAGCACTTCATAACCGTCCATGACAGGCATGTTGATATCAAGCAGGACAAGACTGTATTCCCGCCAGTGATCCGCCAGAAGCTCCACCGCTTCCTGCCCGTTTTGTGCTTCACATATTTTGTAATTATCAGAGAGCATCTCTGAAAGAAGCTCTCTGTTTAAGGCCGAATCATCTACGACCAGAATCCTCTGTTTTTTCATCAGGGCAAGCTTTCTCCTGTTCTTCCGAAAATCCGGTGTCATTTATCTGAATAGCAAAACGGCTCGCGCATATCCGCCTTGATTTTATTTGCAGAGCTCTGCAACGACCTGATTGATCACCTTTCCGTCTGCTTTGCCTTTCAGCTCAGCCATAACCGCCTTCATAATCTGACCTTTATTCTTTGTTGCGATCACGTCCGCAAATTTCTCTGTCAGGATTGCTTTTACCTCCTCTGCGGAAAGAAGCTTCGGTGCATACCCGGAGATCACATCATAGCGGAACTGATACTCTTCTTTTAAATCCGTTCTTGACTCCGGACACGTATCGATCTGCTCCTTTGCTGTCTTCAGCTCTTTTAAGATCACGCGATCCACCATCTCAGACGGGATATCGTCACGGCATCCCTCGTCGATTGCCGCCTTCTTGACTGCAGATACCAGGGAAGAGATTGCTTCCTTTCTCGGTTTGTCTTTTGCCTTCATCGCTGCTACCATATCTTTTCTGAGTGTTTCAATATCCATGTCTCATCCTCCTCATTTTCTATGGCAAAGTGTACGGCAAAACAGGTATCTTCTGCCTTTGATCCACTTTGTCCTCTGTCCTTATTCAAGTATACTCACCTTTTGAAACATGGTCAAGAGGGGAAGAAAAAACAAATTCCCGCAGTCTCCGTATTCCGGAGAGCTGCGGGAATCTTGAGCTTTCTGCCATGGCAGGGCTGATCACCCTTAAATCTAATAAATCATATGGGTATAATATGGAAGTCCGTAATTCTTACCGTTTACCGTCTTATACGGCACAATTCTGACATACTCTTTTTTCGTAACGCCGGTAATGCGAACGGATGTTGCCGTTCCGGATAAGCGTTTCCAGACTCTTCCTGCTGAATTCTGGCTGTAGGAGCGGTATACATAATACCCATTTGCGCCATACAGTCTATTCCATTTAAATGTAATCCAGTTTCTTCCTGACGCGGCCGTCTTATTCACCCGTTTTGCTGCAATCCATCCTCCGCGCTCATTTCCATAATACTTCTTTCCGTTTTTTACTTTGTATGCACAAACACTGACACGATAAACTGCGTTCGGATTTAAATATCCGCTGTAATAGGTATTGCCATTTCCAGGTAAATTTTTTGTGGTAACTTTCTTCTTGCTGTAATCAAGAAACTTTAAGCGATATCCGTTTGCTTTGCTTATCTTTGTCCACTCAAACCGAACATATCCGCTGTCAGAAAATACATAATTATCTTTCATATACGGCGCGTCCGGATAACTTGCTGCCGATGCTGTCACGCTGAATGCCATTGCCAGCATAAACAGCACAACTCCTGCAAATAATTTTTTGATCTTTCTCATCCTGTTTCTCCTTTCGTTTTCACGAACTCTCGATTTTTCCGCCATGGCCGGGCACTTTTCCGTGTCCTCTTAACCGTAGATTATACTCCGCTGTACGGACACGGTCAAGCCCGCATCATTTCCAAAGCATTCAAAGCGGATCTTCGCAATCCGCTTTGCTGCCTGTTTAGTCCTGCTTAGGACACGATTTTGTTAAGAAATTACGATATTCTTATATGGGAAATTCATTTTCTTTCCGTTTACAGTCCGGTATGGAATAATCCTTACGTAAACAGGCGCACTTCCAAGTCCGGTGAATCGAACGGCTGTCGCACCTGCCGGAAGCGTAGTTGCAAGCTGATATCCGGAATCCGGAGACAGAGAAGCGTATACCCGATAACCATGGATGCCACGAAGCGCTGTCCAGTTCAATGTGAGTGCCGTCTGGCTTGCATCCGAATCCCATACGCTCCGCGGTACAGCCATATAGAGCGCTCTGGTAGAACCATAGACCCGCTTTCCGTTCTGTACCTTGTACGCGCAGATACTGATCTGGTATGCCGTATTTTCATCAAGCCAGCGGTACCAGGTTGTATTGGAGCTTCCGCTTAAGTACTGCACTGCTGTTGTATTCTGCCGATAATTCAGGCATCTGACGCGATAACCGTTTGCGCCGTTTACTTTGCGCCATGTCAGATAAGTCCAGCCGTCGTCATCCATCGTACGGTACGTCACGGTCGGCGCACCAGGCTTTGTCACAGGCGTCGGATTTACGACTTTGACTTTACACGTTGCTTTCTTTCCATTTGACGTTTTCGCTGTGATCGTCGCAGTACCGGATCGTTTTCCGAGCACCACGCCTCTGCTGCTTACCGATGCCACACTCGGATTTGCACTGCTCCAGGTGACCTTTTTGTTGGTTGCATTGCTCGGAGAAACTGTCGCCTTTAAGGTATACTTGCTTCCGCGCTTTACTGTAACGCTTGTTTTGTTCAGGGATACCTTTGTAACCGCGATTGTCTTTCCGCCTCCGACATTCGCAAAGTTCGGAATGCCATAGCCGTAATACTGATCCCAGCCCTTGCTTCCAAGGTCTTTGCAGTGGCTCTTGATCGTCGACTCTACCTTAGCCGGTGAATAGGACGGATTTGCCAGCTTCACCATTGCCGCCAGTGCCGCGACATGCGGGGTCGCCATCGAAGTACCGTTCCAGCTCTCATAATAGCCGCCCGGAATGCTGCTCCGGATGCTGACACCCGGTGCTACCACATCCAGTGTGCTTCCGTAGTTTGAAAAATCCGCCTTTCTGTTGCTGGAGTTTACCGCCCCGACACAGATGACATTTTTCATATGGGCCGGACACGTCGGATAGCCCTCACTCGCCCGGTTAATATTGGTATACTCATTTCCTGCAGCAACAACGACCGTAACACCTTTCCGGACCGCATAATTAATTGCGTCTTCTTTATAGCTGCTGCAGCCTCCACCAAGGCTTAAATTGATCACCTTTGCCCCGTGATTTACTGCGTACTCAATTCCAAGCCCAACCACATAAGAAGAGCCTTCGCCTTTCGCATTCAGGACACGCACCGGTAAAATTTTCACATTCAGTCCCGGTGTACAGTCCACGATTGTTCCGGATACATGCGTTCCATGTCCGTGATAATCGTACGGATTGGAATCACCATCAATAAAGTCATATCCGGACAGAACCCTTGACTTGATAAACGGATGTGACCGGTCCACACCGCTGTCTACAACTGCCACCTTGATCGTAGCAGATGTCTTTGCCCTGATGCGCTTTGCATATGCCGACGCACCGATCTTTGAGACGCCCCAGGAGTTCGACTGGATGGAATCAAGCGCCGTATTTGTCAGGGAAAGTTCGGTAGAATCCAGGGCTGACAGAGTAGCACTCAGATCCACACTTCCGGTGCTCCACTCACCGGGATCTGACGCATCGTAAGCTGAAATTCCTGCGTTCTCCTCTTCCACTTCCGTGCTTCCATTAAATACATTCTTTCCGGAAGCTGATTGTTTCGTGCCTCCTTCTCCCTCAATCCCCACATAGGAATCCGGCTCTACATATACAATGCCAGACCATTTCCGGATTATATTGTATGCATTTTCTGCTGCGGCTGCAGAAGAAAACTGTATCATATACCTGTTGTCCGGGCTCTTTACAACAGCAGCTGCGCGCAGCTTTGAAAAATCAAGCGGCCTGCCGTTGCTCTTTACGATCAGTCTCCGTAAATAAAATCTGTTGTTCGCCGCAGCCCGGTCACCACTTGCCGCACTCTGGTAGTTTTTGATCACTTCCACTGACGCCATGGCAAACTCATCAAAGGTGGATGTCTTTGTATAGCCAACCGTCACCTTACAGAACGCTTTTTTCCCATTGGATGCGCGTGCCGTAATCACAGCCTCACCGGCTGATACTCCAAAGATCTTTCCGTTTGCAGAAACCGATGCAACGGCTGGATTGGAACTGCTCCAGGTCAGATCGCGCTCCACCGCCTTTGCCGGGAGCAGCGTCGCCCGAAGCATGGCAGACTGCCCAACTTTGATATTTTTTATTTTTTCCAGTGTGACTGCAGTGACTTCCGCTGCCGTTCTTGCACTCTTTGCCGCCGATGGCTCGCCGTACTGCTTCTTGCCGCTGACACTGCGGTACGCCCGTACCTGATACGTATACAGGGTATCTGCTTTCAGCTTTCCATCCGTGCAGGTACACTGATTGATTCCGGCAACAGATGCTACCTTCTGAAAGCTTCCCGATCCGCTCTTCCGGTAAAGCTCGTACCCGGATGCCCCGCTGACCTTCTGCCAGGATACATCCAGCGCCGATGCACTGCGCACCGAAATTTTTGTGATCTGCGTTTTGCCAAGTGTCGCTGCCTGTGCCGGGAGCGCCCACAGCATCAGCATACAGCACAGCGCAAGCAGATATCTTGTTAGTTTCCTTGTTGTTTTCATACGTCTACCTCCCCCTAAGGTAATTTTCTGCTTCTCTTATCATTGTAGCAAAGAAAGACAATATGTGCAATTACAAATCATCTATGCGCGCAAAAAAAACCTCACCTGTCCAGCTGCCTGTTTTCAGACAGCCAAAAGAACAGATGAGGTTTTATACTCAGCGGGAAAGAGTTGTTATTTCATGCGGAAGTGTTACTGCCTTTCCATTTACAAGCTTATACGGCACTACCCGGATATACGTTTTTTCAGCGCCAAGTCCTGTCACCCGGTAGGAGACTGCATTTTCGGAAAGCCGTGCAAGTCTCGTATAACCGGAATCACGGCTGGCCGACAGGTAAATATAATATCCATTGATCCCTTTCAATTTCGCCCATTTTAAGGTGATCGCCGTACTGGTCGCATTTGCTCCCTGAATGATTCTCGGTGCGGAAGCGTAGGCAAGTCTTGTTGCCCCGTAAACCCGCGCTCCGGACTCGATCCGGTATGCGCAGACAGAAATACGGTAAAGCACGTTTTTGTTCAGCGTGATCGTCCACTCGGTATTGGTCTTTCCGCTTAAATATTTTGTGCCCGTTGTACCCGTCCCATAATTGTAATAATTTACCCGGTAGCCGCTCGCTCCATTTACTGCGTTCCAGCCAAGACTGAGTTTTCCGTCCCGGTTCATAGAACCGTGCGTAAGGATCGGCGCTGCAGGCTTTACAGCTGATGTCACCTTCACTTTGCAGGTGGCCTGCTTTCCATTCGCGCTCTTCGCTGTGATCGTGGCGATTCCGGCCTTTTTCGCCGTCACCACGCCTCCGCTTACCGTCGCCACACTCGGATTTGCACTGCGCCAGGTAATCGTTTTATTCGTTGCATTGGACGGAGAAACCGTTGCTTTTAAGGTGTACTTCTGTCCTGCTTTTACGGTAACACTCGTCTTATTCAGTGTCACTGATTTTACATCAATCACACGGTCAACCGATGCAAACTGCGGAACGCCGTAGCCGTGTCCCTTCGGTCCGAGGTCTTTGCAGTGCGCTTTGATCGTCTTTTCAACCTGAGCCGGTGAATAGGATGGATGCACCAGTTTCACCATTGCTGCCAGCGCAGCCACATGCGGCGTAGCCATGGAGGTACCGTCCCAGCTCTCATAATAACCGCCTGGCACACAGCTGTAAATTCCGACACCAGGTGCCACGACATCCAGCGTGCTTCCATAGTTTGAAAAGTCCGCTTTTACATTTCTTAAATCAATCGCACCGACACAAATCACATTCTTCTTATGCGCCGGGCAGTTATATGTTTTTACCACATCCTCGTTTTTGTTTCCGGCACTTACTACTACAGTGACACCTTTCTGCACTGCGTAATCAATCGCATCTTCCTCATCCTGTGTGCAGTCGCCATTCAGGCTCATATTAATCACCTTGGCCCCGCGCTCCACCGCATAATAGATTCCGGAGCTGATCACAGAATTCCAGCCATTGCCATCTGCCCCAAGCACACGCACCGGAAGAATCTTCACCTTTACGCCCGGCGTACAGTCTACGATGATTCCCGATACGTGGGTTCCATGACCGAATTCATCATATGGATTGCTGTCGACATCCACAAAATCGTAGCCATCCGACGTAACCCTCGACTCCAGGAATGGATGCGTCTGATCCACACCGCTGTCTACAACCGCTACCTTGATTGAGGAAGAAGTCCGCGCCGCCACATTTTTTGCATAGGAATCCGCTCCGATCCATTCAACCCCCCAGGAATTGAATTTCACTGAATCCATCAGCGCCGTATTTCCGGCGGCCAGACTTTCTGAAACGCCTGCCAGGCCTGACATAGGGCTGTTCGTATCCTCATCCTGCGAATCTTCTCCCAGAGACCATTCTCCGTTCAGCGCCAGATCATTTTCCGGAATCGTTCCTTCCACCCGCGCCGTCTTTTCCCCTCCTGCATGGGACAGGCTGTCCGGCTCCACATATTTGATACCAGACCAGCTTTCGATCGTCCGCATTGCATTTTCCGTCGCCGCAACCGATGCAAACTGTACAACGTAAAGCCCGTTCGGTCCTTTTACTGCCGCCGTCGCATTTAACTTTGAAAAATCAAGTGATTTTCCGTTTGATTTTACGATCAGGCGCTTCGCGAAAAAGCGGTTTTTAGAAGCCGCCCGCGCATCATAATTCCCCTGGTTTTCCTTTACCAGCGCCGCTGTCGCTTTGGCAAACTCTTCATAATTTTGGGTTTTCGTAACCGAAGTCCCATTGCTGTCCCTTCCGCTCTGTACAGTCTTTGCAGCTGCCTGTGTCGGCATCATAAAAATACCGAGCAGACCGCACAGCATCAGAAACTGCATAAGCCGTTTTTTTCCTGATTTCATTTTTGCATTTCCTCCCTTCCTTGTTTTGCTTTGTTTTGTGAAACCAATCTCTTCCTTATATTGATACAGTAGCAAATCTGACCGGAGGATGCAATGGGGAAAACACGCGGGAGTGTAGTTTTCCTTTTGTTGGAACAGCAGTTTTATTGAAAAGCGGATAATGTGTATATTCCTTAAACTGAAACCCTGATCGCTATTTCACATAAAATAACATATCTTCACATATTTTTGTTTTGGTATTTTTCAGAGATATAATTACGCCAGTTCCTTTTTTCAATCTGATTTTAAGCTGTACTTAAACACCATGCTTTTTAATCGGGAAATATTCAAACCTATGGTCTTTGGATCTCCACAATATTTATTGTATTTACTTGTATAGCTCGTACTATCAAACATAACTCCCTTAAATGGATTTTCATATTTTACTGAAGTAACCCAAAAACTTTTAGTTACCGTTTTCGTCTGTTTACCCTTTTTAAATTTATCTGTAATTGTAATTTTAGCACATCCCGGCTTTTTCAGATTCAGAGGTTTTTACTTATGATTAAAGGAACACTACCATTGATTACATAAGAGAACACCAGGAGGCAGACATGACTTTAGATTATGGCGAAATTGGGAAACGGATTGCCCGAAGGCGAAAAGAACTGGGACTGAAACAGTCCGAAGTAGAAGAAAAAGCAGATTTGAGTTATAAATATCTTTCTAATATTGAACGCAGTGTTTCGATTCCCTCACTTGAGGTGATTATGCGGCTCGCTGCCGCGCTTGATACGACACCGGATGAATTTCTCGTCGGCACGCTCCGGGACGATGATCCGGACTGGAAAACGGTCGCTGAACCGCTTCGCACTTTTGATACGAAAAAGCTTTCTCTGACGCAGAGCTTTCTGGACTGGCTCGCGGGGCAGGAGCTGTAAGCAGAAGGCCGCCGCCCGGCAAACACATTTTGCCAGGGCGACGGCTTTCTGCTTTCCTTTTACAATTTTTCTGTCTGAAACGTATTATATCCTTCGTAATAATAGCTGTGATGAAAAACCTGTATTTGTGTTTTTCCACATCTTCCTTCTATTTTGAGTCTGTTATCCACCGTCCTGCTCCTGATTGACTCCCTTGCATAAAACGTGTCTGAAAAATTTTCGACTTATTCCTCGTCCTCTCCGTCCCCGAGCAGCTCCTCCATCGTATGCCATCCGAGCACCGCACATTTTACTCTCGCCGGCATATGCGCGATATCCTTTAAAACAGAAGCTTCTTCAAGTTCGTCCAGTTCCTCGTCGCTCACACTGCCCCTGATCATCCGCAGAAAAATATCCGCAAGCTTTAACGCCTCGTCTTTTTTCTTTCCGATGATCAGGTCGAGCATCATATCCGCCGATGCCTGTGAGATCGCACATCCGTCCCCGACAAACGCGCCATCCACAATCTCATCATTTTCGACTTTCAGCTTCAGCCAGATATCATCGCCGCAGCTCGGATTGACGCCCTCCAGCACCAGGTTTGCATCCGGCAGGTCATGCTTGTGACCCGGATGCAGGTTGTGATCCGTCAGAATCTCATTATAAAATGTATTACTCATCATAGCCCATTTTCCTCCTGATCTGCGCTACGCTGTCTGTAAATTTCACGATCTCTTCCTCGGTATTATAAAATCCAAGGCTCGCTCTCGTTGTCGACATCACGCCTAGATGCTGATGAAGCGGCTGTGCACAGTGATGACCGGCACGCACCGCGATGTGATCCGCATCCAGAATGGCTGCGATATCGTGCGGATGCACACCATCAATGGAAAACGTCAGAATTCCGTGGTGCTCAGCCGGATCGTCTGAGCCGATGAGGTGCACATGCGGGATTTTCTGCAGCCGCTCTGCCGCAAGCTGCGTGAGCATGCTCTCCTGCTTTTCAATCTGCTCAAAGCCGATCGCATTGATATAATCAATTGCCGCGCCAAGTCCGACTGCTCCGCCTGCATTGACTGTTCCCGCCTCAAAGCGCTGCGGCGGCTGTGCAAAGACAGTTCTTTCTCTTGTCACCGATTCGATCATTTCTCCGCCGCTTAAAAACGGCTGCATTTTCTTCAGGTATTTATGCTTTCCGTACAGTACGCCAATCCCCATCGGTGCAAGCATCTTATGCCCGGAGAATGCCAGAAAATCTACATCCAGGTCCTGCACATCGACCATCATGTGCGGTACACTCTGAGCACCGTCCACAACGATCGCGATGCCCTTTTCATGACAGGCCTTTGCAAACGTTTTGATATCATTCTTTCTGCCGAGCACGTTTGAGACCTGCGTGATTGCCACCAGCTTCGTCCGCTTTGTCAGTGCCGCCCGAAATGCTTCCTCTGTAATCTTACCCTTCTCATCGCATTCCAGGTAACGCAGCACTGCGCCGTGACGCGCAGCCGCCGCCTGCCACGGAAGCAGGTTGCTGTGGTGCTCCGCGATGCTCACAACTACTTCATCGCCTTCGTGAAGCACCAGATCACCAAAGCTGTATGCGGCAAGATTCAGGCTCTCCGTTGCATTTCTCGTAAAAATAATTTCATCCGCTCTTGCCGCGTGAATGAATTTCCGCACCTTTTCCCTTGCCTGCTCGTATTCTTCTGTCGCCGTCTGCGCAAGGTCATACAGCCCGCGCAGCGGATTTGCATTGCTTTTTTCGTAAAACTCCGTCACCGCCCGGATCACCTGAAATGGTTTCTGGGAGGTTGCCGAATTGTCCAGATAAATAAGGTCCGGATGATTTTTGAAAATCGGAAAATCCTCGCGGATCCTGTTTACGTCAAAGTTCGTGCTCATCGCGTTGTCCTTTCTTTTTGCGCCGCTCTCTGCCAATCATTCTCTGCTTACTTTTCTTCATCCTGTACATCCCCAAGATACGCACGTATCTTCTCGCGCATTCCTGCATCCGGAATCTTTCCGGCAATCGCATCAATACGTGCCCGCGCCATCATCTCGTAGACAGCCTCCTCCGACATTCCCCGGGATTCCAGATAAAACAGCAGTTCTTCGTCCAGTTTTCCGATCGTGGCGCCATGATTTCCTTCGACGTCCTCCTCCTCACAGAGGATCAGCGGAATTGTCTGGTTTACTACCGCATCGTCAAGCAGCAGTACATCCTCTTTTTCATTGCCGACCGCGCCTGCGCAGCCCTTGCGGAAATCGATCGTACCGCGGAACAGCTTGAACCCGTTTTCACGCAGTACGCCGGACGCGTCCATACGGCTCTCCGTCTTTTTGCCGGTGTGATATGCCACAAAATTCATATCGAGATGCTCATTTGCCCCGACAAGATAACCAACATCTGACGACAACGCACTGCTCTCTCCCTCCAGCGCAGTCCTGCTTCCAAGGTATGTGTTCTTTCCGCCAAGCACCAGCTGTATTGTCTCCACACGTGCGTTTTTGCCGCACTTTGTACCAATGTCATTGTAGAATGTAAATCCTGTTGCAAGCCGCTGCACCTGGACCAGATGCAGCACTGCACCTTCTTCTGCATATACCTTCGTCTGGATTGCCGCCATGCCATCACTTTCGGTCTCTGCCGAAAAATCCATCAGAACGGTCAGTTCACTGCCCGGAAGCAGATGAAACGCGAGACGGTTTGCCGTATGTCTGTCTGTTCCATACGTAAAATTCAGGACAAGCGGCTGTTTTTCTGCGGTCTGTGATTTTGTTGTATAAACGCGGAGCTCCGTGTCTCCGTTTTTCAGGAAGTCATCCATTTCGTCTCCCATTCCGGTTTGTATTTCCGAAAATACCGCATCTGCTTCGTTTTCCGATGCAGTTCTGTATGCGACAGACGACGGTACTGTCTGCTCCACCGTGCCGTTTTCCAAAAGTGCCGGAGCTTTCACACTGGTTTCATTCATATGAAGCCAGTTCCACGTTTTCGCCGGCAGCGGATTTATGTTTAATTCATATTCCTGATTCATATTGTTCCTTCCTGCAGCATATTCTGCCGAATCCTGTAAATGGCCGGGATATTTCCGCTTTTTTGCATCCATGCAGATATCTTTTTCCTGAGATCTGCTGCGTGCTTCATCCAATCTCATCCGATGCTTCCCTTCATTTCCAACCGGATCAGATTGTTCATCTCCACTGCATACTCAAGCGGAAGCTCCTTGGAAACATTGTCCGCAAAGCCGCTGACGATCAGCGCCCTTGCCTCCTCCTCAGAAATGCCGCGCGACATCAGGTAAAATACCGCTTCATCACTAATTCTTCCGATCTTTGCCTCATGTCCGACGTCTGCATCGTTTGTGCGGATGTCCATGGCCGGAATCGTATCGGATCTTGAAATATCGTCCAGCATCAGCGACTGGCATGATACGGCCGATTTGCTCCCCTTCGCCTTCGGATTTACAACCACCGCGCTTCGGAACGTGCTGATTCCACCGTCCTTTGAGATTGATCTCGTATTCATGTAGGAGGAAGTATTCGGCGCGTTGTGTACGATCTTTGCTCCGGTATCAAGGTTCTGGCCCTTTCCTGCAAACGTGATACCGGTAAATTCTGCCCGCGCACCTTCTCCGTTTAACAGGCTCATCGGATAAAGATAGGACACGTGCGAACCGAATGAGCCGGATACCCATTCGATCTTGCCGCCCTCGGCGACTTTTGCACGTTTTGTGTTTAAGTTGTACATGTTCTTGGACCAGTTCTCGATCGTCGAATAGCGCAGCGTCGCATTTTTTCCGACGTACAGCTCCACACAGCCAGCGTGCAGATTTGCTACGTTGTATTTCGGCGCGGAACACCCTTCAATGAAATGGAGATAGGCACCCTCGTCCACGATGATCAGCGTATGCTCAAACTGCCCTGCTCCCGGTGCGTTCAGCCGGAAATATGACTGCAGCGGAATCTCCACTGATACGCCAGGCGGTACGTAAACGAAAGAACCGCCCGACCAGACTGCCCCGTGCAGCGCCGCAAACTTGTGGTCACGCGGTGGTACCAGCTTCATGAAATGTTTGCGCACCATGTCTTCATATTTTCCGGTCAGCGCACTCTCCATATCCGTGTATACCACGCCCTGCGCCGCTACCTCAGCACGCACGTTGTGATAGACCAGCTCGGAATCGTACTGTGCGCCGACACCGGCCAGTGATTTCCGCTCTGCCTGCGGAATGCCAAGCTTTTCAAAGGTATCCTTGATATCCTCCGGCACGTCCGACCACTTCGCACTCATATGTGTATTCGGCCGCACATACGTCACAATATTTTCCATATTTAAACCTTTGATCGAAGGACCCCAGTCCGGCATTTCCATCTCATTGTAAATCTGCAGCGACTGAAGCCGGAAATTCTGCATCCACACCGGGTCATGCTTTTCACGCGAAATCTGCTCCACGATTGCCGGAGTCAGTCCCTCTTTCACGCGGTAAGCATCCTTCTCCTCGTTGCGGAAATCATACATGCTTCGGTCAATGTCTTCCACGTATGTCTTTTCCTTCAACTTTTCCGCCTCCTTACTGCTCGGTATACTTCTCGAAACCGTTTTCGTTGATCTCATCCACAAGCGAACTGTCGCCGGAAGCCACCATCCGACCGTCAGCCAGGACATGCGTCCGATCTACCTTCAGCGCCTCAAGAATCCTTGTGCTGTGTGTGATGATTAAAAGTGCTCCCTTCTTGTCTTTCTGATATTCCTCCACGCCGCGCGATACCGTGCGCACCGCATCGACATCCAGCCCGGAATCTGTCTCATCAAGAATCGCCAGCGACGGGCGCAGCATCAGAAGCTGCAGAATCTCAGCCTTCTTTTTCTCACCGCCGGAAAATCCCACATTCAGATCACGCTCCGCATAGGACTCGTCCATCTGCAGAACCTCCATCGCCTTTTTCAGTTCTTTTTTAAACTCCCACAGACGAATCCTCTTTCCAGTCCGCTGCTCCAGCGCCGTACGGATAAAGTTGCCAAGTGTGATGCCCGGCACCTCGATCGGATTCTGGAATGAAAGGAAAATGCCATCCTTCGCGCGCTCCGCCGGAGTCTCCTTCGTGATATCCTTTCCATTAAAATAGATTGCACCATCCGTCACCTCATAGCGCGGATTTCCCATCAACGCATAGCCAAGCGTCGACTTTCCTGCTCCGTTTGGTCCCATCAGGACGTGTGTCTCACCTTTATTTATCTCTAAATCAATACCGTGAAGAATCTCTTTCTCCTCCACGTTTACATGCAACTGATCAATCTTTAATAATGAAGCTGCCATTCTTCTACCTCCATTGTCAGACCGCTTACTTCTCTTTTCACAAATCGGCCAGATTTTCTTAATCTACTCCTGTTATTGAATGCCCAGTCCGTGGATTTCTGATGCAGTTTAATTCCCACTATTTTACTGCGATTTGATTATAATTCTTTTTTCTCATTATGGCAAGAAAAAATCCGACGAATTTAGTAGGAATTCAAGAAAGAAAATAGGAGAATTGGACAGAAACACTCGCATCAATGAAGCTTACGCCGGAGTTGAGCCATAGCCCAAACAAAATTTTTAAAACATAAAACGCCCGGAAAGCAGCACGCTCTCCGGGCAATCCAACGCTTTATGTCTTATTTACTTTTCATGCTTTTCTATTCTGCTGAAGACACCTGTTTGCTCTTCTCTTTCTCTCTTTCTTCCTTCCATCCCACCAGTAGCTTCCACCCCTGTGTCAATCCATCTGATGCCGTCAGTATCATCACCGGAATAAAACAGACCAGATAGCGGCTGTTGCATTCCCAGATCGATAAAAACAGGAAAATACCAAGCAACGTCAGTCGACTAACGGAAAATACAGAACTTCTCTCTGTCTTTTCCAGAAAAGCGGAAAATCCGGCCAGCACCAGACCGGCTATGATCATCGCATAGTACGGCCACGAATACAGTTGCAAAATCCAGTGCCACTTTCCGCCCCCTGCAAGCAGCTCCCAGGTTCTTGTCTGTCGCATTGGATGCTTTGCCCCATAGTAATCACCGGCAAAAACACTTTTACACCATTCATGGCGCAATTTTTCTCCATTTTTCCAGACTCGCTTTTTTATTCAGAAATTCTTCAATAAAAAGTGCGATAACAAAAATTACTGTCGTCACCTTTATCTTGTATGCAATTCCAGCTACACAACCAAATAAAATAAGCCATATATATTTGCTTTTACAGTTTTCCGTCTTTTTTGCAAATACATATAAATACACCATAAGAGCCAACGCAAACATCCCGGGAACATCTGTATAAGCAATCTATGCATAATAATAAAATGGCAGAAAGAAAACTGCAAGCGCTCCGGTCCAAAAGGCACGTTTTTCACTCATAAGCAGTCTTGCACTCTGGTAGATCAGCAAAAATATCGCCTGCGTTAGAATTCCGTCAAGCACCATAGATGCCAGTTTACATTCGTGTACTCCGAATTCGGGAAAAAAACAGCACGCCTGATAGATTTTTTTAACTTACACATTTTCTGCCGCCGTCACATCAACCTGACACATTTTCATCGTCAGCAGTGCCGCCTGATGCGTCTCTACCGTCACACCTGCACAACAACTCGCATCAACAGAAATCTCTGCTTCCGGATATTCTGCTTTCAGAATCAACGCATTTGAAACTACACAGATGTCGGTGCACAGCCCTACCAGTTCCACCTTTTTAAATGTCCGTCCAGCCCAGCCTGTCCAGCAAAAAGACGGCTTATTAATAACCTCGCAGCTTTCCGGCATCAGTCCGTCTGCGATCTGCCAGCCGTATGTTCCCTCAATGCAGTGCTCTACCGGAAGCTTTCTCCCCTCCGGCGTGTCCAGATAATTTTTCTGATGTGTGTCCCGTGTAAAAATAATCTCATCACCACGATCTGCATATTCCTGAATCTTCGCTTTTACTTTCGGCACGATTGCCTGCGCTTCCGGCGTACCTAAAGAGCCGTCAATAAAATCATTCTGCATGTCGATG
Source organism: Lachnospiraceae bacterium (assembly GCA_902363665.1). GTDB lineage: Bacteria > Bacillota > Clostridia > Lachnospirales > Lachnospiraceae > Choladousia. The sequence goes on along the minus strand of CABJAW010000005.1, from coordinate 2,860 downwards.
ACAATTAATGTCCGTTTCATCTTTTTTCCCTCCGCTCTTGATTTAAACTTTCTCTTTTCCTGATCAGATATCCACCTTTTTCCATATATCCATTCAGTTTTTTCACCCGGTCCCCAGTCTCATAATACCAAAAAACGTATTCTGCTCCTGTACAATCATAATCTTCTCTGGTGACATGCTCCCACCACTTAAATCTCCGATTTTGAAGTGGGGGCTTCCTGTTCAATAGCTCCAGCGAGCCAGGTTTCACAGGCTATCCCCGCGTGCCCCGCGGTTTTTCTGCCCGGTTACGGGCTTATTCCATTCTGTCCGGATACGGACTTATTTTTCTTATGCACACAGCATGCGCCGCGCTTCTTCCCGGATATTGATGGCTGCATTTAAGTCACGGTCCATCCGGTTCCCACATGGGCAGATATAGATCCGCTCTGATAATTTCAGTTCTTTCTTTACCGCCCCGCATTTACAGCATTTTTTACTGGACGGGAAGAAACGGTCCACCTTTACCAGACGTTTTCCCTGCCGGCGCAGTTTGTATTCCAGCATCTCCCGGAATTTCCCATAGCTGTTATCCAGCACACTTTTCCCGAAATGCATGCACCGGCTCATCGCTTTCATATTGATGTCTTCTACTGCCGCCACATCATACCGGTCTGCGATTCCCCGGCTCAGTTTATGGAGAAAATCTTTTCTCTGGTTCCGGATTTTCTCATGGCACAATGCGGCACGGTGTCTCTGCCGGAGATAATTCCGGCTGCCTTTCACACAGCGGGACAGTTTCCTCTGTTCCCACGCAAGTTTTTTCTCGCTTTTTCTGTAATAACCGGCATTTATCTCCCCTGTTTCCTCCGAAAACACTGCCATTCCATGCATCGCATAATCAATCCCCAGAATCCTTGCATCCCCGTACGTTTTTCCTGCTGTTTGGTTTTCACAGTCAGGAGCCTCGCATAACAGGCTGGCATAATATTTTCCGGAAGGTTCCCTGCTTACCGTCACCGATTTCAGACAGCAGTATTCCGGGATCTCCCTGTGCTTTTTCATCCGGATCCATTTCAGCTTCGGAAGCTTCAGCCGCTGCCCGTCCACCTGAATGTTTCCGTTTACCATATTTGTTGTATAACTGTTTTTGTTTCTGTGTTTTGACTTGAATTTCGGAAAACCGGCAGCCGGATTCCCAAAAAAGTTCCGGTATGCCCGTTCCAGGTGCAGCTGCACGTTCGCAAGCGCCAGGGAATCCACTTCTTTCAGGAATGGATATTCCTTTTTGTACACCGCAGGGGTATTCCTCAGCATTTTTCCGGTCTTCTTATATTCCGCGATCTTCGCATTCAGCATCTGGTTGTACAGAAACCTGCAGCAGCCAAATGTCTTTGCCAGCAGAAGCTCCTGATCTTTTGTTGGATAGATGCGGAAACGGAATGCCTGGTTCATCGCTTTTCCCCCTGACTCTCGATGTACTGCCGGATCACTTCAACCGGTGCGCCTCCCGCTGTCAGCAGGCAAAAACTCTGGCTCCAGAATGCTTCCTTCCAAAGCTTTTCCCGGATTTCCGGATACTCCTTTTTCAGCAGACGGCTGCTCGCACTTTTATAGGCATTGATAAATTTGCTGAGTTCTGATTTTGGCTGTGCACGGAACATAACATGGACATGGTCCACATCATGGTTCCACTCCTCCAGTGTGATCCCGTAGGAGGGTGCGATATATTCCCATATTTCTCTTGCCCGTTTTGAAATCGGATCATCAATTACATTTCTCCGGTATTTTACAACCATAATCAGATGGTAATACATGAGATATACTGAATGAGCATTATGGTCCATTTCTTTCATATAATCAGTATTCCTTTCATTTTCGACTGATTATATTATACCACATTCCGGAATACAAAACAAGTGTTCTTTTTCATTTCAGAAAAATATTTTGCAATTCATCTCACCACCTGTAGAGGTGGGAGAATTCTTGCTTGTTTTATGTTAAAATGAATAAATCCAAAAACTTCACTCCCGGCTACATCATGGTTCTTCATACTTTTGGCAGGGATCTTAAGTGGAATCCGCACATTCACTGTCTGATTTCCGAAGATGGCTACAGCGATGATGGTTTTTGGCGCCATATCACACACTTTAATTATACCTACCTTCGAAATGCTTTTCGTACCGCATTGCTTAACGAAATGCAAAGCCGGCTTGGCCCCTCTTTTAAGAAGGTCAAAGCCTTATGTTATTCTGAACATAAACATGGCTTCTATGTTTATGCCAAACCTGATAAATGTGATCCTAAAACCGTAGTCAAATATATCGGCCGCTATCTCGGTCGCCCGGTTATAGCCACATCTCGAATTGACAAATATGACGGCGAGTTCGTTACCTTCCATTACAATCGCCATGAAGACGAAAAGTATGTCGAAGAAACTCTTCCTGTAAACCGGCAACCGCTTATTTGTCATGCCCGCCTTTGTGCGGGCTATTTTCAATTCAGCACAATGCCAACGGCGGTCTTTCCTATAAAGAGTAAAAAAGACACTGGATTTCTCCAATGCCTCAAACTTCTCTTATGTACTTTTTAAATTCTTTCGTACCTGTTTTCTTATGTAAATCAGGTACTTGATGTACCTTCAAAACCACATACAGTCTGTTTCAAATATCATTCTCCGATTTATTTAACCCTACCGATTGCTTTGAAATTTCTTTCTCCGCGTTTGGATAAGCTTGCGACCGATTAGTAACAGTCAGCTCCGTACATTACTGCACTTCCACCTCTGTCCTATCTACCTCGTGTTCTTCAAGGGGTCTTGGGATATCTCATCTTGAGGGGGGCTTCACGCTTAGATGCCTTCAGCGTTTATCCCTGCCCG